>CAWJPL010000023.1:0-45459 GCA_963844695.1 uncultured Actinomycetes bacterium
TGGTTCAGCTGGACCGGGCCGGCTCGGCCTCCGGGTCGATGTCCTCGGTCTCGGGCTCGGCCGGCTCCGGCGCCTCCGGCTCACGCAGCGGCTGCAGCACCGCTTCCACCCGGGCCAGCTCGTCCAGCATCGCGGTCGCCGCCTCGGTCATGACCTCGTTGGGCTGCAGCTTCTTGTTCTCGTCCAGGAACTGCTGCACGAACGGGATGTTCACCGCCTCGAAGAGCGGGGTTACCTTGAGCGTGGTCAGCACCTGCTTGAGCATCTGCACCGCCCGGGTACCGGCCGCCACGCCGCCGTAGCTGGCGAACCCGGCCGGCTTGTAGTGCCACTCGTGGTTCAGGTAGTCGATCGCGTTCTTAACGGCCGCGTTGAACCCGTAGTTGTACTCCGGGATCACGAAGATGAACGCGTCCGCCCGGCTGATGGTGGCGCTCCAGTCTTTGGTGTACTGGTACTCATACTGCTGCAGCCGCGGATGCCGGGGCTCGTTGAACATCGGCAGGTTGACCTCGGCCAGGTCCACCACCTCGACCGCGAAGTGACCGTGCGCCTGGGCGCTGGCGGTGATCCACTCAGCCACAGACGGGCCGACCCGGCCTGGGCGGGTACTGCCGATGATGATCTGCAGCAACGGCTGACGCATGCTGATGACTCCAGAAGGGGTAGAGGGGGAACCGTGCGTATGGACCAGGCTAGGGGGGAAGCGCCAGCCCAGTGGCGCCGGGTCAGGCGCCTGCTCAACGAGCACCGGACGGTGCTGGCCGCGACGGCCGCCGGGCTGTACCCGGATCTGCCCCGGGTGGCCGGCACCGACCTGCTGTGCTGGCCGGAATGGCTGCCCGCCACCCCGCTGGACCTCGCGGACGTGCCCCTCAGCTGGGTCGCCAACCCGCCGCCGCCCGCCGTGGCGCCGGGCGCCGCGGCCGCCGCGCACGTGCTGCCGCGAGACGGGGACCGGACTGGCCTACCCCACGATACTCGGCGGCGATCGAGGCCCTGGACCGGCCTGCCTTGTTCGAGAACCGGGTCTGCTACCGGCTGCTGGACGCGGAGCTGGGCGGCGCGGACATTCGGGCCGCCCACGGCTGCGGTTCGGCCCGTCCCGTTACTTCGACGCGGTGAACGTGGGCGCGGCCGTGGGGCACGAGCTGACTGCGGCCTGGGTGTCGGGAGGGACTCCGGCTCTGGCCGCCCTGCCGTTGCGGGCCTCGGTGGGTGATCCGTGCGCGCTGCCGCACCGCTCCGCGCTCACCGCCGTCACCACCTTGACCCTGCGCCGCGCCCGTGACGGCTCGGCCTCGTTCTTGCTGCACTGGCGGGACCCGGCCCGGGTCAACCACGCGGGAGGCCTGTACCAGGTGATGCCCGCAGGCATCTTCCAGCCGATCTCGGCGGCGCGGGCCGCGCAGCGTCACGACTTCAGCCTGTGGCGCTGTATGACCCGGGAGTTCAGCGAGGAACTGCTCGGCGGGTCCGAGGAGTACCCCAACCGCGGCGGTCGGCTGGACTACGGGCGCTGGCCGTTCCACCGCGAGCTGGCCGAGGCCCGGGCCGCGGGCACCCTGCGGGTCAGCTGCCTCGGGCTGGGGGTCAACCCGCTGACGCTGGCCACCGACATCCTGACCGTGGCCGTGTTCGAGGCCGCCGTGTTCGACCGCGTGTTCCGGGGGCTGGTCGGCGAGAACGCCGAGGGGCGGGTGGTCACCCAGGACGGCTCGGCCGCGATCCCGTTCACCGAGGCGAGCGTGACCCGCTACACCGGCGGCGCCGAGCCGGTCCAGACCGCCGGGCAGGCCCTGCTCCGGCTGGCCTGGCAGCACCGGGAGTTCCTGGGGATCTGACCGTCACCGGTGGGACCCGAGGGACCAGACTGGGTAAAGAGCAGAGCAAAGGGACGGGCGCTGGGAGGACAGCATGGCGACGAAGCCAGTAATCGCGGGGGCAGACGGCTCGCAGGAGTCCTTGCGGGCGGTGGAATGGGCGGCCCGGGAGGCCGTGCTCCGCGGGACGTCGCTGCGGATCGTGACGATCGCGGTGCTGCCACCGCGGATGTCTCCCAACCCGGCCAACCCGGACACGGTGGCGGGCACGATCGAGCATTCCATGAGCCAGGCCCTGGCCGTGGCCGCGCAGCGGGCTGCGGCGGTAGCGCCGGCGCTGTCCGTCGACACCCAGCAGATGACCGGATCCCCGGACGAGGTCCTGATCGGGCTCGCGCCCGACGCCTCGATGCTGGTGCTGGGGTCGCGCGGCTCCGGCGGATTCAGTGCGCTGATCCTCGGCTCGGTGAGCAGGTACGTCGCGACCAACGCGCCGGTTCCGGTGGTGGTAGCGCGTGAGGAGACCACGACCGCAGACCGCGAGATCGTGGTGGGCGTCCGTGACCCGGGCCAGGCCGCGGCGGCCCTGGAATTCGGTTTCCAGGAGGCGGCGCTGCGCCAGGCCCGGCTGGTCGCCGTGCACGCCAGGTCCGGGGCGTTTTCCGGGCGCAGGGAAGACCAGGCCGAGGAGAACAGCCGCCTGGAGAGCGCGGTCACCACCTGGCGGGAGAAGTTCCCCGAGGTGGAAGCCCGCTCGGAAGTGATGCACGCGCACCCGGGCCGGGTGCTGGCCGGCTCGTCCGCCCGGGCGGACCTGGTGGTGCTGGGACGGCACGGGCCCGGTGAGCCGCACGCCCGGGGGGTCGGCTCGGTCACCCACGCCGTCCTGAGCCACGCGCACGGTCCCGTGGTATCGGTCCCGGGGGACTAGCACCCGACCCCCGGCACCGGCCGGCCGTTCTCCAGGTAGCACGGGCCGCCTGACCCCGGGCCGCCTGACCCCGGGCCACCTGACCCCGGGCCACCTGACCCCGGGCCGCCGGACCCAATGGCCGCGCTCACCCGCCGCCGGATGGGCTTGCGCAGCAGGTCCAGGGCGGTGGGCAGCGGCTCGATCCGGTACTTCGAGATCTCCTCCGGCTGCAGCACGATCGCCGCGAGACTCTCCTCGGGCAGCGCGCCGCAGTCGAACAGGAACCGCAGCCCGCCCGGCTTGCCGGGGCGCGGCGGCCGGAAATCCACGCATGCGAGGCGGCCGCGCCGTACGACCAGGCCAGATTCCTCACGTACCTCACGCTGGCAGGCCGACCAGGGCGTCTCGCCGGTCTCCATCACGCCGCCGGGGATGGTCCAGCCGGACTTGTAGACCGGTTTGAGGATGAGCAGGCGTCCAGCCGGGTCAAAGATCATGGCCCCGGCTGAGGCCGGGATGGCCGGAAGCTGCTGGCCGTCCTCTGGTGCGGTCACGACGCCAACGCTACGGGCTGGGCACGACGTGGCTCTCTCACGGGTCGCTAGCTCGTAGGCTGGGCGCTGTGATCGAGCATCCGGCGTTCCCGGTCGAGCCGTGGAGCCTGCGGGAATGCGCACTGCACGCCGACATGCTGGCCCAGACCGAGTCGCTGTTCGCGCTGTCCAACGGACATGTCGGGTGGCGGGGCAACCTGGACGAGGGAGAGCCGCACGGCCTGCCCGGCTCGTACCTCAACGGCGTGTACGAGGCGCGCCCGCTGCCCTACGCCGAGGCCGGCTTCGGCTTCCCGGAGTCCGGCGAGACAGTGATCAACGTCACCAACGGCAAGCTGATCCGGCTGCTGGTCAACGACGAGCCGCTGGACATCCGCTACGGCGAGCTGCTGCATCACGAGCGGGTGCTCGACTTCCGGGCCGGCACGCTAACCAGGCGGGCCGACTGGGTCTCGCCGGCCGGCCGCCGGGTCCGGGTGAGCTCGGTCCGGCTGGTCTCCTTGACCCAGCGGTCGATCGCCGCCGTCAGCTACCAGGTCGAGTCGCTGGACGGACCGGTCCGCGTGGTGGTGCAGTCCGAGCTGGTCACCAACGAGGAGCTGCCCCCGATCAGCGGCGATCCCCGGGTCGCGGCGGCGCTCGAAGCGCCGCTGGAGGGGATAGAGAACGGCAGCCGCGACGGCCAGGCCGGGCTGATGCACCGCACGAAGCGCAGCGGCCTCACGGTGGCCGCCGCCATGCGCCACGTGGTGAACTGCCAGGAGGCCACGCACTCCTGGACGGAGACTGAGCCGGACCTGGCCCGGCTGACTATCGGGGCCCGGCTGGAGGAGGGTCAGCCGCTCCGGCTGGTCAAGTTCGTGGCCTACGGCTGGTCCCGGTCCCGGTCCCGGCCCGCCCTGCGTGACCAGGTGGAGGGCGCGCTGCTGGTCGCCGAGCAAACCGGCTGGGACGGACTCCTCGGCGAGCAGCGGGCCTATCTGGACGACTTCTGGGCCCGGGCGGACGTGGAGCTGGAGGGCGACGAGGAGATCCAGCAGGCGACCCGGTTCGGCATGTTCCACGTGCTGCAGGCGGGCGCCCGGGCCGAGGGGCGGCCCATCCCGGCCAAGGGCCTGTCCGGGAACGGCTACGACGGCCACTCGTTCTGGGACGCCGAGACGTTCGTGATGCCGGTCCTGACCTACACCATCCCCGACGCCACGGCGCACGCGTTGCGCTGGCGGCACAGCACCCTGCCCGGGGCCCTGGACCGGGCCAGCCAGCTCGGCCTGCGGGGGGCCTCCTTCCCGTGGCGCACGATCACCGGCGCCGAGTGCTCGGCCTACTGGCCGGCCGGGACGGCCGCGTTCCACGTCAACGCGGACATCGCCCATGCGGTGGCCCGGTACGTCGACGCCACCGGCGACGACAAGTTCGACGGCGAGACCGGATGTGACCTGCTGGTGCACACCGCGCGGCTGTGGTTCTCGCTCGGCCACGCCAGCGACAGCTTCCGGATCGACGGGGTGACCGGCCCAGACGAGTACAGCGCCATCGCGGACAACAACATCTTCACGAACCTGATGGCCCAGCACAACCTGCGGGCCGCGGCCGACGCCGCGGAGCGGCACCCGCAGCGGGCCACGGAACTGCATGTCTCCCCCGAAGAGGTGGCGGGCTGGCGCACCGCGGCGGACCGGATCGTGCTGCCGTACGACGACAAGCTGGGCGTGCACTGCCAGGCCGAAGGGTTCACCGAGCATCAGGTCTGGGACTTCGCCGCCACCGGGCCGGATCAGTATCCGCTGCTGGCGCATTTCCCTTACTTCGACCTGTACCGCAAGCAGGTGGTCAAGCAGGCCGACCTGGTGCTGGCCATGCAGCTTTTCCCGGACGCGTTCACCGTCGAGGAGAAGGACCGGAACTTTACCTACTACGAGGCGCTCACGGTCCGGGATTCGTCCTTGTCCGCGTCCAGCCAGGCGGTCATCGCGGCCGAGACCGGTCACCTGGACCTGGCCTACGACTATCTGGCCGAGACGGCCCTGATGGACATCGATGACCTGGAGCACAACACCCGCGACGGCCTGCACCTCGCGGCGCTGGCCGGGTCGTGGATCGCCCTGGTGCAGGGGTTTGGCGGGATGCGGTACCGGCCCGGCCAGCCGCCCTGCTTTGCGCCGCGGCTGCCCCCGGCCCTGACCCGGCTCACGTTCACCGTCATGCTGCGCGGGCGCCACCTGCGGGTCGAGGTCGGGCCGGCCAGCGTCACCTACCTCGTCGACGGCGACGGGCCGCCGTTGCAGATCTCCCACCACGGCACGCCGGTCAGCGTGACGCCGGGCCAGCCGGAGACCCGGGACGTCCCGGCCCTGCCCGATC
Organism: uncultured Actinomycetes bacterium; assembly: GCA_963844695.1. Taxonomy (GTDB): domain Bacteria; phylum Actinomycetota; class Actinomycetes; order Streptosporangiales; family Streptosporangiaceae; genus RYN-230. The sequence continues at coordinate 5,655 of CAWJPL010000023.1, forward strand.
GGCCGCACCCGTCCCAGCCCCCAGGCCGGGCGCCCGTGCACCGTGGGCCGGGGAAAGACTGAGCCTCAGCCTCCCCAGCCCGAACACCTTCGGACCTGAGTCCCGCCGTCCTGCTGGCCGGCGGGACTTTCGCCGCTCTGCGGCCATATCGGTTCTATTTCGATCCTGGACAGGACGGTTACGGGAGGGTTACCGTCAACAGCGACACTAAAGTCGATTTCATACAGTGAAAGTACCCTCGGTACCAAAGTATCCCCCGGTAACTCAGTAACTGACTCCGGAGCGCCCGGATGAACAACCTGCTCGTGGTCGAGGACCTGCGCGTGACCTACGGCGGCGTGACCGCCGTGGACGGGGTCAGCCTGACCGTGGCCGAGGGTGAGATCGTCGGCCTGATCGGCCCCAACGGGGCCGGCAAGTCGTCGCTGATCGACGCGCTGACCGGCTACCACCCGGCGGCCGGCGGCCAGGTCACCTTCGCCGGGGCGCCGCTGCGGGGAGCGCGCCCGTACGCGATCGCACGCCGGGGGCTGATCCGCACCTTCCAGTCCGTCGAGCTCTTCGACGACCTCACGGTCGAAGAGAACCTCCTGGTGGCGGCGGAGCAGCCGTCAGCGTGGTCGGTGCTCCGCGACCTGGTCGCGCCGCCGCGCACCCGCCGCAACGAGAACGTGGCCTGGGCCATGGACGCCTGCGGGCTGGAAGACGTGGCCGGCCAGATGCCCGGCCAGTTGTCGCACGGCCGCCGCAAGCTGGTCGGCGTGGCCCGTGCGCTGGCCATGCGCCCCCGGCTGGTGCTGATGGACGAGCCCGCTGCGGGCCTGGACAACGACGAGAGCCTGGCCTTCGGTGAGCGGGTCGCCGCGCTGCCCGGCCGGGGCGTGAGCGTCCTGCTCGTCAACCACGACATGGGCCTGGTACTGAGCCTCTGCGATCGCATCGTGGTCATCGATTTCGGCCGCGTCATCGCCTCGGGCACCCCGGACGAGATCCGGGACAGCCGTCCCGTGGTCGAGGCGTATCTGGGCACCCACGGTGGTGACCATGAGCGCATCTGACCCGCGCCCGCCCGGGCCGTCCAGTCCCGGTCCGTCCAGTCCCGGTCCGTCCAGTCCCGGTCCGTCCAGTCCCGGGCCCCGGATGATCGAGGTCGACGGCCTCGACGCCGGGTACAACGGCAACCCCGTGGTCCGGGACCTCACCCTGCACGTCGGCGAGGCCGAGGTCGTGGCCCTGCTGGGCGCCAACGGCGCGGGCAAGACCACCACGCTGTCCACCATCGCCGGCCTGCTGCGGCCGCTGGCCGGCCGGATCCAGATGAACAGCCAGGACATCGCGGGCCAGCCCGCGCACCGGCTGGCCCGGGCCGGCCTGTCCCTGGTACCGGAGGGCCGGGCGCTGTTCGCCAGCCTGACCACCCGGGAGAACCTCCGGCTCAGCGCGGGCCCGGGCCGCAGCCACGACGAGGTCCTCGACCTGCTCCCCGAGCTGCGCAAATGCCTGGACCGCAAGGCGGGCCTGCTGTCTGGCGGGGAACAGCAGATGCTCGCGGTGGGCCGGGCCATCGCACGGCGGCCGCGGGTGCTGCTCATCGACGAGATGAGCCTCGGCCTGGCGCCCGTGGTGGTCGAGCGGCTGCTGCCGGTACTCCGCCGGGTGGCCGACGAGCTGCGCACCGCGGTGCTGCTGGTGGAGCAGCACGTCGCGCTGGCCCTGGAGATCGCCGACCGCGGCTACGTGATGGCGCACGGCCGGCTGATCCTGGAAAGCCCCGCCGCCCGCCTGCGCACCCGCCGTGACCTGCTCAAGGCGTGCTATCTCGGCGACCTGGACCGGGCCGCCGAACTGGCCCGGGATGAATGAAACACATACACCACCACAAGGAGAAACCAATGGCGGTCAACCTGGGGAGGGCGCGGCCGGCTGCCGTGGTCGCCGCGCTGGCGGCGTGCGGCCTGATGGCGGCCGCGTGCTCAAGCAGCGGGGGCGGCGGGAGCAGCGGCGCGAGCAGCACGCCGTCGTCGGCTGGCACACAGTCGTCGGCGGGCACACAGGGCGCGTCGACCACGACGGCGAGCCTGGGCACGGCTCACCCGGCGAGCGGCTCGCCGGTCGTGTTCGGCCTGCTGAACCTGCTGTCCGGGCCGGTCACGTTCCCGGAGGTCTCCCAGGCCGAGCAGGCCGCGGCCTCGTACGTGAACCAGTACCTGGGCGGTATCGGCGGCCATCCCATCAAGATCGTCACCTGCGCCACCGACGGCCAGCCGGCCACCTCGGCCCGGTGCGCCAACCAGCTGCTGAACGACCACCCGGTGGCCATCCTGGGCGGCGCCGACACCGGCGCGCCCGGCGCTATCCCGGTGTGGCAGCGGGCCAAGCTGGCCTACCTGGGCGGTGTCCCGTTCACCCCGGTCGAGTCCAACTACCCGAACGCGGTCATCTTCGATGACGTGTCGGTCGCGGACAACGCCGCGGCCTCGGTGTACGCGTACAAGACGCTGCACGCGAAGACGGCGGCGATCATCTACACCTCCGACACCCAGGGCACGTCCGTCGCAGACAACGTGATCGCGCCGGTCATGAAGAACGTAGGGTTCACCAAGATCACTAAGGTCCCGGTGCCGCCCACGGCCACCGACGTCACCTCGGCGGTCGCCGCCGCCATCGGCGCGCACCCGGATGTGGTCTACATCGACGACCCGAACTCCTGCCCCCAGGTGCTCAGCTCGCTGAAGCAGCTGGGCAGCACGGCCAAGGTGCTCGGCGTGGACCCGTGCACCTCGCCTCCGGCGATCGCCGCGGCCAACGGCGGCGCGACCGGCATGTACTACTCCTCGCCGGTACTGGCCCCGGACGCCGGGACCACGCAGTCTGATCTGTACCTGGCGGTGCTGAAGAAGTACGCACCGAAGACCATCGCGCTCGACTCGCTCACCGCGATGGGCTTCGCCACCGTGATGAACGTGCAGGCGGCGCTGGCCCACTTCACGTCGGCCCAGCTCAAGACCGCGAAGATCCTGGCCGCGTTCCGCAGCGGCAGCGACCACGCCAACTTCATGGCCCACCCGTACACCTGCGACGGCAAGCAGCTGGCCGGGGCGACCGCGGTGTGCAACGCCTTCCAGCAGATCCGCCAGGTCCAGGGGACCAAGATCGTGGTGGCTGACCCGAACTGGGTCACGGCGGGGCCGTACTACAAGGGCTGATCAGCCGGCCGGGACCCGCCCACCCCCCGGGGGGCGGGTCCCGGCCTCCGGTCCCCGGCCCCGGTCCCCGGATTCACTTCGCGCCGCGAGGAGCACGCCTTGTCCACCTACCTGCTCTTCTTCCTGCTGGGGCTCGGCGGGGGGTCGGTCTACGCGATCCTCGGGCTGGGCCTGGTGCTCAAGTACCGCAGCGCGGGTGTGGTGGACTTCGCCCAGGGCGCCGTGGCCATGTACGGCGCGTACGTCTTCATCGGGCTGCGCACCTCGGGCGTGCTCCAGCTCCCGTGGATCATCATCCCGCACCAGATCACGCTGTCCAGCCACGGCCTGCCCGCGGTCTGGGCGCTGCTCATCACGCTCGTCTACGGCGCGGTCCTGGGTGTCGTCCTCTACCAGCTGGTCTACCGCCCGCTGCTGCGGGCCGCGCCGCTGACCAAGGTGTGCGCGTCGGTCGGCGTGATGCTCTCGCTGGAAGCCATCGCGGTGCTCAACTTCGGGACCACGCCCACCTCGGCCCCGGCCGTGCTGCCCACCGGGAGTTTCGTGCTGGCCGGCGTCGTCGTGCCGATCAGCCAGCTGTACCTGGCCGGCATCGTGATCGTGGCCGCCGCGGTCCTCGCGGCCGCCTTCCGGTACTCACGGTTCGGGCTGGCCACCCGGGCCGGCGCCGAGAACGACGTCGGCGCGGCGCTGATCGGCCTGTCCGCGAACCGGATCGCGGCCCAGAACTGGGTCATCGCCACCGTGCTGGCCACGCTGTCGGGGGTGCTGATCGCGCCCATCTCCGAAGTCAACCCGACCTCTTACACCCTGTTCGTGGTGCCCGCCCTGGGCGCCGCGCTGATCGGCCGGTTCTCCTCGTTCGGGGCCACCGCCGCGGCCGGCCTGGCCCTCGGCGTGATCCAGTCCGAGATCGTCCACCTGCAGACCGTGTTCACCTGGCTGCCGCAGCAGGGGCTGGGCGACGGGGTGCCGTTCGTGCTCATCCTGGTGGTGATGACGCTCAGCGCGGAGCGGATGCGGGGCCGGGGGGTGATGGGGCACTGGCGCAACCCGTCGATCGGGCGGCCCGCCCGGCCCGTGGTCACCGCGGCGCTCACCTTCGTGATCGGTGTGGCGGCCATGATCCTGCTGCACGGCTCGGACCGGGTGGCGCTGATGGCGTCGGTGGTGTGGGTCTGCCTGTCCCTGTCCCTGGTCGTGCTGACCGGCTACGTGGGCCAGGTGTCGCTGGCCCAGATGTCGTTCGCCGGGATCAGCGCGTTCATGCTCAGCCACCTGAGCGAGAACTGGGGGGTCCCGTTCCCGTTCTCGCTGCTGCTGGCCGCGGCCGCGGCGGTCCCGGTGGGCCTCCTGATCGGGCTGCCCGCGCTGCGGGTCCGCGGGGTCAACCTGGCTGTGATCACGCTGGCTGCCGCGGCGGCCATCGACGCGCTGGTGTTCAACCCGTCCTGGTTCAGCGGCGGGCTGGGCGGCCGGACCATACCACCGCCGACGATCTTCGGGCTGAACCTGGGGGTGGCGGCGGGCAACTCCTACCCCCGGGTGGTCTTCGGCGTGTTCCTGCTGGTCATCGTCACGCTGGTCGGGCTGTCGGTGGCCCGGATGCGGGGCTCGGCGACCGGGCGGATGCTGATCGCGGTCCGGTCCAACGAGCGGGCCGCCGCGGCGGCCGGGATCCGGGTGGCGCCGGCCAAGTTGTTCGCGTTCGCGCTGTCCGCGTTCATCGCCGGGCTGGGCGGCGGGCTGCTGGGCTACCTGCAGGGCACCGTGTCGGCGCCCACGTTCGCCACGTTCGCCTCGCTGACCCTGCTGGCCATCGCCTACGTGGCCGGTATCGGCCGGGTGGCGGGCGCGGTGATCGCGGGCCTGCTGATGTCCGCGAACGGCCTGTTCGTGAACTTCCTGAACGAGCACCTGAACATCGGCCAGTACCAGACGATCGTGGCCGGGATCGCCCTCGCCCTGACCGCGATCAAGAACCCGGACGGCGTGGCCAGCGAACTGGCCAGCGCGGCCCGGGGTCCGGGGCGCTGGCTGGGCGCCGTCCGCGACCGGGTGGTTCCAGTGCGTTCGGGCGGGCAGCCGGCGGCCGTGACCAGTGCGGGTGACGTCACCCCGGTGCATCCAACCGAGGCGCCGGCGCAGCTAGTCGCGGTACAGGCTGTCCCCGGTGGGCACCGGCGTGCCATGGCCGTCTGCCCAGGACACGACGGGGTTGCGCAGCACGCCCACGTGCTCGATCTCGGCCTCGACCACATCCCCCGGGCGCAGGTAGAACTCGAACGGGTCGGGCTGGACCGCGGCGACCCCGGAGATCGTGCCGGTGGTCAGGATGTCCCCGGCGCTGAAGCCCTGCGGGGAGTGGTAGGCCACGAGTTGCGGCATGGACAGCACCATCCGGCTGGTGTTGCCCTTCTGCCGGATGTCCCCGTTCACCCGGAGCTCCATGGCCAGGTTGTGCGGGTCGGGGATCTCGTCCTTGGTCACGATCGCCGGACCGATCGGGCAGAACGTGTCGATGGCCTTGCTGAACGAGAACACCCCGGACTGCATCTCCCGGCGCTGGATGTCGCGGGCGGTGATGTCGTTGAAGACCGTGTAGCCGGCGATGTAGTCCGCGGCCTCGTCGGGGCCGAAGAACTTGCCGGACTTGCCGATGATGATGGCCAGCTCGAGTTCGTAGTCGAGCTCCCGGGTCAGGTGCTCGGGGTAGATGACCGGGTCGTCCGGGCCGATGATCGCGTCCACGTTCTGGAAGAACACGATGCCCTTGTGCACCGGGTGGGACCAGTTGACCTTGGCCAGTTCCTCGTGGTGCTCGGTGAAGTTCCCCGCGGTGTGGAAGAACTTCTTGGGCGCGATCGGGGCGCGCAGCCGCACCGAGGCCAGCGGGAGGCGGGCCCCGGTCTCACCGACGACCCCGCCGCGCTCGAAGTACTCCCGGGTCGAGCCGCAGTCCAGCTCGACCACGGTGTCGCCGTCGATCCGTCCTGGTGCGGCCCTCGTCGAACGTCACCAGTTTCATATGACGAAATCTACTATCACTGCGTTCGGGGGGGAAGAGGCGGTGCTCCCGGGGAGGGCCGGGGCGCTACGAGGCCGGTCCGCCCACCCGGAACACCCGCAGCTGAAGGGCCAGCGTGGCGTAGTAGCCGACCAGGGTGGTGAGCTCGAACACCCCGGCCTCGCCCAGCTGGGCCACGGCCTGGGCGTACGCGTCGTCGTCCAGGTCGCCGGCCTGGACCAGGGCCCGCACCGCCCGGACCGCGGCCCGCTCGGCCGGATCCGCCAGGGCGGGTTCCTCCCCGGCCCGGACCGCGGCGAGTTCCGCCTCGCTCAGCCCGGCCCGCCGCCCGGCCGCTTCGTGCGCGTGCTGCTCGAACGCGCTCGACCAGTGCCCGGCCACGACCAGGATGGCCAGCTCGCGGATGCGCGCCGGGAGCGTGCCCTGATACCGGATGGCGGCGCCCAGCGCCTGCAGCGCCGCGCCCAGCTCCGGCTGGAGCAGCATCGCGTTGAACGGCCCGGCCAGGGCGCCGACGTCATCCACCAGCGGGAACGGCTGCTGGCTGCCACCGCGGGGCCCGCTGGTGATGGTGGCGTAGAGGCGTTGGCGGTCTTCGTTATCGAAAGGGGGGTGCAGTCGGGGAAGGCGCTCCATCAGCGGTTATCCCCCGGGTAGCCGAGTAGTTGCGAGATCTCCGCGCAGGTTTCGAGCACCATCGGCCGCAGCTCGCGGGTGATCCGCGCGGCCGGCCAGTCGCGGGACTGCACGGCCAGGTTCGCGCCCGCCACCACCGCGCCGTTCTCGCCGTGCACCGGGGCGGCCACCGAGCGCAGCCCGTACGCGAGCTCCTCGTCCTGCATGGCCCACCCCTGGGCGCGGATCGCGGCCAGCTCGGGGCGCAGCTCGTCCAGGCTGCGCTTGGCGTTGGGGCCCGTGGTCCCGTCGAATGACTCGCTGGTGACGCACCGGGCCAGCTCGTCGGCACCGAGAAAGGCCAGCAGCAGCTTGCCGATCGAGGTGTGCACGGCCGGCAGCAGCGAGCCGACCCGGATGTTGGCCGTGACCAGGTCGGAGTTGCGCAGCCGGACCAGGTAGAGCACCTGGTCCCCGGTCAGCACCGCCAGGTTGACCGTCTCCCGGGTCGCGTTGGCCAGGTCCTGGAGCTTGGGGGTGGCCAGCTCGACCAGGTCCAGGCTGCGCAGCGCCGCGGTCCCCAGGGTCAGGACGCGCACCCCGGGGCGGTACTCGCCCGAGGGCAGGTGATCCAGGTAGCCCTCGGCGGTCAGCGTCATGACGATGCGGTACGCGGTGGGCAGCGGGAGGGAGACCTCGGCGGCGATGTCGGTGATCCGCCAGGTCGGCCGCTGCTCGGAGAAGACCGACAGCACCCGCAGGCCCTTGGCCAGGGCCTCGACCCGGTAGTCGGGCTGGGTGGCGGCGTCGGCGGCCTGCGGCGTGGAGTCAGCTGCCGCCGGGTCGGGCGGGGTGCTGCCCGCCCGCGGTGTGCGGGCGGACCGGCGGCGGGTGCGGTTCTCCGCGCCGCGCGGGTTGGCGGACGCAGGCATTGAGTGTCCCCCCGGGGGTTAGCTGTCTGGACGGCGCTATCTCAACAGTGCAGCTCAACAGTGCATCGACTGTGCCATCTGGACAGGCGGAGCACTGGGCCTCTATCGTCTAGAGACGCAGTAAAATCGACTTTCACACCTTGAAAGTATATCGGGTAGTCCGCAGATAGTCAGGTACTGGAGCGACCGCGGGTGGATGACTGGCTGGATATGCGCGACCGTACGGTGCTCATCGCGGGAGCGGGCGGCCTGGGCGGCGCGAGCGCCTTCGCGCTCGCCGGGCTGGGGGCCAGGGTCCTGGCGGTGGATGTCGACCAGGCCCGCCTCGCCGACCTCGGGCAGCGGATCAGTGAGCATGGTGGCCACCTTGAGGTGGTAGCCGCCGACCTGACCGACCCGGAGGCTTGCCGGCGCGTCGTCAAGGAGGCAGCGGGGCGGCTGGGGTCGATCCAAGTATTCCTGCACGCTGTGGGGCGCAACAACCGGCTGCCCATTCTCGACCTCGACGACGACGCCTGGACCGACCTGGTCAACCTGAACCTGTCCACCGCGTACTGGACGGGGCAGGCGGTCGGCCGGGAGATGTGCGCCGCCGGATACGGGCGGATGGTCTTCCTCTCCTCGGTGTCCGGCCTGCTCGCGCACGCGCACCACGCGCCGTACGCGGCGACCAAAGGCGGCCTCAACCAGCTGGTCCGGGTCATGGCCCGGGAGTGGGCGCCGCACGGCGTCACGGTCAACGCGGTCGCGCCCGGCTACATCGAGACCGACCTGACCCGGGACTACCTGGCCAAGCCCAGCATCCGCGAGGATCTGGTCAGCCTGGTCCCGGCCGGGCGGCTCGGCACCACCGACGAGGTCGCCGACGCCGTGACCTTCCTGGCCTCCGACCGCGCCGCGTTCATCACCGGCCACATCCTGTACGTCAACGGCGGCCGGATCCTCATGACCCGGATCTCATCTGACCCGGATCCTCATCTGACAAGGAGCCCTCGCATGGCAGAGAACCTCCCCCGCCGGTTCGTCGGCCGCACCGTCCTGGTCACCGGGGCCGGGACCGGGTTCGGGGCCGAGATAGCGGTGCGCGCGGCCCAGGAGGGCGCGCAGGTGGTGGTGCACTACAACCGCTCCCGGGAAGGTGCCGAGCAGACGCTCAAGCGGGTCGAGCAGGCTGGCAGCCAGGGTGTCCTGGTGCAGGCCGACATCACCAGCTGGGACGCTATCCGGGCGCTGGCCGACGCCGCGTTCGCCGCGTTCGGCGGGCTCGACGTCGCGGTCAACAACGTGGGTGACGTGGCCCGGGACCAGATGTCCTGGCGGGACATCACCGAGGAGTCGATCGACCACGTGCTGGCCGTCGACGTCAAGGGCACGCTGCTGTGCACCCAGGAGTTCGGCTCCCGGATGCTGGACGCGGGCGGCGGCGCCATCATCAACATCGGCTCCACGGTCGTGGTCCGGGGCAGCGCGCGGGCCCCGCAGTACGCCGCGGCCAAGTACGGGATCCTCGGGATCACCAAGTCCTACGCGGCGGCGTTCGCCCCGACCGTCCGGGTCAACACGTTCGCGCCCGGGTTCATCGAGACCCAGGCCACCCTGAACCGGCAGGACTGGAAGACCGGACGGGCCGAAAAGCTCCGTTCAATGACGCCCATGGGCCGGATCCCCCGCCCCGAAGAGGTCGCCGGGACGGCGCTGTTCCTGGCCACGGCGGACGCGGGGCACATCACCGGGACGTACATGGTCGCGGACGGCGGCTACAACATGGTCGGGGCCTGAGCACGGTGCCGAACGCAGGCGCGGGAGGACCGGGGGGCGGGAGAACCCCGGACATCTCCCTGGACCAGGCCCGGGCCCTGATCGAGCGGGCCATCGACAAGGCCGAGCAGCTCGGGCTGCGCGGGTCGGTCGCGGTCGTGGGCGGCAGCGGGGTGCTCGTATCCGCGTCCCGGATGGACGCCTCGGGCGCGGGCGGCATGGCCCGGGCCCGGTCCAAGGCCTGGATCGCGGCGACCCAGCAGGTGCCGAGCGCGGAGCATCTGCGCCGGATGGTCACGATCGCCGGGCCGGTGGCGCAGGGGTTCGTGGCCTGCTCCCCGGAAGCGAACTTCCCCGGCGCGGGCGGCATGCCGGTGTTTGATACGGCAGTGCTTGATGCGGCAGTGCCCGACCTGGTCGTGGGCGGGATCGCCGCTTCGGGCGCCGCGGTCAGCCCGTTCTACCCCGCGGGTACCGACCCACTGGACATGATCGCGGACGGCGTGGCCGCCAACCCCGAGGACCTGGTCGTCCACTACGCGCTCGGGGTGCCCTACGCCGGCCAGCACGGCGACGACGAGCAGCGCTGGCGGGACGCGTTCGGGGAGTGGCCCGGGAGTCGTCCGGCCGGCCAGGGCATGACCGCCGCGCCCGCCGCGAAGGCGCAGCCCGAGCACCAGTGGGCTGTCCTGCTCGCGGACCAGGTCATGGCGGAGGCGGCGGGGCGCGGCCGGCAGGTCGCGGTGGCGATCACCGATCACCGCGGGGATCCGGTCCAGCAGGACTGGATGCCCGGCGCGCCCACCGCTGCGGTGGCTGTGGCCCAGGCCGTGGCCGCGGCGGCCGGGACGTTCCAGTGCCCCAGCGCTGAGCTGGCCGCGCTCTACCCGGACGGGCTGGCCGCCCAGCTCGGGGCGGTCCTACCGTTCCCGGTCCTGGCCGCCCCCGGCGGACTGCCGGTCGAGGAGGACGGCCGGGTCGTGGCGGGTCTGGGCGTGGCCGGGCGGGATCCCGGGGCGTGTGAAGAGATCGCCGCGGCGGTGCTGGCCGCCCGGGCCGCGCGGGCCGCCGGATAGCTGGGATCGGCGCAGGTGGCAGAGATGCGGATATGCGTGGTCGGCTGCGGGGCGATCGGCAGTCTGTTCGCCGCACATCTGGCTGCCCTCGCAGACGTCGAAGTCTGGGTGTTCGACGTATCCGGGGCGCAGGTACGGGCCATCAACGACCGCGGGCTCGAGTGCTCCGGAGTGAGTGCCGCCGTACGCGGCATCCAGGCCCGCTTCGACGGGACCCAGATCCCGCCCTGCCAGTTCGGGATCGTGGCCACCAAGTCGCTGCACACGGACGCGGCGCTGGCCGCCACGGCGGGCGTGTTCGCGGACGCGGCGGTGTGCAGCGTGCAGAACGGCGTGGGCAACGAGGAGATCATCGCCCGGTACGTGCCCCGGGTGATCCGGGGGACCACGATCGTGGCGGGCCACGTCCCCGCCCCGGGCGTCGTGCACCTGGATGCCCCGGGCGACACCTGGATCGGGCCGTTCGAACCGCGGCCGGCCCGGATGGATGAGGTGCGCGAGCTGGCCGGCCTGCTCAACCGGGGCGGGTTGCCGACCAGGGCGCTCGAGGACGCCCGCGGCGCTCAGTGGACCAAACTGATCTTCAACTCCGCCACCAGCCCGGTGGCCGCGCTGACCGGCCTGACCATGGGCCAGCTCGGCGGGGCGGCCGACGCCCGCGAGCTGATCGCCGGGCTGGCGGCCGAGGGGTGCGCGGTGGCCGCTGCGCTCGGCATCACCCTGGACGACGATCCGCTGGCCGCTGATCGAGGAGGCGGTCGACCCACGCCTCCGGGCACCGGCCGAGCATGTTGCAGGACGTGCTGGCCCGGCGGCCCACGGAGATCGGCGTCCTCAACGGCGGAATCGTCCAGCGGGGCCGCGCAGCCGGAGTCCCCGTCCCCCTCAACCAGGCGGTCACGGCCCTGGTCAACGGCCTGGAGCAGTCCTGGGCCTAAGCCCGGATCCATAATTCGACTGTGCGTGACAACCGAACGGGGCTCCGCATACCTCTAACGGGTGTGAAGCAGGCAAAGGCAGCACCGGCGGCCCTGCGGTGAGCCGCAGCCGGGACGCCGAGTACAGCGAGTATGTGGCGGCCAGGCTGTCGTCCCTGCGGCGGCTGGCGGCAGTGCTGTGTGATGACTGGCAGCGTGCGGATGATCTGGTGCAGGTCACGCTGACTAAGTGGTTGGCGCCGTAAGTTCGTCTGGGGCGAGCTCAAGGTCATTGGCCTGGCTCGCGACCCGGCCCGGTGAGGTGGATGGTGGCCGCGGTGTCGAGGGCTTCTTGCGGGGTGCCGGCAGGGAGCCCGGTGCGCAGGACGGCGTCCTGGTAGCGGTCGTGGGCTGCGGAGTAGATCGCGAAGCCGAAGGAATGAGCTGAGCCGCCGTAGCGCAGGCGGCATAGGTGGATGTGCTGGCCGTCGCGGAGCACGCCAGTGACGTAGCCGAAGGCGCCGCGGTAGGTGACCTGGACCCGGGCGAGCTGGGGCCAGCAGGCTTCGGCGTGGTCCAGCAGCCGCACAGTGATCGAGTCGCGGGTGGACTGCGGGATAGCGGCCATGGGCCTCATTGTGCCGCGCCGGACCGGTGCTGCCGTTATGATCACCGGCCGGGAGCGGGTCACATCCAGGTGATTAATCCCCGGAGGCGCCATGCGCAGCAACGCGCGGTGCTGGTCACGCTGAGCGCGGGTGAGCGCAAGGTGTTAAGCAAACGCGCCCGCGGGGCCAGGACCGGCTACCGGGACTGGTTGCGGGCGCAGATCGTGCTGGCGGCGGCCCGCGGTCAGGCCAGCGCCGGCATCGCCGCGGATCTGCACGTCAGTGCAGACACGGTCCGCGAGTGGCGGGGCCGGTTCGCCGCCCGCGGGCTGGACGGGCTAAGGACCTGCCCCGGTCAGGCCGCCGAGGAGGATCAGCGCGCTGGAACGGGCCGCGGTGGTCGCCTGGCTTGCCAGCTTCCGGCGGCCACGGGGGTGCCGCTGTCGCGCTGGACCGACCGGAACTGGCCGCCGAACTGACATCTGAGGGCCTGGCCAGCAGGATCTCGTCATCTTCTGTCATGCGGATCTTGGCGAGCACCCGATCAAGCCCTGGCGGTTGAGTCGTGGGTCTTCCCCCGCGACCCGGACTTCGCCGCCAGGGCCAGCGTGATTCTCGGCCTCTACCAGGGGTGTTACCAAGGCGAGCGCTGCGCCCGGTGACCGGATCATCTCGGTGGACGCCAAGCCCCATCCAGGCCCGGACCGCTGCCACCCTGCCAGCCCGCCCGGGCCTGGGCGGCCGCTGCGCGTGGAGCACGAATACGACCGCGCTGGCGCCCTGGCGCTGCTGGCCGCACTCGACGTGCGCACCGGGAAGGTATTCGCGTCCTGCCCGCACACCACTGGGATCGCCCCGTTCATGGCGCTGATGGGCCAGGTAAGAGCCAGGAACCCTACGCCAGCGCTTGCGAGTTGACATGAGGACAACGGCTCCGGCCACGCGGCGAGAAAGCCGCCCAGCGGCTGGGTGATGACTACCAGAACGCGGTGATGATCCACACGCCGGTGAACGCCTCCTGGCTGAACGAGGTGGAGATCGTTTCTCGTCGTGCAGAAAAAAGTCATCTCTCCCAACGACTTCGCCAGAAGGACGAGCGCCGGTGCCTTGCTGGCCTGATGGAGGCTTCGACAGAACGATCGGCTTCAGGGAAGTTCGTCGCAGACGAACCGGAGCGCCTCCAGGGTGGCGTCATCAAGAAGAGAAAGAGCAAGAGAAGAGGGGAGAGAGAACGGAGTAGCGGGCGGGCGGAGCAGGCTGCCCCCGGTTAGGGGGCCTTGGGGTAGGCGCAGATGACGCTGTCGCCGCGCTTGGCTGAGATGGTGACTGCCCCGGCTCCCCAGAGCGTGGCCGTTCCGGGGATGCGGGTGACGTCAACCATGCTGCAGGTAACCGGCGAGAATGGCTCGATATTGACCCACCGTTTTCCGGTCCAGTGGGCGTAGGGGCCCATCCACGCCCCGCTGGCACCGTCGGCAACCACCGGGCTCTCCGTGAATAGATCACGGGAAGCGTCGATGATCTGCCACCGGCTGCCGTTCCAGTGCATGAGGCGGCCCGGCTGGCGGGCCTTGGTCGCGGACCAGCCACTGACCCACACGTTCTTCTTCCCACCCGCGGCGACGTCGGGCGGGTAGTAGCTGTGCGCGAGCGGCAGGGTCGGTGCTTTGAGCCAGGCGCTCCCGTTCCAGTGGTAGGCCACGGGGCTGACGGAGCATCGCGAAGCCAGGCATGGATGGGCGGCTCCTGCCACCCAGACGTTGGTTGGACTGGACGCCGACAACTCCGTAGATTCGCTGGCCACGAGGGGAAGAGTGAACGGGGACCACGAGCTGCCGTCCCAGTGGTAAAGGGTGGTCGAGCACACTTCAGCGGCCCCACTGCCGGTGCATGGCTGCCAGGGGACTGCGATCCAGGCGTCTGTGGGTGAGAGGACGGCTGCCTCGTCGGGGAAATACGTGCCTGCCGGCAGCGCCATGGTGGTCCACTGGCTCCCGTTCCAGCGCACTGCCTTCGGGCTACCGCCGTTCGTGGAGGCCGCGAAGACCCACACGTCGGACGCGGACGACGCGGCCACGGCCGGGCAGTTAAAGCCTGGCGAGGCCCGGGACTGCTACTGATTTCCAGCTGGTCCCATTCCAGTGCATGACGAGCAGCTGATCCTCACTGCCGCCCGACCCGGCGCGTCCCCCGACCGCCCAAGCATCGCCCCGGCTCACCGCGGCCACGCTGTACAGCACGTTCGTGGTCTTGGACGTGGAGTGGAAGACGACTCGCCAGCCGCTGGGGGCTGGCCCCGGCGTCGCCCGGGCGGCGGCCGGTTGGCTCCGCGCCCCCGTCAGTAATCCGGCGAGGCCGGCCACGGCGGCCAGAACAGCCACAGCTTTCAGGTGGAATGGCGTCACGTTTTTTGCTCCAGCATCCAAGCCAATGGAGAGCATCGCTCGCCAACAAGGGGCCTAATCACGTAAGAAAGCGGATCAGGGCGGCTCGGGCATCTTAGCCCAGGAAGCCCCCGTCCGAGCCAGAGGCCCTTTCCGGTACGACCGCCCAAGAGGGCGGTTCATTCCCAGTAGTGGGCGGGGGTGGTGGTGTGGGTGCGGTTTCCGGGGGTGGTCCAGGTGAGGGTGCCGGGCTGGTGGCAGGTGACGGTCCAGCCGGGGGTTTGCTTGGTGTGGTGGTCGTGGCGGCAGGCGGGGTGCAGGTTGCATTCGCAGGTTTTGCCGCCTTGGTCGTAGGGGGTGACGTGGTCGAGGTCGCAGCGGGTGGCGGGGCGGCGGCAGACGGGGCCGGTGCAGGTGGGGTTGCGGATCTGGATGAGGTGGCGCAGGGACGGGCTGGGCTGATAGCCGCGTGACTGGCGGGGGTGGGTGCAGTCGCTGGTTTGCAGGGTGGTGAAGGTGAGGCCGCGGAGCCAGTCCGGGACCGGGGTGGTCGCCGGGCCAGGGTCGCCTCCCGGTGCGGCTGGGTCCGGGTCCGGTAGGCGCGGTCCGGGTCGGTGTCCCGGGGTTGGGTTGTTCATGGGGAGTCGGGCGCGGGGGTGGGCCTGGGGGGCCGTGGCGGGCGCAGGCGTGGGCGACGGGGTGCCCGGCGGGGCCGGTGAGGGTGACACACCACTGGCTGCCGGGGTCTTGGGCGAGCAGGCCGGCGAGGGTGCGGGAGTCCTCGGCGTCGAGGGGGCCGTAGCCGGGGACGTCGCCGGGGGACTGGGTCCAGCCCAGCCACGCCGGCAGGGGCATGGTCAGGTTGACCGAGCCGCGCAGCCCGGGAAGGCCCGCGCCGGGACCGGGACCGGGCCAGGGCGCGGCGCTGCAGGTGCCGGGTGCCAGGTGCTGCCGGGTGCGGTGCCGGGTGACGCGCCACCGGGTGCGCCGCTGCCGGGTGCTGGGTGGCGTGGGTGCCGGCGCCTGGGCGGGGGTGGCGGGCGGCCTGGGGGGCCGGGGTGGGTGGTTTGCAGGATGAGGGTGGTGGCGGGCTGGCCGGTGAGCAGGTGGAGGTAGGCGCGGGCGCGCAGGGTGTCCAGGGTGCCGGGGGTCCCGGCGGCCTGGAGGGCCTGGGCCAGGGCGGTGAGGTGCTTGTCGGCGGCCAGCGCGGCGGCGGGGGGCAGGTCGCGGCCGGACAGCGCGGCGGTGCCGGCGGTCTCGGGGAACATCTCGACCCGGGCGTCTTGCAGTGCTTTTTCTTTCCGCTCGCGGGCGGCTTTGGGGTCGGCGGACAGGACCGCGCGGCGGGCCAGGGCGCGAAGTTGCCCGCTGGTCAGCCCGGGTGCTTTGCCGATGATGAGTTTCTCCACGGCGGCGGCGTGCTCGTCGTCGAGGCCGGACAGTTCTTCGGCGATGACCTCGGCGCGGCGTTCGTCGATCAGCCCGGCCGCCAGCGCGGCGCGGGTCAGCGGCAGCCGGTCCAGGCCGAGGGCCAGTTCCACGCAGCCGCCCGCCGCTGCGCCGGGTCAGGGTCAGCGCGACCGCGACCTCGTCATCGATGTGATCAAACGGCCGCCAGTCCCCGCTCTCCCGTCCCGCGGCCTCGCGGCGGGCGGCCAGCCCAGACACCGCCGCCACCCGGAGCGCGGCGGACCAGGCAGCCAACCGGTTCGCGGCTTGGAGTACCCCGGTCAGCTGATCATCATCCAGGCTGGTCAGGTCGTGCTGCCACACCTGGTCGGCCAGCGCGGCCAGTTCCGGACCCGGCGCCATGGCGTCCGCTGAGCCGCCCACCGCGAAGTCCCGGGCGGCTGGGGGAACGCTGGGGGCGGCGAGAACGCAGGAGACCTCGTCTAGCCACTCCTCATAGTCTCCGGGCTCATCCTCATCGGGATACGTCACCGATGGGTCTTCCTCATGCGGCAGCGCCGCCCACTCCCAGTCCAGGATCTCGCTCTGCTCTGGTCCGCCCAGGAAGGGTGGGGCTGAGCGGGCTCCGCCCAGGAAGGGGTTAGCTAAGAGGGCGCAGGCATCATCTGGCTGGGCAGCGGCCTGCTCGGGCCGGGCTGGGGGACCCGCCGCCTGGTCCGGACGCCCGGCCGCGCTGGAAGCATCAGGCGCCGGATGGGGCGTAGCTGCGGGCACCTGATCACCTCCCGGGCGAGATCTGAACTACTCGACTATAATATCGAATATCAGCCCGGATTGCATCTAGATATAGAACAAAACTCGATCGAATGAGTGAGTGAGTGAGTGAGTGACGAGTGGGTGAGCGCGCAGCCCGGACTCACCCAAGAGCGTTCGCAGGCGTGGCATCAGGCGCCCGCTCCCCTGATCCTGATGCGATGATTCAGGCCTGGCGTTCCAGCTTCTGTATTCCAGGCGGTGTCACCACGTAGAACGCCCAGCGGATGGTGTCGCCGGCGGCCGCTTCGCACAGCAGCCGGAAGATGTAGCGGTCCGCGTCGCTCACCCGGGTGGTTCCGGGCCTGCGCAGGACGACCAGGGCCGCTTCATCGTCGTTGATGGGGCAGCGACGTTTGATGAGCATGGCGATAAGGTCGCACAGTTCCGTTATCACGGCCGGTTCCGGACGGTCGAGACGGTTGTCGACCGGCAAGATGGCGCGGGTCATCGCTCCCCGTGGACTGATCATGATCACCCAGGCGGCACGCGTGCACGGCGCATCGGGCGGGATGGGGACGCATGCGAGTTCGTACAGCACCTCGTCGGCTAAGGAGGCCTGCTCGGCTTCGGTCAGCGGGACCGGCGGAGTAGCCGGTGTCTCCATGAAGTCGTCCATAGGCCTGACCCTCGCACCCACCACTGACGTTCTGGCAGCGTCGTGACGCTCTGGCGAGAGGCTCCGCTGACCGCCGCCGCCCGCGAGCAGCAGCGACTGTGGGGGAGTAACCCCGAGCACTGGGCCCGGTTCGCCGAGCCGCACACCGGGCCGCTGTTCGAGGCGGTGCTCGCCGCGACCGCGGTGACCGCCGGGACCCGGCTGCTCGACGCGGGCTGCGGCAGCGGCCTGCTGCTGGCGCTGGCCGCCGCCCGCGGCGCCACCGTGACCGGGCTGGACGTCAGCCCCGGCCTGCTGGCCGCCGCCCGCGACCGCGTCCCCGACGCCGAACTGTGGCTCGGCGATCTGCAAGAACTTCCTTTCCCTAACGATTTTTTCGGCGCAGTCACCGGAGTAAACGCCTTCCAGTTCGCGGGCGATCCGCTGGCGGCGCTACGCGAGGCCGGCCGGGTTTGCCAGCCGGGCGGCGTCGTGGCGGCGAGCACGTTCGCTGAGCCGGAGCGCGTGGAGTCAACCGTCGTGCACGAGGCCATGGCCGCGCTCAGCCCCCCGCAACGGCAGGCCGAGCACGCCCCCTACTCGCTGTCCGCGCCCGGCGGCCTCGAGGCCGGGCTGGCCGCCGCGGGGCTGCAGGTCGAGGCGAGCGGCGAGGTCGTGTGCGTCTGGCGCTACGACAGCCTGGCCGACGCCTGCCGCGGGCTGCTGAGCTCGGCGGGCGGGACACGCGCGGCCCAGGACGCCGGCCGCGAGGCGGTGTGCGCGGCCATCGAGAAGGCGGTGGCGCCGTTCACCGATCCGGCCACCGGGGTGATCAGCATGAGGAACGTGTTCCGGTGGGTCAGTGCTGCAAAGGCAGTGCTCGTCAGCCCGACCTGGGCCCAAAAGTCGAGCACTGGCGGCACCGGCTGGTGGATTTCCACTGGATGCCCGAACAACGGCGCACTGAACCAGTCGGCCACCGCACCGCCCACGGACGTGGTCAGCAGCCCGCAGCCCGCGGCGGCCAGGTGCTCGCGTTCCGCGCCGAGATCGCTGGTGGTCCAGGCCACGTGGCTGACCGTGCCCGGCCGCACGTTCAGTGCCTCGCGCAGTGCGGCCGGCCGGACCTCGTGCACCTGGTCCAGCTCCAGCAGCACCGGCCCCCACGCCGCGAACGCCGCGCTGTGATCCAGCGTGGCTGGCTCCCCGCGGAACCGGAAGTCGCCCAGGTCGACGTGCTCGAGGACGTGAAACGGCCCGACGCCGAGCAGCCGGGTGGCCTGGGCCATGGCCGCGTCCAGGTCGTCGGTCCAGTAGGCGATGTGGTGCAGGCCGCGCTGGCGGCCTGCCGGTTCCGGGTCGGCCGTCATCCGGTCGTGCCCCAGCCCTGGATCTCCGGCATCAGTTCGGCCGCGAACAGCCGCATGCTGGCGGCGACGGCCCCCGGATCCATGCCCGGGTGGTGGAACTGGATGGCCATCTCGTCCATGGGCAGGTCCTGGTAGGCCCGCAACTTCTCGATGACCTGATCGGGCGTGCCCACCGCGAACGGCACGCCGTAGATAGCCGCCTTCGGGTCGTGGCGTAGTTCGCCCACCGGGGCCAGCGGCATCTGCATGCCCCGGCGCCGGTAGAACTCGACCCACCAGTGCAGCCCACGTTCCGCCTCGTCCCAGGCCTGGTCCGTGGTGTCCGCGACGTGCACGGCCAGCGGCCCGGACAGCATCCGGAAGTCGGCCCGGGTTCGCCCGGCCGCGGCCTGCGCCTCCAGGTACCGCGGGTACAGCGGGGTGTGCACCATCGAGCCGAGGCTGTAGCCGCGCTCGCCGGCTTTGCTGAGGCTCTGCGGGCCGAGCGCGGCCAGGTAGATGCGGGGGCCGGGCTGTTGCACCGGCTTGGTGGTCAGCCGGACGTCGCGGAAGGTGAAGTACTTGCCCTGGTGGCTGAACTCGTCCTCGGTGAAGCACTTCCCGATCACCTCGAGCGCCTCGTAGGTCCGCCCGAACGACTCCTTCGGGTCGAGCCCGAACACCGCGCACTCACCCGGCATCGGCCCGGCGCCGATGACCAGCTCCAGCCGGCCGCCAGACAGGATGTCCACGGTGGCCGCGTCCTCGGCCACCCGGAGCGGATGATGGAGCGGCAGCAGCAGTACGTAGGGCCCCAGCCGGATCACCGACGTCCGGGCGGCCACCGCGGCCAGCAGCGGGAACTGGGACGGGTTGTGCTGGTCCTCGGCGAAGTGATGCTCGGCCAGCCACCAGCTGCGAAAGCCGAGTTGCTCGCCCAGCACCGCCTCGTCGAGCACCTCGCGGTAGATCTCGGTGAGCGGCCGCATCTGGTCTGGGTGGTTGCGGGCCGTCATGGCCAGGCCGACGTCCACTGGCCCTCCCTTGCGCCGAGTAGTTCTCGCCTAATAAAATCTCGTTCCACTGGCTGAATGTCAAGAACTAACCTCAAGGTTGGGGACGAGGGGGCGACAGGCATCGTGGCCCGGCTCCCTGGCAAAGTCGCCCTCGTCACCGGCACGGCCGGGGGGATCGGCCGGGCCACCGCGCTGATCCTGGCCGGTGAGGGTGCCGCCGTGGTCGGCTGCGACCTGAACCCCGAAGCCTCCGCGGAGACCGTGCGCCTGGTCCGGGAGGCGGGCGGCGAGATGACCGCGATGGCCCCGGTGGACCTGTCGTCCGAGGCGGGCGCGAACGCCTGGGTGGCCGAGGCGGCGGCCGTGTACGGCGGCGTCGACATCCTGGTCAACAACGCCTCGGCGATCCGGTTCGGGCCGATCACCGAGCTGTCCTGGGACGACTGGGCGTTTACCATCCAGAACGAGCTGCATATCGTCTTCCTGGTCACCCGGGCGGTGTGGCCGCATCTGGTCGCCCGGGATCTGATCGCCCGGGGCACCGCCTCGATCGTGAACATCGCTTCGATCACGGCCACCCGGGGCGCGTACTTCATGCCGCAGAACGCCCACGGCGCGGCCAAAGGCGGCGTGCTGGCGCTGACGTACCAGCTGGTCACGGAGGGCGGCCCGCACGGCATCCGGGTCAACGCGGTAAGCCCGGCCATGACGGCGACCCCGCAGACCGCGCCGCTGCTGGCTGACACCGGCGGCCCGTTCGCGGGCGAACTGGCCCGGATCCCGCTGGGCCGGGTCGGCCGCCCGGAGGACGTGGCCCACGCGGTGCTGTTCCTGGCCTCCGACGAGGCCGCGCACGTCAGCGGGGCCAACATCCCGGTGGACGGGGGTGCGGCGGCCGTTGGCTGAAGCTGTGACGAGTCCCCGCTTCGCGGGTCGTTTCCTGGAGCGTGGGCGGCCCGGATACGACGACGCCCGGACGCACGGCGTCTTCAACGGGCGGCGCCCGGACCGGTTTCCGGCCGCGGTGCTGCTGGCGGCCGACGAGGACGACGTCGTGGCCGGGGTACGTCTGGCCCGGGCCCGGGGACTCCGCGTCTCGGTGCGGTCCGGGGGGCATTCCTGGGCCGCGTGGAGCGTCCGGGACGACGCGCTGCTGATCGACCTGGGCGGGTTGCGGGACATCCGCTACGACCCGGCGACCGGGATCGCCGCGGTCCGCCCGGCCGTCCGGGGTGGCACCGAACTGGCTCCGTACCTGGCCGCCCGGGGGCGCGCGTTCCCCGGCGGGCACTGCGAGTCGGTCGGCCTGGGCGGCTACCTGCTCCAGGGCGGCCAGGGCTGGAACAGCCGGTCCTGGGGCTGGGCCTGCGAGAACGTGGTCGGCATCGACGCGGTCACCGCGGACGGCCGCCGGGTGCACGCCGACGCCGGACGAGAACGCCGACCTGTACTGGGCCGCGCGCGGCGCCGGACCCGGCTTCCCGGCCCTGGTCACCACGTTCTACCTGCGCACCTATCCGCAGCCGCCGGTCATGATGCAGGACACCTGGACGTTCCCGGTGCAGGCGGCAGGGCCGCTGCTGGGCTGGCTGCACGAGATCCTGCCGGGGCTGCATCGGCACTGTGGAACCGGTCGTCGCCGCTACGCGGCTCCCCGATGTCCCGCTGGATGCTGGGGTGGTGAGACCTCCGGGGTCCGTGCTGTTGCTGCACACGACGGCGATGGGGGACTTCGCTGAGCAGGTGGAGAAGCGGCTGGCGGCCTTCGACGCCTGTCCGCTGGCGCCGGACGCCCTGGGCCACGTGCGCGGACTGACGTCGATCGCAGCGGAGAACACCGCGCAAAGCGCCCAGAATCCCCCGGGTCATCGGTACGCCGTGGACTGCACCTGGTCGGACGCGCCGGCCGCGGCATTGACGCCCGGGCTGGAGCGCATCTGGGGCGAGCTGCCCACCGAGCACTCGTTCTCGATCTGGTACGGCTGGGCGCCTGGCCGGGCGCTGCCGGACATGGCGTTCTCGGTCGAGGCGAACGTGTACCTGGCCACGTACCTGATCTATACCGACGAGGCGGACGACGAGCGATACGCCGACTGGGTGCACTCCCGGACCCGGGAACTGGCCGCCCTGGGCTGCGGGGTGTACCTGGGCGACACCGACTTCCAGCGCCGGCACGACCGGTTCGTCTCCGACCAGGCCTACCGGCGGCTCGGCGAGGTGCGGGCCACCTGGGATCCGGACGGGGTGTTCTGCTCGTATCTGGGTGGGGCCGAGGGGTGAGCTCAACCGGCACTAACGGAGTATGAGGCCGCCGTCCACGCAGAGGGTCTGGCCAGTCAGGGCGGCCGCGCCGTCCGAGGCCAGGAAGCACACGGTGGCGGCCACGTCCCCGGGTACCAGGGTGCGCGGCAGCGCCTGGCGGGCCCGCACGTCCTCGAAGGCGGCGGCGGGCAGGCCCCGGCGGGCCGCCGGGGTAGCGGTCAGCCCGGGCGCGACACAGGTCACCGCGATGCCGTCGGCGCCGTGCCCCACGGCCAGCGTCCTGGCCAGCGCGACCAGCGCGCCCTTACTGGTCACGTAGGGGAGCATGTCCCCGCGCGGCGGTGACCAGATGGTGTCGGACACCACGAAGACGATCCGGCCGAACCCGCGGGCCGCCATGCCCGGCACGAACGCCTGGGCCAGCAGCAACGCGGACTCCACGTTCACGGCCTGGACCCGCCGCCAGGTGACCAGGTCCACCGCGGCCAGGTCGGCCCGGTCGAACGCGGCCGCCGCGTGGACCAGGACGTCGCAGCGGCCGTGCTGCTCGAGCACGCGGGCCGCGGCCGCGCGGACCTGGTGCTCGTCGGACAGGTCCACCGGGGGGTCGCCGGCCAGGTCGAGGGTGAGGGCGGTGTGGCCGGCCTGGCCCAGCGCCGACACGATGCTCGCCCCGATGGCGCCCGCGCCGCCGGTGACGACCGCGACGCGCGTCATGAGGACTGCTCGCGCTGCACCAGTTCCACCAGGTTGCCCTCGGGGTCGGCCAGGAACGACATCCGCACCCCTGGCTCGGGGGAGGGCTGAGGCGGCATGATCTCGCGGGCCCCGAGGGCCAGCAGCCTGGAGTGCGTAGCCCACAGGTCGGGCACACTGAACGCGAGGTGCCCGAACCCCTCGGTCAGCGCGGCCTCGGCCGGGTTCGCGGCGCGCAGCCCGGGGCCGGAGCCCGGCCGGTGCAGCAGTTCGACCCGGTGCCCGTGCTCGGGGTCCCGCAGCATCACGATGTCCAGGGCGACGGCGTCGACCCGGGTCGCGAACTCCCGCCGCAGGCCGAAGGCCTTCTGGTACCAGGCTTCGGCCCGGGCCAGATCGGCCACGTTGATTCCTACGTGGTCGTGGCGCACAGGAAGTCCACGGAACGCTCGATCAGCTTCGTCGTCGCGGGCTCGTCCAGCTCGGGGAACATGTGGCCGGCCCCGTCCACCAGCTCGACCGTGGCCTGCGCCCCGGCCGCGGTCAGCGCGTCGGCCAGGCGCTGGCTCTGGCGGGGCGGGACCAGGGTGTCCGCGGTGCCGTGCAGGAACAGGAACGGGGGGGCATGGCGATGGGCGAAGCGCACTGGGCTGGCCGCCTGGGCCAGGTCCGGGTGCTCGCCCACCGGGGCGCCGAGGAGCTGGGACTCCCGGGCTTGCGGGCCTCGCTCACCGCGGCCCCCGGCCTCGTCGCAGTCACCGGCCAGGGCGCCCAGGTCGGTCGGGGGATACCAGCAGACGACGGCGTCCAGGCCCGCGTCCGGCGAGCAGAGAGCGTGCATGGCGGCCAGCTGCCCCCCGGCCGACACGCCCCAGGCCACCGTGCGGGGGGTGAGTACGCCGAGTGGTTTTCGTTGGAGAGAAAGAAATGCCGCGGCGGCCTCGACGTCTTCCAGCTGGGCGGGCCAGCGGGCCTCGCCGCTCAGCCGGTAGTCCACGCTGGCCAGGGCCAGGCCCGTCGCGGCGACCCGCTCGAAGAACGACGGGGTCCACTCCCGGGCCGGGCCCGGGCCGTCGGTCCGGCTGCCGACCCGCCAGCCGCCGCCGTGCAGGTACAGGCACAGCGCCCGGGCCGGCCCGGGCGGGACGTACAGGTCCAGGGACAGCGGGCGGTAGCCGGGCGGTCTGGAGTAGACCACGTCCCGGTGGACGGTGACGGTCATCGGCTCGTGCGGGCTCTTGTGGAGCTGGCCACCCTGGATGATGTAGCGGAGATTCACCGGATCCTGCAGGACCTTGAGGTCGTCGGCCGGGTGGCCCGCGACCACCAGGACGTCCGCGAGATACCCCGGAGCGAGCAGGCCCAGCTCGTCGCCCAGGCCCATCAGCTGGCCGCCGTACTTCGTGGCCGCGGTCAGCGCCTCGAGCGGCTGGTAGCCCAGCACGCTGGTGAACAGCTCGAGGTCGCGGGCGTTGCGGCCGATGGGGTTGTTCGGGAAGCCGTAGTCGCCGCCGGGCAGCGCGCGGATACCGCGCTTGCGGATCTCCGGGTAGATGGCGGCCATCCCCTCCAGCGCCGCGACCGAGCCCATCTTCTCGGCCTGGGCCCGGTCGATGCCGTAGTCGGCGCCCTCGTAGACGTTGGCGTAGATGATGCCGGGGGCAGGCGACACGAACACCTCGTCCTTGACCGACTCGAGCAGGTCGAGGGCTTCGGAGTCGGCGTAGGTGCAGTGGTAGATGGACCGGAACCCGGCGCGCACCGCGACTTTGACCGACTCCGCGGACTGGGCGTGGCAGTTGAGCCACACCCCGGACTCCCGGGCCTGCTCACCTGCGGCGCTGGCCTCCTCCTGGGTGTACTGGGTGATCTGCGAGCCGCCCGGGATGAACACGTCGTCGTTGGACAGCAGGAACTTGACGGCGTCGAAGCCCATCGCGGCCTGCTCGCGGACGAACGCGCGGCACGCGTCCGGGCCCTGCCACTCCGGCTCCACGTGGCCGTCCGGGCGGACCGGGTGGTTGTCCCGCTCCATGCTGGCCGCCAGCATCCGCGGGCCGGGCACCACACCGGCCCGGATCTTGTCGCGCAGGATCACCTCGGTCGGCATGGGCAGCAGCGAGCCCGCCGAGTAGACCGAGGTGAAGCCCGCGTCGAGGAGGATTTTCGCGTTCCGCTCGGCCCGGGCCAGCTCGGCGTCCATTCCCTGGATGTGGTGGAAGAAGCTGACGTCCAGCGGCGGGTTGAAGCTGGGGTCGATGTGCCCCACGGCCGAGGGGAAGGTGAGGTGGCCATGCGACTCGATCAGGCCCGGCATCACGGTGCTGCCGGTCGCGTCGATCACCCGGTCGGGCCCGTGGTTATCGATTCCGTGGTCGTCGCGGTAGCCGGGGGTGACGGAGACCACCCGGTCATCGTCGAGGGTCACCTCGCCCGGCACCGGGTGGCGTCCCCGTGCCGTCGAACACGAGGCCCTTGGTTATGACGGTGCGCGCCACGAGCTCTCCACTGGTTTCATCGGCATGAGTTTCATCAGTCGAGAACGACTTTCTGCTCAGCTGTTTCCGTGAGTGTTGCCCGGCCAGCACCCGGGTGTCAACCGCCTTCGGCGCACCGGGTAAACCGGACCTGTGTCTAGTGATCCTGTGTCTACTGAACCGGGGCCCAGTGATGTGGTTGACGCCCATGTCCATCTCCTGCCGCCCCGGCTGCAGGCCGCGATCCGCGGGTTCTTCGATTCTCACGGGATCGACAGCGGCCGGTTCGCCTACCCCGCGGACCACGGGGAGGTGTGCGAGCGGCTCGCCGCCGAAGGGGTCAGCGAGGTGTGGTCGCTGCCCTACGCGCGCCGTCCCGGTTCGGCCGGGGACCTGAACCAGGCCATGGCCAGCCTGGCCGCGGCGCGGCGCGGCGGCCCGGTCCGGGTGATCGGCGGGTGCACCGTCCATCCCGGCGACGACCAGCCGCTCACCCTGCTGCGCAGCGCGGTGGAGGACATGGGGCTGCGGGTGCTGAAGCTGCACTGCTCGGTGGGTGACTTCAGCCCCGACGACCCGCGCCTCGACCCGGTCTGGGGGTACGCGGCCGAGGTGGCGCTGCCGGTCGTGCTGCACGCCGGGCACGCGGCCGACGGGCAGACCGACGGAGCCGAGCTGGAGCCGGTGGCGGCGGTGGCCCGCCGCCACCCCGGCGCCCGGGTGATCATCGCGCACTGCGGGTACCCGGCGTCGGAGGCCGCGCTGCGGCTGGTGGCCGGGCACGAGAACGTCTACGCCGACCTCACCCCGGTGCTCTACCAGCCGGTCCAGCCGGCCGCCGCGCGGTTGACCGCGCTGGCGGGCAAGGTGTTGTTCGGCTCGGACGCACCCAACACCGGGCTGACCGTGACCCAGTTGCTGGACGGGCTGCCGGGCGCCGAGCTGCCCCCGGCGGCCTGGGCGGCGCTGACCGGCGGGACGGCGCGGCGGCTGGTGGGGGAGGTGCGGGTCTAGGGCGATTCGCCCAGGATCCCGGCGAGGTCGGCCAGGCCCCGTCAGTGGTGGCCGCCGCCTCCGCCGCCGCCGTGGCCGCCGTGCGCCCCGGCGTCGGAAGCGGCCTGGTGCGCCGCGTGAACCGCGGCCGACACGGCCGCGTGGGTGGCGGCCTGGATGGCCGCCTGCGTAGCGGCGTCGGTAGCGGCGCTGGTGGCGGCGTCGTGGCGGCCCGGTCCGCGGCTCGCGCCGCCGCGTCCGCGGCCCGGGTCGCTTGCGCTGTTTGTGCCGCGCCGACGCCCTGGGTCAGCTCGCCCTTGGCGATCCGCTCGAGGCGCTTGCGCAGGGGCCGGTTGGCCATCCCTGGGTACAGCACGGGGCCCAGGCCGCTGGCGCTGGCCAGCCCCGCGAAGGCGGCCTGCGCGGTGTCGACCGGGCCGGTAGCCCGGGCGATCGCGTCCAGCCGGGCCCGGGCGTCCGCGAGGCGGGCGGTGTCGGCGACCCGCCACCGCAAGGCCGGGATGAACCCGAGAATCGTGCGCCGGTCCGCACGGATCGTCCCCGCGGCGGCCAGCCGGGCCAGGTAGGTGTCTACGATCCGTGCCTCCGGGTGGCCGACCCACGTCTTGGGCCGGGGCGGCCGCCGGGCCCGGGCCAGGCTGGCCAGGGCCGTGTCAAGCTGCTCGTCGCCGGTCGGCCGGCCGTCCAGCACCACGATCCGGTCGCCGGTGATCCCGGCCCGTCCGCTCGCGGCCAGCCGGACCAGTTCCGAGCCCCGCAGCCCGTAGCCGAGCCTGCTCTTGGTCGCGACCGTCCCCTTGTCCGGGTGGATCGAGAGCAAGACCAGGTCCTCGCCGAGGGCGTCCATCGGCCTACGCTAACGCGAAACCGGCCGCCGCCAGCCCCCTTGAGGGGACCGGCGACGGCCGGTTCGGGAGTGCCTCATGCTCAGGCGGCGACGGCCGCCTGGTGGTGAGCCACTGCGCTGTTTCCTGGCTCGAGAGCCAGCTCGAGCACCTCGCGGACGTCGCTGACGGCGTGCACCGACAGCTGCTCCCGGACATTCTCCGGCACGTCCTCCAGGTCGGGCTCGTTGCGCTTCGGGATCAGCACCGTGGTGATGCCGGCCCGGTGCGCGGCGAGCAGCTTCTGCTTCACCCCGCCGATCGGCAGGACCCGCCCGGTCAGCGAGACCTCACCGGTCATCGCCACGTCGGAGCGGACCAGCCGCCCGGAGAGCAGGGACGCCAGCGCGGTGGTCATCGTGACCCCAGCGCTGGGCCCGTCCTTGGGCACCGCGCCTGCGGGCACGTGCACGTGCACGCCCCGGTCCTTCAGGTCGCCGACTGGCAGTTCCAGCTCGGCGCCGTGGGAGCGCAGGTAGGACAGCGCGATCTGGGCCGACTCCTTCATCACGTCACCGAGCTGTCCGGTGAGCGTGACGCCGGTGGTGCCGGTCTCCTTGTCAGCCAGCGACGCCTCGATGAACAGGACGTCGCCGCCGGTTCCGGTGACCGCCAGGCCAGTGGCCACGCCAGGCACCGCGGTCCGCTCCGCCGAGTCCGGCGTGTGCCGCGGGTGGCCCAGGTAACCGTGCAGGTCGGCCTCGTCCACGGTGACCGGCAAGGTCGCCGCGTCGCTCGCCACCTGGGCCGCGATCTTCCGCAGCACCCGGGCGATGGTCCGCTCCAGCGACCGGACGCCCGCCTCGCGGGTGTACTCGCCGGCCAGCTTGTGCAGCGCGGCCTCGGTGAAGGTCACGTCGGACGCCTCCAGGCCGGCCCGCTCCAGCTGACGCGGCAGCAGGTGACCCTGGGCGATGGTGACCTTCTCGGCCTCGGTGTACCCGTCCAGCGTGATGAGCTCCATCCGGTCCAGCAGCGGGCCGGGGATCTGCTCCAGCACGTTGGCCGTCGCGATGAACAGCACGTCCGACAGGTCGAGCTCGACCTCCAGGTAGTGGTCGCGGAACGTGTGGTTCTGCGCCGGGTCCAGCACCTCCAGCAGGGCTGCGGTGGGGTCGCCGCGGTAGTCCGCGCCGAGCTTGTCCACCTCGTCCAGCAGGATGACCGGGTTCATCGAGCCCGCCTCGCGGACGGCCCGGACGATCCGGCCGGGCAGCGCGCCCACGTAGGTGCGCCGGTGACCGCGGATCTCCGCCTCGTCCCGGACACCGCCCAGCGCGACCCGGGCGAACTTACGGCCCATCGCACGGGCCACCGACTCGCCGAGCGAGGTCTTGCCGACCCCAGGCGGGCCGGCCAGAGCCAGCACCGCACCGCTGCGCCGCCCGCCGACCAGGGCCAGGCCCTTGTCGGACCGGCGCTTGCGCACGGCCAGGTACTCGATGATCCGGTCCTTGACGTCATCCAGTCCCGCGTGATCCGCGTCGAGGATCTCGCGCGCGCCGGCGATGTCGTAGGCGTCGTCGCTGCGCTCGTTCCACGGGATCTCCAGCACCGTGTCCAGCCAGGTCCGGATCCAGCTGCCCTCCGGCGACTGGTCCGAGGCGCGCTCCAGCTTGGCCGCTTCCTTCATCGCGGCCTCGTGCACCTTCTCCGGCAGCGCGGCCGCCTCGATGCGGGCCTGGTAGTCCTCTTCCTCGGTGCCCGGCTCGCCGTCCAGCCCGGCCAGCTCCTTGCGGATGGCGGCCAGCTGCTGGCGGAGCAGGAACTCCCGCTGCTGCTTCTCCATGCCCTCGCGGACGTCGTTCTGGATCGTCTCCGCGACGTCCAGCTCGGCCAGCTGGTCCCGGGCCCACCCGGTCAGCAGTTCCAGCCGCTGCTCGGGGTCGATGGTCTCGAGCAGCTGCTTGCGCTGCTCCAGGGTCAGGTAGCCGGCGTACCCGGCGCTGTCGGCCAGGGCCGACGGGTCGGTGATCCGCTGCAGCACGTCCACGACCTGCCACGCGCCCCGCTTCTGCAGGATCGTGGCGGCCAGCCCGCGGTACTCACGGGCCAGTTCCTGGGCGCGGGCGCTGGCTGGCGGCTCGTCCACCACCGTGCCCTCAACCCACAAAGCCGCGCCGGGGCCGGTCGTGCCCACACCGATCCGCACCCGGGACAGGCCCCGGATGACGGCGGCGGGCTCACCACTGGGGAGCCGCCCGGTCTGCTCGACGGCACCGAGCGTGCCCAGCGCCGAGTACTTGCCATCCAGCCGGGGCACGAGCAGCACATGCGGGGTGGCGTCCGCGTCGCCCGGCACCGCGGCGGTCATCTGCGCG
Source organism: uncultured Actinomycetes bacterium (assembly GCA_963844695.1). Classification (GTDB taxonomy): domain Bacteria; phylum Actinomycetota; class Actinomycetes; order Streptosporangiales; family Streptosporangiaceae; genus RYN-230. The sequence goes on from CAWJPL010000023.1 coordinate 35,019, forward strand.
GCGCTGATCGCGGCGCGCGCTTCCGTGGCGGAGGTGTCCAGCGGCACCACCATGGTCGGCAGCACCACTGTGTCGTCTAGTGGCAGTACCGGCAAGGCGAGTGTTTCGCTCATTGCTCACTTCCTGATGATTCAGATTGTGGTTTACGCTTCAACGCAGGGCGGCTGAGTTTGTTTCCGGGAAACCGTTCGCCGTCAGCGGACTTACCTTTCGCTGTCAGCGGACATATCCGTGGCCAGGCCTATCTCGTGGCTATCCGTGCCTGGAGGTACTGGCCGGCCAATTGGCGGGAAACGCGCCGCTCCTGCGCAGGCAACCGCAATTGAAAATCGCGGCCCGTATTATCTGCCGGGCCCGCCTCGCGGTGCCGCGCACCATCGTCAACCGCTAACCCCCGGGGGGTATTCCCCGGGGTCGGGCTCCGGCGCTAGGCCGCCCGCCCGGGGCGGGCGGCCTGGGCGCTGAGCACTTCCTTCAGGTACTGGCCGGTGTGGCTGGCCTGGACGGTGGCGACGTGTTCGGGGGTGCCGGTGGCGATGACGTGGCCGCCGCGGGAGCCGCCGTCGGGGCCGAGGTCGATGACCCAGTCGGCGGTCTTGATGACGTCGAGGTTGTGCTCGATGACGATGACGGTGTTCCCGCCGTCGACGAGCCGGCTGAGCACGCCCAGGAGTTTGCGGATGTCCTCGAAATGCAGCCCGGTGGTGGGCTCGTCCAGCACGTAGACCGTCCGCCCGGTCGAGCGGCGCTGCAGCTCTGACGGCGAGCTTGACCCGCTGGGCCTCCCCGCCCGACAGCGTCGGCGCGGGCTGCCCGAGCCGGACGTAGCCCAGCCCCACGTCGGTCAGCGTGGCCAGGTGGCGGTGGATCGCCGGGATCGCCGCAAAGAAGCTGGCGGCCTCCTCGATCGGCATGTCCAGCACGTCGGCGATCGTGCTTGCCTTTGTAGTGCACGGCCAGGGTGTCGGTGTTGTACCGGGCGCCGTGGCACACCTCACACGGCACGTACACGTCCGGCAGGAACTGCATCTCGATCTTGATCGTGCCGTCCCCCGAGCACGCCTCACACCGGCCGCCCTTGACGTTGAAGGAGAACCGGCCCGGCTGGTAGCCCCGGACCTTCGCCTCGGTGGTCGCCGCGAACAGCTTCCGCACATGGTCGAACACCCCGGTGTAGGTCGCCGGGTTGGACCGCGGGGTCCGCCCGATCGGCCCCTGGTCCACGTGCACCACCTTGTCCAGCTGGCTCATCCCGGTCACCCGGACATGACGGCCCGGCACCGTCCGCGCCCCGTGCAGCTCCCGCGCCAGCGCGTGATACAGGATGTCGTTGACCAGCGTCGACTTCCCCGACCCCGACACCCCCGTCACCGCGATAAAGCACCCCAGCGGGAACGCCACCTCCACATCCTTCAGATTGTGCTCACTCGCCCCCTTCACCACCACCTCCCGGGAGGGGGAGGGCCGGCGGCGGACTTCCGGTACCGGGATCTGCTTCCGGCCGGTCAGGTACGCCCCGGTCACGGACTCGGGGCTGGCCAGGAGGTCGTCCACGGTCCCCGCGACGACGACCCGCCCGCCGTGCTCCCCGGCGCCGGGGCCGATGTCCACGACCCAGTCCGCGGCCCGGATGGTGTCCTCGTCGTGCTCCACCACGATCAGCGTGTTGCCCAGATCCCGCAGCCGGGTGAGAGTCTCCAGCAGCCGGTGGTTGTCGCGCTGGTGCAACCCGATGGACGGCTCGTCCAGCACGTACAGCACGCCCGCCAGCCCGGAGCCGATCTGGGTGGCCAGCCGGATCCGCTGCGCCTCCCCGCCGGCCAGGGTGGGGGCGGCCCGGTCCAGGCTCAGGTAGTCCAGGCCGACGTCGAGGAGGAACGTCAGCCGGGTGCTGATCTCGGCCAGGATGGGGGCGGCGATCTGGGCGTCCGTCCCGGACAGGTCCAGGTCCGGCAGCAGGGCGGCCAGCTCGCTGATGGGCAGCGCGGACAGTTCCGCGACCGGCCGCCCGGCCACGGTCACGGACCGGGCGATGGGCTTGAGCCGGGTTCCCTGGCAGGACGGGCACGCCACCTCGCGCATGAAGCCCTCGAACTGCTCGCGGCCGGTGTCACTCTCCGCCTCGGCGTGCCGCCGCTCGATGAACGGGATCGCACCCTCGAACGTGGCGTCGTAGGACCGTTCCCGGCCCCGGGCGGTGGTGAAGCTCACGTGCACGGGCTCGGCGTACCCGTGCAGCAGGGCGTCCTGGGCCACGGCGGGGAGCTGCGCCCAGGGGGTGTCCATGCTGAAGCCCAGGGTCTGCCCGAGCGCCTCGATGAGCCGGGAGAAGTAGTCGCGGGACGCGCCGCCGTTCCACGGGCCGATGGCGCCCTCGGCCAGGGTCTGGTCCGGGTCGGAGACGACCAGCTCGGGGTCGACCTCCATCCGGGTGCCCAGGCCAGTGCAGTCCGGGCACGCCCCCCACGGGGAGTTGAACGAGAACGACCGCGGCTCCAGCTCCTCAAACGACAAGTCGTCGTCCAGGCACGCCAGATGCTCCGAATACATCCGCTCCCGGTGCGGATCGTCCTCAGCCAGGTCCACGAAGTCCAGCAGCACCACGCCACCGGAGAGAGACAGGGCGGTCTCGACGGAGTCGGTCAGCCTGCGCCGCGCCTCGGGCTTGACGGCCAGCCGGTCCACCACCACCTCGATGGTGTGCTGCTCGTTCTTGTGCAGGGCCGGCGAGTCGTCCAGCCGGATGACGGTCCCGTCGATCCGGGCCCGCGAGTACCCCTTGAGCTGCAGCTCGCGGAGCAGCTCGGTGTACTCACCCTTACGGCCCCGGATCACCGGCGCCAGCACCTGGAACCGGGTCCCCTCCGCCAGCTCCAGCACCCGGTCCACGATCTGCTGCGGCGTCTGCCGCGCGATCGGCCGCCCGCACACCGGGCAATGCGGCCGCCCCACCCGCGCATACAGCAACCGCAGGTAGTCATACACCTCCGTGACCGTCCCCACCGTCGACCGCGGATTCCGCGACGCCGCCTTCTGGTCAATCGACACCGCCGGACTCAAACCATCGATGAAATCCACATCCGGCTTGTCCATCTGACCCAGGAACTGCCGCGCATACGCCGACAGCGACTCCACATACCGCCGCTGCCCCTCCGCGAAAATCGTGTCAAACGCCAGACTCGACTTCCCCGACCCCGACAACCCGGTAAACACGATCATGGAATCCCGCGGCAGCTCCAGCGACACATCCTTCAGGTTGTGCTCGCGAGCCCCACGGACGACGAGTCCTTTAGCCACAGACGTTCCGCACTCCAATGGTGATGATTAGGCACTCGTGAAAACAACCGCCGGGTCCGGCTGATTCCAGCCCCCGCCCGCGGGGGAGGTCCGACGCACGGGCGTAGCGTGTGAGAAACTGACGATCTTTCCCGCCTGCCCTGGAGGAGCCATGAGCGAGCTGCCCGATCCACCGCCAGCCGAGCCGTCGGCCTTCCACAAGGACCGCCGCGAGGGCGGCGGCCTGCCGCTGCGCCCCAACGACGACCAGCTCGCCGAGCTGACCGAGGAGGAGCGGGTCGACGCGGGCATCGATCCCTACGAGCCGGATGAGATACCGCCGGCCACGGACGACCCGGTGCCGACGGACGTCACCGACTCCGACCAGTACCAGGAGGAAAAGGAAGAGATCGAGCGGGAGAAGGCCGAGGGTGAGCTGCCCGAGGTCCGGGGCCCCTTCCCGCCCACCCGCTACGACGAGTAGCGGAGACTTCCCTACTCAGACTTCCCATTCGGCGGCCAGGTCCTCGTCCACGATCAGGACCAGCTTGCCGCGCGTGTGCCCCTGTTCCACCCGGCGGTGCGCCTCGGCCGCGTTCTCGTAGTAGTACCTGGCCTCGACGTTCACCGACATCAGCCCGTCGTCGAACCAGGGCGCCATCCGGATCAGCTCGCTGCCCCGCGGCTGGCCGTTGTACGGCCGCCAGCTGACCCGTTGCGCGTCCGGGTACTCGGTGTGCACCGGAGTGGCGATCGTGGCGCCGTCACGGGCCGCCCGGGCCGCGCCCTCCAGGGTGGGAGCCGCGCACGCCAGGACGTGCTGGGCCCCGCCGTCGATCACGTCCCGGACCTGGTCGGGCCAGGTGGGCTGGGTGTGGTCGACGACCACGGCCGCCCCGAGGTGGTGCACGAACTCGTGGTGCTGCGGGCTGGCCGTGGCCACCACGCTGGCCCCGAGCACCCGGGCGATCTGCACGGCGAAGTGCCCGAGCCCGCCCGCCGCGGCCGTGACCAGGACCTGGTCGCCGCGGCTGATCCCGAGCACGTCGCTAAGGCCCTGGAGGGCGGTCATCCCGTCGACGGGGACCCCGGCCGCGTCGGTGATGGGCAGGCCGGCCGGGAGGGGGGCCATCTGCTCGACCGGGCACACTACGTACTGTGCGTAACACCCGGCCAGGCCGGGGTAGCCGTAGACCGGCGTGCCGTCGTCGAAGTCCGCGTCCTGGCCGCTGTCTCCCTCGACCACCCCGGCGAACTCCCCGCCGGGGATGTAGGGCAACTGCCCGGTCCAGCCGCCCTGGCGCAGGTAGGCGTCCCAGGGACCCACGCCGGCCGCGAGCACCCGGACGAGCACCTCGCCCGGCCCGGGCACCGGCCGCTCGACGTCGCTGACCTGCAGTACCTCAGGACCGCCGAATTTGGCCACCGTGATCGCCCGCATCGCTGCCCTTTCCCGCGTGAGCGCTGAGCCCTGGCTCTTCAACCCTACGTCGGCCGGTCCGGACTCCCCGGGCGGCCGCTCAGTTCGAGAAGTCCTGGGTCATCCAGACGGTCCCGGAACTGTCCCGGAACACGGAGATCCCCACGTGGCTGAACGCGGAACTGAGGATGTTCAGCCGGTGCCCGTCGTCGGGCGGCTTCTCGTCCAGCATGCTCTGGGTCAGCCCCACGGCCATCTGGGCGATCGCCGCCGTGCTGTCCGCCACCGGGCCGCCTTCACCGATGTTCTCCCCGGCCGCGGTCCAGTGCACCCCGGCCGCGGTCTCCCGGTCGCCCAGGGCCGGCTCGCCCGGGCACTGGTGTGACAGGCCGCAGCCCGCAGCCATCACCGCGGTGTGCCGGGCCGCGCTGGTGTCCAGGCCCGGGCTGACCGTGTAGGCGGCCAGCCCGGCCTGGGAGCGGGCCTGGTTGATCAGGGCCAGCACCTGCTGGGCGGCGGCCGAGAGACCGGGCGCGGGCGCCATGCTGGCGGGCGCGGTCTTGGCCGGCGCCGGTGCTGGCCGGCGCGGCGCCCGGGGAGGCGGGGCTAGGGGCGGGCCTGCTCCGGGCCGGTCGCCGGCTCGCGTGGTGACGCCGGGGCGAGGGAGTGGATGTGGAGGTGGACGTACTGGGTGCGGAGGTCGCCGCGGTACTCGCCGACGCGGGTGGGGGCGCACTGGCGGACGCTCCGGCGTCGGCCAGCGCACCGGCGTGTCCCGGCAGCCGGACGACCAGGACAATGGCACCGGCTACGGCGAGCACCGTCACGAGCACGCTGACGACCAGTGACGAGCCACGGGATCCGCGCGCGCTCATCGCGCCCCCTCTTGCTCACTGTTGCTGATCGGCTGTTGCTGATCGGCGGCCGTCCTGCGGGCGGGCCGCCTGGGCGTCAGCGGCTCATGCTAGCGAGCCGAAGTGCCCCAAATGCCGTAATCGCGCGGCACGTAATAAGCCCGTCAAGGCATCACGTATCCTGCCTGGTCAGCGACGTGGACCGGCCAGGACAGGAGGCGGTGCGTGAGCGGACCGGGCATCGTGATCGACGGGATGTCGCTGACGTGCGCCGGGGTCGCGGCAGTCGCCCGGGACGAGGCCCGGGTCACGGTCGCGCCGGAGGCGGCCGCGGCGGCGCGGGCCGGGTGGGAGACCGCGCGGGAGGTGACCGCCCGGCGGCCGGTATACGGCCGGACCACCGGGGTCGGCGCGAACCGGAACGTGGGGCTGGCCGAGGATGACCTGGCCGAGCACGGGCTGCGGCTGCTGCGCAGCCACGCGGCCGGCGCGGGACCCCTGCAGCCTGCCGATCTGGGCCGGGCCATGCTGGTGACCCGGCTGAACCAGATCGGCGTGGGTGGCTCCGGGGTGGACCCCGCGGTGCTGGAGGTCCTGGCGGACGCGCTCAACCGGGGCTTCACCCCGCCGGTACCGCTGTACGGGGCGATCGGCACCGGGGACCTGACCGCACTCGCCTCAACCGGGCTGTGCCTGATCGGCGAGCGGGCCTGGCGCACCGGCACCGGGCCGCCGCCACGTTTCCCCTTGCAGCCGGCCGAGGCGCTGGGCTTCATGAGCAGCAACGCGGCCACCATCGGCGAAGCCGCGCTGGCCTGCCACGATCTGAGCAGGCTGGCGAGTGCCGCCGTGGTGATCGCGGCGCTGTCCCTGCTCGCGGTACGCGGCTCGCTGGAGCCCTACGCCCCGGCGGTGCAGCGGGCCCGGCCGGCCGGGCAGCAACGGGTGGCCGGCCGGATGCGGGCCCTGCTGGCCGGGGTGTCTCACGCCCGGGCCCGGATGCAGGACTCCTACGGCTACCGGGCCTTCCCCCAGGTGCACGGGCCGGCGGTCGACGCACTGGAGTACGCCGGCCAGGTGGTGAGCACCGAGCTCAACGCGGCCAGCGAGAACCCGCTGGTCGACCCGGCTGGCCACGCGGTATGGCACAACGGCAACTTCCACGCCGCCTATGTCGGGCTGGCGCTGGACTCGGCCCGCGCGGCGCTGTTCCAGACCGCCGCGCTGTCCGCGGCCCGGCTGGGGACCCTGGTGGAGCCGTCCTTCACCGGCCTGCACCCGTTCGCCGCGGACGCCCCGGCGAGCTCGGGAATCATGGTGCTGGAGTACGTCGCGCAGTCTGCGGTCGCCGACCTGCGCCGGTTCGCGACCCCGGCCGCGCTGGGCAGCGCCGTACTGTCCCGCGGCGTGGAAGAGCACGCCGGCTTCTCCACCCAGTCGGCCCGGGCCAGCACCGACGCCGTGGCCGCGTACCGGGCCGTGCTCGCCTGCGAACTGGCCGCCGCGGTCCGGGTGCTCCGGATGCAGGGCCGCGCCCCGGCCGAAGAGGCCCCGTTGCGGGCCGCCTTCGACGCCGCCGACGCGGTGCTCGACCCGCGCACCGCCGACCGCCCGCTGGACGCCGACCTCACGTCGGCTGAGGGGCTGCTGGGCGAGTATGCCGCTTTCGGGCTGGACTGAGCCGCTGTTCTATGGTGAGCGAACCGAGACCGTGGAGTCCCAGTCAGGGATTTGACGCACAGGAGAGTCATGAGCGCTCGCACCACCCCGCCGTTCCGTGCCGACCACGTGGGCAGCCTGCTCCGCCCCGCCGGGCTGCTCGCGGCCCGGGAGGACTTCGCGGCCGGGCGCATCCCGGCGGAGCAACTGCGGGCGACCGAGGACGCGGCGATCGCCGACGTGGTCAGGATGCAGGAGAGCGTCGGCCTGCAGTCGGCCACCGACGGCGAGTTCCGCCGCGCGTCCTGGCACATGGACTTCATCTACCAGCTGGGCGGGATCGGCCAGGCGCCGGGAAACCTGCTGGTCAAGTTCCACAACCCGGCCGGGGACATTGAGTACACCCCGGCCGCGCTCACCGTGGACGGCAAGGTGCAGCTCGACCACACGATCTTCGGCCCGGACTTCGAGTACCTGAAGTCGGTGGTGACGACCGCGGTGCCCAAGCAGACCATCCCGTCGCCCAACATGGTCCACTACCGGGGCGGGCCGGCCATGATCGACCCGGCCGTGTACCCGGACCCCGAGGAGTTCTGGACCGACCTGGCCGCGGCCTACGCCGACGAGGTGGCCCGGCTGGCCGCCCTGGGCTGCACGTACCTGCAGTTCGACGACACCAGCCTGGCCTACCTGAACGACCCCGAGCAGCGGGCCGAGATCACGGCCCGCGGCGATGACGCCGAGCACCTGCACCTGCGCTACATCAAGCAGGTCAACGCGGCCCTGGCCGGCCGGCCGGCGGCCTGGCCGTGACCACCCACCTGTGCCGGGGCAACTTCCAGTCCTCCTGGGCCGCCTCCGGCAGCTATGACTTCGTGGCCGAGGCGCTGTTCGGCGAGCTGAACGTGGACGGGTTCTTCCTGGAGTTCGACGACGAGCGGTCCGGCGGCTTCGAGCCGCTGCGGTTCGTGCCGCCCGGGAAGATGGTCGTGCTGGGCCTGGTGACCACGAAACGCGGTGCGCTGGAGAACCCCGACGACCTCAAGCGGCGCATCGACGAGGCGTCGCGGTTCGTGCCGCTGGAGCAGTTGTGCCTGTCCGGGCAGTGCGGCTTTTCCTCCACCGTCGAGGGCAACGCGCTGAGCTACGACGAGGAAGTCGCCAAGCTCGAGCTCATCGTCAAGGTCGCCCAGGAAGTCTGGGGCTGAGCCATCTGGAGCAGGGCCCGTTGCCTATCTGGTCTGGCCGTCCGAGGCGAGCTCGGGTGCCCGGGAACTGCGAGATGATCTGACGGGGTTTACTCACGTCATGCACGGCGGTATCCACCCTTCCGTAATCTACTTCATTTTTCTTATTTCTTATTCAACCGCAAAAGGTATTAATTGGGCGCGTCTCAGCTCTATCGGGCAGACCTATGGCGCGATCTCGGCGGCGATATCGGCGTTGCCTTGGCGGGTATCGCCGTTTCCTATGTTTTTCCGAGCTACGTAACCAGGACCTCGGCGAGAGCGAACTCCGGCTCAAGGCGACCATCGCCGAGCAAATTGTTGCCGGGTTCGCCGCGGGATTCGTAGTCGGCGTTGCGGCTCGTGCGGAGCTGTCTCTACACTTTCTGGCGATAGGTGAGCGAACACGAAATGACTCGACGAGGTCTGGCCTGGGGCGCTGCAGGTAGCCCTGGCCCGCAGCGGGAACGCGGCTCCCGGCACCACCTGTGGGGCGGCCCGCTGCGATCCGGGTGCGATCCACGGCGAGGGCCCTGGTGCTGTGGTCGCCCGGCGCTCGCCGCAGAGATGCGATGCGAGATCGACGTCGGCCCGACATGTGCGGCTAATGAGGCGACCGGTGCGGGCTAAGGCGCTAGTGTTAGCCGGTGCCCGTGCGGTTCACTGATTGTGACTAACGGGTAACTGACGGAGTCTCCGCTCAATGGGTCGGCAAATCACCCCAAACGTTGCACCGGAGTCAAGGAGGAGAGAATATGACTCGCAGGTTTCCTGTCGGGAAGAATGAGAAGTTTCGGGCGGAAGGTGAGGCCTGTGAGGGTTCTCTCCATCAGGTTAGCTGGTACAAGAGTTCCTGGAGCGCGCACAATGGAAATTGTGTGGAGGTGGCCAGCCTGCCTGGGGGCGAGCAGGGGGTCCGTGATTCCAAGAACAAGGAAGGCTCCGTACTGGTCTTTACCGTCAGCGAGTGGCAGATGTTTCTCGTTAACGTCAAAGCCGGTCATCTCGATTCGCGTGAGCATGACACGGAGTTCCTAAGACCATATCTCCTGGGCCAGACGGCTAATGAGTTCCAGGGACTCTTCCTGTCCTAGGGCCAGCTCTTCGAGCCGTGCGAAAGCTCGCTGGTATTGCAGGGTCTCCGTTTCCTGGTCCGTGTCATAGTTGCGGACCAGTTGCTCGACTTCGACCAGGTCGTTCTGCGCGACCTTATGGGCCTGCGGGAACTGCATGAGGCTGAAGGACCCTGTGCCCACCGGATGCTCACCGTCGAACGCGAGGATCCGCAGCTTGACGTGGGGGATGAAGACGCCTCCGTGAGATGCTCGAGTTGCTCTTCATCACCGAGCGGCTGCCGATGCGTCTGTGCAGCACGGACTCGTCTATCACTGCGGAAAACTGGAGGGGTGGCGTTCGGGTCAGCAGCCTCTTGCGTGCCAGCCTGACGTTGACGCGCCGCTCGACCTCTTCCCGGGTAGTTGGCATTACTGTCTTAAAGCTCTCAAGGATCGCGCGGGCGTAGCCTTCGGTCTGGAGAAGTCCCCGGGACGATCTGGGGCTCCCAGTTCCAGACGGAGCTTGCTGCGGGCTTCTTCGCCGATATAGGACGACAATTCGGCGGTCAGGCTGGATGACCGAACCCTGAGGAGGCCGATTCCAGTCGGTTCGCTGGCCAGGGCCTGCAGTTCGTCACGATGGCCAGGGCTGACCTCATAGAGGTCGAGCAGCCTGATGAGGTCGGCAAGCGCGCTTGACGCCGATCCGATTGGTCTCGATGCGGCTGATCTTGGAACTTGACCAGCCGAGCCGGTCCGCGGCTTCGTCTCCGGTGAGCCCGGTCTGCTCACGCAGACGGCGCAGCTCGTGGGGCGAACCGGCGACTCCGGATGGTCTGACTTCGAGCGGGATAGAGGACATCCATCCCGCCTCCTCCGGCCGAGGGCAGTGCCGGTGGCGTGCAACTCCAATCAGAAGCTTAGTGCCTGTCGGGGTCCTTTGTGAAGTTT
>CAWJPL010000024.1:0-85077 GCA_963844695.1 uncultured Actinomycetes bacterium
GACGGCCGGTTCGGGAGTGCCTCATGCTCAAGGCGGCGACGGCCGCCTGGTCGTGAGCCACTGCGCTGTTTCCTGGCTCGAGAGCCAGCTCGAGCACCTCGCGGACGTCGCTGACGGCGTGCACCGACAGCTGCTCCCGGACATTCTCCGGCACATCCTCCAGGTCGGGCTCGTTGCGCTTCGGGATCAGCACCGTGGTAATGCCGGCCCGGTGCGCGGCGAGCAGCTTCTGCTTCACCCCGCCGATCGGCAGGACCCGCCCGGTCAGCGAGACCTCACCGGTCATCGCCACGTCGGAGCGGACCAGCCGTCCGGAGAGCAGGGACGCCAGCGCGGTGGTCATCGTGACCCCAGCGCTCGGCCCGTCCTTGGGCACCGCGCCTGCGGGCACGTGCACGTGCACGCCCCGGTCCTTCAGGTCGCCGACTGGCAGTTCCAGCTCGGCGCCGTGGGAGCGCAGGTAGGACAGCGCGATCTGGGCCGACTCCTTCATCACGTCACCGAGCTGTCCGGTGAGCGTGACGCCGGTGGTGCCGGTCTCCTTGTCAGCCAGCGACGCCTCGATGAACAGGACGTCGCCGCCGGTTCCGGTGACCGCCAGGCCAGTGGCCACGCCAGGCACCGCGGTCCGCTCCGCCGAGTCCGGCGTGTGCCGCGGGTGGCCCAGGTAACCGTGCAGGTCGGCCTCGTCCACGGTGACCGGCAAGGTCGCCGCGTCGCTCGCCACCTGGGCCGCGATCTTCCGCAGCACCCGGGCGATGGTCCGCTCCAGCGACCGGACGCCCGCCTCGCGGGTGTACTCGCCGGCCAGCTTGTGCAGCGCGGCCTCGGTGAAGGTCACGTCGGACGCCTCCAGGCCGGCCCGCTCCAGCTGACGCGGCAGCAGGTGACCCTGGGCGATGGTGACCTTCTCGGCCTCGGTGTACCCGTCCAGCGTGATGAGCTCCATCCGGTCCAGCAGCGGGCCGGGGATCTGCTCCAGCACGTTGGCCGTCGCGATGAACAGCACGTCCGACAGGTCGAGCTCGACCTCCAGGTAGTGGTCGCGGAACGTGTGGTTCTGCGCCGGGTCCAGCACCTCCAGCAGGGCTGCGGTGGGGTCGCCGCGGTAGTCCGCGCCGAGCTTGTCCACCTCGTCCAGCAGGATGACCGGGTTCATCGAGCCCGCCTCGCGGACGGCCCGGACGATCCGGCCGGGCAGCGCGCCCACGTAGGTGCGCCGGTGACCGCGGATCTCCGCCTCGTCCCGGACACCGCCCAGCGCGACCCGGGCGAACTTACGGCCCATCGCACGGGCCACCGACTCGCCGAGCGAGGTCTTGCCGACCCCAGGCGGGCCGGCCAGAGCCAGCACCGCACCGCTGCGCCGCCCGCCGACCAGGGCCAGGCCCTTGTCGGACCGGCGCTTGCGCACGGCCAGGTACTCGATGATCCGGTCCTTGACGTCATCCAGTCCCGCGTGGTCCGCGTCGAGGATCTCGCGCGCGCCGGCGATGTCGTAGGCGTCGTCGCTGCGCTCGTTCCACGGGATCTCCAGCACCGTGTCCAGCCAGGTCCGGATCCAGCTGCCCTCCGGCGACTGGTCCGAGGCGCGCTCCAGCTTGGCCGCTTCCTTCATCGCGGCCTCGTGCACCTTCTCCGGCAGCGCGGCCGCCTCGATGCGGGCCTGGTAGTCCTCTTCCTCGGTGCCCGGCTCGCCGTCCAGCCCGGCCAGCTCCTTGCGGATGGCGGCCAGCTGCTGGCGGAGCAGGAACTCCCGCTGCTGCTTCTCCATGCCCTCGCGGACGTCGTTCTGGATCGTCTCCGCGACGTCCAGCTCGGCCAGCTGGTCCCGGGCCCACCCGGTCAGCAGTTCCAGCCGCTGCTCGGGGTCGATGGTCTCCAGCAGCTGCTTGCGCTGCTCCAGGGTCAGGTAGCCGGCGTACCCGGCGCTGTCGGCCAGGGCCGACGGGTCGGTGATCCGCTGCAGCACGTCCACGACCTGCCACGCGCCCCGCTTCTGCAGGATCGTGGCGGCCAGCCCGCGGTACTCACGGGCCAGTTCCTGGGCGCGGGCGCTGGCTGGCGGCTCGTCCACCACCGTGCCCTCAACCCACAAAGCCGCGCCGGGGCCGGTCGTGCCCACACCGATCCGCACCCGGGACAGGCCCCGGATGACGGCGGCGGGCTCACCACTGGGGAGCCGCCCGGTCTGCTCGACGGCACCGAGCGTGCCCAGCGCCGAGTACTTGCCATCCAGCCGGGGCACGAGCAGCACATGCGGGGTGGCGTCCGCGTCGCCCGGCACCGCGGCGGTCATCTGCGCGGCGCTGATCGCGGCGCGCGCTTCCGTGGCGGAGGTGTCCAGCGGCACCACCATGGTCGGCAGCACCACTGTGTCGTCTAGTGGCAGTACCGGCAAGGCGAGTGTTTCGCTCATTGCTCACTTCCTGATGATTCAGATTGTGGTTTACGCTTCAACGCAGGGCGGCTGAGTTTGTTTCCGGGAAACCGTTCGCCGTCAGCGGACTTACCTTTCGCTGTCAGCGGACATATCCGTGGCCAGGCCTATCTCGTGGCTATCCGTGCCTGGAGGTACTGGCCGGCCAATTGGCGGGAAACACGCCGCTCCTGCGCAGGCAACCGCAATTGAAAATCGCGGCCCGTATTATCTGCCGGGCCCGCCTCGCGGTGCCGCGCACCATCGTCAACCGCTAACCCCCGGGGGGTATTCCCCGGGGCCGGGCTCCGGCGCTAGGCCGCCCGCCCGGGGCGGGCGGCCTGGGCGCTGAGCACTTCCTTCAGGTACTGGCCGGTGTGGCTGGCCTGGACGGTGGCGACGTGTTCGGGGGTGCCGGTGGCGATGACGTGGCCGCCGCGGGAGCCGCCGTCGGGGCCGAGGTCGATGACCCAGTCGGCGGTCTTGATGACGTCGAGGTTGTGCTCGATGACGATGACGGTGTTCCCGCCGTTGACGAGCCGGCTGAGCACGCCCAGCAGTTTGCGGATGTCCTCGAAATGCAGCCCGGTGGTGGGCTCGTCCAGCACGTAGACCGTCCGCCCGGTCGAGCGGCGCTGCAGCTCGGAGGCGAGCTTGACCCGCTGGGCCTCCCCGCCCGACAGCGTCGGCGCGGGCTGCCCGAGCCGGACGTAGCCCAGCCCCACGTCGGTCAGCGTGGCCAGGTGGCGGTGGATCGCCGGGATCGCCGCAAAGAACCCGGCGGCCTCCTCGATCGGCATGTCCAGCACGTCGGCGATCGTCTTGCCCTTGTAGTGCACGGCCAGGGTGTCGGTGTTGTACCGGGCGCCGTGGCACACCTCGCACGGCACGTACACGTCCGGCAGGAACTGCATCTCGATCTTGATCGTGCCGTCCCCCGCGCACGCCTCACACCGGCCGCCCTTGACGTTGAAGGAGAACCGGCCCGGCTGGTAGCCCCGGACCTTCGCCTCGGTGGTCGCCGCGAACAGCTTCCGCACATGGTCGAACACCCCGGTGTAGGTCGCCGGGTTGGACCGCGGGGTCCGCCCGATCGGCCCCTGGTCCACGTGCACCACCTTGTCCAGCTGGCTCATCCCGGTCACCCGGACATGACGGCCCGGCACCGTCCGCGCCCCGTGCAGCTCCCGCGCCAGCGCGTGATACAGGATGTCGTTGACCAGCGTTGACTTCCCCGACCCCGACACCCCCGTCACCGCGATAAAGCACCCCAGCGGGAACGCCACCTCCACATCCTTCAGATTGTGCTCACTCGCCCCCTTCACCACCACCTCCCGGGAGGGGGAGGGCCGGCGGCGGACTTCCGGTACCGGGATCTGCTTCCGGCCGGTCAGGTACGCCCCGGTCACGGACTCGGGGCTGGCCAGGAGGTCGTCCACGGTCCCCGCGACGACGACCCGCCCGCCGTGCTCCCCGGCGCCGGGGCCGATGTCCACGACCCAGTCCGCGGCCCGGATGGTGTCCTCGTCGTGCTCCACCACGATCAGCGTGTTGCCCAGATCCCGCAGCCGGGTGAGAGTCTCCAGCAGCCGGTGGTTGTCGCGCTGGTGCAACCCGATGGACGGCTCGTCCAGCACGTACAGCACGCCCGCCAGCCCGGAGCCGATCTGGGTGGCCAGCCGGATCCGCTGCGCCTCCCCGCCGGCCAGGGTGGGGGCGGCCCGGTCCAGGCTCAGGTAGTCCAGGCCGACGTCAAGCAGGAACGTCAGCCGGGTGCTGATCTCGGCCAGGATGGGGGCGGCGATCTGGGCGTCCGTCCCGGACAGGTCCAGGTCCGGCAGCAGGGCGGCCAGCTCGCTGATGGGCAGCGCGGACAGTTCCGCGACCGGTCGCCCGGCCACGGTCACGGACCGGGCGATGGGCTTGAGCCGGGTTCCCTGGCAGGACGGGCACGCCACCTCGCGCATGAAGCCCTCGAACTGCTCGCGGCCGGTGTCACTCTCCGCCTCGGCGTGCCGCCGCTCGATGAACGGGATCGCACCCTCGAACGTGGCGTCGTAGGACCGTTCCCGGCCCCGGGCGGTGGTGAAGCTCACGTGCACGGGCTCGGCGTACCCGTGCAGCAGGGCGTCCTGGGCCACGGCGGGGAGCTGCGCCCAGGGGGTGTCCATGCTGAAGCCCAGGGTCTGCCCGAGCGCCTCGATGAGCCGGGAGAAGTAGTCGCGGGACGCGCCGCCGTTCCACGGGCCGATGGCGCCCTCGGCCAGGGTCTGGTCCGGGTCGGAGACGACCAGCTCGGGGTTGACCTCCATCCGGGTGCCCAGGCCAGTGCAGTCCGGGCACGCCCCCCACGGGGAGTTGAACGAGAACGACCGCGGCTCCAGCTCCTCAAACGACAAGTCGTCGTCCAGGCACGCCAGATGCTCCGAATACATCCGCTCCCGGTGCGGATCGTCCTCAGCCAGGTCCACGAAGTCCAGCAGCACCACGCCACCGGAGAGAGACAGGGCGGTCTCGACGGAGTCGGTCAGCCTGCGCCGCGCCTCGGGCTTGACGGCCAGCCGGTCCACCACTACCTCGATGGTGTGCTGCTCGTTCTTGTGCAGGGCCGGCGAGTCGTCCAGCCGGATGACGGTCCCGTCGATCCGGGCCCGCGAGTACCCCTTGAGCTGCAGCTCGCGGAGCAGCTCGGTGTACTCACCCTTACGGCCCCGGATCACCGGCGCCAGCACCTGGAACCGGGTCCCCTCCGCCAGCTCCAGCACCCGGTCCACGATCTGCTGCGGCGTCTGCCGCGCGATCGGCCGCCCGCACACCGGGCAATGCGGCCGCCCCACCCGCGCATACAGCAACCGCAGGTAGTCATACACCTCCGTGACCGTCCCCACCGTCGACCGCGGATTCCGCGACGCCGCCTTCTGGTCAATCGACACCGCCGGACTCAAACCATCGATGAAATCCACATCCGGCTTGTCCATCTGACCCAGGAACTGCCGCGCATACGCCGACAGCGACTCCACATACCGCCGCTGCCCCTCCGCGAAAATCGTGTCAAACGCCAGACTCGACTTCCCCGACCCCGACAACCCGGTAAACACGATCATGGAATCCCGCGGCAGCTCCAGCGACACATCCTTCAGGTTGTGCTCGCGAGCCCCACGGACGACGAGTCCTTTAGCCACAGACGTTCCGCACTCCAATGGTGATGATTAGGCACTCGTGAAAACAACCGCGCGGTCCGGCTGATTCCAGCCCCCACCCGCGGGGGAGGTCCGACGCACGGGCGTAGCGTGTGAGAAACTGACGATCTTTCCCGCCTGCCCTGGAGGAGCCATGAGCGAGCTGCCCGATCCACCGCCAGCCGAGCCGTCGGCCTTCCATAAGGACCGCCGCGAGGGCGGTGGCCTGCCGCTGCACCCCAACGACGACCAGCTCGCCGAGCTGACCGAGGAGGAGCGGGTCGACGCGGGTATCGATCCCTACGAGCCGGATGAGATACCGCCGGCCACGGACGACCCGGTGCCGACGGACGTCACCGACTCCGACCAGTACCAGGAGGAAAAGGAAGAGATCGAGCGGGAGAAGGCCGAGGGTGAGCTGCCCGAGGTCCGGGGCCCCTTCCCGCCCACCCGCTACGACGAGTAGCGGAGACTTCCCTACTCAGACTTCCCATTCGGCGGCCAGGTCCTCGTCCACGAGCAGGACCAGCTTGCCGCGCGTGTGCCCCTGTTCCACCCGGCGGTGCGCCTCGGCCGCGTTCTCGTAGTAGTACCTGGCCTCGACGTTCACCGACATCAGCCCGTCGTCGAACCAGGGCGCCATCCGGATCAGCTCGCTGCCCCGCGGCTGGCCGTTGTACGGCCGCCAGCTGACCCGTTGCGCGTCCGGGTACTCGGTGTGCACCGGAGTGGCGATCGTGGCGCCGTCACGGGCCGCCCGGGCGGCGCCCTCCAGGGTGGGAGCCGCGCACGCCAGGACGTGCTGGGCCCCGCCGTCGATCACGTCCCGGACCTGGTCGGGCCAGGTGGGCTGCGTGTGGTCGACGACCACGGCCGCCCCGAGGTGGTGCACGAACTCGTGGTGCTGCGGGCTGGCCGTGGCCACCACGCTGGCTCCGAGCACCCGGGCGATCTGCACGGCGAAGTGCCCGAGCCCGCCCGCCGCGGCCGTGACCAGGACCTGGTCGCCGCGGCTGATCCCGAGCACGTCGCTAAGGCCCTGGAGGGCTGTCATCCCGTCGACGGGGACCCCGGCGGCGTCGGTGATGGGCAGGCCGGCCGGGAGGGGAGCCATCTGCTCGACCGGGCACACTACGTACTGTGCGTAACACCCGGCCAGGCCGGGGTAGCCGTAGACCGGCGTGCCGGGGTCGAAGTCCGCGTCCTGGCCGCTGTCCCCCTCGACCACCCCGGCGAACTCCCCGCCGGGGACATAGGGCAACTGCCCGGTCCAGCCGCTCTGGCGCAGGTAGGCGTCCCAGGGACCCACGCCGGCCGCGAGCACCCGGACGAGCACCTCGCCCGGCCCGGGTACCGGCCGATCGACGTCGTTGACCTGCAGTACCTCAGGATCGCCCAATTTGGCCACCGTGATCGCCCGCATCGCTGCCCTTTCCCGCGTGAGCGCTGAGCCCTGGCTCTTCAACCCTACGTCGGCCGGTCCGGACTCCCCGGGCGGCCGCTCAGTTCGAGAAGTCCTGGGTCATCCAGACGGTCCCGGAACTGTCCCGGAACACGGAGATCCCCACGTGGCTGAACGCGGAGCTGAGGATGTTCAGCCGGTGCCCGTCGTCGGGCGGCTTCTCGTCCAGCATGCTCTGGGTCAGCCCCACGGCCATCTGGGCGATCGCCGCCGTGCTGTCCGCCACCGGGCCGCCTTCACCGATGTTCTCCCCGGCCGCGGTCCAGTGCACCCCGGCCGCGGTCTCCCGGTCGCCCAGGGCCGGCTCGCCCGGGCACTGGTGTGACAGGCCGCAGCCCGCAGCCATCACCGCGGTGTGCCGGGCCGCGCTGGTGTCCAGGCCCGGGCTGACCGTGTACGCGGGCAGCCCGGCCTGGGAGCGGGCCTGGTTGATCAGGGCCAGCACCTGCTGGGCGGCGGCCGAGAGACCTGGCGCGGGCGCCATGCTGGCGGGCGCGGTCTTGGCCGGCCCGGTGCTGGCCGGCGCGGCGCCCGGGGAGGCGGGGCTAGGGGCGGGCCTGCTCCGGGCCGGTCGCCGACTCGCGTGGTGATGCCGGGGTGAGGGAGTGGATGTGGAGGTGGACGTACTGGGTGCGGAGGTCGCCGCGGTACTCGCCGACGCGGGAGGGGGGGCACTGGCTGACGCGCCGGCGTCGGCCAGCGCGCCGGCGTGTCCCGGCAGCCGGACGACCAGGACAATGGCACCGGCTACGGCGAGCACCGTCACGAGCACGCTGACGACCAGTGACGAGCCACGGGATCCGCGCGCGCTCATCGCGCCCCCTCTTGCTCACTGTTGCTGATCGGCTGTTGCTGATCGGCGGCCGTCCTGCGGGCGGGCCGCCTGGGCGTCAGCGGCTCATGCTAGCGAGCCGAAGTGCCCCAAATGCCGTAATCGCGCGGCACGTAATGAGCCCGTCAAGACATCACGTATCCTGCCTGGTCAGCGACGTGGACCGGCCAGGACAGGAGGCGGTGCGTGAGCGGACCGGGCATCGTGATCGACGGGATGTCGCTGACGTGTGCCGGGGTCGCGGCAGTCGCCCGGGACGAGGCCCGGGTCACGGTCGCGCCGGAGGCGGCCGCGGCGGCGCGGGCCGGGTGGGAGACCGCGCGGGAGGTGACCGCCCGGCGGCCGGTATACGGCCGGACCACCGGGGTCGGCGCGAACCGGAACGTCGGGCTGGCCGAGGATGACCTGGCCGAGCATGGGCTGCGCCTGCTGCGCAGCCACGCGGCCGGCGCGGGACCCCTGCAGCCTGCCGATCTGGGCCGGGCCATGCTGGTGACCCGGCTGAACCAGATCGGCGTAGGTGGCTCCGGGGTGGACCCCGCCGTGCTGGAGGTCCTGGCGGACGCGCTCAACCGGGGCTTCACCCCGCCGGTACCGCTGTACGGGGCGATCGGCACCGGGGACCTGACCGCACTCGCCTCAACCGGGCTGTGCCTGATCGGCGAGCGGGCCTGGCGCACCGGCACCGGGCCGCCGCCACGTTTCCCGTTGCAGCCGGCCGAGGCGCTGGGCTTCATGAGCAGCAACGCGGCCACCATCGGCGAAGCCGCGCTGGCCTGCCACGATCTGAGCAGGCTGGCGAGCGCCGCCGTGGTGATCGCGGCGCTGTCCCTGCTCGCGGTACGCGGCTCGCTGGAGCCCTACGCCCCGGCGGTGCAGCGGGCCCGGCCGGCCGGGCAGCAACGGGTGGCCGGCCGGATGCGGGCCCTGCTGGCCGGGGTGTCTCACGCCCGGGCCCGGATGCAGGACTCCTACGGCTACCGGGCCTTCCCCCAGGTGCACGGGCCGGCGGTCGACGCGCTGGAATACGCCGGGCAGGTGGTGAGCACCGAGCTCAACGCGGCCAGTGAGAACCCGCTGGTTGACCCGGCCGGCCACGCCGTGTGGCACAACGGCAACTTCCACGCCGCCTATGTCGGGCTGGCGCTGGACTCGGCCCGCGCGGCGCTGTTCCAGACCGCCGCGCTGTCCGCAGCCCGGCTGGGGACCCTGGTGGAGCCGTCCTTCACCGGCCTGCACCCGTTCGCCGCGGACGCCCCGGCGAACTCGGGAATCATGGTGCTGGAGTACGTCGCGCAGTCTGCGGTCGCTGACCTGCGCCGGTTCGCGACCCCGGCCGCGCTGGGCAGCGCCGTATTGTCCCGCGGCGTGGAAGAGCACGCCGGCTTCTCCACCCAGTCGGCCCGGGCCAGCACCGACGCCGTGGCCGCGTACCGGGCCGTGCTCGCCTGCGAACTGGCCGCCGCGGTCCGGGTGCTCCGGATGCAGGGCCGCGCCCCGGCCGAAGGGGCCCCGTTGCGGGCCGCCTTCGACGCGGCCGACGCGGTGCTCGACCCGCGCACCGCCGACCGCCCACTGGACGGCGACCTCACGTCGGCGGAGGGGTTGCTGGGCGAGTATGCCGCTTTCGGGCTGGACTGAGCCGCTGTTCTATGGTGAGCGAATCGAGACCGTGGAGTCCCAGTCAGGGATTTGACGCACAGGAGAGTCATGAGCGCTCGCACCACCCCGCCGTTCCGTGCCGACCACGTGGGCAGCCTGCTCCGCCCCGCCGGGCTGCTCGCGGCCCGAGAGGACTTCGCGGCCGGGCGCATCCCGGCGGAGCAACTGCGGGCGACCGAGGACGCGGCGATCGCCGACGTGGTCAGAATGCAGGAGAGCGTCGGCCTGCAGTCGGCCACCGACGGCGAGTTCCGCCGCGCGTCCTGGCATATGGACTTCATCTACCAGCTGGGCGGGATCGGCCAGGCACCGGGAAACCTGCTGGTCAAGTTCCACAACCCGGCCGGGGACATTGAGTACACCCCGGCCGCGCTCACGGTGGACGGCAAGGTGCACCTCGACCACACGATCTTCGGCCCGGACTTCGAGTACCTGAAGTCGGTGGTGACGACCGCGGTGCCCAAGCAGACCATCCCGTCGCCCAACATGGTCCACTACCGGGGCGGGCCGGCCATGATCGACCCGGCCGTGTACCCGGACCCCGATGAGTTCTGGACCGACCTGGCCGCGGCCTACGCCGACGAGGTGGCCCGGCTGGCCGCTCTGGGCTGCACGTACCTGCAGTTCGACGACACCAGCCTGGCCTACCTGAACGACCCCGAGCAGCGGGCCGAGATCACGGCCCGCGGCGACGACGCCGAGCACCTGCACCTGCGCTACATCAAGCAGGTCAACGCGGCCCTGGCCGGCCGGCCGGCCGGCCTGGCCGTGACCACCCACCTGTGCCGGGGCAACTTCCAGTCCTCCTGGGCCGCGTCGGGCAGCTATGACTTCGTGGCCGAGGCGCTGTTCGGCGAGCTGAACGTGGACGGGTTCTTCCTGGAGTTCGACGACGAGCGGTCCGGCGGCTTCGAGCCGCTGCGGTTCGTGCCGCCCGGGAAGATGGTCGTGCTGGGTCTGGTGACCACCAAGCGCGGTGCGCTCGAGAACCCTGACGACCTCAAGCGGCGCATCGACGAAGCGTCGCGGTTCGTGCCGCTGGAGCAGTTGTGCCTGTCCGGGCAGTGCGGCTTTTCCTCCACCGTCGAAGGCAACGCGCTGAGCTACGACGAGGAAGTCGCCAAGCTCGAGCTCATCGTCAAGGTCGCCCAGGAAGTCTGGGGCTGAGCCATCTGGAGCAGGGCGCGTCGCCTATCTGGCCGTCCGAGGCGAGTTCGGGTGCCCGAGAACTACGAGATGATCTGTCGGGGTTTACTCAAGTCATGCACGGCGGTCCACCGCAAAAGGCATTAATAGGTCGCGTCTCAGCTCTGTCGGGCAGACCTATGGCGCGATCTCAGCGGCGATATCGGGCGTTGCCTTGACGGGTATCGCTGTTTCCTATGTTTCTCCAGGCTCGCGAGCTTGACCTGACGCGGGAGCAGATATTCCGGAATTACCATTTTGATCTGATTCGGCTTGCAGACGCGGAGTATCGTAAGGCGATTGCGGCTGGCCGGCCCTGGTCTCGACACATTCATGGTCAGATCAGGAGAGTGATCAGTAATCCGGCATTACGGCGCGGTCGGGCGACCATCGCCGAGCAAAAGTTGTTCTGGGGTTCGCTGTGGGTAGCCCTGGCCCGCAGCGGGAACGCGGCTCCCGGCACCACCTGTGGGGCGGCCCGCTGCGATCTGGGTGCGATCCACGGCGAGGGCCCTGGTGCTGTGGTCGCCCGGCGCTCGCCGTAGAGGTGCGATGCGAGATCGATGTCGGCCCCGACATGTGCGGCCAATGAGGCGACCGGTGCGGGCTAAGGCGCTAGTGTTAGCCGGTGCCCGTGCGGTTCACTGTTTGTGACCAACGGGTAACTGGCGGAGTCTCCGCTCAATGGATCGGCAAATCACCCCAAACGTTGCACCGGAGTCAAGGAGGAGCGAATATGACTCGCAGGTTTCCTGTCGGGAAGAACGAGAAGTTTCGGGCAGAAGGTGAGGCCTGTGAGGGTTCTCTCCATCAGGTTAGCTGGTACAAGAGTTCCTGGAGCGCGCACAATGGAAATTGTGTGGAGGTGGCCAGCCTGCCTGGCGGCGAGCAAGGGGTGCGTGATTCCAAGAACAAGGATGGCTCCGTACTGGTCTTTACCGCCAGCGAGTGGCAGATATTTCTCGTTAACGTCAAAGCCGGTCATCTCGATCTCGCTTGAGCATGACACGGAGTTCCTAAGACCATATCTCCTGGGCCAGACGGCTAATGAGTTCCAGGGACTCTTCCTGTCCTAGGGCCAGCTCTTCGAGCCGCGCGAAGGCCCGCTGGTATTGCAGGGTCTCCGTTTCCTGATCCGTGTCATAGTTGCGGACCAGTTGCTCGACTTCGACCAGATCGTTCTGCGCGAGCTTATGGGCCTGCGGGAACTGCATGAGGCTGAACGACCCTGTGCCCACCGGATGCTCACCGTCGAACGCGAGGATCCGCAGCTTGACGTGGGGGATGGAAGACACCTCCGTGAGATGCTCGAGTTGCTCCTTCATCACCGGGTGGCTGCCGATGCGTCTGTGCAGCACGGACTCGTCTATCACTGCGGAAAACTGGAGAGGTGGCGTTCGTGTCAGCAGCCTCTTGCGTGCCAGCCTGACGTTGACGCGCCGCTCAACCTCTTCCCGGGTAGTTGGCATTACTGTCTTAAAGCCCTCAAGGATCGCGCGGGCGTAGCCTTCGGTCTGGAGAAGTCCCGGGACGATCTGGGGCTCCCAGTTCCAGACGGAGCTTGCTGCGGCTTCTTCGCCGATATAGGACGACAATTCGGCGGTCAGGCTGGATGACCGAACCCTGAGGAGGCCGATTCCAGTCGGTTCGCTGGCCAGGGCCTGCAGTTCGTCACGATGGCCAGGGCTGACCTCATAGAGGTCGAGCAGCCTGATGAGGTCAGCGCGCTTCACGCCGATCCGGTTGGTCTCGATGCGGCTGATCTTGGAACTTGACCAGCCGAGCCGGTCCGCGGCTTCGTCTCCGGTGAGCCCGGCCTGCTCACGCAGACGGCGCAGCTCGTGGGCGAACCGGCGACTCCGGATGGTCTGACTGACGGGGTCAGAGGACATCCATCCCGCCTCCTCCGGCCGAGGGTAGTGCCGGTGGCGTGCGACTCAATCAGAGCTTAGTGCCTGTCGGGGTCCTTTGTGAAGTTTGCATGTCTAATTGCTGTGCAATCTGCACTGCAGCTTAAGCTGTGCTGGCTGTCACCAGGTCGTGCAAGGGGACGTCGTGCACCTGGGTGAATTGCACGTAGATAAACGCCCGGTCGTCACTATCCCGGTACCACCACCGGATCCCAGTTGCAGAGGGAAGAGGCCTCATTCGCGGCCGGGAGATAGTCGGCGTAGTCGGCAGGAAGCCCGGCCACCGCTGACTCCAGCGAGCCCGCCCGACTCGATTCAAGGGCGAATCGGGTGAGTTCCTCCCGGGCTGAGAGGTCCACCGCGTACCGGTCCAGCAACTTGCTGAGGTCGGTCGGCTTGACGCCGATGCGGTGAGTCTCTATCCGGCTGATCTTGAATCCTGACCAGCCGAGGCGCTCGCCTGCTTCGTCGCCGGTCAGGCCGGCGTGCTCGCGTAGGCGGCGTAGCTCGGCGGCGAGCCGGCGATGCCGGACGGTCTGACTGGCGCGGTCAGAAGGAATCCATCCCGCCTCCTCCGGCTGAGAGTAGAGCCGGTGGCGTGTGACTGAGTTAAAGCTCAGTGCCAGGTGGGGCCCTACGTGAAGTTTGCATGACGAATTGCCGTGCAATCTGCACTGCATCTTGCCCTACGTTGATTAGTGCCGTTCAATGAAATGGAGAGGCCCGCTCGCGCGGAGCGCAGGAGGTGGCCGCGATGATCAGCAGGCGGCGTTACCGGAGAATGCTCCAGACGTTGGATTGCCGCGGCCTCTCGCCGCCCGCCCGGGCACCGCCGCGATAGGCCGGGGTTCACGACGTCCACCCGGGTCAATTCACCGGACCCACGATACGAAGCCGGGCCGGCGGTGGCGCCGCCGGCCCCAGCTAAAAAGCCTTCTCATCCCAACCATACATACGAAAGGTATGGCATGAACCACGGTACATCGCGGCCAGCGATACGCAAGGGCCCGGGCGCCGATCTTTTCGGGGAAAGCGCGCGCCCGGGATTCTCGCTTCGCTGGCGGCCCGCAGGCGGCGGGTGAGCAGATGGAAGTTTTCCTGACCCTGGTCTGGTTTCTCGCGGGGGCGATAGCAGGCTGGGGATTCACCTCGCTCCGGGCGGCCACTATGGTGTCCCACGCCCGGCAGCAGATGCGCAGGGAGATTCGCCACTGGCAATCTGAGACCGAGCGCTACAAGGCCGTCGCCGATCGGCACGCTCAGGACAAGGCAGCCTGGGCGGCCGGATGCCGGCAAGGCCGGGACGATGTGATCACAATGATGCCGCTGCTCATCGCGGCACAACAGCGGCTCCTGTTTACGGACCGCAAGACCGAACCCGCCGAGATGGACGACTGCGCCTGAGCGCGAGGCGCTCCCCTTCCGGATCAGTAGCCCGGCCGGGGGGGAGCGCTGGGGATGCGCGGGCGGCCTGGATCGTGAGCCCCGGGCCCAGTGGTGCACGACTTAGTGGTGCACGACTTAGCGGTGCACGGCGGCGAGCAGGGCCGCGTAGGAGCGGACCAGCGCCGCGTGCTCCCGGGCCAGCAGTGGGCTGTCCGAAGGGCAGCCTTCGGCCACCCACTGATCGGAGAGGTCCATGGCCTCGGTGCGGTACACCGCAGCCGGCCGGACGGCCGCCTCCGGCTCGCCGTACAGGAACGTATACAGCCGGACCAGCGAATGGACCAGCTCGTCATCGCCGTCGAGGTGGTCCGCGGCGTGCTGGCGCTCGCGATGTGCTCGCCACCAGTCAACTTCGCGCCGGGCCGCCTCGGCCACGTCCCGGGGCTCGCCGTAGCTGATCCGCAGCAGACCATAGAAGCGGCGCATGCAGCGCCGCGCGCCGTCCGGGTCGTTGTCGGCGGGCGCCCACAGCTGGTTGGCCCGCAGCACCAGCCAGGCCCCGTGCAGGGTGCGCGTCCAGTCCATCCCGAACCCGGCCCGGACCAGGCCGACCGAGGCCCGCAGTACCGCAGGCCAGTCCCGCCGGTAATAACCCACCCAGGCGCGGAACTCCAGGTCAGCCACGCGTACCGGGTCGAAGGAACGCAGCCGGCTCGGGTGCGATGATCGCGGCGCGCCGGCCGGGCCGGGTTCGACGGGGCCGGATTCGAGCCGGGGCCGGATTCGACGGAGCCGCCCGGACCGGGCAGCCGGACACCGAAGCCGCGCACCGCGAGCCGCAGCAGCACCTGCCCCGGGCGTTCCAGTTCCGCTACCCGCGCGGCGCTCAGGGTCTCCAGCTCCCGGAGCCGCCCGGTGTACGCGGCCGGACCGCGAGCCCGGGCAGCGTTCAGGGCCACGGCGTTGTGCCAGACCTTGGCTCGCGACTCACGCAGGAAGCGGCGGCTGGCGGCCTGGTTCGCGGGGCCGAGCAGGGTGTCGGTCAGCGAACGGGGAGCACCGATCCGGGCCAGTTCCTCGTCCTCGGCGCCGACCCGGCGGGACAGTACCTCGTCGATGCGCTGATGGTCGGCCCGGCGCCGGGCGACGACGGCCAGATCCGCGAACTCCCCAGGGCTGATCACGGCGAGCAGGGCCTGCGGCAGGTCGTAGTTGATGTGCGCGTTCATGCCCAGCAGGACGTGCCGCAGCGCGGGCGCGGACGGCTGCTCCCGCGCGGCCCGGAACGCGACCGCCCACGGTCGCGAGACGGGCCCGCCGCCGGAGTCCGCAGCCAGTGCGTCGAGATAGAGGTCCGCGAACGCGACGTCCCAGCCTTCCACCCACTCCGGGTCGCTGAACAGCCCGGCCCGCAGCGCGTCGCGCACCGCCCGGGTGGTGCGCAGGTAGGTGGCATGGAAGAAGCGGCGGGCGTCCCCGGCTTCCTGCAGCGGACCGAGTAGCGCTTCCATCCGCTCGATGAGCGCGTCCATGCTCATATTCGTCTCCCGGGCCGCGTTGCTACCGTCCCAGTCATGGATTCTCCCAGCCGTCCCCGAGGCCGCAAGCTCGCCGCGCTGGCGGCTCTGGTCGTGGTCCTCGGGGCCGTGGCGGTGACGGTGGTCGTCGTGGCCCGCCAGCCGGTGGCGGTCACGGCGCGGCCGCTGCGGATCGCGGTGACCGACGGGCCGGGACACGACCAGCACGTGTCGCTGGACGCCACGTTCTTCACCCCGCCGGGCCACGGCCGGGTGCCCGCGATCCTGCTGGCCCACGGTTTCGGGGAGACGAAGGAGGCGGTCTGGCCCGAAGCCGAGCAGCTGGCCCGGGCCGGCTTCGCGGTGCTCACCTGGTCGGCGCGGGGCTTCGGCCGGTCCACCGGCCAGGTCGCCCTCGACGCGCCCGACTACGAGGTGGCCGACGTCCGGCAACTGGTGAGCTGGCTGGCCCGGCAGCCGCGGGTCAGGCTGGACGGGCCGGGAGATCCGCGGGTCGGCATCACCGGCGCGTCATACGGCGGCGCGCTCGCGCTGCTCGCCGCCGCCTACGACCACCGGATCGATGCGGTTGTCCCCCAGACCACCTGGTACAACCTGGCCACCGCGCTTTTCCCTAACGCCGCGTCCGGCCCGGGTGTCCCCCCGGGGCCGGCCGGCGGGGTGTTCAAGAAGCAGTGGGCCGGACTGCTCTTCACCCAGGGCACGGCCGGTGTATCCCCGGCGCCGAGTTCTCAAGCCCCGATTTCTGATGCGCCGATTTCTGAGGCACTGTGCGGCCGGTTCCTGCCCGCGCTCTGTGCCATGTACCAGCGGGTGGCCACGGCCGGGCGGCCCACCGCGGCGGCGATCTCCCTGCTCGAGCGGTCCAGCCCGTCCAGCGTGGACGGCCGGATCGGCGCGCCCACCCTGCTGATCCAGGGCGAGAACGACTCACTGTTCGGTCTGGACCAGGCGAACGCGAACTACCAGGCCATCCGCCGGGGCGGCGCGCCGGTGGACATGGTCTGGTTCGCGGGCGGCCACGACGGGGGGAACCAGGAGACCAGCCAGGTGAACCAGCTCACCAAGCAGTGGTTCGAGCGCTGGCTCAAGCCGGCCCGTACGCCGGTCCTGGCCACCCCCGGCGCCCCGGCCTTCGCGGTCAGCCGGGAACTGGGCTTCGACGCCTCGACCGGGCAGCAGCAACTCGGCGTGGCCACCGCGCCGCGCTACCCCGGTCTGGCCGGGACCCAGCGCGCCGGGGTCCGGCTCCGCGGGCCTGCGCAGACCATCCTCAACCCGCCGGGCGGCGCGCCGCCGTCCCTGTCGGTGCTGCCTGGCCTGGGGACCGGTGGCCTGGGCCTCCCGATGCCCGGCCAGAGCGCCGCGTTCACCTCGGCCCCGCTCGCCGCGCCGCTGCAGCAGACCGGCTCGGCCACCGTCCGGGTCCGGCTCAGCGGCGCCGCCGACATCACCGTCTTCGCCGCGGTCTACGACGTCGACCAGGCCGGCAACGCCACGCTGCCGTTCGGGCTGGTGGCGCCGGTGCGCGTGACCGGGGCGGCAAACAGTGCTGCAAACACCGCGGGCCGGACGGTCACCGTGACGCTGCCTGCGATGGACTACCAGTTCGCCGCGGGGCACCGGCTCCGCCTGGTCTTGACCAGTACCGACTTCGGCTACGCCACGTCGCGGACGGCAGCGGCCTACCGGGTGACGCTGGCCGCCCCGGGCCTGTCCGTGCCGTCGGATCCGGCGCTGCAGATCGTCGGGGGCGGCGCGGCCTGGTGGACCTGGGCCGCGCCGGTCGCCGCGCTGGCCGCGGCGGCGGTGATCCTGCTGGCCCGGCGGCGGCACTCAGCCTCGGTGGCCGGTGATCCCCGCGTCCCGCTGGAGATCACTGGCTTGACCAAGCGCTACCGGGACGGCCAGCTCGCGGTGGACGGGCTGTCGCTGCGCGTGGAGCCGGGCCAGATCCTCGGCCTGCTGGGGCCAAACGGCGCCGGGAAGACCACCACGCTGCGCGCGCTGATGGGCCTGGTCAAACCGGACGCCGGGACGATCACGATCTTCGGCCAGCAGGTCCGTCCCGGCGCGGCCGCGCTGTCCCGGCTGGGCTCGTTCGTGGAAGGGCCCGGTTTCCTGCCCCACCTGTCCGGCCGGGCCAACCTGGACCTCTACTGGCGGGCGACCGGGCGTCCGGCCGGCGGCGCGCATCTGGAGGAGGTCTTGCAGATCGCCGGGCTGGGCGCGGCCCTCGACCGCCGGGTCCGGTCCTACTCGCGGGGGATGAGCCAGCGGCTGGCCATCGCCCAGGCCATGCTCGGCCTGCCCGACCTGCTGGTCCTCGACGAGCCGATGAACGGCCTGGACCCGCCGCAGATCAGGGAGATGCGCGAGGTGCTGCTCGGTTACGCGGCCGGGGGCCGGACCGTGATCCTGTCCAGTCACCTGCTCGGCGAGGTGGAGCAGACCTGCACCCACCTGGTCGTGATGCACCGCGGCCGCGGCCTCGCGGCCGGCCCGGTCACCGAGATCTCCGGAGACGGCGCGGCCCTGGTCGTGGGCACCTCCCAGGCGCAGCGGGCCGTCCTGGTGCTGCGCGGGCTGGACGGCATCGAGGCGGCGGACCCCCATCCGGACGGCGTCGTCGTGCGGCCCAACGGGGTTGCCCCGTCGGCAGTGGTCGCGGCCTTGGTCGGAGCCGGGATCCCGGTGGACCGGGTGGGCCCGGGCCGCCGGCTCGAGGACGCGTTCCTGGCCCTGATCGGCACCCCGGAGAGTGACCAGTGAGCGCTGCCTCAGTAGAAGCACCGGGGTACCGGGTGCGCCGGACCCTGCCGTTCCGGGTCGAGTTCGTCCGCCAGCTCCGGCGCTGGCGGACCGTCGTGGCCTTCGCGGTGCTGGTCGCGCTGCCCTGGATCCTGGTCGCCGCGTTCAAGATCAGCGGGCCGGCTTCGGCGCAGAACGGCACCCCGGGGCTGGTCGTGGTGGCCACCGACGGCGGCCTCAACTTCGCGGCGTTCAGCCTGTTCGTGTCGACTGGCTTCCTGCTCGTCGTGGTGGTCGCGCTGTTCTGCGGCGACACGGTGGCCAGCGAGGCGAGCTGGTCGTCGCTGCGCTACCTGCTGGCCGCGCCGGTCCCGCGGGCCCGGCTGCTCCGCCAGAAACTAGCGGTGGCGCTGGCCTACGCCACGATCGGGGTGGTCACCCTGCCGGTGATGTCCCTGGTGGCGGGGACGGCCGCGTTCGGCTGGCATCCGCTCCGGCTGCCGGGCACCGGGGTGCAGCTGCCGGCCGGCCAGGCGGTGGCCCGGATGCTCATCGTGGTGGGGTACGTGCTCATCACCGAGATCGCGGTGGCCGGGATCGCGTTCCTGCTCTCGGTCTCGACCGACTCCCCGCTCGGCGCGGTCGGCGGCGCCGTGGGCCTGATGATCCTGTCCGCCATCCTCGACCAGGTCACCGCGCTCGGCTCCTGGCGGGAGATCCTGCCGTCGCACTGGCAGTACGCCTGGCTGGACGCGGTCCAGCCGCAGATCTCCTGGAGCGGCATGCTCGAGGGCGCCTCGGTGTGCGGATGCTACGGGATCGTGCTTCTCGCGCTGGCCTTCCGGCGCTTCCAGCAAAAGGACATCGTTTCGTGAATCAAAGAATCTTGTGCTCGTTATCGCCGCTGAGTTACGGTCTGGCCACCGATCAAGGGGTGGACATGAGTGATATGGCTTCTACTCCGTTTTCCGAGACGAAGGCGCCGGAGTCGGCGGACCGGCTGCACCGGGGCGCGCTCAGCCTGGTGGACATCTCGGCCTCGACGATGGCGAACATCGGCCCGGCCTACAGCTTCTTCTTCGGGTTCGGCCTCATCGTCATCACGGCGGGGATCGGGGCGCCGCTGACGATCGTGGCAGCGGTGATCGCGATCGCGCTGCTGGGTAACACGCTGTCCCAGTTCTCCCGGGCCCAGCCGTCGACCGGCGGGTTCATCACCTTCGTGGGCAAGAGCTTCGGCGGGACCAGCGCGGTGACGACCGCGCTGCTCTGCGGGGCGGGATACATCATCGCGATCTCGTCGGTGCTCGTCGTCTCCGGCTGGTTCCTGGGTTACACGCTGTCGTACTACCTGGGCTGGAACATCCCGTGGATCATCCTGTCGATCGTGCTCACCGCGGGCGCCGTGGTGATGATGCTCCGCGGGGTCGGCGTGTCGACCAAGCTGGCGGGCTTTTTCTTCGGTTTCGAGATGCTGGTCCTGGTCGTCGTGTCCGTCGTGGTGCTGGTCCAGAACGGCGGGCAGCTGAGCCTCGCACCGTTCGAGCCGCACAACATCACCCACGGCTTCACCGGCCTGGCCGCGGGCTTCCCGCTCGCCATCTACCTGTTTATCGGCTGGGAGAATTCGGCCGCGCTGGCCGAGGAGACCGGCAACCCGCGGCGCAACGTGCCGCGGGCGGTCTTCTTGTCCATCGCGCTGATGGGGGTCAGCTACCTGCTGTTCGCCTACGCCACGGTCACCGGTTTCGGCTACAACGAGGCCAAGCTGACCAGCCCATCGGTCCTGGTCCCCTTCATCACCGTCGCCCACGGCGCCGCGGCCAGCCTGGCCTTCTTCGCGTACCTGGCCGGGCTGACCTCCACCCTGGGCGTGCTCATCGCGGCGGTGAACTCACAAGCCCGGCTGATCTTCAACGCCGGCCGCGAGGGTGTGCTGCCGCGCTGGATCGGCCGGGTGGAGCCGTCCCGGCAGGTGCCGAGGAACGCCATCTTCACCTTCGTCGGGATCGCCAGCGTGATCATCGGCGTCTGGGCGCTCGGCCACCTGATCTTCGGGCACGGCGGCAGCATGGACGGGCTGACCTACTTCGACGAGTCCGGCACGATGGGCACGATCCTGGTCCTGGTCGTGTACTTCCTGGCCAACCTGGCGCTGCCGTTCTACTACCGGAAGTTCCGGCCGTCCGAGTTCAGCGTGATCAAGCACGCGGTGCTGCCGGTGCTCGGGATGATCGCGATCGCCGTCCCGGTCTACTACCTGTCCAAGCCCGGGCAGTCGGCGCCGTACAGCTGGTTCCCCTACGTCGCGCTGGGCATCCTGATCGTTTCGGTGATCTACGCCGCGGTGCTGACCAGGCGTGACCCGGCGCTGGGCGAGCGGGTCGGCTCCATCGTCGCCGACGAGTAGCCCGGCGCCAGCCGCCGCCGCGTTCCCGGACGCCGGGTCCCGGACGCCTGGGTCCCGGCCACCTGGATTAGGCCAAAATGATTAGCCGCAATGGCCTAGCGGCGTAATCCGGCCCGCACCCTCAGATGGAGTAGCGGAAACCGCCCAAAGAAAGGAGCCAGTCCGTATTTGCTCCCCTTACGCTGGCCGGGCATGGGGCTGCCCAACCTGCGGCGCCCCAGAGGTGGGGCAACGGGGGTAGTGATGACGCAGGCGGTCAGTGATGGCCTGAATCAGGGAAATAGTCTTAGTCGGGGGAACAATTCAGGAAGCGCACCGGGGATGCCCCTGGTGCTGATGTATCACTCGGTGGAGCCTTACCAGGCCGACCCGTACCTGGTCACGGTGAGCCCGCCGCGGTTCGAGCAGCAGATGCGCTGGCTCGTCCGCCGCGGCCTGCGCGGCACCTCCGTCCGGGACTTGCTCGCCGCCCGCGCGGCGGGAGACGCCGCTGGGCTGGTCGGGCTCACCTTCGACGACGGCTACGCCGATTTCGCCCGGCATGCGCTGCCGGTTCTGCAGCGGTCCGGGTTCGGCGCGACCGTGTTCGTCATCGCCGGCCGGCTGGGCGGGGACAACGCGTGGGATCCCGAGGGGCCGCGCAAACCGCTGATGGACGCCCGCCAGGTGCGGGACCTGGCCCAGGCAGGCATCGAGATCGGCTCGCACGGGCTACGGCATGTCCGGCTGCCTGCAGCCCAGCACGCGCTGGCCGAGGAGGTCGGCGGCAGCCGCCGCATCCTGCAGGAGGTCACCGGAAAGCCGGTCAGCGGGTTCTGCTACCCCTACGGCGCCCTCGACGCCGAGGCGGTCGCCCAGGTACGGGACACGGGCTATGACTACGGCTGCGCCATCTGGGCGTCGGCGTACACCAGCCGGCACGCGCTGCCCCGGACCTACATCGGCGAGGCGGACACGGCGCCCCGGCTGTGGGCCAAACGGGCTAGGCACCAGCTGGCCTGCCGGCCCCGGCGGGCCGGAGAGAGCGCAGCCGGGCCGGTTAATCTCCCTCACCCTGCCTAGGGTGCCTACCCCCCTTGAGCGATCCAGCCGGGGGAGGCGGATGGCACTGTCGGAATCACACCAAGAAAACCGCTAGGCGTCAGGGGGCTTTCGCCTAGCTCAAGGCCCAGGGGGCATAGTGGCCGAACATCGACTTTCGCTTGCGATCGACGGGCGGGAGAATCAGCTGCGCAACAGGCTGATCACATTCGAAACGCCAGGTCACGGGCAAGATGGCGGCCATGGAAATGGCCATGGGCTGGCGACCGCTGACCCGGTCGCCACCAACTCGGTGGCCATTGTCGGCCTAGGCTACGTCGGGCTGCCGACTGCGGTGGAATTGCACGGCAAGAGCCCGCGGATCATCGGCATTGACGTCAGCGAGCAGCGGCTGCTGGATATCTCCGCCCGCGGCGCGGACCTTACCGAAGCCGACCAGGAGCGCCTCGCCGCGGCCCTGGCGGACGGCTCGCTGGAGCTGACCACCGACCCGGCCGCGGCTGCCGCCGCGGAGACGGTCATCATCTGCGTGCCGACCCCGGTGGACACGAACCAGACCCCGAACCTGGCCGCGCTGCGCGCCGCCTGTGCGGCCGTGGTGCAGTACGCCGTACCCGGCCAGATGATCATCCTGACCTCCACCAGCTACGTCGGCACCACCCGTGATCTGCTCACCGAGCCGCTGCGGCAGCGGGGGCTGACCGCCGGCACCGACATCAACGTCGCCTTCAGCCCGGAGCGGATCGACCCGGGCAACGCCGACCACCTGCAGAGCGAGACGCCGCGGGTCGTCGGCGGGGCCACCGAGGCCTGCACCAGCCGGGCCGCCGAGGTCATCGGCCGGCTCACCGACTCGGTGTACCTGGTCAGCTCGCCCGACGCCGCCGAGGCCACCAAGCTCTACGAGAACATCTTCCGGGCCGTGTCCCTGGCCCTGGCCAACGAGTTCGCCGACGCGTGCGGCACGCTGGGCCTGGACCCGATCGAGGTCACGCTGGCCGCGGGCACCAAGCCGTACGGCTTCCTCGGCGTGTTCCCCGGGCCCGGCGTGGGCGGTCACTGCATCCCCTGTGACCCGCACTACCTACTCTGGCAGCTGAACGCGCGGGACCACGCCTCGCCGCTGATCGAGCAGGCCATGAAGTCGATCCAGCTGCGCCCGGAACGGGTAGTCGAGCGGGCCGCCGAGGTCATGACGGCCGCCGGCCGGCCGCTGGCCGGCGCGCGGGTCGTCGTGATCGGCGCCAGCTACAAGGCCGGCGTGCGCGACCTGCGTGAGTCTCCGGCCGTGCCCATCATCGAGGGGCTGATCCGGGAGGGCGCCGAGGTCTGCTACTACGACCCGCTGATCCCGGTGCTCGATCTGCCCAGCGGACGGCAGCTGTGCAGTGTGGCGGCCCCGCAGGGGGCGGCCTTCGACCTGGCCCTGGCGCACACCCTGCATCCCGGACTGGACTACTCCTGGGCGCAGGACTGCCCGCTGGTCCTGGACGCCACCTACCAGTTCGACAGCGCGGCCCACCGCGTCGTGGTGTGAAGACCTCCGCGATGATCACCGATCTCCGGGCCGCCGACTGGAGTACCCCCGCGGTGGTGCTCAAGTTCGACCAGAACCTGCTGCACCACGGCAGCCTGGGTGTGATCCGCAGCCTGGGACGGCTGGGCGTGCCGGTGTACGGCGTGCACGAGGGGGCCTGGGCCCCGGCCGCGAGTTCCCGCTACCTGACCGGCCGCTTCTTCTGGCAGCCGAGCCCCGAGGACCCGCAACGGACCCTGTCTGGCCTGTTCGACCTGGCCAGCCAGATCGGGCGCCGGGCGGTGCTGTACGCGACCGACGACGCGGGCGCGATCTTCCTGGCCGAGCACGGGGATGTGCTCCGCGAGGCGTTCACGTTCCCGCGGCCCCCGGCGGACCTGCCCCGGCGGCTGGCCGGCAAGTACTCGATGTTCCAGCTCTGCCGGGACCTGGGGGTGCCGACTCCGCAGGCCATGCTGGTCTGGTCACCCGGGGAGGCCGCGAGTTTCGCGGCCCGGGCGGGCTTCCCGCTCATCGCGAAGCTCACCACACCCTGGCGGGGGACCGCGGGCCAGCAGTTGCGGAGTACCACGATCGTGGCGACGCTGTCGGAGCTGCGGGAGATATGCGCGTGTGCTCACGACACGAGCACCGGGCTCATGCTGCAGGAGTACATCCCCCCGGCCCCCGGCCAGGACTGGTTCTTCCATGGCTACTTCGACTCGGCCAGTCGTTGCCAGACCGCGTTCACCGGGGTCAAGGACCGCTCCTACCCGGCCTACGCCGGGCTGACCAGCCTGGGCCGGGCGGAACCGAACAGCCTCCTGCAGGAGCAGGTCACCGCGATGGCCGCCATGATCGGCTTCCGCGGGATCGCCGACCTCGACCTGCGCTTCGACCCGCGGGACGCCCAGTACAAGCTGCTCGACTTCAACCCGCGCCTCGGCGCCCAGTTCCGGCTGTTCACCACCGGGACCGGGGTCGACGTAGCCCGGGCCGCGTATCTCGACCTGACCGGGCAGCCGGTCCAGGCCGGGGAGATGACGCGGGGCCGGCGCTTCCTGGTCGAGAACTACGACCCGCTCGGCGCGGTCGGCTACTGGCGCCGGGGCGAGCTGGGGCTGCGGTCCTGGGCGGCGTCGCTGCGCCAGGTGGACGAGGTCGCCTGGCTGGCCCGCGATGACCTGCGGCCGTTCGCCCTGATGTGCGCGCGGATGGCCTGGCGAGGCGTCACCCGGCGGGCGCGGGTCAGCCAATCGAAAGCCCGGGGTCCGTCCGCGCTGCTACGCGCCGCGGACGGACCTCGTTATCGTCCCGGGCCGCGGGTCTCCCGGGATACCCGGAAGTCCCTGGACACCGCGGACATCACCGAATTCAACGCACAGGGGGAACGAGTATGAACGGCATCACCGATGTGGCCATTGTGGGGGCGGGCCCATACGGGCTCTCGGTCGCTGCGCATCTGCGCCGGTCCGGGCGGAGCGTCCGGCAGTTCGGGCTGCCGATGCACCTGTGGCGGGCGAGCATGCCCCAGGGCATGTTCCTGAAGTCCCAGGGCTTCGCCTCCAACCTGTCCGACCCGGCGGCCGCGCTGACCCTGGCCGCGTTCTGCCGCGAGACCGAGCGTCCTTATGCGGACTACGGCCTGCCCGTGCCGCTGGACACGTTCGTGGCCTACGGCCAGTGGTTCCAGTCGGCCGCGAACCTGAACGTCGAGGAAGTGCTGGTGACCGGGGTGTCGCCGGCCGGGGACGGCTACGAGCTCAGCCTGGCGGACGGGGAGACGCTGCTGGCCCGCCAGGTGGTCGTGGCGGTAGGGGTCGAGCACTTCGCCTACCTGCCCGAGCAGCTGGCCGCACTGCCCGCCGGGGTGTGCACGCACAGCTCGGCGCACACCGATCTGGCCGCGTTCGCTGGCCAGCGGGTCATCGTGGTCGGGGCCGGCCAGTCCGCCCTCGAGTCGGCGGCGCTGCTGCACGAGCACGGGGCCCAGGTCCAGATCGTCATGCGCGCGGACCACGCGATCTGGAACGGCCCGCCGCTTCGCCCGGACCGTCCGCTGCGCCAGCGGCTCCGCGAGCCGGAGGCCGGCCTGGGCTCAGGCTGGGGCACCTGGTTCTACTCACGTAAGCCGGCCATGTTCCGGCACCTGTCCGAGGCCAGCCGGGTCCGCCGGGCCAGGACCGCGCTCGGCCCAGCCGGCGCCAGCTGGCTGCGCGGCCGGGTGGAGGGTGAGTTCCCGGTCCTGGGCGGCCTGGCGCTGGACCGGGCGGAGTCCGGGCCCGAAGGGGCCTGGCTCGGCCTGGCGCACAGCTCTGGCGCCCGGATCGAGATGGCGGTGGACCACGTCATCGCGGCCACCGGCTACCGGCCGGACCTGAGCCGGCTGACCTTCCTCGACGCGAGGCTGCGGTCCCGGCTGCAGACCGTGGCGGGCACCCCCGTGGTGGACCGCGACTACCAGACCAGCGCCCCCGGGCTGTTCGTGGTGGGCCCGGGGGTCGCCCCGACCTTCGGCCCGGTCATGCGGTTCGTGTACGGCGCGGACCACGCGGCCCGGACCGTCGGCCGCCGGCTGGCTGACGCGGGCACGGGGCGGCCGAGCGTGGCCGTGGGGGCCGGCCGGTGAGCGTGTCCCAGACCGGCGAGCGAGCCTGGGCCGCAGGCCCGGCCGAGCGGCCCGCGCGGGGTTCTCTGGGACACGTGAGTGCGGTGAGTTCCCCGGCAAGCACCGGGCGGGTCGCAGCCGCCGTGGCGATGCCGCTGGCCGACCTGACGGCACTGGCGGCCGCGGCGGCCGTGGCCGGGCTGGCGGGCGGACTGAGCGGCTGGCTGGCCGCCGGGTACGCGGCCGCCGTGTTCCTGGTGCTGTCCGCCATCGGCCTGCACCGGCTGCGGATCTGCCTGCGCGTCGGTGACCAGTCGGGACGCATCGTCGTGGCGGCGGCCGTACCTGCCCTGGCCGTCGCGCCCTGGATCACGCCGGGGCACGCGGGGGCGCTCGCGGTGGGCACCGCCGGGCTGCTGCTCGCGGCCCGGGTGGCCGCCTCCGCGGTCCTGCGCTCGGCGCACCGGCACGGCCGCCTGACCGAGCGGGCCGTACTGGTCGGGGCCGGACCCGAGGGCCGCCAGCTGGCCACGCTGCTGGATGAGCACCCCGAGCTGGGGCTGCGCCCGATCGGCTTCCTGGACCACACGCCTGCCTCCGCACTGGTTCCGTCGCTGCCCGTGGTCGGCGGGGTGAGTGATCTCGGCGCGCTGGCCGCCCGGCAGGGCGTCAGCCGGGTGATCGTGTGTGACCCGGCGATCCCCGATGCGGAGCTGGCCAGCGCGCTGCGCGCTAGCCGGCCGCTGGCCGCCGACGTGTGCGTGCTGCCCCGGCTGCCCGGGCTGGGCGCGGCCGTGCCGGTGGCCTGCCTGGACGAGGTGTGGGGGGTTCCGCTGATCCCACTGCGCCGGCCGGCGTGGGGGGGCCCGGCGCCGCTCGGCCGGATGCTGAAGCGCACCTTCGACGTGCTGGTCGCGGCGGTGGCGCTGGTGCTGGCCGCGCCGCTGCTCGGCGTGAGCGCCCTGGCCGTCCGGCTGACGCTGCGCCGCCCGGCGCTGTTCCGCCAGGTCCGCGTGGTCGGCCAGGGTGAGCTGGCCGAGATCGTCAAGCTGCGGACGCTGGGCCAGCACGGCGACCCGGATACCTCCTGGGCCGTGCCCGCCAGTCAGTGCGGCGCGCTGGGCCGATTCCTGCGGGTCACGCACATCGACGAGCTGCCGCAGCTGGTCAGCGTCCTGCGCGGCGACATGTCCCTGGCCGGGCCGCGCCCGGAACGGCCGCATTTCGTGCGGCAGTTCAGCCAGTCGGTACCGGGATACGCGGGCCGGCAGCGGGTGCCGGCCGGGATGACCGGGTGGTCCCAGGTGCACCGGCTGAACGGTGACACCTCGATCAGCGACCGGGCCCGGTTCGACAACTACTACATCGAGTACTGGTCTTTCTGGCTCGACCTGGCCGTGCTGGCCCGCACCGTGACCAGCGTCGCGGCCGAGGCGGGGGCCACCGTCTCCCGGGCCATCCGTTCCTATCGCCTCACTGGAGGTTGACCATGAAGGTCTTGCACGTGATCACCGGCCTGGGGGTAGGCGGTGCTGAGCTCCAGCTCCGCTCCATCCTGCAGCAGACCCGGCACAACAGCGAGGTCGTCACGCTCTACAACCCGGGGCCAGTCGCGGACATGATCCGCGCCGACGGCGGCCGGGTCCGGGACATGGGGATGACCCGCAACACCCAGCTGTCCGCCCTGCTCCGGCTGCGCAGGCTGATCCGGGACGGCCGGTACGACGTGGTGCACGCCCACCTCTACCGCTCGCAGGTCTACGGCCGGGCCGCGGCCTGGCTGGCCGGGACGCCCGTCGTGCTGAGCACCGAGCACTCGATCGGCGAGACGCACCTGGAGCGCAGGCCGATGACGCTGAGCGTCCGCGCCCTGTACCTGGGCACCGAGATGCTCTCCGACATGACGGTCGCGGTCTCCGGCACGGTCCGGGAGCGGCTGGAGCAGTGGGGAGTGCGGCGCAAGCGGGTGACCGTCATCCCGAACGGGGTGGACCTGCAGCGGGTGGCGTTCGACGAGACGGCACGGCAGCGGATCCGGGCCGAGTTCGGGGTCGGTGACGACGTCTACCTCATCGGCGTGCTCGGGCGGCTCGACCCGAACAAGCAGTTCGACATGGTCATCGCGGCGGCCTCGGCGCTGCTCAGCGACAAGGTCAGGCTCATGATCGTGGGCAAGGGCGAGGAGCAGGCCCGGCTGGAGCAAGCGGCCCGCGAGCACGGGGTGGCTGACCGCGTGATCTTCGCCGGAGAGCGGCACGACGTGTCGGCCATGCTGTCCGCGATGGACCTGTTCGTGGCGTCCTCGCGGCAGGAGACCTTCGGCCTGTCGGTGCTGGAGGCGCTGGCCAACGGCGCCCCGGTGCTGTACACGACCTGCCCGGCGCTGGACGGCCTGGACGCCGAGCGGGCCTGCCGGGTGCCGTCCACAGCCGACGGGATCCGGGCCGCGATGGCGGCCGAGGTGAGCGTCGGCCAGCGGCAGCGGATCCCCGAGCCCGCCGTGGAGAAGGAGTACAGCGTCGAGGCGGTCACCGCGCGGATCGACGACCTTTACGAACGGCTGGCCCAGCGCAAGGCGTGGCGCACGATGTGGCGGCCGAGGACGAGCACCTGGAGCACGCGATGAGATGTTTCGTGACCGGCGCGGCCGGGTTCATCGGCTCGCACCTGACCGAGGAACTGCTGGCCGCCGGGCATCAGGTGGTCGGCCTCGACGACCTGAGCACCGGGCGGCTGGGTAATCTCCGGGCGGTCAGCGACGACCCGTCCTTCCGGCTGGTGCAGGGGTCCATCCTGGACAGCGCCACGGTGGCGGAACTGACCGCCGGGGCAGACTGGGTGTTCCACCTGGCCGCGGCGGTCGGCGCCTTCGTCATCCGCGATCGCACCCTGTCCAGCCTGCGCACCAACGTCCGGGGCACGGAGAACGTGGTCGAGGCCGCGCACCGCAGCGGGGCCCGGCTGCTGGTCGCGTCCACCAGCGAGATCTACGGGAAGAACACCAAGATCGGGCTGCGGGAGGACGACGACCGGATCATCGGCTCGCCGCTGAAGTCGCGGTGGAGCTACTCCGAGGCCAAGGCGATCGACGAGAGCCTGGTCGGGGGCTACGCCCGCGAGCTCGGCCTGAACGCGGTGATCGTCCGCTTCTTCAACACCGTGGGGCCACGGCAGACCGGCCGCTACGGCATGGTCATCCCGCGCTTCGTCCGGCAGGGGCTGGCTGGCCAGCCGCTGACCGTGTTCGGCACCGGCCGGCAGATCCGCTGCTTCGGCCACGTGCACGACGTGGTGCCCGCACTGACCCGGCTGATCACCTCCGACCGGGCCAGCGGCCTGGCCGTGAACCTGGGCAGCACCGAGCAGGTCACGATCGAGGGCCTGGCCGAGCGGGTCATCGCGGCGACCGGGTCCGGGGCCGGGATCGAGCGCACTTCCTACCTGGAGGCGTACGGCTCCGGCTACGAGGACATGCAGCGCCGGGTGCCGGACTGCGGGCTCGCCGCGGACCTGGTCGGCTTCCGGCCCACCCGGAGCCTGGACGACATCATCCAGGCCGTGATCGAGGACCAGCTGGCCGGCCGGGTCACGGCGGCTGCCGTGAGCTGAGAGCGGGCCGGGCTGATGAGAACCGGAGCGACGAGGACGACGGCGGAGACAACGAAGACGGCGGAGACAACGAAGACGGCACACGGCGGCAGCCAGGCACCGGCGACGGTGCCCAGGAAGTCGCGGCACAAGCTCGCCGGTGCCGCGTCGCTGGCCGCCGTCCTGATCGGGGCCGCCGGAGTGGGACTGACGATGGTGAACTTGCAGGGCAGCGCGGCCCGGCACACGCTGGTGGTGGCGTCCATGCCGTACTGGAACATCAGCCACGGCACCACGGTCGTACTCGGCCACCGGCAGGACGTGACCGAGGCGTCGCCGTGGATGTACGGGCTGACCAACTCCGGGCAGATCGACACGCAGTACCCTCCGGGGCAGGCCGCGCCGGTCGCGGCCGAGATCCAGCGGCTTCGCGGGGCGGGCCAGCGGATCGTGCCGAGCATCGCGAACATCACCGGCGGGAGATGGTCCTACGGGCCGGTGGGCCGGATGCTGCACTCGCCAGAGCTGATGGCGGCGCAGGTGGCCGCCATCGTGGCGC
The DNA here is from genome assembly GCA_963844695.1 of uncultured Actinomycetes bacterium. Taxonomy (GTDB): domain Bacteria; phylum Actinomycetota; class Actinomycetes; order Streptosporangiales; family Streptosporangiaceae; genus RYN-230. The sequence continues at coordinate 30,047 of CAWJPL010000024.1, forward strand.
TGGTGCAGCGGGACCAGTACGCCGGGATCGACGTGGACTACGAGAACCTGCACCCGGCTGACCGGCAGGCGTTCAGCACCTTCGTCACCCGGCTAGCCCACGCCCTGCACGCTCAGGGCAAGGTGCTGTCGGTCGCGGTGTTCGCCAAGACCACCAACGCGGGAACGGACCCGCGCAACGTGGCCCAGGACTACGCGGCTATCGGCCGCGCCGCCGACCAGGTCCGGCTGATGGGCTACGACTACCACTGGGCAAGTTCCGCGCCCGGGCCGGTGGCCCCGATCAGCTGGGTACGCGCCGTGCTGCGCTACGCCAAGACGCAGATCCCGGCGAGCAAGATCATTCTCGGCGTACCGCTCTACGGCTACGACTGGGTGGGCCAGCACGGCACCGGCGTCAGCTGGCTCCAGGCCCAGCGGCTGGCCCGGCAGCACCATGCGGCCGCGCACTACGACCAGGCGAGTCAGGCGCCCTGGTTCAGCTACCGGGACGCGGCCGGTCACGAGCACACCGTGTGGTTCGAGAACGCGGCGAGTTCCCGGGCCAAGTTCGCCGCGGCCCGGAGCGCCAAGATCGGCGGCATCTATCTGTGGATGTACGGATATGAGGACACCGGCACCTGGTCCGCGCTGAGCCACGTGCTGCCGACATCCGGCCCGCACGCGCTCAGCACTTCGTCGGCGGTGTCATGATGCCCTGGTGGGTGCTGCTGATCTTCGTACTGGGTGCCAACTTCGCGCTTTGGGGGACGGTAGGCCTGGTCCGGCTGGTGGAATCGCTGACCGGCCAGCGCCGGGGGCTGGCTAGCACCGAGTTGGCTAGCACCGAGTTGGCTAGCACCGGAGTTGGCTAGCACGGGGAAGGGGGGAACGGTGATGGCCGTCACGGTGGACGCTGACCCGGCCGGCCCCGCGCTGCCCGTTTCCCGGGCGGCCGCTGCGCCACTGACCACCCGCGACGTGGCGGTGCTCATCCCGGCGCACAACGAGGCCCTGGTCCTCGAGGAGAGCCTGCGGTCCATCATGGCCCTGGTCCCCCGGGACAACGTCCACGTGGTGTCCGACGGATCCACCGACGCCACGGTCGAGATCGCCCGGCGCTCCGGCGCGCGGGTGATCGAGACCCAGGAGAACGTGGGCAAGGCCGGGGCGCTCGAGGAGGCTATCGGCCGGTTCGGCCTGATCAGCCGGTTCCCCGTGGTGATGCTGCTCGACGCCGACACCCGGGTCGGGCCCGGCTACTTCGTCGCCGCGCTGCCCATCTTCGCCAATCCGCAGGTGGTGGCCGTGGCTGGCTGCGTGCGGACCGGGCAGGACCGGAGGCTGACGCTGGGCGGCAAGGTGCTGGTCGGACACCGCACCCGGATCTACTGCATCGGCCAGCGAGCGCTGAAGTTCGGCCAGACCTGGCTGCGCGTCAACGCCACGCCCATCGTGCCCGGCTTCGCCAGCCTCTACCGCACCGAGGTCCTGCCGCACATCGAGATGAACCCGCCCGGGCTGGTGATCGAAGACTTCAACATGACGTTCGAGGTGTACCAGAAGGGCCTGGGCAAGGTCGGCTTCTCGCTGCACGCGGTGGCGATCACGCAGGATCCGGACAATCTCCGCGACTACGTGAACCAGACCAAGCGGTGGGCGATCGGGCTGTGGCAGACGGTGCGGCGCCATCCGCCCCAGGCCAACCTGTTCACCGGCATGGTCACCTTGCTGCTGATCGAGCTGATCACGTCGAGCCTGCTGTTCTTCCTGCTCCCGCTGGCGCTGATCGTGCTCGCGGTGCCCGAACTGGCCGGGGGCGCGCTGGCCTGGCCCGGCTTCGGCGAGGTGTACGCGGTGGTCGCGGCCCATCTGACGCTCACCGCGGTACTGTTCGGCGTGGTGCTGCCCGACTACCTGCTCACCTGCGTGGTGGCGGTGCTCGAGCGCCAGCCACGGCTACTGCTGCTCGGCGTGTTCTTCCCGTTCATGCGGATGCTGGACGCCTATATCGGCCTGTACGCGATCCCGGCCGCGTGGCTGTCCCGGTCCAGCGGCCGGTGGAAGAGCCCGGCCCGGCGCGCGGTGGGCCCGGTCAGGGACGAGAGTGCCCTGCGTCCTGATCCGCACTCCCCGGCTCGCGTGGCGGAGGCGAGTCATGTATCTGGGTGAGGACCGGCCGACCGTGACGGTGCACAGCGAGGTCGTGGACCCGGTACGGATACTGCTGGTCGATGACCATCTGATGGTCACCGAGGCGCTGGCTTCACGGCTGTCCGCGGCGATGGACCTGTGGGTGGCGGGACGATGCACGGTCACCGACCCCAACCTGCTCGAGATCGTCCGCGGGCTGCGCCCCGACGTGATCACGATCGAGGTCGAGCCGCTCGGCTCGTCGGTCGGAGAGGTGCTGAAGGGCCTGGTGGCGGCCCGGCCCGAGGCCCGGGTGGTCGTGCTGAGCGCGGATCACGACATCGCGCACGGGGTGGAGGCGGCCCGGGCCGGCGTCTGCGCCTGGGTGGCCAAGGAGCAGGGCGCCGCCGAGCTGGAGACCGTGATCCGCGGCGTGTGCCAGGGCTATTCCTGGTTCCCCCCGGACATGCTCGGCGCGATCCTCAGCGAACTGCGCGCCGACGTCAGCCGGGCCCGCGAGCACGAGGATGTGCTGGAGATGCTCAGCCCCCGGGAGCGGGACGTCCTGCTCGCCATGATGGACGGCAAGCGGGGCCGCCAGATCGCCCAGGATCTGCTGATCTCCACCGACACGGTGCGGACGCACACCCGGAACATCTTCGCGAAGCTGGACGTGCACAGCCGCCTGGAAGCGGTACGCGTGGCCCGGGCCGCGGGCCTGCGGGCACCCGACCAGGGGAAATAAGCCACGCAGTGACAAGCTGTCACCCGGGGTGAGGTTCATGGGGGACGCGGCGGTCCGGGTGGCCACGGTCATCACCCGGCTGGAGGGCGGTGCGGGACAGCACGCGCTGCGCGGGGCGCTCATCATGGACCCGGCCGCCTATCAGATGACGATCATCACCGGAAGCGGGGATCCGCTGCTCCTCGAGCGGGCCGCCGCGGGCGGGCTGGAAGTCCTGATCGAGCCTGCGCTGCGGGCGCCTATCGCGCCCGGCAGCGACCTGCGGGCCCTGGCCCGGCTCCGGAGACTGTTCGGCCGCCGGGATTTCGACGTCGTGCACACGCATACGGCCAAGGCCGGGGTGGTCGGGCGCCTGGCCGCGCACCGGAGCCGGCGTGCCCCGCCTGGTGCACACCTACCACGGGTTTCCCTTCCACGAGTTCCAGGCCGCCCCCCGGCGCCGGACGTACGTGCAGGTCGAGCGCTGGCTGGGCCAGATCACCGACCTGGCGCTGTGCGTGGGCACCGGGGTGGCGGTCGAGGCGGTGCGCCGTCAGCTGGTCGCACCCGAGCGAATCCGGACAATCGGGGTGGTAGCGGACGGCCCGGTGGCGGACGGCCCGGTGGCGGACGTGGACGCCCGGGCCCGGGCCCGGGCCGCGCTCGGCCTGCCCGGCGACGCGACCGTCGTCGGCACGGTCGGGCGGCTGACCTACCAGAAGGCCCCGGAGGACTTCCTGGCCGCGCTGCAGGCGCTGGACCGGCCCGGCGTGACCGGGGTCTGGGTGGGCGACGGGGAACTGGCCGGCCAGATCGCCGCCCAGGCCCGCGAGATCCCCTCGATCCGGGTCCTGCTGACCGGCCAGCGGGTCAACGTCCCGGAACTGCTGCCGGCGTTCGACGTGTTCGTGCTCTCCAGCCGGTATGAGGGCCTGCCCACGGCGGTGGTCGAGGCGATGATGTGCGGTATCCCGGTGGTGGCGACGGCGGTGAACTCGGTGGGCGACGTGGTGGTGCCGGGCGAGACCGGCCTGCTGGTTCCGCCGGGCCACCCGGCGCTGATGGCGGACGCCATCGGGTTCCTCCTGGACTCGCCCCAGGCCGCGGCGCGGATGGCCGCGGCGGCCCAGGCCCGGCTCGGCCAGCGGTTCGGCGAGCCGGCGCTGCGCCAGGCGCTGATCGCGGCGTACCGCGGCGAAGGTGCCGTGACCTGGCCAAGGCATGGTTAACTGTGCGTAATAGCTCATCCGGTGACTAGTCCGTGCCGGAGGGTAAGCGTAAGGATGGGGAGGGCACGCGGGGTAACGCCCGGCTCGGCCGCCCGGGGGGGCGGTGCGGGGAGCGCAGGGGGACAAAAGGTCGGGGGGGAACACGTGGAGCCGTCGTTGGACCGGCGACGGGGCCGGGGGCGCAGGCGGTCAGACGTCGAGGAGCCGCTAGCCGTGCGCGGCCTGCTGCATGATCTTGGCCATCAGATGACCACGCTGTCATATCTGGTCGAGGCCGTGCGCGGGGACGCGGACCTGCCCGGGGATGCGGGCAACCGGCTCGATTTGCTGTCGCTGGAGATGTCCCGGCTGCTGGACATCATCGCCGAGGAGATCCCCGCCCGGGCCGGGGTGCCGGCCTCGGCCCAGGTCGAGTTGCGTTCGCTGGCCGGCCAGGTGACCCAGCTGGCCCGGATCGCGCACGAGACCGAGGTGATCCTGGAGCCTGGGCCCGAGGTGACCGTCGAGGCCAGCCCGGCCCTGCTGTGGCGGGTGCTGACCAACGTGGTGGACAACGCGGCCCGGGCCGCGGGAGCGTACGGCCGGGTCGGGGTCACCGTCTCGGCCCGGGGTGAGCAGGCCCTGCTCGACGTGATCGATGACGGCCCGGGCTTCGGCCAGGGCCCGCCCGGCGCGGCGTCGCTGGGGCTCGGCGTGGTGACCACGCTGCTCGAGTCGTGCGGCGGGGTGCTGGAGATCCGCGCGCCCGCGTCGGGCGGCGCGCACGTCCGGATCGTGGTGCCGGTGCGGCCCCTCCCGGCCGGTCCAGCCCCCGGCGGGAACCGTCAGGCAGTCCCGTGACCGGGCTCGTGATCGGGGATGACCACAGCGTCTTCCTGGACGCCATGTCCGCCGTCCTGGTGCAGCGGGGCTACCAGGTCACCGTGGCCCGCAGCGTCCCGGAGACGATCGAGACCGTCCGCCGGACCCAGCCGGACGTGTGCCTGATCGACCGGAACTTCGGCGGCGACGACGGGATCACGGCCATCAGCCCGATGCTCGCCGTCAGCAGCCAGACCAAGGTGCTGGTGCTCAGTGCGGACCCGGACACCGACGGGATCCGCCGGGCCCTGCACGCCGGGGCCTCCGGCTACCTGCACAAGACCCGGGGGGTGTCCGCGCTGACGCGGGCCATCGACCGGGTGCAACGCGGTGAGGTGGTCGTGGACGTGCCGAAGCCCGCCCCGTCCCGGCCGCCGGGCCGGCAGGACCATGCGCACCGGCTCGCCGGGTTCCTCACCGGGCGGGAGCGTGAATGCCTCCTGCTGCTGGTGGAAGGCCTCGACACGGCCGGGATCGCCACCAAGCTGGGGGTCTCGGCGGCCACGGTACGCACTCACGTCCAGTCGCTGATGACCAAGCTCGGCGTGCACTCCCGGCTGGAAGCCGCGTCGTACGCGGTCCGCTACGGGCTCCTGGACGACGAGGAGAGCCACTTCCGGTCGACCGGTACCGGGTTAGCCCGCGCCCGGCGCCGCCGCACCACCCGCGCCGCGGTCGCCAGGCCGGCCGCGGCTACGACGGCGAGCAGGGTCAGGTCCGCGATCCGCCGGGCCATGTCGGGCGGGGTCGTGGCGAGGCTGTAGGAGTCCGTGGTCAGCGAGCCGTTGGAGAACAGCGCCAGGCCGAAGCTCAGGCCGGTGGCGCCCGCCGGCACGGGCGGCGTCGCCCACTGGGCGTGCGCCCACCGCGGGCTGGCCGGGAAGTACGGGCTCGACGTCCAGTACGACCACCGCCCCGACCAGGTCCGGTAGTACACCGAGTACTGGGTCTGGGCCGTGGACTGGTACCACGTGCCCAGCGTGACCGACCGGCCCGGCCGGACTGGCAGCGAGCATTGCCCCAGGTCGAACTGGGGCAGCAGCTTGGCGTCCCCGCTGTGATAGCCGGTCACGGTCAGCCGCTGCGCCCAGTGCTGCCCGTGGCTGTCGGTGGTGCGCTGCCAGCGGGCGGTGTTACGGCCGTAGCCACCCTCCATCCAGCACCGGGGGGTCGTGGCGGGGGCGGCGGACGTGGTCTCCAGCGAGGCGCTCACCGCCCCCGAGGCGGCGACCGACTCCAGCGACGGGTTGACGATCGCGTGCGGCGCGGCCTGCGCGGCGTGCGGAGTGGGGCGCACCGGACCGCCGATCACCTGGCCCACGGTCCGGACCGCCGTGCCCAGCCGCTGTCGCTGGGCGAGCCAGCGGGCGAAGTCGTCCAGCGTCGTGGCGCGCACGGCCAGGCCGCCGCAGCGGCTCCCCGCGCACACGTGGTGAAAGACCAGGGGCAGCCAGCCGCCGTGGCCCTCAGCTGCGATGACCGTGCGCTGGAGGTCGCGCAGGGTCCACGAGCTGTCCACCTCCCCGGCCGTGCGGAGCTGCCAGGGATGGCGCGGCGGGATGCTCTCCGCCGCGGCGCAGCCGGGGCAGCCCGGTGCGCGCAGTCCCACGACGCCGCGCCCGCTGGTGTAGCCACAGTCCGCGACGATGGCCTCGGTCCGCGGGCTGGCGGCCCCGCCCGGGTAGGCGAACGAGATCGCCCGGTATCCCCACCGGGCCAGGATCGAGCGGCTCTCGCAGACCTGCCGCCGGGCTTCGGCCGTGGACAGGGCGGTCAGCCGGAGGTGGGACACGGTGTGCCCGCCGATCTCGTTCCCGTCCGCGGCCAGCTGGCGCAGGTCGGGGAGGGTCACGTAGCCCGGCGTCCCGACCGCGCCAGTGATGATGTAGAAGGTCGCGGGCAGCCGGTAGCGGTGCAGTACCTGGGCCGCGGCCATCTGGTCGGCGTCCCCGTCGTCGAACGTCAGGCTCACCACGGTGCGGGGGGTGGGGCCGCCGCCGCCCTGGGCTGGCCCGGTCAAGCCGTCGGCGGGGGAGGCGCTCGCGCCCAGGGCGGGGACCGCCGCGAGCAGGAGGAGGGATACCGCGGCCAGGCTTACGGCCAGCAGGCGGGGCAGCCCACTGCTCCGTAGCCTGCCCAGCCGTGGGCCACTGCCCGGCCACCGGCGTATCCCCCGTGCCTGCCGCAACGCGTCCCCCTCGGGAGATGCCCTGTGTCCCCCCGCCTTCGACCTACGACCACACTAGGCAGGCCGGCTGGCGATCCTGCCCCCCGTCCGGGTGAGCCCGGCTACCTCATCCGCGGAAACGTTCGCCGGGACCAGCGGCGCCGCCGCCCGGGCCGGCCTGACGCCTCCGGGGCCCTCGTCACCATGGCAGGGACGTGGTTGACTCACGGGCAGGAGGGGGTGCAGCCTCATGGCCCACAAGAACCAGGTGGCGTCCGCGCCGCGCAAGAACCACCCGGCCAAGGCAGCCCGGGTGCCACGCCAGCTGTACGAGACTGAGCTGTACCGGCTCCAGGCCGAGCTGGTGAAAGCCCAGGAGTGGGTGCGCGCCGAAAAGGCCCGGATCGTCGTGATCTTCGAAGGCCGGGACGCCGCCGGCAAGGGAAGCACGATCAAGCGCGTCAACCAGTACCTCAATCCGCGCATCGCCCGGATCGCGGCCCTCCCCGCGCCGACCGATCGCGAGCAGAGCCAGTGGTACTTCCAGCGCTACATCGAGCACCTGCCGGCGGCCGGCCAGATCGTGCTGTTCGACCGGAGCTGGTACAACCGGGCCGGGGTCGAGCACGTGATGGGGTTCTGCACCAAGGAGGAGTACGCCCGGTTCCTGCACCAGTGCCCGATCTTCGAGCGGCTGCTGGTGGAGGACGGCGTCTTGCTGCGCAAGTACTGGTTCTCGGTCAGCGACGCCGAACAGCAGGAGCGGTTCCGGTCCCGGCTGGAAGATCCCATGCGCCGCTGGAAGCTGTCCCCGATGGACCTGGAGTCGGTCACCCGGTGGGAGGACTACTCACGGGCCAAGGACGAGATGTTGCTGCACACCGACATCCCCGAGGCGCCCTGGTACGTGGTGGAGAGCGACGACAAGCGGCGGGCCAGGATCAACATGATCGCCCATCTGCTGTCCACCATCCCTTACCACGACGTCCAGCGGCCGCCGCTGAAGCTGCCGCACCGGCCGGCGGCCCAGGGCTACGTGCGGGTGCCGCGCGAGATGCAGACCTACGTGCCAGACCACGCGGCGGCCCTGGACGGACACCGGGGTTGAGCCATCGGCCCGGGCCCCGGGGAAGAAGAACTCCCCTGATACGGTTGGAACCGTCAGGCGGCTAACGATGCCGCCACTTCCGCGGGCGAGTGGCCCGCGTGGTCGCATCTGTGAGCAGTCCGCTTCCCGGTGAGCCTTGGTTGAGCCAGATCGGTTCATCCACCCTGGTTCGTCGCTGTCGTGACGCTGGTCCCGCGGCGCGGCCCCCGAATCATGGATGGAGTTCACCGTGCCCCAGCGCTCTGCTGCCCCGGGATCCGGCCCGTCTGCCGGTCATCGGCGGCGGAGGCCGGACCGACCCGGCCGGTCGGCCAGCCCGCGCAGGCCGTCATACCAGGGCCGGTCGCAGCGGCCCGCCGCGCCCCGCACACCCGTCGTCTCCGAGCTCGAGCGCGCGCTGACCGCCGCGCTCAGTGCCCCGGCTCCGGCCGCCACGACCTTTGCCGAGCTTGGCCTGCCGGGCCCCCTGGTCACGGCGCTCGCCGAGCAGGGCATCAACGCACCCTTCGCCATCCAGACCCGGGCGCTGCCCGACGCGCTGGCGGGCCGGGACGTGCTGGGCCGCGCGCAGACCGGGTCCGGCAAGACCCTGGCCTTCGGCCTTCCGCTGCTGGCCCGGCTGGCCAGCGCGCCGGGCCGCCGTCAGTCCCGTGCCCCTCGCGGGCTCGTCCTGGTCCCCACCCGGGAGCTGGCCCGGCAGGTCGCCGAGGTGCTCGCCCCGCTGGGCCGCAGGCTCGGCGTCCGGGTCACCACCGTCTACGGCGGTGCCCCGATGGGACGGCAGATCGACCAGCTCAGCCGCGGGGTGGACGTCGTGGTCGCCACGCCCGGCCGGCTCATCGACCTGATCGAGCGCCGCGCGGCCAGCCTGGGCCAGGTCGAGATCGCCGTCGTGGACGAGGCAGACCACATGGCCGACCTGGGCTTCCTGCCCGCCGTGACCCAGCTGCTCGACGCGACACCGGCGGACGGGCAGCGGATGCTGTTCTCCGCCACGCTGGACCGGGACGTGGACCGGCTGGTCACCAGGTACCTGACCGACCCGGCGCTGCATGCCGTCGCCCCGGTGGACGAGCCGGGCCAGGCTGCGGATCACCAGGTGTTCGTCCTGCCGGCCCAGGACAAGGTGGCGATCGCCGCTGAGATCGCCGGGCGGCCCGACCGCACCCTGTTCTTCACCCGGACCAAGCACGGCGCGGCCCGGCTGGCCAAGCAGCTGACCCGGGCCGGAGTCGAGGCCGCCGCGATCCACGGTGACCTCAACCAGAACCAGCGCCAGCGCGCCCTCGACGGGTTCGCCGCGGGGTACCCGCGGGTGCTGGTGGCTACGGACGTGGCCGCCCGCGGCCTGCACATCGACGACGTCGGCCTGGTCGTCCACTTCGACCCGCCGAACGACCACAAGGACTACCTGCACCGCTCCGGCCGCACCGGCCGGGCCGGCGCGACCGGCACCGTCCTCGCGCTCGTCGATCCCGGCCAGGTCCGCGAGGTAGCGCGGCTGCACGAAGCGGCCGGGGTCAGCCCGGCCCGGCACCAGGTGCAGCCCGGCGCCCCGGCGGTCCGGGACATCGCGACGTCCGGGACGCCGATCCCGCCGCCGCCACCACGCCCGGAGCGCACGGCCAGCGCGCCCGCCAGCCAGCCCGGCCGGAGCCGGGGCGGCCGCAGCCGGCCCGGGCGCGACGGGCGGCAGCGGGCCGGGACCAACCGTGTGGCCAGCCGGGACTCCCGCGACCGCGGGTCGCGGACCCGGCTGCCCGAGGCCAGCTAGACGGTGGTCCGGGGACACCGCCGTAGGTGCCCCCGGATCATGCTCCTTGCCCATCACGGGGCGGCCGTGCGACGATCCCAAGTACGTGGCCGCTGGCCGCGCGACCCCGCAGCACTGGCCTTGTAGCACTGGGAGTGCCCCGTTGGCTCAGCCCGGCACACGGTGACCGTCACACCTGCCCAGGATGCCCGCCTGCGCGGCGAGCCGGTGGCGCGCACCGTTTTCGTGGGCCTGCCCGCCCGATACGACCGGCTCGCCTACCTGCTCTCGATGGGCCAGGACCGGCGCTGGCGGCGGGCGGTGGTCCGGCACACCGCCGACGGCCAGCCGGGCCTGGCGCTGGACGTGGCGACCGGCCCGGCGGGGATCGCCCTCGCGGTGGCCGGCGCTACCGGCGCCAACGTGGTCGGGGTGGACCTGAACGAGCCCATGCTGCGCGCGGGCGTGGCCCGGACCCGGCGTCCTGGCCGCCGCGGGCGGGTCCGGCTCACCGTAGGCCGGGCGGATGAGCTTCCGTTCCCGGACGCCACCTTCGACGCGGTGACCTTCTCCTACCTGCTGCGCTACGTGGACGATCCGGCGGCCACGGTCGCCGAGATGGCCCGCTGCCTGCGTCCGGGCGGCACCCTGGCCAGCCTCGAGTTCTACCTGCCGCCGAAGCCCTGGTGGCGGGCGGCCTGGTGGTGCTACACCCGGCTGGCGCTGCCCGTGCTCGGCGGCCTGACCGGGGGCGCGGCCTGGTACCGGGTCGGACGGTTCCTCGGACCCAGCATCTCCGTGCACTACCGGCGGCATCCCCTCGACGATCACATCGCGGCCTGGCGCGCGGCGGGCCTGACCGACATCGGGGTCAGCGTGATGAGCCTGGGCGGGGGACTGGTCATGTGGGGCCGTAAGGCGGCGCCGCCCGCGGGACCTGGTTCGTGAGCGCGCGCACCGAGAAGACCGCCTTCTACGCGATGGGCCGCGGGACCGGGGGCTTCCGCGACTGGCTCACGCTGCTGCACCCGCCGTACACGCTGTGGCACCTGTCCTACGTGGCGATCGGGGCGGCCCTGGTGCCGCACCCGGTGCTGTGGCGGCTCGGCGCCACCATGCTCGCGTTCTTCCTGGCGGTGGGCGTGGGCGCGCACGCGCTCGACGAGCTCAACGGCCGGCCGCTGGCCACCGGGATCAGCAGCCTGGTCCTGGCCATCACCGCCGGGGTGTCCATCGCCATCGCGGTCGTGATGGGCCTGATCGACGGAGGGCTGCGGCTGCTCCCGTTCGTGATCGTGGGCGCGATCCTGGTCTGCGGGTACAACCTGGAACTGTTCGGCGGCCTGCTGCACAGCGACTTCTGGTTCGGCGCGGCCTGGGGGGCGTTCCCGGTCCTGGTCGGCGCGTACGCCCAGCACTGGACGCTGCCCCCGGCCGTGCTGATCGCGGCCGTGGCCGCGTTCTTCCTGTCCATGGGCCAGCGCGCGCTGAGTACCCCGGCCCGGGCGCTGCGCCGCCGGATCGCCTCGGTGTCGGTCCGGGTCACCTGGCGCGACGGCAGCCAGCAAGAACTCGACCGGGCCGACCTGCTTGCACCCGCTGGAGCGCGCGCTCAGGTACTTCACCTGGGCCACCGGGACCCTGGCCGTGGCCCTGGTGGTGGCCCGGTGAGCACGCCCGGGTTCGACGTGGTGGTGGCCGGCGCCGGCCCCGCCGGGAGCGTGGCTGCGCTGGTGCTGGCCCGCGGCGGCGCCCGCGTCGCGCTGGTGGACAAGGCGGCCTTCCCCCGCGACAAGGCCTGCGGCGACCTGGTCGGGCCGCGCGGCGTGGGCCTGCTCGACGAGCTCGGCGTGTCCGTCCCGGACGCCGGGCAGGGCGCGGATCTCCTGGTCGTAGGGCCGTCCGGGCACCGATCGCGGCTGCCGGCCTTCCCTGGCCGGGCCTACCCGGGGCACGGGGTGGTCATCCCCCGGGTGGTCCTGGACGACGCGCTCCGCACGGCCGCCATCGAGGCCGGCGCGCAGCCCATCCGGGCCCGGGTCAGCGGGCTGGACCGCCCGCCCGGCGGCCCGGTCCGGGCGCTGATCACCAGCGACGGCCAGCGGCTCGCCGCGGACGCCTTCGTCGGCGCGGACGGCGCGCTGAGCCCGGTCGCGCGGCTGGCCGGGATGCTGGACCCCGACGCCGCCCTGTGGGGCTTCGCCATCCGTGCGTACGTCCCCGCCGAGGTGCCGCTGCCGTTGCTGGTCCTGCTGGACCAGGCGCCGTGGCGGATCTACCCCGGATACGGCTGGCTCTTTCCCGGCGCGGACGGGCAGGCCAACGTGGGCATCGGGGTGGGCCTGGGCACCCGGCGGCGCCAGGCCCGGCTCCGCGACGACCTGGCCCGGTTCGCCACCTTGCTGCGCACGTCGGGCGACCTGGCCCCGGAGGCCCGGATCGGGCCGGTGACCGGCGGCTGGCTGCGCATGGGCGGCACCGGCACCCCGCCCGCGGCCGGCAACGTGCTGCTGGCCGGGGACGCCGCGGGGCTGATCAATCCGCTGCAGGGCGAGGGCATCGGGCCCGGCATGGTCAGCGCGCGGCTGGCCGCGGAGTGCCTGCTGGCCGGCCCCGGGCAGGCGGCCGCCGCCTACACCGAGGCGATGACCGCCGCGTCCGGCCGGTACCTGCCGGGCGCCGCGGCCCTCCAGGCCACCTTGCTGCAGCGCCCGCGCGCGGCGTCGGCCGCGGTGCGGCTGCTCACCGCGCCCACGGTCCGCCGGGTGCTGGCCGGCACCTGGTCGCTGTACTGGAACGGCCTGGTGGACGGGGCCAGCCCGCGGCCGGCCGCGTGGGCCGCAGCCGCGGTACAGCAGGTGGCCAGCCGCGCGGGCCGCCGGTGGCCCGCGAACTCCCGGGACCTGGGTCACCTGGACCCGGGCGGCCTGGACTCCGTCAGCGGCCCGGACTCCGGCGGCGGCCCGGAATCCGGCGGCGGTCCGGAATCCGGCGGCCCCGGGCTCCCCGACGAGGCTCCTGACCTGCACGGATCACCCTCTGCGGATGAGGTGCGGTCCTCCTGACCTGATTGGCTCGTGGCCAGGCCCCCCGCCTGGAGGAGCCTTGGCCACAGTCACCAGACCCGGCGCCGCCGACGGCGCCGGTGCGGGGACGGCGCCGCGCAAGGCGTCCCTGGTCCTCCTCGCGCTGATCGTGGTGGCCGCGGTAGCCAACCTCAACCTCACCGTGGCCAACGTCGCCCTGCCCGACATCGGCCGGGCCTTCGACACCGGCCAGACCGCGCTCGACCTGATCGCCATCGGCTACTCGCTCGGCCTGGCCGGGTCGGTGCTCTACCTGGGGGCGCTGGGCGACCGTTACGGCCGCCGGATGATGCTGGTGGCGGGCGTGCTGCTGTCCGTCCCGGCCTGCCTGCTGGCCGCCTACGCACCCGGCGCAGGCGTGCTGCTGGCCGGCCGCCTGCTGGGCGGGGTCTCCGCGGGGATGGCCTACCCCACGACCCTGGCCCTGATCACCGCGCTGTGGTCGGGTCCCGCCCGGATCCGGGCCATCGCCCTGTGGTCCGGTATCGGCGGCGCCATCACCGCCCTGGGGCCCATGCTGGCCGGCCTGGTCTTGCAGCACTTCTGGTGGGGGTCGGCGTTCCTGCTCACCCTGCCGCTGGCAGCCGTGGCCCTCGGCCTGGCCCTGGCCTGGGTGCCGTCACACGTCAACGAGACCACGGAGACCGTCGATCATCTGGGCGGAGTACTGTCGGTGGTTTTCGTTGCGGCTCTGGTAGTAACGATCAATTTCGCGCCTGTCCCGGGCGCGGGTGCCCTGGCCCTCGGCACCGCCCTGGTCACGCTGGCCGCCGGGGCGGGCTTCTTCCTGCGCCAGCGCCGGGCCCGGTCTCCCCTCTACGACCTGCACGTGGCGGGGCGGCGGATCTTCTGGGTGGCGGCGGTGGGCGGGATCATCGTCTTCGGGTCGCTGATGGGGGCGATCTTCGTGGGCCAGCAGTACCTGCAGGACGTGCTCGGCTACTCGCCGCTGCGCGCGGGGGTGGCCATCCTCCCGGCGGCCGTGTGCCTGGTGGGCTTCGCGCCGCTGTCGGCCCGGCTCACCCATGCCCTCGGGTCGCGTTTCACCCTGCTCAGCGGGTACCTGTTCTGCCTGCTCAGCTTCGTGACCATGCTGGCGGCGTGGCAGCAGGGCAGCTCCTACTGGGTGGTCGGGCTGGCCTTCGCGTTCCTGGGCGCCGGGGTGGGACTGGCCGGCACGCTGGCCTCGCACTCGCTCACCAGTTCCGTTCCCATCCGCCGGGCCGGGATGGCCTCCGGCACCGCTGACCTGCAGCGTGACCTGGGCGGCTCCATCATGCAGTCGATCCTGGGCGCGCTGCTGACGGCCGGCTACGCCAGCGTCATCGCCAAGTCGGTCGCCAGCGCACCGAACCGGAGCAAGATCACCGGCAGCGTGCGGGGCCAGCTGGAGAAGTCCTTCGCCGGCGCCCAGCAGGTGGCGCAGCGCTACCCGCAATACGCCAGCAAGATCACCGCAGCGGCGAAGAGCGCGTTCCTGTCCGGCGACCAGTGGGCGTACGCGGCCGCCATCGTCGGCGTGCTGCTCGGCGCGGCGCTGGTGTTCTTCAGGTTCCCGCGCCGGCAGGCCGAGGAGGCGCTGCTGGCGCGGTACCACGCTGAAGACCGGCGGTAGACGCTCAGGCCCGTGCTTTCTCAGGCCCGTGCTTTCTCAGGCCCGTGCTCCCGGGCCCGCGCTTACTTGGCCGCGTAGTTGTCCGGCTTGGCCCCGGCCAGCCGGGAGGTCTCCGGCGTCTGGGTGACCGACGACGGGCTGACGAAGGTGCTGCCGGAGGGCGTGACCTGCACGGCCTGGCCGGTGGCGCTGCCCTTCAGCAGCTGCTTCCAGGTCAGGAACCACACGGTGAATCCGTCGTCCCACCGGCCGGCCTTCGGGCTGCCGATGACCGTCACCGGGTCTCCGGGCGTGGCGAGGTTGTAGTACATCGCCGCGTGCTCCGGGGACAGGTTCAGGCACCCGTGGCTGACGTTGGTGATGCCCTGCTCGCCCACTGACCAGGGCGCCGAGTGCAGGTAGTCGCCGCTGTAGGTGAAGCGCACCGCGTCGTTCACCAGCTCGTTGTAGCCGTTGCCGACCATCCGGACCGGGTTGCCCTTTTCCAGCGTGATGTAGGTGCCGTTCACGGTGTCCAGGCCGGGCCGCCCGGAGCTGATCGGCCAGTGACCCCACAGCTTGCCCTTGTAGAAGACCCTCAGGTAGTGGGTCCGGGTGCTGGCCACCACGACCAGCGAGGGCCCGATGTCGAAGGTCTGGGTGAGGTTAGCGGTGAAGAAGACGCCGGGGGCGGCCTCCACCCCGTCCAGGTGCCCGTTGAACGAGACCGTGGTGCCCGCGGGCCAGTAGTTCATGGTGCGGAAGTAGAGCGTCTCGTCGCCGTCCCAGTACCAGGCGCCGGTGACCGGCTTGGAGCTCTTGATCTGCAGTGACTTCTCCACCGCTGCCTTGTTGGCGACCGGCGAGCTGAACGTGATGCGGATGGGTATCCCGACGCCGTAGGACTGCTTGTAGCCCTCGAAGATCATGGCGGTGTCGGAGGCGGCCGGCGTGAGGGTATGGAAGCTGCTCGTGCGTGGTGATCGTGGTCCCGGACGAGTTCACCGCCGTGGCCCGCACCGTATAGTGCCGGGACGGCTGCAGCGCCCACCGGTTCCGCCACACCGTCTGCGCGCCGTTGAGGGAACCACCCACCGTCTGCCGCCCAGAGGTCACGGTGACGCTCTTGATCTTTCCGCTGGTCGCGGTGACCGTGACTCCCTTGCTGGGGTTGACGCCGTGATGCCCGTCGCCCGGGCTGATGTGCAGCTGGGCCCGGGCCGCGGCGGCGGAGGCCTGGGCCGCGCTGTGCGAGGCCGCGGGCGTGGCGGGGGTCGGCGATCCGCTGGAGCAGGCCGCTATCAGCAGCCCGGCCGCGGCGGCGGCGGCGGTAAGGGCGAGCAGGCGGCCCGGCCTGCCGGTGCTGGCCCGGTGGGCTCTCGTGCTGCGCCGCTGGCCGTCTGCCCTGTCGATCTGCCGCACTGCCGATCCTCCTGATTGCTGGCCATTCGCTGCTAGTGCTGGCCTTCCCGGTATTTTCCGGGTGAAGCACCCACTGTTGAGACGGATCTGGCACGCCGTGGGTTGCCGTCCCACGGTACCCGTCCGCCGCGAGCCCGGCGAACCATCAGGAAACCGGTGGAAGCGGCCAGGGCCGTGATGGCGGTCGCGGTCCAGGGCACATAGTCGCCGAACTGGTCGTAGGGGGTCCGGGCCGTCGCCGGGGGCAGTCCCAGGCGCACCACGGTCACGCCCCGCTGCTGCGCGGACATCAGGGCCAGCTGACGCCCGCGCGCGTCGAAGGCCACCGTGTCCCCGGTCAGGGCGGCCTGCACCACCGGACGGCCGGTCTCCGCGGCCCGCACCGCGCTCAGCGACGCGTGCTGGGCGGGCGCCCAGCTCCGCTGGAACGTCGAGTCGGAGGTCTGGTACACGATGAGCTGGGCGCCCAGGTCCGTGTCGACCCGGGACATGTCGGGGAAGGCGGACTCGAAGCAGATCAGCACGCCGAGCGGCAGCGGCCGGCCGAGCCGGTCGGTGCCCCGGACGAGGTGCGCGCCGTCGCCGGGGACCATGTTGCTCGAGGCGGCCTGGCTGATCCGCGCGATCCAGCCGAGCGCGCCGCGCAGCGGAATGTACTCGCCGAACGGGACCAGCCGCGTCTTGGTGTACGAGCCGGCGATGCCGTGCGGCCCGACCAGGAGGGCCACCTTGGACCGCGCACCGCCCGGGCGGGACGCGTCCTGGTTCACCAGCACCTGCGCGCCGGTGTCCGCGGCCAGCCGCCTGATCTGCCGCAGCTGCACCGGATCCCGCTCGATGTCGGTGCCGACGCTGCTCTCGCCCCAGACGATCAGGTCGGGGCGGGCGCCGCGGAGCCCCGTGGACAGCGCCAGGCTCGCGTCCACCCGCTGGCTCTCGCTGTTCGTGATCCCAGGCTGGACCAGCGCCACCGTGACGTGCCGGACCGGCGGCACGGCGGCGCTGAGGGCGAAGGCGGCCGGCCCGGCGGCCAGCGCCACCGCGAAGCCAGCCGCCCCGGTGGCGCGGACCGCCATCCCCCGGGCCAGCAGCAGGATCGCGATGCCCGTGTTCGCCGCGACCAGGGCGAAGCTGATCAGCCAGACGCCGCCCACCGCGGCCAGGGCCAGCACCGCAGGATGCTGCCATTGGCTGGTACCCAGGACGTCCCAGGGGCCGCCGAACCCCTGCCAGGACCGGGCCCACTCGGTGAACACCCAGTAGCTGGGCAGTACGACGAGCGCGGCGAGGGTCCGGGCCGGGCGCAGCGGCGCGCGCAACAGGGCCCAGGCCGCCACCCCGAACCCGGTCCCCAGGGCCCCGAATACCACCGCGATCAGCAGCAGGCCCGGCCCGATGTTGGGGACCAGCCAGTACAGGGCGGCCAGGAAGAAGCCGGCACCCAGCCACCAGCCGCGCACCGCGGCCTCCCGGGCCGACGGCGCGCCGCGCAGGATGAGGATCCCGGGCACCAGCCCGCACCAGCCGAGGAACTCCAGGTTGAGCTGGGGGAAGGCCAGGATCGGCAGCGCGCCCGCCCCCAGTGCCGCGTACCGGAGAGGCTGGGCGAAGGCGCGCCAGACTGCCATGACTCCTATTGTCGGTCCCTCCGGGCGGGCCAGGACCGCCCGGGTCCGTCCGTGATGCTGGTGTTACGTGGTGCCGGAGGCGCTGCCGCGCCGGGCCCGCAGCCATCGCCAGGGCGATGGCCCAGCCGAGGGCCAGGATGGCCAGCGCGGTGAGCACGGCCTCCGGCCAGCCCGCCAGCCGGTCGGCGAGGGTGAGGCCGGTGCGCAGCGGGACCGGGCGGTCCAGTACCGCCCGCTGCCACAGCCCGGTCCGGGCGAGCACCGCGCCGTCCGGGGCGATGATGGCGCTCTCGCCGGTCGTGGAGGCGTACACGATCGCGCGGTCCGACGTGATCGCCTGGATCCGGGCCATGGCCACCTGCTGGGCCGACTCGCCGGACTGGCCGTCCACCTCGAACGTGGCGTCGTTCGACTGGACCGCGAGCAGGTTGGCCCCCGCGGTCACCTCGGACCGCACCAGTCCGTCGAAGCCGACCTCGTAGCAGATCACGTCGCCCAGCCGGATCGCCGCCTGGTGGAAGACGACCGCGCGGTGACCGGCGGTGAAGTTGACCGGCTGGAGGTTGACCAGCGGGGTGACGTGCGCGAGCAGGCTGCGGAACGGGATGTACTCACCGAACGGGACCAGCTGGCGCTTCACGTAGATCGCCACCGGGCCGCGGCCGGGCAGCCACAGCTGGCCGGTGTTGCGGAGCGGATTCTCCAGCAGCGCCCCGACCAGCACCGGACGGTCGATGGCCGCCACCGCGCGGGCGATCGTGGCGTAGATGGCCGGGTACTCGCCCGGGTCGAGGTCGGTCGAGTTCTCCGGCCAGATCACCAGGTCGGGGGCGGGCCGGGTGCCCGAGGCGACCTGCGCGGCCAGGGCCCGGGTGGCGGCGGCGTGATTCTCGGTCACGGTGGACGCGCGGAGCAGGCCCTCCACCGACCGGGCGTGCGGGACGTCGCCCTGCACCGCGGCCACCGTCGCGGTGCGCTGCCCGGCCCCGGCCCCGTCCACCGGGAGCAAGGTGCCCGCGAGGGCCACCCCGGCTGTGGCCGCCGTGGCCGCCGCCGCGAGGACCAGGCGGCGCCGGCAGGCGCCCCGGCCCAGGACCAGCCAGGCCAGCATCGCCCCGGTCAGTGCGACCAGGAAGGAAAGCAGCGGGGGCCCGCCGATCGCGGCCCAGCCCGCGGTGGGCGCGCCCGCCTGGCTCATCGCCAGGCGGCCCCAGGGGAAGGCATAGGGCCAGCGGGACCGCAGCGCCTCGGCCGCCACCCACCAGGCGGCTACCGCCAGCGGCCAGCCGGGCAGCCCGAGCAGGAGCCGCTGGCCCACCGCCAGCAGCCCGAAGATCACCGCCTCGGCGATGGCCAGCGCGGCCCACGCGTACCAGGCCACGTTGACCAGCCAGGACAGCAGGGGCACGAAGAAGGCGATCCCGAAGACCAGCCCGACGAGGAACGAGGCCCGCAGCCCCTGGCGGTGCAGCGCGATCACCAGCAGGGCCGGCCCGGCCGCCGCCAGCGGCCAGAACCCGGCCGGCGGGAACGCGGCCGCCAGGGCCAGGCCGCCGGCCACGGCGGCCAGCAGGGCCCAGGGCAGCCGCAGCCCGTCCCGCCGCAGCCCGGCCAGGCCCGCGGGGACGCCGCCGGTCACGGGGGGGACCCGCCCGGCGGTGGCGACACCGCCGGTGCTTCCCTCCGGGATCTGCTGCATGGCCAGAGCGTAGCCGGATATGCGGGGTTGATGCCCCCGCCGATGCCGCCGTTGCCGCCGGTGTCCGGTGCCATTGCCCGGGATCGCGGATCTTTAGCGTGATAGCTTGACTACGTTCTGTTTCCGGGCCAGGACAGCTCAATCCTGACCACACGGCACGAGGGTCGGTCAGTGATCAAGATCCGTTATTCAGATCTCCCCCAGGGCCGCCACGCTCACGTTCACCGGGCCGGCCGGCGGTCCGTCATCTACCTGCTTCCTGGTCTTTCCCCCGCCCAGCGGCGGGACGTGCTGCGCAGATTAGTTCGCACCTCACGCCAGGGGTACGGGCCACGGCTCCGGGCGCCCGGGGTCAGGTTCGCGGTCGCCAGGGACGTCGCGAAGACCACGGTGCGCAACACGCTGGCGGCGATCCGGTGCCACCCCGCGGGTTCGACGGCCCTGGCCGCCCTCATCGCCACCGGCGTGATCTGCTACGCCTTCTTCGTCACCGTGACGGTGCGGTTCGCCCCGCACCCGGCCGGGCCGCCGGTCGCGGCGCCGTCCGGGCCGCAGGTCCCCGGGGGCCGGTCACCGGGCCTCGGCGCCAGCGGCCCGGCGGGTACCCAGCCCCCGGCGACCGGGCGCCGGACGGCGTCTTCCGGTCCGCCCCCGACCGGCGCCAGCACCGGCCCCGGAAGTGGCTCCGGAACTGGCTCCCGGACTGGCGCTGCGCCGTCGGGCCAGGCCACCGACCCCGTGCCGCTGCCCACCGGCACCTGGTCAGCCCCCGGGGGCGTGCTGCCGTCTGGCTCGGCCGGGCCGTCGTCGCCTGCCTCGCCCCCGCCGTCCGCCGCGCCGTCCCCGGTACCGTCGGCGGCGCCGTCCCAGGCCCGCCCCGCGCCGCGCCCCGCGGACCCGGGCGGGCTGTGCCTGCAGCTGGGTCCCCTCGGCGTCTGCCTCTCCGGCTAGCCCGGGTAACCTGCCAGCGGGACGACGGGAGGTACTCGGGTGAGCCGCCGTGGCTGGGTTCTCTTCGCGGCGATGAGCGTGATCTGGGGTGTGCCTTACCTGCTCATCAAGGTCGCGGACGGCGGGGTCTCGGTTCCGGTTCTCGTCTTCGCGCGGGTGGCCGGGGGGGCCGTGGTACTGCTGCCCATCGCCCTGCACCGCAGGCAGCTGGGAGTGCTGCGCGGGCACTGGCGCTGGCTGGCCGTGTTCGCGTGCGTGGAGATCATCCTGCCCTGGCTGTTCCTGAGCGCGGCGGAGAAACGGCTGTCCAGTTCGATGAGCGGCCTGCTCGTCGCGTCGGTGCCGATCATCGGGGTGGCCCTGGCCCGGCTCACCGGGGACAGAGAGCGGCTCACGCCGCTGCGCTGGGCCGGCCTGCTCGGCGGGCTGGCCGGGGTGGCGCTGCTCGCCGGGCCGGGCGCGGTGCACGGCGACCTGGGGTCGGTCGCCCTGGTCTTGCTCACCGCGGTGGGATACGCCATCGGGCCGCTGATCGCCAGCCGCAAGCTCGCTGACCTGCCCGGCCTCGCGGTGACCGCGGTGTGCCTGGGGTTCGCGGCCGTGGTCTACGCCCCGGCGGCCGCGCTGACCTGGCCCCGATCGGTCCCGTCCGCCGCCGTGCTGGCCAGCCTGGCTGGTCTGGCCCTGATCTGCACGGCCCTCGCGTTCGTGCTGTTCTTCAGGCTGATCGCCGAGGTCGGCCCGGCCCGGGCCACGGTGATCACGTACGTGAACCCGGCCGTGGCCGTGGCCCTCGGCGTGGGGGTCCTCGGCGAGCCGCTCACCCCAGAGATCATCGCGGCCTTCGGCCTGATCCTGGCGGGCTCCGTGCTGGCCACCAGGCCCGGCCAGCCGCCGGCCGGCGCCGAGGCCGGGGAGGCGGCCCAGGACCAGCCGCACGCCGCGCCCGGGCCGTTGAGCAAAGCCCCGTGACCAGCACAGCAGACGCTGACGCACAGCTCAGCGCGCTCGACGCGCTGCTGGGTGGCCCGGGCGCGGAACTGCTGGCCTCGCTGCGGCACGAGGCGCTCACCCCGGGCACCGCGCTGGCCCTGGGCACCCGGCTGCGCGAGACGTACCCGGCTGGGCTGGTGGCGGCGGCCCTGGCCCAGCACGAACTGCGGCTCGCGGCCCGGGCCAAGTTCAGCCGGGCCATGGACATGTTCTTCACCCGGGCCGGCCTGGAGCAGGCCTCCGCCGAGGTGGTGGCCCAGCACCGCCAGGCCCGGTTCGCGCAGGCCGGCCTGCTGGCCGACCTGTGCTGCGGCATCGGCGGTGACCTGATCGCCCTGGCCGGGAAGCACCAGGTCCGGGCCGTCGACCGGGACCCGCTGCACCTGCGGATGGCCATGCTCAACGCCGCGGCCTGCGGCGTGGGCAGCGCCGCGCAGGCCGTGCAGGCCGACGTTCGCGAGGTGGACCTGGCCGGGGCGGAGGCGGTGTTCATCGACCCCGCCCGGCGGACCGGCGGCCGCCGGCTGGGCCCCGGCGCGAGCGAGCCGTCCCTGGCCTGGTGCCTGGACCTGGCCGGGCGCGTCCCCGGGATGGGTATCAAGGCGGCCCCCGGGATCGCGCGGGACGCGGTGCCCGGCCGCTGGGAACTGGAGTTCGTCGCCGTCGGGCGGGACCTGAAGGAAGCGGTGGCCTGGTCGCCGTCGCTGGCGGGCCCCGCCACCCGGGCCACCATCCTGCCGGGCGGCCACACGCTCACCCCCCGGCCAGGCCCGCCGGTCCCGGTGGCCGCGCCCGGCGTCTTCCTGCTCGACCCGAACCCCGCGGTGACCCGGGCCGGGCTGGTCGAGGAGCTCGCCCGGGACCTGGGGGCGTGGAAGATCGACCAGCAGATCGCGTTCCTGTGCACGGACACGGCGGTACGCACCCCGTTCGCCCGCACCCTGCGGGTGCTCGACTCCGGGCCGTGGAACCAGAAACGGCTGCCGGCCCGGCTGCGTGACCTCGACATTGGTGCGCTGGACATCCGGCGCCGGGGACTGGCCGGGGACGTGGACCGGCTGCACCGGCAGCTGAAGCTGTCCGGTTCCCGCCGGGCCACCCTGGTCATGACCCGGGCCCGGGATGAGCCCTGGGGGCTGGTCTGCGTTGATGCGTGACGGACCGGATCGCCGTGCGTGCCCGCTAGAATCGCGCACGTGATTGACCTGAGGGCCGCACGCCAGGAGCCGGACCGTTACCGGTCCGCGCTGGCCCGGCGTGGTGCCGCCGACGACTTCGATGCCGTGCTCGCCGCCGACCAGACCTGGCGGGAGCTGACCGAACGGGCCGAGACCCTGCGCGCCACGCAGAAGCGGTCGTCCCGGGGGGGCAAGCCCAGCGCCGAGGAACTCGCCGCGCTGCAACAGCTCCGGAAGGAGCTCGACGCGGCGGAGTCGGACCTGGCCGAGGCCGAGCGGAGCCGGCAGGCCCTGCTGGCCCGGATCCCCAACCTCCCTGACCCCAGCGCCGCGGACGGCCTGGCCGAGGAGGACTCGGTCGTGCTGCGCACCTGGGGCGAGCCACCCCGGTTCACGTTCAGCGTCAAGGACGCGACCGACCTCGGCGGCCCGACGGGCTGGATCGACATGGCCCGGGGCGCCCGGCTGTCCGGGTCCCGGTTCGCGTACCGCTTCGGCGACGTGGCCATGACCGAGATGGCGCTGTACCGCTTCGTCCTCGACCGGCTGGCCGGGAAGGGGTTCATGACCGTCCTGCCGCCAGTGCTGGTCGGCGAGCGGGCCATGTACGGCACCGGGTTCCTGCCCACCGAGGAGTCCAACCTGTACCACCTGGAACGGGACAACCTGTACCTGACCGGGACCTCGGAAGTGGCGCTGGCCGGAATCCACACCGACGAGCGGCTCGAGGAGAGCGAGTTGCCCGCCAAGTACGCGGCGTTCACCACGAACTTCCGGCGTGAGGCCGGGGCGGCGGGCAAGGACACCAAGGGCATGTTCCGGGTCCACCAGTTCGACAAGGTGGAGATGTACGTCTACTGCCTTCCGGAGCAGTCGTCCGCGTTCCACGAGGAACTGCTCGCGCACGAGGAAGAGATCGTCCAGGCCCTCGGGCTGCCCTACCGGGTGATGAACATCGCCGTGGGCGACCTCGGCGCCCCGGCGGCCAAGAAGTACGACATCGAGGCCTGGTTCCCGGCCCAGGAGCGCTACCGGGAGATCACCTCCTGCTCGAACACCACCGACTACCAGGCGCGGCGGCTGAACATCCGGTTCCGCCGCGATGGCAAGCTGCACTTCGCGCACACCCTGAACGGAACCGGTGCGACGGCCCGGTCCCTCTTGTCGATCATGGAGAACTTCCAGGACGAGGGGGGAGTCGTGGCCGTCCCGGAGGTCCTGCAGAGCTACGGAGCCCCGGCCACCCTCGGCCGGAAGCCGGGCTAAGCCCCGGCTCCGCCGGCCTGGGCTCCGCTGACCTGGGCACTGTCGGCCTGAGCACCGCCGGCCTGGGCACCGTCCAGCGTGCTGAGCAGGCTGCTGGCCTCGGGGGAGCCGAGCCCGGTGCAGGCGTCCCAGCCCGGCCCCGCCGCGTAGGCACCGTTGCTGCCGCTGGTGATGTCGCGGAAGCCCGGCGCCGCCGTGCCCGCCGCCACGCTCGCGTAGAGCAGGGGCTGCATCAGGCCGAACGGCTTTCCGGTGGACTGGGCCAGCCGGCTGATGAGCCCGGCCCACAGCGGTGCCACCGCGCTCGTCCCGCCGATCACCGTGGACTGCCCGTCCACCCGGACCTGGTAACCGGTGGCCGGGTCGGCGCAGCCGGCCACGTCCGGCACGCCCCGGCCCGCCGCCGTGCCCGCCGCCGCCCCGGCCTGGGCCGGGACGCCCGCAGCAGCCTGCCAGGACGGGAGGCTGAAGGTGTCGCTCACGCCGCCGCCGGTGGCGCCGCCCGAGGCCCCGTCGTTCCAGACCGTCTCGGAGCTGATCACGCCGGTCGTGGCGTCGCCGCGCAGGCTGGTCCCGCCGCAGGCCAGCGCGTGCGGGCTGGACGCGGGAAAGTCGACGTGGACGCCGCTGCCACTCTGGCCGTCGCTGCTGCCGTTGTCTCCGGCCGCGACGGTGACGGTCACGCCGAGCGCGGCCGCGTCCGCCATCGCCTGGTCCAGCGAGGTCCGGGCCTGCGCCGTCCAGGAGTCCTCGGACTGCCCCCAGCTGATGCTGACCACCACGGGCGTCGGGGTGGCGTGCACCGCGGTGGTCACCGCGTCCACGAAGCCCTGGTCGGTGTTGGGCGCGAAGTAGACGACCTGGGCGGCCCCCGGGGCCACTCCGCCGGCCACCTCGATGTCCAGCAGCACCTCACCGTCGGCGCCGTTAGGGTCCTGGCCGGGCTGGTTGACCGCGCCGTCCACGCTGGCCGCGGTGATCGAGGGGACCGGGAGACCCAGCCCCGCGAAGTAGGGATCGAGGTCGCTGCTGCCGAATCCGCCGCCCAGCTCGATGATCGCGATGGTCTGGCCGGTCCCGTCGGTGCCCGCCGGGAACTGGTACAGCGCGGCGACCTGCGGTGGGGTGTAGGACGTGGGTGCCGCGGCCGGGGCGGCGGCCCGGGCTCCCGCGGCGGGAGCGTGGCGGAACTGCGCCCGGGCCTGCGGCCGGTTGTCCAGGCCCAGCACGGCGAGCACGATGCCGTCCAGTTCGGCCGGGATCTGCAGCCCGCCTTCCCGGTACCGGTGCTCGACCGTGGCCTGTCCGGTGACCGGGTCCGGCGTCCGGGCCAGGCGCAGCGTGGCCCCGAAGGTCGCGGACAGGGCCGCGATCGTGCCCGTCACCGTGACCCGGCGGGCGCCCGCCTCGGCGCTGCTGACCCGCAGGCCGTGCCCGGCCAGCACGGTCGAGACGAGGTCCAGGTCGGCCGGGTCGGTACCGTGCTGCTCGGCGAACTGCTCCCTGGTCAGGGTGGCGGGCCCCTCCACCAGGTCCCGGGGCAGCGCGGCCCGGCGCCGGGTCACCAGCGTCACCTCGATCTGCTGGGCTTCATCCGCCGCGCCCAGCTGCTGCGACTCCGGCAGGGAACCGCGTTCGCTGCCGGGCAGAGGCACGAAGGATTGTCCGGTCATTATCGCTCCCAGGGTGGCCGACGCCGTTCCAGCAGCCAGTATGTCGTGCCACCGGGCTGGCCGGGGAGCCGTTCTCGCGGCAAAAAGGATGGCAGGCTCATCAGGTCGGAAATGCGGCGGCGGGAACGGCCGCCACCGTTCCTTACCTCGGGTTATGCCTGCAGAGAAACGCCGGACAGGTCATCGGCGCGGAGGTATGCCGGGTGGCTGGTCACCGTCGGCAGCCGGCCCGATTTCCCGGTGACGGTGGTCGTGGAGGTGATCCCGGTGGTGATGGTGATGATGATCCCGGTCGTCCTGGTCTTGCCCGGGCTGGCCGCGCCGCACGCTGACCCCGCCCATCAGCGCGAGCCCGACCACCCGTATCTTCGGCGCGCCGGGCAGCCCGGGGCCGCTGGCCCGGTGGTCGAAGCCGCCCATGATGCCGAAGCCGGACACGTCCACCTCGACGTCGTCGCCCACCATGATGTCCACCCCGCCCATCAGGGTGAAGACGTCGATGGTCACCTCACGCTGGCTGAACCGCGCTTCCCGCAGGTCGAGATGGACGCCGCCGAGCACGGCGACCACGCTGTGCCGGGGCGGCACCACCCACGTCCCGCCCCGGTCCACGCCGCCCAGGATCGCGACCGACATCCCGGACCCGGGCTCACCGCCGATCCGGGCGGCCGGGAACGTGCCCGGGGCCGTGGCCAGCGGCCCGGGCGGCGGCGGCTGCCCGGGGGCGGGCAGGTCGGCGGTGACCTCGGTCAGGTCGCCGTACGTGCGGGCCGCGTACGCGGCCCCGAGGCGCTGGTCGAGTTCGTCGAAGGTGATCCGGCCGTCGCCGGCCGCCTGGCGCAAGACCTCGGCGGCCTGCTCCCGGTCGGCGTCGGAGACCCGGAGCTGACGGCGGTCGGCGGGCTGGGGGAGATCGCTCATGACCTGGTCCGTCTCACTCGCCGGGCGTCTGCAGTTCGAGGTAGCTGACCCCGCGCAGGTCCAGCCAGGTGCGCCCGGCGGACTGGGTGACCCGGAGCACCACCTCGCCGCAGCTGCCGCACCGGGCCACCAGGCCCGGCGCGTTCGGGTACACCATGGCCTGGCCCATCACCTCGCGCGTGCCGCACGAAGCGCACTGGGCGACCGTGGTGGTGATGTCCACCGCGAAGACCTCGCCGAGGGTCCCGCCGAGCACGTTGCCGTCCAGGTGCGTAGTCACGCTTGGCCTCCGGAGGGTCCGAATCGTTCGGTCTTGATCACGCCAGCATCATGGCCCGCCTTGACCAGCAGGCTGGCCGCGGCCTCCACGAAGCCGGTCGGCCCGCAGATGAACACCGCGGGCGCGTCCTTCCGCGTCCAGCCGGGCGCGGCCAGCACCACCGGGGTGAGCCGGCCCACCCGGACCTGGGCGCCGGGCGGGGCGCTGCGGGTGTACACGTAGCTCACCTCGAGCCCGTCCCCGGCCTGGCTGCGCTCGGCCAGTTCGGCGGCGTACAGCACGGTGTCGGGGCTGCGGACCGAGTAGACCAGCCGGAACGGGGTGCGGCTGCCGACCTCGGCCCGGGCGCGGATCATGGACATCAGCGGGACCACGCCGCTGCCCCCGGCCACCAGCAGCACGGACCCGCGGGCGTCCGGGTCCCAGACGAACCAGCCGCCGATCGGCCCGCGCAGCTCCAGCGGGTACCCCGGCATCAGCACGTCGGTCAGGTAGGACGAGACCTCCCCGTCCTCCAGCCGCTGCACGGTGAGCTCGAGACGGTCCCGGCCCGGCGCGGAGGCGATCGAGTACGACCGCTGGGCCGAGTAGCCGTCCTCGGCGGTGAGCCGGACGTCCACGTGCTGGCCGGCCGCGTGCCCGGGCCAGCCGGGGACGTCGATCGTGATGGTGCGCGCGGTCGCGGTCTCCTCGCGGATCTGCGCGACCTTGCCCACCTGCCAGGTCAGTCGCCCCAGTACCGCTGCTCGCGCCATGGGTCTCCGTAGTTGTGGTACCCCAGGCTCTCCCAGAACCCGGGTTCGTCCTTGGTCTTGAGGTCGATGCCCTGCACCCACTTGGCGGACTTCCACAGGTACAGGTGGGGCACCAGCAGCCGGGCCGGGCCACCGTGTTCCGCGGTCAGCGGCCGCCCGCCGTACTCGAAGGCCACCCACGCCTGGCCGTCCAGCAGGTCGGCCAGCGGCAGGTTGGTGGTGTACCCGCCGTAGCTGCGGGCCAGCGCGTACTCGGCGCTGGTCTGGGCCTGGGCCAGGAGCGTGTCCAGCGACACGCCCCGCCAGGTGGTGCGCAGCTTGGACCACTTGGTCACGCAGTGCAGGTCAACCTGGAACTCTTCGGCGGGCAGCGCCTGGAACGCCGCCCAGTCCCAGGTGTGCACCTCACCGGTCTCGGTCGTGATCCGGAACTCCCACGAGCGGGTCTTCACCCGGGGGGTGGGCCCGGCGGACAGCACCGGGAAGTCGGTGACGAGGTACTGGCCCGGCGGGAGCTTCTCACGCCCGGACCGCGGGCGCCCCTTGAACCCTGGTGACACGATGCCCATGCGGCTAGCTTGCCATCCCGCGGCGGGCCAGCGGCAGGCCGGCACCACTACTGTCTGGCTTAGCGCAGGTGGCGGCCTCGCCCGGTGAGTGGATCTAGTGCAGGTGGCGGCGCCAGTCGGAGGGGACCCGCCCGGCCGGCCCGGGCACCGGCTGGTCCACCGGATGGTGCTCCGGCGGGGTGAGTTCCGGGCCGTCGTAGAACTGCTCCTCCGGCGTAACTCCAGAACCACGACTCGCCCGGCTCGAAGCTGCGCACCAGCGGATGGCCGCTGGCCGCGGCGTGCGCGCTGGCGTGCTGGGACGGTGAGCTGTCACAGCAGCCGATGTGCCCGCACTCGGCGCACCGGCGCAGGTGGAACCACCAGCCCGACGTCTCCTCGCATTCCACGCAGCCGGTGCCGCTCGGCGCGGCGGTCGGGTTCAGTCCCGGCAATGTCAGCCATTCAGCTCTCCTCGGCGGTGGCGCGCCGGTCGGGGGTACCAGTGTCCGGAATATCAGTGTCCGGGGTGCCAGCGTCCGGAGCGACCACGCTATCGTCCGGCGCGACGGTGATGGGCAGCCGGACCTGGAACCGGGTGTTCCCGGGTTCGGACTCGACCCGCAGGTCCCCGTGGTGCCGGTTGACGACGATCCGGTAGGAGATGTCCAGCCCGAGCCCGGTGCCCTCACCCACCGGCTTGGTGGTGAAGAAGGGCTCGAAGATCCGGCTCTGGATGTCCCGGGGGATGCCGGGCCCGGTGTCAGCGATCTCCACCAGCACCCGGTCGTCGTCTCGCGCCGTGCGCACGGTCAGCGTGCCGTGGCCGTCCATCGCCGAGACGGCGTTATCGATCAGGTTGGTCCAGACCTGGTTCAGCTCCGCCGGGTAGCAGGGGATGGGCGGCAGGCCGCGGTCGAAGTCCTTGACCACGTGGATCCCGTCGCCGAGCTTGCCGGCCAGCATCATCAGCGTGCTCTTCAGCAGCTCGTGCACGTCGATCACCTGGTAGGGCGCCCGGTCCAGCTGGGAGTACTGCTTGGCCGCCGTGACCAGGTGCGAGACCCGTTTCGTGGAGTCCTCGATCTCGTTCATCAGCAGCTCGGTCTCGACCGTGTAGTTCAGCCAGCGGATCGAGGCCTCCAGCGTGCCGTCGTCTACGACCGCCGCCACCTGGTCCAGCCAGGCGGCCTCCAGCCCGGCCGAGACGAAGGTGGGCGCGAGGTCCCAGCCGCCGCTGATGCCGTGGTCCTCCAGCCACTCGCCGACGGCGTCCTCCCGGTCCGAGGCTTCCATCGGGCTCAGTTCCGGGGCCTTGGCCACCCGTTCCACGGCCTCCTCCTGGAGCCGGACCAGGGTCTCAAAGCAGGCGGGGTCGAACCGGCCGCTGGCCATGAGGCTCAGCTTGTGCCGCATCCCGGCCACCCGGTCGCGCAGCGTGGAGGTGGCCCGCACCGCGGCGGCGGCCGGGTTGTTCAGCTCGTGGGTCAGGCCGGCCGACAGCGAGCCCAGGGCCAGCAGCCGTTCCCGCTGGCCGACCTGCTGCTGGACGTTCTTGATCCCGAAGAACAGCCCCTCCAGCATGTGCACGGCCATCGGGAACCAGTCCCGCATCATCGACGCGAACTTGTCCGCGTCCAGCACGTAGAACCGGGACAGCTCGGTGACCCGCAGCGAGTTGTCGTACACCTGGGGCACCCGGTCGCCCAGGTAGGCCCGGAACGCGCCGGTGTACACGCCGCGCCCGGAGCTGCGGTTCACCTCGACGTCGTCGCCGCCGATCCGGCGCGACATCACCAGGGTGCCCTCGATCAGCACGTAGAAGCAGGTCGCCGGCTCCCCCTCGGCGTAAATCGGCCCGGGCGGGAACACCTCCACCCGCCCTTCCCGGCACAGCCAGGCCACCTGCTCGCTGTCCAGCTTCTCGAACAGGAACAGGCTGCGCAGCTCGTCGACGTCGCACGGCAGCGTCTGCCGCCCCGCCGCGAGCTGGTCTGCCGGGGCTGTTGCGGCCGGCTGGGTGGCTGGTTCTGCACTCATGGCTAAAGCTTCTCCAGATAGCGGTGCACGAGCATGACGGCCATGGCTCCTTCGCCGACCGCGGAGGCGACCCGCTTGGCGGACTCGGCGCGGGCGTCCCCGGCCACGAACACGCCCGGGACGCTCGTCTCGAGGTGGTACGGCGCCCGGTCCAGCTGCCAGCCGGCCGGCTTCTGGCCGCCCACGGACAGGTCCGGTCCGGCCACCACGAAGCCGTGGTCATCCCGGACCACCACGCCGTCCAGCCAGTCGGTCAGCGGGGCGGCGCCGATAAACACAAACAGCATCTGCGCGTCCACTATTTCGGTGCCGCCGTCCGCGGTGTTGCGCAGGGTCAGCTGCTCCAGGTGGCCGTCCCCGCTCGCCCCGATGACTTCGGCGCAGGTCCGGACCGTGATGTTCTCGATGTCCGCGAGCTGCTGGATCAGGTAGTAGGACATGGACCGCTCCAGCGACGGCCCGCGGACCAGCAGCGTCACCGACTTGGCGTGCCGGGAGAGGTACACCGCGGCCTGACCGGCCGAGTTCGCCCCGCCGACGATGTAGACGTCCTGGTCGATGCAGGCCGACGCCTCGGTGAGGGCGGAGCCGTAGTACACGCCCCGGCCGGTCATCTCGTTCAGGCCGGGCGCGCCCAGCTGCCGGTAGGTGACCCCGGTGGCCAGGATGATGCTCTGCGCGCCGAGCGTGCTCCCGTCCGCGAACCGGACCCCCCGCGCCGACCCCTTGATGTCGAGGCCGACCACCTCCCGGGTGGTGAGGACCTCGGCACCGAACTTCTGGGCCTGCATCCGGGCCCGCGTGGTGAGCTGCGCCCCGGACACCCCGTCGGGGAAGCCGAGGTAGTTCTCGATCCGGGAGCTCTGGCCGGCCTGGCCGCCGGTCGCGGTCCGCTCGACCAGCACGGTCTTCAGGCCCTCGGAGGCGCCGTAGACGGCCGCGCCGAGCCCGGCCGGGCCGCCGCCGATCACCACCAGGTCGTAGAAGTCCTTGGCCGGGGTGGTGGTCAGGCCGACCCGGGTGGCCAGGTCTGAGTCGCTGGGCGCCAGCATGGTCTCCCCGTCCGGGGTGATGACCAGCGGCAGGGTCCGGCCGTCCGCGCCCGCGGCGGCGAGCAGCCGCTCCCCGTCCGGCTCGTCGGAGGGGAACCAGCGGTAGGCCACCTCGTTGCGGGCCAGGAACTCGCGCACCTCGGTGCAGCGCGCCGACCAGCGGTGCCCGACCACCTTGGTCACGTGCACCGGCTGGTAGTCCGCCAGCCGCCACGCCTCCAGCTGGGCGTCGATCACCGGGTAGAGCTTCTCTTCCGGCGGGTCCCACGGCTTGAGCAGGTAGTAGTCGAGGTCGACGACGTTGATGGCCTCGATCGCGGCGTTGGTGTCCGCGTAGGCGGTCAGCAGCACCCGGCGGGCGGCCGGGTACACGTTCATCGCCGCTTCGAGGAACTCGATGCCGTTCATCTGCGGCATCCGGTAGTCGGCCAGGATCACCGCCACCTCGTCGCCGCGCAGCCGCATCTCCTTCAGCGCCTCGAGGGCGTCCGCGGCCGATTCGGCGCGCACGATGCGGTGCTGCTCGGCATAGCGCTGCCGCAGGTCGCGGGCGATGGACCGGGAGACCCCGGGATCGTCGTCCACGGTCAGGATCGCGGTACGGGCCGGGCTGTCCGGCGCGGGCGCCGTCATGCGCGTGCCAGGCCAGCCGGATCCGGGAACACCGGATCTGGGGCGGTCGTCTGCGGGCTGGTCTTAGCTGGGCGGGTCTCAGCTTCACGCCTGGGCCACTGCATCTTCCCATGGTAAGGAAACCCGCAAAGTTCCCTGTACCCCGGACGGGTCCCGTTCGCTCAGAGCGTGGTCACCCGGTCCCGGCGGCCCTAGTCGTCCCGGTGCCGGCGAGCCTGGTTGTCCTCGTCCCGGCGGGCCCGGTTGTCCTCGTCCCGGCGGGACAGCGGAAGAGCGAACCAAAGTCCCGCGAACGCCACCACGGTGACGGCGGTGATCACCACGGCAGGAGCCCCCGGCGCCACGAAACTGACCACCAGCAGGACCGCGCTGGACACCGCGAGTCCCACCGTGACCAGCCCGGCGATGGCCAGCACGTTGGTCACCCGGACCAGGCTCTCCTTCTCGTGCCGCCGGAACAGCAGCCGGTGGTAGGCGACCGGGGCCACCAGCAGGGCGGTTGACAGGGCCGCGAGCAGGACGGTGGCCAGGTAGATGTCGTGCTGGGCCGGGTTCAGCTGGGTGAACCGGCTGGCGAAGGGGATGGTGAGCAGGAAACCGAACAGCACCTGGATGCCGATGCCGGCCACGCGGAGCTCGTTGAGCAGCTCGATCACGTTCCGGTCGGCCCGCTCGGCGCCGGTCTCGTCGGGCCGGTCCGGGTCCTCTTGCCTGGCGTCCCCGGCCTCCCGGGACGCGTCCGTGCTCATGCCCCCGGAGTTACCCCCGCCATCCCGCGCAAAACGGTCCGGCCTGTCCCGGCCTGGCCTGGCCGAACGCTCCGTGGCCTGGCTTGACGGGTCCCGGGGCCTGTGGTCTGCTGTCTCGCCTGGGAGGGCGCGGTCACCCCGAGGAAGGTTCCGCTGATGGTGCTGTCGCGGCGCGGCCTGGCCGCCGGGCTGCTGCTCGGCGTGGCGCTCGACGCCGTGTTCGCCGACCCGCGCCGCGGGCACCCGGTCGCGGCGTTCGGCGCGGCGGCGTCCCGGGCCGAGGCGGCGCTCTGGGCGGACAGCCGTGGCCGCGGGATGACCATGGTGGCGATCTGCCTGGCCCCGGTGGCCGCGGCCGGCCTGACCGGGCAGCTGGCCGCCAGGCGGCTCACCCCGGGCCGGCCGCCGGCCAGCGTCGCGGTGACCGCGCTGGCCACCTGGGCGGTGCTCGGCGGGACCAGCCTGGCCCGCGAGGCCCGGGCCGTCGGGCGGCTCCTGGAGGACGGTGACCTGGCCGCGGCCCGCGGCCGGCTGCCCGCGCTGTGCGGACGCGACCCGGACCAGCTCGACGCGGCCGGGATGGCCCGCGCGGCGGTGGAGTCGGTCGCCGAGAACACCTCCGACGCGGTGGTCGCCCCGCTGCTGTGGGGCGCCGTGCTCGGCCTGCCCGGACTGCTCGGCTACCGCGCGGTCAACACTCTCGACGCGATGATCGGCCACCACAGCCCGCGCTACGAGCGGTTCGGCTGGGCCGCGGCGCGGCTCGACGACGTGGCCAACCTGATCCCGGCCCGGGTCACCGGGCTGCTGGCCGCGGGGCTGGCCCCGGCCGTCGGGGGCAGCCCCGCGCACGCGCTGCGGATGCTTCGCCGTGACGGCGGCAAGCATCCCAGTCCTAACGCCGGCCGCTGTGAAGCTGCCTTCGCCGGGTCACTGGCCGTCCAGCTGGGCGGCCAGAACGTCTATCACGGCCGGACCGAGCGGCGCGGGCTGCTGGGCGACGGCGGGCCGCCGGACGCGGCCGACATCGCCCGGGCGGTCCGGCTGTCCCGGCTGGTCAGCGCGGCCGCCGCCGCGCTGGCGGCCGTCATCGCGCACACTCTGCGCAGGGGGAGGAAACCTTGACCGAGGACCAGGACGTGTTCCGCCCAGGGGGCTACATACCGGAGGAGGAGACCGCCCGGCCGCCAGCAGCGCCGGCGCTGCCCCCGGCGGACGTCGAGGCGCTGTACCAGGTGGTCGCCGCGCGCCGCGACATCCGCAACGGCTTCCTCCCCGACCCGATCGCCGACGACGTGCTGACCCGGGTGCTGACCGCCGCGCACCAGGCCCCCAGCGTGGGGCTCAGCCAGCCCTGGGACTTCATCGTGCTGCGCGACCGGGCGGCCCGGGAACAGGCGCACGCCCTGGCCCGCAGGCAGCAGGAGGTGTTCGCGGCCGGGCTGCCCGGCCCCCGCGCCCGGGCGTTCCGCGAGCTCAAGGTGGAAGCGATCCTGGACACCCCGATCAACGTCGTGGTGACCTGCGACTCCACCCGGGGCGGCCGCCACGTGCTGGGCCGCCACGCCCAGCCGCAGGTCGCGGGGTACTCGACCGCGTGCGCGGTGCAGAACTTCTGGCTCGCCGCGCGGGCCGAGGGCCTCGGCGTGGGCTGGGTCAGCTTCTTCGACGAGCGCGAGCTGGCCGCCGCGCTCGGCCTGCCCGCGCACCTGCAAGTCGTCGCGTACCTGTGCGTGGGGCACGTCGAGGCGTTCCCGGCCGCGCCGGAACTGGCGCTCAGCGGCTGGGCCCGGCGCCGGCCGCTGGCCTGGGCCGTGCACGACGGCCAGTGGGGCCGCCGCGGGCTGCCGGGCGCGCCGCCCGCCAGCCTGATCGCCGACACCATCGCCGCGATCGGGCCGCTGGACGCCGAGGCGGTGGCGCAGGCCCGTGAGCGGCAGGAGGCACTGACCAAGCCCAGTGGCTCGCTGGGCGTGCTGGAGCAGGTGTCGGTGCAGCTGGCCGGGCTGGCGCGGGAGTGCCCGCCGCCGCTGCCCGAGCCCGCCGTGGTCGCGGTGTTCGCGGGCGACCACGGGGTGCACGCCCAGGGGGTCACCCCGTGGCCGCAGGAGGTCACCGCGCAGATGGTGGCCAACTTCCTGGCTTCCGGGGCCGTGGTGAACGCGATCGCGGCGCAAGCCGGGGCCGAGGTCTGCGTGGTCGACGTCGGGGTCGCGGCGGACCTGCCGGCCGCACCCGGTCTGCTGCCCCGCAAGATCCGGCCCGGTACCGCGGACATGACCATGGGCCCGGCCATGACCCGGGACGAGGCCCTGCGCGCCGTCGAAGTGGGCATCGAGACCGCCCGCGACCTGGTCGCGGCGGGCAACTCGTGCCTGGTGACCGGGGACATGGGCATCGCGAACACCACCGCGTCGGCCGCCCTGATCGCGGTGTTCACCGGGTCGGAGCCGGAGCAGGTCACCGGCCGGGGCACCGGTATCGACGACCCGACCTGGCAGCGCAAGGTGACGGTGATCCACCGCGCGCTGGACGTCAACCGTCCCGACCCCGCGGACCCGCTGGGGGTCCTGGCCGCGGTGGGCGGCCTGGAGCACGCCGCGCTGGCCGGGTTCATCCTGGGCGGGGCGGCGCTGCGGGTGCCGGTCGTGCTGGACGGCGTGATCGCCTGCGCCGCCGCGCTGGCCGCCCGGGCGCTGGCCCCGGACGTGCTGGGCGCCCTGCTGGCCGGGCACCTGTCCACCGAGCCGGGCGCCCGCCGGGCGCTGGACGCGCTGGGCCTGCGCCCGCTGCTCGACCTCGGCCTGCGTCTCGGCGAGGGCTCCGGCGCGGTGCTGGCCCTGCCGGTCGTGGCGGCTGCGGCCCGGGTGCTGCGCGACGTCGCGACGTTCGACAGCGCCGGGGTCTCGGGCGAGAAGGGATGAGCTGGCCCGGCCGCCGGCGGGACCTGGCCCGGCGTGACCGGCTGCCCCGGCGCCCGGGCGGCCGGGGGTACCGGGTGCTGGTCCTGGGCGGGGCGCGGTCGGGCAAGTCGGTGACCGCCGAACGGTTGCTGGCCGGCCGGGACCAGGTGGACTACGTGGCCACCGGGGCCGTGCCGGACGCCAGCGACCCGGAGTGGGCCGCCCGGGTCGCGATCCACCGGGAGCGCCGGCCGCCGCACTGGGCCACGCTCGAAACGCTGGACCTGGAGAGCGTCCTGGCCGCACCGGACCTCTCCGCCCGGCAGCTGGCTACCCCGGTCCTGGTCAACTGCCTGTCCACCTGGCTAGCCGGGGTGATGGACGAGTGCGGGCTGTGGTCCGCCGCGCCCGGGGCCGACAAGGCGCTGGCCGCGCGGGTGGACGGGCTGCTGGACGCGTGGCGGGCGACCCGCCGGATCGTCGTGGCGGTCAGCAACGAAGTCGGCTCCGGCGTGGTGCCCGCCACCGCGTCCGGCGCCCGCTACCGCGACGAGCTCGGCCTGCTCAACACCAGGGTCGCGGCGCAGGGCCAGCAGGTGTGGCTGTGCACCGCCGGGATCCCCCGGCGGCTGCGGTGACCGGGGCCCGCCGGCCCCCCGGGAACGCGGCCCCGCCGCCGCCGGCGCCGGGCGCCCCGGCCTGGCGGGTGGCGCTGAGCCTGTTCACGGTGATCCCGGCCGGGGTCGGCGGTGACCTGGACGACGCCGCGGCGGTCCGGGCCGTGTACTGGCTGCCGGTCCTCGGCGCCGGCCTGGGACTGGCCGGGTCGGCCGTGCTGGTTTTCGTTGCGGCGGGTCAGTTGTCCGCGCAGCGGCAGTTCCTTGGTGCGGCTCTCGCGGTGGCCCTGCTCGCGGTGGCGACCGGGGGCCTGCACCTGGACGGGCTGGCCGACACCGCGGACGGGCTGGGCAGCCGCCGCCCCGCGGACCAGGCCCTGGAGATCATGCGCCGGTCCGACGCCGGGCCGCTCGGGGTGGCCACGCTGGTCCTGGTGCTGCTGGTCCAGGTCAGTGCGCTGGCCTCGCTGCCGCACTGGTTGGACCGGGACGTGGCTCGGCTGGGAGTGGGCTGGACCGGGGCGTCCGGGCTGGTGCTGGCCGCGGTGACCAGCCGGGTGGCGGTGGTGCTGGCCACCGGCTCGCGCTCGGCCCGGCCGTCCGGGTTCGGCGCCCTGGTGGCCGGGCGGACCAGCGCCGCGGGCCGGGTGGCCAGCGTGGTGGCGTTGCTGGCCGCGGTGGTCGCGGCCGGCCTGGCCCTGGGCGGGGGGGCGGCCGCGGCCCGGGGCGCGGGCGCCGCGGTGGCGGGCCTGGCCGTGGCCGCCCTGGTCGGCTGGGCCGCGCGGCGGCGGCTCGGCGGGATGACCGGCGACGTGTTCGGCGCGATCGTCGAGCTGAGCACGGCCACAGTGCTCGTGGTCCTCGTGCTCGCGGGCTGAGCCCGCCCGCTGCGGGGCGCCGTGCGGGCCAGCAGAGCCCGGGCCAGAATGAAAATATGAACGAAGCGCATCTGCGGATCTGTGCCAGCCCGGAGTGGGCGGCGTTCGTCGAGTCCGAGCTGCTGCCCTGGGTGCTCGCGGAGGCCGACCTCGGCGACGAGGTGCTGGAAGTGGGGCCGGGACCGGGCCTGACCACCGACGTGCTGCGCCGTCAGGTCCCCCGGCTGACCGCCGTGGAGGTCGACG
Source organism: uncultured Actinomycetes bacterium (assembly GCA_963844695.1). Lineage (GTDB taxonomy): Bacteria > Actinomycetota > Actinomycetes > Streptosporangiales > Streptosporangiaceae > RYN-230. The sequence goes on from CAWJPL010000024.1 coordinate 67,112, forward strand.
GGCGGCTGGCCCGTTCCCTGGCCGGGCGGCTGGCCGGCACCAACGTCACGGTGCTGCACGCCGACGCCACCGCGCTGCCGTTCGAGGCCGGGCGGTTCTCCGCGGCCACCCTGTTCACGATGCTGCACCATGTCCCGTCCGCCGCCCTGCAGGACCAGATGCTGGCCGAACTGCGCCGGGTGCTGCGCCCCGGGGGAGTGCTGGCGGGCACCGACGGCGTCGAGACCCCGGCCCGCCGGGAACTGCACACCGACGACGACTACCTGCCCATTGACCCGGCCACCATGGCCGGCCGGCTGGCCGGCGCCGGTTTCACCCGCGTCACGGTCGAGGTCGAGGAGGACCGTTTCCGGTTCGCCGCCACCGCGCCGGGGACCGTGCTTACCTGAGAACCCGTGCTTACCTGAGAACCCGTGCTTACCTGAGAAACATTGCGATGGCCAGGTACTGGCAGGTGGCGCCCGCGCAGACGTACACGTGGAAGACCTCGTGGTACCCGAACACCGAGGGGTAAGGGTCCGGACGGCGCCGGTGGTAGGACAGGGCGCCGACGGTATAGAGCAGGCCACCGCCGATCATCAGCGCCCCGGCGACCGGCCCGGCGTGGATCCAGACCTCGGGCAGGGCCAGCGCGGCCACCCAGCCCAGCGCGAGGAACGTCCCGCCGACCAGCCGTTCTGGCGCGTCCATCCAGGCCAGATGGATGCCGGCCGCGGTCGCGGTCAGCACCCACAACGTGATGAGGCCGGCCCGGGGGAGGGGGCCCGGGGCGGCCAGGATGAACACCGGCGTCGCGGTCCCGGCGATCAGGAGGAAGATCATCACGTGGTCGAGCCGCTGCAGGCGCTGCCGCCACGCCTGCGACCAGGTGCCGCAGTGATACAGGGCGCTCACCCCGAACAGCGCGCCCACGCTGACCGCGTACACCCCGAAGCTGTAGACCCGGGCCGGGCCGTGGGTCTGCGTCAGCAGCACGGTGCTGAGGACCAGGGAGGCCCCGAACCACAGCAGGTGCAGCCAGCCGCGCATCATCGGCTTGGCGTAGTAGACGCCGCGGCGGGCGTCGTAGAACATGTCCGCCGCGGGGGTCGCGGGCGTCGGGGAGGTAGCAGCCACCGTCGCACCTCCGGGTCCGGCCGGGGACCCGGCTAGCCCCGATGCCGCCGACGTCCTGAGCTTCCAGTGTCACCCATGACTCGGTTATTTAGATACGGAAAGTGTTCATTGGCTGGTCAGGGGGGCGGCGGTGTCGTGCCGGGGCGGCCCGCCGCCGGGGCTGGGCTGACCGCCGGCGCCCAGGCTTCCGGCGAAGAAGTGCCGGGCGCTGTCTATCAGCTCGTCCAGCGGCGGCCACCAGGGGCCGTGCCGCAGCGTCCGGAGCGCCGCCAGCACCCGCTGCGTGTTCTCGGCCGCCTCGCCGTCCGCCGCGCTGACCACCGCCTCGACCCGGCGGGGGCGGGCGGCCCGGAGCGGCCCCAGGTACATCCCGGTGCCGTCGCCCGCGCTCGCCCCACGGTCGGCGCCGGCCCCCGAGTCTGCCGCGTCACCCGGGCCGGCTCCCGGAGTCAGCACCACGTAGTAGTCGGGCAGCTCGAACCGCCCGGCCCGTCCCGCGGCCACGGCCTGCGCGGCCTGCTGCTCGAACGCGGCGGCGTGGCCCGGCGCGGCGGTCAGGTCCCACATGGCGGACCACTCCGCGGCCACCCCGGCCAGCGGGTCGGCGGGCACCAGGACGTACGGCGACCGCCGCCGCGCCGCCTGGCCGAGGGCCAGGGCCGCCGCGGTCAGGCCGTCCGGCTCGCCGCCGGGTGGCCGGACCACGGACACGTTGGAGGACCGGGCCAGCCCGGCGAGCAGCGGCTCGGCCACCGCACCCACCAGGACCACCACGGTCGAAGACTCACGCCGCACCGGGCCGATCATAGGCGGGGTGACACCGGGCGGGTCAACCCGCCCCGGGCAGGCTCGACAGCGGGAACGGCGGGCTGATCAGGAGCTCCACGTTCCGGTCGGTGGCGACCCCGGTCCGGCCCGGGTGCGTACCGCCGAAGGGGATGTTCGCGGCCAGTTCGCGATGGAGGGCGGCCAGGTCGCCGGGGCTGTACAGCGCCGCGCTGGCCAGCGACTGGCCGTCCAGCGCCCGCGGCCCGAGCGGCGCGTCGTGGTCCACCATCGTGCACGTGATGGACAGCTGCCCGCCGGAGTCGGCCAGCTCCACGAGGCGGGTCTGGCACGGCCAGTCCACCACTGCGCAGGTGGTGACCTCCCAGAAGCCGCGGCCCGGCTGATCCGGGTCGGGCCGGGCCCGGATGGCGTTGGTGTGCGTGTGGCCGTTGAGCCACAGCACCACGTTGGGGAAGCGGTGCAGCAGGGCGACCAGTTCGCCCGCGCCGATCAGCGGCTCGCCGCTCCGGCCCGGGATGCCAGCCCCGGGTGTTCGTCAGCGTGTCCACGCCGTGGTGGGAGAACAGGATGACCAGCCGGTCGTCCTGCCCGGTCGCGACCTGCTGCCCGGCCGGCCCGCGATAGGCCGAGTGCACCTCGGCGAGCCGGTCTTCCAGCCACCGGGCCTGCTGCCGGTCCAGGCACCCGTCGGCCCCGCCGGCCAGGCAGTTGGTGTCCAGCGCGATGAACCGCGCGGCTGGTGTGTCATGGACGTAGTAGGCGGTTCCGTTGCGGAGATTTTCGTCGGTAAAGCCGTGCCCGGCTGGGCACGCGCCCGGCCGGAAATGCGCGGCCACGAACTCGCCGCGGGTGACCGGCCGGCGGTCGGGATCGGCGGGCACGTGGCGGGAAGGACCAGCCATGAACGCCTCCGGGCGCACCGTGAACAGCTCGAGGGCCTCGTCGCTGTCGAACCCGTCGGGCAGCCGCATCGGCTTCCGGTCACCGGTCAGCGCGGCGACCAGGCCCGCGGTCCGCGTGCCCACGCCCTGGTTGAGGGCTTCGTGGTTGCCGAAGCAGGACAGCCACGGCATCTCCAGGCCGCCCGCGGTGAACTCGCGCAGGGCCGCCTCGAGCAGGCCCGGGTGATGCGGGAAGCCCAGCTCGCGGCGGAAGAAGTCGGGCCCGTCCGGCCCGTCACCGTCGGGCTTCCAGAAGATGTCATCCGGCCAGTCCATGGCCTGCACCCCGGCGTAGCCGGGACCGCCGGAGTTGGGCGTGACCCGGCCGCCGTCGAGCAGGGCCAGGAACGTCTGGACCTCGTTCCACTGCGCGTTGTCGATCGCGTCCCCGGTGGTTACGGCGAGCGCGGGCGGCTGGCCCGTGGCCGGCCCGCGCAGCGCGTTCACCGTGCGCAGCGTGGCGTCCACCGCGTGCGGGGTGAGCGCCTCCTGCGGGCGCTGCACCGGCACTACTCCCGCGTACCGGGGGTCGGTGAAGTAGCGGTTGAGGAACTCGAACCGGGTCGGCGACTGGACGTCGGCCAGCTGCAGGTCGGTGACGTGGACGAGGCAGAGGAGGGGGCGGGTGCCTGGTGGGCCTGGCGGCTGGATGCGCGGCGCCCAGGTCGTCCCGCAGCAGGTGCGGCTCGCCTGCGATGACCTCGACGGCGCGGTACGGCCAGCTCGCCCCTCGGCGCAGCACCGTGCCCGGGGCCAGCCGGCGGTGGGTGGTCAGTGGCGGGCGTCCTGCGCTCAAACCTCGCTCGCAGCCACGGAATCGTTGTCCGCAACGGAAACCAGCACGGGGTCCGGCCTTATCGACAGCGCGACGAAGCTGCCCGCGCTCAGTTCCGTGGCGTCCGAGGTCGGCAGCTGGGCCATGATCGTGGTGTCGCCCAGGTTCACGGTGACGCGGCTGGTCGCGCCCAGGAAGGTGATGGCGATCACGGTACCGGCCAGCGGGCCGGACCCGGCCGCGCTCTCCGAGGCCAGGGTGACCGCCTCGGGCCGGACCAGCGCGGTGACCGGCCCGGCCGGGGTGCCGAGATCCACCACGGGCAGGTCGCGTCCCCGCACCGTCACCGTGCTGCCGCTGAGCATGCCGGGGAGGCGGTTGGTCAGGCCGACGAACTCGGCCACGAATGGGGTGGCCGGGCGGGAGTAGACCTCGGTGGGCGGGGCGAGCTGCTCCAGCTGGCCCTCCCGCATCACCCCGACCCGGTCCGCGATGGCCAGCGCCTCTTCCTGGTCGTGCGTGACGAACAGCGTGGTGATGCCCACCTCGAGCTGGATCCGGCGGATCTGGTCCCGCAGCTGCGCGCGGACCTTGGCGTCCAGCGCGGACAGCGGCTCGTCCAGCAGCAGCACCTGGGGCTCGATGGCCAGGGCCCGGGCCAGCGCGACCCGCTGCTGCTGGCCACCGGACAGCTGGTGGGCGTACCGGCCTGACTGCTCGGACAGTCCGACCAGGTCGAGCATCTCCAGGGCCCGCCGCTCCCGCTCGGCCTTGGCCATCCGGCGCAGCCGCAGCCCGAAGGCCACGTTCTGCACCACGGTCATGTGCGGGAACAGCGAGTAGGCCTGGAAGACCATGCCCATGTCCCGCTTGCTGGCCGGCCGGTGGGTGATGTCCTTGTTGTCCACGGTGATCCGCCCGGCGTCAGCGTCTTCCAGCCCGGCCAGCAGCCGCAGGGTGGTGGTCTTGCCGCAGCCGGACGGCCCGAGCAGGGCGATCAGCTCGCCGGGACGCAGCGTCAGGTCGAGCCCGTCCAGGGCGGTGACCGCGCCGTACCGGCGGGTCAGGCCTTCCATCCGGACCTCGACGGCGGTCCGGCCGGCGGCGCCGGTGGCGCTGGTCACTGGTGAGCTCACAGGTCTTACCTCATCCCCGGCGCCGCTGGCGGCCGGCGTAGGACAGGATCGCCAACAGGACGAAGGCGAACAGGAGCGACGCCACGGAGGTCGAGAAGACGACCCCGGCGTTGGGCGTGTTGCGGCTGATCGAGTACAGCGTCGGCTGCAGGGTGTTGTAGAGCAGCAGGTAGGCGATCGTGTACTCGCCCAGGACCAGGGAGGCGGTCAGCAGCAGGGCGTTCAGGATGGCCTGCCACATGTTGGGCGCGATGACCCGGAACATCACGGTGAACCAGTTCGCGCCCAGGCTCCGGGCCGCCTCGGCCAGCGTGACGGCGTCGATGGCGTCGAGCCCTGACGCCAGCGCCCGGTAGGCGAAAGGCAGGGCCAGGACCACGTACACCCAGAACAGCTGCAGGCCGGACAGGCTGTAGTGCTGGATCCGGTTGTAGACCGGGGCGAGGCCGACGACCAGCGCGATGGCCGGGATGGTGAGCGGCAGCAGGCAGAGGAACTCGAAGATCCGGGTGAACCACACCACCCGCAGCTTGATCCAGATCATGGTGGGCACCATGAGCACCACCATGACGATGCTGGTGATGACGGCCAGTTCCAGGGTGAGCGCGACCCCGCCGGGCAGCCCCGGGTAGGACACGATCTGCTTCCACGCGGCCAGCGACCAGGTGCCGAGCTTGCGCCCTTCCAGGGAGAACCGGGTCATGGACACCAGCGGCGCGGCGATGAACACGCCGAACAGGGTGAACACCACGTAGCGGAAGGCGTTCAGCCGCCGCCGGCGGCGGCGCTGCATGCCCTGCGGCCCGCGAGCGGCAGGCCCGGCCAGCGGGGTCTCGCCGAGGGACGTTACCGCAGCCACCGGGCCGCCCTCCGCTGCAGCAGCGCGTACCCGGTCATGACGATTGCCACCATGATGATCATGCCGAGCGCGAGCACGTCGGCGTAGTTGACGTTGGCCAGGCCAACCTCGCTGGACAACGAGGTGCTGATCTGCTGCGGCACGGTGTACGCAATCTGGTTCTCCCAGGCCTGGATGGTGGCGAAGGCGGACAGGCCGTTGGCGAACAGCAGCAGCAACGACCCGAAGAACGCCGGGGCGAGCAGCGGCCCCCCGACATGCCGCCAGTACTGCCAGGTCGAGGAGCCCAGGCTTTCCGACGCCTCCCGCCACTGGAGCTTCAGCCCGTCGATCGCGGGCAGGAAGACCAGCACCATGAGCGGGATCTGGAAGTAGATGTAAATCAGTCCGATGCCCCAGGGAAAGCTGTAGTACCAGCCGGGGTGGAACAGCAGACCGGCCGGCCCGATGAGCGACTGGAACGCGAAGGCCAGGGTCACCCCGCCGAACTGGGCCAGCACGCCCGAGCCGGCGACCGAGAGCCGGCGCACTGCGCCGTCTGGCTTGCCGGAGGCCACCGCGTAAGCCACCAGTGCCCCGAACACCGCCCCGGTCACGGCCGACAGCACGCAGAGCTTGAACGACCCGATGAAGTAGCCGCGGACGGCCGGGTTCCACAGCGTGGACAGGCTGCCGAAGTTCCAGGTCCCGCTGGGGTTCTTGAAGGCGTCGACGACGAGGATGCCGGTCGGCAAGAGCAGGAAAATCCCGACGTAGGCGAGGAACGGCAGGACTCCCAGCCAGGCCGGGAGGCGAGGCTGGCGCCTGGCCCGTGCGGGTCGGGCGCCAGCCTCGGTCGTCGTCGCGGCGACGGTCACGGTCCTCCCCTGCTAGCCGACGGCCTTGGCCCAGTTGGTCGCCAGGTAGGTGGCGGCGCTCGTCGCCTGGCCCTCGGTCAGGAACACCGGGCTGCCGCTGACCGGGGGCAGCTTGGCCGCGGCGGCCTTGTCGATGCTGCCGTTGCTGGTCATGGCGACCTGCTCGACCGGGCGGGCGCCACCCTGCAGCCACAGGTTCTGGCCGCCCGTGGCGCCCTGGGAGTAGAGGAACTCCTCCCACAGCCGGGCCGCCGCCGGGTGCGGCGCGCTCTTGTTGATGGCCTGGGCGTAGTACCCGCCGAGCACGGCGTTGCTCGGGATGAACACCTTCCAGTTAGACACGCCGACGTAGCTGGGCAGGTTCAGGTAGTCCCAGTTGAAGACCACCGGGGTGGAGCCGGACTTGATGGTGGCACCGGTCGCCGACACGGGGGAGAAGTTACCCTTCGCCTTGAGGTCGTGGAAGAAGTTCACGCCCTTGGAGATGTCGCTGGCCGTGCCGCCCTCGACGAGGTTGGCCATCATGACCCCGTTCAGCGCGGCGTTCGCGGCGGTGGGGTTGCCGTTCAGTGCGACCGCGTTCTTGAACTTCGGCTGCAGCAGCTGGCTCATTGAGGTGATCGTGCCGAACTTGCTGGAGTAGCCGATCGCCATGTAGCCGCCGTAGTCGTTGTACCAGAGGCCGGTCGAGTTCTTCTGCGCCGCCGGGATGGCCGACCAGGTGCTCACCTTGTACGGCGTGAACAGGCTGGTATTGGCGAGAGCGACGGATACGCCGACATCCACCACGTCGGGTGCGGCCGCGGTGCCATTCTTCTGCTTGATCGTGTCAACTTCCTGCTGGCTCGTCCCGTCCGGCAGCGCCGAGCTCACCTTGATCCCGTATTTGGTGCTGAACGTCTTGATGATGTTGCCGTAGTTGGCCCACGTCGGCGGCAGTGCGATGACGTTGAGCGTGCCCTCTTTCTTCGCCGCCGCGACGAGCTTGCTCATTCCGCCGCCCGCGGACACGGACGTCACCGTGGCCCAGTTAGTACCGCCGCTGGACGACGACGTCGAACTCGAGGAGCAGCCAGCGGCCGCCACGGCGAGCGCCGCTGCCCCTATCAGGGTGAAACGGTAGGGAGATCTCACGTAAATTGCCTCCTGTTATTAGCTATCCCACTTTTGAGCGGGCCGCTGAGGCTAAGCGCCCACTACGCAGTAGTGCCCAGGAGGTCAGCGGACCCCCCCGCGAACAGCCCCGACAAAGACCTTAAACGTTTAGTTTTGCCGGTATGCTGACGCACTCGCCGCGGGAGTGTCAAGAGCCGTTACCGAGTTGACGCGCGCGGGTCAACTGGTGTTTACCGGACGGCAAAACTCCCAGCCTGGCGGGTCGCCGGGGGTCCGGCCGCAGGGGCGGCCAGGAGCCGGTCCGGGCGGGGAGCAGGGGCCTGCAGGGAGTCCCGCTCGATGAGTTCCACGGGGGCCACGTAGTCGCCCGGCGGGACCCGCCCGAGCAGGCGCAGCATCAGGGCCCGGCCCATTTCCCGCCGGTTCAGCCAGATGGTCGCCAGCGGCGGATCCAGGAGCTCGGAGGTGGCCAGGTCGTCGTGCCCGACGACGGAGACCCCAGGGCCGATCCGCAGCCCGAGTTCGCGCGCGGCCTTGTAGACCGCGTGCGCGGTGTAGTCGGAGTTGGTGATGACCGCGGTCGGCGCGTCCGGGCCGGCCAGCACGGCCCGGACGGCCTGCTGCACGTCGCCCATGGTCAGCGGCGAGTACACCACGGTGGCCCGCAACCCGAGCACCCGGCTCAGCCGCCGGAAGTAGCGCAGCCGGTCCGGGTCCGCCATCAGCCGGCGCGGCGCGCTCAGGAACGCCACCGAGGTGTGCCCCAGCTCCGCCAGCCGGCGCAGCGGCAGCCCGACTGCGGCGGCGTTGTCCGGGCGGACCCGCGACACGCCGGAGATGCGGGCCGCCGAGGCGTTGAGCGCCACCACCGGGGCCCCGGGGCGCAGGTCGTGCCAGAGCCGGACGGACTCGCCGGTCCCGACCGGGGCGATGGCCAGGCCAGCCAGCCGCTGCGCGGCCATCTCCTGCAGGTGCCGGCGCTCACGCTCCAGCGAGTAGCGGGAGTCCAGCACGAGCAGGGTCGCGCCCGCCTCGCCCGCGACCTCTTCGGCGCCGGAGAGCACCTCGAGGAAGAACGGGTTGGCGAAGTTGCGCACCACGAACCCGTAGGTCGTGGTGCGGCCCCGGCGCAGCGCCTGGGCCTGCGGGTTGGCCCGGTAGCCAAGCTGCTCCGCGATGGCCAGGATGCGGCGGCGGGTGCCGTCGGCCACGCCGGGCTGGCCGTTCAGCGCGAAACTCGCCGAAGCCACCGAGACGCCCGCCATCCGGGCCACATCCCGGATGCCCGCGGCGCGCGGCGATCCGTTCTGAGCAGTCGGCATCATTATTCCTGCCGTCCGCGCCGTGCCGGTGGCCCGGCGACTCCGGGCAGCGCTGGACGAATAGTACGTTCGGCCCCGATGACTCCTCACCCTGTACGAGCGGCCCCGGTTAGGCAAGCCACCTCTCCCGGGCGCGCCATCCGCCGGCCGGCCACGCCCCCGCCTCCCGCACCAGCTATCCGGCCGGGCCCCGCGCCGCCGCTAATGGCCGGCGCCTGGCTCGCGGTCATTATGGCGGGCATTTAACGCCGGGACCGGGCGCCGTTGTCGCGGGCGGCACCAATTCCTTCCGGGCCTGCTGGCTTCGCGGCTATCTGGTGGCTCGGCGAGGATTTTCCGCCCGACCAGGAATGGCTTATCAGGGCCATTCTGTGCCGCCGTACCCGTCGATCGGCCTGGCCGTGCCCCGCTGTGACTCCGCCTGCCGCCCCGGCCGTGGACTGCCGCCCTGGCCGTGATGGCCGTCCACCTGCCGGCTCCCGGGCCGTGACCTGGCCGTCCACCTGCCGGCCTCCCGGGCCGCCACCCGCCGGCGGGCGGGAACCCGGATTCAAGGCGCTGGTTTGTCGGTGGTCGCTGGCACACTGCCGGTAGACCGTCAGCGTCCTGGCCGCCGCTCATTCGCCAGACCTGGCGGCGGTGGGTAAGTTCGTGGAACGAGGACGGGGAGGAGCGTGAGCGAGATAGCCGCCACCGATGCTGGCCCTCATGACCTGGAGCTTTACCGCGGGGAACTGACCGGTTACTGCTACCGGATGCTGGGGTCGGCGCATGACGCCGACGACGCGGTACAGGAGGCCATGGTCCGCGCCTGGCAGGCGTTCGACCGGTTCGAGGGCCGGTCCGCGCTGCGCTCATGGCTGTACCGGATCGCGACCAACGTCTGCCTGGACATGCTGCGCAGCCGCAAACGACGGGCCATGCCCATGGACATGTCAACCCCGGTCCCGTCCAGCACCGAGCCGGTGGCCACGCTGCCGGACTCGGCCTGGGTCGAGCCGTTTCCTGGTGACGGCCCGGTGCCCCCGGACACCGATCCGGCCGGACGCGTAGTGCTGCAGGACACCATCCGGCTGGCCTTCATCTCGGCCCTGCAGAACCTGCCGCCCCGGCAGCGGGCGGTGCTCATCTTGCGTGAGGTGCTGTGCTGGCAGGCCTCCGAGGTGGCCGACCTGCTCGACACCACGGTGGTCTCGGTGAACAGCGCGCTGCAGCGGGCCCGCAACACCATGGCCGCCAGCGACCAGGCGGACGACCGGCCTTCACCGCAGCTCGCTGAGGCGGACCGGGATCTGCTCGCCCGGTACGTCAACGCGTTTCAGCGCTATGACATCGACCGGCTCGTCGCGCTGCTGCACGAGGACGCCAGCATCTCCATGCCGCCGTTCCGGATGTGGATACGCGGCCGGGAGGAACTGCGCGGCTGGTACACCGGCTGGGGCAGCGGCTGTGACGGGTCCCGGCTCGTCCCGGTCACCGCCAACGGCTCGCCCGCGTTCGGCCAGTACAAGCCGGACAGCGACGGGACGCGCCTGGTGCCCTGGTGCATCCAGGTCCTGGAGATCTCGGGCGGGCAGATCTCGCACGTCCATCACTTCCTGGACACCAGCCTGTTCGAGCGCTTCGGCCTGCCGCCGTACCTCGACCGCCCGGTCCCGGCTGAGTCGCGGAGCTGAGTTGCCGGGCCGGCAGTAGCAACGCCCGGCGGGCCTACTGGGCAGCGGCTTCCCGGGCGGCGGCTTCTTGCACCGTGAGTTCGGCGGCAGGGTCGACTTCCAGCCGCTCGTCCGGGATCGGCTCCCCGCTCTGCACGGACCGCCCGTAGGTGCCGTCCGCCAGCCGCTGCTCGGCCCGATCCAGCGCGGCCAGCCGGTCGCTCAGGCTCTCCGCGATCGCGTCGTCCATGCCCTGCTGGGTCAGGGACTGCGCGGGATCGGCGACGTCGGTGCCCTTCTCGTCCTCGCTGCTCCGGTCTTCCCGCCCGGCCGCCTCGGTCTCCGCCAGGAGCTTCTGCAGATCGGCCCGCTTGGCGGCCAGCAGGGCTCGTGCCCGTTCAACGTCCAACGTAATCCCCCTCGTAGCTCGCTGCCGTCAGGTTCAGGGCCGCCGGCGTAGAGCCACCCTATGCCGCCCCCTCCGGTCAGGCGCCGCGTCCGCGCCAGCCGTCGCCCGCCGGTGCCCGCCCGCCGCCGCGCCCAAGTCCACCCTGCCGCGCGGCTCGTCGCCACAGCGTCGTGGATGACCTCAGTGGCGGCCAGCTGGCAGCAGCGCCTGCAACTGCTCAAGCAGGCGGCTGAAGCGGGAGGCCGGCCGACGGAGGCGGGGGACTACCTGGCCCGACCAGGAGGCCGTCCAGATCCTGCCTAGCAGCCGCCCGGGACCCGGGCGAGTAGCCGCCCAGACTCCGGCCCGCCTCGACCAGGACCCCCGCTGGAGCCGGACTCTCGGACGGAGCCAGGCTCTCTGACGGGGCCAGGCTCCCCGCCGCCCGGTCCCACCTCTGCTCGATCTTGCCGAAACGCCAGATGGCCAGGGCCACTACCCAGGTGAGGACGAACACCCCGACGATCACGAAACCGGCCTGGTTGAGGTCGAAGCTCTCCAGCCATGACCAGCCCGGGCCGGTCAGGTGGCCATCCTGGCCGAGCAGGCCGAGTACTTCCACCGCGCCGATGAACATGGCCACGAACACCGACAGCCCGGTGATGGTCAGGTTGTAGTAGACCTTGCGGACCGGGCGGGCAAAGGCCCAGTCGTAGGCGAAGTTCATGAAGCAGCCGTCCGCCGTGTCGAACAGGCTCATCCCCGCGGCGAACAGGATCGGCAGGGACAGCACGGCGTAGAACGGCAGGCCGCCGATGACCGCGGTGCCGGCCAGCACGAGCAGCGCGACCTCGGTGGCGGTGTCGAAGCCCAGGCCGAACAGGAAACCGATCGGGTACATCTTCCACGGTGTGTCGATCCGCCGGGCCAGCGGGCCGAGGAAGCGGTTCATCAGGCCGCGCTTGTTCAGCTGCTCTTCCAGCGCCTCGTCGTCGTACTGGCCCGACCGCATCCCGCGGAACACCTTGACGATCCCGGCCAGGATGACCACGTTGATCGCCGCGATCAGGAACAGGAAGGTCCCCGAGACCAGGGTGCCGATGACGTTGGTGGTGTGCTGCAGGTGCGAGCTGGAGTTCTTGACCTGCTCGTCCAGCGCGCGGATGCCGAAGTTCAGCAGCACCGCCAGGACGAACACCACGCTCGAGTGGCCGAGGGAGAAGAAGAAGCCCACCGACAACGGCCGCTTGCCGTCGCTGACCAGCTTCCGGGTCGTGTTGTCGATGGCGGCGATGTGGTCGGCGTCGAACGCGTGCCGCATGCCGAGCGTGTAGGCCAGGATGCCGGTGGTGAAGCCGAACGTCTCGGTCTTGCTGATGTGGAAGTGCCCGCTGACCGCGACGGCGAGCATCACCCAGCCCACGACGTTCAGCCCGACCACGGTGAACAGCATCGCCCCGGCCCGGCCCCACTCCTGCGGGGTCAGCCCGTCGCGGATCCGGGCCAGCCGGGCGCGCGGATCAGCCATCGGGCCACCTTCCTGCCGGGGACGTCGCACCAGACTAGGTCTTACTGCAATTTACTTGCAACAACAAACCGCAGGTAGCTGCGGGCCGGTGGTGGGACATCCAGGCAGAAGCGTGGTCAGGGTGTCACTGCTGTCCGGTCAGTGTTCTCCGGCGGCCTGCGCCGCCGGAGGCTGCGCTCCCTGTTGCTCCCGGATCTGCCGCTTGATGCGGGCCAGCATCGCGGCCATCCCGCGCAGCCGCAGCGGGCTGACCAGATCCGACAGGCCGAGCTGGGTGGTGAACTCGGCCGGCGTGGCCAGCACCTCCTGTGCGCTCAGCCCGTCCAGGCCGGTCGCCAGGATGCTCGCGAATCCCCGCGTCGTCGGTGCTTCCAGCGGCGCGTCGAAGAACAGGTGCGCGGTGCCGTCGTCGGCCACCTCGACCGCCAGGAACAGCGGGGACTGGCACTCGGGGACCGGCTCCAGCAGGTCGCGGTGCTCCGCGTAGCGCGCTGGCAGGGGCGGCAGCTCTTCGGAGAACTCCAGCAGCAGCTGAAGCTTGTCCTTGCCCGGGACCGCGCCGAACTCGTCGACGATGTCCTGCAGCCGCGGGTTGAGGGTGGCCGTCACGGTTTGTCCCCCTGGGTGATGGGGACGCGGACGCTGTTGCCCCACTCGGTCCAGGAGCCGTCGTAGTTGCGCACCGTGGGATAGCCGAGCAGATGGTGCAGGACGAACCAGGTGTGGCTGGACCGCTCGCCGATCCGGCAGTACACGATGACGTCGTCGGCGGGGCTCAGGCCGGCCTCACCGCCGTAGATGGCCTCGAGCTCCTTGCGCGGCCGGAACGTGGCGTCCTCGGCGGCCGCGCGGGCCCACGGGACGTTCTGGGCGCCGGGGATGTGCCCGCCGCGCAGTGCGCCCTCCTGCGGGTAGTCCGGCATGTGCAGCAGTTCGCCGCTGTACTCGCCGGGCGAGCGTACGTCGATCATGGGCTGGCCGAGGTGGGCCCGGACGTCGTCACGGAACGCGCGGATCGGGGCGTCGTCCCGCTCGACCACCGGGTAGTCGGTCCGGGGCCGGTCCGGCGTCTCGGTGCTCAGCGGGCGGTCCTCCGCGATCCACTTCGCCCGGCCGCCGTCCAGCAGGCGGACGTCCGGGTGGCCGAACAGCGTCGCGACCCAGAGCGCGTACGCCGCCCACCAGTTGTTCCGGTCTCCGTAGAGCACGAGCGTGGTGTCCCGGGTGATGCCCTTCTCCGACATCAGCCGGGCGAACCCCCCGCCGTCCACGTAGTCGCGGGTGACCGGGTCGTTCAGTTCGGTGTGCCAGTCCAGCTTGACCGCGCCCGGGATGTGCCCGGTCTCGTAGAGCAGCACGTCCTCGTCGGATTCGGCCACCACGAGCCCCGGATCGTCGAGGTGCTCGGCCAGCCACTCGGTGCTGACCAGCATCTCCGGCCGGGCATAGTCCTGGAACTTGGGTGTGGCGTCATACGGCAGCGTCATGAATCCCTCACCTTCATCGCTAGTCCGCGGGCGGTCGCGCTAGCGACAGCAGGCGGACACTACCCCCTGCTGAGGGTCAACGCGATGACCCGGCCGGCCCTTCCCCGGCCGGTTAGCAGCCGGCCAGGAGTTCGCGGGCGGCCCGGGCGCCGGAGGCGAGGGCCCCCTGGACCGAGCCGGTCGCGCGGTGATCGCCGCACACGTACCGGCGCGGGCCGGTGCTGTCATGCCCGGGGCCGTCCCCGGTGACCCGGCATGGCTGGCTGAGCCGCAGCGGCGCGGGCATGGCCGGCAGTGCCCCGTCGACGGTGTAGCTGGCCAGGTGCTCCCAGCCGGCCGTGTCGGTCTCGTACAGGTCGGCGAGCCTGGCCCGCACGGCCGGCTCGCGGTCCGCGCCGCCGCCCCCGAGCACTGACGTGGAGATGAGCGACCGGCCGAGGGCGTAACCCGGGCTCACCTCGGACAGGACGCAGGTGTTGAGGATCTCGCCCGCCGTATCGACCAGCAGGGTCGGCTCGGCGAGCGGGCTGGCCGGGGCCGCGTGGTACACGGTGGTGACGGTACGGGTGTCCGGGACAGGCAGCCCCGGCAGCAGGGCCGCCGCGGCGGCGGCCCCGGTGGCCACCACCACCGCCTCGGCGGGGAGTTCACGGCCGTCGGCCAGCAGCACGCCCTGTCCGGTGAGCGTGCGAACCGGGGTTTCCAGCTGGACCGTGCCAGGCGGAAGCGCTGCGGCCAACTGCTCGGGGACCGCCTGGATGCCGCGGCGTGGCAGGCACAGCGTCCCGCGCAGCATGCTCCGCCAGACCAGATGAAAGAAGCGGCCCGAGGTTTCCAGTTGGTCCTCCAGGAACACCCCGGCCAGGAACGGCCGGAACAGGAGTTCGACCAGCTCGCCGGGGATCCGCGCGCTGGCCAGAGTGGCCAGCGCGCTCCGGTCCGGTCCGTGCTTGACCAGTTGGGCCGGGAGCAGCATGTCGCGGGCACTGAGCGCGGCCAGCGCGGCCAGGCCGCCCGGCCCGGCGAGGTGACCGCGGATCAGATCACCCTGGCCACCCGGGCGCCGGGTGGGATCGGCGAACCGCAGCCGCCCGGTCCGGGTGTGGAGCAGCATCCCGGGCGTGAACGGGGACAGCTGCAGGGCCCGCAGGTCCAGCCGGCGCCGCACCTGCGGATAGGAGGTGTTGAAGACCTGGAAGCCACGGTCGAGCAGGAACCGGTCCCGCCGACCGGCGCTCACCCGGTCCGTGCGCATCCGGCCTCCCACGCCGTCCGCGCACTCCAAAACCGTCACTGACGACCCCGCGGCGGCCAGGTCGGCCGCGCAAGCCAGGCCGGCCAGCCCGGCCCCGACGATGATGACGCTCAGCGTGCTGGTGCCGGACATGCAGGCCGCCCCCCGTTGTAGCTCGCGTGCCCTGCATTCGGCGGGGAGTGCCTCCGCGGTCTCAGCGTTGGATCAGCGCAGCTCGGCCCATTCCGGGCTGCCACCGGCGGTGTAGATCTCCGCGCCCCCGATGAAAGCGCGCTCGACCCGGCTCAGCACGTCCAGCGGGTCGCCGGACCAGATGACCAGGTCCGCGTCCTTGCCGGGTTCGAGCGAGCCGAGCCGGTCGTCGACGCCCGCGATCCGCGCCGGGTGGATGGTCAGCGCCCGGACCGCGGTCGCCCAGGCCAGGCCCTCCTTCACGGCCAGGGCCGCCTGGTACGGGAGGAAGTTGATCGGCACCACCGGGTGGTCGGTGGTCAGCGCGAACGTCACGCCGGCCCGGTCGAGCAGGCCCGGGTTGGCCAGCGAGCGGTTCCGCACCTCCACCTTGGACCGGCTGGTCAGCAGCGGGCCGAGGACCACCGGGATGCCCTTGGCCGCGATGATGTCGGCCAGCAGGTGCGCCTCGGTGCCGTGGTCGATCACCAGGTCGTAGCCGAACTCCTCGGCGATCCGCATCGCGGTGGCGATGTCGTCGGCGCGGTGGCAGTGCTGCCGCCACGGGATCTCCCGGCGCAGGACCCGGCCGAGCGCCTCCAGCTTCAGGTCCCGGCTGACCGGGCCGCGCTCGCTTTCCGGCTTGCGCTGCTCGCTTTCCAGCTTGCTCAGGTAGTTGCCCGCGTCCACCAGGGCGCTGCGGATCACTGCGGCCGTGCCGAGCCGGGTGCTCGGGGTCTTGTGCTGCTCGCCGTAGACCCGCTTGGGGTTCTCGCCGAGGGCGGACTTCATCCCGGACGGCTGGCGCAGCACCATCTCATCGACGGTCCGCCCCCAGCACTTGACGGCGACCGTCTGCCCGCCGATGGGGTTGCCGGACCCCGGGTTGACGTTCACGGCCAGCACGCCGCCGCTGATCGCGTCGCGGAAGCCCAGGTCAGCGGGATTGATCGCGTCGAGCGCGCGGACCTGCGCGGTCACCGGGTCGGTCAGCTCGTTGGTGTCCGACCCGGCCCAGCCCTCGCCTTCTTCGTGCACGCCCACATGGCCGTGAGCCTCGATGAACCCGGGCAGTACCCAGCGCCCCGCGGCGTCGATGACCCGGATCCCCGGGGGAACGGCGAGATCGGTGCCGACCGCGGCGATCCGGCCCGCCTCGGCCAGCACCGTCCCGCCGTCGATCGGATCCCCGGTGACTGGCACCACCCGGGCCCCGACGATCGCCACCGACTGGCCAGTCATCACGCGACCTCCTCGCCTGCGTGGTCCGCTCCGGGTGCTCACTTTATTCCGGCTCGATCTGGGGCCAGGTGACCCGCGGGTTTTCGTTGCGGAATAGAAAGCGTTTTATCCATGACCTACGGTCATGGATATGGACACCGATGCGCTGCGCTGGTTCCAGCAGGTCGCCGACGGCACGACGGTGACCGAAGTCAGCGAGCTGGAGGCGGTCACCCAGTCCGGGGTGTCGCGGGCGCTGGCCCGGCTGGAGGCACAGATCGGCACGCCGTTGCTGCGGCGGCACGGCCGCACGCTGCGGCTGACCCAGGCGGGGGCGGTGTTCAAGCGGCACGTGGACGCGATGCTGCATCAGCTCGACGACGGGATCGCCGCGGTCAGCCAGCTGATCGAGCCGGACACGGGCACCGTGGCCCTGGCCTTCCAGCAGTCGCTCGGCACCTGGCTGGTGCCGGACCTGGTGCGGAGCTTCCGCGACGCCCACCCGCACGTCACGTTCCAGCTCACCCAGGTGCGCGACGAGGTGCATTCCGCCGCGCTGGACGGCGGGCTCGCCGACCTGGAGATCGGCACCCGGCGGGCGCGCAGCGCCGCGCTGCGCACCCGGCTGATCGCGATCGAGCCGCTGCGGCTGGCCGTGCAGCGCGACCATCCACTGGCCGGGCAGCGCATTCACCTGGCCCAGGTGTCCGCCGAGCCGTTCGTGAGCTTGCGGCCGACCTCGGCCCTCCGCAAGCTGGGTGACGACCTGTGCCAGCAGGCCGGTTTCCGCCCGGCCGTGGTGTTCGAGGGGGACGACCTGTCCACGGTGCGCGGGTTCGTGGCGGCCGGGCTGGGCGTGGCCATCGTCCCCGCACCGCGGGCGGGCACCCTGGAAGCCGCGGCCGGGCCGCTGGCCTACTGCGAGATCCTGGACGCCGGGGCGGTCCGTGACCTCACCCTGACCTGGTCCGCCGAACGGCGCCTGCTGCCGGCCGCGGAGCTGTTCCGCAGGCACGTGATCCGCAGCGCCAGCGCCGGCCAGGTCCCCGCGCTCTCTGCCTGACCAAGCCGGGCCTGACCAAGCCGGCCCTGACCAAGCCGGGCCTGACCAGCCCGGGACCGGCTACGCGTGCGGCGTGAAGGAGGTGGAGCAGCTTCCCGTCCGGCTGCCCTTCTTGACCGTGACCGAGACCTTCACCCGGAAACCGGGGGTCGCGCCGCTGATGTGGTACGGGATCGACAGGTTTCCCTTGTGGCCCGCCGTCCCGCGGTGGGTGGTGTTCGTCGTCCTGTAGTGCGCCACGGTCTTCACGGCTGCGAAGGTCCCGGTGTGCACCTGCACCTTGGTGG
>CAWJPL010000025.1:0-50462 GCA_963844695.1 uncultured Actinomycetes bacterium
GAAGCGATCCAATAAGAAAGCTGACGATCCCATCCGATATCGGCAATACGGGTCAGTTTCCCGCTGCGTCACCCGCCGGCGGCAGAGTCGGTCCGGAGGCTCCGGTGACTGACCGGTCGATACGGGGCCCGGAGAGGCGACTACGGCTGGATCGTGGAGGCAGACTCCGGTCCGGCTGTCCCGGCCACAGCCGGTCCGGACGCGGGTGCGGGTACCTCCGGGCGGTCCATGGTCAGCTTGGATGGCCACCAGTTCCACCGGCCGAGCAGCACGACGGTGGAGGGCACGAGCAGCGTCCGGACCAGGAAGGTATCCATCAGGATCCCGAGGGCGAGGCTGATCGCGATGTCGCGGAACTGGCTGCCGCCCGCCCCGCTGCCGGCCACCACGCCGAACACCACGAAGGTACCGGCCAGCACCAGGCCGGCCGAGGTCACCGTCGTGCCCGTCACGCCGATCGCCTTGACCACCGCCTCACGCAGCGGCTGTTTACGGGCCTCTTCCCGGATCCGGGTCATGACCAGGATGTTGTAGTCCTCACCCAGCGCGAGCAGGAAGATGAACATCAGGAACGGCAGGAAGAAGACCAGTCCCTGGCTCCCCCCGATGTCAACGAACAAGATCACGGAGAGCCCGAGCGCGGCCAGGTAGGACAAGCCCACCGAGGCGATCAGGTAGAGCGGGGTCACGAGGTCCGCAGCACCAGGGCCAGCAGGATCCCGATCACCACGATCGCGATGGGGATGACCCTGACCAGGTCGCTGTTGGACACGGAGCTGATGTCGTAGAGGGCCCGCGCCTCGCCGCCGACCGCCGTGTTGACGGCCCCGATGGATTTGGCCACCCTGGTGTTCTCGGCCCGGATGGCCTGGGCATGGCGTCGCAGGGCTGCTGGTGCTGCCGGGGTCGCCGGCCTTTGCCCAGCCCGACGGAGTACTGCACTGTCTTCCCGTCGGCGCTGACGAAGTTCGAGGTGCTGCGGTACAGCTGGTAGATGTCCGGCGGCACCTTGCTGGCCAGGCCCGGCGGCTGGACGGCCGGCAGGGCCGCGGCCTGGGCCGAGCGCGGCGTGCAGCTTGGCGTAGTCGGCGGGCGGCAGCGTCAGCCCGCTCGGGTTGAGCGGCCCGGCGACGGTGGTGAACAGACTGCTCGCCTTGAGCTCGCTGGTCGCCTTGGCCAGGACCGCAGGATCGTTCCAGACCGGCTCGCTGAACTTGTAGATCGGCGAGGTCGGGTTGGCGGCCGACTCCGGGAAGTATTTGGTCAGCAGCTGCGTGCCCTTCGCGGAGTCACTGCCGGCCTGTGCGGGGCCGTGCTACCGCCGAAGCCAAAACCGCCGCGTAGCCGAGCGCGCCCAGGGCCAGCGCGCCGAACGCCAGCACGCCGATCGTCAGCGTAGGGCGGGCCGGCGTACCACCCGGCGCGCCAACCCGGCCCCAGACGCCGGTCCCGCCTTTGCCCTGGATGCTCCAGGGCAGCAGCTTGGGCTTGTGGAACATGGCCTGGAACAGCGTCCGCTTCACGGCCAGCAGTGACAAGCGGATCGACAGCAGCGCGGGCAGCAGCGTAAGGCCTGGCCACCAGGGTGACCGCGATCGCGATGGCGAACGGGATGCCGAGATTGGAGTAGAAGGGGAAGCTGGCCGCCAGCAGGGTCAGCACGGCCGCGATGACCGTGGCGCCCGAGAAGGTGATCGACTCGCCGACCCGCGTCACCGACTCGATCAGCGCAGCCCGAGCGGCCGGCGGGGTCCGGCCAAGTCGGAGAGCACGGACCGGAACAGGCCACGCTCGGGTACCCCGTCCATGCCGGTCACGTCGTGGCCGCCGCCCGCAGCTCCTCGCGGACCCGGAAGACCAGGAACAGCCCGTAGTCGGTACCGGCCCCGAGCACCAGGACGATCAGCAGGAACTGGGCCAGCGGTGATACCTGCAGGCCATGCTTGGCCGCCTCGGCTACCAGCGGACCGGAGATGAGCACAGATATCAGGGCGGGCAGGACTGTGACGATGGCCAGCGTCAGCGACCGGAAGATGAGCACGAGCAGCAGGATGATGAAGATCAGCGACAGGTCCTGCACCTTGTTGCCGGTGTTTCCGGACGCCTTCTGCTGGTCCACCTGCACGGCGATGCTGCCCGCCAGGTGGGCCCGCAGCCCGGCGGGCAGCCCGGCACTGGCGATCTTCGCGCGCATGCCGTCGATGAGGTTCTCTTGATAGTTCTGGTTGCCGCTGTTGTTGGCCGCGAGGGCGAGGAGTTGCACAGCCTCGCCGTTGGCGGAACGGCCGACGTCGAGCACCTTCTGGATACCGGGCACGGTGTGCAGCTGCGACTGCAGCGCAGCCACGGCGCTGATGTCCGCGGCGGTCAGCGGTCCGCTGGTGGTCGCCGCGATGACCGGGACCGGGAGCGAGTTCGAGCTGCCGAACGGCGCGGACAGGTCGATCGCGTGCTGGCTCGGCGCGCTCGCGGGCAGGAACTTGGAGTTGTTGCTCTGGGTCACACTCGACAGCGCCGGCAACTGCGTGACAGCCGCGATCGCCCCGAATACCCACACCAGCAGGACAAGCCAGCGCAGCTTGACGGCCCACCGGCCGATGGCACCGAAAATCGCGTCGATGTGCATGGACAACGAGCCTATTGGCCGCAGCAAACCGGTGCGTGACCCAGGGCTGGCGTTCGGGCCCGTTTCGCGGGCAGGATCAGGAATGTGACCTGCGGGAGGCCGGTGACGGACCAGCACGACCGGTCGGTGGGCCCCCCGGGCGGGCGAAGTCCGGGGCCACGACGATATCGGGGAGGGCGCATGAGCACCGACCGGGCCGACCAGGCCGTCACCACGCCGGACCACGAGGCCGCCGCCACCGCCGGTGGCGAGGGTCCGCTGGCCCGTCTGCTGGAGACCCGGGGCGGGACCGCGGCCCCGGAGGCCCCGTTCGTCATCGAGCACCGCGAAGCCCTGATCTACATGCTGTGCCAGGCGGCCGAACTCGAGCACGGGATCATGTGCCAGTACCTGTTCGCCGCGTTCTCGCTCAAGGAGTCGCAGGACGAGGGACTGACCCCGGACGAGCTGGCCGCTGTCGTGCGCTGGCAGCGGCAGATCCTGAGCGTGGCCGCGGGAGAGATGCTGCATCTGGCCCTGGTCCACAACCTGCTCTCCGCCATCGGCATGGCCCCGCACCTGTCCCGGCCGAACCTGCCCGCCCCGGCCGGGCACTATCCCGCCGGGGTGCAGCTGGCCCTGTTGCCGTTCGGTGCCCCGGCGCTGCGGCACTTCATGTTCCTGGAGCGCCCGGAGGGCATGGATCTGCAGGACGCCGAAGGCCTGGCCGCCATGCAGGCCGCCATGCCGAGCGTGAGCCCGCTTGACATCGTCCCGACGCCCCAGGACTTCGCCACGGTCGGGCACCTGTACCGCTCGATCGAGGCCGGCCTGCGGCACCTGGCCGCGAAGTACGGGGAGGACTGGCTGTTCACCGGCCCGCACCGCGCGCAGGCCACCCCGGCCCTGTTCGGCTGGCCCAACCTCCTGCCGGTCACCGGGCTGGACAGCGCCTGCGCGGCCGTCGAGGAGATCGTGGAGCAAGGCGAAGGCCCCCAGGGGCACTGGCGCGACGCCCACTTCGGCCAGTTCGTCGCGATCCTGGACGAGTACGAGCAGATGCGGGAGGCCAACCCGGGATTCGACGGCCCGGCCGGTGATGGCCGCGAACGTCCGCCCGCACGACCTGGCCGACGCGGTACCCGTGATCACCGACCCGCTGACCGCGCGGGTCACCGACCTGTTCAACGTCAACTACGAGATCCTGCTGCAGCTGTTCGGGCGGTTCTTCTCGCACACCACCGAGACCGACGCCCAGCTCAAGGCCCTCGCGGACGCGTCGGTGGCGCTGATGGTGCGGGTGCTCAAGCCACTCGGCAGCCTGATCACCACGCTGCCGCCCGGCCCGGCGTACCCGGGGCGCACCACCGGGCCGAGCTTCGAGCTGTTCTACGAATCCGACTACCTGCTGCCGCACCAGCATGCGGCGTGGGCGCTGCTGACCGAGCGGCTGAACGAGGCGGCCTGGCTGTGCAGCGAACTGTGCGCCAGACGCGGCACGGCCGTCGCGGCCCAGCTGGGCCCGGTCCTCGACACCATCCAGCAGGTCGCCGCCGCACTGGCCGCACACCTGGCGGCGGGCAGCCCGCAGGCCGCCCGGGCGTCGGCCGGGCCGAGGCTGCTGGCCGCCGACATCGACGCCCTGGCCGTCGCCACCACCAGGATCCTGGGCGGCATGCCCGCCAGCCGGCAGACCCCCGCCGAGGTGACCCGCGCGGCCGGCGAACTGCTCAGCGCGGCCCGCAGCCTCCCGGGCCCCGGGGGCCGCCCCACGGCGGGAGATCCCGACGCCGCCGCCGCGGCCGGGCGGCTCCGGGAGGCCGTGCTGGCGGCGACCCGCCTGCGAGCTGGCCTCGGCCGATCCGGCACCTGCCCGCCAGAGCTCACCGAAGCGGTGGCAGGCCTGCAGGACGCGCTGCTCCGGGTCGCGCCCCACAGCCAGGAACCGGCGTGGCGCGACGATCTCCGGCAGGCGCAGTCCGTCCTGCCGGTCTCGATCCAGGCCGCGCGCAACGGCCCCTACCTGGTCACGAACGTGCCCACGGTGCTGAACCACCTGGGCGCCGCCATCGAGGCGGCGCCGCAGCTCGCGTTGTGCCGCTGCGGCGCTTCGGCGGTCAAGCCCGCCTGCGACGGGACCTGCCATGCGAACGGGTTCAGCGACGCGAAAGACCCGGCCCGGGTCCCCGACCGCCGCGACACCTACCCCGGCCAGCAGGTCACAGTGTTCGACAACCGCGGCATCTGCCAGCACTCCGGTTTCTGCTCTGACCGGCTGCCCGTCGCTTTCAGATCAGCTGACGAACCGTTCGTGGCCCCTAGCGGCGGGCGGATGGACGAGATCGTCAGGGCCGCCCGCGACTGCCCGTCCGGGGCCTTGTCGTACGCGCTGGGCGGCACCGAGGCCCGCGCCGACGTGGACGGCCACGGCCAGCGGCCACCCGCGATCGAGATCACCGCGGACGGCCCGTACCGGGTGACCGGCGAGATCCCGCTCGAAGGCGCCGACGGGAAGGGGGTCAGGCACGCCCACGGCGCCTCGGCTGAGCACTACGCGCTGTGCCGCTGCGGGCACTCGCGGAACAAGCCGTTCTGCTCGGGCATGCACTGGTACGTGGGGTTCACCGACCCCGCCCCCCGCCCGAGCCCGACCCTGTTCGAGTACGCGGGCGGGCTGGGCCCGCTCACCCGGGCCGCCCGGCTCCTGCACGAAAAGCACATCCCGGCCGACCCGCTGCTCGCCCCGGTGTTCGCGGACATGGCGGCGGACCAGCCGCAGGCCCTGGCCGCCTGGCTGGCCGCCGCCCTCGGCGGTCCCGCCCTGCCCCGCACCGGGGAGACGCTGCCCCAGTCCCTGCTGTCGCCCACCGGCCAGCCGCTCACTGAGGACCAGCGGGCCCGGTGGGTGGCCCTGGCCGGCCGGGCCGCCGACGAGGCCACGTTGCCCGACGCCCCCGGGTTCCGCTCCGCGCTCGCCTCCTGCCTGGAGTGGCTCTCCCGGGTCGCCACCCAGCCCGCCGACGGCGATCCCGGCCCGGTACCGACCTGGGACTGGGGCCCGGGCGGCCCGCCCGCCCCGGCAGCACCCGACGCCGGCCAGGGCCCCGCCCAGCAGGCGGCGCTGCCTGCGCCGGGCGAGCCGGTCAGCTTCGACGCGCACATCAAGCCGCTGTTCCGTGACCGGGACCGTCAGTCGATGAGCTTCGCCTTCGACCTGTCGTCCGCCGACGACGTCCGCACCCATGCCGCAGGCATATTGCAGCGCCTCCAGGACGGGACCATGCCGTGCGACGGCGCGTGGCCCGCCGGCCAGATCGAGGTCTTCAAGCGCTGGACCGAAACCGGGATGGAACCCTAGCGCCGGCGGCCGCCCCGGAGCCGTCCGGACGTTCGCACCGGACGGCTCCGGAGATCGCGACTACCCGCAGGGACTGGTCAGGACTTGATGTCCCATTGCTGGCAGGTGTTGTCGAGCTGGGCCCACTGGCGGACGACCGTGCCGTTGGCGGTTTCGCAGTCCTCGGCGTCCAGGACCATGCCGTTGCCGACGTTGCTGATGGTGTAGTGGCTGCCCACCGCGGTGACGTCCCATTCCTGGCAGACGTTGCCGAGCGGGGACCACAGGTCGGTGAGGGTGCCGTCGAAGATCCCGCAGTTCACCGAGTCGAGGACGGTGCCGCTGTTGACGTTGGTGATGGTGAAGTGGCCGTTGCCCGCACTGGTGAACTTCCACTGCTGGCAGGTGGTCCCCGAGGCGGACCACAGCACGATGCCGGTGCCGTTGGCCGTGCCGCACCCGTTCGGCTCCACCAGCGTGCCGCTGTTGACGTTGGCGATGGTGTAGGCGGTGCCGCTCACCGGGAAGCCGCTGGCGACCTGCTGGTAGCCGGCCGCGACCACGTTGGCCTGCACCGCGTTGTCGGTCGCCGCGGACGGGTAGCCGGCGGTCAGGACGCCCTCGAAGAACGAGCCGTCGGATCCGTTGCTGTTGTCACCGCCGGTCCCCAGGATGACGGCGCCCTCCTGGTGCATCGGGGTGTACCCGCCGATGTCCGGGAGCGGCCCGCTGTACTCGGTTGTCACGCCGCCCGACTGCGCGTTGGCGTCCTTGATCGCGTACGACGTGGTGCCGTTGTTGTTCACGACGGCGGTGACGAACGCGGCGGAGTTGCCCTTGTTGCCGGGGTCGGAGCCGTTGCCGCCGGCGAAGAGGCCGTTCTCCAGGTCCGCCTGGACCCAGGGCCCGGACCCGGTACACGGCGAGAACCAGCACTCGGTGCCGAAGTTGATCGCGTCCATGTGGCCGTTGCCGGTGTCAGTGCCTGAGGTCTCGGCGTTACCGAAGTCGAAGCAGCACACGCTGTCCACGTGCGTGCCGCTGGTCACCATGTACGCGCCCTGCGGCTGGCTTCCGGTCGCGACACCATTGGTGACGTCGTTGCGGTACCCCACGCCGGCCTGCACGTTGACCCCGTAGACCGAGTGGCCGCCCACCTTCACCGGCAGCGCGTTGGCGATCGCGGCGGCATCCGGGCCGCCGTTCCCGCCGATCGGCCCGACGCCGAGGTCGTTGCCGTGCCCGCTCTGGTCGTAGAGCCTGGTGATGGTGCACACCGTGCCCGAGCAGAACGAGTTCTGGGCGGCGGCGTCCGCGTAGCCGTCCGGCAGCGTGCCGACTTTGGCTGCCGTGCCGTCCGACACCCGGGTGACCTGATAGAGCGGGCCGCGGTAGCCGCGGTACAGCGCGCGTACTGTGCTGTACGCGGCCACGCAGGGAGTGCCTCCGGCGGCGTAGATGTTGCACGGCCGCACGGACGAGGCGGCGGATGCGGACGACGCGGCGGACGTGACCTGGGCCGCCCCCGCCGGGCCAGACGCGGCAGCTAAGGCGGCGAGGACGAGCGCCGCCGAGGTAGCCACACACCACAGTGCTTTCCTCAGACCGGGAGCTTTCCTCAGACCGGGAGCTTTCCTCAGACCGGGAGCTTTCCTCAGACTCGGAGCTTTTCTCAGACGCAGAAGTCTCATCGTGACCAGTCTCCGTACCGGCTAGTGGGGTTGATGACACTACGGATGCCAGACTGGGCGCTTACGCTATGTGTTAGCGCTAACAATCTGGCTGTCACCCCTATGTAGACCGGCCCGGGAAGGCTGTCAAGGGTGCCCGTAGACGCGGTTGCCGCGGAAGGGTAGCGTGAGGGTGTTGCTCCGGACCCCGGCAGCTGCACCTGATCCTTACGGGCACAGCGCAGGTCCGGAGTTTTTGCGTCTCCAGGCGCGATCCGACCCACATGACCGGCTCCATCGCTCGTCTCTTCGTCGCGCACCTAGGAGCCGTTCATGACCGTACCCGCCCGGCTAGCTGCCGGTTATGACGGCCGGGCGCCGTTCCCCGGAGGCGCCCGCCCCCCACTGACTGTTGAGGGTGGTGTCCGGACAGCCGTCACCGCCGTGATCGTGCTCGTGCCGTTCGCAGGCCTCGCTGTGGCCGTGTGGCTGGCCTGGGGCCACGGTCTCGGCCTGGCCGACGCCCTGCTGGCGCTGGCCTTCTACGTGCTCACCGGTCTGGGGATCAGCGTCGGGTTCCACCGGCTGCTCACGCACCGTTCGTTCACGGCGGCCCGCCCGCTGCGGCTCGCGCTCGCGGTCGCCGGGTCGATGAGCTTCGAGGGCGACCCCATCGGCTGGGTCGCCATCCACCGCCGCCACCACGCCTTCACCGACCGGCCCGGTGACCCGCACTCCCCCTATCGCTACGGCACCAGCGTGGCCAGCCAGCTCCGCGGCCTGGCCCATGCGCACGCAGGCTGGCTGCTGCGGGACGACCCCAGCCCGCCCGCGCGCTACGCGCCTGACATGCTGGCCGACCCGGCCATGCGGATGATCTCGCGCGGCTTTCCGGCTTTCTGCGTCGTCTCCCTGGCGCTGCCGTTCGGTGCCGGGTGGCTGATCGGCGGCACCTGGCGCGCCGGGCTGGCCGCGCTGCTGTGGGCCGGCCTGGTCCGCGTCGCCCTGCTGCAGCACGTCACCTGGAGCGTCAACTCGCTGTGCCACGTCTTCGGCACCCGGCCCTTCACCACGCGCCTGCACGACCGGGCTACCAACCTGTGGCCGCTCGCCCTGGTGTCGTTCGGCGAGAGCTGGCACAACATGCACCACTCCGACCCCGCCTGCGCCCGGCACGGCGCCGAGCGGGGGCAGGTGGACATCTCCGCTCGCATGATCCGGATCTTCGAGTACCTGGGCTGGGCCACGAGCGTGCACTGGCCTGACCCTGACCGGCTGGCCGCCCACCGCCGCAACCCCTGCCTCGACCAGCCCCAGAAGGACATGGAGCCCGTCTGAGGTCAATGCCTCAGCGGGCGCAGAGGGCCCAGACGATCTTCCCGCCGAGTCCGGCCGGGCCGTCCAGGCCGGCCGGCCCGGCCGGCGCGTAGCAACCCCACTGTGCGCTGAGGGTCTCGACCAGCAGCAGCCCGCGGCCGGCCTCGGCGTCCAGCCCGGCGTCCTGGCGGACCGGCTGGCATTGACCGCCGTCCCAGACCTGGATCAGGACGCTGTGCCGGTCCGAGCTGAGCCAGAGTCGCATCCGTGCGGCGCGCCGGGCCTGCCCCGTCTCGCCCAGCGGCCCGGCCAGCATGGCTGAGGCGCGCACCGCGTTGGTGGTCAGCTCGGAGACCAGCAGCTCCACCGGGTCAGCGAAGGCTTCCAGGTGCCATTCACCGAGGACTTCCCTGGCCTGCAGCCGCGCGGAGCGCACCGACACGGGCAGGGCCCGCAGCTCTCGGTAGCTGCGCAGCGGCCAGTCATGGGTGCAGGCCAGTTCTGGGTGCGGCTGGAGCGCGGGCTCGGCAGAACGTCTGGCCACCCGCCGGGAGCTGGCAGCGGGGGGCCCGCTGAGCGTGTCGATCCCAGGGACGGTCATCGCTGCGCGAACCCCTCCGATCCGCTGAAGGCGAACCCTAGGCAGCAGCCGACCTGACCGGCTGAGCGGGGAATTGAGTGGTCACAGTGCCAGCCAAACCTCACGAAATGCTCTTATTAGGGGAGCAATGCCTCACCGATGGCTCACCACGCCGGTACGCTGCGGTCGTGTCGGCGGTGACCCCGATCCGCTGTCGCCGCCACAGCGCGCAGCTGGCCGGGAAGAGGTGGGGGGCGTGGACTTCGGGCTGCTCGGGCCCCTGATGGTCCGGGACGGCACACGGCAGGTATCCGTGTCGGCGCCCCGGCAGCGGGTGTTGCTGGCCGCACTGCTGCTGAACGCTGGCCGGGTGGTCAGCCTGGACGCGCTGGGCGAGACGCTGTGGGAAGGCCAGCTGCCCGCCGGGGCGCGGGGTGCGCTGCACAGTGCCGTTCAGCGGCTGCGCTCGACGCTGGGTCCATCCGGCGCCGACCTGGTCGAGACGCGGCCGCCTGGTTACCTGATCAAGGTCGACGACGGCGAGTTCGACGTCCGCGAGTTCGGCGTGCTCGCTGCGCGCGGCCATGCGGCCGCCGAGGCCGGAGCCTGGGGGCAGGCTGCCGCGCTGCTGCGCGAGGCGCTCGCGTTGTGGCGCGGCGAGCCCCTCGCCGACGTGCCCGCACAGCTGCTGCGCGACCGTGAGGTACCCGCTCTGGAAGACCAGCGGCTGCAAGCGCTGGTCGCGCGGATCGACGCCGACCTGCGCCTGGGGCGGCACAGCGAGGTCGTGGCCGAACTGCGCCAGCTGGTCGCGGCTCATCCCCTGCAGGAACAATTCCATGCGCAGCTGATGCTGAGCCTGTACCGCAGTGGCCGCCAGGCCGACGCGCTCGCCGCCTACCAGGACGTGCGGAGGGTCGTGGCCGAGGAGCTTGGCATTGATCCCAGTCCCGAGCTCCGGCTGCTGCATCAGCAGATCCTGACGGCCGACGACAGACTTCTGCCCGTACCGGACGGGCCGCCGCCAGACTCTGCGTCCGTGACGCTCAGCCCGGCAGCTGGCGGCCCGGGCGACCTGGTGGCCGCGCCGCGTGTGGTACCCAGGCAGCTGCCCGCGGCGACACGGCATTTCGCGGGCCGGGCCGGGGCCCTCAAGGTGCTCACCGAGCTGGCCGCCGAAGCGGCCGAGACGAGTCAGGCGACGGTGATCTCGGTCATCGACGGGACGGCCGGGATCGGCAAGACCACACTGGCCCTGCATTTCGCGCACCAGGCCACCGGGCGGTTCCCGGATGGGCAGCTGTATGTGAACCTGCGCGGTTTCGACCCGGCCGGTGTGCCGGTGACCTCGCAGGAGGCGCTCAGGCTCTTGCTGGGCGCCTTGTCCGTACCCGCGGCACGGATCCCGGCTGGGCTGGACGCACAGGCCGGGTTGTACCGCAGCCTGCTGGCGGGCCAG
This sequence comes from uncultured Actinomycetes bacterium, assembly GCA_963844695.1. GTDB lineage: Bacteria > Actinomycetota > Actinomycetes > Streptosporangiales > Streptosporangiaceae > RYN-230. The sequence goes on from CAWJPL010000025.1 coordinate 10,969, forward strand.
CGGATGCTGGTCCTGCTCGACAACGCACGGGACGTCGATCAGGTCCGCCCGCTGCTGCCGGCCAGCCCCGGCTGCCTGGTCCTCGTGACCAGCCGCAACCAGCTCACCAGCCTGGTCGCCGCAGAGGGCGCGACCCCGCTCACCCTGGACGTCCTCACCGAGGGCGAGGCGCATGAACTGCTGACCCGGCGCCTGGGCGCGCAGCGGGTCGCCGATGACCCCAGCGCCGCCAGTGAGCTGATCCAGCAGTGCGCGCGGCTGCCCCTGGCGCTCAGCATCGCGGCCGCTCGCAGCGCCAGCCAGCCTGGGCTGTCCCTGGTGGCCCTGACCGCCGATCTGCGCGACGCTCGCGGGCGGCTCGACGCGCTGGACGCCGGGCACGCGGCCACCAACGTCCGGGCCGTGCTGTCCTGGTCCTACCAGCAGCTGGAGGGCGCGACGGCGCGGCTGTTCCGGCTGCTCGGACTGCATGCCGGCCCGGACGTCAGCGCCGCCGCGGCGGCCAGCATGGCCGGGCTGGCCCTCCCGGAGACGCGCCGCCGGCTGAGCGAGCTGACCCAGGCGCACCTGCTGGCCGAGCACGCTCCCGGCCGGTTCTCCTGCCACGACCTGCTCCGCGCTTACGCTGCCGAACTGTCGCAGTCGGCGGACAGCGAAGCCGAGCGGCACGCGGCCACCGGCCGGATGCTCGATCACTACCTGCGCACCGCTCACCACGCCGCACTGCAGCTGCACCCCACCCGCAGGCAGATCACGCTGGCCCCGCCTGAGCCGGGCGCCGAGCCAGAGCACATCGACGACGCCGCAGCGGCCCAGGCCTGGTTCCACGCCGAACTCCGGGTCCTCATGGCCGCCGCCGAGCGGGCCCTGGAGGCCGGCTTCGACGCCCAGGTCTGGCAGATCGCGTGGACGCTGTTCCGGTACCTGGAGGCCGGGGGCCGCTGGCACGACTGGGTGAAGATCGAGCAGTGCGCCCTCGCGGCCACGGAGCGGCTGGGCGACCCGTCGGCCCAGGCCCTGGCCCACCAGCGATTCGGCTACGCCAGCGGGAGGCTCGCCAGGTACGAGGAGGCCTACGCCCATCTGGACCGGGCGCTGAGCATCCACACTGAGCTCGGGGACCACGCCGGGCAGGCCTACGTGCACAACTCGCTGGCCATCATGCTCGACAGTCAGGGCCGCACGAGCGAGGCCCTTGCGCAGGCCAGGCAGGCTCTGGACTCCTACATCGCCGCGGGCCACGCGAACGGCCGGGCCGTGGCTCTCAACGCGGTCGGCTGGTTCCACGCCATGCTCGGGGACCACCAGGAAGCGCTCAGCTACGCCGGGCGCTCTCTCGACCTGTCCCGCGAGATCGGCAGCGAGGATGGGATGGCCGCCGCGCTGGACACCCTCGGGTACGCCCATCAGCATCTCGGCCACCACACCGAAGCCGTTTCGTGCTACCAGCAGGCTCTCGACCTGCATCTCGAGGTCAGCGGTAACTGGGGCGCGGCCGAGACCCTCGGCCATCTCGGCGACGCCCGCCACGCCGCGGGGGATCTGGCGGGAGCCCGGGCCGACTGGGAAGAGTCGCTCGCGGTCCTGGACGACCTCGACCATCCGGACGCGCCCCGGATCCGCGCCAAGCTCAGCGCACTTAGCGCCCCGTCGCGGTAGCCACCCGCCACAAGGGGCGAAAAACTTCCCGCGCGCCCGCTTAGGGCGGCCCGGGGCCCCAGCCCAGCCTGGTCTGCCGCATGATGGCAGTAGGCCAGGGTGAAGGGAGGGGCCCCGCGATGCAGCCAGACGTCCGGGTGCGCCGGATATACGAGCAGGCTGACCCTCAGGACGGAACGCGCGTGCTGGTGGACAGGCTCTGGCCGCGGGGGCTCCGCAAGGACGCGGCCCGGTTCGACGAATGGGCCAAGGACGTGGCGCCGTCCAGCGAACTGCGCACCTGGTACGGGCATGACCCGGTGAAGTTCGGCGAGTTCTGCCGCCGCTACACCGCGGAACTGGCGCAGGGCACGCCACGGGACGCGCTGGATCATCTGGGCGCTCTGGCGGCGGCCGGCCCGGTCACGCTGCTCACCGCGACCCGCGACGTTAACCACAGCGAGGCGGCGGTCCTCGCCCAGCTGCTCCGGCAGCATCCCGATGAAGCCGCCGAAGGCGCGGAGACCGCCGGAGGCGGCGAGGCCGCCTGCTCGGCTCACCTGGTCTGCCCCGAGTGCGGCGCCATGACGACTGAAGGCCACCGTCCGGGCTGCTCATCGGGCTAATGCCCGACTGTCCAGCGTCGAGTAAAGAGACGGCCGCTCGACCTACATTTCCAGAACCTTAGCGGGTCAGATTAGCCAGGTAGGAAGCGTTGACGTTCCAGGGAGTCAGCTCGATGCCGAATGTGCTGCAGTCCCTGACTTGGACATGAACCAGCTTCCCGGTCACGTAGACACTGTCCCCGGTCCGGAAGGCGCCAGTGTACGCACCGAGGTAAGAACGCATCTGGGTGATTCTCCGTGCAAAGGCATCAGGGTCATCCACGGTGGCGCTTAGGATGGCGCGGACTTCGATCTGGTAGAGCGCGGGTGTAGCCAGACCCTGGGAGTGATCAGTGATCGTCGCGAGCAGGGTCATCTCCCCGATCTCCTTCGCGTACATTCGCGCGAAGGTCCGATCGTAGTCTGACCGGATCGGCTCGCAGTTGACGTGGGCATCGGCGTGAGGCGTGAGGCCCTGGAACTTCCTCCAGTTCCTGCCTGATGAGCGTGTCGAAATCGCTGCCCGACATGTACTTCGCCCGCCGGAGATACAGCCGCATCAGATCCTCGCCAGGCGTAGGGCCTGACCAGTTCGGTATTCCGAAATAACTCACGGGCGGCTTCGTACCCGGCTGTTCCGTAGCACACCAGGTCGATATCGGAGCGAGGAGTGAAACAGCCGACGAGGAACGAGCCGGTGACGCCGAATAGATCTGCAGATCCGCTGCCGACGATGTGCTCGACGATGGCCAGCAGATCCCGGCCCGCGCGGGCGGATTCGACACGGCCAGGGTCAGCGTGGATGGCCGCCAGCGCCTGCCTGCATGAGTAGTGGGCGGCGATCTCCTGGCGTGGGACTCCGGTGATGACACAACCGAGCACGGCCGAGTAGACGTAGCACTCGGGCCGGTTGGCCAGGATCCCAAACGACTTGGTCACCACACTGTTCTGCCGATACGTCTGCCCGAAGAGTCGGCGATCACCCTTGCTGTCTGGGAAGTACTTAACGTAACCGAGGTAGTGGCTGTCCGGATGGACGTCCCCGATGACCTTGAAGATCACCCCGTGACTGTCCAGCAGATAGTCACGGTCCCGGACGACCGGTAACGGCCTGGTCGAGGCCGTTGGTGAACTCAGCCAGGCTGGGGAAGGCATCGGTGTTGATGGAGCAGGAAGACGCATACTGCTCAATTCCTATTTCGAAGAGGGCCCGGCGGTACTGCCACTTGACGTACTTATCGCGCCGCCCCGGATCGGCGGGACGCATCAAAGCCAGGAAGAAGAAGCACTTCACGAGCAGGAAGTCTCCCTGGTACACGCTCAGGGTCTGCCCCAGCAACTGTGCGCTGGCCTCGTCGAGGGCGTTCAGGTAGGCCGACCGCTGTTCGGCGCTGAATCGGTATCCCTTGCCGCCACCCTTGAATGCGGCGATGTCCAGCATCGGGTACACGTCATATCCAACCGGGGCATCACCGTGGTGCTGCCAGTCGATCACCGCATCCGGAAAGGCGTTGGGCAGCCCGTAGTCTAGGTGACTGCGGCACATGGGTACATCCCGCAGGCGGCGGACGGCCCGTCCAACCACCTCACGGACGCGAAGTGTGTCGAGGTCAGGATTCTCGGCCCGGACATTCGCGACGAATCCCGCCCGCTCGAACCAGGCCTGCGAGTCCCCGGAGGAGGCCGACAGCGGGTTGCGGACCTGGGACTCCAGAAGCCGAGTTGAGATCTCCACTGCCGAACTGACTAGGCCGTTTCCACGCGGCCGAACGGATCAGCGCCGGCCAGAGCTTGATCATGCAAGGAGATACCGGCGCTGTGCTCGATGAAGTAGAAGATACCGCCTTCGAGCCCGCGTTCCGTCACTTCCGGTACCGGGTAACCGAGGGTGGCGAGCGCGACCTGGAAGTCCGCTTCCGTCTGTACCGATCGGTCGCCGGTCCGCTTGTAGAGCAGGCCATCGGCTGAGCGCCAGACCGCGTCACTTGCGGCGGTCCGGCGTTTGACCAGCTCCCAATCGCTCAGTGTCCGCTCCCGGCTCCGAGCAGTAGCATGTGTACCCATGGTACTTGCGGTCGTCCGCCATGCGGAGTCAGTTGAGAATGCCGACAAGTACAACGGCTTCTACCAGGACCGCCGTCCCTACGACGGGCGTGCCGCGCACGATATCTCACGGAATGTCGTCGGTCTCACCCCACGCGGTTTCCGGCAAGCGCTGTGGCTGGCAGATGCTCTCGTCGATCTGACCGTTCCAGGCTTACGCGTGTACACATCAACTTACCGGCGGTCGATTGACACCGCGGAGGTGGCTTTCGCTGGCCTGGAAGGCGGCTGGCCGATGCGGACAGCACTCCTGGATGAGCAGCACTACGGCGATGCTACGTACATGACCAAAGATGAGCTGTTCGCGACTTACCCGACCGGAGCTGAGGATCGCAAGGCGCGCAAGCACCTCTGGGTGCCACCTGGGGGTGGAGAGTCTCTGGTCGAGGGGGTCGGACAGAGAGCTCTACGGTTTGTGACCATAGCCCGGGCCGACCTGCGAGCAAACTGTCCAGTCGTAGCTATAACACACCACACTACTATCCTGGCACTGCGCGCGATCCTTGAGCGGCGGGCTGTGACTGATCTTGTCGAAGAGGCGCGCACGGCTAAGACTCCTAGTGCGGGGATCTTCCGCTACGAACTCACGGCGGGAGACTTCCGGAAGGAGCAGACGCTGACGCCACCAATCATCTGAAGGTGGAGATTATGGCTCACCTGTTCCTGAATGGCCCCGTACAGAACGGCGATTTCACCTTCGCAGCCAAGCCAGGTAAAGCTGTCGGTATGCGAATCGCTGGAGCCCTGAATCACATCCTCGGCGTCCCGCCGGTGCCTCACCTATGGAACACCATGACGCTGGCCGGAGACCTCCGGTACTTACAGCGGATCGAAGCTGGTCACCCTTCGATCTCTCGGGAAGCCTTCGAGGCATCTCTTATCGCTGCCAAGTACGATGCCGGACTGGAGCCATCCGCCGGAGTCGCTACAGATGCCGACAAAGCAGTTGCAGATCTGGCGATGGCTCTGATCGCCGAAAGACTTTCCCTCGGGACACTGAAGATAAGCTCCGAGACAATTCAGGAATGTGTCCACTGCGGCCACATGGTCGGAACCCGACGTCACTCCTGCCGGGCCTGCGGCGAAGACACCTTCCGGACTCGAATCGCCCGTCATCTAATTGCCGAACGCGAGCCTGGCGCTTCTTTTCTGGACTGCACTCGCATCCATGCTCGAAAGCGACAACCGCCCCGCCATCTACAAGATATTGCTGCCAACACACCAGTCCGGCTGATCCTTTCTCGAACCCGCGATTATGGGATCGATCTCAGCCGAGTCGGACTGCCAGGCCTGGTCCTGGATCCTAGAGCCGGGATTCATATCGCGGTCTTGACCGTCGCGAGCCAGCTAGAGGCTGACACTGCCGTGATGACCATCACCCAGAACGCTGCGGCTAACATCGCAGCTTACGGACACCCCTTTTCCGATCATGAAGGAATGCGCCTGCTTTATGCACTACACGGGCACGTACCCTACCGGCATATCCTGGATCTGCATCGCACCAGACAAGCATACGGGCTTTGACTCTGGCGTCATAGACCTATTTTCTGAATGGTTTCTTCCTCTCTTCTCTCTACGAGAGAAGAGAGGCGTCCAGGCCGATCAGCTCCCGGTGCTACTAAAATACTTCCGAAGAACTCTTTTCGCGAGGTCGCGGGAACCGAGCCAGGACATCCTTGAAAACATTCGCCAGTCAATCAGGGATGGCGATACTGATTGGATCATGAGAAGGGCCGCGCTGGCCCTCACGCTTCCAAACTCGTGAGTTTATTGGGGGCACGCGCGCCCTCGTAAGCGGATGTCTACTGTCATGGGAATAGTAAAACCTCTGGCCCGGCGGGCAGCGCAGCCGCCGCCGGTGCTGGGCGGCGAGAAGGTAAGTTAGATAAGCAGCAGAGAGCGCAGATGCCGTGCGGCTGGGGAGCCATGGGCCAGCAGCTCGTCGTGTCGGCGGCGCTCACTCCAGTCCGGGCGCTGCGCCCGCAGCCTCGCGGCCAGGTCAGCGACCTCGGTATAGCCCACGTAGTACGTGGACAGCTGCGCGGACGTGAGTAGTGCCCGGCGCCATTTGCCGGCCGCTTCACCTTCTTCCTGGAAGCCGCGCCCGGTCATCAGGGCCATGGCTTCGGCTTCCGGCCACCCCGCGCAGTGCACCCGGACGTCCAGGATCGTGTTGATGATCATGCGCAGCCGCATCTTGAGCTGCTGCATCCGGACCGCGTCGGGGTTTCCCTCACCGGGGTAACCGTGCCCGGCCATCAGTTCCTCGGCGTACACCGCCCAGCCCTCGACGAACGAGCCGGACCAGAACGCGGCGCGGACCGGTGTGCCGCCCGCGAACCGGCGGGCGTGCCCCAGCTGCAGAACGTGTCCGGGCATCGCCTCATGCACCATGAGGTTCTGCACCATGTGCCGGTTGTACTCGCGGTAGAACGACCGGACCCGGTCAGCGGTCCAGTCCCGGGGCGTCGGCGACACCGCGACGAAGGTGGGCATCTCCGCGGTCTCCAGTGGCCCGGGCGGGTCGCAGTAGGCGATCGCCACCCCGCGGTCGATCTCCGGCATCTCGATCACTTCCACCGGGTCGCTGTATGCGGTTACGACCGCATGCTCTCTAACAAACGCCAGCTGGGCGTCGTAGGCCCGGCGGACCAGGCCGAGGATCGTGGTGTCATCGGGCGCGTCGGCAGCCAGCGAGTCCAGCACCTGGCGCACGAGGTCCCCGCGCCCATCACCCTCGCCACCGAGTGGGCGGCCGTCCTCGGCCCTAAGCCCCAGACGGCCCGCGGTCTCGGTGATCTGCCCGGCCGCCTCGTCCAGGTCGGCCTGAGCCTGGGCCAGGAGTTCCCCGGGTGAACCACCGGACTCCAGGGTCAGCTGGAGCTTGCGCGCGAACAGCTCCGCACCGATCCGCGGATCCCGGAAGCCGTCACCCTGGGTGCCGTCGGCCAGCCGCTGTTCGAGCCAGCGGCGATGCTCCGCGATCGCGTCCAGCGCCGCGGCCCGCCCGGCCGCCAGCTCTCCCGGCACCCGCTCGTCTGGTACCCCGGCGAGCGCGCCGTCCAGCTCCGTCCCGATCAGGTGTTCCGTTCCCGCGAACTGGCTGAGCGCGGTCTCCAGGTGCACCCTGGGCAGCCGGCCGGCCGCCACGGAACGCGCCGCGGCCAGCGCTTCCGGGACAGCGGCCAGCCGCTCCGCCACGCTGCGCAGCCGGTCCGGCAGCGGCGCGAAGTCGCGCGCCAGCAGCAGGTAGATGGCCCGCCCCGGGTTGGCGAGCATCGGATTCCACTCGTGCTCCCGCAGCTCAGCCAGGCCAAACCGGCTCAGCTCCAGCTGGTTGGCCAGAATCCGCGCGTCCACCCGGTACTCCGCCGACAGCCGGTCCAGGTCCATCTGCTGCAAGTCGGCCAGCCGGTCCCCGCACCAGCGGGCCAGCTCGTCGTGATACTCAGCGGTGCCGATGACCAGCCGGCCGTCGTGGGCGTGGTCGCCCAGCAGAGTGGCCAGCTCCGGCTGGCGCTCCAGCATGCCATCCACGGTGGACCGGGCCAGGGCGGCGAAACCATCGTCAGCGTCAGGCATGAGCCGACTATAGAGACCCCTGGGATGGGAATCGCCGCCGACGCAGCCAGACAGAGACGCAGCCAGACAGACGAGTCCGCCCGCGCGGCGGCTATCTGCTTTGCCAGCTCGCGGGTCTGCGGGCTACGTCGTAGATGGCCTCCACCTGATCGGGCTGCAGCGCGAGGGACTGTCTCTGCAGCCAGTAGCGCAGCGCCCGGGGAGTCGGGAGCACGGCGACGTCGGCCGGGCCGCCGCCGCGGACGGTCACCTTGCGGGCGCCGACGAAGACGATCACCGACCGGACCGGCACCTCCAGGCCGGTGGCGCGGCGCAGCAGCTGGCTGGCCCGGTCGGCCTCGTGCCTCGAACTGCGGAGGTAGTCGACGGGCTTGCCGCCGATCGTCAGGCCGTATTCGCCGACCCAGACGGCCGTACCAGTGGTCTTGGTGTTCACGGTCACTACCCCGAACGGCCCGATCACGACATGGTCGATGTCTGCGCCTCGCTGGCCGACCGGCACGGCGTGCAGAACATGCCAGCCAGAGCGGGTGGCCCATCTGTTGAGCTGACGGCCGACGGCGCGCTCGCCGCGGGCCCCGGCCGCGAACTGCTGGGCTGAGGTGCGAAGGCCGAGCACGGCGGCTGCGCCGGTCAGCAGCGGACGCTCGCGGCGCAGTTCCCGGGCCCGGGCGCGGGCCGACGCGCCCGGCGCGTTGCGGGCCAGGTCGTCCTCAGTGAGGCTGGCCTCAGCAGGAAGGGCCGGCTCGGTAATGTGCCCGTCGCGTTCCAGCTGCTGGCATTCGGCGCGGACCGCCGCCCAGAACCCGTCGTGCAGGTCCGGCCTGCTGAGCTGGGACCGGCCGGTGCGGGGGTCGAACCAGCCGACCGGGTCATGGTCCGCGGACACGTAGATGCGTAACTGGCCGTAACGCCGCCAGACCCGTGAGTTGAGTGGGGGCATGCATGCGCCTCGTAAGCGGATATCCACTGTCAGTGGAATAGTAAAACCCCTGGCCCGGCGGGGCTAGAGCGGGCCGGGCTCCCGGTCCAGGCCGCTGCCGGCCCGCAGGACCTGGCAGCTCCACTCGCGAAGATCGCTGTCGAGCTGGTCGTGGGAGTGCGCGAGCCCGGGAAGGCGCTCGGTGTGCTGGGCTTTCATGCCGTCCAGGACGATGGCCAGGTGGCGGCGCCACTGGCCGGGCGAGCTCTGGCTGGTAATGGCCATGGTCCGGGCCACGCCGAGCAGGGCGAGGGTGACGTCGGCGACGGTCAGGTCGGCCCGGGCCTGGCCGCTGGCCTGAGCCCGGGCCAGCAGGCCGGTCATCAAGTCGCGGAACCGCTTCCGCCAGTCCGGGCAGACAGCCAGGAGCGCGCCGATGGCGCGGTTGCGGGTGCCGTCGGCCAGCACGTCTTCCAGGAAACTCACCAGGCCGTGCCAGGGATCGGGGTCAGCCAGCGCCGACTCGGCGACGGCTTGCCGGCGGCCGTACCAGTCCTGGAACAGCTCGTCGATGAGCTGTTCCCTGGTGAAGTTGCGGTGCAGCGTGGCGTTGCCGACCCCGGCGCGGCGGGCGATCTCGATCAGGCTGACACTGAGCCCCTCGTCGGCGAAAGCCTGCGCGGCCGCGGCGAGGATCCGGTCCCGGTTCTCCCGGGCGTCGCTGCGCTGGCAGCGCATCGCATGGGCTGGCGTGACAACCACAAGCCAAACTCTAGCTGATCCGGACAGCTTGTCCTCTAGTTACCGCAAGATCGCCTTGTTGCAGGATCTTCTGGTCACAGGGCCGTCGCCGGGTTCCGGTCGCCGGTCCCAGGCCGGGGCCGCGCGCTGCAGCCTGTTCCTACCGCGCCTCGCCGACCCGGACCCGGGGGGCAACCGGATAGCCCTGACCGGTTGGTGATACGTTCGGAAGGAGTGGTCAGCCCTCACCGGCTGACGGTGCATCTAGACCCCGTGCACCAAGGAGGTTGGTCCCGATGGCCTTTCCGGACAATCTCAGGTCTCTCGGTGAGCTGCGCAGCCGGTACCGGCGTACTCGCCGCGGCGCCCAGCCCGGCGGCGCTCGCGTTCGTGTTCCAGGGTGGCGGCAGCCTGTCCGCGCCGCAGGTGGGCATGCTGCGTGCGCTGAGCGAAGCGGGCGTGCTGCCGGATCTGGTCGTCGGCTCCTCAGCCGGGGCGCTGAACGCGGTGGCGTTCGCCGCCGATCCCAGCCAGGCGGGCCTGGAACGGCTGGAGTCGGTATGGATGTCGCTGCGCCGCCGGAAAGTCGCCCAGATCTCGGCGCGGACGCTGCTCGCCGCGGCGTTCGGCCGCGGGGACGGCCTGGTGTCCAACTCCGGGCTGCGGGACCTGCTCCGCAGCGCCGCGCTGCCCGCCGCGCTGGACGGCACGTCCATTCCGGCGCACGTGGTGGCGACCGACCTCGGCTCGGGCGCGGCGGTGGTCCTTTCTGGCGGGCCGACCGGGCCGGCCCTGCTGGCCTCGTGCGCGTTCCCCGGCTTGTACCCGCCGGTCGAGGTGGACGGGCGGCTGCTGGTGGACGGCGGGGTGTCCGCCGACGTGCCGGTGTTGCAGGCCGAGGCGCTGGGCGCGCGGGTGGTGTATGTCCTGCCCGCGGCCGGGTGCGACGTCACCGCTCCGCCGCCGCACCGGCCGCTGCCGCTGGCCTTCCACGCCCTGAGCCAGGTGCTGGGCTCGGTCGCCGCCACGAACGTGGCGGCCGCCCGCGGGCCGGTGCACGTCCTGCCCGCCCCCAGCTCCCAGACCACCAGCCCGGTCGACTTCCGCGACACCCCCCGGCTGATCGACCAGGGCTACCAGCTCACCGCCCGCTGGCTGGCCAGCCAGCGGGCGGATCGGCCTGCCTCACCTGACCTCCCGGTCATCCGGATTGCCGGGGCGAGCTGAGCCATCGGTGATGACTATTCCGCCCCTCGGCCAGTTCGTTTCGCATGTCCGCACGCCAGGCCCGCGGCGGGACGGGACAGTTCCCCCGTGGGCGATCATCTCGGCCGGCCTGACACCCATCCTGCTGACCGGAGGCTGGCTCGTCGCGGGCACGCTCCAGCCGGCCTCCTACAACCCGGTCCGGGACACGGTGAGCGTGATGGCGGGTCACGCGGGGACCGACCGGTGGGTGATGACCGGCGCCCTGCTGCTGGTCGGTGGCTGCCATCTGGTCACCGCCGCGGGCCTGGGCGCCATCCGGGTCTCGGCCCGGGTCTTGCTGATCCTCGCGGGGCTGTCCTCCATTGGCATCGCCCTGTGCCCGGAGCCCATCGTGGGCTCCACTCCGCAGCACCTGGCCTGGACCTCGTTCGGCGCGGTCATCATCACGGTCTGGCCGGCTTTCGCGGCCCGGCCCGGATCACTGCAGCCACTGATTGTGAGCCGCCCCGGCTCGGCCGTCGTGACCGCCATGTTTCTCGTCCTGCTGTGCTGGCTCGTGATCGAGACCCAGGGCGGCAGCTATCTGGGCATGGCTGAGCGGCTGACTTCGTCGGTGCAGACCTCGTGGCCGTTCGTGGTGGCGGTGGTGCTGTGGCGTCACGCGGCCCGGACCGGCCGGCCGGAACTCCCCGGCGGGCCAGCCGAGGCCTCTCACGCGCAGGCGATGACGAGAGAGGCGATGACCGCGGAGCCGATGACGACCGGAGCGCCGCCCGGCCAGCGCGACTTAGCATGATCACGGGCGTGCGTGAGCAGATCGCCGGGGCCGGCTTCGCGCTCGGCTGGGGCGTGCTGAGCAACGTCCCCGCGCGGATCACGTCTCGCGGGTTCCGCGCCGCCGCTGACCGGGCCACCCGGCGCGGCGGGCCGACCGTGCGCCAGTTGCGTAAGAACCTGCGCCGGGTGGTGGGCCCGGGTTGCCCCGAAGCGGAGCTGGACGCCCTGGTCGGGGAGGCGATGCGGTCCTACGCCCGGTACTGGCTGGAAACCTTCCGGCTGCCGAAGCTGGACCGCGGCGAGGTGATCGCCCGGGCCAGCCGGCAGACCTTCGGGACCGAGCATCTCGACGCGGCGGTCCAGGCCGGCCGCGGGTTCATCCTGGCCCTCCCGCACACCGGCAACTACGACGTCGCGGGGCTGTGGCTCATCGACCGCTACCACCAGCCGTTCACCACCGTGGCTGAGCGGCTGCGGCCGGCCTGGCTGTTCGACCGCTTCGTCGCCTACCGGGAGAGCATCGGGATGGAAGTGCTCGCGCTGACCGGCGGCGATCAGACGCCGACCGCGGTGCTCACCGAGCGGCTGAAGGGCGGCGGCGCGGTCTGCCTGGTGGCCGACCGCGACCTGTCGCAGCACGGGGTCGAGGTCGACTTCTTCGGGGAGCGGGCCCGCATGCCGAGTGGGCCGGCGCTGCTGTCGGCCATGACCGGGGCCGCCCTGCTGCCGGTCGGGCTCTGGTTCACGCCGGATGGCGGCTGGGGCCAGCAGATCATGGCGCCGGTCGGTTCTACGGAGGGCCGGCTGCGCGACCGGGTCAACGGCGCCACCCAGCAACTCGCCGACGCCTTCGCCACCATGATCGCCGAGCACCCGACCGACTGGCACATGGTGCAGAAACTCTGGCTGGCGGACCTGGCGCGACGCGGCTAGGCGAGCGGCGGGTCTAGGTGAAGAGCGAGCGGATGTCGTCCGCGTCCAGGCTGCCGCTGAACACGCCGCCGCTGTCCAGGACGCTGGTGAACAGCTCGGCCTTGCGCGCCTGCAGGGCCAGGACCTTTTCCTCGATGGTGCCGGCCGAGATCAGCCGGTAGACCATCACGTTCCGGGACTGGCCGATGCGATGGGTGCGGTCCACGGCCTGGGCCTCGGTGGCCGGGTTCCACCACGGATCGAGCAGGAAGCAGTAGTCGGCCTCGGTGAGGTTCAGGCCGAACCCGCCCGCCTTGAGGCTGATCAGGAAGGCCGGCGCGGCGCCGTCCTTGAACCGCGCCACCTCCGCGGCCCGGTCCCGGGTCTTGCCGTCCAGGTAGCAGTAGTCCATCCCGGCCGCCTCGAGCCGTTCCCTGACCCGGCCCAGGAACCGGGTGAACTGGCTGAACACCAGGGCCCGGTGGCCGCCGGCCGCGACGTCCTGCAGCTGGCTCAGCAGCAGGTCGAGCTTGGCGCACGGCAGGTCCAGGTGCGCGTCGTCGATGAGCGCGCCGTGCAGGCTGAGCTGGCGCAGCAGGGTCAGTGAGCGCAGGATCGTGAACCGGTTCTTGTCCAGGTCGTCGATCAGGCTGAGCACCTTCTGCCGCTCCCGCTGCAGGTGGGTCTGGTACAGCTTGCGGTGCCGCGGATGCAGCTCCACCTCCAGCACCTGTTCCTGCTTGGCGGGCAGGTCCGCGGCGACCTGCTCCTTGGTGCGCCGCCGGACCAGCGGCCTGATCCGGCGCCGCAACTGGGCGAGCAGGTCAGCCTGGCCGTCTCGCTCGATCGGCTTCGCGTAGTACTCGCGGAACCGGCCCGGATCGGGGAACAGGCCCGGCGCGGTGATCGACAGCAGCGACCACAGCTCCATCAGGTTGTTCTCCATCGGCGTCCCGGTGATGGCGATCTTGACCGGGGTGGCCAGCCGCCGGGCGCACAGGTAGGTCTTGGACTGGTGGTTCTTGACGTTCTGGGCCTCGTCCAGGATCAGCCCGGCCCAGGTCAGCCCCGAGTAGGCGGCGAAGTCCATGCGCAGCAGGGTGTAGGAGGTGACCACCGCGCCGGCGCCCGCGGCGATCTCCGCCAGGGACTGGCGGCGGCGGGCGGCGGTGCCGGTGATCGCTACCACGGGCAGGTCCGGCGCGAACCGGGCGGCTTCGGCGGCCCAGTTGGACACCACGCTGGTCGGGGCGACGATCAGGAACGGCGGAAGATCCGGGTCGCTCTCCCGGGCCTGGCAGATGAGCGCCAGGGCCTGGAGCGTCTTGCCCAGACCCATGTCGTCGGCGAGGATGCCGCCGAGCTGGTGCTGCCACAAGAAGGCCAGCCAGCCGAACCCGTCCCGCTGGTAGGGCCGCAGCTCGGCGTTCAGGGTGCGGGGCAGCTCCGGGGCGGTCCGGTCCCGCGCTGAGAGCAGGCCGCTGACTTGCTGCTGCCACCGGCGGGCCTGGCGGCTGACGACGCCGAGCTGGGTCAGCTCGGCCCAGAATCCGGCCTGGAACCGGCTGATCTTCAGCCCGTCGCCCGGCGCGTCCCGCAGGGCCCTGGCTTCCTCGATCAGCCGGGCCAGGGCCTGGAGTTCCGGCTTCTGCAGCGAGAAGTAGGAACCGCTGGCGAGCAGCAGATACGGCTCACGGCGGCTGAGCGCCACGAACACGTCCGCGAACGGAACCTCCTGCCCGGCCACGGTGATGGTGATGCCCAGGTCGAACCAGTCGTGGTCATCGGGCACCTCGTCGGCGGACACGCTGATCGACAGCGAGTCGCCGGCCTCCCGGTAGTCAGCCGGATCGCCGGTGATCTCGACCGTGACGTCCGGGTGATCCGCCAGCCGGGGCAGCAACTCGGTGCTGAACCGCATGGTGTCCAGCCCGCTGAGCTGGATCTGCGGGGCGAGCGAGGGTTGTGGCTCGTCGGACACCGGATCGGTCCGGAGCAGCCCGAACCGGCCGGGGGTCAGGCCCAGGCCGGCCACGATCGCCCGCTCGGCGGCGCGGTCACGATAGGGGTCCCCGGCGGCCGGTCCCTGGACCGGGACGCGCATCGGCGAGTCCCCGACCTGGTAGGCCCAGGCGCAGCTGAGCTGGAGGTGGTGGCGGCCCGTGTAGTCGGCGTGCAGCAGCAGCGTAGGGCCGGTGATCTGGGGCGGCGTGAACGCGTCGTCTGAGGAGATGACGCTCGCCGCGGCCTGGAGCCTCGGGTAGTACGTCTCCTGGAACCGGGTCAGCTCCGCCGCCGGGATCTCGACCCGCTGCCCGGCCAGCGCCATCTGCTGCAACTGCGGCGGGACCGGCTTGACCGTCCTGGCCAGCTGGAATCGCCAGCGAACGCGTTCGCTGGCGCGCTGGGTCTCGGCCCGGTCGGCGTAGACCAGGCCATGGCCCTGGGTACCGATGAAGGAGATTATGGTGACGGCCGCCGTCTCGCCGTCCACGCGGACCTGCGGGGCGATCGCCAGTGGCCCGGACGGGTCGGCGCGGGTCAGGTCCAGGCAGAGTTCCGCGCTGCGGTACCCGTCCAGCGGGCCGAGGCCGCGGCCGCGCACTAGCCGCAGGCCGAGCGCGGCCGCCTCGTCCAGCAGCGGCCAGAGCTGGCGCGACTCGAAGGCGGACAGGTCGATCGACTTGTCGTCGCCGCCGTACCCGTAGCCGTAGTAGCAGGGCTGGCCGCTGCGGGCCCGGTAGACCGCGTAGATCTCCTGGAGCAGCTGCACCTGGGGAGCCGGCCAGCCGTCGTAGCCGTACTGGGAGTCCAGCTTGGCCCAGCTCAGAGTGCCGGCCACCCAGCCCTTGCGTCCGGGCCGGACCAGGCGGGCCATCAGCCGGGGCGGCGCGTCCGCAGCGGCCAGGTCACCAGAGAACGCCGGGCGCGCGTCGGGGACCAGCGTCAGCTCGATGCCCAGCAGCGCCGCGGTTGGCTGGCCGCCACCGCTCAGGGTGGCGCCGCCCGGGGCCGGCTGCGGCTCCAGCCATGACTGCACGGACTGCTCCCAGGTCATGGGGCGGGCCCCGGCCCCGGCGGTCCGCGCGGGACCGGTCCGGGCCAGCTGGGCCTGCGCCGCGGCCAGCACCAGGGCGACGACGTGCTTGCAGTCGAACCCGACCGGGCAGCTGCACTGGCCCTGGTCGAACTCGAGCACCGACGGCCCGGCCGGATGGAAGTAGGCCACGGTCTCGTAACACGAGCCGGCGCTGCCGCGCACGCTGCCATACAGCTCGCTGCGATCCCAGCTCATCCGGGTGACGGCGCCCTCGCGCAGGTACTGGACACCGCGGTCGTAACTGGTCGGGCCGGCCGCAGCGACGAGCGACGTGGCGTCGATGGTGGGCCAGCTCTTGTCCGGGAGCGCCACGAATCGCATGGCGGAACGCTATCCCCGTCCACCGACACATTGACCGCCATTGACGCCGTCCCGCCGCACCCGTCCCGGTCGGCATTAGCCGGGTGGCGGCTCCGACTTGACCCAGGTGCCGTTGGGCAATGGCTCATAAGTCCGGGCCGCGTTCTTCGACAGCTTGGCTTCCACCGCGTCCTGCAGGTTGACGTCCAGCATCTCGGCCAGTGACAGCAGGTAGATCGCGACGTCGGCCAGTTCTTCACCGACATCCGGCCGGCCCTTGCGCCAGGCATCGAAGGCTTCCGCCATCTCTCCTTGCAGCAGGCAGAACTCCAGCGGGACATCGGTGGTGCTGAACCGCTTGGCGACCTTGTTCGCCCAGGCGAGCGCCTGGGCGGACCTGATATCCAGCGCCTCCTGCCCGCCGCGAGACTCGGCTCCGTCACGCTCAGGAACCATTGCGTCGTCCACTCACTTCGCTTCCCGGGAGGCAGGTCAGAGGAGGCGAATCAGAGCCTCCGGTCAGGGAGTGCCCTTGACCCCGATTCCGTAGACGGCCGCCTGATAGGTTCCCGCAGGATCCTGCGGCAGCTTGGTAAACCAGACCAATACATAACGCCCGCGGGCCGGATGGCTCAGCCCCAGCCGCACGATCCCGCCCGGCCCAGCCCAGCCGGCGACCGGCCGCAGCGCCCACAGGTGCGGCTGGTCGCCCACCCGGATCTGGAAATGCGCGCCTGCGGCCGCGCCGAGGGTGACCCTGATCCCGGTGACCGTGACCGGGTGGCCCATGTCCAGCAGCAGGCCGGTGCCGGCGTACAGGTTGCCGAACTGGGCGGTGGTGTACCAGTTGGTGCGCCAGGCGGTGCCACGCGCGCCGTCGATGGCGAGGTACGCGTTCTGCGGATCGTCCCCCGTGCTCAGGGGACGGAACGCGGCCGCGCTCGCCGGGACCATGGCGTGCGGCCGGGCCTGCTGGACCGGGGTCGGCGTCGGCGCCGGGCTCGACGGCGGCGCACTGGCTGCCGGCTGGCCGGACTGCGCCGCGGGTGCGCTGGACCCGGCCGAGGCGCGCGAGGACCGCGCGGCGTCCGGGCGGCCGGCGGCCCCGCTGGCGGCCGGGGCGGGGCTGGCGGTGCCGTCCACGGCGGCGGAGAGGGCCGGCCCGGACCCGGGGCTGCCCATGATCCGGTAGCCGACGAACCCGAGCACGATCACGATGGCTGCCAGGCCGAACACCAGCATGAATCCGGGCCGGCGGTGCCACTGCGGCCGGGAGCGCTCAAGAAGTTCGTCGAGGCTGGTCGCGGCGGCCGGCCCGGCTGCCCGGTGGGCCTGGTCGTACTCGTGGATCAGCGGCTCGGCATCGGTCCCGACGACTTCGGCGATGCTGCGGATGTCGCCCCGGGCGTAGAAGTCGCCGCCGCAGGCCTCGTAGTCGTCGGCCTCGATGCTGCGGATGATCGGCGGCCGGATCCGGGTCTGCTCGCTGACCTGGGCGACGCTGAGACCTGCCTGGTGACGGGCTTCCGCTAGGGTCTCGCCGATGCTCACGCGACACCTCCCTGCCATCGGACCCACGCGCCACCGGGAAGGCGCGGCACCACCGGTCCATGTCATCATCATCGCCACTACCACGGCCGCTGAACCGCAACAGCGGCGAGATCAATGCGAGGCGGCGCCGGATGCGCACGGTGCGTCCCGTCGGTGCCGGGCGTACTGGGCCGCCGCCCTGGCCGCAACGACCTGGTGCCGCAACCATGCTGGCCGCCTGGAGCATCCGCAAATGGCCGGGCCGCGCGGCGCCAGCCTTTTCGGCCACGCCGCGGATTTGCGGCCTGAGTGGCCAGTGTTGCGCTCGGTCACCAGTGTTGTGTCTGCCGGATCTTCCGGGTTTGTGATCAAGTGAATGGTGCGGCTATCACAGCACCATTGAGTTGATCACGCACAGGCCGCCGCCCAGCGCGCGCCTGGGAAGAGGCAGCCGGCACTGCTACCAGCGGCCGCGGACCCCCGCGGCCGCCGGCCCGGCCCGAACGCCAGATCCGCCGGAACACCCCGCGGACCACGCCGAAGACCAGCAGGAAGATGGCCAGCTTGCCGGGCAGCGGGAACAGGCTCAAGTGCAGGCCGACGATCAGCGCCCAGGTCGCGAAGGCCGCGATGAGCGCCGGGAACAGGCCCAGACGGGATCGGGACCGTGGCCCGTGCTCGTGCCCGGACCGCTCCCGCTGGGCCCCGGGAACGGGGACCGGGGTGCGGGCCGCCGGCGCCGCGACCGGGGGAAGGTCGCGGGTCAGCGCGCTGAGCTGGCTCCGCGTGGTCGCCGCGAACGCGGCCTCGATGCGCTGGTTGAACTCGTCCAGGGTCAGCCGCCCCTGGGCGTAGCTCTCGCGCAGTGCCGCGGCCACCGCCTCGCGGTCGGCGTCTCCGACGCGCAGGTCCGGTCCAGTCACCACGTGGTCCTCCGCATGCCCCGTTGTCCCCCCGATGTACACCTGAAGATATATCTCGATATGATCGTCGGCAAGTCATCGGCCGGACGTTGACGGTAACTTTTTAGCATTCCGCGCCCTCGGCCAGATAGCGGCGGACAAGAGCGTCGGTGAACGTGACGGGGACGCCTTGCCGGGCCAGCAGGACCCGGTAGTAGATGGGGCCGACCAGCCGGTCGACGGCCAGGTCAACGTCGGTGGTCTCGGCCAGTTCGCCGCGGCGGCGGGCGCGCAGGAACGGGGCACGATCCCGGTCGCGTTGCCGGGCCATGACCTCAGCCTCGAAGCGGGCCGCGACGGCCGGGTCGTGCTGCGCCTGCCCGGCCAGGGCACGGAATACGGCGCCGGCGTCCGTCGTGCTCAGGAACGTGGCCAGCTGGCCCAGCTGGTCCTGGAGGTCGCGGCCCAGGTCTCCGTGGTCGGCCGGGGTGAAGAACTCGGCCGCGTCGACGATGAGGGCGTCAAAAAGGATGTCGGTCTTGGAGGCCCACCAGCGGTAGATGGTCTGCTTCGCCACCCCGGCCCGGGCGGCTACCCCCTCGATGGTCAGGCCGGCGAAACCGCGCTCGACCAGCAGGTCATCGGCCGCTTCCAGGACGGCTAGCCGGGCTTCCTGGCTGCGCCCGTGCCGGTTGCCGTGGTGGCGGGCCTGGGTGCGAGCCTTCATGTGGCCCAGCGTACCGGGCTCTTGCCTAGACGCAACGTTGCGTCTAGGCTCTCGGGCATGACCAACACTCTCGCCGCGCCTCGGGTCACGGCCACCCTCGACCGGATGTTCGCCGCCGCGGCCCAGGACAACGACGCCTCGGCTCTGCTGCCCGGCGGCGCCTTCGCCACAGCGTCGGCGCTCGACAAGGCGGACGCGGCCCAGGACGTATACATGCCCATCTCCCCCGAAGCCGGCCAGCTTCTCTACGCGCTGGTCCGGGCCAGCCGCCCGGAGACCGTCGTGGAGTTCGGCACGTCGTTCGGCATCTCCACCATCCACCTCGCCGCCGCGGTGACCGACAACGGCACCGGCCACGTCGTGACCACCGAGCTGAGCACCGCGAAGGTCAAGGCGGCCCGGTCCAACCTCGAGCAGGCTGGCGTGGACGCGGTGGTGACCATCCTGGCCGGCGACGCGCTGGAGACGCTCGCCGAGGTGCCCGGGCCGATCGGGCTCGTGCTGCTGGACGGGTGGAAGGACCTCTGCCTGCCGGTGCTCCGGCTGCTGGAACCCCGGCTCGCGCCCGGCGCGCTCGTGGCCGGCGACGACAGTAGCTTCCCGAGCATGGCCGGCTACCTGGACTACGTCCGGGATCCCGCGCACGGCTACGTGAGCGTCTCGTTCCCCGTCGAGGACGGCATGGAGATCAGCTGCTGGACGGAAAGCCCGGCGCCTACCGCGCGGAGCTGAACGACTCCCGGGCGACGCGGTGCGTCCCGAGCGGGCCAGGCCGGGTGACATCGCCGCCGGTTCCGGCTTACCGTCGTGCTGTGCACCCCGCGCCAGCCGGCTCAGGCTGCCGGTCCTGGTGGCGGGTGCCGCCGCCGCTATCCGGACGAGCGTCCGCCCGAGGACGCGTCCTGACCGGACGCCACCTCGGAGTAAGGCCGGGACTGCCACAACGCCCAGTCGGCGGACACGTCCCCCGCCGTGCGCAGCAGCAACGGCAGGTACTCCCCGGTCAGCCGCTGCACGCTGGTCTCGGCCGCGTGCACGGTCACGTTCATGGCCGCCCGCACGCCCCCGGTGCCGTCCCGGACCGGCGCCGCGATCGACCGGATGCCCGGCGCCAGCTCCTCGTCGGCCAGCGCCCAGCCCCGGGCCCGGATGGTGCACAGCTCCTCGCCGAACGCCTGCGGGT
Organism: uncultured Actinomycetes bacterium; assembly: GCA_963844695.1. GTDB lineage: Bacteria > Actinomycetota > Actinomycetes > Streptosporangiales > Streptosporangiaceae > RYN-230. The sequence goes on from CAWJPL010000025.1 coordinate 31,200, forward strand.
CACGGGGCAGAAAACGCGGCAGCCCGGAGCGGCTCGGCTGGCCCAGCACGTCCACCAGCTCGTCCGGGCCCAGGGCGGCCAGCAGGACCTTGCCCTGCGACGTGTACGCGGCGGGGAACCGGGTCCCGATCTCGACCCGCAGCGCGATCAGCTTGGGCACGGCGACCCGCGCGACGTACACGATGTCCGAGCCGTCGAGCTGGGACATCGACGAGGACTCCCCGGTCTGGGCGACGAGCCGCTCGAGGTGCGGGCGGCCGACTTCCCACAGGCCGAGGGAGGCGACGAACGCCATCCCGAGCGAGAGAACCCGCGGCGTGAGCAAGAACTGGCCCTCGGCCAGGCGCACGAACCCCAGTTCCTGCAGGGTCAGCAGCAGCCGCCGCGCGGTAGGGCGGGCCAGCCCCGAGACCTCGGCGATCTCGCTCAGGCTCATCCGCGGCCGCTCGGCGCTGAAGCACTGCAGCACGTCCAGCCCGCGGGCCAGCGACTCGACGAAGTCGGGTCCTGCGCCACGACCGGCCATACCGTTTTGCCTTTCGCATCAGCCCAGCATGCGCTCGCTTGACAGCGCCGCGATGGCACGGGCATCGTACTGCCAACGCCGCTATGCGTACACTCGTCCGCGCTTGCTGGCGGCTGACCTAGCGCGCCGCTGACGAATACCCAGGGACACAGCATGAGCAATGACGCACCTGCAGTGCAGACCGATGTCCTCGTGGTCGGGTCGGGGCCGGGCGGCGCGGCCGCCGCGCTCTTCCTGGCCACGTACGGCACGCAGACCATGGTGGTGACGAAGTACGGGCACCTGTCCGACACGCCCCGGGCGCACATCACCAACCAGCGGACCATGGAGACGCTGCGTGACATGGGCCTGGAGCAGCGGCTCATGCGCGAGGCCACACCCTGGGAGTGGATGGGCAACACCACGTTCTGCACCAGCCTGGCCGGCGACGAGCTGGGCCGGATCCCGTCCTGGGGCACCGACACGCGGCGCCACCACGACTACGAGCTGCAGAGCCCGTGCACGATGCTGGACGCCCCGCAGACCATCACCGAGCCGGTGATGATGCAGGCTGCGCAGGCGCGCGGGGCCAAGGTCCGGTTCGACACCGAGTACCTGTCCCACGTCCAGGACGACACGGGCGTGACCACCCAGGTCCGCGACCGGCTGACCGGCGCGACCTACGCGATCCGCTCGAAGTACGTGGTCGGCGCGGACGGCGCCCGGAGCAAGGTCGCGGCCGACCTGGACCTGCCGTTCGAGGGCCCGGGCGCGGTGGGCGGCGCGCTGCACATCATCTTCGAGGCCGACCTGAGCCGCTTCGTCGACTACCGGCCCTCCGTCCTGTACTGGATGGTCCAGCCCGGGGCTGAGAAGGAAGGCGTCGGGCTCGGCGTACTGCGGATGATCAAGCCGTGGCACGAGTGGATGCTCATGTGGGGTTACGAGGCCGCCGCCGGGCCGCCCGAGATCACCGACGAGTTCGCCCGCGAACTGGCCGTGCAGCTGGTCGGTACCGACGACTTCGAGATGCGGGTCACCGAGCGGCTGCCGTGGACGGTCAACCATCACTTCGCCACGACCATCGCGGACCGGCGGGTCTTCTGCGTGGGCGACGCCGTGCACCGGCACCCCCCGACCAACGGGCTCGGTTCCAACACCTCGATCCAGGACTCCTACAACCTGGCCTGGAAGCTGCATCACGTGCTGGCGGGCCTGGCCAGCCCAGCCCTGCTCGATTCCTATAACGCCGAGCGGGCGCCGGTCGCCCGCCAGATCGTCGAGCGGGCCAACCAGAGCATCGCCGACACCGGCCGGATCATCGCGGCCCTCGACGTGGACGACACCACCAACGTGGACAAGCTGAACCGGCAGCTGGAGCTGCGCAAGGAGCCCGGCCCGGAGGGCGAGAAGATCCGGGAGAAGCTGCGCGAGGCCATCGCGTACAAGGCGTACGAGTTCGACGCGCACGGCGTGGAGCACAACCACCGCTACGCCTCGAGCGCCGTCATCAGTGACGGCACGGCGATGCCGGCCTTCTCCCGGGACCCGGAGCTGTACGCCCAGCCGACCACCTGGCCCGGGGCCAAGCTGCCACACACCTGGGTGACCCGCGAGGGACACCGCGTCTCCACGCTGGACCTGGCCGGCCACGGAACCTTCAGCGTGTGGACCGGCATCGGCGGCCAGGCCTGGCTGGACGCGGCGCAGGCCTTCAGCGCGGAGACCGGCCTGCCGGTCACCCTGGTCTCGGTCGGCCCGGGCCAGCCGTTCGAGGACCCCTACGGCACCTGGGCCGAGCTCCGCGAGATCTCCGACGGCGGCGTGCTCCTGGTCCGGCCCGACCTGTACGTCGCGGCCCGGCACACGAGCGCGCCCGACTCCCCCGAGTCCGCAGCCCACTGGCTGCGCCAGAGCCTGACCTCAGTGCTGAGCGCGCCGCTCGACGCAAAGTGATATACGAACTACGCTAAGTAACAGATCCGTTTTGCGGCCGGGCTTGCCCCGGCGGTACCGTCGTTTCTCAGCTCGCGCCGGGGGGCGGGCGAGTTGAGGAACGCGGCGATCTGGTGATCCGCGGCGGACAGGACCTTACTGGCTGGAGGGCGGCTGAGCGCAGGTGGCATGGGCCGCGTCCGCCTGGGCCGGCCACCCGGCGGCCGCCCGGTGGCCCGGTTTCTGACGTCCCGGCTCCGGTGGACGCTCCCGCTGACTGCCCTGCTCCTGTCCGCCTGCGCGGGGACGGGCCCGGAAGTAAGTCACGCGTTCACCGGGCCGGCAACAGCTCTGCACTCGCCGTCCCCGGGCCCGGCCGCCGCGCCCTCGGCCGCCGCGACGACTCCGCGGAACTCACCGTCGCCGGCCCGGCCCACGGCGGGTCACCCGCCAGAGCCGGCCTGCCGGACTAGCTCTGGGCCCCCGCGGGTGCCCAGGGCCAGCGACGGCGGTCCGGGACGATTTCCTGCTACTGCGAGCGGGGTCCTCAACGGCAAGGTCGTTCTCGTGGATCCGGGACACAACGGGGGAAACGCCGGCGCACCGTCGATCATCAACCGGCTGATCTGGAATGGCCGGGAGAGCGAGACCTGCGACACGACCGGAACCGAGACCGACGGCGGTTACACCGAGGCGCAGTTCAACTGGAACGTGGCCCGCTACCTGACCGCCGATCTGCGCGCTGCGGGTGCCACGGTCGTGCTGACCCGGACGTCGAATACCGGCGTGGGTCCCTGCGTCACGCGGCGGGCCGCCATCGGTAACCACGCTCACGCCGACGCGGGGGTGTCCATCCACGCCGACGGCGGTCCGGCCGACGGGCGCGGGTTCGCCATCCTCGAACCGGTGGCTGACGGGGTCAACAACGCCATCGTCGGTCCTTCTGCCGTCCTCGGCGCCGATCTGCGGTCGGCGTTCGCCGCCGGGACTGACGAGCCGGTCAGCTCCTACGACGGGGTGGATGGGATCCAGCCTCGTGACGACCTGGGCGGAATCAACCTGTCGACCGTCCCCAAGGTATTCATCGAATGCGCCAACATGCGCAACGCCACGGACGCCGCCCTGGTCACGTCGCGGGCCTGGCAGGCCAGAGCAGCCCGGGCCATAGCCAGGGGCCTGACCACCTTCCTGCGGGCCCGCTGAGACTTCCCTGGCTCACACCCTCTCAGGCAGGTCGCTCGCGCTGTTCCAGGGCGGCCAGCCGCAGCTCCAGCTGGTCGACCCGGTGCCGCAAGATCTCCAGTTCCGCCTGGTCTGCGATCCGGCGCTCGGCGGTCCGGCGCAGCCGCGGCGACGCCTCGGCGCGGCTGGCCACCATGGCCAGCGGGACCAGCCGCTGCGGCCCGTGCGGACCCTCCACCAGCCGCGACGGGATCTGTCCCGAGCGGTACCAGGTCCGCAGCGCGGCCCGCGACGCCCCGGTCTCGGCGGCGGCCCGCTCCAGCGTCACCCAGTCCGAGCCCTCCAGCTGGGCGGCCAGCTCGACTTCGAGCTCCCAGTCATCGAGCCGGTCTTCCCATTCCACCGCCCCACCTCCCTGGCCCGCCGCATCGCTTCCCTTGGTTCTCCGCAACGACAACCATGCTATTAGCATAGTATTGACATGGTGAAGCGCCTCGGGCGACAGTGAGCGCATGTTCGAGCGATTCACTGACCGAGCCCGCCGCGTAGTCGTCCTGGCCCAGGAAGAGGCCCGCGGGCTGAACCACAACTACATCGGCACCGAGCACCTGCTGCTCGGGCTGCTGGAGCCCGGGGGCGTCGCCGCCCAGGCCCTGATCCGGTTCGGGATGACGGCGACCGGCACGCGGGAAGAGGTCAAGGCCCGGGTCAGCGTCGGCAGCGAGCCGCCCAAGGGGCGTATCCCGTTCACTCCCCGGGCGAAGAAAGTCCTCGAGCTCGCCCTGCGCGAGGCCCTCAAGCTGAGCCACAACTACATCGGCACCGAGCACATCCTGCTCGGCCTGGTCCGGGAGGCCGAAGACCAGGCCGGTACCCGGGAGGGACCGGGGGTCGCCGCGCAGATCCTGACCGAGCACGCCGGTGACCTGCTGGCCGTCCGCCAGGCGGTGTTCGACTTGCTCCCGGCGGCCGAGGCCTTGCACGGGCGCCGCTGGCTGCGCCGGCGCACCGAGGCTCCCCCGGGTGCCGGGGCGGAGATGTCTGGGAAGCCGGGTGAGCCGACGGGGATGCCCGCCACGCCGGCCGGGGACGCCAGCCTGGCCGAGGCGGCCCGGCTGGCCGGGGGCCAGCCTGTGGGGTCCCATCACCTGCTGCTCGCCGCGCTGGTGGATCCGGACAGCGCCGCGGCCAGGACCCTGACCGCGCTCGGCATCAACCTGGACCAGGCCCGCGAGGCCCTCCGCAGCGCCGACGTCGCCGGCACCAGCGACGAGCAGCCCGAAGAACGGGGCCGGCGCCACATGGCCGTCCGGGTGACGGGCGGCGGCCTGGTGCTCGAGGTGACCGACCCCGCTCTCCGGGCGCTGGCCCAGGCGGCCGTCGAGGCCCTGGGTGACCGGGCCCCGGAGCCCGGCAGCATTCCTGGCGACCTGCCGGTCAGCGCCAGCCTGGCCCAGGTCTGGCTGGCCGTGCGCGACAGCCTGGAAGACATCCGGGTCGCCGCGTCCGGCGATGCGCGCGACCCCGCCGGCCAGCAGGAGGGCCAGGGAAGCGGTCAGCAGGAAGGCCAGGAAGGCGGCCCGGAGAAGGGCCGGCCTGCCGCATAAGAGCCCTGGGAAACCGGGCCGGAGGCGCGGCCGGGCCGGGCGTCCCCCACGCCCGAACCCGGCCGCGCCGGCTCCCGTAGCGTCCCCGGCCGGGACCCGGACCGGTCCCGGCCGGGGACGGCCCCCGTCACCCCCGGTCTGCGGCCGGCCCCTGGGGGAGGTCCGTGTCGATGTCCTGGAGCGCGGCGCGCAGCGCCCGCAGGTCGGCCCTCGGGACCGACTAGGGGTCGCGGTACCCGGCGACGTGCTCGTGCTGGTTGGGATCGCTGGGCGGGACACTGTGCGGGCCGGTTCCCTGGTGGGCGGCCCGCGCGGCCGAGATGGCCTGGTCGGCGGCGCACTGGGAGCGGCCCGCCCGGGTGACGGACGCGATCGCGGTCCGGCGGGCCTGGCGCCGCCGGGCGGCGATGCGGTGCGGGATGACGTCGGCCTGCTCGCGCATCTCGTGCGCCTGGCCGAGCGGCCCGCTCACCGCGGCCGAGAGGGCATTCAGCCGGGCCACCTCGTGGGAACCGTCGAGCGCGTGGATGGCCACCACCAGGAAGTTGGCCATGGCGCTCACGACGGCGAGCGCCAGCGCGATGACCAGGGCCGTAGTCCAGGCGCTGCCACTCAGAGCGTCGAGCACTTCGGCCCGCATCCGGACGAACATCAGCGTGGCCAGAACCGCGATCCCGGCCGCCGAGGCCCAGCAGGCCACCTTGGTCACGGCGTCAAGTTCGGTGAACGCCACCGCGCCCGAGTGGTCCTTGTAGCCGCGCAGCCGGTGCCCGGCGAAGGCCAGGAATCCGTAGGACAGCACGGTCACCATGGCTGCGAGCAGCACCGCGAAGACGAGATCGGCCGACAGCGGGCTGCCCCAGTTCACGTCCGTAATCTCGGAGAAGAAGTACAGCAGCAGGCTGAAGTCGACCACCAGGACGAGGATCGGTATCCGGCCGATCCACCAGGGCAGCCGGTGATGCTTGCGGGAACCCCGGGCGGTCTCGTCCTCGATCCGCCTGCGCGCGGCCGCTTCATCCTGCTGTGTCTCCGAGACCGGGCGTTCCCCTCCGTCGGGGTGGCGGACCCGGACCCCGGCCCGGTACCCGGCCCTCGTGTGGAGCTCGGCCTGCCGGACCCGCAGCGCGTCCGCACCGCGGGCTTCCCGCTCCAGGTGGCGCTGGGACCGGGCCAGCTCGGCGTCGGCGCCTGACTTGCCCACCGCCTGGATCGCGGTCTCGCCGTGGGTGGGCCGGGCCAGGTCCCGGCCCGCACCGATGTGGTCGTCTTCCGCGACGAGGGCGGCGACCGCCCGCCGGTGGGACAGCCGGCGGCGCGTCAGCAGCCTGGCGAAACCGCGGCGCACGCGCGACCGGGACCGTCGCCGGGCCCGCTGCTCACGCGCGGCCGCAGACAGGTCGTCGGGCAGCCCGCCGTCCAGCGGCTCCGCGGGGAAAGGGTCCTCAGGGAAAGCGGTACCCGCCGTCCGCCCGTTCCTCGGGGACGGGACGGCGAGATTGAAACGCGGATCGGCTACCGGGCGGCTGGGGTACTCGGGAATGGTCATTTCTGGCCTCCAGGGTCAGGCGGTCAGGTCTTGGCCGCGGACTGAGGGTTGAGGAGAATGACGACCCGGCGCATCGTGGCGCAGACGGCTTCGTCGAGCTGGCCGTGCCGGTAGCAGGCCCGGACAGTCAGGCGGCGGGGCTGACGACCAGCCTGGTGGCGGCCGCGCCAGCCACGGCCAGGGTCACCGGGCCGGGGGTCATCTCGACCGTCGCGGGCGGCCCCGGTCGTGGGCCGGCCCCGGCCGTCGCCCAGGATGTCGGGGCGGTGGCCGCCGGCCCGGCGGGGGACGTCTACGTCGGCGACAGCCGGGGCGTGGTACGCAGGCTGACCAGCGGGACGTCCTGGGAGACGGTGACCGCCGGCACCGCGACCCAGAACCTGCTTTCTGGCCCGAGGAACCGCGTCGCGGCCACGGTGGCCCCGCTGGACTCGGTGGACGGGCTGGCGGTGGACAGCGCCGGAAACGTAGTGATCGCCGACGGGCTCGACTTCCTGATCTGGGTCGTGGCGGCCCGGGCGGGCACGTTCTACGGCCAGGCCATGAAAGCCGGATACATCTACTCCATCGCCGGGACGGGCAGCTTCGGCTACTCCGGCGACGGCGGCCCGCGACTCGGCCGGCGGACCCTCCGGCTGCTTCGACTCCGGCATGCCGTGGTCGGGTGGTCGCGGCCCGGGCGGGCCGGTCTACGGCCAGGCCATGAAGCCGACATCTACACCATCGCCGGGACGGGCACCTCCGGTTACTCCGGCGACGGCGGCCCGGGACCTCGGCCGAACTTTCCGGCCCTACGGTGACCGCCGACCAGGACGGGAACGCGGTCGTCGCGGACACCGGGAACAGCCGGATCCGGGTGGTCGCGGCGCAGTCCGGCACCTTCTACGGACAGGCGATGACCGCCGGGGACATCTACACCGTCGCGGGCGACGGCGAGCGCGACCTTACTGGCGACGGCGGCCCAGCGGCCGCCGCCGAGCTTCGTCTCCCGGGCGGGCTGACTACCGACAGCGCCGGCAACCTGGTCGTCGCGGACACCGGCAACCAGCGGATCCGGGTGATCGCGGCCCAGTCCGGAACGTCCTATGGCCGGAAGATGACGGGAGGGAACATCTACTCGATCGGCGGGGGTGACGGACAGCCCGACGTGGGTTCCGCGCAGGGGGTGGCGGTCGACTCGGCCGGAAACGTGATCGTGGCCGACGGTCTCCTGGTGCGGGTCATGGCGGAAGCCCCGGGGCGCTTCTACGGCCAGACGATGACCGCCGGCGACGGGTACACGGTGGCCGGGAACGGGCAGCTGACCTCGGGGAACGGCGGCCGGGCTATCGACGCCCAACTGGGGGTCCCCAACGGCGTCGCGGTCAGCACGCGGGGGACCATCACCATCTCCGAATCAGCGACGGCCCAGATCACGGCCCTGGACACCACCGCTGGCACCTTCTTCGGCCAGGCCATGAAAGCCGGCCACATCTATACCATCGCCGGCACCGGCAACGCCGGGTTCTCCGGCGACGGTGGCCCGGCGACGGCCGCGAAGCTGGACGGCCCCTTCGGGCCGGCCACCGACGCGGCCGGGAACGTGGTGTTCGCTGACCGGCTGAACCAGCGGGTCCGGGTCGTGGCCAACACCTCGGGCACGTTCTACGGACAGGCCATGACCGCCGGGCACATCTACACCATCGCCGGGACCGGCACCTCCGGCGACACCGGCGACGGCGGCCCCGCCGCCTCGGCCGAGCTCAGCTTCCCGACCGGAGCAGGCGTGGACGGGCACGGGAACGTGCTGATCGCCGACGGGTCCAACAACCAGATCCGCGCCGTGGCCGCCAGCACGGGCAGGTTCTACGGCCGGGCCATGACCGCCGGGCACATCTACGTCATCGCCGGGACCGGCGCGTCCGGCTACTCCGGCGACGGCGGCCCCGCCACCGCCGCCGCCCTGGACATCCGCGCGGCCCCGACCGTAGACAGCGCCGGCAACGTGATCTTCGCCGACGACTTCAACTCCGTGGTGCGCGTGGTGGCGGCCGCCACCGGGACGTTCTACGGCGTGGCCATGAAGGCCGGGGACATCTACACCGTCGCCGGGACCGGCGACTTCGGCTTGTCCGGCGACGGCGGGCCCGCCACCTCCACGACCTTGGAGTCGCCTCAGGCCACCGCCGTGGACCACTCCGGGAATCTCCTCATCGCCGACTTCGACACGAACCGGATCCGGCTCGTGCCGAGCCGCTCAGGCACGTTCTACCGCCGCGCGGTGAAAGCGGGGCACATCTACACGATGGCCGGCAACGGTACGGGGGGATTTCGGGGCGATGGCTACCTGTCCACGTCGGCCTGGCTGCTCTCTCCGGTAGGCCTCGCGGTTACCCCGGCCGGCGGCGTGCTGATCGACGACTCCGGCAACGGAAGGATCCGTGAGGTGGCCGGGTAGGCCGGCAGCCTGCGGACGCACGGGACCGGTCACCAGCGAGTGGCCGGCCCCGTGCGGCCTGCCTCTGGCGCTGCGGCGGCGGTGATCGTAACCTGCCAAAGCAGCCCGTCATCCGCTGGCGTCACCGGCAGGCAGGAGAGTTCCGCATGAGACGCAGCTCCGCCCCCTTCTGCATGGCGCTGGCCCTCGTCCTGAGCCTGCCCGTAGCCGTGACGACGGCCGCCGGGGCCGTGTCCACCACCGCCGTCCAGCACGACTGGGGAAGGCCCGCCCCGGCTTACGCGCCTTACTTCGAGACCTGGACGAAAGACCGGCTCCCGGCGGTGGCCCGCGCCTCCGGGGCGCGCGACCTGACCCTGGCCTTCCTGCAGACCCCGAAACGGGGCTCGTGCTCGGTGACCTGGAACGGGGACGCGAAACAGCCAGTCAGGCCGGGCGGCCGCTACACCGGCCAGATCAGGAAGCTGCGCGCGATGGGGGGGAACGTGATCCCGTCCTTCGGCGGTTTCAGCGCCGATCAGGACGGCACCGAGATCGCCGACTCGTGCCACAGCGTGCCCAAGATCGCCCGGGCGTACGAGTCTGTGGTCACCACCTACGGCGTGACCCGCCTGGACATGGACGTCGAGGCCAACTCGCTGAACAAGCCGGCCGGGATCGCGCGGCGCAGCGCAGCGCTGGCGATGCTCCAGGACTGGGCGATCCGGACCCACCACCGCGTCCGGATCACCTTCACCCTGGGCGTCGAGCCGTGGGGCCTGCCCGCCAACTGCATGGCCGTGCTGAAGAGTGCCGTCTCCCACGGCGTCTGGTTCACCGTGAACATCATGGCCTTCGACTACTACATCAAGGCCAGCAAGACAGGCATCGAGATGGGCACCGCGGCGATCAAGGCCCTGTACGGCACGCACCGCCAGCTCGGGCGGCTCTACCCGGGGCTCAGCCGGCCGCGGCTGTGGGCCCTGGAGGGCATCACGCTGCTGCCCGGTATCGACGACTACCCCAAGAAGACCGAGGTGACCTCCCTGGCCGATGCCCGGGACGTGGCCCGGTTCGCCCGCGCCCACCGGCTGCCGCTGATCTCCATCTGGGCCATCCAGCGGGACAACGGCGGCTGCCCGGGCGCCATCGACAGCAACTCCTGCTCCGGCATCAGGGCGCCGCGGTGGGCTTTCAGCCACCTGCTGGAGAGCTAGGCCACGAGAGCGGGGCCCGCCCCCGCCAGCGTCGTGGGCAGCGACCCATCCAAGAACCGGCCGGACGTGCAGGTAGCCCTCAGTCTGTAACTATGAGTACAGTAGTTATTACTTTTAGTAGCGTCACACCCAGGGGCCGGAGCGGATGCCCAAGATCTTGATGGTTGACGATGAACCGGACGAGCGCTTTCTGCTCCGGAGGATGTTCGAGCGGGCCGGGCACGAGGTGATTGATGCCGACGACGGCGCCGCCGCGCTGGCAATCGTCCGCAACGTCGCCGCCGGATCTGATCGTGACCGACATGATGATGCCGGTCATGGACGGCGCCGAACTCATCCGGCGTCTGCGGAGGGACCCCGCCACGGCCGGCATCCCGATCATGGCCTCGACCGGCGACCCGGCAACTCGCCGATGACGCGGACGTGGTCATATCCAAGTCATTCCCGTTGGAACACCTCGTCGCGGCTGCCGATGCCTTGCTGAAAGAAGGACGTAACACCGTTGAAACTGATGTCGACCGGCATCGCGGGGCTGGACCTGGTGCTCAACGGCGGCCTGGAGCACGGAGCGGTCGTGGTCCTGGCCGGGGCTCCAGGCACCGGCAAGACGATCCTGGCTCAGCAGATCTGCTTCGCCAAGGCCACCGCGCGCACAAGGCCGTCTACTACACAACGGTGTCCGAGCCGCATACCAAGCTCGTCAGGCACCTGGAGCCATTTGCCTTCTTCGACCCGGAATCCTTGGGCGTAACCGTCGAGTACATCCACCTGGGCAGCTTCTTGCGTGCCTCGCAGCGAGGACGGGCTGGAGCCACTGGTGTCGGAGATCGTCCGGAAGACGCTGGACGGAGGAACCCGCAGTCGTCGTGATCGACAGCACCAAGATGCTGCGCGACTTTGCCGACGAACGCGAACTGCGTATCGCGCTCTACGACCTGACCAGTCGCGTCGCCCACACCGACACGGTACTGCTGCTGGTTGGCGAGTACACGCCCGAGGAGTGGCGCAGCGGCATCGAGTTCTCCCTGGCTGATGGCATTATCCAGCTTGACTATCAGGCTCGCGAGCCGGTCGACCGGCGGTCGTTGCGGGTCACAAAGGTGCGCGGCGTAGAATCAGCGGCCAGGCAAGCATACCTTCCAGATCGGCCCTGGCGGCATCGAGGTCTTCCCGCGCATAGAAACCCTCATCCCGGACAGGTGAGACGGCGTCCGGCCGGACTCGCGCACCGGAATCCTCGGCCTGGACGAGCTGATGGGCGGCGGGACGAAGGCCACCGACGCCACCCTCGTCACGGGACCCTCAGGCGTCGGCAAGACCATCTTCGGGCTGCGCTGGATCGCCCAGGCCTGGAGCAGGGGCAGCAATGTCTCTACGTCACGTTCCAGGACACCCCCCGACAGCTCACCGCCATGGCCGCCTCCTTCGGCTGGGACCTCGAAGCAGCCCGGGCCGCGGGGCGCCTCGCGATCTCCTACGTCCCCATGGGCGACCTCGACCTCGACGTCCTCGCCAACGCCGTACGCGCGGAACTCGCCGAACATACGGTCAGCCGCGTCGTCCATCGACAGCCTGGCCGAACTGGTTTTCGCCGCCCGCGAATCGGAACGTTTCCCCGCTTTCATGCGCAGCCTGCTCGGGCTCATCCGCGCGGCCGGCAGCTCATCGCTGCGTCACCAGCGAGACTGCGGGCCGCGGATATGCCGCCCGGCCGCTAGACGGGCTCATGTTCTTGTTCGACAACGTCATCGACCTGCGGTACATCGAGGAAGAATCCCAGGTGGACCGCGCGCTCAACGTCGTCAAGATGCGGAACAGCCGACACGAGACGACGCTGACCAGCTTCACCATCACCGATCAGGGCATCACGATCGGACGAGCAAGCTCGATGGAGTCACCGGACGCCTAGGCTGGAGCGCGCTGCGAACCCAAGTCCGGCCCAATGGCGGCACCATCACCACGCCCGCCGAGGCGGACTGAACGTCCCTGCGCCAGTTCAGCGACCACGTTCAGCGGTCCAGGATGCGCAGCCGCTGCGGGTCATACAGCGGCGCGACCTGCAGCCGGACCGGGACGTCACCGGCCGGGGTGCGGGCCCGGAAGTCCCCGTTCTTCAGCCAGCCGCCGGTCACGCCCTCGGCGCTCTCCACCTGGGCCAGCCCGACCGCCCCGCCCACCGTGTAGCCGTAGGCGGCGGCCCGGACGTAGCCCACCCACTGATCCCCCAGGAACACCGGCTCGTTGCCGAACAGGTCGGCGGCCGGGTCCTCGGCGAGCAGGCTGACCACGCGATGGCGCGGCGGGCCCTGCTCCCGGGCGATCAGCAGGGCTTCCCGGCCGGTGAACCCGCCTGGCTTGTCCCAGGCCACGGCGAACCCGAGCCCCGCTTCCAGCGGGTTGTCGCTGTTGTCGATGTCCACGCCCATGTCGCGGTAGCCCTTTTCCAGCCGCAGGCTGGACATGGCCGACAGGCCGACCAGCCGGAACCCCAGGTCGTCGCCGGCCGACACCAGGTCGTCGTACACCCCCATCGCGTACTCCGCGGGCACGTGCAGTTCCCAGCCGAGTTCGCCCACGTAGGTGACCCGGATGGCGAGCACCGGCGCGTACCCGACGTGGATCTGCCGCGCGCTGAGGTACGGGAACGACTCGTTGGACAGGTCGGCGTCGGTCGAGCCGCCCGATCAGCGTCCGGGACGCCGGCCCTGCACCGACAGCAGCGTGGTGCCCGACGTCACGTCGGTGACGGTGAGGAACTCACCTGACCGGGTCGCCCGCCTGATCAGCGGCTCGATCCGGCGGTGGATGAGGTCGCTGGCGACGACCAGGAACTTCTCCGGCTCCAGCCAGGTCACGGTGACGTCGGCGACGATGCCGGCCGCCTCGTTCAGCCACTGGGTGTAGACCAGCCGGCCGGGCCCGGCGGTCACGTCGTTGGCGGACAGCCGGCTGAGCACCGCGCCCGCGCCCGGTCCCTGAACCAGGAACTTGGCCATCAGGCTCATGTCGAGCAAGCCGACCGCCTCGCGCACCGCGGCGTGCTCACGCCCCACGACCTCATGGGCCGCGGGCCGGCCGCCAGTCCAGGCCAGCAGAGTCCAGCCGGGCGGCAGCGAGTCCGGAGCCGGGGCGTACCACTCGGCGAACTCCCAGCCCGCCGAGGTGGCGAAGTGCCCGCCCGCCGCGGCCAGCCGGTCGTGCAGCACCGAGCGGCGCACGTTCCGCGCGGTCGACGGTTTCCAGGCCGGCCAGACCGCGTCCCCGAACAGCACCCCCAGCTGCTCCACGGTCCGCTCGGCCCGGAACCGGCGGGACGTCTCGTACCCGTGCGTCCGGTCGATGGCCACGCTCGTCGCGTCCACCGGCGGCACCCCGTCCACGATCCAGTGCGCGAGCATGCTGCCGACCCCGCCCCCGGACAGGATCCCGAGCGAGTTCAGGCCGGCCGCGACGAAGTACCCGTCCAGTTCCGGGGCGGGCCCGAGCAGCGGCCGCACGTCCGCGGTGAACGACTCCGGCCCGCAGAAGAAGGTGCGCACGCCCGTCTCGGACAGCACCGGGATCCGGTCGAGCGCCGGGCCGAGGAACGGCTCCATCCGCTCCCAGTCCGGACTTATTTTCCCAAACGAGAACCCGTCGGGCACCCCGTCCAGCGACCACGGGGCGGCCACCGGCTCGAAGAGCCCGACCAGCATGCCGTCACCCTCGGGCCGGTAGTAGCCGTAGTTGCCGGGATCCTCGATGACCGGGAGGTCCGGGTCCATCCCCGGCACCGTGTCGGTGAGCAGGTAGTAGTGCTCAGCCGCCTGGAGCGGAACCCCGACCCCGGCCAGGGCCCCGAACTGCCGGGCCCACATGCCCGCCGCGTTGACCACCACCTCGGTCTCGATCGGGCCCGCGCTGGTGAGCACGCCGGTCACCTGCCGCCCGCGGGTCGCCACCCCGGTCGCGGTCACCCCTTCCACGACCCGGACCCCCAGCTGCCGGGCGCCCTTGGCCAGCGAGGTGGCCACGCCCACTGGGTCGGCCCGTCCCTCGTCGGCGACGTAGAACGCGGACAGCACGTCGTCGGTGCGGGCCAGCGGCCACATGTCCGCCAGCTCGCGCGGCGAGATCTCGGTGTCCTCGACCCCGAAGCCGTGCATCCAGGCCGCCTCGCGGCGCAGCGCCTCCTGCCGCCGCGGGCTGGTGGCCAGCGAGATGTGCCCGACCGGGCGGAAGCCGGTGGAGTGCCCGGTCTCCTGCTCCAGCCGGGCGTACAGGTCCCGGGAGTACCGGCTGAAGAACAGCGCGGTCTCGTCCGTCATCCCGGCCGAGGTGATCAGCCCGGCCGCGTGCCACGTCGTCCCGGCGGTCAGCTGGTGCTGCTCGAGCAGCACCACGTCGGTCCAGCCCAGGTGCGCGAGGTGATAGGCGATGCTGCAGCCGGTCACCCCGCCACCGACGATGACCACCTGCGCCCGGCTGGGCACCGCCCCGTCCGTGGTCTGCGGGTTGATCGTCACGATCTGCCTCCAAGACGGCGCTCACGTCGGCGCTTACCTGGCGATATGCCTAGCATGGCGGGCCACGCCCGGTCCAGGCCGCCCGGAAGCCGAGAGCCCGCTGGAAAATTGCTGAACGACAGAGGCAGCAGGACCGGAGGTCGCGCGTTTCTTGAGTGTGAACGCTGAGAATCGTGGCCCGGCCGCCAGGGTGCACCCGGCCGCCCGTTCGCCGTCAGGCTGCTGGCCTCAGCTGCGGCCGGGCGCCTGCACCTGGTCACTCGTGGTTAGGCTGCTCATGCCAGGAGCGCAGGAACGCCTCGACCAGGCCCTCAGCCCGCGACCGGGTCTCGACCGCGGGCAGGCCGCGCTGGGCCAGGGAGGCCAGCGCGTCGGCGGCCTCGTTCAGCGGATGCCCGGTGTGCGAGTGCACATGCTGCAGCCTGATCTCCGGGTGCTGCGCCATGATCCCGGCCAGCCGGACCAGGGTGGGCGCCGCCTGCGGCCCCCGGCGCGGCAGCAGGCTGTAACCGTCGGGCATCCGCTCGATCCGGCCTCGCTGCCAGGCGCGCAGGTACCGGATCGCGATCGTGCTGTCCAGCAGCAGTTCGGGCGGCCGCGGCTGCTCCGGGCCCTCCAGCAGCAGCGCGACCGCCCGCAGCTCGGCCACCAGAACCGCCGCGGGACCGCTCGGGTCGTGCCGGATCGCCGATCCCCACCTGCTCAGTCCCCACGAGCCGTCGGAGAGCACGCACGCGATGCCCGCGACGCCGCGCTTGTAGCTGGCGTCGGTGGCCGCGACCAGCGGGCGGGAGCAGTGGCGTCCCTTGACCTTGCCGTACATAGGTGGCTAGTCACTCCGGCATTCGGTTCAGTACGTCTCCCAGCGCCAACCCACCTTATCTTCACAGATGATCTTCCTGTCGTCGCCCGCGACGCCCTGGCTCAGCCCCGGAAGGGGGCGGGAAGCGCAGCTGGCAAATGAGCGAGACCAGTCAATTCAGGACACGTGATGTGGGGGGAACATGCGGAAATATCAAATCGCCGCTACCGCGGTAGCGGCGTCAGGGCTGATGGTGATCGCCACCTCGGCTGCCCAGGCGCAAGGGGCGGGCGGCGAGCCGCCACCCGCCGGGGTGGTGTCGGCCACGCCCGTCAGTGGCACGCCGCACCTGAAGGCCAGCGACAACAATCCCATCCAGCAGATCCGCCAGCTGGTGCAGTGCGGCAACACGATGTACGGGGTGGGCTCGTTCTCCGAAATCGTGAAGGGCAGCACGACCTACACCCGGGAGAACGTCTTCAGTTTCTCGGCCAGCAAGCCGTACACGGTGACGAACTGGGCGCCCAATATCGTCGGCACTGAGGGCACCACCTCTGACGCCAGCGACGCGGTCAACACGATCGCGTTCGTCAACGGCAACTGTGCGGACGCCTACATCGGCGGCAAGTTCACCTCGATCAACGGCACCACGGTCGCGAACATCGCCGAGATCGACACCACGACCGGCAACGTGGTGCCCGGCTTCGGGACCAAGGCGTCCGGCGCGGTGCAGACCATGGTCGGCGCGGGCAGTCATCTGCTGGTCGGCGGCAACTTCACCGGGGTGAACGGTGACACCGCTGACCCGTACATGGTCAGCCTGAGTCCCACCACCGGGAAGAGTGACGGGTTCCTGCACCTGAACATCTCCGGTAACTACCAGTACCCGGGCGTGGCGACCAACGCGACGCGCGTCTTCAACCAGCAGCTCAGCCACGGGGGGACCCTGGACCTGGTCGAAGGTGACTTCACCTCGGTCGGCGGCCTCGGGCGGCAGCAGATCTTCATGCTGAACGTGGGCGGTTCCAGCGCCTCGGTGACCGGCTGGACCTCGCCTGAGTGGGACGGCAGCGATCCGGCCCAGCCGTACCAGTGCGTCGGCATCGAGCCGTTCTACATCCAGGCGGCCGCCTGGTCGCCGGATGACTCGACGGTCTACATCGGCACGACTGGCTACCACGCGAACGGGTACCCGGTCGGGCAGACGCCACGCCAGGGGCTGTGCGACGCCGCCGCCGCCTTCCCCGCGACCCAGACGTCGGTGCAGCACAAGTGGGTGAACTACACCGGCTGTGACTCCCTCTACTCGGCGGCCGCTGACGCCAACGGCGCCTACTTCGGCGGGCACGAGCGGTTCTCGATGAACGCCAACGACTGCGACGGCCTGGGCGACGGCGGCTACAACGCCCCCGGCATGGAGGGCCTCGACCCGGCGAACGGCAACCTGTACGTCAGTGCGGACGGGAGCGCCGGCTACTACAGCCGGGACCGGGGACTGGGGGCCGACGACATGCTGACCACCAGCGCCGGGCTCTGGATCGCCAGCGACAACCAGTCAGGCAGCCAGATGTGCGGCGGGGCCCAGAACCTGTCCGGTATCTGCTTGCTGCCCTACAGCGGCTGAGGAGGATCTAGCCAGCTCAGAAGCCCCGTCTCCCGGGCCTTACCCCCGGCGAGGCGGGGCTTTGCGTTGCGCGTTCCCGGCTTTCGGGCCGGCTCCCCGCCGCCATCACCCTGACCGTTGCGGGGGTGCGGGGAGTTATTACGGTTCCCGGACCCCGGACGGGCTGGGCCCGGGATTTACGCTTCCTGCCGCTAACGTCGTCAACGCGGTCAGATTAAGGCCGCCCGTGGTCGCCCGGGGAAAGCGCCGGCGCGGTCATATTGACGCACGGAAATGGGATTCTCGGTGAGAGCCAGATACGACGGGGCCGACGCACAAGTGCGTGGACCCAGAATGGCGGATTCAGAATGAGTTGAACGTACAGTCGTAGCGGTGATCGGCGTGGCGGCCGTCGCGGTGGGCGGAGCGGTCGGCGGTGTTTTCGCCATGACCGGGCACTCCAGCACGCACTCCAGCGTCACCCTCTCGGCCAACTCGCACCGCGAGCACCACCCGCGGGAAATGCGGCTGGCCCGCGGCTGGTCGTTCAGCAAGCTGAACAACAGCAACGACCCGACGTTCAACCAGCTGCTGGGCATCAACAACCACAGCCAGATCGCGGGGTATTTCGGCTCCGGCGCCGCGGGTCACCCGAACAAGGGATACGTGCTCAGCCTGGGCCGTCCCTCGTCGTTCACGAACGAGAACTTTCCCACCGGGATCCAGACCCAGGTCATCGGGGTCAACGACACCGGGGTGTCGGTCGGGTTCTGGTCAACCCAGAACACCAAGAGCATGGCCAACAACAACTTCGGCTTCTACGACTGGCACGGCCAGTTCCACAGCGTCAACTTCCCGACCCGGAACATGGCCAAGCCGCCGGTCAACCAGCTCCTCGGCGTGAACGACTCAGACGTCGCGGTGGGCTTCTACATGGGAGCCCAGGGCATGGCCCACTCCTACGCCTACAGCATTCCCGGCGGCTGGTTCCACCGGATCCGGATCCCCGGTGCGGTCAGCACGACCGCGTCCGGCATCAGCAACCGGGGCGACGTGGCCGGCTTCTACACCGGCCGCGGCGGCGTGACCCGGGGCTTCCTGCTCGGGGCGCACGGCCACCTCACCCGGCTGACCGTGCCCGGCGCTTCCTCCACCATGGCCTTCGGCGTCAACGACCAGCGCGAGGTGGTCGGCACCTACATGGTCGGAAGCGGCAGCAAGGCCAAGTCGTTCGGGTTCGTCTGGTCCCGCCACCTGGGGTTCCGGACGGTCAACGACCCGCACGGTTCCGGGGCCACCACGCTCAACGGCATCAACGACGCGGGTGACCTGGTCGGCTTCTTCACCGACGCCAAGGGCAACACCGACGGCCTGCTGGTGGCGCGCGGCCACTTCCGGGCGCCGCTCGCCCCGCCGGTCACCACCACCCCGGCCCCGATGCCGACCCCACCCCGCACGGTCATGCCGACCTCGACCACCACGCCGGCCCCGGCGCCGACCGGGGTGGGACCAACCCACTTCTGAGCCGTCCCGCCAGAACCGGCCCTGCAGATCACGGCGGGCTGGCCCGGAACTCCCTGCTCCCGGGCCAGCCCGCCGCGCCATGCCCACGCAGGGCAGCGGAGCCTCAACACCCCCAGAAACTTCGCGAAACGTATTAAAGCCGCAAATTCCTATTGACTGAGTACACGGAAAAGGCTTCTGCGGCGACTGCCGGAAAGAGAGCGGCGCGCGCATATTGCGCTATTTATGCGCCCTACCGGCGCTACGTGGCGCCCATGACAATTCTGGCCATCATGGCCTGGACGTATTCTGATTGGCGCTACCGCGGCGGGAGCCATCGGGGCCACGGCCCTGACCGGCGGGGTGGCCATGGCCGCCCCGGCCACGCCGCTGCCCTGCAGCGCCTCGATGAGCAATAGCCACCCGAAGGACTTCACGA
>CAWJPL010000026.1:0-60827 GCA_963844695.1 uncultured Actinomycetes bacterium
TCAGAAGGTCCTTCGCCACCCTGGCGGGGGGCCTTTTCGCTGCGGAGGTGCGCCCCGGTCGGCGCGACAGCTGACGCGTCAGCTGTGCACCGTCGGGACCTAGCCCCTGTTGCTCTTGCGGAGCGGAGCGCACGATGGTCCTGTGACCACAGGGGGGGTGCCTGGGCCTGCTCCGGCCGACCCGAAGCGGGTTCGCCCGGCGACCTCTAACCGGGCCGCCTTGCTGGCCGCGGGCCTGGCCTTTTTTATCATCGTGCTCGATATCACCGTGGTCAGCGTGGCCCTGCCGTCGATCGGCCGTGAGCTGCACGGCGGCCTGGCCGGGCTGGAGTGGATCGTCGATGGCTACGTCGTGGTCTTCTCCGCGCTCCTGCTCTCCAGCGGCACACTGTCGGACCGACTTGGTGCCTCGCGTGCCCTGGCTGCTGGCTTCATCGGCTTCACCCTGGCCTCCGCTGCCTGCGGGCTGGCTCCTGCGCTGGCCTTCCTGCTGGCCGCCCGGGTGGTTCAGGGCGCCGCTGCCGCGATGATGCTGCCCGCCTCCCTCGCCCTGGTCCGTCAGAACTTCACGGATGCGAAGCAGCTGGCCCGGGCGATCGCGATCTGGACCGCCGCCGGCGGCGTGGCCGTGGCTGCCGGGCCGGTGGTTGGCGGGCTGCTCACCGGCACCATCGGCTGGCGCGCCATTTTCTTCCTGAACGTCCCTGCCGGCCTGCTCGGCGTCGTGGCGCTATCCCGCGTCAGGCCGTCTCCCAAGCGTCCGGCTCATTTCGACCTGCCCGGTCAGATCGCCGCCATCACCGCGGTAGCGGCGCTCGCCGTCGGCGTCATCCAGGGAGGACATCAGGGTTTCGATTCGCCGGTGGTGGTGATTTCCCTGACGCTATTTGCTTTCGCCGCGGCGGCCTTCGTGGCGGTGGAGCGTCGTGTCGCGGTGCCCATGGTGCCGCTCGGGATCTTCGCCTCCAAGACGGTCTCCACGACTACGGTGGCCGGGCTGATCATGAGCTTCGCCTTCTACGGCCAGGTGTTCGTCCTGAGCCTGTTCTTTCAGCAGGCTCTCGGTCACTCACCCACTGTCACCGGGCTGATGTTCGTCCCGATGACCGCGGTGGTCGCTGGCGTGAACCTGCTCGCGGGCCGGCTGGTGCAGCGGTACGGGCCGCGCCTGCCGCTCGTGGCTGGCCTGCTCGTCTTCGCCGGCGGCCTGCTCGGGTGCCTCGTCTTCGGCCGCGGGACGCCGATCGTAGTGATCGAGTTCCTCCTCCTCCCCGTTGGGATCGGAGCCGGACTGACGATCCCGCCGCTGACCACCGCGTTCATGGATGACATCCGTCCCGGACAGGCCGGGCTTGGCGCCGGCGTGCTCAACTCTTCCCGCCAGCTCGGGTGCGCGCTTGGCGTGGCGGTGTTCGGGGCGCTGCTCGACGCGAACTTCGTGACCGGCCTGCACCTCTCGTTCCTGATCAGCGGCAGTACGGTGCTCGCGGCTGCGGTCCTCGCCGTGCGGTACGTCCGGCCAGGGCTCGCACGGACGTTGGGGTGATGGACAGGAAACACGCGGTCGCCGCGGTGGACCGGGGCCCCGGCGTGTCGAATGCAGGCCTGACAGCTCTCCTCTTGTCTTGCACTTGATCTGCTGATGGGCGGCTCAGCCGACGCCGTCGGTCACGCGCGCCGCTTGAAGGTCGTGAGCGCCCACAGGTAGCCGACGAGGGCGATCCCGGCGCACCAGGCGAGAGCGGCGGCTACGTAGCCGGCCGACGGGGTGCCGGCCAGCAGTCCGCGCAGCGATTCGATGATCGGCGTGAAGGGCTGATACTCGGCGAATTGCCGGACACCCTGTCCCATCTTGTCGGCTGGCACGACCGCGCTGCTCAGGAAGGGCAGCAGGATCAGCGGAACGACGGTGAGGCCCGCGGATTCCGGAGTTTTCGCGGCCATCCCCAGCGCGACCGTGAGCCAGGCGGCCGCGAAGGCGGCCGCCGCGACGATGCCGATCGCGGCGAGCCAGTCCAGGGGGGTGGCCGGTGACCGGAACCCCAGCGCGAAGGCCATTCCGATGATGACCGCGATGGCGACCGTGCTGCCCAGCACGGTGGCCATGACGTGACCGGTCAGGACGGCGCCGCGGGAGACATTCATGACCTTGAACCGGTTGATGATGCCCTTGGTCATGTCGGAGTTCACCGATACCGCAGTGGCCGACAGCCCGTAGGTGATGGCCAGCAGGATCAGGCCTGGTGTGGCGTATTGGATGTAGTGCTCGCCGACGTTGAAAGCCCTGCCGAACACGTACACGAGTAGCAGCATGAGCACGACCGGCATCAAAGTCCCGTTGAATATCGTGACCGGATTCCGAAGGATGTGCTTGAAGTTGCGGCGCAGCATGATCCGCGAATCGGTCAGCGGTGCTGAGATGGTGCTCATCGTGCGACGGCCTCCGTGCTTGCGTGACTGGTCAGGGCGAGGAAAACGTCATCGAGGTCCGGCGTGTGCACGGAGAACTCCTCAACGTCGATCGAATGCTCGTCAAGCCGGTCCAGCAGGGCCCGCAACGACTTCGACCTGCCATCGCTGGGCACCCGCAGGGTCAGGTCC
This sequence comes from uncultured Actinomycetes bacterium, assembly GCA_963844695.1. Lineage (GTDB taxonomy): Bacteria > Actinomycetota > Actinomycetes > Streptosporangiales > Streptosporangiaceae > RYN-230. The sequence goes on from CAWJPL010000026.1 coordinate 2,602, forward strand.
TCGTCGTCCCGGGTGGAGCCGGTCAGGAGCCGCGCCGCCGCGTCGAGTTCGGAGACGCTAGTGAACTGGAGCCGGACGTGGCTGCCAGGAACCAGGCGCTTGAGCTCGCCGGGAGTGCCCTCGGCGACCAGGTGGCCCTGGTCGAGCACCGCGATCCGGCCGGCGAGCTGATCGGCCTCTTCGAGGTTCTGGGTCGTGAGGAAGACGGTCACGCCGTCGGCCACCAGCTCGCGGACGATGTTCCACATCGTGCGGCGGCTGCGCGGGTCCAGTCCGGTCGTCGGCTCGTCCAGGAAGATGATCTGCGGCCTGGTAACCAGCGTCATCGCCAGATCCAGCTTCCGGCGCATACCGCCGGAATAGGTCGCCGCCATCTTCTGCGCCGACTCCACCAGGTCGAACCGCTCCAGCAGCGAGGTGACCACCCGCTGGCCCTCGTCGGCCCGCAGATGGTGCAGGTCCGCCATCAACTGCAGGTTCTCCTGGCCAGTCAGCAGATCGTCCACCGCCGCGAACTGGCCGGTGACCCCGATTACTGCGCGCACCGCCTTGGTCTCGGTCGCAACGTCATGCCCGGCGACGCGTACCGTCCCACCGTCGGCCTTCATCGACGTGGTCAGCACGTTTACCGTCGTCGTCTTACCCGCCCCATTCGGGCCGAGCAGGGAAAAAACCGTGCCCGCGGGAACATCCAGATCGATGCCATCCAGCACGACCTTGTCCCCGTACGCCTTCCGCAGCCCTGAGACCGCGATCGCTGAATTTCTCATGGCAACCATCCTCGGCACCGCCCCTGACGCGCACCCTGACACGGCGTTCTGCCTCGTTGGCCATTCCTTCGCTCCTGTCGGTGCTGGTTTCTTTCCTGCACGTTAGGAAGCGCCCTGGGGCCAGGGCGTCACCCGAAGGTGCCCTCCAGGGGTGAAGCCTTCGGCGGCCGCGTCGGCACGAAAGTGCCGCTCTGTGTCACGCTTGACCCTGCCCTTGGGTCATGCGCCAGGATCGGGCCCGTGGCGGACGATGTCAGGGCCGGGCTCATCCCGATCGGTGAGTTCGCGCGGCGAACACGCCTGACGCACAGAGCGCTGCGCCTCTATGACCGCATTGGCTTGCTCCGGCCCGTGCTGACCGACGGGGCCACCGGTTACCGCCGGTATGACGTCTCCCAGGTTCGCGCCGGACAGCTCATCAGCCTGCTCCGTGGCGCCGGTCTGAGCCTGGCCGATGTGGAACGGGTGCTGCGGGAGGTCGCCGCCGGCGCAGACCGGGCCGTGGACCGGCTGGATGTGCTGCTCCGTGACCTCGAACGGCGGCACGCCCACCGCGCCATGCTGATCCGCCACATCCAGGCCACCCTGAGAGAAGGAGGCGATCCCATGTTCCGCATCGAGACCCGCCATGTCCCTGCCCAGCGGGTCATGTCCATCCAGCGCCGGCTGCATGCGCCAGAGACGGACGGCTTCGTCCGCGAGGCCAGGCAGGCCTTCGCCCAGCACCTCGCCGGGGCCGAGCCGGCCGGGCCGTTCACGCTCATCTTCCACGGCGTCGTGAGCGAGGACAGCGACGGCCCGCTGGAGGCGGTTCTCGGCTGCCCCGGCGGAGTGGAGCCGACCGACGTCATCGGCATCCGTACCGAGCCCGAACACGACGAGGCGTACACCACCATCACGAAAGCCCAGTGGGCCTACCCGGCCATTCTGGCCGCGTACGACGCCGTCGCCTGCTCACCCGAGGTCGCCGCCCGGGCCGGAAGCCGGCTGTCGTGCCGCGAGGTCTACCTCGCCGAGCCAGAGCCGCTGGGCCCGACCAGGCCGTCTGCGACGTGGCGTTCCCTCTCGCGGACCAGTAACCAGGAAGAGAGCGGCCCCTGGCACGGCAGCAGCCAATCGGCCTTTGACCTGGAGGGGCGGGGTTGGGACGGCGGTTGGCAGGGCGGAGCGAATGCCGCCGGGCCGGAGGGGTCGGAGGCGGCGGATCCGGGACCACCGGTGAGTTCTGCGGGCTGGGCCGGTCTATCTCGATGTACACCGTCGAACCTCGGACTGGAGACCTGCCATGACCGCTCCCGCACACGCTGGCCGCATGCTGTTCGTGAACATCCCTGTGGCGGACGTCGAGCGCAGCAAGGCGTTCTTCGCGCGGCTCGGGTTCAGCTACAACCCGATGTTCACCGGCGAGGGCGCCGCCTGCATGCTGGTCGGCGAGCAAGCCTCCGTGATGCTGCTCAGCCACGAGACGTTCGCGCAGTTCTCGAAGCTGCCGATGGCCGATCCTGCCACGCACGCGCTGGCGCTGTACTGCTTCAGCGTGTCGGCCCGCGACGAGGTCGACACGGTCGCTGAGGCTGCGCTCGCCGCGGGCGGCACCGAGGCGGACGGCCCCGAGGACCACGGCTTCATGTACTCACGCAGCTTCTTCGACCTCGACGGCCACGGCTGGCAGGTCATGTGGATGGATCCGGCGGCGGCGCAGCAGGGCCCCGGGGAGTCCGCGGCCTCCATGCAGGACGCCGGCGCCCCGGCCTGAGCGGTCACCACGTTCGCCCGTGTGCCGGTGGCCGCCAGGTGTAGTCGTCCAGGCGGGTAAGCCGGGCTGATCCGCGCCGCCAGCCACGCTCGGCCAGCCGCGCCGAGATCACCCAGGTCAGTTAGGGTGTGCTCCATGACCGTGGCCTACTGGGTCGTCGCCGCACTGCTGGCGTCGCTCTACCTGTACTCCGGTGGGCTCAAGCTGCTGCGGTCCCCAGATCAGCTGCGGCCGATGATGGGCTGGATCGACACTGTGCCGCTGAGGCTCGTCCGGACCATCGGGGTACTGGAGGTGCTCGGCGCGCTCGGGCTGATCCTGCCCCCGCTGACCGGCGTCGCACCGGTCCTGGCCCTGGCGGCAGCTACCGGGCTGGTGCTGATCCAGGTCGGCGGGGTTTCCCTGCACCTCAGCCGGGGCGAGGTAAAGGTAGTCGGGCTGAACGTCGCCCTGCTCGTGCTGGCCGGCGTCGAGATCTGGCTTGCGACCGTCTGGCTGTAGAGCGCTGGAGTAGCAGAACCTCTTCGGTGACGGGTAAACCAATTGCGCCGGCCTCGCGTCATTTACCCAGTCGGTCTCACCGCGCGTATGGCGGATCCTAGCGATCTGGGAGGAAAAGGCCAGGTCCGGTTATCCGATGCTGCCCATGGGCGCGTCTCATGGTGCCGCAAAACACGGATGTTCCCCGTCGAGGTACAAGTGTCGATCGCCGCATTCCCCGGGGCGCTCCGCACCATCACTTATCTGCTCGTCACGCGCGCCCGAAATCAGGCTGGCCACACCTCGCGGTAATCCGATTCCTGGCTCCAGGACCCCGGAGATGACATTACCGCGAACCGCGTTTTATTCACAAGGAGGCAATGCAGCATGCGGCTCGGAAAGAAGTGGCGCATAGGCGTGTTCGTCGGCGCGCTGGCCGACTCGGTCGGCCTGGTCACGGCGGCAGCGGGGCCGCGGGTGCCTACTTCAACGACAGCCAGAACGGGACGGTCACCGGAACCGTCGGGTCCATCAAGGTGAGCACCGCAGGCGGGAGTGGCAATAACGGACTGGACTTCGACTTCATCAACATGCTGCCTGGAAATTTCCGGACCAGCACGGTGCACTACACGAACACCGGCGCGAACACTGAAGATGTCTATCTCGTCTTCGACCAGGCCGCCGCGCTTCACTCAGTCAACGATCTCGGCACCTTTGGTCGAGGCGAAGATCGGAGACCGGGTGCTGGCCCATTCCCAACATCGTCAAGCTGGCTACTAACGTCGCGCCCGGAAACGGGGGCACCATGACGTTCAGCTTTGCGCTGGGGCCGAAGTGGAAAGACATGTCGACCAAGTTCTTCTGCTACCCGCTGATCCAGAACCCGGCCGATCCCAGCGCCCCGACCGATCAGGTCTGTGACACCTCCAACCCCTCCTACGGCCTGCCGTACCAGATCGTCGCGACTCAGCCGGGAGTGGCCCCTGACGACCCGAACAACTCGTCCCCGACTCCGTAGGCCGCATCCGCTCGCCGGCCCGGCCCGGCCGAGCCAGGACAGATGAGGTTCGCCATGACGGTGGCACGACGCTGCTGGCCAGCCTGGCCGGGCTGGCCATCGTGGTCAGCACGGCCGGCCTGGTGCTGGCGTGGCACGAGGGCTACCGGATCTGGGTCGTGCACACCGGATCGATGATCCCCACCCTCCAGCCGGGCGAGGCCATCGTGGACCAGCCCGTCCATGGGCGGCCGCACCGCGGCGAGATCATCACGTTCCGTTACGCCTACGGTCCGGATCAGGTGGTCACGCACCGGGTCTACCGCGAGTCCGGCGGCACCATCAAGACCAAAGGTGACGCCAACCCCACCGAGGACCCATGGACGCTGCGGGCGTCCCAGGTCGTGGGGACCCCCACCGCCATCATCCCGGACGGTGGCTACGTCGTCGTATACCTGAGCCAGCCCACCGGAGCCGCGTCGGTGGTCACGTTCACCATCATGATCACGCTGCTGTGGGGCCTCTGCTTTCCCAGCGGTCCCGCGGGCGCCGGCCGGGCGCCGCAGCGCAGGACGCACCGGAGGACGGGCCCGGGAACGGTGCCGCCGCTGGTCACCCCAGCAGCCGGGCCCGGCAGGCGAGCTGCAGGGCGAGCCGCTGGTCCGGGTCATCGAAGTCCACGTCCAGCAGTTCGGTGATGCCCCGGATCCGGTTGGCCACGGCGTTGCGGTGCAGGTGCAGGCGCTGCGCGGTCTTGATGATGGATCCCTGCTCGTCGAGATAGGCCGCGAGCGTCCTGATCGCCGTGTCGGCCCGGGACTGGCCCAGCTTCTCCAGCGGTGCGAGCTGGTCGCGCACCGAGGCCCGGGCCGTGTCCGAGGCATACCACTCCATCAGCATCCGCTGCACCCCGACCACGTCGTGCGCGGCCACCCCGGACGGCTTGCGGGCGGCCCGGGCGGCGAGCAGCGCGGCCCGGGCTTCGGCCGCGGAAGCGCGGAGTCCCGTCGGTCCCTCGTGGGCGGCCCCCACCCCGGCCCGGAACGGCAGCGCGGGCAGTCGTTCCCGCAGCGCCTGCAGCGCGCGGGCGGCGGACCGGGCGGCCTGCGCCCCGGCCTGCGGTCCCGGATCGGACCTGGTCATCTTGATCAGCACGAGGGCGCGGGCCACCCGGGACAGGTGCCAGGTGCCGCCGGCCGCCCCGGCGGCCTGCAGGGCGATCTGCCCGGCCGTCTCCAGCAGCTCGAACCGGCGCACCTCGTCCCGGCTGGCGGAGTCCGGGCCACCGGGCCCGTCGGCGGATCCGTCCGGGCCGGGGCCGTCGAGGTCGTCGGCCTCGATCCGGACCACGACATGCCAGCCGCCCAGTGAGACGTTCAGCTGCCGGGCCCGGTCGAGCAGGTCGTCGTTGATCGCAGACTCCGACATCAGCAACTCGGCGAGCAGCTCGCTGCGCGACCGGACCGGGACCTCACGGGCCCGCTGGGCCAGGTCGAGAAGGCGCCCGGCGGACGCGGCGGCGCTGTGCAGGACCAGCCGGGCGGCGACGGCGAGGTCACCCTGCACGTCGGGCGCGACCAGGTGGCCGATCGGCGCCTCGCCCACCACGACCGGCACGCTGACCTCACCCGCCAGGCCGCCCTCCAGGGCCCGCGCGGGACCGCCGGGCCCGGCGCGAACGCCGCCGCGGCCCAGCCGCGCCTGGCCGTTCTCCCGGTCACCATGACCGGAGTCATCCGGGCGGAATTCGACGAGGGTGCCGAGCGCCACGCTGACCGAGGCGCGCAGGTCGTCGAGGCCAGCCCCGGCGGCCTCGGCGGAGAGCACCGCGTTCAGTCCTTCCTCCGCCCGGCCCAGAGCGCTCTCGGCGGCGCCGCCGATCTCCCGGCTGATCGCCTGCACCAGAGCGGCCAGCTCGGCCCCGGCGGGTATCGAGATCAGCGCGATGTCGGCCCGCCCGGCGATGTCCATCGCTGTCACGGTGGGCTGCCACTGCTCCGCGGAGAACGCCGCCACCGCGCTCACCCGGTTGGCCGAGGCCCAGCGCAGGCCCATGTCCAGCCGGTAGTCAGAGAGTTCCGCCGACGCCGCCCGGGACAGCACGACCAGGCTGCCTGCCGGGGCGTCATCCAGGTCAGCAAACCGCTCGGCCAGCCGGACCAGGGCTACCTGGCGGTCACCACCCCCGCGGCTGACCCGCCACAACCCAGCCAACGGTGAGCTGGCCAGCATCTCGTCGACGGTACGCACATGTGGCACTTTATGCGGAGCGCACACTTCCGTCACGATCACGGTGCACTATGCCCATTCCGGGACCCTTGCACGGCTGCCACCATGGCTTTTGCATCCGGGATTCTGCGTCGGCCACACCAGGCACGCGTCGTCACCCCGGCGCCCCAGGGAGCCGAGCCCATGGAGAAGGAAGCCACCACCGATTTAATGACTGCTGGCACTGAGGACCCTGACTGGTGGTCCTATTCGAGCGAGTTCCCGCGGTGGCACGTGTGGCGCGGGATCGCCGGGCTGCTCTACGCCCGGCGGCTCATGTCGAGCCCGCCCCGCGTGGTCCGCGGTCATGACCCGGTGGAACTTCGCGATCTGATCAGGCAGACCGAGCTGCAGCTGGCCGATCGGTGGAAATAGTCCCGGTGTAGCCGTACATCGGGAACTATGATACTTAGCGCGCCTGTATATTCCCCTGCCCGGGGACAATGGCCTCCTGTGAAGAGACCCGGTGAAGAGACTCCTCGACCCTGTCGCGCTGCACGCTTTAGCGCGCGGCTGTGCGGTACTGGGCGCGGGAGGTGGCGGCGACACCTATCTCGCCCTGCTCCAGGCCCTGCAGGCCACCGAGGACTTCGGCCCGGCCGCCCTGGTGGACGTGGACGAACTGCCTGATGACGCCCTGATCATGCCGTGCGGCAGCATCGGCGCCCCCACGGTCAGCATGGAGAAGATCGAGAACGGCGACGAAGGCGAGCGGCTCCGCGACCATCTGCAGTACCTGACCGGGCGCCGGGTGGCGGCGCTGATGGCGGGCGAGATCGGCGGCGGGAACGGCGTGCTCCCCGTCTGCTGGGCGGCGCGGATGGGGCTTCCCCTGGTCGACGCGGACGGGATGGGACGCGCGTTCCCGGAGGTCCCGCAGGTCACCATGCAGCTGGCCGGGATCTCGCCGAGCCCGGCGGTGATGACCGACGAGCGCGGCAACCTGGTCATCTTCCAGGCCATCTCGGGGCACTGGATGGAGCGCCTGGAACGGGCGGCCGCGGTGGAGTTCGGCGGGGCCGCCTCGTCCACCGAGTTCTCGCTCACCGCCGCGCAGGCGCGCGAGGCCACGGTCCGGAACTCGGTGTCGCTGGCGATCCGGATCGGTGCGGCGGCCATCGGCGCGGCGGTCAGCCCGATCGCCGCGCTGATCGCCGAGATCGGCGCGTTCCGGCTGGTCACCGGGAAGGTCTCGGACGTCGAGCGGCACACCACGAGTGGCTTCGTCCGCGGTTCGGTGGTGATCGAGGGGCTCGGCGAGGACGCGGGGCGCCTCATCCGGCTGGAGCTGCAGAACGAGAACCTGGTCGCGCTGGAACAGGGCCGCGTGCTGGCCTCGGTGCCCGACCTGATCTCGGTGCTGGACGTGGAGACGGCCGATGCGATCGCGACGGAACGGATCAAGTACGGCCAGCGGGTCGTGGTGATCGCCTTCGCCTGCGACCCGGTGTGGCGGACCGAGCGGGGCATCTCGATCACCGGCCCGCGCGCCTTCGGCTACGACTTTGACTACCTGCCCGTGGAGGAGCTCGCCGGTGCCCGCTCCTGACTTCCGCCTCGGCGTCGACGTGGGCGGCACCAATACCGACGCGGTGATCATGGACGGCGCGGACCGCGTCATCGCCAAGGCCAAGGTGCCCGGTACCCCGGACATCACCGGCGGGATCACCGCGGCGATCGACACCGTGCTCTGCGCCCCGGAGGCGGACCGGGAGCGGATCACCCACGTCATGCTGGGCACCACGCACGCGACGAACGCCGTGCTGGAGCGCAGGAAGCTGCGCCGGATCGCGGTGATCCGGATCGGCGGCCCGGCCACCCTGAGCATCCGGCCGATGTTCGGCTGGCCACCGGACCTCACCAGCGCGATCTCGGCCGGCGCGGTGATCGTCGGCGGCGGCATCGAGTTCGACGGGCAGGACCTGGCCCCGCTGGACACCGACGCCATCGCGCGGTTCCTGGGCGAGGTCGCGGGCACCGCCGACGGGGTCGCCATCACCAGCGTCTTCGCCCCCGTCTCGGCGCGGCATGAGCTGGCGGCCGCCGAGATCGTCAAACGTGAGCTGGGCGACATCCACGTCTCGCTCAGCCACGAAATCGGCTCGCTGGGCCTGCTGGAACGCGAGAACGCCACGATCCTGAACGGGGCGCTGGCCGGGGTGGCCCGGGACGTGGCCGTCGCCATGCACGACTCGCTGGCCGCGCACCAGCTGCGGCCGACCACGTTCTTCGCGCAGAACGACGGCACGCTGATGGGCCTCGATCAGGCCCTTCGTTACCCGGTCCTCACGATCGGCAGCGGGCCGGCCAACAGTGTCCGCGGCGCGGCCTTCCTCACCGGGACCGGCGACTCGCTGGTCGCCGACGTGGGCGGGACGTCCACCGACGTGGGCGTGCTGATCAACGGGTTCCCCCGGGAGTCCTCGCAGGGAGTCGAGATCGGCGGCATCCGCACCAACTTCCGGATGCCCGACCTGGTCACCATCGCCCTCGGTGGGGGCACCGTGGTCTCGGCCGGGGAGCCCGGGGTGCGGGTCGGCCCGCGCAGCGTCGGCTACCTGCTGCAGCAGGACGCGCTCGTCTTCGGCGGGGCGACCCCCACGCTGACCGACGCGGCGGTCGCGGCCGGCCGGGTGCGGCTCGGTGACCCGGGCCGGACCCGCCGCCACCGGGAGATGCTCGGCGCCGCCCTGGCCCGGGCGGACGTGATGCTGGCCGACGCGATCGACCGGATGAAGACCTCCCGGGAAGATTGCGTGCTGGTCGCGGTCGGCGGCGGCAGCATCCTGATCCCGGACCGGATACCAGGCGTCAGCGAGGTCATCCGGCCCGACCACTTCGACACGGCCAACGCGGTGGGCGCGGCGATCGCCTCGGTCAGCGGCCAGGTGGACCGGATCTTCCACATGGGACCGGGCGGCAGGCAGGCCGCGCTCGACGAGGCGTGCGACGAAGCCCGCGAGCGCGCCGTGGCGGCCGGGGCGGACCCGGCGACGGTGCGCATCGTCGAGCGTGAGGAGATCCCGCTGGCCTACCTCACTTCCCCGGCGATCCGGATCCGGGCGAAAGCAGCCGGGGCCCTGGGTGGCCTGCCGGATCATCCAGCTCAGGCGCAGCTGGCCAGCCGGGCTGGACCTACAGCTCTCTAACGACTGGGCGCCAGAACCCCAACCGACAACAAGGATCACGGAGGAAGGCATGAAGCCCCACCGCGCTGGGCTGCTCGCATCGGGCTCCGCTCTGCTGGTGCTGCTGACCGCCTGTGGCGGTTCAGCGCACCCGGCGGCGCAGCAGCAGGCCAGCAACCAGGTGTTCACCTACGACACCAACACCCCGGTGATGGTCAACGGCTGGGACCCCGCGACCGAGTACTCCGACGGCATCATCGCGATGAGCAACATGTACGAGACGCTCACCCGCTATGACACCGCCACGCACACGATCAAGCCGCTGCTCGCGACCAGCTGGTCAACCTCGGCGAACGGCCTGAGCTGGACCTTCCATCTCCGGCAGGGGGTGCACTTCCACACCGGCCGGCTGATGACCGCGCAGGCCGCGGCGGCGGCCATCCTCCGCACGGAGAAGCTGGGCGGAGGGGCCGGCTACGTGTGGGACGCGGTGAAGAGCATCAGCACGCCCAGTACCTACACCATGGTCTTCCACCTGAAGTACGCCTCGCCGCTGGACCTCGAGGCCTCCGCCTCCTACTCGGCGTACATCTACGACACCAAGGCCGCGGGCGGGGGGTCGTCGGCCGCGCTGACCAAGTGGTTCAACACGCCGCATGACGCAGGCACCGGCCCGTACACGCTGCAGACCTGGAACAAGGGCCAGGAGTTCGAGGTGGTGCTCAAGGCCTTCCCCGGCTACTGGGGCGGCTGGCAGGGCCCGCACTACAAGAAGGTGGTGTTCCGGGTCGTGCCCCAGGACACCACCGCCGCCCAGCTGCTGCGGTCCGGGCAGGTCGACTTCGTGGGGCAGATCAGCCCCGCGATCTGGAAGTCGTTCCAGGGCCAGGCGGGCATCCGGACGGTGAGCATCCCGTCCTTCCAGAACCTGCTGGCCCAGCTCAACGCGCACACGCTGAGCCTGCCGGTGCGCCAGGCGATCTCCTACGGGATCAACTACCCGGGGATCGTCGCGGCGCTGCAGGGCGCGGCGGTCACGTCCAGCGGCCTGGTCCCGGCCGGCCTGCCGGGCCACACCACCGACCTGCCGAACTATCACTACGACCCGGCCAAGGCGGACCAGCTGCTGAAGGCGGCCGGGTACGGGCCGGGCAAGAAGCCGCTGAACCTGACCCTGACCTACACCCAGGGTGACTCGAACGAGCAGGTCGTGGCGACCCTGCTGAAGTCCAGCCTGGCCAAGCTGAACATCAACCTCACCACGCAGTCACTGGCCTGGCCGACCCAGTGGGCGAAGGCGAAGTCGGGCCCGGGCCACCAGAGCATCTTCCTGGAGTACTGGTGGCCGGACTACGCCGACCCGTACACCTGGTTCAGCAACCTGCTGGAGACGGAGAAGTCGCCGTACTTCAACCTCTCCTACTACTCCAACTCGCTGCTGGACAAGCAGATCAACAAGGTGGAGCCGCTGCTGGCGACCAACCGTACGGCCGGCGAGCAGCTGTACCAGACCATGCAGACCGAGGTCTTGCAGCAGGCGCCGCTGGACGTGCTCTACAACATGAACTACCAGTACGCGATGCGCACGTCCTTCACCGGCTTCCAGCCCGACCCGGCCTACGCGAACGTCGTCTTCACCTACAACCTCAGGCCGACTGGCAGTTGACCGGCTATGTGGCGCGCCGGGTCGCCCTGGCCGCGCTGGTGGTCGCGGGCGTCATCATCGCGACGTTCGTGATCGCCCGTGTGGTCCCGGGAGACCCGGCCGCCACCTGGGCCGGGCCGCACGCGTCCGCCGCCCAGGTCGCCGCGGCCCGGCGGTTCCTCGGCCTCGACCGGCCGCCGCTGGTCCAGCTGCTGGCCTACTTCGGCGGCATCCTGTCCGGCAACTGGGGCCTGTCCATCCACACCCACCAGCCCGTCCTGTCCGACATCGGGACCGCCGCGCCGGCCTCACTGGAGCTGGTGACCGCGGCCCTGATCATCGCGCTGGCGGTGGCCGTGCCGCTCGGGCTGGTGGCCGCCCGCTGGCCGGGCGGCCTGGTCGACCAGGCCATCCGGGCGGTGTCGATCCTGGGTGTGTCCATGCCGATCTTCTGGATGGCGCTCATCCTCCAGCTGGTCTTCAGCCAGCGGCTGCACGTGCTGCCCGCGGCCGGGGAGTACTCTCCCGGCCTGCTGTTCAGCCACCCGCTCGCCCAGCGGACCGGGTTCAGCCTGATCGACGCGACGATCAGCGGGAACTGGCCGATGCTCGGCAGCATCCTGGTCCACCTGGTGCTGCCCGCCCTGGTCGTCGCCGCCTACCCGGCCGGGCTCATCGCCCGGATGGTCCGGGCCCAGGTCCTGGACACGGTGGGCGAGACCCACATCCAGATGATCCGCGCCCTGGGCTTCAGCGAGCGCGCGGTGTACAGCCGGTTCGCCATGAAGCTCGCCTGGAACCCGGTAGCCGCCGCGGTGGCCCTGGTCTTCGGCTACTCACTGGTGAACACGTTCCTGGTCGAGGCGATCTTCGACTGGCCCGGGCTGGGCAGCTACACGGCCGCCTCGATCGCGACCCTGGACACGCCCGCCATCCTGGGCGTGACGCTGTTCGTCGCGCTGGTCTACGTGGCGGCCAACCTGGCGGTGGACATCATCCAGGCCGCCCTGGACCCCCGGATCCGGCTGCGATGATCGAGGCGCCCTCACCCGCCGCCATCCCGGCTCCGGTCCTGCCGCGGGGCCAGGCCCTGTGGCGCGGCCTGCGCGCGAACCCGCTGCTGGTGGCGGGGGGCCTGACGGCCGTACTGATCGTCGTGGTCGCGGTGTCCGCCCCGCTGCTCGCGCCGTTCCCCGCAGACGCCGGCTCGGCCACGCATCCGTTCTTCGTGCTGCGCCCACCCTCGGCGCAGCACTGGTTCGGCACCGACCAGGTCGGCCGGGACGTGCTCTCCCGGGTCATCTACGGGGCCCGGATCTCCCCGCTGGTCGCGGTCATCGTGCTGGTGATCGCGTGCGTCGTCGGGATCCCGCTGGGGATCGCGGCGGGCTACTTCGGTGGCTGGGTCGACGAGGTGATCATGCGGGTGACCGACGTCTTCCTGGCCTTCCCGTCGCTGCTGCTGGCGCTGGCCCTGGCCGCCGTCCTGCCGCCCAGCCTGACCAGCCTGACCATCGCGATCGCCGTCACCTGGTGGCCGTGGTACACCCGGCTGATCCGGGGCCAGGCGGCCTCGGTGGCGGGCCGCCCCTACATCGACAGCTGCCGGGCGCTCGGCATCCCGGCCTGGCGGATCATCACCCGGCACGTCCTGCCCAACTCGGTCACCCCGCTCATCGTGCAGGTGTCACTGGACGTCGGCGGGGTGATCCTCACCGCCTCGGCCCTGTCCTTCCTGGGCCTCGGCGCCCAGGACCCCACCCCGGACTGGGGCCTGATGGTGGCCGAGGGGCAGACCTACTTCACTCCGGACTGGTGGGTGGTGACCTTCCCCGGGATCGCGATCCTGGTCACCGCGTTCGCCTTCAACCTGCTCGGCGACGGGCTGCGTGACCTGCTGGACCCGAAGCGGAGCCTGCTGCCATGAGGCCGGCTCCCACCGGGCCTGTCCCCACCGGTCCCGCGTCCGCCAGGCTGGCGATCAGCGACCTGCGGGTCCGGTTCGGCGACCGGCCCGTCGTGCAGATCGACGAGTTCACGCTCGGCGAGGCCGAGATCGCCGGGCTGGCCGGGGAGAGCGGCTCCGGCAAGTCCATGACCACGCTGGCCATCCTCGGTCTCGCGCACACGGTGGGCGCCACAGTCAGCGGCAGCATCCGCCTGGACGGCACCGAGCTGACCGACCGGTCCCAGCGGGAGCTGCGTAAACTGCGCGGAAAACAGATCGCGGCGATCTTCCAGAGCCCGGCCACGGCGTTCAGCCCGGTGTTCAGGGTCGGCCAGGTGGTGCTCGGCGCGCTCCGGCTGCACGGGATGAGCAAGGCGGAAGCCACCGAGGCGGCCACCCGGGCCATGCGGCAGGTGCTGCTCGCCCCCGATCTGCTGGACCGTTATCCCGCGCAACTGTCCGGCGGGCAACTGCAGCGGGTCGCGATCGCGCTCGCGCTGGCCCTGCGGGCCCGGGTGCTGCTGGCCGACGAGCCGACCAGCGCGCTGGACGTGACGGTCCAGGCGGAGGTGCTGGAACTGCTCCGGGTGCTGCGCGAGCGCGAGGGCATGTCGGTGCTGCTGATCAGCCACGACCTCGCGGTGGTGGCCGAGTTGTGTGACCGGGTGGCGATCATGCAGGCCGGCCGGATCGTCGAGCAGGGCCCGGCGGCCCAGGTACTGTCGGCCCCGCGGCACCGCTACACCGCCGACCTGCTGGCCGCGGTGCCCCGGATCACGGCCGCCGGGGACGAGCCCCCCGGCCACGGACCCGGCCGGGAACGGTCCCGCCGGGAACGGGCCGGCCGGGACCCCCGGATGAGCCCGCCGCGGCAGGCCCCGATCCTGGCGGGCCCGATGCTGCAGGGCCCGATGCTGGAGGTCAGGGACCTGTCGGTGCGTTTCGGGCCGGTCCGGGCGGTTGACGGGGTGAGCCTGCGACTGGCCGCCGGGCCGTTCGGCCTGGGCCTGGTCGGGGAGAGCGGGTCGGGCAAGACCACGATCGGCCGGGCCGTGGTCCGGCTGGCCCGGATCAGCGGGGGCCAGATCCGGTTCGAGGGCGCCGACCTCGCCACCCTGCGCGGCCGGGCGCTGAAGGACTACCGTCGCGCCGCGCAGATCGTGTTCCAGGACCCGGACAACAGCCTCGACCCCCGGATGCGGGTCGGCACCTCCCTCCGGGAGGCGCTGGGCGCCCACCGTGTGGTGCCGCGCGGGCGGTCGGCCGGGCGGGCCGGGGACCTGCTGGCCGAGGTGGGCCTGGACCGGGACTTCGCGTCCCGGTACCCGCACCAGCTGTCCGGCGGGCAGCGCCAGCGCGTCGCGATCGCCCGCGCGCTCAGCGTGCAGCCGCGGCTGCTGGTGCTGGACGAGCCGACCAGCGCCCTGGACGTGCGGGCGCAGGCGCGGGTGCTCAGCCTGATCGCCCGGCTGCGCACCGAGCGGCAGCTGTCCTACCTGCTCATCACCCACAACTTCGCGATCGTGAGTGAGCTGTGCGAGCAGACCGCCGTGCTGTACCTGGGCCGGATCGTGGAGAGCGGCCCGACCCGGGAGCTGCTGCAGGCCCCCGCCCACCCGTACACCCAGGCGCTGCGCTCCGCGGTGCCGGAGATCGACTGGACCGCCCGGCGAACCCGGGTCGTGCTGCCCGGCGAACCGCCCGACGCGGCCAACCCGCCCTCCGGATGCGTCTTCCACCCCCGCTGCCCGCTGGCCGTCGACCGGTGCCGGGCCGAGGTCCCGCTGCTGCGGCCGGCCGGCCCGGGCCGCCTGGTGGCCTGCCATCGCGCCGAGGAGGTACTGGCCGGCGCGGTCATCGGCAGCCAGCCCGCGGCCGGCTTACCCCCGTCCGCCCGGCCGGCCGAACCCTGCTCCCCTGGGCCCCGGTGGCCGGGTGCTACAGTGCTGGCCGTACCGCACCGATAGCGGCCTGTCCTCTCCGCCTTTCCTGACTGGATTGAGGGGCCCGCCATGCCAGCCATCGAGGTACGCCCATTCCGCCGCCCGGACCGGGACCAGCTGGCCGCACTGGTCAACGCGCACGCCGCAGCGGTCGTGCCGGGGGCCGGGGTATCGGTCGCCACCGTGCTCAGCCAGCTGGAACGGCAGCCCGGTGAGACCATCGTCGACCCGTGGGTGGCGCAGCGGGTCACCCTGGTCGCCGAACAGCAGCACGCCGTGGTCGCCGCCGCCCACCTGCTGCGCTACTACGCCGACGAGCGCGCCGGGACGTCCTACCGGGGGTCCGGGGACATCCACTGGCTGCTGTTCTGGCCCGAGGCGCCGGCCGGGAACCCGTACCGGGCTGACGCCACCGAAGCGGCGGGGACGCTGATCGCCGCCTGCGTCCGCCAGCTTGAGGAATGGGGCGTCGCCCGCCAGGACGCCAGCGGGGACCTGCCGGTGCACGGCGTGTACGGCGTGCCCGAGCAGTGGCCGCACATCCGAGACCTGTACCAGCGGGCCGGCTTCGTGCCCGCCGGGGACACCGAGGTGGTCTACCTGGCCCGGGTGGACGACCTTCCCCATCCTGGCCCGGCCCCCCTGACCGGGCTGTCCGCCCGCCGGTCGGTCGGGATGAACGGCACCCGCCTGTCGGCCGTCCTGGACGAGCAGGTGGTCGGGTATATCGAGGTGGAGGTGTTCGAAGACGGGGAACGGCAGTCCCGGCGCGGCGGGTGGGCCGACGTGGGCAACCTCTGCGTCGCCGGGGACTACCGGCGCCGCGGAGTCGCGACCTGGCTGCTGGGGCAGGCGGCGGACTGGCTGCGGCTGGCCCAGGTCACCCGGCTGCTGGACTACGCCTCGCTGGAAGCGGCCCCGGGGGGCCCGGACGGCCGGGACGACACGGGCTACCGGGCTTTCCTGGCCGCGTCACACTTCACCGAGCTCACCCGGACCAGGCGCGGCTGGACCCGGAACCCGGAGAGTCCCGGGCGCTGAGGCCGCGGGAAGCTCCGGGCCGCGGGCCGGGACGAGCGGCGAAACGCTCGCGATCCCGCCCGCCTGGCCGCCGCGTTTCGGCCCGGAGCACGCGCTTACCGATACACGGTCAGCCCGACGCCGGGAATCCGGGCCCATTAGTACACCAACGCGATTACCAATCATTACCCGCGGATCGTGCACGCGACCACGATCGATGGGCGCGGGTACGCATTCCCGTATGATGACGTAGCGCGCGCCGGGGTGCTGGCCAGCCGGGCGCGGTCTTCGATCCGGCCCCGGCGCTGCTCACCGTGACGCTGAGTCCTGCCCACTGACCAGGCCTTCCCCGGCCTGCGGCGGGCCTGGGCGCGGCCGCGGGCCGGGTGGACGGCATGGTGGTCGTTGCGGCGAATTTAGGTTTTCATTGGGGTTTCCACCGTTAACGGCCGATATTGGGGTACTTTTAGCCGGGCTCGCCTAGATCGCTCATTGCCTGGATTTCGCGCTGGCTAGCTGGAAGAGTCGGCCTATGCGGACGATCTTTGACGGGCTGGTCGAGGAGTTGCGGGCCTGGCATTTGTTCGAGCAGCAGGACGGGAACTCCCGGCGGCGCGGCCTTCCTGAGTTTCCCGGCCTGGGCCGGCCCGGCTACGGCGGCCCCCCGGGTCCGGACGACGGCGCGCCCGAGTGGGGGGCGCCGGAGTTCGGCAGAATCGAGTACGGCCACGCCGGGTACTACGACCGGGCGCCGCGGTACGGCTGGGATCTGGATACGGCGGCGTCGCGGCCGGACGGCCCGCGCTGACCGCGGCCGGGGTTAACGGCGGGCGGCGGATCAGCCGGGGGTCATAGAGGTACCAGCCTTCCCGGCCGCCCACCGCCGGGCTGGCATACCAGCGGATCCCCACGCACCACCGGTCATGCCGGTCTTTGCGCTGCCCGATCACCTGGGCCCAGGCCCACGTGCCGTCGCGGAGCAGGATCTCCGCCTCACTGTCCTCGGGGATCGTCGAGCCGGGCACGGCGTCGGCCGGCATGGCCCGCTCCAGCACCGGCTCCCGCGACGGATCAGCAAACACGCAGGTCATAGTGCCCGTGACCAGTCATCCGCAATCTGGAACCGGCTGGCTGGCACCGTCGCCGGGGACTAATCAAGCCGGCCACCCAGGCGTACAGTCGACGTGTGCGCGACGCCAGGGACGACCGCCCGCCGGGGCCGGGCCTGATCGTCCGCGCGACCCGCCTCCGACCGCGCGGCCACGCGCAGGTGTGGCTGTTCGGGGCGGGGTACGGCCTCGTCTTCTTCCTGGTCATGGCCGCACGCGACGAGCCGCTGCTCGGCCTGGCCGCCTGGGCCATCGCGATGTCCGGGTACGGCTCGGCGCACTCCTTCCGGCTGGGCCGCAGCAGGCACTCCCGGGCGCTGGCCGAGTGGGCCGCGAGCGAATCCAGGCCGCCGGCCGGCCGCTAGGCCCGGGCCGGCGCCCGGTCCGGGCGGGCTGAGTCCGGACGGGGCTGACGCCCGGCGGGGTGCGGGCGCAACAGCAGCACGACCAGGATCCCGGCCGCGGCCGCGGCGGGGATGACGACGGTCACCGGGACGTACTGCCCGGCGATACCCCACAACGCGAACCCGGCGCCCTGGACGAACATCAGCCCGGCGCTGGACAGGGCGAGGGCGCGGCCGCGCAGTTCCCCCGGGGCGGCGTCGATCAGCAGCCCGTCCAGCCCGGCCCCCCAGGCGCTGCCCAGGCCGCAGATCACCAGCAGGGCCAGCGCCAGGGCCAGGCCCGGGCTGGCCGCGAACCCGGCCAGGGGCACGAAGGTCAGCAGCCCGGCCGGGACGACCAGGCGGCGCTGCCAGCGGACCCGCAGCAGCCGGGCGGCGATCAGGTCGGCCACCACGGTGCCGACCGGGATCCCCATGAGCAGGAAGCCCGTCACCCGGGCCGGCTGCCCGATGTGGCTGGCGTAGGGAGCGGCGAGGGCCTCGGGGGCGACGGCGCAGGCGGGCACCAGCCAGCCGAACAGCAGGATGCGGCGGACCCGCCGGTGAGCAAGCACGCTGCGGATCCCGCGCAGCGAGTCCCCGGTCATCGACCCGGCCCCGGCCCGCTGCCCGGGCCGCCGGGACATGCCCCACCGCAAGAGCACCGCCGAGCCCGCGAACGAGGCCGCGTCGAAGCCCAGCGCACCGCGCGGGGAGGCCACGGCGAGCAGCAGGCCCCCCGCGCCGAACCCCACGATCTGGGCCGACTGGGCCACCATGCGCATCATCGACCGGCCGAGGATATACACCGGGCCGGGCGGCAGCACGTCCGGCAGCACCGCGGCACGCACGCCCTGGTACACCGGCGCGAGCAGCCCGTTCGCGAACACCAGCCCGAGCAGCGCAGCGACCGGCATCCCGGGAATCACCATCGCCCCGACCAGTACCGCGCTGAGCAGATCACCCGTCACCAGGGCCCCCCGGGCGGGCAGCCGGTCTGCGGCCGCGCCGAGCAGTGTCCCGCCCAGCAGGTAGGGCAGGAAGGCCAGCGCCATGACCGAGGCCGCCAGCGCCGCCGAGCGGGTCTGCTCGTAGACCAGCACGGTGAGCGCCACTTCGGCCGCCACGTTGCCGAGCATGGACACGATGTTGGCCAGGAACAGGGCCCGGAACTCGCCCTGGCCGAGCACGTCCAGGTATCGGGCCCGGGCGGGGCCGGGGCCGGGGCGACGGCCAGGGGCCGGGCTCACCGGGGCGGGAGAAGTCACAGACTGAGGCTGGCCGGCGGCTACCATCGAGACCAGAGATTCGGCAGTCGCCGAATTCCTCGGTCCGCGGAGACGATGCGATGAGCCTGAGCCTGGTGTTCGGCCGGGACGACCCGGCGCGGACCCGGTTCGTGGTGTCACCGCTGTGGGAGACGATGCACGCGATCCGGGTCATCGTCGAGCCGCAGCGGCATCAGTACCACCTGCCGTGGCTCGAGGCCGTGCGGGCCGAGGTCGAGCGGCTGGATCTGCGCCCGCTGCTGACGCTGAGCCCGCGGCACGGGTGGACCCCGGACTTCCTCAGCCCGGTCCCGGACCGGGCGGTCGCCGACGTCCCGGCCGAGCTGGCCCGGGTCCGGGCGACTCCGCCGGAGCAGGTGGCGCACGAGGTGCGGCGGTCGCTGACCGAACGTTCCGGCGCCCCGGTACCGCCCGGCGCGTGGCGGCTGCTGGACGATCCGGCTGCCACCCGGGACGTGGTCGCGGATCTCCTCGAGCAGTCCTGGGAGCTGCTGGTCGCGCCGCACTGGCCGCGGCTGCGCGACTTCCTGGACACGGACGTGGCTTTCCGTACTCAGACCCTGGCCGACTACGGGCTGGAGCGGGTCCTGGCCGACCTGCACCCGCGGGCGCGCTGGACCGGCCGGGCCCTCGTCATCCGGGGGTTCGAGCCGGGCCGTTGCCTGCTGAACGGAGCGGGGCTGCTGCTCGTGCCCAGCGTGTTCCTGTGGCCGAGCCTGGCCCCGGTAACCGACCCGCCGGCCCGCCCCGCGCTGGCCTACCCGGCCCGGGGCATCGCGGAACTGTGGCAGCCAGCCCGGACCCCGCAGTCGGACGCGCTGGCCCGGCTGCTCGGCCGGACCCGGGCCGCGCTGCTGGAGTCACTCGCCGAGCCTGCCTCGACCCATACCCTGGCCCGGCGGCACAGCCTGGCCCCCAGCACCGTGTCCGAGCATCTGTCCGCGTTGCGGGACGCCCGGCTGGTGACCAGCAGGCGCCAGCGGCATGCGGTTATGTACCAGCAGACCCGGCTGGGGACGGCGCTGGCTTCCGGGGGCTGATCAGCAGTGACTGGGCTCCCACGCCGAGCCGCCCGGTGGTGTCGGAGAGGACGGACGTGGCCAGGCCCGCGCCGCCCGCGGAGATCGCGGTCTGCGCGTCCAGGCAGACCCACTCACCGGCTGCCTCCCGGTGCAGGTGCACGGTGAGCTCGGGGTTGATGAACAGCCACTTGGTGATGTCGAGCTCGCCGGACAGGCCGTTGCCGCTGTCCGCGACGGCGAGCACCCGCTCCAGCGGGCCGGTCTCCTCGTCCGGGACGAGGGGGTAGCGCAGCCGGGTCCAGACCGTCGCCGGGCCTGGCTCACCGAACTGGCCGCGGACCGGCCGCCACTCGACGGCGGACAGGTACCCGTCGATCCAGCCCCCCGGGGGCAGCCCGATGGTCTGGTCAGGCAGGGCGGGCGGCGGGTCGCTACGGCGGGGGACGGTTTCGCTGGTGGTGCGCAGCACCCGCCAGGCGCTGGCCCGCGCGACCTCCCGGCCGCCCGCGGTGGCCACCGCCTCCAGGAACTCCACGCTGCGGCCCGGCCGGACCAGGCGGGCCTGCACGTCCAGGTCGCCGACCGGGATGGCCCCGAGGATCTCGCAGGTGAACCGGGCCACGATCATGTCGTCGCGGGGCACGCAACGCTGGATGGCCCGGCCCAGGAGCGCGCTGGGCGGGCCGCCGTGCTGGGCCCGCTCGTCCCAGGGGCCCGTGGTGTGCGGGGTCGCCCGCCAGGTACCGTCCCGCACCGGAACGTAGAAGCTATCGGCCACCTGCCGCATGTTACTCACCAGTCCCCGCGTCCCGGGCGCGCGGCCCGGCCGCCGGGTCAGGGGGCGGGCTCGACGATGACTTTCAGGCCGGTGCGGCGGGCCGCCTGGCCGAACGCGGTCGCCGCGTCCTCCAGCGGGTAGCGGTCGGTGACCACCGAGGTGAGATCGACCTTCTTGCTGGCGGCCAGGGCGATGGCCCGGGGATACACCTCGTTCATCCGGCGCACCATGGCGATGGTCAGCCCCTTGCGGCGGGCCACGGCGGCGCGGAACGTGGTCGTGTCGTCGTCGGGGATGCCGCCCAGCACGACCCGGCCGCCGGCCCACGTGGCCGCCATGGCCAGCTGCACCGCCTCGCTGCTGCCCGCGATCTCGAAGGCGACCGCGGCGCCCTCACCCACCATCGCCCGCAGGGCGCCGGGATCGGCGGCCTGCGCCGGGTCGGCCACGGCCGCTCCCAGGGCGGCGGCGGCCGCACGGCGGTGCGGCAGCGGCTCGAACACGGTCACCGGGCCCGCGCCTGACACCTGGAGCAACTGCACGAGCAGCAACCCGATCGGGCCGGCGCCGACCACCACGACCGGCGCCCCCAGGTGCACATGACCGAGATCGAGCGCGTGGATGGCCACGCCCAGGGGTTCCAGCACGGCGCCGTCTGCGTCGGTCACCTCATCCGGCAGCGGGTGCAGCAGCTCGTCCGGCCAGGTCATGAAGTCCCGCATGGCCCCGTCCTGGTTCCCGTGCCCGGCGAACCGGATGTTCAGGCACAGGTTGAAGTAGCCCTCGCGGCAGGGCCGGCAGGTCCCGTCCGGGATAGCCGGGTCGATGGCCACCCGCTGACCGCGCCGCGGACCTTGCTCGATCACCCCGGCCGCCTCATGGCCCAGTACCAGCGGGTGATCCAGGGCCGCGTCGCCGATCCCGCCCTGGTCCCACCAGTGCAGGTCCGAGCCGCAGATGCCAATCGCCGTGACCCGGACCAGGCTCTCTCCCGGCCCGGGTACCGGCACCGGCTCGTCGGCCAGGCGCAGATCCGCGACCGCGTGCAGCCGGGCCACCCTCATCTGGTTCTCCGTCTCCGCCGGTACCGGGGTGGACACCCCGGAGCCCGAGGTTACTGCGCGGCCGAGGGCGGCGCTAAGCCGGAGACCGGCGTCCCGGCCGGAAAGTCAGCGTCAGGGAAAAGGTCAGCGGCCGGGCCCGGGCAGTTCGCGGGGCCCGCCGGGCAGTTCCCGCGGGCCGCCCAGCACCTGCCGGATCCCGCCCGGCGGCTGCCGCTGCTGCGGGCCTGAGCTGGACAGCAGCAGCCCGGTCGGCTGCGAGGCGCTGATCGCCGGGCCGGTCCGCGGGGCGTCAGGCTCCCAGCCGACGCCCGAGCCCAGGCTGAGGGCCATGGCGGGGCACATCTCCACCGCCTGCTGCGCCTCGCGCTCCAGCCAGAACGGCACCGGCATGTCCAGGAACGCCGGATAGCCCTGGCTGTCGAGCTGGACCATCTCCGGCGCGATCTTGGCGCAGAGCCCGTGCCCGTCGCAGCGCGCCCAGTCGACCTTCAGCCGCACCTCGGACTCTTCCGGCCCGAGCGGCAGAACGCCGCGGGTCTTGCGGCCACACGAGCCGCGGAACAGGTGGGTGGTGAGGTCGTCGCTGAACACGTCCAGCGCGGAGAGCACGAACCGGGACACCCCGTCCGGGTGGGAGCAGGCCCCACGGCCGCGGACCACCGCCGCGGTGCGGCGCGCCGTATCCAGGGTGTCCATGCCGCCCGAGCCATCAGCCAGCGCGCTCATCGAGCGGGCCAGGCCCGGCAAGCCCAGCTTGCACGGTCCGCATTGCCCGGACGATTCTTTGGCCAGATAACGAACCACGCGGGCCACCTCGCCCAGGGGGCAGGTACCGCCCAGCGGCATCACGATGCCGGCCCCGAGGGTGCCCCCCGCCGCGTCCAGGCCGGCCCGGGAGACCGGTACGTCGTCGGCGAGCTCGGCCGGCAGCCACATCCCGTGATAGCCGCCGACCAGCACGCCGTCGAAGGCGGTCGCCTCGCAGATGTCCAGCACCACGCCGAGCGGGATCCCGGTCGGGACTTCCACCACGGCCGGGCGGCCTGCCGAGCCGCCGACGGTCAGCAGCACCGTGCCCGGCTCGTCCGGGGTACCGTCCGAGGCATAGCCTTCCTGGCCGAGCATGGCGAGGACGGCGAGCTGCGCAAACGTCTCGGCGTTGGACAGCAGCGTGGGCAGGCCGTCCACTCCGCTCTCCGCGGCCCGGCGCTTCTTGCCCGGCGGCAGCGCGATCTTGCCGTTCACCGCGTTGGTCAGCGCGCCGCCCTCCCCGGACACGAACCGGTCAGGGACCTCCACCACGCGGACGATCTTCTTGAGGTCCGGCTCGGCCCGCGCCGCCTCCGCCACCGAGGCCGCCACCGAACTGTCCGTCACGCCAACGATGATCATCTTGGCGCTCAGCGCCCGGGCGGCCAGCAAGGCGCCCCCCAGCACCAGGTACGGCGAGCGGAGCAGCAGCATTTTGTCCTTGGCGCTACCCGGCTCTCCCTCGGTGCCGTTGATGAGGATCATCGGCTTGCACTTGCGGGCGGCCGCGTTGTCGACCACGGCCCGCAGTTTGCGGGCGAAAGGGAAAGCGGCTCCGCCGCGGCCCCGCATGTCAACGCTTTCTACCATTTCGATCAACTGGCGCGCCGTCACCCGGCGCATGGGCCCAAAGATCTCTTGATGCGTGGCGAGATCAATGCGTTCAAAGCGATCCAGGCCGGCGGTTAGCCGGGCCCGCCCAATCCGCATCGCCTGGGGGGATGCAACTGAGTTCACGAGTAATTTCCGGTATTGAGCGGCACGATGTTCAGCGGGTCGGTGTCGTCCTGCGGGCTGAACTGGTCGCGGGCGCCGGGCGGCCGTGGCCGGGTGTAGGCGGCGTCCTGCTCAGCGAACGAAGCGTCGTGCTCGTCTCGCTGCGGCAGGTCGTAGTCGGGCCGGCGGTACGGGCCGCCCGGGCCTGACTGGCTGGCCTGGCCGCGTGGCCGACGCTGGTACTGGGAGTCGCGCTGGTGCTCGTCGCGCTGGTACTGCTCGTACTGCATGGGCTCCTCGTACCGCGTGGGCGGCTCGTACTGGCCCAGCGGCTCGTACCCGGACGACGGCTGGTACTGCGGCGGATGCGGCCGCTCATACGCGCCCGACGGCGGCCCGTACTGGGCCTGGCCGTACTGGGCCTGGCCGTACTGGGCCTGGCCGTACTGGGCCTGGCCGTACTGGGCCTGGCCGTACTGGGCCGGGGGGTAGTGGGCCTGGGCGTACTGACCGGAGAGGTCGATCTCACCGGTCCGCTCGTAGCGCGGCTCGGCGGGCGGACGCTCGAACAGGCTGGTAGCGCCGTACTGGCCGCCGTCGCCGTACTGGCCGGTGCCGTCAGAGCGGCCGCCCGCTCCATAGTCCCCGCCGGTGCCGTACTGGCCCGCACCGTACTGCGCAGGCGAACCGTAGTGGACGGGCGCGCCGTACTGGGAGGGCGGCGCGGCCGGGTCGATCCGTTCCAGCGGGCCGGACCAGTCGTTGTAGTTGCCCGCCGCGTACCGGGGAGCCGCGGCGGACGGGCCGATCCGCTCCATGGGACCGGACCAGTCGTCGTGCGGCCGCTCATACGGGCCGGTCTCGCCGTACTGGCGGGACATCGGCTGGCCGTACTGAACCGGGGCCGACGGCACAGGCGGCAGCGCACTCCGTGCGGGCGGCCCGTAGCGGGCCTGCCCGCCCGGAGCCTGCCAGCCGGGCATCTGGCCGCCCAGCATCTGGTCGCCGTACATCCGGCCCGGCTGCTGCGCCCCGGACCACGGCAGCCCCGGCTGAGGACGCTCGTACTGGCCCGAACGGTCGACCCGGCCGGTCCGCTCGTACTGGTATCCGCCCTGCTCATACTGGCCAGCCCGGGCCATGGGGCCGGTCTGCTCGCGCGGCGCCACGCGCGGCACTGGGCCAGTGTGATCGTGCTGGGCCACGTGCGGTATCGAGCCGGTGTGACCGTACTGGGCCACCCGCGGCATCGGGCCGGTCGGCTCGTACTCGCCGGCCCGATCCCAGGGGTCCGCCCCAGGGCCACCGAACTGGCTGCCCCGCTCGAACGACCCGGTCGCAACCGGCCCGATCGGGCCCGAGGCGCCCATCCGGCGGTTTTCCGCGAGGTACGCGGCCCGCTCGTCATACGGGGCGCTGTGCGCCGCCCGGCCGCGCTGCTGCGCCGCCGGCGTACCGGCGGGGAGGGCCAGCTGAGCCCGGCCAGGCTGCCGGGAGGCCCGGCTCCGGGCGCCGTCGAGGGCACCCGGCGAACCCGTGGTCAGCGCCGGGGCTGGCAGGGCGGCAGCGGTCAGGGCCGTACTCCCGGGGAGCGCGCCCGTGCTGGCGAGGGCGGCGGCGGCCGCGGACCATCCGCCGGTGTTCCCGGAATCCGCCACCGGGTGGCTGGCCAGCTCGTTGCCGGCCCGGTTCTTGGCCACCATCCGCACCATCAGGGCGGCGGCCACCGCGACCACGCACGCGCCGTAGGACCAGGCGACAAAGCCGGAGAAGCCGAAGAAGGCCTTGGCCGGCCGGCCCGCGAGCAGGCCGTGCACCAGCCCGAAGATCCAGGCGGCGTAGGCCGAGGCGTGAATGACCCGCCAGGCCTTAGGCGACATCCTCGCGGCCAGCCGGGCCCGGTAGATGCCCGTCATCATGATCACGATGAACATGTCGGACGCGATCGTCCCGAGCCCGAGGTAGAAAGTCCTGCCCTTATCAAGGAAAGGGATTAAGGCGTCGGCAGGCTGCGACCGGCCCGCGACTATCTCGAGCACAATGTGTATAACAAGGAACGCTATCGCACCGAATGCCATAGCGCGATGAAGCGCCTGCGCCGTAACCCGGGCACTGGGCTTCATGAAAATGCGGTCAGAGGCGACTAGCCCAATTCCAACTTCGGCGGTCAGCGCGACAAGTGCGAGAACTCCCGCGTAGTAAAGCAGGAAATGGTCGGTGCCCGCGACGACCGTGCGGCCGGCCGCCGTCGCCGCGGCTGCGGCCGCGACGACCACTGTGCCTATGACGACGGCGTTGAGGATCCACAACCATGCGTCTGACCTGGGTCGGGCCACCGTGTAGCCACGTCTCCCGCTGCCAGGAGCGGGGCGGCGTGACCGCCCGGCCGAACCGTCACCCTTCGCCGACACGTTGCCTCCCGGGAGGAGCTGCTCAGCTACCTACCATTGTCTGGCTACTAAAGTCTGAATAGCTCTAGCATTGGCAACTTCGCCAACCCCGGGAGATCCCGCTTCTCTACCGGGCTGAAGAGGATGCTATCGCGGCCGATTCCAGCTTCGCAACGAAACGATATAGAAAGTGACGCAGAGTACTGTTACCGCACGTCAGCGCCGGGTTTCGGAAGGCTCCCGCGCACCCTCGCGCGGGCCTCTCGCGCCGCCCTCGAGCAGCCTCTCTCACACTCCCTCGCACAGTCTCTGGCGCGACCTCTCGCGGGGCCTCCTGGGCGGGGCGGGGGGCGGGGCGAAAATGGGCTGCACGACCCGGGGGTGGCCGGTCACCATGAGGGATGCCCTGGTTCCTGAGTGACAGCCTGCCCGAATACGCCGCCACGGCGGGTGGCCTGCTGTCCGAGCGCCCTGCCGAGCACACCATCCTGCTCGGGGTCATCGAGACGCTGCGGGCGGCCGGGCCCGCCGCGTACGGCGCTAGCGCACCCCTCTTCGGCTGGTGGCAGGGACCGGGCGGCGAGGTCAGTGCGGCGTTCGTGCACACGCCGCCGTTCCCGGTGGCGCTGACCAGCGTGCCGGGCCCGGCCGCCGCGGCGGCCCTGGCCCAGGTGCTGGCCGCCCGGGCCCGCGCCGTGGGCGGGGTGAACGCCGGTCCCGAGGACGCGGAAGCGTTCGCCCGCGCCTGGCACGAGGTGACCGGCGACGCCGTCGAGCGCCGCATGCGGAACCGGCTGTTCCGGCTCGGCGAGCTGCGCTGGCCCGACCCGCGCCCGGCGGGGCAGGCCCGGGTGGCCGGCCAGGCCGACCGCAGCCTGCTCATCGCCTGGTCGGAGGCGTTCCACCGGGAGGCGCAGTCGGGCCCCGAGGATTTGGTGTCCGTGGTGGATGACCGGCTCTCCTACCAGGGCCTGACCCTGTGGGAAGACGCCGGGCAGCCGGTGTCCATGGCCGGGGTGACCCGGATGACGGCCGGCCAGGTGCGGGTCGGCCCGGTGTACACCCCACCGGGGCTGCGGGGGAAGGGTTACGGGGGCGCCGTGACCGCCGCCGTGAGCCAGGCCGCCCGCGACGCCGGGGCCGGCCAGGTGGTGCTGTTCACCGACCTGGCCAACCCGACCAGCAACGCTCTCTACCAGCGGCTGGGCTACCAGCCCGTGGAGGACCGGGCCGTCTGGTCGTTCCACCGTTCCCGGCGGACGGGACGCGCCGGCTAGCGGGGGGCTGGGGGACGGACGGTCCTCGTTGCGTGCCTTGATCTTGATCTTTGGTGCTCAGAGCGCGGCGGCGACCAGCTCGGCGATCTGCGCGGTGTTCAGGGCCGCTCCCTTGCGCAGGTTGTCGCCGCAGACGAACAGGTCCACCGCGCACGGGTCGTCCAGGGACCGGCGCACCCGGCCCACCCAGGTCGGGTCGGTGCCCACCACGTCGGCCGGGGTGGGGAACTCGCCGCGTTCCGGGTCGTCGTTGAGCACGACCCCCGGCGCCTCGCTGAGCACCCGCTGCGCGCCGGCCCGGGTCACCTCGCGGCCGAAGACCGCGTGCACGGCGACCGAGTGGGTGGTGACCACGGGCACCCGGACGCAGGTGGCGGTCACCCGGAGGCCGGGCATGCCGAGGATCTTGCGGGACTCGTTGCGGACCTTGAGTTCCTCCGAGGACCAGCCGTCCGCCTTCAGCGACCCGGCCCACGGCACCACGTTCATCGCGAGCGGGGCGGGGAACGGCCCGAAGTCGCCGACCGCGGCGCGCAGGTCCCCGGCCCGCTGCCCGAGCATCCGCGACCCGGCCGTCTTGTCCAGCTGGGCGTACAGCGTGTCGATTCCGGCCTGGCCCGCGCCCGAGGCGGCCTGGTAGGAGCTCACCACCATCTCTTCCAGGCCGTACGCGCGGTGCAGCGCCGCGACCGCGACGATCAGCGAGAGCGTGGTGCAGTTCGGGTTGGCGATGATGCCCTTGGGACGGTTCGCGGCCTCCTGGGGGTTCACCTCGGGCACCACCAGCGGGACCTCCGGGTCCATCCGGAACGCCCCCGAGTTGTCCACCACGACGGCGCCGCGCTGCGCCGCGACCGGGGCCCACTCCGCGGAGATCTCGTCGGGCACGTCGAACATGGCCACGTCGACGCCGTCGAACACCTCGGGGGCCAGGGCCAGGACCTCGAGGTCGGCGCCGCGGACCCGCAGGTGCCGGCCCGCCGACCGGGGCGAGGCGATCAGCCGGACCTCACCCCACACGTCGTCACGGGTGGACAGCAGATCGAGCATGACCGTGCCGACGGCACCGGTCGCGCCCACCACGGCGAGGGTCGGCTTGGCCGCCGCGGGGCGGGCGCTCATCGGCCCGTCCCCCCGTACACCACGGCCTCGACCTCGCTGGCGTCCAGGTCGAAGGCCCGGTGCGCGGCGGTGACCGCGAGGTCCACGTCCTTCTGGTCCACCACCACCGAGATCCTGATCTCCGAGGTGGAGATCATCTCGATGTTGACCGCGGCGTCGGCGAGCGCGCCGAAGAAGGTGGCACTCACCCCAGGATGGGAGCGCATGCCCGCCCCGATCAGCGACACCTTCCCGATCCGGTCGTCGTAGAGCAGCGTGTCGAAGCCGATGTCCGGCTGCGCGCCGTTCAGGGCTGCCATGGCCGCCTGCCCGTCGTCGCGGGGCAGCGTGAACGAGATGTCGGTACGGCCGGTGGTGGCGGCGGAGATGTTCTGCACGATCATGTCGATGTTGATGCCGGCCGCGGCCACGATGCGGAAGATCTGCGCGGCCACGCCGACCCGGTCGGGTACGCCGGCCACCGTGATCTTCGCCTCGCTCCGGTCGTGCGCGACTCCGGAGATGATCGCCTGCTCCACCCCGGCTGCCTCCGTTTCCTCGTTGGTCTCGCTGATCGTGGTGCCCGTGCGGTTACTGAACGACGACCTGACGTGGATCGGCATCCCGTAGCGCCGCGCGTACTCCACGCACCTCAGCTGGAGGATCTTGGCCCCGCAGGCGGCCATCTCCAGCATCTCCTCGTAGCTGATCCACGGGATGCGGCGGGCGGTCCGGACGATCCGCGGGTCGGCGGTGAACACCCCGTCCACGTCGGTGTAGATCTCGCAGATATCAGCCTCGAGGGCGGCGGCCAGCGCCACCGCCGTGGTGTCGGTGCCGCCCCGGCCGAGCGTGGTGACGTCCTTGCTGTTCTGTGACACGCCCTGGAAGCCGGCCACGATCGGGATGGCCCCGTCGGCCAGCGCGCCGGTGATCCGGCCCGGGGTCACGTCGATGATCCGCGCTTTGCCGTGGGCGGAGTCGGTGATCACTCCCGCCTGGGACCCGGTGAACGAGCGGGCTTCGAGGCCGAGGTTGGCGATCGCCATAGCCAGCAGCGCCATCGAGATCCGCTCGCCCGCGGTGAGCAGCATGTCCAGTTCGCGGCCCGGGGGCAGCGGGCTGACCTGGGCGGCCAAGTCGAGGAGTTCATCGGTGGTGTCACCCATGGCGGAGACGACCACGACGACGGAATGCCCGGCCTTGCGGGTCGCGACGATACGCTGCGCCACCCGCTTGATGCCGTCGGCGTCGGCCACCGAGGATCCACCGTACTTCTGCACGACAAGCGCCACAGGTGAGCCGCTCCTCCCGCTCCGGGCTGCTGGCGGCTTGAGTGTACCCACCCCGGACTGGAACTCCGGTCTGGTTTTTCCCCCGGGGGCCCTGGCGGTCAGGCGAGCGAGGACTCCTCGGAGACGTCCAGCATGGCGTGGGCCAGCACCGCGTGCAGAGCCCGCAGCGCCGCGCTGCCGTGTGTCCCCCAGTGGTTGACGTAGGAGTACTGCCACCACCACAAGGCTTCCAGCGACCGGCCGGCCTCGTAGTGCTGCAGCCCGTGGATCAGGTCCGCTGCGACCGCGGCCAGGTCGTCAGACAGCCGGAACGGCGTCAGCCCGGTGTCGGAATAAGGGTCGAACAGCTCGGCGTACTCGTCGTAGTCGGCCAGCCGCCGGGCCAGGCCCGACCGGAGCGAGTCCAGGTCCGGGTCGGCGCCCACGTCAGGCTCCCAGTTGTCGGGAAGGATGACGTCCTTGCTCGCGCCGAGTTGCGCGCCGGCCAGCAGGATCTGCGAGACCTCCAGGAGCAGCAACGGGACCGCCTCGTCGCCGCCCTCACCATGGGCCAGGGCGGCGACCCCGTCGAGGAAGTCGCGGGCCTGCACGGCGATCCGGTCGGCCAGCGGGTGCCAGCCCTCGCTCGCGGGTGCGGGCGGTGATCCTTGGTCAGCAGTGCTCATGGGTTCCTCGCAGCCTGGGTACGGTCCTGCGGGTCGCTGGGCCTCGCTCAGGAGTCCCCAGCCTGCCTGTCCTCCGGCCCGGTTTCAGGGGACACGCCGTGCCGCCGGGGGCGCGCTGAGCATGGCGACCCCCAGGTATCTCTGCATGTCGGACTTGGGATCTCCGCCGCGCGCCGGGATCAGACATCGAGCAGCCGCCGTCCCTCGAACGCCCGGCCCAGCGTGACCTCGTCCGCGTACTCCAGATCGCCGCCGACGGGCAGCCCGCTGGCCGGCCTGGTCACCCGGAGGCCCAGCGGTTTGAGCAGCCGGGCCAGGTAGGTCGCGGTCGCCTCGCCCTCCAGGTTGGGGTTGGTGGCCAGGATGACCTCGGTCACCGCGCCGTCGGACAGCCGCGCCATCAGCTCCCTGGTCCGCAGGTCCTCCGGGCCGACGCCGTCGATCGGGCTGATCGCTCCGCCGAGCACGTGGTAGCGGCCCCGGAACTCACGGATCTTCTCGACCGTGGCGACGTCCTTGGGCTCCTCGACCACGCAGATGACGGCCGGGTCGCGGCGCGGATCGCGGCAGATACGGCACTCGTCTTCTTCGGCCACGTTGCCGCAGACCCGGCAGAACCGGACCCGCTCGGTGACTTCGACCAGCACCGACGCCAGCCGCCGGACGTCCGTGGCGTCCGTGGCGAGCAGGTAGAACGCGATGCGCTGCGCGCCTTTAGGACCGACGCCCGGCAGCCTGCCGAGTTCGTCGATGAGGCTCTGGACGATCCCTTCGTACACGTGGGCGCTCAGCCGCGCAGTTCGCCGCCGCCACGCGGCTCGCCGCCGTGGGGCTGGTCAGGGAAGTCCCCGATGCCCGGAATCCCGGGCATGCCGGGCACGTCGCCCGCACCGCCGAGCGCCCCGATACCGGACGCGAGCGGCCCCATCTTCTCCTGCTGCAGTTCGCCCGCGGCCCGGTTGGCGTCCCGGACCGCCGCGAGGACCAGGTCAGCAATGGTCTGCGCCGTCTCGGCCGGGTCAGAGCCGTCGATGGCGGCCGGGCTGATCGTCAGGTCCACCAGGTCGCCCTGCCCGTTGACCTTGGCCTTCACCAGGCCGCCACCGGCGCTGCCCTCGACCACCGTGTCGGCGAGTTCCTGCTGTGCGTTCATGAGCTGGTCCTGCATCTGCTGCGCCGCCGCGAGCAGTTGCTGCATATCGATCTGGCCGCCAGGATCCACTGTGCCCTCACTCGGTACCGTCAGCCCGCACCTTCGCGCGGCGACTCGGACGCCCGCCGCGCCGCCCCGGTCCGGGCCGGTGCACGGGCCTGTCGGTTCGAGCCTAAGGCCTGCGGGACACCCCGGGCGCATCGCCTCGCGAATGACGTCGCGCGGCGAGGTTCAGTGTCCCAGAAGCCTCGTCGGTCCCATGGCCCACGCCAGTCCGTAGCCCGTTCGTGATCATGGGATTGGTGTCGTTATAACAACACCGATGTCAGTTGATCACGGACGCGGAGGTGGCCTCAGGGCTCGTCGATCTCGGCGATGACACGGCCGCCGAGTTCGCGCTTGATGAGGTCCATGCCGGTCAGGTCCGGGCTGACCGGCTGGGCCGGGGCGCTCTCGTACTGCGCCTCCGCCGACAGGTCCTCCGGTGGCCCGGGATCCTCCGGGGGTGGCGCAGGCATCTGCACCGCGGCCGGGGCCCTCGCGCTCAGCTCGTCCGGGCCGCCGTGCGGGCTGCGCGGCGCTCCGGGCGTGCTGGCGAGCTGCGCGGCGGACATGGCCTTGATCCGCAGGTTCACGCCCAGCACGGACGTCAGCGCCGTGATCAGCTCGCGGTCACAGCCGCTGCTGGTGAACCCCTTGGCGTCGCCTTCCCGGGGAAACAGGACGGTCAGCGCGCCACCCTCGACCGAGTGCACGGTGGCGTTGCTGAGCAGCATCCAGGCCACCCGGCGCTGGCCCTTGACCGCCTCGAGGATCTCCGGCCAGCGCTGCCGGACGTTATCGATCTCGGAGGACGCCCGGCCGGCGGAGTGGGCGGCGGGCGGCGCGGGGGCAGCCGCCGCGCTCGCGGGCGCGGGGGACGCCTGCGCGGCACCGGCCGGAGCGGGCGCTCCGCCCCGGGGAGAAGCGGGTGCACGAGACGAGCCGCCCGGGGCGGACGCGGGCGGCGGGGAAGACGCGGGCGCCGGGGAAGGAGAGGACGCGGACGGCCGGGGCCGGGAAGGAGCGGGCTCGTCGGCTCGCTGGGCAGCGCGAGCCTCGGTCTTCGCGGCGGGCGGGGCCGGCGGAGCCGCCGCCTTGGGCGGAGCGGCCGGCGCAGCGGACAAGGCTGGCGCGGCAGACGAGGCTGGCGCGGCGGACGCCGTGGATGCGGCTGGCGCAGCGGGTGCGCGCGGTGAGGTTGCCGGGGTGGAAGTGGCTGGCGCGGCGGAGGAAGCTGACGGGGCGGAGGGGACAGCCGGCGCAGCCGGAGCAGAGGCAGCCAAACTGTCCGGCGGCGTGACCTGCGCGCCTTCGAGCCTGCGCTCCAGCCGCTCCAGCCGGACCAGCAACGCCTTCTCGCCCGAGGCCGCGCTCGGCAGCAGGATCTGGGCGCACGCGAGTTCCAGCAGCAACCGGGGCGACGTCGCCCCGCGCATCTGGATCAGGCCCTCGCTGATGATCTCGGCGGCCCGGGTCAGCTCGGCCTGGCCGAACCGGCCCGCCTGCTCCGTCATCCGGTCGAGCCGGTCCGCGGGCATGTCGAGCAGGCCGGTCTGGCCCGCGCCCGGCACGGCGGCCAGCACGATCAGGTCGCGGAACCGGTCGAGCAGGTCAGCGGCGAACCGGCGGGGGTCGTGGCCGCCCTCCATCACCCGGTTCACCGCGCGGAACACCGCGGCGCCGTCCTCGTTCGCGAACGCGTCCGCGACCTCGTCCAGGAGGTTCTCGTCGGTGTAGCCAAGCAGGGCGACGGTCCGGTCGTAGCGCAGCCCCTCCTCGCCGGCCCCGGCCAGCAACTGGTCCAGGACGGACAGGGAGTCACGGGCCGACCCGGCGCCCGCGCGGACCACCAGCGGCAGCACCGCAGGCTCGTAGCCGATCTGCTCCGCGCTGAGGATCTCCTCCAGCAGTTCGCGCAGGATGGCGGGCGGCACGAGGCGGAACGGGTAGTGGTGGGTGCGCGACCGGATGGTGGCGATGACTTTTTCCGGCTCGGTGGTCGCGAACACGAACTTCAGGTGGGGCGGGGGTTCCTCGACCAGCTTGAGCAGCGCGTTGAACCCTTCCCGGGTCACCATGTGCGCTTCGTCGATGATGTAGATCTTGAAGCGGCCGGAGACCGGTGAGTAGAACGCCCGCTCGCGCAGGTCCCGCGCGTCGTCCACGCCGCCGTGGGAGGCCGCGTCGATCTCGATCACGTCGAGGCTGCCGGGCCCGTCCGGGGCGAGCGCGAGACACGACTCGCATTTGCCGCACGGGTCCGGGGTGGGCCCTTCCGCGCAGTTCAGCGACCGGGCCAGGATGCGCGCGCTGGTCGTCTTGCCGCAGCCGCGCGGCCCGCTGAACAGGTAGGCGTGATTGACCCGCCCGGTACGGAGCGCCTGCCGGAGCGGCTCTGTGACGTGGTCCTGGCCCTTGACCTCGGCGAACGTCGCCGGGCGGTAGCGGCGGTACAACGCCAGGCGCGGCGGGGGGCCACCGGGCCGGTCCAGGTCCACAGGAACGGTGCTAGGCACGTCGCCGGTCATGACCTCACCCTCGCGGTGCCGGAAAGGACCCCCCGCACACCCGCCAGAGCCCGCGTACCCTTGCTGCCTTCCGGCCCTGGGGGAGTTGGCGGGATAAGCGCCGTGCGGGGGGTCGCGGACCAGTCTAGCCACGGCGCGGGGGCGGTCGTGCCGCATCCCGCCTGGCGGGGGCCGGCCTCCAGGAGCGCCAGGCCGCCTCGCCGGCGATGCCGCGTCCGGCGAGTCCGCGCTCCCGGTAAGCTAGCCCGCGGAGGATTCGCCTAGTGGCCTAGGGCGCACGCTTGGAAAGCGTGTTGGGGGCAACCCCTCAGGAGTTCGAATCTCCTATCCTCCGCCATCGTGACCAGCAGGTCTCAAAGTGCGAACCGGCAGCGGCCGTCCTCGACGGGCATTACCCCAGCTGGTCGCGGCGGCGGGTCAGGGAAGCGGTCTCGGCGGTGTTGCCCGCCAGCTCGATGGCTTTGTCATACGCCGCGCGCGACTCCTGACTGCGGCCCAGCCGGCGCAGCAGGTCGGCGCGGGCCGCGTGGTAGGCGTGATAGCCAGCCAACGTGTCCTCCAGGCGGTCGACGGCCGCCAGCGCCACCTCCGGGCCGTCAAGCTCGGCGACCGCGATGGCCCGGTTGAGGGCGACGATCGGCGAGGGGTCGAGGCGGACGAGCTGGTCGTAGAGGGCGACGACCTGCGACCAGTCGGTGTCGCGTACGTCGCGGGCGGAGGTGTGCACGGCGTTGATCGCCGCGAGGATCTGGTAGCGGCCCGGAGCCACCCCGGCGGCCAGCCGCTCACGCACCAGCCGGTGACCCTCGGCGACCAGCGCCGCGTCCCAGGCCCTGCGGTCCTGCTCGCCGAGGGCGACCAGTTCGCCGCTCGCTGAAACCCGGGCGGTGCGGCGGGCCTCGGTGAGGAGCATCAGCGCCAGCAGTCCCGGCCACCTCACCGTCCTCCGGCATGAGGGCCCGGATCAGGCGAGTGAGCCGGATCGCCTCGGCGGTCAGCTCGTGGCGTACGGGATCGGGGCCGGGGCCGGTCGCCAGGTAGCCCTCGTTGAAGACGAGGAACAGGACGGCGAGTACGCCGGAGACGCGGGCCGGGAGATCCTCCGCGGACGGCACCCGGTAAGGAATGCGGGCCTCCTTGATCTTGGCCTTCGCGCGGGTGATCCGCTGCCCCATGGCAGTCTCCTGCACCAGGAAGGCCCGGGCGATCTCGGGCATAGTCAGACCGGCGACCATGCGCAGCGTCAGCGCCACGCGGGTCTGCATCGCGAGCGCCGGGTGACAGCAGGTGAAGATCAGCCGGAGCCGGTCGTCGTCGATGGCGCCGAGAGGCTCGGACGGGTCGCCGTCGTACACCATCTGAGCCTCCTTCTGCTTGTCGTGGCGCTTGTTCTCGCGCCGGATCCGGTCGATGGCCTTGCGGTTGGCCGTGGTGGTCAGCCAGGCGCCGGGGTTGGGGGGTACGCCGTCGGCCGGCCATCGCTCGACGGCGGTCGCGAACGCTTCGGCCGCCGCCTCCTCGGCGATGTCGAGGTCACCGAAACGCCTGGTCAGGGAGGCGACCACCCGCGCCCACTCCTCGTGGTGAGCGTGGGTGACCGCTTCCTGGACGGCGATCACGCTCACAGGAACGGCCGCACCTCGACCTTCCGGTTGCAGGCCCTTGACGCCTCGGTGGCGAGCTTGAGCGCCACGTCGAGGTCGGCGGCCTCCATGACCCAGAAACCGACGATGTACTCCTTCGACTCCAGGAAGGGCCCGTCAGTGATCATCGCCTCTCCACCCCGGTTGTCGATGACAGTGGCCGAGCTGGTCGATCCAAGGCCGCCCGCGAAGACCCAGTGACCCTCCGCTATAAGGCGATCGTTGAACGCGTCGATGGCCGCCATCTCCTCTGGGGGGGCGAGCTCGTTCGAGTCGTGGATCACGGAAACCAGGTACTGCATCGTGGATCATCTCCTGTGGTTCGGGCGCCCCTCGTGGGCGGCCGCTCACCCCTGCTACGAACGCCTCCACCCCGATCCGACACCGCCTCCCGGATTTCTTTCCAGGACTTGCGAAGTGAAGCCGCCGGGATAGCAGCGTCAGCCCGGCGGCAGGACATCCAGGTCGAACTCGTTACCCTCCGGGTCGGCCATCCGCCGCCACTGGAAGCCTTCCAGCTCACGGGTGCGGTCAGGCTCCAGCCAGCGGCCGCCCAGCGCGACCACCTCGGCCGTGGCCGAGTCCAGGTCGTCGACGATCAGGTCCAGGTGCAGCCGGTTCTTCCCGGTCTTCGGGTCGGGGACGCGCTGGAAGCCCACCGTGAGGCCGTCCGCGGTCTGGGTGAGCAGGACGAACTGGCCGTCGCCAATCGTCGTGTCGACCTGCACGTCCAGCAGCCCGCACCAGAAGGGGACGAGCAGGCTGGGGTCTGTGGTGTCGATGACGAGGTATCCCACCGAAGCTGGCATTGCCGTCCTCCCCGGGCCTACTCCCTGGCCAGACAGTGCCAGTAAGAAACGGCGTCTTCAAGAAGCAACATGCGGTCAGCAGCTCCCCGGCTAGAGGATGCCGCTGATGAGCGCGGCCGCGCGGGCGGCTCCGCCGGCCTCGACCGGCCGGTAGTCGACCGCACGGCCGATCTCGCTCGCGATGGCAGCGGCGATCTCCGCCGGTCCCGACGTCTCGTAGTCCATCCAGCGCCCGGCGCCGTAGCGCGCGAGCCGGTGGCGCACGTGGATGCTCTGCTCGAAGTGGTGCCCGAGCGGGAAGTACAGGAACGGCCGCCGGTTGGCGGTCAGCTCCATGGTGGTCGTCAGGCCACCCTGGACGACGGCCAGGTCACAGACGGCCAGGTGGCGGTAGAGGTCAGGCACGTACGGCCGGATCTCCAGCCCGTCCGGCCCGGACCGGCCGCCGCGCCCCGACCGGCCAGCCCAGCCCCGAAAGGTCCCCCGGATCGATCCGCGGCCCGGCCACGATAATCATCCGCAAGTCAGGCACCTGCTCCTTGGCCTGCGGGAACGCCGCGATAACCCGCCGCAGCAGCGGGGCGCCCACCGAGGAGCCGCCCACGGTCACGATGCAGACCCGCTCATCGCAGCCATAGCCGAGCGCCGAGCGGTCCTGGAGCTGACGGGAGTCAAAGCCGGTGACGTAGCCCGCGAAGTCGTAGTGCTGCTCGGTCCAGTCGCGGATGGACGGCAGCCCCGGCCCGAAGGAGTCCGGGACGACGTCGTCCGGGTCGCCCACGAAGATGGCCCGGTCGCGCACCCGCGGGAACCGGGCGACGTGCTCGATCATCTCGGCGTTGTAGTCGGCGGTCAGGGACGCTTCACGCTCCCCGCCGTCGGCCATCGGCAGCCAGCCGACGAAGTCGGTCAGCCAGGCATAGCCAGCCGACTTCAGCTCCGGGTTCTCGTGCAGGTAGTAGTCGAGATCCCAGGACTCGTCGCCGATCCAGAGGTCGTAGTCCTCCTCGCGGGCGAGGTCATGGAAGACCATGAAGTTCGCGAGCAGGATCTCGTCCATCCGCCGGATGGCCTGGAAGGCGTGCAGGTCATGCTCGGCCGACTCGGACTCGATGTGGCCGGACTCACTGGCCAGGTACGCGCTGGCCGGGTGGACCCGCTCGCCGCGAGTCTCCAGTACCCGGGTCACCGGATGCTGGGCCAGCCAGTCGATCTCCAGGCCGGGGTGGAGTTCGCGCAGTTCAGTAGCGATCGCGACGTCCCGCAGGGCGTGGCCGAGGCCGATCGGCGAGGAGACGTACAGCGCGCGCTTGGGGCGCGCACCGCTGCGCACCCAGCGCCGGGCCACGGGCCGGGGGGCAGGCGAAGTCCCGGAGAGCAGGTTGGCCTTGACCGGGTCACGCACATGCGGGCGCATGGCCCGAGCCCTCGAGCGATGACCAGGCCGGGCGCCGGGTGGCCGCAGCAAGGGCGGCGCCCCGTGGCAGCCCCGACGATCGCGTCGGCCGTGCCCTGGATCACCAGTGTCGGGCAGCGAACCCGGCCGCACAACCACGCGTGGTCTCCTCGCTCATTTCGTCACCGCGACCACGTCGCGATGAGTGATCTCGGCGGTGGTGTCCAGGCCCCAGCCCACGCGTCCTCGATCTGCTTGGTCGAGTGCGGCTCGGTGAACATCTGGGAGAAGAAGAACTCGAGGAATCCGCGGTAGTCCCGCCAGCCAGTAGTGGCGGTTGCCACTTGGCCCAGCCCTCGTCGGTGTCCAGCTCCTGGTCCCATGGAATAGCGCGTGCGATCGGCCGGCATCGCGGCCAGCGGCACCCCGGGAGCTATCGAAGACGGATCCGGATACCCGCTCCGGGTGCTCGGCCGCCAGCAGCAGTGCGCGCTGTGCCCCGAGCCGCACAGCGAGACGACGCACCGCGCGCTCAGCGCCGTGGCGTTCAGCACCGCCCGGGCGTCGGCCGCGAAGTCGGCCTCCGGTCGTACCGCGCGCCTCCGGGCGATCGGAACGGCCGTTGCCGCGCCCGTCGAAAGTGACCACCCGGCCGTGCCGGGCCAGGTACGGGATCTGCGTCTTCCAGGCCGTGAATGGACGACCGACCACGTCGGCAAGAGGAACACGGTCGGCTCACCGGTGCCGTACACCTCGTAGAACACCCGGACCCCGTCCCGCTCCAGGTAGCCCTCTGCGTCGGGATAGCGCGCCCGGGTCTGCTCGCCCCGCACACCTCCCCGGCCAGCGCCTTCACCCACCTGACCGCCCCGGGCATCCCCGGGCCTGTCCCGGCCCGGGGACGCCACGCCGACTGTGGTCCGGTCGCTCAAGGCCGCGCCTCGAACACCAGGTTGAACGGCGTCTCCGCTGCGCGGCGGAAGCGGGTGAACCCACCCGTCGCGGTGACGTCCCGGATCCTCGCCTCGCCGGCCTGCGCGCCCAGGGCGAGGCCGACGTCCTGGGAGAGCGAGGCGGGCGTGCACAGCAGGGTGGAGAAGCCGTAGTAGGCGCGTCCCACCGGGTTCAGGTTGTCCTCGACCCGGTCGCCGGCCCGGGGCTCCACGATCATCCAGGTGCCGTCCGGCTTCAGCGTCGAGCGGACGTGACGTGCGGCCCCGACCGGGTCGCCCATGTCGTGCAGGCAGTCGAACATCGTGACGAGGTCATATCCGGTGCCGCTGTAGGCCGCAGCCGGTGCGACTTCGAAGCGGACCCGGTCCGCCACCCCGGCGCTCTGCGCCCGCTGCCGGGCCGTCTGGATCGAGCCCTCGTGGTAGTCCGAGCCGACGAAGCTGGACTCCGGGAAGGCCTGGGCCATCAGGATCGTGGACGAACCATGGCCGCAGCCGATGTCGGCGACGAGCGCCCCCGCCTCCAGCTTGCCGACGACACCGTCCAGTGCGGGTAGCCATCCCGAGATCAGGCTGGCGTTGTAGCCCGGGCGGAAGAACCGCTCGCAGCCGTCGAAGACGTCGGATCCGTGCTCGTGCCAGCCCAGCCCGGCCCCGGTGCGGGCCGCCTCGACGATCCGCGGCGAGTCAAGCACTGTGCCCACCGCGATCTGGAAGAAGCCAGGCAGGTAGGCCGGGCTGTCCGAGTCGGTGAGCGCGACCGTCTGCTCGGGCGGCAGGGTGTACCGGCCGCTGGCCGGGTCGTACTCGACGTAGCCGCCTGCGGCCTGGGCGTTCAGCCATTCGCGGACGTAACGCTCCGCGGTGCCGGTGCGCTCGGCCAGTTCGGCCGGCGCCAGCGGTCCCGCGCCGGCCAGTGCGCGGTACAAGCCCAGCTTGTCGCCCAGGACGACCAGCGCCGCGTTCAAGGTGGCCCCGACTTCGTCCACCGCGCGGAACACGAACTGCATGAGCTTGTCCCCGTCGACCTCGGCGGCCTGCTCGATAGTGCTCATCATGCCCTCCCCCTGATCGGTTTTGAGCGAGCGTAGGTTCGCGATGACCTGGCTCGCTTCCGGGGCCCACCTAGTCCTTTCCGTGGCCCACCTAGGCCGGACGCCCCTATCCGGCCGGAGACCAGGTGCTTACAATCGCGCCATGCTGCTGGGGCGGGCGCGGGAGCGGCAGGAAATCGGGCGCGCTCTCGCGCAGGCACGATCGGGGACGAGCGCGACGCTCGCGCTGGCTGGCGAGCCGGGAATCGGCAAGACGGCACTGCTCGGCTACGCCGCCGGGCAGGCCACCGGAATGCGGCTGCTGCAGGCCCGGGGGATCGAGTCGGAAGCCCAGATACCGTTCGCGGCCCTGCTCGAGCTGATCCGCCCGGCGCTGCCGATGCTGGGGAAGATCCCGGGGCCCCAGGCGGCCGCGATGGAGAGCGCGCTGGCCCTGCGGCCGGGCTCGGGCCACGAACGGTTCGCCGTGGGCGCCGCCACGCTCAGCCTGCTCGCGGCCTATGCGGAGGACGCGCCGGTGGCGGTGGTGATCGACGACGCCCACTGGCTGGACGGTTCGAGCGCCCAGGCGCTGCTGTTCGCGTTCCGCCGGCTGGTGGCCGATCCCATCGCGGTACTGATCGCGGTCCGGGACGGCGAGCCGTCCCTGCTCGACGGCGCTGACCTTCCCACCCTGCGGCTGGCCGGCCTGACCAGCGACGAGGCCGCCATGCTGGTGCTCGGGCTGGCCCCGGAGGTGGCGGCCCGGCTGTACGGCGCGACCGCGGGCAACCCGCTCGCGCTGCTCGAACTCGCCCCGGACGCGCAACACCTGGCGCTCGCCCCGGAAGGTGCCCCCGTCCTGGTCCCGGCCACGATCGCCCGGGCCTTCCTGCGCCGGGCCGGCACGCTCAGCGACACCACCCGGCAGGCGCTGGTCCTGGCCGCAACCAGTGACAGCTCCGATCTAACGACCCTCGGGCGCGCGGCGGCCCACCTCGGGGTGGACCTGTCGGCGCTGGCCGGCGCGGAAGCCGCGGGGCTGGTGACGCTAGACAGCGGCCGGGTGGGGTTCCGCCATCCGCTGGCCCGCTCGGCCATCTACGCCGACGCGCCCGCCGGGCAGCGGCGCGACGCGCACCGGGCGCTCGCGGGCGCCCTGCCCGACCGGGACGTGGACCGCCGGGCCTGGCATCTGGCCGCGGCGGCGACCGGGCCGGACGAGGCTGCGTCGGCCGCCCTGGAGCAGGCCGGGGCCCGCAGCCGGGGCCGCAGCGCGTACGCGACCGCCGCGGCCGCGTACGAACGGGCCGGACGGCTGGCCGCGGACCACGGCCGGCGCGGCCGCCTGCTGCGGGACGCGGCGGAGGCGGGCTGGCTCGCCGGGCTCGCCGACCGGGCGGTCGCGCTGCTGGACGAGGCCCGCGCGGTCACCAGTGACCCGGTCATGCTGGTCGAGATCGCCGCCCTGGCCGGGCACATCGCGACCCGCCGCGGCCCGGTCATGCGGGGCCACGCGATCCTGACCGCGGCGGCCGAGCGGGCCGATCCCGAGCGGGCCGTGAGCATGCTCGCCGAGGCCGCCAGCGCCTGCTTCTACGCGGGGAATCCGGCCGAGATGCTGGCCGTCGCCGAACGGGCCCACGCGGCGCTGCCCGGGGGCGCCTCGGTACGCGTCCGCTTCATGGCCGCCATGGCCGTCGGGATCGCGCGCATCCTCGGCGGTGACGCGGCCGCCGGCGCCGAATCCGTGCACCTGGCGACGGGGCTCGCCGAGAGCTCACCCGGGCTGCGCGAGGATCTCCGGCTGATCCCGTGGCTCGCCCTGGCGCCGCTGATCCTGCGGGAAGCCGACGCCGGGCGGTCGCTGCTGGAGCCGGTGCTGCGCACCGCGCGGGCCCGCGCCGCGGTCGGCGCGCTCCCCTTCATCCTCAGCCTGATCGCCCGCGACCAGGCCACCACCGATCGCTGGGCCATCGCCGAGGCGACCTACCAGGAAGCTATCGGCCTGGCCCGGGAGAGCGGGCAGCAAACCGACCTGACGTTCGGCCTGGCCGGCCTGGCCTGGCTGCAGGCCCGCCGCGGACGGGAGCAGGAGTGCCGCCGCTGCGCCGCGGAGGCCCTGCGGCTCTCAGCGGAACTCGGGACGCGGCTGTACGAAGTCTGGGCCACGGCGGCCCTGGGCGAACTCGAACTCGGCCTCGGTGCGGCCGCACTGGCCGCGGGGCACTTCGAGCAGCTGGACCGGCTGCTGGACGAGCTGGGCATCACCGATGTCGACCTTTCACCGGCGGCGGACCTCGTCGAGGCGTACCTGCGGCTCGGCGACCACGAGGAGGCGCGGCGGGTCGCTGCGCGCTTCGTGGCCGCAGCGGAGGCCAAGGGGCAGCCGTGGTCGCTGGCTCGGGCGCTCCGCTGCCAGGGAATGCTCACCGGGCCCGGCACCGGGACCGGCGGTGGCGCTCCCCGCGACGGTGGCCAGGGTGACTTCACCGCGGCCTTCGAGCAGGCCCTGGCCCTGCACGCGCTCACTCCCGACAGCTTCGAGGCGGCCCGGACCAGGCTGGCCTACGGCGAGCGGCTGCGCCGGGCCCGCAACCGGGTCCTGGCCCGCGAGCAGCTGCGGGCCGCCGCGGAGGTCTTCGAGCGCCTCGACGCGCAGCCCTGGGCCGACCGTGCGCGGGCGGAGCTGGCCGCGACCGGCGAGACACGGCGAGCCCGCGACCCGAGCACGCTCGACGAGCTGACCCCGCAAGAGCTGCAGATCGCCCTCCTGCTCACCGGGGGGAAGACCACCCGGGAAGCCGCAGCCGCGCTGTTCCTGAGCCCGAAGACCGTCGAGTACCACCTGCGCCACGTGTACCAGAAGCTCGGCATCCACTCGCGCGAGGAACTCGCACGGACGCTGGCGGCGCAGGGACCCCAGGCGCAGGGACCCCAGGCGCAGGGGCGGCCCGGCGCCTCGGCGAGCGCCGGGCCCGAGGCC
This sequence comes from uncultured Actinomycetes bacterium, assembly GCA_963844695.1. Lineage (GTDB taxonomy): Bacteria > Actinomycetota > Actinomycetes > Streptosporangiales > Streptosporangiaceae > RYN-230. The sequence continues at coordinate 45,220 of CAWJPL010000026.1, forward strand.
GGGCGGCCGGGCCGGTGGCCGGGCCCTAGGCCGGGCGGCTGAGCCGGTAGCGGAGTTCGCCGTCGGCCGCGATCCGGCGGAACCCGGCCTTCTCCAGCACCCGCTGGGAGGCCGCGTTGCCCGGATCGGTGCCCGCGACCACCGCCGTCACGCGCGGATCCGCCCAGGCCATGGCGAGCATGGCCTCGAGTGCCTCGGTGGCGTAGCCACGGCCTTGCCGCGAGGGCACGATGCCATAACCAACCTCCACCTCCCCGCTCTCCCGGGGCGGCCCGAAGAACCCGATCCCGCCCACCACCAGGCCGCTGGCCTGCTCGACCACCTGGCGATGACCCCAGGCCTGGTCAGCGGGGTCGGCCACGGCCGGTCCCACGTCCGCAAGCAGCCCGGCGATGATGACGTCGCCCTCACTCGGGTAGTCGGCGGCCCAGTCGTCCAGGCGACTCCCCCCGCTGATGGCGCGGACCGCATCCCACGGCAGCGGCCGCACGATAAGCCGGGCTGACAGCAGGGACGGCCTGGTCGGGACGGAGGGCCGGCTGGCGGGTTCCATCGGGCCATTGTGTCCGACGAGGCCGGCCGGCCGCCCCGGCCCTTGGGGAGGACGACTACTCATGGTGCGCGTGTTTCGTACCGTTTTATGCCTCAGGTCGACCTGCTGCGCTCAGTGCACGGTTTGACTGCGCGGAGCCCCGGTGTCCTGGCAGCATGCCTGAGGAATAGCCACCGTCAGGCCCGCGGAAAGGCGCATTAGGCCGAGTATCCGGGCGAATTCCGGCATGAGGAGCCTCGTGAGTTCAGTCCCCAGTCATCGCAGGAAACGGAAGATCAGGCGGACCGGCCAGCACACGACGCCCTCACAGGTGGAAAAGGTCGCCCAGACGGCAGGAAAGGCTGCCCCCGCCGTTGTGGTGGTGGGCACGCTCGCCGCCGCGGCTCCGCACGCCGGCGGGGTGACCGCCGCCGGGCCTGCCGCCACGGCCCCGCACGTGATCCACGCGCACCTGGACGACACCGCCCTGCCCGCCAGCACGGGGGCGGCGAGCACGGGGGCGGCCAGCACGGCGGCCGCGAGCACGGAGGCGGCCAGCGCCGAGATGGCCAGCGCCCATCACTCGGACGCGGCCCGCCGGACCTACGCCGTGCGGACCGGGGACACGCTGTCCGGCGTCACCCAGCGCTTCTACGGCAAAGACGCCAACTGGCGGTCGCTGTACGCGGCCAACAAGTCGAAGATCAGCAACCCGAACCTGATCTACGTGGGTGAGGAACTCCGCCTGCCGCGGCACCTGCCCGCCCCTGCGGCCATGCCCGCCCAGTCCTCGGCCAGCACCACCAGCTATACCCCCCGGCATGCCTCCTCCGGCGAGGCCGGCGGGACTGGCAGCCACGCCGCCGTCGGTACCGCGGCCACGACGACGAACCTGTCCGGCACACTGGGCTGCGGCGGCCTGGAAGCCCTGTGGGTCAAGGCGGGCGGATCGCCGGCCGTGGAGGTCACCGCGGCGTCCATCGCGATGGCCGAGTCCGGCGGCAACCAGTTCGCCACCGGAACCGTCGGCGAGCGCGGCTACTGGCAGATCAACCCGGTCAACGGCTCGCTCTCCACCTACAACGCCTACGGGAACGCCCGGGCAGCGGTCATCATGTCCGGCAATGGCACCAACTGGTCCCCGTGGACCACGTACACCAGCGGGGCCTACGCGGGACGCTGTTAGCTCAAGCCCCAAGAGCACCTCCAGTCCCTTCGGCCGCGAATGCCGAGCCCATTGAACCGGATAGCGGCATAAACCGTGCATAGTGCGGGAGCTGTTTTCCAACGGCAGGAGCGGCCGATGACCTCGAGGAGACTGCGTCGCCTCCTCGGTCGCCCTCACGTCCGGCTCCAATGAGCGCGCACGGTCGTGCTGCCGACCAGGTGGGGAGCTGACAGCACGGCCGTGCCGCCCGGGGCCGGGAGCTCCGGAGGGCTCAGCGGTAGGCCGCGCTCCGGCAGCCGCCCCTGGCGCGCTGCACTCAACTAGACTCATGCCGTGATCTTCAAGCAGGTCGGGGAAGGGAGACCCTATCCCGACCATGCCCGGACCACGCGGGAGTGGGCGGAGGTACCGCCGCGCCCGGTCCGGCTGGACCAGCTGATCACCACCAAGGCGGTGCTGGATCTCCGGCTGCTGCTGTCCAAGGACTCCACCTTCTACGGTGACCTGTTCCCGCACGTTATTCACTGGCGCGGCGAGCTCTACCTGGAAGACGGCCTGCACCGGGCGCTCGGCGCGGCCCTGCACCAGCGGTCCGTGCTGCACGCCCGGGTGCTCGATCTCGATACCGGGCATCAGCCGAAGCACTCACGCAGGCGGGGTGGGAGCATCACGGACTGAGCCGCCGGAGGCCTGGCTGACTCTGGCCCTGCGGTGCCGGTCCTTGCGTGCTGCGTGCGCCTTCCCGACCTGGTTGACCGGGACCGGGTGCTGTGCCGCCTGGGTCAGCAACGGCGTCATCCACTCCAGCAGCGAGGGCACCAGGGCCCGCCAGGTAGCCATGGTGTGCCCGCCGCCCGGCACCACATTCAGCTGGACGCCCGGCTGCCGGGCCAGGACCAGGCGCTGGAACTGCCGCCCCGCGCGGAGCCCGGAGACTGTCCTTCCCTCCGACGCCGAGCCAGAACCGGGGGATCCGGGCGCTCACCGGGAGCCGGGTGATCCGTAGCAGGGGCGTGTTGGTCCGGCGCGCAGTGCGGATCGTGGCCGAACGGGTTGACGGTGTGCACCGGGTTGCCCAGCTGGTCATCGCTGGGCGAGAAGTAGCCGCTCATCACGCCGGCCGCGCCGTAGCGCAGCCGGTAGACCAGGGCCAGGTTGGCTGTGCAGTAACCACCTTCGGAGTAGCCCGCGATACCCCAGGCCGGTCCTTGCGGCTGCACCCGCAGGATGCCCGGCAGATAGGCAGGCAGGTCGTGGACCAGGAAGGTGGCGTCCTGGGGTCCGTGCCGGACGTTCAGGCACTGCAGCGAGATCCGCCGGCCCCCGTTGGTGTCCGGCATGACCAGCACCGCGGGCTTGACCGCCGCGCCGTCGGCCAGCAGGGTGCTGTACGCCGCGGTGATGCCCACCACGTTGATCCAGTCCGCCGGGCTGCCCGGGAACCCGGGCAGCAGCTCGATGACCGGAAAGCGGTAACCGCTGAAGGCTGAGCGGAAGTACTGCGGCGGCAGGTAGACGAAGACGGTGCGGCTCAGGTGGCTGGACTTGCCCCGTACCGTGAGCCGGATGGTCTGCCCGTGCGCGGCCGCGGTGCGGACGTTCACCCGGCTGCCCAGGATGGCGCTGATCTGCGCCGCTGACGCGTGGCTGACGCTGGTCGCCGTGGTCACCTGGCTGCTGCCCTGGCCACCGAGGTCCGAGGCGGCCGCTCCCCAGGTCTGGTAGTAGTCGTAGTACTTGTTGACCGCCGCCACCCCGAACAGCATCGCGGGGATGAACGCGAGGCAGGCCGCGAGCACCCGGAACACCACCTGCCTGGTCAGAGCCATCCAGCAGACCAGGGCGCAGAACACCACCATCAGGAGGATGAATAGCGCGGTGCTCTGCGGCTCTAGCACTCCATCCCCTCAGCTGGGCGGACGCCGGCACGTGGTCAGGCCGGCGGTGCACGGACCCCATGGTCCATGGGCGGGAGCGCCGCCGCGCAGAAGAAGCGCAACCGGCGATCCATATGGGCGGTGGAGGTGGGATTTGAACCCACGGAGGGGTTGCCCCCTCACACGCTTTCGAGGCGTGCGCCCTCGGCCACTAGGCGACTCCACCGCGGCTGAGCCTACCTGACATGACGGGCCGCCGGCCCAGCCTGGGGGCAGCCGCAACGCTATTGTCGCCGGGTGCTGTGGGGGCCGCCTGCGGCGCGTCAGCCGCCCGCGGTGGCGTCAGCCGCCCGCGGGCCTGCGGCCGGCGAAGAACTCGCGCAGCAGGCGAGCGCACTCGTCCTCCAGCACCCCGGCGATGACCTCGGTCTGCTGGTCCAGCCGACGATCGCGAAGTACGTCCCACAGCGAGCCGACCGCCCCGGCGCGCGGATCGGCGGCACCGTACACGAGCCGGGCCATCCGCGCCGCGGAGATCGCCCCCGCGCACAGGGTGCACGGCTCCAGGGTGACGACCAGGCTGCAGCCCGCCAGCCGCCAGTCACCTGACGCTGCGGCCGCCGCGCGGATGGCCACGATCTCGGCGTGGGCCGTGGGGTCCGCATCGGCCTCGCGGCGGTTGTGCCCCCGGCCGATGATCGCGCCCCCGGCGTCCAGGACCACCGCGCCGACCGGGACCTCGGCAGGCTGCATGGCCAGGGCCGCGTCCGCCTCCGCGAGGGCGGCGCGCATCGCGGGCTCGAAGGTGGCCGCGTACCCGGTGCTCACGGGCCGAGCGCGGCGTCCAGCGCCCGGTCCAGCGTGCCGCCGAAGCCGAGCCGGCGGGCGATGCTGGCCAGCGCCTCGTCAGGGAACAGGTCCAGGTCGCCGGACAGCGCTCCCAGATCCATCTCGTCGACGCCCAGGTCCGCGAAGATGGACATCTCGCCGGCGGGCAGTACCTGGTCCAGGTCGTCCTCGCCGGGGACCGCGATGTCCAGGTAGTCGAGTATCTGGCGGGCCAGCGGCCAGTCCACCGCGGCGGTCAGGTCGGACAGGAACACCGAGACCTCGCCGCCGAGCACCCGTAGCGCCACGAAGAAGTCATCCCCGACCGCCACCAGCCCAATCGTGCCGCCCACGCTCGGCTGCTGGCGGAGGGCGTGGATCAGCCCCCTCAGGTCCTCGGTGAGGGCGACCGGGAGAACTTCGGTGTCCCACGCGTCATCCTCGCGGTAGACGATCACGGCGACGTTGCCGCCATTCACATCCGTCATCGCACCTCACCTGGGCTCTCTTCGGCAAGGGAATGGTGTCAGATCGACGGCAGGCCCGTGTGGCAATCACCAGGCTCGCCAGGGGCCGTGAGACCGCGGGGAGATTTCACTACCCAAGGCAGTGAGATGTGCACCTATTGTTACCGGCGTCGGGAGCCGGGGCCTACGGGACGGGAACCGTCCAATTTTCCGGCCCGGCGGCGCGTGATGTTCGCCCCAGCGGGGGATCAAGGTACGGTGGCTTCCTTGTAATCGGTAGTCTTGGTAATGCAATTACGCTGGGCTAAACTAAGCTAACGGGCTGAACGCAGCCGACGACCGCGGAGCTGATCATGCTGAAGAAGATCATCACCTGGGCGATCGTCATCTTCCTGGCCTTTTACCTGCTCACGCAGCCTCAAGGGGCCGCGAATGTCATCAACAGCATCCTGAACCTCCTCAAGGACGCCGGCAATTCCCTGGCGACGTTCGTGAACTCGCTGTGAGCCAGCGATGCGGCTGATCGCCCCGCGCAACGCCGGCCCTGCGGCGGTCAACAAGTACCTGCTGCCCCACGAACACCAGGTCATCACGGTGCGCAAGCACCCTGCGGTGCTCATCGTCCCGATCGCGATCGCGCTGGCCGGGCTGCTCATCGCCCTGGTACTGGGGACCACGGTGCTGCACAACTCCCACGACGGCATCCTCGTCCTGGTGCTGATCGTCGTGGGGCTGCTGCTCTACCTGGCCTTCAAGACCTGGGAGTGGTCCGAGGACTACTTCGTGGTCACGTCGGACCGGATGCTCCAGGCCAGCGGCGTGTTCACCCGCAAGATAGCGATGATGCCGCTGGTCAAGGTCACGGACATGAGCTTCCAGCGTTCCTCGCTCGGCCGCTTGCTGGGCTTCGGGGAGTTCATCCTGGAGTCGGCGGGCCAGGACCAGGCCCTGCGCAACATCGATCACGTGCCCTACCCCGAGCAGCTCTACCTTGAGATCTGCGCCCTGATCTTCCCGGCTGAGAAGATCCCCTGCCCGCAGTGCGACGGCCAGGGCGTGCTCATCCAGCAGAACGAGGACGGGGAAGAGACCACTTACCTCTGTCCGCTGTGCAAGGGACGCAAGACGGTGTCCGGAGACACCCTCGTCGCGGAGAATAGAGACTTCGGCGACGACTGAGTCGCCCGCAGCGCTGTCTATCCCTTCCCCGGGGTTCGTGCTGCCGGACGGTCAGACCTGAGCGTCCGGCAGCACGAGTCTGCCCGTCATGCTGCCGGGTCACGCTGCCCGCCGCATGGCCGGTCACGCCGCCAGTCGCTGAGGGGCACGCCCTCACACGCTGACGAGGGCGATGCCGGCCACGGCCAGCAGCAGCCCGGCCAGTTGCGGGAACCGCATCCGCTCCCCCAGCACGAGCCGGGCCAGCAGCACGGTAATCCCGGGGTAGAGCGAGGTCAGCACCACCGCGATGCCGAACAACCCGTCCCGGGTGGCCACCACGTAGCAGACGTTCGCGCCGGCGTCGAGCAATCCGGAGGCGACTGCCCCGGCCAGCAGCCAGGGGCTGACCGCGCGCCAGGCCACGCCGCCCATCCAGGCCACCGCCCCGGTCACGATCAACGCCCCGGTGATCCGGGCCACCGCGCTGGGCCACAGCACGCCCGAGGCGCCCGCGTGCTGGAGGAAGAGGAAGAACAAGCCGAACCCCACGCCGCCGCCGGCGCCGAGGAGAAGACCGCGGCCGGCCGGGCGGGCGTCGGGCTGCCGCCGGCCGATCCCCTCCGAGCTCACCAGTACCGTGGCCACCAGGCAGACGCCGCCGCCGACGTAGGCCAGGGTCCCGGGGCGCTCCCCGCCCGCGATCGCGACGCCGACCGGGAGCACGGTGGAGACCAGCGCTGAGACCGGGGCCACCACGCGCATCGGCCCCGCGGCGAGGCCCGCATAGAACATGATGAGCCCGGTGCCGCCGGCCGCGCCGGCCGCCGCGGCCCAGGGCAGGCCGGCCGTCACGATCGGGCCGCCCGCGGCCAGCGCCGCGGTCAGCAGCACCACGGCCCCCGCCGGGGCCGACACGATGAGCACGGAGAGGACATGGGTACGCCGCGACACCGCGCCGCCGAGAAAGTCGGCACTGCCGTAGAGCACGGCGGCCGCCAGGGCGAAGACAATGATCACGATGGCTCCCAGTCGAGCGGGCCCAGTCGGCAGGCCCAGTCAGGCGGTCCCCGTTGAGCACGCCCCGTGGCACAGGCCCCGCCGAGCGGGCCCGGAGGAACAGGCGGAGCACGAAGACCGGTCGTTATAGCGAACTACATGGTTCACTGTACCGACCGACAACTGCGAAAGCGAACGGATAAACGATGGCTGCTGCCGACATCTCGGCCGCCCTGGCCCGGACTCTCCAGGCGATGCGGGCCGAGCGAGGGTGGTCGCTCGACCAGCTGGCCGCCCGGTCCGGGGTGAGCAAAGGGGTCCTGGTCTCCCTGGAACAAGGACGGGCCAACCCGAACCTGGCCACCCTGGCCCGGGTGAGCGACGCGTTCGGCGTGCCGATAACCAGGCTGGTCGAGGTCACCAGCGAATCCAGCGTGCGGGTGAGCGGACCCGAGCAGGCGCGGGTCCTCTGGCGGGGCCCAGCCGGGGGGACGGGCACCATCATCGCCGCCACCGAGCCGCCCTGGGCGGCAGAGCTGTGGCGCTGGACGCTCCAGCCAGGTGAGGGCTTCGGCGGTGACGCCCACATGCCTGCCACCCGGGAGCTGGCCTGGGTCGAAGCGGGCACGCTGACGCTGACCGTGGCCGGGGAGCAGTATCAGGTGACGGCCGGGCAGTCAGCCCGGTTCCCAGGCGGCGTCCCGCACGCCTACCAGAACGACGGGACCGGGCCACTGTCCCTGACGATGATCGTCGTAGTGCCGCCCGCTCCGGAGTGAGCGTGACCGGCTGGCGGGCCCGGCCGCCGGCCTCTCCGGCTAACCCGGACAGAAGGGCCGAGGCGGCGGGCACGCCGGGGCGCTGATACATTCTGAACGTAATTTGTACCGGCCTCGCCGGGACAAATTTACCGGCTGATTACCCCGGCGCTGATTGCTGGCGCGTAATCCGGGGGGCCGCGGTGAGCTGGGCCCGGTCAATAGTCTCGATAGGAGAAGCAATGCGAGTCGTGGTGACAGGTGGCGCCGGTTTCCTCGGTTCCCATCTGTGTGACGCGATAATGGCCCGGGGCGACAGCGCCGTATGCGTGGACAACATGGCCACCGGCCGGCCGGACAACGTTGCGCACCTGATGGGCCAGCCCGGTTTCACGTTCGTGGAAGCCGACGTCAGTTCCGCCCTCGACGTGCCCGGGCCGGTGGACGTCGTCGCGCACCTCGCCAGCCCGGCTTCCCCGCCGGACTATCTGCGCCTTCCCCTCGAGACTCTGGCCGTAGGCAGCCGCGGGACCGAGAACGCACTGCGGCTGGCCCAGCGGCACGGCGCGCGATTCGTCCTGGCCTCCACCAGCGAGGTCTACGGTGACCCGGCCGTGCATCCGCAAAGCGAAGACTACTGGGGCAACGTCAACCCGGTCGGCCCGAGAAGTGTGTACGACGAGGCCAAGCGATTCGCCGAGGCCCTGACCCGGGCCTACCGGGAAACTCTCGGCGTCAATGCCGGCATACTCCGGATCTTCAATACGTACGGCCCGCGGATGAGCGCCCGGGACGGCCGCGTTGTCACGAACTTCATCTCCCAGGCGCTGAATGGCGATCCGCTCACTATTTACGGTGACGGCGGCCAGACGCGGAGTTTCTGCTATGTCGACGACCTCATCCGCGGCATCGTAGGCATGATCGACTGCGCCGAGAGCGGCCCGGTGAACCTGGGCAACCCGGAGGAGTTCACCGTCGCTGACTTCGCGCGGCTGATACTCCGGGTGACGGGCTCGGACTCGCCGGTGGAGCATCTGCCCCTGCCGGTCGATGACCCGGCCCGCCGCTGCCCGGACATCACCCGGGCCAGCCAGGTACTCGGCTGGCAGCCGCAGATCGGGGTGGAGGACGGCGTCCGCCGCACGGTCGAGTGGTTCCGCTCCCGGCCGGAGGAAGTGCGGATGGCGTCGGCCGCGAAGCACTGACCACCGACGCTGACGCTGACCGGCCCCCACGCTGACCGGCCCCCATGCTTACCGGATTGCGCCACCCAGCGCCTGCACGGTCCAGCCCGCAGCCTGCCACTCGGCCAGGGGCAGCACGTTGCGCCCGTCGAGAAGGCAGGGGGTCCGGACCACCGAAAGCAGGTGCGCCGGATCGAGGTCGCGGTACTCACTCCATTCGGTGAGGTGCAGCACGACGTCGGCCGCCTCGCAGGCCTTGACCGCTTCCTCGACGTAGTCCAGGTCCGGGCAGGCCCGGCGGGCGTTGTACGTGGCCCGGGGGTCGTGTACCCGCACGACCGCGCCCTCGGCGCGGATGGTCCGGGCCACGTCCAGGGCGGGCGAGTCGCGGACATCGTCGGTGTCGGGCTTGAACGCGGCGCCCAGCACGGCCACGTTCCGGCCGGCGAAGGACCCGCCGGCGAGCTCACGGGCCGCCTCGACGGCCAGCGCCCGCCGTCCCGTGTTGATCTGGTCGACCTCCCGGAGGAACTGCAGGGAGTCACCTACACCCAGCTCGTCGGCGCGGGCCATGAAGGCCCGGATGTCCTTGGACAGGCAGCCGCCGCCGAAGCCGAGCCCCGCGGACAGGAACCGGCGGCCGATGCGGGTGTCGTGGCCGAGCGCGTCCGCGAGGGTCATCACGTCCGCGCCGGCCGCGCCGCACACGTTGGAGACCGCGTTGATGAAGGAGATCTTGGTGGCCAGGAAGGCGTTCGCGGCCACCTTGACCAGTTCCGCCGTGGCCAGATCGGTCGTGATGTACGGCGTCCCCAGCTCCAGCACGCTTTCGTAGATCGCCCGGAGCGTGACGTCAGCGGTCTGTGACGTAATGCCCACCACGATCCGGTCCGGCCGCAGCGTGTCCTCTACCGCGAAGCCCTCGCGGAGGAACTCCGGATTCCAGGCCAGGCCCGCGGCGGCGCCCGCCGGGGCGAGCTGGGCGACCCGGGCGGCCAGCCGGGCCGCGGTGCCGACCGGGACCGTGGACTTGCCGATCACCAGGCAGTCACGGGTCAGGTACGGGGCCAACCCGTCTACCACCGCCTCGATGTGACTCAGGTCGGCGCCGGCCGCCCCCGGCAGCTGCGGGGTTCCCACGCAGATGAAGTGGGCGTCGGCGAACCCGGCCGCCTCCTGCAGGGAGGTGCTGAAGCGGAGCTTCCCCGAACCCAGCGCCCGGACCAGGATCTCTTCGAGCCCGGGCTCGAAGAAGGGCGCGTGGCCGTCCTGGAGCGCGGCGATCTTCTGGGCATCGGCGTCCACGCCGAGGACTTCGTGGCCGATGTCCGCCATGCAGGCGGCGTGCACGGCACCCAGATATCCGGTCCCAATGACGGAAATGCGCATACGGGTCACTCCTCAACCATGCAGCACAAAAGATCGATATTGGCTATCCATTGGAACCCAGATGGTGAAAGCTTGGAAAAGATCCGGGATCCCCCCCACGTCCGCGATGACGCTACGTTCACCCTAGAGTTACGTCGACTCCGCTATGCGGTGTAATAGTGCCAGGCCGGATGGGCTGAGGAGGCGAGTTCACGCGGTGCGGTTCGTCTTCAGCCCGCCGACGGAGGAAGCTGCCGGTCTGCTGACCCTACCGTGGACGGAGCCGCTCGAAGAGTGGCAGGATCCGCGCCTGGTCGAGATCCGGCAGCGCGGTATCTCCCGGCACATCGTCCGGTTCGTCGCCGACGACGGCGAGCTGTACGCGCTCAAGGCGATCAATGAGAACCTCGCCCGGCGCGAGTACCGGCTACTGCGTGAACTGGCGGAGCTCAACGTGCCCGCGGTACATGTGGTGGGCATCGTGGTGGACCGCGGGCCGGATGCCGAGGCGATCCTGGTCACCCGGTTCCTGGACTTCTCCACCACCTACCGCGCCGTCTTCTCCAGCCCGCGAGGCGGCCAGCCGACCGACCGGCTGCTCGACGCCCTGGTCGAACTGCTGGTGCGGCTGCACTTGTCCGGTTTCTTCTGGGGTGACTGCTCGCTGTCCAACACGTTGTTCCGTTACGACGCGGGCACGCTCGAGGCATACCTGGTCAACGCGGAGACCAGTGAGCGCCATCCCACCCTCACCGCCGGCCAGCGGCACTACGACGTGGACCTGGCCGAGGAACGCGTCTACGGGGAGCTCCTCGACCTCCAGGCCGGGGAGCTGCTGAGCCCGGAGCTGGACCCGCTGGAGATCGCTGCCGAGCTGCCGCGGCGCTACGAGCGCCTGTGGGACGAGCTGACCCGCGAAGAGCTGCTCCAACCGGACGACCAGCGTTACCGGATCGCGCAACGGCTTCGCCGGCTCAACGAGCTCGGCTTCGACGCCGACGAGATAGAGCTGATCAGCACGCCGGACGGGAACCGGCTCAAGCTGCGGACCAAGGTCTCCGAGTCCGGGCATCACGCGCGCCAGCTGTTCCTGCGCACCGGGCTGGTCGTGGAGGAGAACCAGGCCCGACGGCTGCTCAACGACATCGCCACCTTCCGCGCCTACCTGGAGCAGAAGCAGGGCCGCCCGGTGTCCGAGATGGTGGCGGCCAGCCAGTGGCTCAATGACGTCTACGACCCGGTGGTCGTGGCGATCCCGGAGGGCTTGCGCCGCCGCCTGCCCCCCGCCGAGATCTTCCACGAGATCCTCGAGCACCGCTGGTACATGTCCGAGGAGGCGGGCTTCGACGTGGGAACGACCGCCGCGGCCCGGTCCTACTTCCAGACGGTGTTGCCGGGAGTGCCCGAGCTGCTCAGCGAGGGCGGGCCGGCACCCGGCGGGGCCGGCGTCTCGTCCTGACGCCGGCCGACCGCGACCAAGGGCACCCCGATCAGGAGCGCCAGCACTGCGATCACGGCCGCCTCGACCAGCTGGCCGTCCGCCTTGTGCGTGCAGTACCGCTCGAACTGCCGCTGCTGGACGGCGGGCACCGGTGGCCCGGAGCCGCCGCCCGTGTTGACGATGCCCGGGTCGATCCGCACCTGGAGGGCGTTATCGGAATGGAGACCAGGGCCGCACCACCCGATGATCTGCCCGGACGAGGCCCGCTGCACACTAAGGGGGATGAACAGCAGGGTCAGCGCCGCAGCCAGGCCGCCTACCACGATGGCCACCCCGCACAGACGCAGGAAGTCACGCCCGCCAGATCGCATGGCTGTCTCCTCACGGCCTTCCACCCCGGGAGCCGGCCACCGCCCTGCGGTCGGCCCCACTCACCCGGCTGCTACCTAGCTTGGCACGGCCCTCGTGGTGAAGACGTGTACCACCCGGGCCAGGTTCCCTGATCCGCCGCGGTCGCCTTTAGGCTCAGGCCATGAGGGTTGACTGGGGCACCATCGCAGAGCTGGCGACGGCCGGCGGCACTCTGGTCCTGGCCATCTCCACGTTCGCGTCGGTGCGCTCGGCCAACCGGGCCGCCCGGGCGGCGGAGCGGTCGCTCCTGGTGGGGCTGCAGCCGCTGCTGGTCCCGTCCCGGCTCCAGGATCCGGATCAGAAGGTCTTCTGGCTGGACTCCAAGCATGTCGTGCTGGCGGGCGGCCTGGGGACGGCCGAGGTCGACGGCGATGCGGTCTACCTGGCGATGTCGCTGCGCAACGCCGGAAACGGCATCGCCGTGATGCGGCACTGGCGGGTCTGGCCGGAGCGGCTGACCGGCGAGCAGCGGCCAGAGCTGTCGGGGTTCCGGCGGCAGACCCGTGACCTGTACCTCGCCCCCGCCGACACGGGTTTCTGGCAGGCGGCGCTCCGTGACGCGGACGACCCGGAGCGGGTCGCGGTGGCTGAGGTGATCAAGGCCCGGCAGCCGCTGACCGTCGACGTGCTGTACGGCGACTACGAGGGTGGCCAGCGGCTGATCAGCCGGTTCCTCATGCAGCCGGGCACCGACTCCGGCCGATGGGTCTTGTCGGTCTCGCACCACTGGAACCTGGACCGGCCCGACCCCCGCTGACCCTGCTCGCCAGGGACGGTGCTCCCTGGAGGCGGTGCTCCCGGTGACGCCGGCCCGTCGCGCTGCGGGTAACGTCCACGAGACAGCGCGCGGTAGTCCTGGGAGGCAGACGTCATGACAGAGCCCGAGCCCATGCAGGCCGGGGTGGTCAACGTCCTGCTGACCATCGACCCGGTCGCCAGCCAGGCCGCGGGAAGGTACCTCACCTGGGACGGGGAGGCGTTCGACGAGGAGGAGACCGCTCGATGTGACGCGGCCACACCGCACGAACTATGGGCGTGGACTCTCACCGCCGAGGAGGCGCCCGGCGCCTCCGCCGAGTCCCGGGCGGACGTACGCAGGCTGACCACGATCGTGTCCGGCGCGACCGGCCAGGCGCCGGAGGCCTTCAACGAGGCGGTTCTCGCGCACTTCGGCACCGTCCCGGCCCGCCAGGTGCTGGGCCCCGGGGAGGGCGGCGCGGCCGCCAGCGGGGCGTACCGCCCCTACCCGGTCATCTTCCGCGAGACCGTGCTCCCGGAGATCTTCCGCGAGACGGTCCTGCCTGGCCTGGCCGGGCAGGCCCACGACGAGGCCCTGGAGATCCTGGGCCGGCTGGAGTCCTAGCTCAGCTCGCGCATCCGCCCGCCGCCTTGGCCGCGGCGACGTCCGCGGACACGCTCCCGTGCCGGTACAGCGCCAGGTCCCGGGGCGAGAACCCCCAGTGCCCGTTGGCGTAGACCAGCGTCTCGGTCGCGCTCTCCGGCTTCGCGGCCCCTCCGGTGAGGGCCGCCGTCACCACCGCGGTCTGGCCGGTCACGGCGATGTGGCGGATCTTGTAGGACATCCCGCCGGTCGCGCCGAGGCAGCCCCGGTGCACCGCCACCCAGGCCTGCTGGTCGATGGCCTGCCGGACCGGGGCGCTCAGCATCTGATAGATGACGGCGAACTGGCCCGCGGTGTACAAGGTGAGGTAGTCATCAGCGTCGGCGCGGACCGCCGACACCGTGTCCGGTTCGACCGGCGCCGAGGCGTGCGCGCCGGGCGACGCGCTGTGGGCCGGCGCCGACGGCCCGGCCGGACTCCCGGAACTGGTCCCCGAGCAGGCCGCTAAGGCCAGCCCGGCGGCCACCGTAGCCGGGACTATCCCAAACGCCTGAGATCGCATTCGCGCGCTTTCTGTTAGAGGTGACGCTTGACAGACGCCTACCGGGCCCTGGCGGTGCACGCCCAGGCGGGCCGGGATGAGCCACAGTACCCGGGGTCCTCAGCGGACGCGCAGCCGGTGATCGGGTTCACCGCGTGCGTGTCGCGGTGCTCAGCGCGGGTAGCGGCGTCTCCCGCAAGGCGCCGTAAGCATCACCCGCGAAGCAGGCAAACAATCCTGGAGGACGCCATGAGCGAGTTCGACAAGCTGAAGGACGACGCGGAGAAGTACGCGCAGGACCATCCGGACCAGGTCCAGAAGGGCGAGGACGCCGTCGAGAAGAAGCTCGGCCTGCCCGGACAGGAGGATTCCGGTTCCGGCCAGCAGGACCAGCCCGGCCAGGACCAGTCGCCAGGCCAGGGGGGGCCAGTACGACCAGGGCGCCGGGCCCGGCGGCGAAGACCAGCAGAACTCCGGAGACGGCGGAGGCCAGTAGCCCGGGCCCACCCACCCGGGCCGCGGCGAAGGCCCGTGCCCGCCCTGCACCACTGCGCGCGGCCACGTGGCCCGTAGCCATACTGGACGTATTGTGACGGGCGACGGGCAGAACCGGGGCGGGGCGGCCGGGCCTCCGCCGACCCGGAGCGACAAGCGGCGCTACTTCGTGCTGATGACCGTCTGCGTCGGCTTGTTCGTCATCTCGTGGGCGGTCGTGGCCCGCTACTCCGTGCTCGCGTCGGTCATCATCTCGCTGGTGGCGCTGGCGATCCCGCCGTTTGCCGCCATCATCGCGAACGTGACCAGCGCCGCGGACCGCCGCCGCCCGTGACCGCCCGCTGCGCTACGCCCGCTCGAGTTCGTAGTGCATCGTCTGGTAGTGCATGATCCGGTGCGCGAACGGCACCAGGACCGCCTGCAGCACGCGATGCCGGCGGGCCAGGGCCCGGGCAGCGAACTGGGCCTGGTCCCCGGTCAGCAGGGTCGCCCGCGCCGCTACCGCCGGGCCTGTCGGCTTGCCCCGCAGCGTGGCGGGCGCAATCTCGACGCGGGCGTTGTTGCGCAACCGCTTGGTCTTCCAGGCCTGGTCGTAGGAGCGGAAGAAGGCACGATCCCCATCGAACGCGATGCTCACCGGCGTGGGCACCGGGGTGCCGTCGCGCTTGTACGTGGTCAGCAAGATCGTGCCGGCCCCGCTGAGGGACTTGAGCCCGGTAGTCATCCCATCTCCTCCTCGGTGATCGCTCTGTCACCTAGGACGAGTCAGCCCCCGCGCCTGTGACAGTGATACCGAGGCAGCGATACCGAGGCAGCGACGTGCTAGCCCGGACATGAAAGAGCAGCAGTCCCCCGGTAGCTGATCTACCGGGGAAGCTGCTGCTCAGGGAGCGGAGGCTCGGGGATTTGAACCCCGGATGGGCGGTAAACCCAAACCGCATTAGCAGTGCGGCGCCATAGACCGGACTAGGCGAAGCCTCCCGACGACCAAGCGGTCCGCATCAGCGTACCGGGATGCTGCCAGACGTGCCAAAGCAGT
>CAWJPL010000027.1:0-325524 GCA_963844695.1 uncultured Actinomycetes bacterium
GGCCTGCTTGTCCAGCCCGGTGATCTCGTGGTCGCCGACGTTGACGGCGTCGTGGTCGTGCGCCCGGGGCTTGCGCCGGAGGTTGTGCAGCGTGCGGCGCAGAAGGCGGAGAAGGAGAACGGGCTGCGTGACGCGCTTGCCCAGGGGAGCACGCTGCGCGACGCATATGACCGCTTCGGCGTCCTGTGAGCGTGACAGCGGGAGGGAGTCACCGTGTCAGCCAGCATGCGGCCAGAGATCGTCTTCGACGGCCACGCCGCGATCGGGGTGGGGCGGTATGGGCGACCGGCAGCGACGACGTCTTCGGTGTGGGCAAGCTGGTCGGTGCGGTCGGCCTGCACACCGGAAAGATCAAAGTGAGTGGCAGATTGAGTGGCAAACGGAGCTCACCTGGGCTCGTCCGGTGCTTGCGAGCGCTGGTTGTGCTCGTGTCCCCGCAGCTCAGGGGCCATCTGCCAGGGACCGCAGAGCTGCACAGTGATCCATGGTAAGGAGAAGGTCTACGGTTCGATTCCGTAAGGGGGCTCCAGGTTGTGAGAGTTTTTCGAACTTGAAACCGAGCACCTGCTTCGGGCGAATGGCATTTGAGTGGCAGACGCCGAGTAGGACGGGTGCTTGTGACCAGGCGATTTGCTGCGAGAAGGGCCGCTCAGAGCGACTCCTACCTGGGGAAATCGGGTCCTGTGCGGGCTCGGCATGAGGCGCACACAGGTAGAGCGGCTACCTCATGTCATACGGGTCTACTAAGAGTGACGCAACGCTGTGGGCCGTGGGTATCCGCGTCAACAGTCCGCCTGATCGGAGCGCCCACAGTGGGCCTCGCTATGTAGGTGACCGTGCGCGGATCGCTCGGTTCTGGGCCTGGGGGATGCTGGCCCGTGGGGCGTCAGAGCGGCTGTTCCCGTGGTCCGCTCGCGGTCGCGACTGCGATGAGGTTGCACGCTGATCGGCAAAGGTGAGGCGGGCGGGGACGTCCAATGTGCTCGGCGCCCCGGGTGATGTGGGTGGGCTACGGACTGCTGACGTACTCGCGTGCTTGCCGGCGAACCAGCCGTCGCGTCGTTCGAGGGTGAGGTCTGAGTCCCAGCCGCCGAGCTCCACCGCGGCCCGGTAGACGGCGTCCCCGAACGCGACGACAGCTCCGGCCGGGTCGGGCGTGGCCCGGGCTGCGTCCCAGGGGAGGTTCGCGAGTCCGGCCGTCGCGTCGTACTGGGCCCCGGGTACCGGGAGGTCAAAGTCGGAGAAACCTGCTGGCGAGGGTGAGACTAGGCGTAGAAGTTGGCGGGTGAGGTGTCGTCTCCGAGGACGAAGCCAACAGCGGCGACCTGCTCGGTCATGCCGTTGCGCGGAACATCGATCTGGTCTGACGGGGTGATGCGTCGTCCGTTGTAGCGGGTGGCGGACAGGTCGAAGCCGCCCCACATGATCCCGACCCGTGGTCGGTGTCCGCGGTAGGGGGCCTGCCAGGTGGTCAGGGCGTCCCCGGCGCTGGCGTAGGCCGTGGCGACCCAGGAGGCGACTGTCGGCTCGTACGGCCGTTCCTCATCGTCGGCGTTGACTCGGGGGGCGCCGGGGATCTCGGGTTCGATCGTGCTGCCCGGGGCTGGTATGCCAAGCGTGGCCGCCGCGGCCACGAAGTCGGCGTAGAAGGTGGCGACTGAGCCCACCTGCAGAGGTAGGCAGGCCCGACCAAAGTTAAAAGCGATGGTGACCTGATGGTCGAGCAGGTCGTAGTTGACCCTGAAGATGACGTCACCGCGGCGGACAGTCGGTGTCGCGAAACCGCGACCGGTAACGTCCAGGACGATGTTGCCCCAGTTCGGCTCGTAGGTCTGGTCGAGCGTGTACTTCCCGCCGATCTGCGCCAACCGGTGCAGATGGTCGATCGTCGGGCCAACACTGAGGTCAGGTCGCACCGCCCACAGCGCCGCTGCTCCGCTCGTACCAGTGGTGCTCGTCGCGGCTGTCATGTCTGTCATGCTGCCATGGTCTCCCTCAGGCGATCTGGAAGGACCAATTTGGCCAGGCCCAAGGCGTAGCCGTCGATGGTGGTCTGAACGGGGCTGGTGTCGTTGCCGGCGCCAATGGCCACAAACAGCGGGGGTGTAGTGCTCGCTGGTCGGGTGGGCGTAGGGCATCCCGGGTGTCTGTGCGAAGTTGGCGAGGGCGTCGATGTCGCGCCGTTCGAGGGCGTCGGCGATCCAGGCGATCTGCCCGCAGTGTGCCTGGGTCCGGGGTGTTCCGGCTCACGTCCGCTGCTGGCTCGCCCCGGCCGCGACGCACGCTGATCCAGGCCGTGGCCGCGAGCTGCCCGAGGTGCTGCGCAGCCAGTGCCGCAGCTCGGCCGGGCTGACCGGCAGGGCGGCAGACCGCTAATTTGACCTTGACCCTGGGGGAAGCCGCACAGTCTGGGGAGCCGGGCGTCGGCCCGGCACGAGGGAGCCGTCCGTGGACCTGATGAGCATCGGTGAGTTCGCCAGGCTGTCCCGCCTGTCGGCGAAGGCGCTGCGCCTGTATGACGAGCTGGGACTGCTGCCGCCCGCCCAGGTCGATCCGGACTCTGGTTACCGCTGGTATGCCGCCGGTCAGCTGGACAACGCTCGGCTGGTCGCGTCGCTGCGCCAGATCGGAGTGCCGCTGGCGCAGATCCAGCTGATCCTCAGCCTGGAGCCGGAGGCCGCTGCGGCGCAAGTCGGCGCTTACTGGTCAGGGGCTGAAGCCGATCATGCTGCCCGCCGGGACCTGGCCGGCTACCTCGTTGACCGCCTGACTGGAAAGAGGAACGTCATGTACGAGGTCAAGGTCCGCGATATCCCCGCCCGCAGCCTGCTCTGCCTGCTGCGGCATGCCAGCAATCAGCAGGAAGTCTGGGACCTGGGCAAGGAGGTCATCGGCATGCTCAAGGCCCAGCCGCCGCCGCGGGTAGAAGGCGTCGCCGGGGCCGCGTTCCTGATCTACTACGGGGAGGTGAACCAGGACAGCGACGGCCCGGTGGAGTTCTGCTGGCCGGTGCCGCAGGACCTGGCCGGCCAGCTCGCCGCCAGTTTCCCCGGACTCACCCTGCGCACCGAGCCTGCGCACCAGGAGGCCTACATTCACCTGGCCAGGACCCGCGACGGCGGCGCAGTCGCAGCTCGTCTCGGACTCGGCCATGGCCTGGGCGGCCGAGCAGCAGCGGCAGCCCAGTGACCTGGGCGTGCGCGTTACCCTCCTGACTACCACCGCGCCAGTGACCGACGCCAGCAGGCGCGGCGGCAGCGACTTCGCCTTCCCGCTGCGCGACCGGGCCGGCGCCGCATGAATACGCGGGGCAGATCTCGCGCGGGACGGCAATGACGGGCAGCGGCGGTACGTGCGCGCTGCCGGCGATCCGGGCACGGAGGGGTACTTCGATGCGAGTGGTTGACATCGTGATCGGCGTGGGCTGGGTCATCTTCTGGGTGGGCTGGTTCGCCGCATCCGCCGGGGCCAAGCGGGGACAGCGGGGACGGGGCAACTGGGCGCGCTTCGCGGGCGTCCGGGTGGTGCTCATCCTGGTCGTCGTGCTCCTGGTCCGGCTGCGGGTGCTGAAGGGGCATGGCGTCGGATACGTCAGAGACCCGGTCCTGTGGGGCGTCGGCCTCGCCATCTGGGTCCTCGGCCTGGGACTGGCCGTCTGGGCGCGGATCTACCTCGGCCGGAACTGGGGAATGCCGACGTCCACGAAGGAAGACCCCGAGCTGGTCACATCCGGCCCGTACCGGACGATCCGGCACCCGATTTACACCGGCATCCTGCTGGCGATGATCGGCTCGGCGATCGCCGTCAGCGTCTGGTGGCTGATCGCCGTGGCACTGATCGGCGGGTACTTCATCTACAGCGCCTTCGTGGAGGAGCGCAATATGACCAGGCTCTTCCCCCGTGCCTATCCGGAGTACCAGCAGTCCACGAAAATGCTGATCCCCTTTATCTTCTGAGGACGCGCGACGCGTGCTGGCGGGGCCAACGTGAGAACGAATACGCCGCGCAAGTCCTTGACGGATGCAGATCGCGCTGAGCTTAGGCGGGGTGGCGGTCGGCGAGCCTGAGGACGCCCGCTGGGCCAGCCTGGTGTGGTGCAGCTAAAGCAAATCGTCCGCCCAGGACGTACGGGCTCCACCTCAACGGATATGGGCCTCCCGGGCCGCCGGGCGGCACGAAGGGGAAGAGCGCGGTAGTGAGGCCAGGATGCCCAGGCGTACAGACGTCGAGGCGCTTACAGAGCCAAGCAACCTGGGCTGCGCCCGCGGACCTCGGCGGTCAGGGCCTCGGAGGGGCCGGTCCGCAGAGGACATTAATCGGGCAAGAGTCCGCCCGCAACGGGTCTGCAGCCTGGGCCGCCGCCGCAAGCGCCCGGATGAGTACGGGCAAAATCCCTGCCCGGGAGGGCCTTCCGTTAGATTCCACGCGTACCATGACGCGGTGGGTGACACCCGGACCTGCGACGAGTGCGGCACGCTGTACACGCCCCGGCGCGAGCACGACCGTTTTTGCAGTGCCGCCTGCCGAGAGGCGTGGAACACTGAGCGCACAGGTGACCAGGCAGCCGGGGCAACCGCGCTGCTGTGGTCCGTCACCGCGATGAGTGACACCGCCGCCCGGCTGGCTCAGGTAAGGGCAGCCGACCAGCCACGTGCGTTCGCCGTGATCGGCGAAGCGGTGTGGTGGGTCACCATCGTTGACGCAACGCTGGTCCGCCACCACCCGGACGCTTACGACGACGTGATGGCAGGCCAGGGACTGGCGCAACGCCGGCTGATTGAGGAAACCCTGGGCGGCCTGCGTTTTGTCCGGAACCGGATCGGTGACGAGGCCGACCTGGCCGAGTTCATCCAGCCTGGCGGGCCCGGTCACGGCACAGCGGAAGCACCGATCACGGCGTGGACATGGAAACTGGTGCCACAGCCCGCATCCGGGCCGCTGACACCGCGCGGGCTGGCCTGGGAGATGACCCGATACCGGGCGTATCTGGCCCGGCTAGCGGGCCGTGCCATCGGCGAGACCTTCGGCTGCACCGCCGCGTTCCTCACCATGGCCGCCGCACAGATACCCACGGCCACAGATGACGCTGCGCATGCCACTCTCTTAGCAGCGCTGCCGCGCTTCGCCGGGAATCCGGGACATGAGGATGGTCAGCCCGCTGGCGCCTGACCGGCCACCCGCAACGGCTGGACGGCCACGTCGGCGGTGGTGGGGATCATGTCTTCCAGGCTGCGGCCTGCGGGCTCGGGCAGCACCAGGGTGAGGGCGAAGCCGAGCACGGACACCCCGGCGGTGAGCAGCAGCGTGCCGCGCAGGCCCAGGGACGTCTGGAGCACCGGGAACAGGAAGACCCCGATGAACGCGCCGAGTTTGCCGACGCCAGCGGAGATCCCGTGCCCGGTCGCACGCATGCTGACCGGGTACAGCTCGCTGGGCATGACGAACGTGGTCATGTTAGGGCCGAACTCGGTGAAGAAGTAGCTCACGCCGTAGACGAGCAGGAACGGCACGACCATGGTGGTCAATCCCGGCACGATCGCGATTATCGCGAAGCAGAGGGCCATCATCGCGAACCCGGTCAGCTGCAGCCGCCGGTGCCCGATCCGGTCCAGACGGGCGATCGCGAGCACGTAGCCGGGCACTGCCGCGACGACGAAGATGGCCAGCTGGAGGGCGATCTTGGTCGTGGTGGAGGCGTGCGGCGAGATCAGGCCGAGGATCTGCGGGGTGGATATCGTGTTGCCGTAGTACGCGTAGTCAAGCAGGAACCAGGTGCCAGCGGTCCCGGCCAGCAGGATCAGGTACCGGCGGTTGGTCAGGAACGCTCGCAGCCCTAGGTTCTGGCTCGGCGCGCCGGATCCGTTGCCGGTGACCTGGCCACTGGTGAAGTCAGCGAGCTGGCTCGCTGCCTCCGCCGACCGTCCCTGGACCTGGGCCCGGTAGCGCGGCGATTCCGGCATTTTGGTCCGCAGGTAGAGCACCGCGGCGGCGGGCAGCGCGCCCAGGCCGAGCAGGATCCGCCAGACCACATCGTCGCTGGCCCCGCCGCCGATCAGCGCCAGGGCGATCAGCGGTCCCACGATCAGCCCCAGGGCCTGGGTGCCGAAGACCATGCCGACCAGCTTGCCGCGGTCCTTCCGGTTGGCGTATTCGCTCATCATCACCGCGCTGACCGGGTAGTCACCGCCGACGCCGAAGCCGAGCACGAACCGGAACACGATCAGGATCCAGAACGACGGGGCGAGCGCTGACCCCAGGGCCCCGACGACCATGATCGCGGCGACCATCCAGTACACGCGCTTGCGCCCGACCACGTCGGCGAAGCGGCCGAATACCAGGGCCCCGAGGAAGGCCGCCGCCAGCATTGTGCTGTTCAGTACAGCGAGCTTTCCCGAACTGAGGTCCCACTCCTTCGCGATCAGGGTGGAGGCGATCCCGATGACGAACAAGTCGTAGGCGTCAGTGAAGAATCCCATCCCCGACACCAGCACCGCGCGCAGGTGAAACCTGCTCAGGGCCGCCTCATCCAGCTCAGCGATCAAATCCCCGGACTGGATCTCCGTCACGGCACTCCCCGCTCACGCCGCCCGCCCTGCCCCACCGCCGGCTGGGCTTCTTGTCCCGTTCAGGCTGAAGTTATCCAGCCCAGGCAACGCATAACCGACCAAAACATGAACGCAGGATGAACGGAAGATGGTCGAAACATGAATCGCCCGCGGCGTGCGACCCCTGATCGTGCAGCTGGACCGCGGCCAAGCCCCGCCACCGTGACGTATGCTCGCCGGCGAACCACCGGCCGCCGGGGAGGCGGTCGTCGCGTGCGGCCCGCCCCGGCCGGGTGCGCCGCACGCGACGACCTGGCGGTCAGGGGATGTAGTACATGGGGTTGGGAATCTTGACCTGGTGGCCGGCGTCGCCGCCGAGCAGGTCGCTGTACTGGTCGCCGAAGTCGGCGACGATCTTGTAGCCCTCGCTGGAGATGTGCTTGCGGGTGCCGGACTTGTACTCGATCGTCGTGCAGCTCGGCGCTTTGGCGCAGTGCAGGTAGGCGGGCGGAGTTGCAGGCTTGAGGAACAGGTGGCCGCCCTGGGGTGCCGCGTAGCCTGCGCTGGTCAGGTCCTTGATCGTGGCTGCGGTCTGGGACTGCGGCCGGCCGGTGATGAAGAAGACCGAGTAGCCGTGGCTGGCGGCGAACCTGACCAGTTGCGGCATGTAGAAGACCGCGGGGAACGCGGCGTTGTTGACCCAGATCTCGTTGGTCGCCGGGCTGTAGCCGAACTGCTCGGCGAGGGTGTAGTCGTAGGTGTTGAGCAGAGTGTCGTCGATGTCGAACACGACAGCTGGCTTGGCTGTCCCGTGGTCGTGGTGCCCGGCCGCGGCCAGGTAGGCCTCGGCGCGGCTGGCGATCTGCTTCATCTGCTGGGCGTAGTTGCTGCCGTGGGACGGGATGGTGACCGTGCCGACGACCGGGTAGGTCGCGCTGGCCGAGCCGTAGTAGTGCTCGATCTGGTCCTCGAGCACGTTCACGTTCATCTCGGTGTTCCCGTTGACAGGGTCATGAGCGTCCTCGGCCTGGACGCAGGCCGCTTGCTGGGCAATGGACGCCGGCCAGTACGTGCAGTCCCGGTGACCGGGCTGGGCGCTGGCCGCCGTCAGCGTGCCCAGCGCCAGGCCGGCGGCGGCGATCACGGCGCCGGCCAGCACCGGAAGGGACCGGCCGAGCCGGCCGCGCCCGGGCGTCGGGACTACCCGGTGTGTCGCCAGTAGATGGGGTCATGATGTGTCCTCCTGGAATAGGGCGCGGCTGAGCTCTGTCGGACTCTGGCATGCAAGACCCGCAACGGACAAGGTGCCGCTTGGTTGAGTCGGCCTGGGGCGCGGTGCCGGGGTTGCCCCCGGTCCGTCTCCCAGGCCGCTTGCGCCGAACCCGTCGTGCCGGTCTCCCGGTAACGGGCTCTCCACGGTGTCTGCCGTCAGGCGCGGGTATGCAGTGGCCCAGGGGCCGGGGATCTTGCTGCCGCGGTATCGGTACCGGGTGACCCGCTTCCAGCGGACCGACGAATGTGTGCTCGAGCCCGAAGCCTGTCCACAGTCGGAGGCAAGTACAGATCATCGCGGGGGGCAAAATAGGGGCACACGCAGCCAGCGGGGGCTGGCCCGGGCTCGCCCCGCAAGGGGGCTCCAGCTCAGAGAGCCTTCGTGAAGTGATCAGGGACTAAGAGGCTCGGAGCTGCCCCCTGGGGGGCAGTTTCCGATGTAGGCGGGGCGCAGAACACGTCCGTGACCTGGGCTGTGGTGTGACGAGCGACGGGGGAGCGGTTCCGGGTTCGGGAAGCGCTCCGGCGGGCGATCGACGAGCCGCAATATGCCCAGCACCCGGGCGGTGGTGGCCGCCGGTGTGCTGCGGGAACCGTTTCCTGTTCCAGATGGGTGTGCAGGTCCGGCTCGCTGGCTCTCCGTGCGGAAGCCGATCTGCCGGGTGAGGTCGCGAAGAAGGCGCCGGAGTCGAAGTAGCTGGCCCCTTGGGCAATGGCCAGGGGACCGGTCACGAGGCCAGCCGGCGCCGCGGGGACGGCTGACAGTAGCGGTTCCGGCTAGGGCAGCCCGGTGGGCCGCGCGCCGGGGTCATCGAGGAATTCCGTCAGGGCCCGGTAGTAGGGCGCGATCGTGGTCGTATCGGCGTACTCGCTGGCGCCGTGCTGGCCATCGCCGCCGATTCCGAAAGCGACGGCGTTGACGCCCCGCTGGTAGTAGAAGCGCGCGTCGCCCGCGCCATGCTTGCGCAGGAAGCCGCCGCGGTAACCCTGGTTGCGCGCGGCCTGCTGCAGGCTGCGTACCTCGGGGCGATTCTGGTCGGCCCGGTGCGGCGGATCGGCGTAGTCGACGACGGGCGTGACGCCGGGCTCGCAGAAGACCGCCAGGTAGGCGGCGATCTCGTCGGCGGACTTGCCGTTGAAGTCCGCATCCTCGGGCGGGAACCGGATGTCGAGCCAGGCCTCGGCCAGCTCGGGAATCTGGTTGCGAGCGGTGTTCGGGGTCTCGATTCGCGCCAGGTTGACGGTGGTCCGCCAGGCCTCTTCGGTAGCGACCGGGTACCTGGCCAGGACGTTGTCCAGGCTGCGCTGCAGCTTGACCAGGGCGTTGTCGCCAAGCCACTGGTACGCGCTGTGCGCGCCGTGACCAGTGGCGCGGAGGGTCGCGCTGATGATTCCCTTGGACTCGGTCACGATGTCCAGCCCGCTGTGCTCGCCGATGATGACGAACTCGCCGCGTACGCCCTGCTCAAGCTGATGGAGCGTGCCGTCCCGCCCGCCGACCTCCTCGTCGGTGACGAGCTGCAGCGCGATCGGGTACGGCAGGCGGCCAGCCCGCTCGCGGAAGACCTGGGCCTGGGCGAGCGCCGACAGCTTCATGTCCTGAGCGCCCCGTGCGTACAGCCGGTCACCCTCCCGGCGCGGCTGGAACTGGTGCGGCGGGGCCGGCACGACGTCGAGGTGAGCGTTGAGGATGACCCGGAAGTGCGATCGCTGCGCACCGTGATAGACCAGCGCGCTCGGCTTGCCGTTGGATTCGAACCGCTCCACCGTGAAACCCGGGCCCGCGAAGCCGAGCACGAACTCGAGGGCCCGGCTCAGCTCGTCGGGCCGGTCATAGGTCGATGGCACAGCGAGCAGCTCGCGGGCCGCGGTCAAGAACGCCTCGGTATCCATCACATCATCCTGCCTGCTGTGCCGGCCGGCCCGCCTCAGCCTGCGTAAAGCTGGAGCCCGGTGGCGAAGTGTTCCGCCATTTCCACGGTCTTCGACTGCTCCCGGTGCCGGACGATCACCGCGCCGTCCGAGATGCTCACCGCCCGCCAGTCGCGTCTCGGCGCGCCGACCGGGAGCAGGTCAACCGCGACCACGTGCTCTCCGTACTCGGCCAGCAGTTCGTCGAGACCCTCGTATCCCGTGATCCGGCCGCTACCCTTGGCCCGCTTGAAGATGCTCGCGGCGTTGTAGCGCCGCTCGATCGGCTGTGAGATCCGCCCGTGCGTGACAGCTTCGGCCCAGGCCGAGAAAAGGTCGGCGTCGGTCACGTAGTTCATGAGGTCGACCTGGCGGCCGCCGGGTGGCCGGGCCGCGATCTCGCCGAACACCACCTCACCGTCGGGCTTGCGGTACCACTCCATGTGAGTGAACCCGTCGCGGAAGCCGAGCACCTGAAGGACGGCCGCGCCGAGCGCCCGGCCGCTTTGAAGATCGGGTGCGTCCAGGTCGCGCAGCGCGACGTCGATGGGGCTGATCCACTCGTGCATTTTGGTGAGCAGCGGGCGCGGTCCGGTACCAGCAGATGTTCTCGAACAGCACCTGCCCGCCCGCGCAGATGGTGTCGTAGGTGTACTCCTCGGCGTCGACGAATTCCTCGACGCTGACCTGCGGCACATGCCGGAGCATCGGCAAGACGGCGTCGAGGTCCGCGGCTGAGTCGGCCCGGTAGGTGTCAGCCGACCCGGCGCCCGCGATCGGCTTGACGATGAGCGGGAAGCCGAGGCGCTCCGCGGCCGCCCATACGCCCGCGACTGTCCCGGTGGCATCGTGACGCGGCGTACGCAGGCCTGCGGCATCGAGTAGCTGTTTCATCCGCTCCTTGTCGCGGAACGGCACCGTCTGCGCCACGGTCAGCCCGGGAAGGCCAAGCTCCTCGCGCATCCGCGCGGCCAGAATCATGTAGGGCTCCCACAGGCACTCCACCCGGTCGACGCGCACCTGACGGGCCAGCTCACGTATGGTCGCCGCGACAGCGTCCCCGTCAGCCAGGGAGCCAACCGGAATGTAGTGCGCGAGCGCATCCCGGGCGATGGCCGGAACGGCGGCGGGCGACTGGTCGCCCACCCCGATGACGGAGGCTCCGGCGGCCGCGAGACCCCGGGTAAAGAACGCCATCTGGGCCGGGTAGCCAGGGGAGATCATGAGGATGTTCATCGTGGTCAGCCGAGCTCGACCTGCACGCCGGTGACCAGCCGCCGCATCGCGTCGGTCACGACGGCGGTGTCCCGGTGCCGGACGATGATGTAGCCGTCGCCTTCGTAGCTTCCCGAGGACAGCTGGCCCGGCTCCGGCAGGCGTGACTCGACGACCAGGGAGCTCACCTCGTCCGGCAGCCCGTCGAGGCCGTGCACCGCCCGGACGTGACCCGTTCCCTGCCCGCGCAGGAAGACAGTCCCGGCGGACCAGCCGCGTTCCGGCGGCGCGAAGGTGCCGTGCACCATGAGCTGCGCCCAGGCGCCGTACAGGTCGAAGTCGTGGGCGTAGCACAGCATCGAGGTGATCTGGGCGCCGGGCGGCCGCACCGCGACCTCGGAGACGGCGACCGTGCCGTCGGGGCGCCGGAACCACTCCAGGTGGGTGAGCCCGGAGCGCAGCCCGAGAGCGCTCAGCGCTGTCGGCGCGATCGCCCGGATGCCAGCGTACTGCAGGCCCGTCGATGGCCCGGGGCAAGAGCACCATCCACTGGATCCACGGGTTGCGCAGTACCTCCAGCGGCGTGGGCAGGTAGCTCGAGACCGAGTCCCAGACGATCTGCCCGTCCACCATCACGCTGTCGTACGAGCCCTCATCCCCGCTGAGGAACTCCTCGAGCAACGCGAGCCGGTCCGGCGACGGCGGGGCCGCGTTGAGCCATACCCTCAGGTCGTCGGCATCGTCGAGGCGGAACGTGCTCTTGGCCCCGGATCCTGCGGGGGGTTTGACCACCAGCGGGAAGCCGACCTCCTGCGCGAAGCCGGCCGCGGCGGCCGCAGAATCGGCCAGCCGGTGGCGCGCGCAGGGCACGCCGGCGGCCCGCAGCACCGACTTCATCTGCGCCTTGTCGCGGAAGTTGCGGGCCGTCCCCGCATCCATACCGGTGATGCCCAGGCGCTGCCGAGCCTGCGCGACTGGTACCTGCAGCTGCTCCAGTACCGCCAGGAGCCGCTGAACCGGGCCAATACGCTCACTAACGCCCTGCACCGCGGAGGTGATCTGCCCGGTGTCCAGGGCGTCGTCGATCCGCCAGTGCGCGGCCAGGCTGCGCCGCAGCCCCGACGGCACATTGCTCTCGGGCTCGCAGGTGACCAGGGCCAGCTCGGTGTCCGGCAGACTCGCTGCTGCCTGGACGAACCGCGTCGTCGCGTCGAGCAGATAGGGCGCGACAAAAGCGGCGACCACCATGCCTGAAACGTACCCTCCTCCCGGTCAGGTCGCCGTCGGGCCGCGCAGCGGAAGAGGCCCGTTTCCCAGCCGGGCTACCATGCCAGGCATGAACGTGGTCTTCGTCGAGCCGTTCTTCCCTCCCAGCCAGCGCCACTTCGCCCGCGCTCTGGCCGAGGCCGGCGCGACGGTGATAGGCTGTCGGGGAGTCTCCAGCGGAAGCGCTGGACGAGCAGCTGAAGGGCTGGCTCCATGACTACGCACAGGTGCCGTCGGTCACCGATGTCGAGGCGATGACCCGGCAGGTCCGCCGGACGCAGGACAACGTGTGGGTCGACCGGATCGAGGCCACCATTGAGGCGCACACCCTGGCCACGGCGCAGGTCCGGGAGGCCTGCACCATACCGGGCACATCAGTCCGGACGGCGTGGCTGTGCCGGGACAAGCCGTCGATGAAGCAGGTCCTGCGCGAGGCGGGCGTACCCACAGCCGCCTCGACCGCGGTCGGGAGCGCTGCTGAGGCCCTCGCCTTCGCCGAGCAGGTCGGCTTCCCGCTGATCCTCAAGCCGCGCAGCGGCGCCGGGGCCGCGGACACGATGCGGGCCGAGGATGCCGCCGGCCTCGAGCACGCCCTGGGAATCTTCGGCGCCCAGGGCGTCGAGTCGATCGCCGTGGAGGAATTCGTCGAGGGCCACGAGGGCTTCTACGACACCATCACGGTCAACGGGCAGGTCGCACTGGACTTCGCGTCGCACTACTACCCGAACGTGCTGGAAGCCATGCGGACCCGGTGGATCTCGCCGCAGTTCATCTCCACCAACCGGATCGACACTGCGCCGGAGTACGCCGAGCTGCGCGAGATGGGCCGGCGGGTCAACGCCGCCCTCGGGATAGAAACGTCGGCGACGCACATGGAGTGGTTCTTCGGCCCGAAGGGGCTGAAGTTCTCCGAGATCGGCTGCCGTCCGCCCGGGGTGGGGGCCTGGGACCTCTACTCCGCCGGCAACGAGATCGACGTCTACCGCGAATGGGCGATGGCGATCGTGCACGGCGAGACCGGCTCGGTGCCCTCGCGCCGTTACGCCAGCGGGATAGTCGCGCTGCGACCCGATCAGGACGGCCGCATCACGGGCTACACAGGAGCCGAGGAGATTAACCAGCGCTACGGCGAGTGGGTCATCGACGCTCACCTGCCGTCACCGGGAACGGCGACCCAGCCGGTGGAGGCCGGATACATGGCCAATGCTTACGTGCGGATGCGTCATCCCGACTACGACGCGCTGCGCGGGATGCTCGACGCGGTCGGGCAGACGCTGCACGTCTACGCCTCGTGAGGGTGACGTTGCTGGGACCGCAGCGCAGGCCGACGCTGGACACGGTAGCGGCGTCGCTGCGGCTGGCGCGGCCCGATCGCCACGATCACCGCCGGGTGGCAGGAGCGCGAGCCCGACGACGGCGCGCTGAGCGAGCAGCTCGGCTCCCGCGACGTCAATCTCTCGCTGTACCGGCGCTGGCTCGACGTGCAGGATCGTGACCCGGACTTCGCCGCGGCCGAGCGGCAGCTGCGGGGGGTGCTGGAGGAGGTGCAGGAGATCTACCTGCTGCGCCTGGATCATGCGCTGCAGGCGGTCTACGCCATCCAGCGCCGCAGCGGCCATGACCGGCTCCGGGCCGACGCTCTGGCCGAGGCCCTCGCCGCCGTCCGCGAGCTCGACGCGGCGCACCTGCACCGCACCAGCGATGTCCGCGGCGAGTTCTACCAGGCGTGGCAGCCGCACGACCGGCCGGTGATCGCCGAGCACCGCGCCGCCGTCGCACGCCTGCTCGGCGAGGCCGCTGCCCTCGTGGTGGCCGGCGGGCACGTGGGCGTGCTGGCGCACACCCTGCAGTTGTTCGATGTCGCGCCACCGCCACGCTCGCCCGTGATCGCGTGGTCCGCCGGCGCGATGGCGCTGACCGACCGTATCGTGCTCTTCCACGACCGCTCCCCGCAGGGATCCGGTCACCCCGAGGTCTTCGGCCAGGGCCTCGGTGTGCTCCGCGGCGTGGTAGCGCTGCCGCACGCCCGCGCGAGGTTGCTGCTCGACGACACGCCGCGGATGGCGGTCTTCGCCCGCAGATTCGCGCCTGCTCGCTGTGTCCTGCTGGAGAACGGCACCCGCGTCGACACCGACGGCGACGGGACCTGCCCGCCGGGCACCCGGGTACTCGCCGGGGACGGCCGCGTGGCCACTCTGGAGGCGGCGTGACCACGGTGAGCGGCCCGGCGGTCAGCCGCAAGCTCGCCATCAACAGGCTCCGGGAGCGCAGGCCGCTTACGCCGGCTGCCGTCGACCGTTTCCTGGCCCGGCACGAGGTGCCCATCGTCGAGGGCGCCCGCTGCACGTTCCTGTACCGGGGCGAGGCCGATGAGGTCCTGCCTCGTCCACCGGATCTTCGGGCTGCCTGGGAGCATCCCGCTGCGCCGGCTGCGCGGCGCCGACCTGTGGTACGTCGTCGTGGAACTGCCCGAGGGCTCCCGGATCGAGTACCAGCTGGAAGTGGTGCACGGCGAGCAGCGCGAGCGCATCAACGACCCGCTGAACCGCCGTCTCGCGCACAGCCCGCTGGGCAGCTCCTCGGTCTGCTACGCCCGCGGGTACGAGGTACCTGAATGGACCCAGCCGGATCCGGTCTCACGTCCGGGATCGCTGGTCGACCTCGTGGTGCCGAGCCGCGCGCTGCGCCGCGACTGCCAGGTGACGCTCTACCTGCCGGCCCGGTTCCGGCGCACCGCCCGCTATCCGCTGCTGATCGTCCACGACGGCGGCGACTACCTCAACTACGCGTCGGCCAGCACGGTGCTCGACAACCTCATCCACCGGCTCGACGTGGCCGAGACCATCGCGGCCTTCGTGTCCCCGGGTGACCGCCTGGTCGAGTACGCCAACTCGGCGGCGCACGCCCGCTACCTCACGGCTGAGCTGATGCCCCGGCTGGAAGAGGAGTTCCCGCTGGCCGGCACGCCGTCCGCCCGGTGCCTGATGGGCGCGAGCTTCGGTGCCGTCGCCGCGCTGTCGACCGCCTACCGCTACCCGGGCGCCT
This sequence comes from uncultured Actinomycetes bacterium, assembly GCA_963844695.1. Classification (GTDB taxonomy): domain Bacteria; phylum Actinomycetota; class Actinomycetes; order Streptosporangiales; family Streptosporangiaceae; genus RYN-230. Next base: position 15,255 of record CAWJPL010000027.1, read on the forward strand.
ACGGCTCGCTGCTGCTGCAGTCCGGCTCCTTCGTCTTCACCGACATCGGCAACGACCACGGCGGCGGGCCAGCGTTCGAGCCGGTGGTGAGGTTCGTCAACCGCTACCGTGCCGCTCCGCGCCGGGTCGCCGACCGGGTGTTCGTCAGCTGCGGGGTCTACGAGCCGCTGATCATCCGCAACCGGTCGATGGTTCCCACGTTCGAGGCCGCCGGGATGACCGTCCGTTACGTCGAGGCCCGAGACGGGCACAGCTGGGAGAACTGGCGCGACCGGCTGCGGGAGGGGCTGTCATGGATATTTCCTGGTCCTCAGAAGTTCTTCTACGAGTGACGACGTGAAGACAGTCCAGCGGTGGTTCTCCGACCGGCTCCAGGACGAGATCACGGTCGTGCGGTGGGGCACCTTCGGCAGGCCGGTGCTGGTCTTCCCGTCGGCCGGGGGCGACGCCGAGGAGATCGAGCGCTTCGGCCTGGTCGACGCGTGCGGGCAGCTGCTCGCCGGGGGCGCGATCAAGCTGTACTCGGTTGACAGCGTCGCCGGGCAGGCGATGATCACCAAGGCGGGTTCTCCGGAGCACCGCACGTGGCTGCTCAACCAGTTCCATCAGTTCATCCGGCATGAGGTCGTGCCAGCCATCCACGCGGATCTCGGCGGCCAGGCCCTGGACGTGATCGCCAGCGGCGCCTCGATCGGGGCGTTCAACGCCGTGGCCGTCCTGTGCCGGTATCCCGACGTCTTCTCCGCGGCCATCGGCATGAGCGGGAGCTACCGGATCGAGCGCTTCTACGATCAGGCTTCCAGCCAGGACCTGTACTTCTCGGCGCCGCTGCAGTTCCTGCCCGGCCTGGGAGGACCACAGCTGGACCTGCTCCGCCAGCGGTTTGCCGTGCTCGCGGCCGGAGAGGGCGCGTAGGAGGACATCGGCGAGTCCTGGCAGATGGCATCCGCCCTGGGTGCGAAGGGGATCCCCAACCGGGTGGACAACTGGGGCCCGCGATGGGAACACGACTGGCCAACGTGGCACCGGATGCTGCCGCAGTACCTGGGCGAGCTCACCTGACCTGGCGCGGAGGCAGCAGGCACCGGGGAGGTACGCATCTCGACACGGCAGGTCCGGCCGGAATACCGTCCGATATGTACCGAACCTGCCGCGCGACGGACCGGGAGACGCTGTGAACGGCGAAGTCCGACATCTGGTGGGCCTCCTGCTCGGCACCGAGGACGACTGGCCCCGCGCGTTCGAGTTCCTGCTGGCCGGCCTGGGCCCGGTCTGCGACGATGCCGGGCGGCGCCACGTGTTCGACACTGAGCGTCTCACCATCGAACCCTTCTCGCTGCGGGCCAAACCGCGCACCGACCTCATCATCGACCGGCTCGCGTACTGGTACTACCACCCGCGCGAGTGGCTCAAGAAGGTCGCGCTGATGGACGACGTCTACCTGCTCAACTCTCCGTTCACCTTCCAGTCCATGGAGAAGCACGCGGCCTACTGCGCCATGATCCGCCTCGGCCTGAAAGTGCCAGAGACGGTCCTGGTTCCCTTCAAGAACCCGCTCGACCACGCTAAATACGCCTATACGGCGCAGCGCTACAACGTGCCGTTCGATCTCGACGCGGTCGCCGCCCCGATCGGGTACCCGATGTACATGAAGCCGTATGACGGCGGCGGATGGCGCGGAGTCTCGCGCATCAGGAACGTCGAAGAGCTGCACCGTGCGTACAACGAGTCCGGCGGGATGCTCATGCATCTCCAGGCCGCCGTCGAAGACTACGACGTATTCACCAGGACGCTGTCCATCGGCGCCGAGACCATGGTGATGAGCTTTGACCCCGGCAAGCCGATGCACGAGCGCTACCGCGTCGAGCATGAATTTCTCGGGCCCGCGACGGGCGCCGAGGTCGTGACGATCTCGAGAGTCGTCAACGCGTTCTTCCGCTGGGAATTCAACTCCTGCGAGATGCTCGTCAAGAACGGGGATGTCTTCCCCATCGACTACGCCAACGCCTGCCCGGACGTGGCGGTCACCTCCCTGCACTACTACTTCCCCTGGGCGATGCGGGCCCTGGTGAAATGGACCGTCTTCTGCCTGGCGACCGGGCGGCGGCCACGTATCGATCTGGACACCCGCTCGTACTTCGACATCGCCGAGCGCGGCGATCTCGACTACCGGCAGAAGCTCGCGGAATACGGGCGTCTCGCCGACGCATACTTCGATGTCAACGCTTACCGCGACTTCTGCGCGGCACAGCTACCAGACATCGACCAGCAGGTGCTCGACTGGACAACCGGGCCAGCGTTCGACCGGCTGCTCGTCGACACCGTGACGTCCACCTATCCCGCTCACGAGCACGAGCGATTCATTGCCCACATCCGCGGCCTGGTCGCCCTCTGGGTGCGAGACGAGGCCGGACGTCTGCAGGGATGAAGCGGCGGCCCGCTTTGACGTGTTGTTGTTCCCCGCCTCAGGCTTGCCCGCCGCACTGCCCGCTGGCGCTGGCTTCCGGGGCGTGCGAATGTGTACGGGAGATACCCAGAGTGGGCATGCTTTCCCCGTCTCCTTGAGCGAGGCCTTATGGGTCGTGAAATTCAGGCGATCAAGATCAGTGGCGAGGACCGGGGTAAGTACCGGGAGAAGGTGCAGCGTTCGCTGGACGTGTTCGCCCGGATGCTGCTCGAGCGCCGGTTCGAGGCCAGCCCGTCGCGGGTGGGCGTGGAAATCGAGCTGAACCTGGTCGATGAGCACGGGGCGCCGTCCATGAGGAACGCCGAAGTGCTTGACGCGATCGCGGATCCGGCCTGGGCGACCGAGGTCGGGCAGTTCAACCTCGAGATCAACGTGCCGCCCCGGCGGCTGGAGGGGGACGCGCTCGCGGGCCTGGAGCAGGAGATCCGCGCCAGCCTCAATACCGCGGACGCCAAGGCCCGCGGCACCGGGAGCAGCCTGGTCATGATCGGGATCCTGCCGTCGCTGCGGAAACAGGACGTGCACGAGGGGACCCTGTCGGCCAACGCGCGCTACCGGGTGCTGAACGAGCAGATCTTCGCGGCCCGCGGTGAGGACATGCGCATCGCCATCGACGGCGCCGAGCACCTGCTCACGCATTCCGACAGCATCACCCCGGAGGCCGCCTGCACCAGTGTCCAGCTTCATCTGCAGGTCAGTCCGGACGCGTTCGCGAGTTACTGGAACGCGGCGCAGGCCATCGCCGGGGTGCAGGTCGCGCTGGCCGCCAACTCCCCGTTCCTGTTCGGCCGGCAGCTGTGGGACGAGACCCGGATCACCTTGTTCGAGCAGGCCACCGACACCCGGCCCGACGAGCTCAAGCAGCAGGGGGTGCGTCCGCGGGTGTGGTTCGGCGAACGGTGGATCACCTCGGTGTTCGACTTGTTCGAGGAGAACCTGCGCTACTTCCCGGCGCTGCTGCCTATCTGTGAGGATGAGGACCCGCTGGTCGGTGCTGGACGGCGGGGCGACTCCGCAGCTGGCTGAGATGAGCTTGCACAACGGGACGATCTACCGCTGGAACCGTCCGGTCTACGCGGTCGTCGGCGGCCAGCCGCATCTGCGGGTGGAAAACCGGGTCTTGCCGGCCGGGCCGACGGTCGTGGACGTGATGGCGAACGCGGCGTTCTACTACGGGCTGGTCCGGGCGCTGGCTGATGAGCAGCGGCCGGTCTGGACCCAGATGACCTTCGCGACGGCGGCGGAGAACCTGCATGAGGCCGCGCGGCACGGGCTGGACGCCCGGCTGTACTGGCCGGGGCTGGGTGAGGCCCCGGTGGCCGAACTGGTGCTGCGCCGCCTGCTGCCGCTGGCCCGCGAGGGCCTGGCCCGCTGGGGCGTCGATCCAGCCGATGCCGACCGCCTGCTGGGCGTCATCGAGCAGCGCTGCCTCACCGGCCGGAACGGCGCCACCTGGCAGATCGACACGACCGCAGCACTCACCGAACGCGGAGCCGACCGCGACGGAGGCGCTCCGCCAGATGACCCTGCGCTATATCCGAGCTCATGCACGCCAACGAGCCGGTCCATACCTGGCCGGAGAGCCTGTAGAACCGCGCACGAAATGCAGCTGCGCAGATCAGTGAGTCGCGGCTGTGAGTATGCGTGCGATGCTGCGGACGAAGCGGGGAAGTGTGTCAGGGTCCCCGGCGCAGCGTGTCGGGTTGAGCTCTCCGATCGACAGCGCTCGCATCCGCTGATCCCGGGCCGCCGCCGTGAGCGCCTCGGTGACCTGGTCGAGGGTGGGGCCCGTGTTGCGGCAGTCGGTGTTCTCCGCCAGCGGGGCATCGATGAAGTCCATGACGTTAACGTCGAGGTGAAGGGCGAGTGGCCCGGCAGGAAGCTGGCTGAGCGCGGTCAGGGCGGCGGCGGCCGGGTCGGCGGTGAGCGCCTGGCTGGTGGTGACGTGCAAGGCGAGCCGCCCGGCCTGCTCGCGCTCCCACGGCGTGGCGATCGCGGGCTCGACCCCGAGCCAGGCCACCTGGTCCGGCTCGAGGAGTGGCCGCCGCCCGAACGCGCCGGCCAGGGTGTCCAGGCAGCCCGGCAGGGCCAGCGCATGCGCTAGCCCCATCCAGTCCAGCGCCCCGTCGGTGGTGCTTTCGGGAGTGTTGATGTCGTAATGGCGGTCGACGTACAGCAGTCCTGGTGTCCCGGCGCCCAGCAGCCGCAGCGCCGCCATGACCCCGAGCGTGATGGTGCAGTTCCCGCCGAGCACCAGGGCCACGTCGCCGCGGGCCAGCAGCGGGTAGAGCCGGTCCGCTAGCTGCTGCACGGACGCGGTCGCCGGGCCGGCGTTCTGGGCCAGCGGGTGATCCGGGTCCGGGCTCCAGGCCTGGTGCGGCAGGTCTCCGTCGTCATGCACCTCGAGGCCGGAGGCGGCGAGTTGTTCGAGCAAGTCGGCCGCGCGCAACGCCGCAGGCGCCAGGTCCTGGCCGGCCGCGTAGCTGGCCGCGCTGCTCGGAACGCCCACGACTGAGATCCTGCGCACCGGGAAAGGCTACCGGCGACAGTCACCGCGACGTACATCAACCCCAACGACGGCTGGCGGGATTAAGGCTATGACCGAAGACGCGCAGCGGGCGGGCACTGACAAGACCGCTGTTCATCCGTTTCACGTGAATGTTCCGGAAGCAGAGCTTACCGAACTCCGCAGGCGCATCAACACAGCAAAGTGGCCCGAACGGGAAACGGTCACGGATGATTCGCAAGGCGTGCCCCTCGCGATGATCCAGGAACTCGCACGCTATTGGGCCGCAGACTACGATTGGCGCAAGTGCGAGGCGAAACTGAACGCCCTGCCACACTTCATGACCGAGATCGACGGGCTCGACATTCATTTCATCCACGTTCGCTCGGAGCATGCCGATGCGTTGCCGCTCATCGTCACGCACGGGTGGCCCGGCTCGGTCATCGAGCAGCTGAAGATTATCGATCCGCTCGTCAATCCCACGGCCCACGGCGCGAGCGCGTCGGACGCTTTCCATCTGGTGGTTCCGTCAATGCCGGGCTACGGGTTCTCAGCCAAGCCGGCCGCTACCGGCTGGGACCCGGCCCGCATAGCGCGTGCCTGGGTAGTGCTGATGAAGCGCCTGGGATACACGCACTTTGTGTCCCAGGGCGGCGACTGGGGCGGGGCTGTCACGAACGTGATGGCGCAACAGGCACCTCCGGAACTGCTCGGCATTCACGTCAACTTTCCCGGCACGGTTCCGCGCGACGTGGCCAGGGCGCTCCAGTCCGGCGACCCGCCGCCATCCGGTCTCTCGGCCGACGAGAGACGCGCATACGAACAGCTGACCACCCTGTATACGAGGCGCCGCGCCTACGCCAGCTTCATGGGGACGCGCCCGCAAACGCTGTACGGACTGGCGGACTCACCCGTGGGCCTGGCCGCCTGGCTTCTTGACCACGGTGACGGCTGGGGGCAGCCAGCGGCACCGATCACCTCGGCCGTGCTCGGGCACACCAGTCACGGACATCCCGCAGGCGACCTGACCCGAGACGACGTCCTGGACAACATCACGCTCTACTGGGTCACAGGCACGGCGGTTTCTTCGGCTCGCCTCTACTGGGAAAATAAGCTCAGCCTTTACAACGCCGTCGGCGTCTCCGTCCCGGCTGCCGTGAGCGTCTTTCCCGGCGAGAACTATCAGGCCCCGCGGAGCTGGACAGAGCAGGCGTATCTCAACCTCATCTACTTCAACGAGGCCAGCCAAGGCGGCCACTTCGCGGCCTGGGAACAGCCGCAAATCTTTTCCCAAGAGGTCCGCGCGGGCTTCAGGCCACTGCGCAAATAGTGCCCCGGATCGCCATCCAGTTCCGGCCGGCCGCGTGCGTTGATCAGGCCGCGAGGCCGTCGAGCCAGTTCTGCCACGCCTCGGTCTCGGTCGACGGGTCACGGTCGTCGAAGTAGTGCGCGGTCGCGAAGACCATGTCGTTATAGCCGTGGATCAGCATGTACATCGCGTCGTCGGTGCGCATGCCCACGAAGCTCGGCGAGCCCACGAACTCCACGGTGCCATCGACCGGCTCGATCCCGGGCACGCTGAGCCGCGCCGGCTGACCGTCCGCCGCGTCCGCGCTGACGCCGACCGCCGCCGTCATGGCCGCCCACGAGTCCTTGGTGATCGGCCCCGGCATGAACAGCGAGCGCTTCGCGGTGCGCGGTGCGAAGTGCTTCAGGTAGACGGCGAGCTTCGTCATGTAGGCGTGGTCGCCGACGGACAGGCCGTTGTATTCGGCCTCCCAGTTCTCGCCGAGGAGACCACTGTGCACCACGCGCACCACCGCGCCGCCGCCGTCGCGCGACTCGATGAGCCACTCGAAGGCCATGAACGTGCCGTCCGGCTTCTTGTCCTCCTGCGTCGCGAAGCGGTGACCGGGTTCCCAGACCGTGATGCTGGAGCTGGACACCTCGCCGAACATGGTGAACGTGCTGGTCTTGCTGGCGCTGTCGATTTCGGTGCGCCCCATGAGCCAGGAGTCGACTCCCGGCCCCGACGCGATCGCCTCCCACACCTCGTCCGGCGTGGCGTCGACCGGGAACTCGTTGCGTACCTCGAATGGATGCGTCATGACTGCTGCTCCTCTGCTGGCGGGTCGGCGTCTTCGGTGATGCTCGGGTGCACCGCGACGATAAGGCGGTGCGGCCGACCAGTTTGGGTCTGGTATTTACCGATAATTCCGGTGAGCGCGTCCGTGAGCTCACCCAGGAAAGCCGCGCGATCAGCCGGCTTCGCGAACCGCACCTCGGCGTCGAGCCCGAACGTGGCGAGCGGCTTGTTGGCCCGCGCCGCCCCGTTGATGAGCGCGCCCGTCTCCCGGACGAGCCGCGCGGCGAGCGCGAGCAGCCAGCGCGCGGACAGCCGATCGGGCGACCGGGCCGGATCGGGCGCGACCGCGGCGAGCGCGGCCGGCGAGATCACGTAGGCCGCGGCGGAAGCCCGCACGACCCGCTCGGTCATGTTGCCCTTGCGGCGCTCCTCGACCAACTCCACCAGACCGTGCTGCTCAAGGGTCTTGACGTGGTAGTTGACCTTCTGCCGGGCCAGCCCCAGCCGCGCCGCGAGTGCGGTCGCGGTGTATGGCTCGGCCAGCTCCGCGAGCATCCGGGCCCGGATCGGATCGAGCGAGACCTCCGCCGCTGCGGCGTCCTCGATCACTGCGACGTCTTGCATGCCAGAACTCTGTCACCGACAATTATTCTTGTCAAGACAGTTAAAACTGTCCGGATTCGCCTACGGGCTGGCGTCGTCGTGGCCTGGCTCAGCTGACGGCGGGTCGAAGTTGACGTTAACGCGCTGGAAGCCCTTGCTGCGCTGGGCCTTGGCCTGGCCAGAGTAGGCGCGCCGGTCGCCGGTGGTCAGGGTGACGTTGTCGGTGAAGGGGGTGAGCAGTGACCTGGGGTGCAGGCGGTTGACGTGCACGACGTTGATCTCCACGCCGAGCAGGACGGCTGTGGCCGTGATGTAGAGGAACGCGAGCAGGCCGAGGACGAGGGCGAATACCGCGTTCGTGGCGCTGGCGTGCTCGACCACATGCCGGACGTAGATAACCCCGAAGGATTGCAGCAGCTGCCAGATCACCGCCGTGGCTATCGCGCCCGGCGCGACGTCGCGCACGGATAGCCGCCGCGCGGGCGCAAAGTGGAACGCGAAGATGGCCATGGCGATGCTGATCACGAAGGACGCCGCGAGCGTCAGGGACCTTCCGGCTGTCCCGAGCGCCCCGGCTGCGCCGCCGCCCGCGATAGACAAGGCGGTCGTGCCGAGGACGGTCAATCCGGCGGTGGCGAGCAGGACCACGCTGCGGCCGCGGGCCTTGAACGGGTTGGGCCGGTTGTTGCGCGGCACTCCCCACATGGTGTTGGCCGCATACTGGAAGGCCTGCGCCACGCCCAGCCCGCCGTAGAGGGATCCGGCGATTCCCACGACGAGGCCGACCGCGCCGCCGCCCAGGCGTTTCGGCCGGGCCAGATCCCCGCCGATCACCGGAAACTGGTGCGCCGCCGAGGTGAGCACCTCGTGCTGCAGCCCCGGATCACCTGACAGCACGAAGCCCAGGATCGTCGAGAGCAGCAGCAGCAAGGGGAACAGCGACACGAACGCGTAGTAGGTGAGCAGCGCCGCCAGGTAGGCGCCGAAGTCGTCGAAGTACTTGTAGGCCACCGCGAGCGGGAAGGCCGCCCACGGGTGCTTCCGCTGAAACCGGTCCAGGCGCTCCGTGACTGCCACACCAACCACCTCACTGCGCGTCGGCCCATCACCTGGCACCACCGGCAGTGAATCGGGCCGTCGGCATCTATCTGGGCGCTGCCCCGCAGGCGGGCGATGAAACCGGACATCCGGGAGATTTCGTGCTGCACCCCGCGGAACTGCCCTGTCCAGCCTCAGAACCTCCTCAGGGGATGAGGAGGAGCCGGCGGGCCTTGAGCGTCCAGATCCGGTAGTCATACCACCCGGCGGGGATGGCGATGGCCAAGCACACCACGGCCCCGGCGATGTTGTCGATGGTCAGCTCGGCGACGCCGCCGGCTCCCAGGCCCACGGCAATGACCGCCCAGATGATGCCGCAGATGATCCGGTTACCGCTCATCCGGGGCGCTGGCTCGGGCGGCAGTGACTTCCTGGTGATAATCCGGCCGCCGAGCGCCTGCACGACCGCCCGGGCGTACTTCTTGCTGGGCGGCGGGACTTCCAACTGCCAGGTGCCCCCGCCGGCGAAGGTGATCGCGAGCGGCGCGACATAACCGGGGCGCAGCTCAGCCGTCTGCAGCTGACCGCGGGGAACCCGCGCGATCACCCCGGCCGCTTTCAGCATGACCACTTTTCTGGCCCTGAGCCTGACCAGCGCGAGTTCCTGATCGGTGACCGCCAGGTAGGCGAGGCGGCCGAAACGCGGCGTCTCGGCGGGCCCCGAATGAGGCTGACCGCCGAGCACGACGCCTGCGGCCAGGCTGCCAGTCTGGTTCCTCGCGAGACGCCACGCGTACCCCGAAGGGTTGACCTTCACCCCGGCGAGCTGCGGGGAACCAAGCACACCCGACGCGTCAATCGCCATCGCGTCCTCCTGGGGCCGGGAAGCCTGCTCCCGGTAGTTTGCCTGATTTAGCGAACCCGGGCCTGCAGGAACTTCCCGATCTGCTCGGTGGCCTCGGCTGCCTCGGGGGTGCCAAGCATGATCGGGTACACGTGGGGCAAGCCCTGGCCGATCTCCAGGACGACCTCGACCCCGGCTTCGGCCGCTGCAGTGGCCAGGCGTTCGGAGTCGCTGAGCAGCAGGTCGGCCGTGCCTACCAGGACAAGCAGCGGCGGCAGCCCGGCCAGTGAGGCAAACAGCGGCGACGCCAGCGGCGTCTTAGGGTCAGCCCCGGCCAGGTAGTCGGAGGCGAACTGACGGAGCATGGCGGGGGTGGAGATCGGATCCTGATCGGCGCGCTCGGTCATCGAGGCCCCCGAGCTGGTCAGATCCACCGTCGGGGACATCAGCGTGGCGGCCGCGGGCAAGGCCTCCCCGGCGTCACGCAGGGCCACGAGCAGGGCGACGGCGAGCCCTCCGCCGGCCGAGTCACCGGCCACCGCTATTGATCTTGCGCTCAGGTCCTGGTCGGTGCGCAGCCAGCGCCATACGGCCAGGACGTCGTCGATGGCGGCGGGGAAGGGATGCTCGGGGGCCAGGCGATACTCGGGGAACAGCACCCGCATCCCGCTGGCCCGTCCCAGCCGGGCGGCCAGCTCGCCGTCGCTGCGCAGCGACCCGAACTCGAAACCTCCGCCGTGCAGGAACAGGAGCACCCGGCCCGGGTCTGTCCCCGGGGCGGCCAGCCATTGGGCGGGCACCCCGCCCGCGGTCACCTCCCTCACCAGGACGTCGTCAGGCACCGGATGAGGGCGGCCCCCGGGGGCGAAGGTGGCGCGGCGCTCTTCCAGCGTGACCGGGGCCTGGCTGGCATTGGCCTTCTGCTGGTCCCTCAAGGCGTCGATCAGGTCCTGCATGGCCTGACTCGGCATATCGGCATCTCCTTTGGGATGGGCTGCCTGGCGACCTTGCAGCCCTACGGGGCCCCCGGAACCAGCCTGAGCGCCGGCGCCGCTCCCGGGCGTCCTCGCGCAGCGCGCGCTGAGGCGGCGACGCCGTTGCTAACCAGTGACGGTTTCCGCGTCCGGGAACACTTCGCTGAGCCGCCCGGTGCTGACGTCATAGACGAACCCCCTGATCGGGACCTCCTGCGAGATCCACGGATGCGACCTGGCCTTCTGGATCTGCTCCTTGGTGTTCGCCTCGGCGTCGGTGAAGCTGTAGAACTTGGCCGGCGCAATCGGCGCCTTCCCGGTCTCCTTGCGGAGCCGGGCCTCCAGTTCGCTGTCGGTGAACCTGAGCATCCCGCAGTCGGTGTGATTGATGATCATTATCTCGCGGGTGCCCAGCAGCCTGGTCGACAGAACCAGCGACCGGACTGCGTCGTCATCGATCACGGTGCCGAAGTTCCTGATCACGTCCACATCGGCAGCGGCGAGGCCCAGCATCTGCTCGATGCTGGTCAGCCGGGGATCCGCGCAGGTGACGATCGCGATCTTGGGCGCCGGCGGTCCCCCACGGCTGGAATCGAAGCCGTTGGCGATGGTCGCATTCGCGCTCAGGGCGTCGTCGATAATACTCATGACCTTTTCTCCTTCTCTCTGGGCGTGCCGGTTCTTTCGGCATGCCGGTCACGGCGTCGGCTGCCTGGGAGGCGGACGGGTATTTGATGCCGCACCTGGTCCGGCCAGGTGGGCGGCAAGAGCAGTTGCGGCCTGGCCTGTCCCGAACACCATGCGCAGCCGGGCCCTCCCCCATGACGCGGGTCCTCTCGCTGGGCTTGAGATACCCGGCGGCCAGCGACAGCCCCGCCCTCCTTGGACCCTACGTTTACCCCCTGGAAACTAGTAATAGCGTTCTGGAAATTTTGGCTGATCTTGACTCGGCCGAAGTGGGGCTGCCTCGCTGGGCCCTGGCCCGGGCAGGGATCGCGTGTCCATCGAACTTGGCGCCCATGGCGGCCAGCCCTTCATCATGCCAAGATGCAAAGGCATGCCGGAGGCGAGGGAATCGAGTCTCCCGAACTCCGGGTTTGGGGGAGAAGATGGCCAGGACGCGGCGTCGGCTCGACCCTGTGGGGCCGTTTGGCAATCCAGACGGGTCACGAGCCGACCTCGATGATGTCATCAGCGAGTTCGTCGACTTCGCCGGTGAACTGGGGTTTGGCCACCTCGCGACCCGGGCGAACGACTCCATGGTGCGGGTCATCGTGGGGAAGCTCGGCGCGGGCAAGACGGTCTACCTGCGCCGCCTTCAGGACTTCCAGTCCCATCAGGACTCCGTCTACGCCGATCTGCCGCAGCAGAGCTTGCCGAAGACCGAAGTCGTGGTGAAGGCGTGCCAGTGGTTCTCCGACCGTGTCCTGGTCGAGAAGTGGATGCAGATCTGGGAGCGCGCCATCATGCGCGCGCTGACTTCACACCTGCTACGAAATCCCGAGTTGCGTCCGCAGTTGCGCGACGAGCAGGCTGAGGAGATCGAGCACTCGTACGCGCGACTGCTCGACGACTTCCGCCGGCCCCGGACGATCTACAGCCAGGTGCGGGACATCATCAATCAGCACCAGACCGCCCATCAGCTGTCCAGCTATCTCGACGATCCGCTCTGGGACGACCTCGAGGATCTGCTGGGGGAGGTTGTCGGCCAGTGCAAGCCGATCTATTTCTACCTCGACGCGGTGGACGAAGAGTTCGGCCACGCCCCGATGTACTGGCTGAAGTGCCAGGAAGGGCTGTTCTATCAGGTCATGCGGCTGCTCCGGGACCCCAGGCTGGGCGGCCGCCTGCATGTCGTCGTGTGCATCCGCGACATCGTCATGTCGTCGGTGTACCGGTCAGAACACGCGCCGCGGTACTACAACGAACCGCACATCCGCGTGCTGACCTGGGACCGGGGCTCGCTGCTCTATCTGCTGCAGCAAAAGCTGCGGCGGCTGCCGCCGTCGCTGCTGATGCGGCGCCCCGCCACTGGTCCGCCCACGATCGGCGACTGGCTCGGGGTCAACGGCCGCTGGCCGGGACCCGATGGCGAGGAGACGATCGAGGACTATCTGCTCGGCCACACCAGGCTGATCCCGCGCGACATCATCTCACTCGGCAACGAGCTGAACGAGGAGGTCCTGCGACAGAAGCAGGCTGGCCACGAGGGTCTGCCGCCGGCGGCTCTCCAGGCGGTTGTGCAACGCTGCGCCAAACGGTTCGGTGACTCCCAACTGGCCCAGTGCGCCAACCAGATCTCGTCGGACCTGATGCCGGAGAACGCCGCGCTGCACGACTACTCCGAATTGTTCACCAGCACCCAGGCCTACATCACCGGAGTACAGGAAGACCTTCGCTCCTTCGTCCGGATGATCGGCGTCGACCGGTTCTCGCGCGCCGATCTCGAGACTCTGCAGGAAGTGGCGGACCTGCACTTCGGGGAGCCGACGGACCTCGCCTCCGTCCTGTGGCAGAACGGCTTGCTCGGCTACGTCAACGAGATTGGGCGGCGCCGGTTCTACTCCATGGGCGACATCGAGGAGTTTCACTTCCCGCCCGACGTAGACACGTTCGTCCTGCATCCGTGCCTGGTGTACACCGTGGGCGGAATCCGGCACGTGCGGGCGGACTCCGCCGGCCGCCCGGGAGGCACGCGCATCAGCCCGCCCACGTCTCCTGAGCGCAACGATCTTCCCGGCGCGCCGGCCGCCGCGCCGTCCTCGAGCGGCGGCAAGGCTCTCCCCGGACCTGACTCAGCGGAGGTGCAGTTCTCGGCTGGAGCCAAGGCCGTTGACTACGCTGTCGGTGACGTCCTCGAGGGCCGCTTCGAGATCTTGGACACAATCGGGCGGGGCGGCTTTTCCAAGGTCTATCGCGTGCACGATGAAGTCGAGGGCGAGGAGCGAGCCCTCAAGCTGTTCGATAGCGCCGCCGGCTACGCGGCGGTACGCCGCGAGATCGGCGCCCTCCGGAAGATCCATCATCCCAACGTGGTCCAGGTCTTCTGGGCCGGCCGGACCAGTTCCGGCGACTGGTACCTGATCAGCGAGTTTATTGACGGGGAGTCACTCGACGACTTCGCCACCGGAAGGAAGCACCTTCGCGACCGGGAGGCGGTGGACGTGGGACTGGATCTGCTCGCCGCGCTCGTCGCTTTTCACCCTGACTCGGTGCGCCTCAAGCAGCTGGATGCTCAGCGTCGCGAAGGCGATCTGCTGGAAGCCGAATCGCGCGAGTGGCTGGTGCTGAAGGACAGAGGGCTGGTCCACCGCGACATCAAACCGCTCAACGTGGTGCTCACCCGCACGGGGGCGAAACTGCTTGACTTCAACATCGCCTCCCGGGCCGGTGACCCTGTGCACACGCAGTCAGGCACGCCGCCCTATCAGCCACCCGACGCCGGCGACACCCGCTGGGACGTCTCCACCGACTTGTTCGCCGTCGGCGTGCTGCTCTACCAGCTCCTCTGCGATGGCCACCACCCGTTCCCGAATGAGATGCCCCGGGCCGACAAACAGGTGATCGACCCGAGAACCATTCGTCCTGACCTCAGTCCTGAGCTCGCCGAGTTTCTTATCCGGGCCTGCGCCCCGGCCAGAGCTGATCGGTTCTCAACTGCTGCCGAGATGCAGCTCACCCTGCGTCACATCCGCGCTGACCTCTGACCAGCCGATCTCGCTGCGTTCCGGGCACGGCGGCTCAGGCGGTTCCGATGAGCGTGTCGGGGACTTCGCGGAGGAAAATCTCGGCTGTCTTGGGGCCGACGCCTTTGAAGCGTTGCAGCCGCTCGCTGATCTCCTCCCGCGTGCGGGCGGTGCGCACCAGCTCCGCGACGGAGCCGTGGTAATCCGCGATGAGGGCGCGCATCACGTCCGGGAGCTCTTCGCTCATGACGGAGCTCAGTCGGTGATAGTCGCCTTCCCACAGCTCATGCCAGAGCTGGTGGTGGTCGTCCGCGACGAAGTGGGCCGGGGTGTCCCAGCCGTCTTCCTTGAACCGGTGGAATGCGGTGGCGGCCGTCTCTTGTGGCACCGGGCGCCCGAAAAGAATGCTGGCCAGCAGCCAGTCGAACAGGCCCTGGTCGGTGCTGGTGTCGATGTCGAGGTCAGCGGCGGTGATCAGTGCAGCCATAGCAGGTCCCTTCCGGTAAGCGGCCGCGGCCGGCGCGCCGCCGATGACTCAGCGGCACAACGCTAACCTGGACCGCCGCAGCGTCGCTCGCCGGGCGCGGACGCGCGCTCTGCCAGCGACGCTACGGCGGTCGGGCCGCTTAGTCGCCCCGGACGACCTGGTAGGTGACGAAGGTGAGGTTGTCACCGACCGTCCGGCTGTCGACCAGGCGGATCGGCTTCTTGCCGCTGGTCTCGCCGAAGAGCCGTTCGCCGGCCCCGAGCACGACCGGGAAGACGAACAGCCGCAGCTCATCGACGAGGTCGTGCTCGAGCAGCGTGCGCCCGAGCTGATAACTGGCGTAGACGACGATGTCTCCGTCCAGTTCCTGCTTCAGCCTCGTCGCCTCGTCCACCACGTCGCCCTTCAGGACCGTCACGTTGGTCCATCTGGGGTCCTGGAGGGTCGAGGACACGACGTACTTGGGCAGGCTGTTCAGCCGGTCTGCCCACTCGCCAGGCCGGGACGCCCACCGCGTGCCGAACCACTCGTCGCTACGCCGGCCCAGCAGCAGGGCCTCGGTGCGCAGCGCCTCGTCGTACTCGACCTTGCCCCACTCTTCGAGGTCCTGGCCTCCGTCCTGGACGAACCAGCCGCCCAGCCTGAAGCCCTCTTCGCCGTCGGGGTCCTGGACCACTCCGTCGAGGGACACGTTCGTGCTGATGACGATCTTTCCCATGTCGGTTCTCCCGGTGCTGTGTTGTCGGCTACCACCCGGTGTAGACACCGCGGCGCCGGGAAAGTGGCGCCCGCCCACCGCCCGGTTCGCCCCCTGACCGGTGTCCATCCCGGTGGTGCGACATGACGCGGGGAGGGGTGACCAGAGCGGTGGGGAGTAGTAGCCGGGACGCGCGGCGTCAGCCCGGGCGGATCAGGCCGGCCTGGTAGGCGAAGACGACGAGCTGGGCGCGGTCCCGGGCGCCCAGCTTGGTCATCGCCCGGCTGGCGTGGGTCTTTACCGTGGCCGGACTGACGAAGATCTTACGGGAGATCTCGTCGTTGGACAGCCCGGTGGCGATGAGGGCGAGTACTTCCCGCTCCCGGGGGGTCAGCTCGTCCAGACGGGGCAGGCGGCGCGGCGACCGCGTGCGCAGCGCGAACTCGGCGATGAGGCGCCTGGTGACGCCGGGGGACAAGAGCGCCTCCCCGCTGGCCACTACCCGGACCGCCTGGATCAGCTCGGCGGCGCGGGTGTCTTTGACCAGGAATCCGGCGGCGCCGGCCCGCAGGCCCTCGAAGACGTACTCGTCGAGGTCGAAGGTGGTCAGGATGACGACGTGGACCGAAGCGAGGTCCGGGCGGGAGGCGATGCGGCGGGTGGCCTCGATGCCGTCGACCCCGGGCATGCGGATGTCCATCAGCAGCACGTCCGGCGCGGACCTGGCCGCTAGCTGCAGGGCCTGCTCCCCGTCGGCGGCCTCGCCGACCACGTCGATGTCGTCCTCGGCGTCGAGCAGCGCGGCGAACCCGGCCCGGACCAGTTCCTGGTCGTCGGCCAGCGCGACGCGGATCACTGGTCGCCTCCGTCCTGCGCGGGTCCGTGCAGTGGCAGCCGGGCCCGGACCGTGAAGCCGCCGCCCGGCCGGGGGCGGGCCCGGAGCGTGCCGCCCAGCGCGGCCGCCCGCTCGGTCATGCCGGCGATGCCGCGGCCGGCCCCGTGGGGCTGCCCGGGAGGCGAGCCGGCCGGCCGCAGCGGGCCGTCGTCGCGAACTTCGACCATCAGGGCATCCTCGCCGTAGACGATGCGGACCGTAGCGTTGGTGCCGCCGGAGTGCCGGGCGCTGTTGGTCAGGGCCTCCTGGACGATCCGGTAGGCAGCCAGGTCAACGTCCGCTGGCAGCGGGCCCCGCGGACCGCTTTCCTCGACGTGGACGGCCAGGCCGGCGGCGGCCGCGGTATCGGCCAGGTCGCCCAGCCGGGCCAGGCCCGGGGCCGGTGCCCGGGGAGCTCCCTCGTCCACCGCGCGGAGCACGCCCAGGACCGAGCGCAGCTCGACCAGGGCCTGCCCGCTGACCTCGTTGATCGTGGTCAGGGCGGAGCGGGCCCGGTCGGGCTGGCGGTCCATCAGGTGCAGCGCGGTGTTGGCCTGGACGTTGATGACCGAGATGTTGTGCGCCACCACGTCGTGCAGGTCCCGCGCGATCCGCATCCGTTCCTCGCCGGCCCGGCGGCGCAGCTCTTCCTGGCGGCTGTGCTCGAGCGCAGCCGCCCGCTGGCCCCGGGCCCGGATGACCTCGGCGACGGCCAGCAGGAACAGCAGCAAGACCGCCAGCCCGACCGCGAACCCGGCGCTGGCGTGCCCGCGGCTGCCGATCAGCCAGGGCGGCCATATCGATGCGACGTAGCCGATGACCAGGGATGCGACCGCCGCCGTCCGCTGCCTGGCCTGCACCGCCGTAAAGAACGCCACGATCAGCGCGATCCAGATCAGCGGCGCCTGGCTGGCCGCCCCCGGCCAGATCGCCACGGCCAGGGTGACGGCCAGCACCCCGACGGGGTAGCGGCGGCGGGCGATCAGCGACGCGCCCGCGACGACGAGCAGGACGTAGGTGGTGACCCCGGCCGGGGTGTGGCCATGGTGCCAGCCCGCGGACGCGAAGGCCCCGCCGACCCCGATCGTGACCACGGCGACGGCGATCGCGGCGTCAGCGGCCCAGCGCCGGGCGGCTGCGCTCCGGGGGAGCAGGCCGGGCTGATGCGGCACGTCCGCAGGCAGGTCAGGTTCGGTCATCACTAGCGGTGACGTTACCCGCCGGCCTCCCCGAAGGCATCCGCCCAGAGGCTAGCTGGGACCGTGCCCCCTGCACTCCTGGCGTAGGCCGCGCCCCTCCCGGCTACCGCAGGAGATGACCAGGCCGGGGCCGCGTGGCCGACGCGCCGGCGGCGGCGGCCGGGCACGCTGGAGTCAGGCCGGAAGAAAGCACCCGATCAGGAGGCGGCACCGTGGTCCCCCGGGGACACATCATCGAGAACCCGCTCAGCGGCGAGCAGATCACCATCCGGCGGACTGCCGCGGACACCGGCGGCGCCGTGCTGGAGTGGGAGCTTCTTCTCGCGCCCGGAGGACGGGTGCCCAGCAGCCATGCCCACCCCGGGCAGGAGGAGGTCTTCACCGTCCTGGCCGGCCAGATGCGGTTCCGGGTCGGCGTCCGGCGGGTGCTCGCGAACCCAGGCGACACCGTGCGGATCCCGCCGGGGACCGTGCACCATTTCGCTAACGCCGGAGACCAGCCCGCCCGGGTGGCCGTGCGGACCAGCCCGGCGCTGAGCATGCAGGAACTGCTGGAGACCGCCGCGGCACTGGCGCAGGACCAGCACGCTGGGGCCCGCCGCCTGCCCCGGCCGACCGACCTGGCGCTGTTCATGCGCGACTTCGAGCGTGAGGTGCGTGCGCCCTACCTGCCGGCCGCGCTGGTCCGCGCCGTCCTTTCCCCGTTCGCCGGGCTAGCCCGGCGGCGGGGACTCGACTCGCGCTACCGGCAGCTGCGACGGCGATGACCGGGACGCAGGCGGCCGCGGTCGAGGTCACTCACCTGGTGAAACGCTACCGGGGCGCCCGGCGTAACGCGGTGGACGACATCAGCTTCGACGTGCCGGAAGGGCGGCTGTTCTGCCTCCTCGGCCCCAACGGCGCCGGGAAGACGACCACCCTGTCGATCCTCACCACGACGCTGGCCCCCACCTCCGGCCGGGCCAGCATCGCCGGCCGGGACCTGGAAACCCAGCAGGCGCAGGTCCGCGGCGAGATCGGCGTCGTCAGCCAGCAGCCCTCGCTCGACCTCAACCTGACCGCCGAGGAGAACATCAGGCTGCATGCGGTGCTCTACGGGCTGTACCCATGGCGGCCTCGCTACCGCCTGATGCCGGCTGGCTATCGTCGCGAGGTGCAGGACATGGCGGGCGTTATGGATATTTCCGGCAGTCTGGGCCGGCGCGCGCGAACCTTGTCCGGAGGCCAGCGGCGGCGGCTGGAGATCGTCCGGGCGCTCATGCACCGGCCCCGGGTGCTGTTCCTCGACGAGCCGACCGCGGGTCTTGACCCGGCGAGCAGACGGGACCTGTGGGCCTACCTGCGCCAGGAGCGGTCCAGATCCGGCACCACCGTGATCCTGACCACGCACTACCTGGAGGAGGCGGAGGCCGCCGACTCGGTGTGCGTGCTGGCCGGGGGGAAGATCATCGAGCGTGGCCGCCCCGCCGAGGTCAAGGAGCGCCAGCTGAGTCCGACGCTGGAGGACGCCTATCTGGTGCTGCTCGAACGGGCCGGGGCCCGGGAACCGGGCCGGTCATGAGCGTGCCAGCCCGGACCGGGCCACGCCCCCGGCTGACCGGACCGCCCGTGAGCGGTCCGCGCCGCGAGCTGTCCGGGCTGCTGGCCATCGCCCAGCGCGACGTGACCAAGCTGCTGCGCGACCGTCCCCGGCTGGCCGTCAACCTGGCGTTTCCCGTCCTGCTCATCGGCGGCCTGGGCGCCATCCTGCAGCCCACCGTGGGGCGGGTCACCGGCGTGAGCGCGGTGACGCTCGCGTTCACCGGAGTGCTGGCCGCGAGCCTGTTCCAGTCCGCGGCGGCGGGCATGATCTCAATCGTGGAGGACCGGGAGAACGACTTCTCCCGTGAACTGTTCGTGGCCCCCGTCTCCAGGCTGACCCTGGTCGGCGGGAAGATCGCCGGGGAGACTCTGGTCGCCCTGGGCCAGGGCGCGTGCATCGTGCTGTTCGCGCTGGTGTTCGGGGTCGCGATGTCGCCGTCCCAGTTCGCGCTGCTGCTGGGGCCGGCCCTGGCCTGCTGCCTGCTGGGCGGCGCGTTCGGCCTGGCCACGATCGCGGTGCTGCCGAACCAGCGCTCGGCGATGCAGATCTTCCAGTTCCTGATCATCCCGCAGTACGTCCTGGCCGGCGTCCTGGTGCCGCTGCGCGAAGTCCCGCCCTATCTGCGGGTACTGGCGCACGCGATGCCGATGACCTACGTGGTCAGCCTGACCCGCGCCGCGTACTACGCCGGGACGCCGGCCTACCGCCTTGTCGCTTCCGGCAGCCTGCTGGCCGGCGTGGCGGTGACGGTGGTCCTGTTCGTCGTCCTGCTGACCGCGGGCGCGGCGGTGTTCGGCTACCGCGAGCGAACGCGCTGATCAGGAGTTCTCCAGGACGCGCGCGAAGGCCCGCAGGTAACTGGGGTCACCGTCACGATCGCGCAGCAGCCAGTACTCCGCCCCCCAGAACAGGTATCCATCCAGCACGAAGTTCTTCCCCTCCGCCCAGCGCATGGCCTGGCTGTAGTTCCCGATCAGGTCCTCGGGCCGGCAGCTGTACATGGCCCGGCCGGCCGGGCTGGGCGGTGTGGTGACGGCCTCCCAGGGCTCGGCCTGTCCTTCGGCGATCATCACCCGCCGGCCCGCCGCGGCGGCGCCGTCCAGCAGCCGTTCCCGGCGGCGCCGCTGCCACGGCGTCCGGCTGCCGTCCAGGTACAGGCTCAGCGGGCCGGCGCTGGCCAGCGCGTGCCTCGGATAGAAGTCCACGCCGACGATGTCGGCCAGGCGCTGCGCTACCGCCAGCGAGTCGCCCTGGTCCCTGGTGCGCCACCACTGCTGCAGCGCGACCGGTGTCGAGGTAGCCAGGAAGCCGTTCATCATGACCGGCCGGCCGGGATCCGCCGCCCGGACCGCTTCGACCTCGCTGCGGGCGAACGCCTCGGCCAGCCGCCAGGAGTGCTCCATGCCCAGCGGGTCCACCGCCTCGTGCTCGACCTGCCAGGCGACGATGCAGTCACGTCGCCGGTACCGCTCGACGACCCGGCGCAGGAACGCGACAGCGCCGTCCAGCAGGGCCCGCCGCTCATCCGGCCGGACCAGCGAGCCTTCGCGTAGCGGCTGGCCCAGGTAGTGCCCGGGCACGAAGAACTCCGGATAGCCGAAGGTCTTGACCGCGCCGAGGCCCATGATGACCTGCTTGCCCGCCTGCTCCGCGGCGTCCAGTTGGCGGTCCAGCTCACCGGGCTGGAAGTCGCCCTGGTCTGGCTCGAGCCGGTTCCAGTAAGCGCTGAGCCGGATCACCTGGAACGGGTAGGCCAGCAGGGCCTGCAGCGCCGCGTCGGGGTCCAGTCCGAGCGCCGCTGCCTGCAGCGGCCGGAAGCTGATCCCCAGCTGCGCCGGGCCGCGCGGCGGCACCGGCAGCTGCCGCCACCGCCCGGTGAGCGGCTGTGCGGCCCGCCTCAGCCGCAGCTCGGTCAGAGCCGGGCGCATGAGACCGCCCGCGTTTCCGTGGCGCTGGCCGGGATCAGGCCGGCGATCAGCCTCGCGGTGTGCCCCGCGGCGTCAGGCCGGCCCAGGCGCGCAGACGCCGCGCCCATCGCCTCGACGGCGTCGTGGTCCCGGCGAAGCCGGCCGACCTCGGCCACGAGCCGCCGCACGTCCGGCACCCGGAGCCCGGCACCCGCGCCGGTCACCATCTCGGAGTTGCCCTTCTCCTGCCCCGGGATGTGCGCGGTCAGCAGCAGCGGTACACCGCAGCAGGTGGCCTCCGCGATGGTCCCCGGCCCTGCTTTGCTGACGGCCAGGTCGCAGCACCTGAGCCAGTCGCTCATGTTGCCGGCGAAGCCAGTCACGGTCAGCCGGCCACCGGATCGCAGTGCCAGCCGGTCGAGCCGGCGCTTGAGCGCGGTGTTGCGCCCGCACACCACGACCACGTGCACGTCGCTAAACCGCCGCACGATGGCGGCGGCCCGGCGGGCCATCCCGCCGCTGCCCTCGGCGCCGCCGGTCAGCAGGACGACGAACCTGTCCCTGGCCAGCCCCAGCGACTGCCGGAGGGCAGCTCGCTGGGCGGCTGGCAGCGGGCCAGCGTCAAAATCGCGCCTCACGGGCGGCCCGGCCACGGCCCAGGCGCTACTGGCGGACCCACCAGGCCGGGAGGAGAGCCGGGTGCGACCGCCGGCCGGGCCATACCGGGCGCCGACGGCCGGTGGCGCGATGATCACGTCAGCGTCGGCGTACCGCCAGGCCGCGTGCATGACGGTCAGGTCGGTGACGACGGTCACCACGGGCGCCAGAGGCGCAGCCTGGTCCCGCGCCCAGACCGCGGCCATGCCGGTGAGCGGGTGGAACGACACGATCGCCGCGGGCGGGTGCGCCCGGGCCGCACCGGCCGCCACCCGGTCGGCAGGCCGCAGCAGGGTGCGCCGCAGCAGCCACATGGCCGGGCGCGTGTTGGAGGCGTAGTAGGCCGCGCCCCACAGCCAGGGGGCCCGCCGGACCACCGGGCCGTACAGCCCGGTGACCCAGCGCAGTAGCCGGCCCGAGCCAGGGCCGCCCAGCGGGTCGCACCAGACCGGGGCGAACCGGCCGGGATACGCCAGCTCCAGGGATTCGCCGACCGCCCGGGCCGCGTTCCGGTGCCCGCCGCCGGTGTCAGCCATCAGGAACAGCACCGGCAGCGGCGCGGTGGCCGGGCCGTCGGCCTGCATGGTTCGGGGCATGAGCCCATCGTGCTGCCGGGCGGGTAGCCCGTCGTCAGCCCTGCGGCTACCTCCGGCTCAACATCTGGCCCACCCCCGTGCCCGCTGTCTACTGCGCTTGCGGCAGGCAGACCCAGCCTCCGCCGCCCCGGCGGCTGGCGTCGGGCATCAGAGCGCCGCGGTGTAGGCCTCCGCCAGGCGTTCCACGACGCCCGGACCATCTCGTTCCGGCTCTGGTTCGCCCAGATGGGTGGCCCGCAGCTCGGTCATGAACTCGGTCCACAGCTCCGGCCCGCCCGCGGCGAGCAGTTCCGCTCGCACCCGCAGCCGCCTCGAGGTCGGGCGGTGGCGCAGGCCCCAGTCGCCGAGCTGCGCGAAGACGGGCACCAGCTGAATCGACGCCTCGGTCAGGCTGTACGCAGCCCGCCGTCCCGGTCCCGCGTCCTCGCGGGTCAGCAGCCCGGCGTTCATGAGCCGCTTCAGCCGGCTGGCCAGGATGTTGGACGCGATCCCCTCTTCGGAGCCGGTGAGCAGTTCCCGGAAGTAGCGCCGGTTCCCGAACATCACGTCCCGCAGCACGAGCAGGCTCCAGCTGTCACCGAACGCCTCGACTGCGGCATTGATCGGGCAACCCGACCGGGCCGGCTCCGCCAACTCGCACCTCCCGCCAATCTGGTTGCAATCTACCACCAGCTGGGCTAACGTCTCCCATACCGATTGCAAACTGCAAGCAGATCGCCGGAGGCGACGCATGAACGACACCGAGCCGCAGACCGCGGGCGGGAAGGTGCTCTGGCACTTCACGATGTCGCTGGACGGTTTCGTGGCCGGGCCGGAACACCAGATGGACTGGATGACCGGGATCTCATTCCGTCCGGGCCTGGCCGGTGAGTACGTCAAGACCACGGGCGCCGTGCTGGGGGGCCGCGACGGCTGGGACGTCGTGAATAACAGTCGCCCGTACGGCGGTGCCTGGGATGGGCCGATCTTCGTGCTCACCCACCACCCCGAGGACGCGACGCCCGCCGACGGGGTCACGTTCCTGAACTGCGGCCCGGCCGAGGCGGTACGGATCGGGCTGGAGGCGGCCGGCGGCAAGAACCTCGAAGTCTTTTCGCCCACCATCGGCCGTCAGCTTCTGGAACTGGGACTGATCGACGAGATTGACCTGCACATCGCACCGGTCCTGCTCGGCGAGGGCATCAGGCTGTACGACAACCCCGGCACTGAGCCGTTCCGCCTTCACCGGGTCGGCGAAGGCGACCCTGCTTCGGCCGTGAACGTACGGTACCGGCCCTGATCAGCCGAAGACCGGGAAGAACGTCAGCTTTGGGGTCACCGTCCGCGGCTCCCGGGTCTAGCCATAGCCATGCGTGGCCCGGGAGGAGGGTCAGAAGATGGAGCAATGACCGTCAGATTGTCAAACGCTGGCGCGCAGCGCCGGACTCGGCCTGCTCGCCCGGCCGGGCCTCACCCACGCAATCCGGCGGCCGGCGGCGGGCGACCGGACCAAGGACGACGCCCGATGACGGCGGTGGGGAGACTCGCCGACTTCCGGGCCCTGGACCCGTTCTTCCGCATCATCGAGGAAGGCGTGGCCGGACTGGCAGACGGTGAGCACTTCTTCGACCTGCTGGCCGAGGACGTCGTCTTCGAGTACGTCATCACGGTCCCGGGCTACCCGCGGCGTGTCGAAGGGCGCCAGGCCGTAGCGGAGCTGTATCGCCCGTATGGCGCCACATTCTTCCTCGATCGCTGCTTTGACCTGGCCGTCCACCACGACCAGGCCGCGGGCGTCGTCGTGCTCGAATACGCCTCGCAGGGCCGCGTCGTCCCGACTGGAAAGGCCTACCGCAACCGCTACATCTCGGTGCTGTCCATCGTCAACCGCAAGATCGCGCACTGGCGGGACTACCTCGACCCGCTAGCAGTCTTCGACGCGGTCGGATGGCCCACCGCGGCAGCACGTGGTCTTGCGCCGGACATCTCTGCTCCGCCAATCTGATGCGCAAGAACGCGGCCGGGTGGCCGGGGAAGGGGAAGCGATGGATCTGGAAGAGGTTCTGGCCAAAGTTGCCGAGCTGAGCCGGGAGGAACTGCGCATCGTCCGTAAGCGGGCCGAGGAAAAAACTCCGGCGCGCGATCGCGGCCATGACTTTGAGGAGATGCTGCGGGCTGCCGACCGACTGGATCACCACGCGCATCTGCTGCGCCGGCTTCATGACGGCGAATTCCGCCAGAACTGGCGTCACGAGAGCGCGCAAGATGTGCCGGGCGGCGGCTCCTAACCGGTAGCCGGCCAGGAGCCGCCACACGAAACGTCACTGGCCGCCGGGCGAGGGCATCAGATCGTGCCATGACTTCTCGGTGATGTGGACGTCGAAGTAGGACGCGGCGAGGCGGATGTTCTCGAAGGCGAGCGCCCGGTCAGCGTCACTCACGTCGGCGACCTGATCGAATCGGCTGAGCGCGCTCCGCACGTGGCTAGCCGAGCTCAGCGGTTCCTTGCGCTGCCGGGGGAAAGCGTAGGCCGAGTCGGGCAGTTCGTTTCGTTCGGCGGCGTCCAGGTCACCGTGCGAACTGCTCAGAATCGGGTGGCGGCTGCCAGGTTGGCGCGGGATCGCGGGTCTCTTCGGGCATCGTGGTTCTCCTTCCCCGGCGCGAGCGCCGGGCTAGTTGTGGCGTCGTTCCCAGCCCGACGTCAACGGTGGTTGCGCATCCACGGCGTCGGTGAGCTCGGCGGCGGGCCCGGTGCCCACGATGGGGGTCAGCCAGGCCTGGAGCTGCCGGGCGTCCGGCGTGCGGAATCGCTTGGTGGCGTACAGATCTTCGGTTCCAGCGGGCCCGGGCAGCAGGATCTTCCACGCCACCGGCTCGATCTCAGGCTCCCCGAAGACCAGCACGCACACCAGGGCGGCACCATGGCGAAGTTCATATCTGATCTCGTGCCCGGTCTGAGTTCTCTCGACGCTCATGTCTTCCTCTCCGATCGAGGCGGTCGGCGGGGGTGTCCCTAGGCCGAGGGCGCGGACCCAGGCCGGATCCCCCCGGCCCAGAATGTGGCTGGCCAGAGCGCCGGAGACGATCGTGACCAGGGCGATGGCGAGCGGGTACCAGATCGGGGCGTGCCGGACCAGCAGGGCACCGATCAGCGCGCCCGCGAGCATGGTGGCGACGGCGGTCAGCCGGCTGCCCGCTTTCGAGCCCGGGCCGCCGGCCAGGGTGCTGTCGGCGGCTATCCCGGTGATGGTGAGTGTCAGCACGGTCGTGGTGAGGTCGGGCACAGCGATCTTGCGGGCGGCGGCGTTCTGGATGCCCATCGCGGCGCCAAGCCCCACGATAAGCGCGTACCGGAAGCCAGCCGCGACCGGGCTGCCGCTCAGCGCGGCCAGGACGACTGAAGCGCCGAGGAACAGGGCCTGGATAGCCGCGGCCGAACTATGCAGCCGCCCACGGTGCCCGCTGTGCCGCGAACCGATCCGTCCGCCGATCAGGGCCCCGGCGAAGAACGACACCAGGGCGGTCGCCGATGCGGTTATCGAGAACCCGGGCGCGCCGGCCAGCGCGAAGCCCAGCAGCACGATGTTGCCCGTCATGTTGGCCACGAACACATGCCCGAGGACCAGGTAGCTGAACGCGTCAACCAGGCCCGTGACCAGCGTCATCGAGAGCAGCAGCGGCGGCAGCGGGCCATGCCGGCCCTGGCGGTCCGGCGCGATCGTATTGCGGATATCGGCGAGGAAGGCGGTCATCGGAACACTCCCGGGAACTGGGCCATCGGCTTACTAGATAAGAGTCGCCCAGCCGAGCCATCGTGTCCAGCGATCAATTTTGATCTCAGCCATCAATACTATTGATGGCCTCGGCGCCGGAGCCCTATCCTGGTCCCGTGGAGATCCGCGACCTGGAGTACTTCCTCGCCTGCTGTGAGACCCGGAGCTTCACCGCTGCGGCGCGCACGATGCACATCGTGCAGTCGGCGATGTCCAGCGCCGTGGCCCGCCTCGAGCACGAACTCGGGGTGCCGCTGTTCGACCGCTCGGTCACGCCGGTAGCCGTCACCGAGCACGGGGCGGCGTTGCGTGCCAGTGCTCAGCGCGTCCTCGATGCCGTGGAGGCGGCCCGCGACGACGTCGCGGCGGTCTCCGGGCAGGTCCGTGGCACGGTGGTCCTGGGCACCACCCTCAACACCGGGCCCCTTGACCTGGCCGCCGTCCTGACGGATGTCCGGGACCAGCATCCCGGCATGGTCGTGCATGTCCGCCAGTCCACGGCCGGGTCAGCGGGCAACCTGAGCGCCGTCGCAGACGGCTCGATGGATATCGCGCTCACCGCCAGCACGGCCAGCCCGGAGACCGGCCACCCATCGCGCGGGATCGTCCTGCACCCGCTGGTCAGCGAGGCGCTGGTCTTCGCCTGCCGGTCAGATCATCCGCTGAGCAGCCGGCCTGGCGTCAGCGTGTCCGACCTGGCGGACGAGACGATCCTGCAGTTCCCGCCCGGATGGGGAATCCGCGAAACCGTGGACCGCGTTTTTGGCGACGCCCCCGGGGCCACCGAGATCGCTGACTACGCCCTGATGGCCAAGCTCATCCAGGGTGGCTTCGGAACCACCCTGATCCCGGCGTCGGCCATGGCCGCCGCCCCCGGCCTGCGCGCGGTCCCGCTCGCCGACCCCCGCCTCCGGTGGGACCTGTCCGCAGCCATCAGCGCCACCCGGCGCTCGACCGCGGCCACCGACGCCCTCCTGCGCGCACTGACCCGGGCATCCAGCCCCCAGCATGCCCCCGGGCGCTAGTTGGTGAGTGGTTCATCTGCCAGACCTCACTTGTTTCCCCGGGTGATGACGCTGGTTATCACGCCCGCTAGGGTCAGATTGTGGATGAACTGGTCCCGCCAGGTGATCTTGAGGCAGGCGATGTGATCGCTTTGCCTGACGAGGCCGGCCGGTTTCTGGTCACGGAGGTCCGCCTGGGACAGGGAGGGTTCATCCTCGCGGTCGCGCCCGCAGACGGTTCTCAGCCCGGGGCTGAGCGTCAGGTCACGCTCACGGTGGCCAGGCGGGTGTGCAGATCTGGCCACGTCCGCGTCCTCTAGCCGGCGTCAGGCCAGATCGGCGGCCGTGGTCGTGCGGATGCGGGCGTCGGCCCGGGCCAGCAGGTCCGGGCGCAGCCTGGTACCCAGGCCAGGACCGGGGGGCGGGGCGATCTGCCCGTTCGTGATGCTCGGCAGGGTCGTGACCACATCGGCGTACCAGCTCGTGTAGTACGCGCGCACGGTCTCCTGGACGAGGGCGTTCGGCGCACTCGTGACGAGGTGCGAGGACGCGGTCAGCACCACGGGGCCGGTGCAGTCGTGCGGCGCGATCGGCAGCTCGTAGGACTCGGCCAGCGCGGCGATCGCGCTTGCCTCGCTGAGGCCGCCGACCCAGCCGATGTCGAACATGACGATCTGCGCGGCGCCGCTGTCCAGCAGCCGCCGGAAGGTCCACCGGCCGGCCAGCGTCTCGCCCATGGCGGCCGGCACATGTGTCGAGGCCGCGAAGCGCGCCGCGGCCTCCAGGTCGTGCGCCTTGACCGCGTCCTCGAACCAGTACGGCGCCAGCGGTTCCACCGCCTTCGCGATGCGAATGGCGGCTGGCAGGTGCCAGACGGCGTGCATCTCCAGGTGGATGTCCATGGCGTCGCCGACGGCGTCCCGGATCTGCTCGATCACGCTGACGCCGGCCCGCAGGTCTTCCGGGCTGATGTCATGGCCGCTCGTGGCCGCGGCGTAAGGATCGAAGGGCCAGACCTTCATCCCGCGGATGCCCTGCTCGAGGAGGTCCTGCGCCAGCTCACCCGGCCGCTCGATGGCGGCCTGCAGGTCCTCGTACGGTCCTGGCGGGTTGGTGCCCGGAAGCCCGCGGTCGGCGGCCGTGGCGCGATCCGAAGCCCTGAGCGCCCCCTGGTTGCCGCGGCCGTAATGGTAGCCCGCGCAGGTGTTATAGATGCGGATGGAGTCCCGCGTCCGGCCGCCGAGCAGGTCCACCACCGGCCGGCCGGTCGCTTGTCCCAGGATGTCCCACAGGGCGACGTCGACCGCGGAGTTGCCCCGCGTCTCGGCCCCCGTGCCCTCATAGCCGACGAACATGTCGTACAGCCCGCGGCGGTGCGCCGCGATGCGCAGGGGGTCCTGGCCAGTCAGGTAGGGCGCGACCGTCTCGTGCAGGTACGCCTCGACCGTGGCCGGCCCGAGGCAGGTCTCGCCCAGCCCGGTGATCTCCTCGTCGGTCAGCACCTCCAGCCAGAGCATCTGCGGATGCTCAGGCAGCCGGACGGTCCGGATCCCGGTCACCTTCATGCCATCTCCTCCGTGTCCGCCGGTGACGATGACGCTAGGCGCGCGGGGTGGAGTTGGCCGCGGCGTACTCGGCCTCCGTGACCGCCTGATGGAACTCAGTGGCGCCGATCGTGGTCGTGGTGTGCGACATCAGCGTGCTGGAGGTGGCGCCGTGCCAGTGCCGCTCGCCAGGGGCGATCCATACCGTGTCGGCCCGCACCCGCTGCGGGGCCTCGCCTTCCTTACAGACGAACCCGTAGCCCGACGTGATCTGGAGCAACTGCCCGTGCTCATGCTGATGCCAGACCGTCCGCCCGTTCGGTGAGAACACGACCGTGCCGACGTCCACACCGTCGGTCTTGGGAAAGATGGGGTCGAACCACACCTCGCCGGTAGCCGCCTGGTTCAGTTCCGACGGCAGAGTCTGGGCGTCACCCCGGACGATCAGCATTCAGCACCTTCCTGGCTCACCATCCCGCCCGCCGGCGGTTCGCTATGGATCTTTAAGAGCATGACAGAGGCTAACGGATCTGCGGGTGCCTTGACCGGGCCGCTCAGCCGCCGGCCTGGACGGCGCTCATGATCAGCTGGGTCACTTCTCCCGGATGGCTGATCAGCGACAGGTGGCCGGCCTCGATCTCCACGGTCGTCGCCTCCATCCGCCCGGCCATGAACCGCTGAAGCTCGGGCGAGATCGTCCGGTCCCGCCGGGAGACCGCGTACCACGCCGGCCGGGACCGCCAGGCCGCTACCGTCGTCCGGTCGGAGAAGAGGGTGTCCGACACCCGTCCCTGCACCGCGTAGAGCACCCGGGCCAGGTCCGGCTCCACGCCGCCTGGCGAAGTCGTTGCAGAACGCGTCCTCGGTCAGGGCGCCGAACCCGTCGGCGTAGACCAGGCCCGCGCTGGCCGGCGCGGCCGGGAACCGGCCGGCCAGCGCGGCGTAGTCCTCGCCCGCATCGGGCGCCCGCGCGGCGACATAGACCAGCCCGGCGACCGCCGGATGGGTACCGGCCTGCGATATCACCGTTCCGGCGAACGAGTGACCCGCCAGGATCACGGGTCCTGGCTGCTGCGCCAGGACCCAGCGGGTGTGCTCGACGTCGTCCGCGAGCGAGGACAGCGGATTCTGCACCGCCGTGGCGGTGATCCCGGCCCCGTGCAGGAGCTTGATCACCTCGGACCAGGACGAGCCGTCGGCGTACGCGCCGTGCACCAGCACCACGCTCGGGTCCGCCTTCTCCAGCGAGGTCATGGGATGCCTCCCGGGCGCCCGTACACGGATGGCTACGGCAGCGGCACGATTCCCTGCGCGCCGCGCGGGAAGGTGGCGAGGGTGTCTTCGGGGATGTTGAGGTGCGCGGAGACGAGTTTGGGCGGCAGGTGGGCGAGCCAGTTGGCGAGTGAGACCTCTTCGTAGTGGTCGCGCGGAAGGTTTCGATGAAGACCAGGTCATCATCGCCGGTGTTCTCGACGTAGTGGCCGCAGTTGCGGCGGACCAGGCCGACGTCGCCGGCCCTGAAGTCGGTGGTGTTGGCGTGCGGGCCGGTGTTGAACACCGTCATCCGCGCGGACCCTTTCAGGAAGTACTGCCACTCGTCGGCGTTCGGGTGCCAGTGCAGCTCCCGCATCCTGCCCGGCTTGACCATGACCAGGGCGGCCGCGACCGTCTTGGACGCCGAGAAGTTCGTGCTGTCGGCGATGCGGACGCTGCCGCCGCTGTTCTCATACACCGGCTTGAACTCCGACAGGCGGAAGATCACCGGCGTCGTCGAGCCCCATTCGACGCCCGCCGCGACCTGGTCGGCCTCCAGGTCGCCGGGCTCGTCGCCGGGGAAGATCCAGAGGTTGTGCAGCGGGATGTCGTCGAAGGTCTCCTGGGCCACCTGGAAGTTCTTGGCCAGCACGTCCGGTGGGGTGTGCGCGAACCAGTCCGTCAGCAGCAGCGTGTTGCTCTCGGACTGGGCCCCGTCGTCGAACGCGAGCACGAACTCCGCGCCGTCCGGGCCCAGGCCCTGCAGCGAGTGCGGCAGCCCGGCCGGGAAGAACCAGAGGTCTCCTGTGAAGACGTCCTCGACGCTCGGCAGCCCTTCCCGGCTGACAGGGTCGTGATCCGGCACTTACCTTCCGTCATCATCGCCCACTCACCGGTCTGGTGCCAGTGCAGCTCCCGGATGCCGCCCGACTCCAGGTACATGTTCACCCCGGCGATCTCGTTGGAGATCGCGAAGTCGGCCTGCGTGACCTCCCGCGCCCAGCCGCCGCGCTGCTGGCGCCGGGGCGAGATGTTGAACGAGGACCAGAAGAACGGCTGAGTGCTGATGTCGGTCGCCGGCGCGGTGATCACGTTGGGGAACTGGCTTTCCAGCACCGGGTTCCGCGGTCCCGTCATCGTCGTGCTGGCCGGGTCCCCGGTCGTGTTCACCATGCCTTCCTGCGGCAGATCCGGGTTCCCGAAGGTCGGGGTCTCGTGATGCGGTGCCGGGTTTTCGTTCGAGCCCATGGCGTCTTTCCTTCCTTCCTGTCTTGACTCCCCGAATCTCATGCCCCTGCGGAGCTGGCTCAAATCGGCCCACCGGGCAGTCCGTCTGGCGTTCACCAGGTCACCGGACTGTGCACCTGACCGTTGCGAACCATGGCGTGCTGGCGTGACCCTGGACCCGATGGACCACGGACAAGCGCGGGACTGCGCCGTGACTCATTCCGGGCACGATCCTGGGCTTGACTACCGCGGCGTCGCTACGCGCTGATCCGCTGCTGTTCGCCTTACGCTGGGCGTGGTGGTCAATCCGGCACTCCAAACGGCACGTGCTGCTGGCCACCCAGGAGGTGACTCGGCCGGGATCTGATCCGGGACGCGGTGACGCTGAACAGCACGACGGTCAACGTCGCCCGCGTGATCGGCCCCACGATCGCAGCCGTCCTGGTCGCCAGCGGTCTGTACGCCGCCAGGTCGGCCCGCACCGGAGTCCAGCGGCTGACCTGGGCGGCGCTCGGCTTCGCGATCGCCGTCGGGCTCCTGGCGGCCGCTCCCCAGTATGCCGGCCGCCGTCGCCGCGTGCGTGCTGGTCGGCGCGGCCAGCGTCACCTTCCTCACCACCGGGAACGCCACCATCCAGCTCGCGTCCAAGCCTTCCTACCGGGGCCGGGTCACCGCCCTGTGGTCGACGGCCGCTGGACCGGAAGCACGGCCAGCGCCCCCCGGATCTCCCAGCAGGCTGGTTCGTCAGATCCGTGCAGGGTTTCACGGCCGGGCTGGATCGAGGTGGCAGGCTGGGCAGCGTGGAACTGCTGATCGCCCGCAACCCGGACCCGGACTCCAGACTGCCGTATCTGCTGTTGCTGCCGCTGGCCGGCGGGATGGTGTTCCGCACCTCGGGGACCTGGCCGCGCACCAACGCCTTGTACTGCCATCCGGTCCCGGCGCAGGAGTGGCCGCAAGCCCCCGACATCGTTGAACGAGCTGGGCTCCGGTCCTGTGTCCGGCGGGGCGCCGCCATCGACCTCGTCCTCGACCGGGGACGGGAGAACCGCTCCCAGATCGTCTTCACCAAGGCCCGCGGCCGCGACGCCGTCTTCTGGCAGTCGCGCGCACCCGCAAGCAGGCCCGGCCGAACGTGGCCACGCCCTCGTCCCGGGCCGCCGGGATCGCCGAGCTGGAGATCGTGCTCGACTCCCATGAGCAGTACGCCTACCGGTTCTCCGGCCAGCAGGTCTCCACGGTCAAGCGGGCGCTTCCGTGCGGTGACTACGGCCTGGCCATCGGCGGACGACTGATCGCCTCCGTCGAGCGCAAGTCCCTGTCCGACCTGGTGGCCAGCCTGACCAGCGGGAAGCTCCGCTACGCGCTGGCCGAACTCGCTGCGCTGCCCCGCGCCGCGGTCGTGGTCGAGGACCGCTACTCCCAGGTGTTCAAGCTGGAGCGGGTCCGGCCCGCGCTGGTCGCCGACGGGCTCGCCGAACTCCAGATCCGCTGGCCCAGCGTCCCGGTGGTCTTCTGCGAAACCCGCCGCCTCGCCGAGGAATGGACCTCCTCGGGCGCAGCGGCCTGCCTGGCCGCCGTGATCGTCGGCCGCTGGACCGGAAGCACGGCCAACGACCCTCGAATCTCCCAGCAGGCGGGTTCGCCAGATCCGTGAGGGGACCTGCCGTTCCGTTGCTGCCGGGCTTGAAGTCGTCGACAATGAAGAGTCAGCATCGACCGCGGCCCGAGGACGCCTCGACGGCCCGGCCGATGTCATCCTGCGCGATCAGGACCTACGCAGCGGCAGGGAGAACCATGAGCACGACCCCCGCGAGCTCGCCGGACCCGGTCACGCCCGGACACGTGGACGTGCTCATCGTGGGCGCCGGCCTGTCCGGCATCGGCGCCGCCTGCCACCTTCAGGCCGAGGCTCCCGGCACCTCGTACGCCCTGGTGGAGGCGCGCGGGGCCAGCGGCGGGACATGGGACCTGTTCCGGTTCCCGGGGGTCCGGTCCGACTCGGACATGTTCACCCTCGGTTATCCCTTCCGCCCCTGGAAAGACTCCAGGTCGATCGTGGGCGGCGCGGAGATTCTGCGCTACCTCCGGGAGACCGCGGCGGCCTACGGCGTCGACCGCCAGATCAGTTACCACACCCGCGTCGTGCGGGCCGACTGGTCCAGCCAGGACGCCCGCTGGACCGTGACGGTCGAGGACACCAGGTCGGGAGATCGGACCAGGCGGACCTGCGGATTCCTGTACCTGTGCTCCGGCTACTACCGCTACGACCAGGGCTACACGCCGTCCTGGCCCGGCCAGGAAGACTTCGCCGGCACCATCGTGCACCCGCAGCACTGGCCGGAGGACCTCGACCTCACCGGCCAGCGGGTCGTGGTCATCGGCAGCGGCGCCACCGCCGTCACGATCGTCCCGGCAGTCGCCGGCACAGCCGCGCACGTGACCATGCTGCAGCGCTCACCCTCGTTCGTGCTGCCCATCCCGGCCCGCGACCCGGTCTCTGCCCTGCTCCGCAAGGTGCTGCCCGAGCGCCAGGCGTATGCGGCGGTGCGCTGGAAGAACACCCGGATCGCGACCGCGCTCTACGTCCTGTGCCGCAAGTACCCCGATCGCGCGCGGGCGGTGCTGCGCAAGGGGGCCCTCAAGCGGCTGCCGGCCGGCTACGACGTGGACACGCACTTCGCCCCGGCCTACCAGCCCTGGGACCAGCGCATGTGCCTGGTCCCTGACGGGGACTTCTTCGCGGCCATCCGGTCCGGGAAGGCAGACGTGGTGACCGACAAGATCGAGGGGTTCACCCCGGACCGGCCTGCGGCTGCGCTCGGGCGCCCAGCTCGAGGCGGACGTGGTCATCACCGCGACCGGGCTGAACCTGCTTCCCCTGGGGGGTATCGAGATGGCTGTCAACGGCGAGGCGGTAGCCGTCCCGCAGCGTGTCGCCTACAAGGGCATGATGCTCGAGGGCGTGCCCAACATGGCGTTCGCCATCGGGTACACCAACGCCTCCTGGACCCTCAAGGTCGACCTGGTCGCCTCCTACGTCGCCCGCCTGCTGCGTTACATGACGGAGAACGGGCAGGCGATCGTCACCCCGCGGCGGCCGGACGGGCCGATGGGCACCTCGCCGTTCATCGACATGACCTCCGGCTACTTCGAGCGCGCGCGGGCCACCTTGCCGCTGCAGGGTGACCGGGCACCCTGGCGGCTGCAGCAGCACTACTTCAAGGACGCGGCCCTGTTCCGCGGGCCGGTGAACGCGAAGGAACTGGAGTTCCGGCCCGCGTCCACTCTTGTCCCGTCAGCCAGATGAGCACACTGCGCGGGCCGCGCATCGACGCGAGGCTCGCGTAATCAGGGGAGCAGGCATGGATTTCAACCTGGCCGTCATGGTGGCTGAGTCGGCTCGCCGCACGCCTGGCAAGCCGGCCGTGATCCTGGGCGAGACCAAGGTCAGCTACGCGCAGCTCGACGCGCAGTCCGACCGCGTGGCGGCCTCTCTCAGCGCCGCCGGCCTGACGCCCGGCGACCGTGTCGGGCTCCAGCTGCCGAACATCCCGCAATTCGTCATCGCCTATTTCGGGATACTCAAGGCCGGGGGCGTCGTCGTTCCGATGAACGTGCTGCTCAAGGCCCCTGAGATCGAGTTCCAGCTGCGGGACTCCGGGGCCCGGACGCTGATCACCTTCGCTGCCTGCCTCGACGAGGCGGCCAAGGCGGCCGCGTCGGCGGCCGTCGACTCGCTCTATGTGGCCGCCGCGACCACAACCCTCGCGGCGGGCGTGCCCTTCGACACGCTGCTGGCCGGCGACCAGCCCGCGCCGCAGCTGGCCATGCGCAGCCCGGCCGACCCGGCAGTGATCATCTACACCTCAGGGACGACGGGAGTCCCCAAGGGCGCCGTGCTGTCGCACATCACGCTGTACCTGAACGCCGACATCCCGGGGCGGCTGTTCGGGTTCAGTGACGACGACGTCGTGGTGGTGGCACTGCCGCTGTTCCACATCTTCGGGCTGTCGAGCATCATGAACACCTGCGTGCTCCTGGGCGGGACCATGTCGCTGGTCCCGAGGTTCGAGGCCGCGGCCGTCCTCGAGGTCATCCAGCGCGACCGGGCCACGGTGTTCGAAGGCGTGCCGACCATGTACGTCGCGCTGCTCCAGGCCCCCGGCCTGGCCAGCTACGACCTGTCGTCGCTGCGCGTGGCCATCTCCGGCGGGGCACCCATCCCGGCCGAGATCATCGACTCGTTCGAGCGGCGGTTCGGCGTCACGATCCTGGAAGGCTACGGCTTGTCCGAGACCGCATCCACCACGACGTTCAACGTCAGCGCCGCCGAGCGCAAGATCTACAGCGTCGGCAAGCCCATCTGGGGCGTTAGCGTTCAGGTCTGGGACAGCCAGGGGCAGCCGCTGCCAGCCGGCGCGGAACACGTCGGCGAGGTCGTGGTGCGCGGGCCTAACGTCATGACCGGCTACCACAACAACCCCGAGGCCACGGCGGAGGCCTTCGCCGGCGGCTGGTTCCACACTGGTGATCTCGGCTACGTCGACGAGGACGGATTCCTGTTCATCGTGGACCGGATCAAGGACCTGATCATCCGCGGCGGGTACAACGTGTACCCCCGCGAGGTCGAGGAAGCCATCTACACTCATCCGGCCGTCGCCGAGGCCGCGGTCGTCGGCGTCCCCGACGCCACGATGGGCGAAGAGGTGCACGCTATCGTCGCCGTCCAGGCCGGGCAGTCGGTGACCGAAGGCGAACTGATCGATTTCGTCAGGCAGCGGGTGGCTGCCTACAAATATCCGCGGACGGTCGAGTTCCGCGACAGCCTGCCCAAGGGCGCCACCGGAAAGATCCTCAAGAAGGAACTGCGCCCGGCCGGGCTCCGGCGGAACCGCCCAGGGGGCTGACGCCGTCCATCATGTCGTTGAACCTCCTGGTCGCTGCCACCTCGTCGGGCCGCAGCGCGTCGCGCCGGACCCGGGCGCGCTCCACGTACACCTCCACGTCGTCGGTGGCCAGGAGCTCCATCGTCTCGGCCAGGTAGTCCGCCAGCGGCATCGCCCGCGGGTCGGTCAGGTTGACGTCCATCAGCGCCGTCTGCGTGTACGGCGGGGCGATCTCCAGGACGGTCACCGGCGTGCCCTGCAGGCGGTGGCGCAAGGACAGCGTGTAGGAGTGCAGTGCGGCCTTGGTCGCCGAGTAGAGGGTCGACGAGGCCAGCGGCGCGTAGCCGAGCATCGACGACACGTTGATGATGGTCGCCGAGGGCTGCTGGCGAAGGTGGGTGATGAGCGCGGAGTTCAGCCGCACCGGCCCGAGCAGGTTGGTGGCGACGATGGACGTCAGCATCTCGTCGTCCAGCGGCTGGCTGGGGTCGTCGCCGAACATGACCCCGGCGTTGTTGATGACGACGTTCAGCTCCGGATGCTCCGCGATCAGGTGCGCCACGACGCTCGCGATGCTCACCGCGTCGGCCACGTCCAGCTGCACAGCGTGCATCCCCGGGTTAGCCGCTCTGACCGCGTCCAGCAGGGCGGCCCGCCGCCCGGCGATGATGACCTGGTTGCCCCGCCGGTGCAGTTCCTCGGCCAGGCCGCGCCCGATGCCGGAGCCCCCGCCGGTGATCAGGATCGTGTTGCCGCTGAGCTTCACCGCGCTGCCTGCCGCAGGTAGGCGGCGTGCTGGCCGCGTACGTAGCTCTCGAACGTCGTCGGCGGGCGGCCGAGCAGCCAGCGTGAGGACGTTGGGGTTGCCGACGAAGTCGTGGCTGCTGTAGCGCGCGCTGATCGCGCGCAAGACCCTGATCTGGTGGGTGACCTGTCGCGGATCCGCGTCGCCGACCCAGGCCTTGAGATAGGTGTCGGCGTCGATCTCCCGCACCACGATGGGCCGGCCCAGCACGCGCCGAGATGATCTCACCCAGCTCGTGGGCCGTGTAGCGGCCCGGCGCCGCCAGCTCGTAGGTGGCCCCGGCGTGGTGCTCGCTCTCGGTCAGGGCCATGCAGGCGACGTCGGTCACGTCCCCCAGGTCCACCAGGGACTGGCGGCGCTCCAGTGACCACGACAGCTCAAACACGCCCTGCTCGAATACGGGCCGGAGCTTCAGGGGCAGCATGTAGTTCGCCGGCTGGAGGATGGTGAACTCCAGGCCCGACGAGAGCAGGTGCTCCTCGATATCGCGCTTGATCTCGTGCTGCACCAGATCGGTCGTGATCGCGTGCAGCACCGAGCTGAACACCAGGTGCCGCACGCCCGCGGCCCGGGCCGCGTCGACCACGGCCAGGCCCATCGCGCGTTCGCGTGGATGGATGGTCGGCCCGACGTGGTAGACCTTCTGCACGCCTTCGATGGCCCCGGCCAGCACGGCCGGCTCGCTGATGTCGCCGACCACTATCTCTGGCACGCCCAGGGCCCGGAGCTGCTGGGCCGAAGCGTGCGTCCGGACGCAGGCCCGCACCGGCTGCCCCGCGGCCAGCAGCTTCGGGACGAGGAGCCTGCCCTGATTGCCCTGGGCGGCAGTGACCAGAATCATGTCGGTCCCTTCTACTTCACCCGGCCGCCGCCGATCCACACGCCGCGGATGTTCCGCGTCGCGGAGATGTCCCGGGTGGGGTCGCCGTCCACCAGCACCAGGTCCGCCCGGCGTCCCGGCGCGATGACCCCCCGGTCCGTCAGGCCGAAGGCCGCGGCCGCGAGCGAGGTCGCCCCGCGCAGCGCCTCGGCCGGTGTCAGCCCGGCGTCCACCATCCGCTCCAGCTCCTCGTGCAGCGACTCGCCGTGCGTGACCTGGTACGGGGCCGCAGGGTCGTCGTTGGAGTCGGTGCCGGCCAGGATCGTCGCCCCGGCCCGGTGGAACGTGGCGACGGTTGACTTCGCGTGCCGGTAGTTCAGCCGGACCGCCGGCACGAACGGGGCCAGCACGCGCATGGCGAGCTTCCCGCCGATGGCGTGCACCACTCCCTGCATCATCACCAGGGTCGGGATGATGACGACCGGCCGCTCCGCGAGCAGTGCCTCGAACCCGGGGCCCAGGTCACTGGTCAGGGCGGTGTGGGTGACGACGTCCGCCCCCGCGCGCACCGCCGTCGTCATGGTGTCGGCGCTCACCACGTGAGCGACCGTCGTCAGCCCGGCCTGGTGCGCCGCGACGACCAGCGCCGCAACCGTCTCCCCGGCCAGCGCCCTGGTGCCGGGGATCTTAGGGTCCTCGACCAGGATCTTGATGTAGTCCGAGCCCTCAGCCACCCGCTCAGCCACGAACCGCGCCGCGTCACCGGGACCGGTGACGGTCGTCGAGACGGAGAATCCCATCTTCCTGACGAACACCGAGTCCGGCGCGCTCGCCGGGTTGCCGGCGCTCTTCACGGTCGGATGCCCGGGGCCCTTCTTCAGCGCCGCGAGGTTGGCGAGATCCTTGTTGCCCATGTCGAGCACGGTGGTCACGCCCCACGAAGCCGACGCTTCGAGCTGGGCGGCCTGGTCCACATGCACGTGCGTGTCGATCAGCCCGGGCAGCAAGGTCCCCCCGCGGCCGTCCACGACCTCGGCGTCACCGGCGCCGTCCGCCTGTGTGCGGGCCGAGATCATGGCGTCGTGCATCACGACGGTCGCTGGCTCACCCAGCCGCTCTCCGTCAAATACCCGGACGTTCGTTATCGCTGTTGCGGCGTTCACGGTGACCCCTCGCGGGTGCGGTGCTACCGGGCGGGAGCCGGCCTGCCGGCGTGCCGGGCGTAGGCCGAGCGCACCGCGGGAACGAGCTCGCGTGCCGCCGCCAGGTCGGCGTGGTCGGCGCGGAGCCGCAGGATGTTGCCGCCCCGCAGGTCCGGTGGGACGTCATGGCCGCGGGCCGCGACGAGGGCATGGAAATGCGGGTAGTTCTCGCCGAACACCAGGAGGTAGGTCGCGGGTGCTCCGGTGACGTCGGTGACGGCGGCCGCGAGGTCTCGCGTGCGGTGGCCATACGACGACAGCTCTTCGTCGTCGAGCCCCGTGATCCGCTCAGCGTGCCGGCGCGCCCGCAAGATGAACCAGCCGGGCACGTCGTAGCCGGGCACGACCTCGGCGGCCCAGAGCGGGTCGCGGAACACGACGGAGGTCTCGTCCGCGCCCTCCATGGTGCACAGCAGGCAGTCGTCCATGACTAGCCGAAGACCTCGACCGTGGCGGTGGCCGGGATGTCGTCGCGGACCCGGGCGGTGTCGTTGATGTCCCGCCAGATCTCGTACCCGTTCTCCCGGCAGATCTTGCCGTCCCGGCACTGGAACGCGTGCAGCAGGCGCACGCTCACGGTCGTCCCGGGCGGGAACGGGCAGTTGGCGAAGCCGTCACCGGTGATGGTCCACTCGAAGATGCTGTCGTCGAACACCCATTCCTCGGTCGCGAACCGGTACAGGTTGGTGATCTTGTGGACGTTCATCGAGCCGAAGATCTTCAGGTACTCGGCCTTGACGTCCGCGACGTTGCGGTGGACCAGACCACGGGCCGGCACCTCCCAGACGATGTCGTCGGTGTAGACCGAGACCGCCTTGTCGATGGTCTCCGGGGTCTCGTTGTGGAAGTGCACCTCAACGGCGGCGAGGTTGGCGGCGATGATCTCCTCGCGCGTGCGCTCCGCTTGCGATGTCACGATTACCTCCCTGTCGTGGCCTGCGGCGAGGCTATCTGATATATGTGATAACAGCAATGCTGGGAAGACCGCCGGCGCTGGCCGGCCGGAGCCCGGCTTCATCGGTGCGGAAGACCGCCGCCGGTATCATTGACTTCGGCTTGTGGCAGGTGGAGAGCGAGGCGACTGGTGGAGCCAACTGCGACGGCGGTTGTCCGCCCCATCGAATCGCGGTCCGTGGCTGACCAGGTCATGACCGAGCTGCGCCGGTCCATCCTGTCCGGCGCGCTGGAGCCGGGCCGTGAGTTCTCGTTGCGTGAGCTCGCTGAGATGCTCCAGGTGAGCATCATCCCGGTCCGCGAGGCCCTGCGCAGCCTGGAGAACCAGGGCCTGGTGCAGATGCGTCCCGGCCGCAGCGCGGTGGTGGCGCCGCTCGACCTGGACGAGCTCCAGAGCATCTACCGGCTGCGGCGCCGCCTGGAGCCTGAGATCGCGCAGCGGTCGTGCCGGCTGCTGCCTGAAGCCGAGCTGGACCGCCTCGAGGCCGAAGCGGCGGACTTCGGTGACGTGCACCGGACGATGAACGAGATCTACGACGCCCACCACACCTTCCACCTCGCGTTGCTGGCTCCGGCCGCGACCAGCTGGGACCTGCGCATCCTCAGCACGTTGTGGCGGGCCTCCGAGCGCTACGTCCGGATCGGCTGGGGCATGCTCGATCCGGACCCGCACGAGCACGACCGGCGCAGGCAGCATCACCAGGAACTGGTCGGGGCCTTCCGCCAGCGGGACCCGGAGATCGCGTCGGGCGCGCTGCTGCAGCACCTGACCCGCAACGAGCAGACCGCGCTGCTGGCCCTCGGCCCCAACCACGGCTCGCTAACTCCGGCCCGCTGACGCTCCCCGGACCCTGTCGATGAGGTCCCCGGCGTGCTCCGGCGCCCGGTCGCCGGTCCAGGCCACGTAGTTGTCCGGGCGCACGAGCACGAGCGCCGCTCCGCGCAACGCCCGATCCTCGAGGTCAAGAACTTTCAGCGGCACGCCGCTGGCGTTAGCTGCTGTGGTGATCGCGTCAGCCGGTGCGCCGCGGCGCGCCGTCAGGAGGGTGAAACCGTCACCTAGCTCGTCATAGAGCGACGTGCCGGAGCCGAGCCACGCGTGCGGCAGCAGCGCGCCCGCAACCGGTGCGTGACCGCCCGCCGCGGCGGGAGTGTCCTGCGCGGCGCCATGGCCGGCGATGACCGGCGAGGGCGCGACCCGCACGTCCAGGACCAGGTCGAGGGCGTGGAACTCAGACCGCTTGGTCGCCTGGATCCGGGCGCCCGCCGCGCGCCGGGCCGACTCCCCGGCCGGGTTGTCCTCGTCGAGGTCGGCGGCGACCAGCTCGGGTGAGGTGACTCCCATGTTCAGCGTGGCCTCGCGGATCACCCGCTCCTGAATCGGCCGGCGCTCGATCTCATAACTGTCCAGCAGCTGCAGGTCCGGCCCAGCCGTCCAGCGTGGCGGCGATCTTCCAGCCGAGGTCCACCGCGTCACCGAGTCCGGTGTTGAGCCCGTGCCCGCCGAACGGCGGGTTGAGATGAGCCGCGTCCCCGGCCAGGAAGACCCGGCCCTGGCGCATCCGGTCGGCGATCTGCATGCGCGCGGTCCAGGGATCGGTGGACAGCACGGTCGCGCCGGCTGGCACCCCGGCCGCGGCGTCGATGATCCGCCCGGCCTCGCGTTCGCCGGTGTCGTGGTCAACACCGAACGCGATGATCCACCAGGTGCCCGCCGGGTCGAGCGGGCCGACCAGCGCGGGCGCGTCGGGATTGATGATCCAGTAGTGCACAGCCGGGCCGTGCCGGACGTGCGTCCACAGGCCGGGCGCCCGGAAGACCATCCCGAAGTTCGGCCGGAGCGCGTGCTCGCCGACGTACGCGGCACCGATGCGCTCCCGGACTGTGCTGCGCGGGCCGTCGCATCCGATCAGGTAGGAGCCCGTCGACGACGGTGCGCTGGCCGTCCCCGGCGGCGACCGTGACCCGGACCTCGTCGCTGTCCTGCTCGACGTCCACCGACCGTGGCCCCGGTCGCCAGCGTGCACGCGGGTAGCTCGTCCACCACCTCCCGCAGGAGTTCCTCCAGGACGTACTGCGGTGCCTGCTGGCCGAGCTCGGGGAACCGGTCGCCGTCGTGCACCAGGCCCAGGACCCCGGTGAACCGCGACAGTTCCCGCCCGGCGAGCGACGTGCAGAACACGACGTCCTGCGACCACGAGGGGGCCAGCGGCGCCCGCGCGCGCAGCCGGTCGGCGATTCCCCACCGGCGCAGGTGCTCCATCGACCGCACGTTGATCGTCTTGCAGCGCGGCCGCGCGTGGGACACGGTCGTGCGCGGCTCAACGACCAGGCACCGGACGCCCCGGCGGCCCAGCTCGATCGCGGCGGCCAGCCCGACCGGACCGCCGCCCGCCACGATGACCTGCGTCGAGGCGGGCAGCTCAGCCGTCGCGCGGAGGGCGTCGGACGGCATCAGCTCGCTGCGCTCTGCCGTCCCCACAGCTCGCACTCCCCGGCGAAGGCGAGCTGGCGCAGGTGCAGGGCATGTCCCAGGATGTGGTGGTCGATGCTGTGCCCGGTCGCGCGGGCGATGCTCGCGTCCACGAACGGGGCGCCGGTCAGCATCTTGGCGAACTGCTCGACGTTCGCCGGCGTGCTGTCCCACAGCGCGTCGAACTCGGCGAGCTCGTTGTGCACCGGGACCCGGATACGCGGCGCGACGTCGGGCAGGTGCTCGTCCGGCCAGTCCGGGGCCTGGATCAGCTCGCGGACCGGGACCGGCGCGTACGACGCATGCGCGCGCTCGATTCCGGCGGCGGTGCGGGTGAACTCCGGTCCGAACATCACCTGATCCCGCTGGTCATACGGCAGGTCAACGGTCGCGTCGGGCGGGAGCGACGCGAGGGCCTGAGCCGGGCCGCCCGCCCTGATCACGGCGCCCATCCCGGTCACCGACACCCCGAGCAGGCGGAAGCTCGGGGTCGGCGGCGGCGATCATCGCGGCGATCATGCCCCCGATGGAATGACCGAGGAGGACGACTCCGTCGGCGCCGTAGCTGTCCGCCACCTGGGCGATCGCCGCAGCGAGCAGCCCGGCGTGCCGGCCGAACGTGTTGTCGTCCGGCTCGAGGGCCGAGCTGGCGCCGTAGCCGGGCCGGTCGAAGCTCACCACGCAATAGCCCAGGCCGGCGGCCAGATCCATGAACGATCCGTAACGCGAGCCGGCCACGTCGAAGTACCGCGCGTTGTACGTCCCGCCGTGCAGGGCCGCGATCAGCGGCCGGCCCGCACTCGACCGGGGGCCGGCGGTCAGGGCCGAGATCGTCTGCCCGTCCACCGCGAGCTCGACGGTGCCACGTTCATCTGCCATCGGTATCTCCTCGTCGAGAGTTCATCCGCGGAGCGACGAAACGGTGGCGCATCTCCCCGATCCCGCCGGCCTGCGCCGCCATCACCGCCGGCCTGCAGGTCACCCTAGTTGATATATGTGATAACAGGCAATGACGGATTCCGGGCCGCCGCGCAGCCGGCGGACCCCGGGGCAGGCAGTCGCGCCGTCAGGCCACGGTGCCGTCGTTGCGGAGCACGGTCCTGGCCGCTGCGGCCAGCCTGATCGTCGCGGCGACGTCCGGGTCGTCCGCGGTGGGCTGCAGGACAACGGTCGTCGCCCCGGCCCGGGCGAAAGAGCGGACCGTCTCAGCCACGTCCTCCGGCGATCCGGCTGCTGCCCGGCTGGACAGGGGTTCTGGCGACTTGGCCAGCTCGGCCTCGATCCGCTCGGTGCTGCCTGCCCCGGCCCCGCACAACACGTTCACGACGACCTCGTGCGGCCGCCGCGCGGCGGCCCGCTCCACCGCCTGCCGGACGCCTGGGGGCGAGATGCCGGCGTCCAGGACGAGGCCGTCGGCCAGCTCACCCGCCAGAGCGAGCGTTTTCGGTCCGCGGGCGCCGACCAGCAGCGGTGGAACGGCAGCCGGGGGCCAGTCCAGGGCGACGTCGCTGAGACGCACGTACTGGCCGCTGACGGTCACGGCGTCGCCCCTGAGCAGCGATCGGGTCGCGGTCACCCATTCGCGCAGCAGGGTCATCGGGGAGGAGGCGCGCGCCCCGACCTGCTCCATCCACGGCAGGACGCCGTGCCCCACGGCCGGAACGAACCGTCCCGGGAACAGGCGCGCCAGCGTCGCGACTTCCATGGCCGCCAGCGCCGGGTTCCGCAGCGGGACCGGCATCAGGCCCAGGCCGATCCGGAGCGAGCTGCTCCACGCGAGTGCGGCCGTGGCGGTGGTCAGGCCGCCTTCCAGGAAGCAGTCCTCCCACATCCACAGGTCGTCGAGCCCGGCCGTCTCTGCGGATATGACGAACTCGCGCAGCCGCTCAGGGGGCAGCTGGGGACGGAAAAGTATGCCAACCCTCGGCATCCGCCTCGTAGGGTCCATGGCGGATTCCCTCGTTTCCTCGGGGAGCGGTCTGCAGGCTCGCAGCGGAGCCCTGGTGGGCGCAGGCCGGACCAACACTACGGTGATCAAGGGCGACCCGGTGGAGGAGGTCGCGAGACTAGGAGAAGGTCATGGACTACAAGGGTCTGATCAAGAGCCTCGACGTACCCGCTGGGTACACGCCGCCCGCCGAGCTCGCCCACGGGGACATCACGGCCCGGGCGATCGGTCGCGCCGACCTGGACGATGACGTGCGGGGGATCAACGCCAGCATTGAGATCATCCAGCGGACTCGTGGTGGCGGCTGGCCGACGGGGCCGGTCAGCGCGGACTTTAATTATGTCGATCTGGTCTGGCACGAGCTCGAGTTCCGCGAAGGATACTCATTCACCTATGCGGTGTACGACTCAGACGACCATTACCTCGGATGCTGTTACTTCTATCCTATGGGAAGGCGCACGCCGCTCACCGAGAAGCTGCTGGCGTACGACGTCAACGTGAGCTGGTGGGTCACGCCCGATGCCTATCAGCGCGGTTTCTACGCGAAACTCTACATCGCGCTACAGCGCTGGGTCGGCGGTGCTTTCCCCTTTAAGAACGCGTACT
The DNA here is from genome assembly GCA_963844695.1 of uncultured Actinomycetes bacterium. Taxonomy (GTDB): domain Bacteria; phylum Actinomycetota; class Actinomycetes; order Streptosporangiales; family Streptosporangiaceae; genus RYN-230. The sequence goes on from CAWJPL010000027.1 coordinate 59,936, forward strand.
ACTCCAACGTGGAGATCCCAGGTCGCCGCCACGCCTGACGTGCGGGGCCCGCCGTCACGCCGGGCCACCGCCGAAGAGCTGCAGCAGCGTGTCGGCGACCACGTCGGCGAGCCGCTGCGGCGACATCCGGCGGCTCTCCTGGTACCAGGAGGGGATGAAGTTGATGGCGCCGTGCATCAGCAGCCGGGCGATCGCCGGATCGGCCACGTGCAGTTCCCCGGCCCGTATTCCCTCGTCGATGATGGACCGGAACAGCTGGTCGTGCTGCTCGACCAGCGCCCGCAGGCGCGCCTGGACCGCCTCCGGCAGGCCGAGGTCATGAATGAACAGCGCCGCACCGGCCGACTGGTCGCCGGTCAGCACCAGGACCTGCGCGCGCACTGCCGCGTGCAGCCGCTCCCGGGGCGGCGCGGCGCTACCGGCGACGGCGCCGAGGTGCTGGTTCGTCTCGTCGCCGACGCGATCCAGGCAGGCCAGGATCAGGTGCTCTTTGCTCGGGAAGTAGTGATAGAGCGAGGCTTTGGAGAGGTCGAGCACCTCGGCGATCTCGTCGAGGTTGGTGGCCGCGTACCCGCGTTCGGCCAGCAGGCGGGTCGCCACCCTCAGGATGTCGTCGACTCGCTTGGCCCGCCGCCGGTCTGAGCGGCTGAGCGGCTCCGTGGCAGGTGGCGCGTCAGAGGTCACAGTTCACTCCGGATGAAAGCGGACTTCGGTCCAGCCCTGGTGCGGCACGAAGTGCGGGCCGACGCGCAGCCCGGCGCTTACTGCTTCTCGTGGCTCCAGCCGTCCGACCATGCGGCCCCCGCCGTCGAGGTCGACGGTCACGATCGTATAAGGCACGTCAGCCTCGAACGCGGGCTGAAAGGCCCGCCGCACGGTGACCCACGAGTACACCGAGCCAGCCGTCGCCTCCCGGATCACGCTGCCGACCCCGGCGCAGTACGGGCAGCAGGGCATGGGCGGGAAGCGCCGCCTGCCGCAGCTCACGCATTCCTGCACGGACAGGCGGCCCCCGGCGAGGTCGTCCCAGTAGAACTGGGAGTCGACGTCAGGGCTGGGCGCGACGGGCTCGGCCGGCCGCGGCGGGCGTGGCCGCGGTCATCGGCCGGTCCACTGCGGCGTCCGCTTGCCGGCGAACGCCTCGAGTCCCTCGGCCGCGTCCAGCGCTGGTCAGGCAGTAGCGGGCGGTCACCTCGCGCTCCAGGCGCAGCCCGGCGTCGACGTCGGTCCCGCTGAAGAACGCCGCGTTGAGCGTGCGTTTCGCGTTGCCAGCGCCAGCGGTGACTTCTTCGAGACCTCCCGCGTCAGTTCAGCGGCGGCGGCCACCAGTTCGCCGTCCGGCACCACCCGCGATACCAGGCCCCAGGTCAGGGCTTCCTCCGCCCTCAGCAGGCGGCCCGTCACGATCAGCTCCCGGGCGCGGGCAGGCCCGACCATGCGAGGCAGCATGGTGAGCACGCCCCCGCCGCCCATCTGGCCGTAGGGAAGGTGCGCGTCACCGATCCGGGCCGACTCGGCCATGAAGGCAAAGTCACAGAACAAGACGAGCTCGATGCCACCGGCCACCGCGATCCCGTTGACCAGCGCCACCACCGGCTTCGGGTACTGCGGAATCCGCTGGAAGATCTCGTGAATGTCGGCCAGGAACTGCGGGAAGTCCTGAGCGTCGCGCTGCAGGGTCCGGTACTTCTTCATGTCGCCGCCGGCGCTGAAGGCGCGGCCCGCACCGGTAATGGCGATCACCCGCACCGCGGGGTCCGCGGCGAGGGTGTCCAGAATCCGGCCCAGCTCACGCACCGTGTCCCAGTCCAGCGGGTTCATCTCGTCCGGCCGGTTGAGGGTGACCAGGCCCAGCGCCGGGTCCCCGTCGACGTCCACCCGGTCCACCGCCACCGAGGTCATTTCTGCGCGCACCTCTCGCCTCCCATGTTCGCGGGCCCTCCGGAGTCCCCGCCTGCGGCGAGGGCGTCCCGCAGCCAGGGCGGGAGGGCCTGCTTGGTGACCACCGCGCCCTGACCAGCGCGCGGCGGAGCGTAGCCGCCGAACGCGTGCGTGACCACGACCTCGACGGCGGGATGCTCCTCGCCGCGCGGGCCCCAGACGTCACAGCGGGTCGTGAACGACGTCGTGCCGATCCGCTGCGCCGACAGGCCGAAGACGGAGGTGATCGTCGAGGCCGAGCGGCGCCCGGTACCGGACCTCTACCCCGACGACCGGGATCGCCTCGCCTGCGCCCAGCATCGCGGCGATGCCGTGCCCCGCCTGCTCGAGCCAGTCGCCGAGCAGCACTTCCGCCCAGCGCAGCGGGCTCGCGTAGTAGATGATCCCGGCCGCGTCCACGTCAGCCATGGTTACCCGCCAGGATCGTTCGATCAGCACGACAGCACCCTAATCATGCGTCAGTTATTGACGCAAGCGACGTTTCTCGACTCCGTGGTTGACAGTGCGCCGGCCCGGTGCGTAGCGTCTGCGCTGTGGTGGACCGCGAAGCAGCGATAGCCGGGATCGGCTTTACCGGGATCACGAAGAAGTCGGGCCGCAGCGTGCTGGACCTGGCTGCCGAGGCGTGCCGCGCGGCGGTCGAGGACGCCGGGCTGCCGCTGGCCGACGTGGACGGGGTCGGCAGTTTCATGGTGCTCGGGGACTCCGTCCCGAGTGAGGCGGTCGCCACCGCCCTGGCCCTCCCGCAGACCCGCTACGTCATGGACTTCCAGCAGGGCGGCCAGTCGCCGGCCTGGGTCGTCGCGAACGCGGCCATGGCGGTGAGCCAGGGCTACGCCGAGAACGTCGTCGTGTTCCGCGCGCTCAACGGCCGCAGCGGTGTCCGGGTCGGCAGTTCTGCCTTCCTCGGCGGGGCAGGCCAGTTCCGCTACCCCATTGGCTACGACACCTACATGCAGTACATCGCGATGTGGGCGCGGCGCTACCTGATCGAGACCGGGCACGAGCCTGACGACCTGGGTGCCATCCCGGTCGCCCAGCGCTGGTACGCCGAGCGCAACGAGCGGGCCATCCAGCGCAAGCCACTCGACCGGGAGTCCTACCTGGCCTCACCGCGCATCGTCAACCCGTTCCGGGTCGCCGACTGCACGAGCGAGGTGGACGGCGCCTGCGCCGTCGTCGTCACCAGCCTGGACCGCGCCCGGGACCTGCGCCACCGGCCGGCTCGCATCGCCTCGGCCGCCTACCGGGCCGGCGCCCGGCCCGGACTCGACATCGGAGACCACGTGCTCTATGAGGACTACACCCGGAACTTCACCTCGCTGCTCCGCGACGAGCTGTACGGCCGGGCCGGGATCGGCGCCGCCGACGTCCAGTTCGCGGAGATCTACGACTGCTTCTCGAGCACGGTCGTGTTCGGCCTGGAAGGGCTCGGTTTCTGTGGCCGCGGTGAGGGGATCGAGTTCGTGCGGTCCGGCGCGACGGCCGTCGACGGGACCCTTCCGGTGAACACCAACGGCGGCCTGCTCGCCGAGGGCTACCTGCACGGGATGAACACCGTCGCCGAGGCCGTACTGCAGATCCAGGGCCGCTGCGGCGACCGCCAGGTTCCCCGCCACGAGGTAGGGGTGGTCACCTCGGGCGCGCTCGTGGACGGCTCGGCCCTGGTCCTGGTGGCGGCATGAGCGCCCTCGCGACCCGGTTCACTGAGCTCGTCGGCATCGAGCACCCGGTCGTCCAGGAGGGCATGGGCCCGTTCAAGACGGCGCGGCTCGCCGCCGCGGTCAGCGAAGCCGGGGGCCTGGGCACGGTCAGCATGCCCGGCATGACCGCCGATCCTGCCGAGGGCGCCCGGGTCCTGCGCGGGCACATCGAGGAGACCGCGTCGCTCACCGGCAAGCCCTTCGCCGTCAACGTCCCGGTCGGCCGGGCCAACGGCGGCGGCGTCCTGCCCATCTCCGAGGCCTATATCCGGGCGGTCATCGACGCCAGGCACGCAGATCCCGCCCTCGAACGCCAGCTCACGGTGCTCACCACGTCGGCGGGCTTCCCGGGCGAGTTCCGGCCGATGATCGCCGGCTCCGGGCTGATCCACATGCACAAGGTCGGCTCGACCCGCCAGGCCCTCCGGGCCGAGCAGCTCGGCGTGGACGTGGTGATCGCGTCCGGCTACGAGATGGGCGGCCACACCCACGCGGTACCGATGCACACGTTCGTGCTCGTGCCCAACGTGACCGAGGCGGTGTCCGTCCCGGTGCTGCTGTCCGGAGGGGCCCGCGACGGCCGGACGCTGGCCGCCGCGCTCTGCCTCGGCGCCGCCGGAGTCGCCATGGGCACCCGCTTCATCGCCAGCGAGGACAACGCAGACTGGCATCCGGCGACGGCCCGCCGTATCGTCGAGGCCGGCGAGGGAGACGACACCATTTTCCCTGGCGTGTACAGCCCGGCCCGCGGCCTGAAGAGCGCTGGAGTTGACCATCTCCTGGATCTGCTCAAGGCGGGCGCGACACCGGACGAGCTGCTCGCCTACAAGGACGCGGCGCTCATCCGGGCTGAGGAAGACGGCGACCTCGACTCGGGGATCCTCCCGGCCGGGCAGGTCGCCAGCGGTATCCGCGACATCGTGTCGGTCGCGCAGTTCGTGCCCGCCATGGCGGCGGAAGCCGCCGCGGTGCTGAGCCGGCTGGCGCCCGCCGCCCAGGCCACAACAGCCAGGTAGAGGGCAGAGGGAGACAAGCCATGCCCATGCTCGTGCACGACTTCATGCGCCGGGCGGTGGTCCGTCACGGGGACCGCCCGGCGCTCGTCGATTCCTACGGCAGGCTCAGCTACAACGAGCTGTGGGAGCGCTCGGCGCGGTTGGCCGGCGGCCTGCAGTCGCGTGGCGTGGTCCACGGTGATCGCGTCGTCGCGGTGATGAACAACCGCAACGAGTGGGTCGAGACCGACATCGCGGCTTCGATGATCGGGGCGCCCCGGGGCCGGCTCAACGCCCGCGACGGCGAACGTGAATGGACCATCACCCTGGAAGACCTCGAGCCCAAGGTCGTGGTGAGCGGTCCTGAGTTCGTCCCGACGCTGCAGCGCATCCGGGATGGCGGCCAGGTCAGCGACTTCGAGCTGCTGACGCTGGGCGCGGGCGAGTCCTACGAGGACCTGATCGGCAGGTCGGCGCCCATCGAGCCGGTGGCCGTCAGCGAAGACGACATCTACCTGATCTTCCATACGTCGGGGACCACCGGCCGGTACAAGGGCGCCGTCTACCTGCACCGGAACTGGTTCAACACCTACCGGAACATCCTGGCGCTGTTCATGGGCGGGCTCGACCACACCGACGCGCTGCTGCACGTCGGCCCGCTGTCGCACCAGTCCGGCATCCTGACCGGCCCCGCCCTGTACCAGGGCGCGCGCTCGGTGATGATGGAGCACTTCGATCCCGAGTCGTTCTTCGAGATCGTCGAGCGCGAGCGGATCAGCCGCACCATCCTGGCCCCGGCGATCATCAACATGCTGGCCAGCCATCCCGCGGCGGGCCAGGCGGACCTGTCCAGCCTCAAGACCATCTACTACTCCGGCGCGCCGATATCACCGACCGTCCTCCGCAAGGCGATGGAGGTCTTCGGGCCGATCTTCCTGCAGGGCTACGGCTCGACCGAAGGCGGCACGATCTACAACACGATCCTCTACCCGGACGAGCACGTGCGCGCGCTCGAGCAGAACCCGGACCGGCTGGCGTCCTGCGGCCGCCCGGTTCCCTTCTTCGACGTCCGCCTCGCTGACGACGAGGGCCGGGAAGTGCCGACCGGGGAGATGGGGGAGGTGTGGGTCCGCGGCGACGCCGCCTCGGTCCGCTACTGGAACCAGCCCGAGGCCACCGCGCTCGCGTACGAGGACGGCTGGTTCAAGATGGGCGACCTGGCCGTCCGCGACGCCGAGGGCTACATCACGATCGTCAACCGGAAGAACGACATGATCGTGAGCGGCGGGCTGAACGTCTACCCCCGCGAGGTCGAGGACGCGATCGCCGCGCACCCGGCGGTCCGTGAGGTCGCGGTGATCGGCGTGCCGGACGAGAAGTGGGGCGAGGCGGTGATGGCGTGCGTCGCGACCGTTCCGGGGGCTGCGCCGACGCTCGAGGAGATCCAGCAGCACTGCCGCGACGTCGGCCTGGCCAGCTACAAGAAGCCCATTCACCTGGAGCTGGTCGAGGAGGTACCGAAGACGGCGGTGGGCAAGCTGTTCCGCCGGGCGCCTGCGGGAGAAGCACTGGGCGGCGCAGCCGCGGCGGGTCGGCGGAGGCGCGTGATGTCCACCGACCTCCCCGCCTGGAGCGAGGAGGACGGCCTGCTGCGCGAGGCTGTCCGCACCCTGCTCGGCCGGTACGGGCGCCGTTACTTCCTGGACTGCTACCGCGACGGCCGCGAGCCAGAGGCGCTCTGGCGCGAGCTGTGCAAGGCCGGCTACGTCGGGGCCGCGGTACCCGAGCATCTCGGCGGGGGAGGGAGCTCACTCGACGCGGTGGTCGCGGTGGGCGAGGAGATGGGCGCGGCCGGGATGCCGCTGCTGTCCTTCATCATGACCGAGCTCTGCCTGCCGGTCCTGGCCCGCCATGCGCTCCCCGAGACGGCCGCCCGGCTCGTGCCGCCGATCATCGCCGGCGACCGCCGGCTGGCCTTCGCGATCACCGAGCCTGACGCGGGCACCAACTCCTTCGCGATGCGGACCACGGCCGATCCGCTCGGGCCCGGACTACGTCGTGTCCGGGCGGAAGCGCTGGATCTCGTCCGCCGGCGAGGCCGACGACCTCTTCCTCGTGTGCGCCGACGGTGACACCCCGGACCGGGAGGGCAGGCGGGCGATCACCATCCTCATGGCCGACCTCGCTGCCCCGGGCATCCGCACGGAGGTGCTCACCGCCGACGCAGGCACTCCCGAACGGCAATACGACGTCATCTTCGACGCTGTCCGGGTGCCCGCGGAGAACCTCGTCGGCGCGGCGGGAGACGGTGCCGCCGCGTTGTTCGAGTCGCTGAACACCGAGCGGCTGCTGATCTCTGCGTTCGCGTACGGTCTCGGCTTTCACTGCATCTCGCGGGCGGTCGGCTATGTCCGCGACCGGGCCCCGTTCGGTGCCCCCATCGGCGGCTATCAGTCAGTGCAGCATCCGCTCGCGAGGTTCTGGGCCGAGCTGAGTGCGGCCCGCGCGCTCAACCACGAGGCCGTGCGCGCGGTGGAGCGGCAGGACCCGCACGCGGCCGGCCTCGCGAACGCCGCCAAGTGGCTCGCGAGCGAGGCGGCGAACCAGGCGGCGGATCACGCCATCCAGGTCCACGGCGGGAACGGCATCACCGACGAGTACGACCTCATCCCGCTCTGGCGGACGACCCGCCTGCTGCGGTTCGCTCCCATCAACAACGAGATGGTGCTGAACCAGATCGGCCAGCACGTCCTCGGCCTGCCCAAGTCATACTGACGCCATGCCAATCCTTGATCGCTTCCGGCTGGACGGCCGGGTGGCCATCGTCACCGGGGCCTCCTCGGGACTCGGCGTCGCGTTCGCGACCGCGCTCGCCGAGGCGGGCGCGGACGTGGTCCTGGCCGCCCGCCGGGCTGACCGGCTCGAGGCGACCCGGGCCGCCGTCGAGGGAGCCGGGCGTCGAGGCCTGGCCGTCCGCACGGACGTGTCGCTTCCCGGGGACTGCCACCGGCTCGTCGAGGCCGCGATGGAGGCTTTCGGCCACGTCAACATCCTCGTCAACAACGCCGGCGTCGGGACCGCCGTGCCGGCCACCCGCGAGAAGCCTGACGAGTTCCGGCAGGTTATCGACGTCAACCTGAACGGCTGCTACTGGATGGCCCAGGAGTGCGCGCGGGTGATGCGGCCCGGTGCCTCCATCGTCAACATCAGCAGCGTGCTGGGCCTGACGACCGCCGGGCTTCCGCAGGCGGCGTACAGCGCGAGCAAGGCCGGCCTGATCGGGCTGACCCGTGACCTCGCGCAGCAGTGGACTGGCCGCAAGGGAATCCGGGTCAACGCGCTCGCGCCCGGTTTCTTCCAGTCCGAGATGACAGACCAGTACGCCGACGACTACGTCGCCGGGCAGCTGAGCCGGGTCCTGGCCGGCCGCTGGGGGGAAGGACCGGAACTGGCCGCGGCCCTGGTCTTTCTCGTCAGCGACGCGGGCAGCTACGTCACCGGCCAGACGCTCGTGGTGGATGGCGGCCTCACCGTGTAAGTCCGCCCTGGCCCGAGCGTCAGGCCCGGAGGTAGGTGAGGACGGCGAGTACCCGGCGGTGCTGGGCGTCGTCCGGCGGCAGGCCGAGCTTGGCGAAGACGTTGGTGACGTGTTTTTCCACCGCGCTGGCTGAGATGACCAGCCGCCGGGCGATGGCCGTGTTGGAGTGCCCCTCGGCCATCAGGGCCAGCAGCTGCCGTTCCCGCGCGGTCAGGGCCTGCAGGGCGTTGTCCCGGCGCTGCCCGGCCAGTAGCTGGGCGATGACCTCGGGGTCGAGCACCGTCGCGCCGCGGGCGACCCGCTCCAGGGCGTCCAGGAACTCCCCGACCCGGCCCACCCGGTCCTTGAGCAGGTAGCCGACCGCGCCGGAGCCGTCCGCGAGCAGGTCGCGGGCGTAGGACGCCTCCACGTACTGGCTGAGCACCAGCATCGGCGCGCCGGGCAGGCGCGAGCGGGCGGTGATCGCGGCGCGCAGGCCCTCGTCGGTGTGCGTGGGCGGCATCCGCACGTCGACGACCGACACGTCCGGGCGGTGCCTCAGCACCGCCTCGACCAGGGCGGGACCGTCACCCACGGCGGCCACCACCTGGTGACCGTCTTCGGCGAGCAGGCGGACCAGGCCCTCGCGCAGCAGCACCGCGTCGTCGGCCACGACGATCCGCAGCCGGCCGCGGGCCGCGCCGTCCGGCGGTGCTGGCCCGGGCGCGGCGTCGGCCGGGGTCAGCGGCACGGCAGTTCCGCGGTGATCGTCGTCGGGCCGCCGCGGGGACTGCTGACCTGCAGCCGGCCGCCGGCCGCGCGCAGCCGGTCGTCCAGCCCGCGCAGCCCGTGTCCCTTGGCCAGCGCCGCGCCGCCCACCCCGTCGTCGGTTACCCAGGCCCGCAAGGTTCCCTCGCCGTGGCGCAGCCCGACCACGCACCGGTGGGCGTGGCTGTGCTTGGCCACGTTGGTCAGGGCCTCAGCGATCACGAAATACGCCGCCGACTCGACGGCCGGGTCCGGCCGGCGGGTCAGGGGCCGGCGTCGAGCTCGACGGGAACGGTGCAGCGCGCGGCCAGGGCGCTGAGCGCGTCACGCAGGCCGCGGTCGACCAGGATCGGCGGGGCGATGCCCCGCGACAGGGCCCGGAGCTCCTCCAACGCCTCCTGGGCCTGGACGATCGCGTCGGCGAGCGCCTCCCTGGCGGTGTCCGGCCTGCTGTCCAGGTGGTGCTGGGCGCGGCCCAGCTCCAGCGCCAGGCGGACCAGCCGCTGCTGGGGCCCGTCATGGATGTCGCGTTCGAGCCGCCGCAGCGCGGCCGCCTCGGCCGTCACCGCCGCGACGGTCTGCGCGCGGGCGGTGTCCCGTTCCTGCTCCAGCCCGCTGATCCTGCGGTGCAGCGCGGACGCGCCAGACAGCAGGGCCTGCCCCAGCCCGGTCTGGGCGGCGGTGCACGCCCGGGTCACCAGGGGCAGGGCGGCCAGCAGCAGCAGGCCGGCCACGGTCCCGAACGTGACCCGGCCGGCCGGCGACGTCAGCCCCAGGCTCACGCCGATGTGCGACTGGGGACTGCCCGCGTACAGGGTCATCGGCCGCAGCGGCCCGGAGGACGCGTACTGGTCGCGCAGGCCGGCCCGCAGGGCGGACGTGGCGGCGCCGAGGCCGACGAACCACCACGCTGCCGTCACCACCGAGGTGACCAGGGCGACCGGGAACACCACGACGGCGTGCGCCACGTCGAGCCACAGCCCCGGGTCAGGCGCGGTAGCGGCCTGCGCCGGTCCCGGCCGCCGGCCCGCTCCCGCCCCGCCGGCCGGGTAGCCCACCCTGGCCATCCGCCACCGTTCCAGGTCGCCGCACCACCGGGCCGGGGCCAGCGCCCTGGCCACGAACGGCGACCCGCCTGGCACCAGCAGGCCGGCCGTGGACACGCACAGCCCGCCGAACGCCAGCACCAGGCCCGCCGCAGCGGTCACCGGCGCGGTCAGCAGGTACAGCGACTCCGCCAGCGTGCGGCGCCCGGTGCGGAACACGAACCTGGCCCCGGGCCGGCACCGGCCCCGGACCGCCCAGGCGAACGACTCGGTCATGGGCCTCAGCCTAAGCCGGGCACCTGGCGTGAGCTGGCGCGGCGGCTCACGCGTCACGGCGGGCCAGCGCCCAGGCCCCGGCCGCGAGCGCAGCCATCGCGTACCCGCACAGCAAGCCGAAGGTCAGCCCGGGCGACAGCAGGTGCCCGGCCGGCCTGACCGCGATCAGCGAGTTTCTCATCGTGTCGGGCAGGAACTTCTGCGCCGTGTCCCGGAGCGAGCCGCCTGCCGAGAACAGCAGCGGCAGCACGAACAGCACGCCGACCAGGGCACAGATAGCGCCCGCGGTGTGCCGGACGATCGCGGCGATGCCCAGGCTGATCAGCGCGATCAGCGCCGGGTACGCGCCGGCCAGCAGCACCGCGCGGAGCACCCCGGGCTGGCCGAGCGTGGCGTGCGGGGCCGGGGCCCTCAGCAGGGCCTGGCCGGCGTAGAACGCCCCGAACGCGAAGATCTCCCCGGCCGCCAGGGTGACGGCCCCGAGCACCGACGCCTTCGCGGCGAGCACGAGCGGCCGCCGGGGCGCCGCAGCGAACGTGGCACGGATCATCCCGGAGGAGAACTCGGTCGTGATCGCGAGCGCGCCGAGGACGCCGAGCAGCAACTGGCCGGGCACGAGCCCGAGGAAGCTGTCGTAGGTGGGGTCGAAGGACGCGCGGCCGGCCGCGGACAGCTGCGCGTAGTTCTCGTGGCCCGCCACGAGCACGGCCAGGCCGATCAGGCTGGCCCCGAAGACGGCCACGAGGTACCAGGTGGAGCGGACCGTGCGGAGTTTGCGCCACTCCATCGCCGCGACAGTGCGGAAACCGTAGCTGCCGCGCTGGCGGAACGGTGGCTGAGCGTCGCGGTGTTCATCACAGGCTCCCTGAGTAGTCGGTGACGCCGTCGGTCAGCCCGAAGAAGGCTTCCTCCAGTGAGCTGGCGCGCGCGGACAGCTCGGCGACCGTGGTCTGCGCGAGCAGCCGGCCCTGGCCGATCACGACGAGCGCGTCCGCGGTGTGCCCGATCTCGCTGATCAGGTGGCTGGAGACCAGGACCGTCCGGCCCTGGGCGGCGAAGCTCTTCAGCAGGTTGCGGATCCACCGGACGCCTTCGGGGTCCAGGCCGTTGACCGGCTCGTCGAGCAGCAGGACCTGCGGGTCGCCGAGCAGGGCGGCGGCGATACCCAGCCGCTGGGACATGCCGAGCGAGAACGTCCCGGCCCGGCGGTCCGCGGCCTTCCCGATGCCGGTGATGGCGAGCACCTCCTCGACCCGCGGCCGGCCGATCGCGTTGCTGGCCGCCAGCGCGGTCAGGTGGGCGCGGGCGGTGCGGCCCGGGTGAAACGCCTTCGCCTCGAGCAGCGACCCCACCTCGCGGAGCGGCCAGCGCAGGTCGCCGTAGCGCTGCCCGCTGACCTTCACCTGTCCCGCGTCCGGCCGGTCCAGGCCCATGATCATCCGCATCGTGGTGGACTTGCCCGCGCCGTTCGGGCCCAGGAACCCGGTCACCGCGCCCGGGCGGACGTCGAAGCTCAGGTTGTCCACCGCGAGCGTGGACCGGTAGCGCTTGACGAGGCCGCGTGCCTCGATCATCAGGACCTCCAGTGGCTGGGCTCTCGCGGCCGGGGCGTGCCCTGCCCCCAGGTGCGGGCACGGCGTCATCCGCGTCTGCCCGCCACGCTACGAACCGGGCGTCCGCCCGGGGAACGTGGCGAGCCCCCGTCTTCGTGGTGGGGCTAGCCACAGGACGGCCGACGTGCGGTGGCGGCCCGGCCGCCCGGGCCGCTCCAACTGAACCGGGCCGGTGTGCGATGCGGGCCGCTGAGTCCGCGCCTGGCCTATAAGGACGAATTAGTCCTTGACTAAGGACGGATCCGTACCTAGTGTCGGGATGACCGGGCCGGCTGACCCTGGCCGGCCTGGCTGGCTTTGCGGGACGCCAGGTCCCGCGCCGGCCTGGAGGAGGCAGCGATGGCACCGCCGACGATTTCTCATCTGATCCTGAACACCGCCAACTATGAGGCGATGAAGCAGTGGTACCTGGACGTGTTCGAGGCCAAGATCGGCGTCGAGACCTCCGACCACAGCGCGTGCTTCCTGCAGATGGACGAGAGTCACCACCGCATCGGCATGTTCAATGTGGCCAAGACCGACGAGTCGGTGGCGATGACGTCCCCGGGGGCCCCGGACACCGGTGCCCTCTCCCGGCTGAACCACGTCGCGTTCGAGTACCCGACCCTGGCGGAGCTGTTCGGGGCGTACCGGCGGCTGGTCCGGTCCTCGATCCTCCCCGCGGTGAGCCTCAACCACGGGCCCACGATGTCCATCTACTACCAGGACCCGGACCGCAACGTCGTCGAGCTGTTCTATGACAACCAGTACACCGACGAGCAGATCGCGGAGTTCTACGCGGGGGGTGACGGCTACGTCCTCGGCGCCATCCCCTTCGACCCCGCCTTGCTGGCCGAAGAGCTCGACGGCGGGAAGACGGTCGCCGAGCTCACCGCCTGGTCCCCCCGGACCAGCTGATGCGGCTCGTCAGTTTCGGCCCCCGCGGGAGCGAGCTTCCCGGCGTGCTGGTCGGTGATTCCGTCCTCCCGCTGCCGCCGGTGATGGCCAGCCTCGGGCTCGCGCCGACCGGGACCATCCGCAGCGTGCTTCCGTTCCTCGGCCAGCTGTCGGAGGCGGTCAGCGCCGCGGCCGCGACGAGCGAGCTGATTCCCCTGGCCCAGACCCGCCTCGGCCCCCCGGTCCCCGACCCGCCGAATCTCTTCGCCTGCGGCGGGAACTACTTCTCCCATCTTTCCGAACCCGGCCTGGCCATGCCGGAGACCCCGACGTTGCCAGTGATCTTCCAGAAGCCTGCCGCCGCGCTGTCCGGCCCGGCTGACCCGATCATCCGCCCCCGCGAATCAGCCCAGCTGGACTACGAAGCCGAACTCGCCATCGTCATCGGCCAGGGCGGCCGCAGGATTCCCGCGGCCGAGGCCGCCCAGCACATCGCCGGATACATGATCGCCAACGACGTCAGCGCCCGGGACCTCATGGAGGGGGAGAGCAGGAGACTGAACTCACCCGTTCTGCTGCAGATGATGCGGGCTAAGGGCTGGGACACCTTCCTGCCCACCGGCCCGTGGCTGGTGACCGCGGACGAAGCCGGCAGCTACGAAAACATCCGGATCCAGACCTGGGTCAACGACGAGTCCCGCCAGGACGCCTACGCCAAGGAAATGACGAACAGCCCCTTCGAGATCATCGAATGGCTCAGCGCCACCACGACCCTCCAGCCCGGAGACGTCATCACCACCGGCACGCCCGCAGGCGTCGCCATGGGCATGGCCAACCCCAGGTGGCTCACCCCCGGTGACACCGTCCGTATTCGCATGACCGGACTCGGCACCATGGCGACCCCCGTCCACCAGGAACCAGCCAGCCCCTAACAACCGGGACCCCGATACTGGCCAGCCGGCCCGGGGATCCTCCGGGATACCGTGGGAAACATGGCGATCATGACACGCCCCCTCGGGCGTACCGGCGCGGACGTGACCATTCTCAGCTACGGCGCCATGGAGCTGAGAGGACGGCCACGCGGTCCCGAGATTGCCGACGAAGACGCCGGCCGCCTGCTGAACGCGGTCCTCGACAACGGCATCAATCTGATCGACACCTCGCCCGACTACGGCCGCAGCGAGGAGTTGATCGGCAGCTACATCGGCCACCGCAGGAACGAGTTCTTCCTCGCCTCCAAATGCGGGTGCCCGCTCGAGTCCCCGGCCGACGCGCCCCCGCCCTACCCGCATGACTACAGCCCCGGGAACGTGCGCGCCGACGTCGAGCAGTCGCTGCGGCGGCTGCGCACCGACTACGTCAACCTGGTCCAGGTGCACATGTCACCGAGCAAGGCGACGCTCGAGGAGAACCACACGGTCGAGACGCTCAAGGACCTCCAGGCCGAGGGGAAGGTACGCTTCATCGGCATGTCGGGCATCCTGCCGAATCTGCCCGATCACATCGCGATGGGCGTCTTCGACGTGTTCCAGATCCCGTACTCAGCGGTCCAGCGCGATCACGAGGAACTCATCACCGAGGCTGCCGACGCGGGCGCGGGCACGTTCATCCGGGGCGGAGCGGCGCGCGGCGCCGCGTCGCAGGACAAGAACTGGCAGACCGGGCCGCTTAGCCAGGACCCCGGCGTCGGCAAGCGGAACTGGGAGACCTCCGGCGTCGCCGACCTGCTCAGCGAGGCGGGCCTGAGCAACATGGAGTTCGTCCTGCGCTTCACGCTCAGCCACCCCGGCCTGTCGACCACGATCGTCGGCACGTCGAACCCGGCCCACCTGGCCAGCAACATCGCTATCGCGCAGAGCGGGCCGCTTCCTGCCGACCTCTACGAAGAGGCCAAGAAGCGCCTGCCGCTCCCGGAAGACCGTTAACAGAAACCAGCCCTGTGCCTTTAATCAGGCATCGGCGAGCGCGTTCCGGTAAATGTGCTCGGCCGCCATGATCACGGTCAGATTGGTCGGGACGGACGGTACCGCGGGCAGGATCGATGCGTCGATCACCCGCAGGTTCCGCACGCCGCGGACCGCGCCCGTCCCGTCAACCACGGCCCATTCGTCGTCGTCACCGCCCATCGGGACGGTGGAGGTGGCGTGCTGGAAGGAGGTGATCTGCTCATCAAGGACGCGCTGGAGGTCCGCGTCGTCCTGGACATCCTCGCCGGGCAGCATCTCCCCGGCCGAGACCACCGAGAACGCCTTGGCCAGGCCGATTCCCCGGCTGAGTTTGAGGCCTTCCAGCATCCGGCTCCGGTCGCGCGGCGTGCCCAGCAGGTTGAGGCCGATAAGCGGCGCGTCCGCCGGGTCCGCGCTGCGCAGCCGCAGCCTGCCGCGCGACTCGGGCCGCACCACCGAGACCGCCAGCACGATCGCGCCGCCGGTCGGGCTCAGGCCCGGATCGTTCAGGTGCGCAGCTGATATCAGCAGGTCGAGTTCGTCCCCCTGGGCCTGGCTGGAGGCCGTCCGGACGAACGCCCCGGCGGCTGGTGACGTCGCGCCCGCGTCCGCCTTGAGGGCGTACAGGCCATGGAAGACCGGCTGATCCTGGAGCCGCTGCCCGACCGGGAGATCGGCCACGACCTCGATGCCGAGCCCGGCGAGATCCGGGGCCGGGCCGATACCGGAACGGAGCAGGATGGGGGCGCTGCCGTAGGAGCCTGCCGACAGGATGACCTGCCCGGCCGCGTAGACGGTCCCGCCGGCAGTCCGGACCGCCGTGGCGGTCCCGCCGCTGACCATGACGCGGTCAACGCCGGCCGCACCGCGGATGGTCAGGTTCGGACGGCGGCGGACGTCCTCGGTCAGGTAGGCGATCCCGGTGTTCTGGCGGACGCCGGAGCGGATGTTGAGCGGGACCGCGGCTACCCCGGTGCGCTGGTCGGCGTTCGGGTCCTCGATGTAGCGGTAGCCCTGGTGCTCGGCGGTGTCGATGAAGGCCCGCACCGACGGGGTGAGCTCGCCGTAGGTCCGCTGGTGGATGGGAAGCGGCCCGGAGCGGCCGTGGAACCGGTCGTCGCCGGAGTCGGCGCTCTCCAGGTCCCGGTACGCCCGCAGTACCTCCTGCGCCGACCAGCCGGACAGGCCGCCGGCAGCCCAGGCGGAGAAGTCGCTGGGCAGCGCCCGCAGGGCGACCGTCGCGTTCACCGCGGACGAGCCGCCCAGGACCTTGCCCCGGGGTGCGGCGATCTCGCGGTCGAGCGGGCCCGCGCGGCCCACCGTGGCCCGCAGGCCCCAGTCGTGTTCCTGGTCGCCGCCGATCCGTTCCGGGTCGAGCAGGACCTGGGGGTACTCGCCGCGCTGGTAGGCCGGCCCCGCCTCGAGCAGCAGTACCGTCCGGGACGGGTCTTGCGACAGCCGGGCCGCCAGCACACCGCCGGCCGATCCGCCCCCTGCCACCACGACGTCAAAGCGCTCCGTTGTCATCGGGCCACCCTCCACTCGCCGCCGCATCGCCTGCTCACGGCCTCGTGGCTTCGACACTAGAGACCGATTCGTCCTTAGTCAAGGACGAATTCGTCCTTATGAAGGAGCCGGGGATAGCCGTCCGGGACCACCTTCGCCAGCCGGCTAGCGGACCAGAAGCGGGAGAAGCGCCTGGTCAACCATCTCGGTTATGTCCTTCTTCGTGGGACTGTGCGTGTCCAGCAGCGCGCGTTTGACGATGAGTGCGTGCAGTACCTCGAGGACGACCGGGGTCAGCCGCTCGGGGGGTATCTCACCGCGCCCGGCCGCGTCGTGCAGCAGGTCGGTCAGCGTTTCGAAGAGCGGATCGAGTACCTGCGACATGAACCGGGCCAGCAAGGGGGGGTAACGATGCGCTTCGCCCAGCAAGCTGCGGAAGGCCTCACCTTTGACGCCGTGCAGCGTTTTCGTCATGTGCACGGTGAGGCCGATCACGTCGTCGCGCAGCACGCCTGTCCGCCGGTAGCCCGCCGGGTCCGCGCCCAGCTTCTCCAGCGTGTCGATCACCAGTGACACCGTGTCGGGCCACCGCCGGTACAGCGGGCTCTTGCCGGTGCCCGCGCGCTCGGCGACACTCTCGAAGGTCAGCCGCCCGAACCCAACCTCGGCCAGCTCCGCGAGGACAGCGTCGGAGATCGCCTTCTCGACCGCGGTTCCCCGCCGCCGCCGGCGAACCGGGCGCTCGACGGTCTGGGTCACGGCGACGGGCTGGCTGGGCATGAGACCAGGATAGGGGAGCGCCCGGCGTTAGTGACGGAATCGTCCTTAGGGCGATCAGCTGTCGTAGCTGACCGTGACGGCGTCGGTGACCGGCAGGGACTGGCAGGTCAGCACGTACCCGGCGGCCAGCTCGGAGTCCTCGAGCGCGTAGTTGCGGCGCATCGTGACCTGGCCCTGGGTGACCAGGGCCCGGCAGGTACCGCAGACCCCGCCCTTGCAGGCGAACGGCAGGTCGGCGCGGGCCTGCTGCGCTCCGTCGAGGATGGGCACGCCCGGCGGGATGGTGACGGTCGTGGCCCGGCCGTCGAGAACGACCGTCACTGCCGCTCCCGGCCCGGCGTCCGCGTCGGCGTGGTGCACCTCGGCGGGCGGCTCGTCGCCGACGTAGAAGAGCTCGCGGTGGATCCGCTCGCGGCTGACCCCGAACTCTTCCAGGACGCCGAACGCGCCGGTGACCAGGCCGAGCGGGCCGCACACCCACCAGTGGTCCACGGCGGGCACATCGCAGGTGACCGGGAGCAGGTGCCGGAGCTTCGCCGCGTCCAGGCGGCCGTCCAGCAGGCCGACTTCTTGCGCCTCACGGGACAGGACGTGCACGAGCTGCATCCGGGCCGGGTAAGCGTCCTTGAGGTCGGCGACCTCGTCGGCGAACATGACCGTGTCCGTGCGGCGGTTGCCGTAGAGCAGGGTCACCGTGGAGTCGGGATGGGCCGCCAGCACCGAGGCGGCGATCGACAGCATGGGCGTGATGCCGGAGCCGGCTGCGATCAGGACGTGCTGGCCAGCCGCCGTCAGGTCCGGGGTGAAGGACCCGGCTGGCGCCTGGACCTCGACGACGTCGCCCGGCCGGACCTGGCGGACCAGCCAGCCGGACACGGCACCGCCCTCGACCTCGCGGACCCCGATGCGGGGAGCCCGGCCCGCCGCGGCGCAGATGGAGTACGAGCGGCGCTCGGAGCCGCGCCGGACGGTCAGGCTCTGCCCGGGCCGGAACGCGAACGTGTCGCGGAGGCGGGCCGGGACTTCGAAGGTGACGGCGGCGGCGTCGTCGGTCAGCGGATCGACCGCGGTGACCGTCAGCGGGTGGAAGTCGGTCCTCGCCACTCAGATCTCCTTGACGTACTCGAACGGCTCGTCGCATGCCTCGCAGCGGTGCAGCGACTTGCAGGCGGTCGCGCTGAAGGCCGACGTCTCGCGGGTCCGGGCCGACCCGCAGCGCGGGCACGGCACCGGCCCGGGACCCGCGGTCAGCCGGAGCGGGACCGGGCCGCCGCCTGGCAGGCGGCCCGCCGGGCGGGGCGGGGCGATCCCGGCCGCGGCGAGCTTGCGGCGCCCTTCGGGGGTGATCCAGTCGCTGGTCCACGGCGGTGACAGCTCGGTGCGGACGGTCACGTCCTGGTAGCCGGCCTGGCGGAGCCGGCGGCTGAGATCGGCGCTGATCTCCGCCAGCGCCGGGCAGCCGGAGTAGGTCGGGGTGATGGTCACGGTGACGTGACCGCCGTCTTCCTGTACCTGGCGCAAGATGCCGAGGTCAGCCACCGTAACCATGGGCAGTTCCGGGTCGGGCACGGCCGCGGCGACGCTGGCCGCCGCGGCGGCCGGGACCGGTGGCGGGCTCACCACGTCGCCCCCGGGTGGGCCCGGGCCACGCTCTGCATCTCGGCCAGGACGTATCCCAGGTCCTCGGTGTGCAGGCCGTCGCGTCCGGTGCGGCCGCCCAGGCCGGCCAGCGGCACGGCCTGGGGCCGGGCCAGGGTCGCCGCGGCCAGCACGGTGTCCAGGACGGTGTCGAACTCCCCGCGCAGCGCCCGGACGTCGGCGGCGGTCCCGGCCAGGCCCAGCTCAATGGGGTGGGGGGTGAAGAGCTCGTCGACCAGCGGCCACACGGCAGCCAGCCCGGCCGTCATCCTCGCGTGGGAGACGTCGGTGCCGTCGCCGAGCCGCACCACCCACTGGGCCGCATAGTCCCGGTGGTAGGCGAGTTCCTTGACGCTCTTCGCCGCGATCGCGGCCAGCACCGGATCGCGGGACGCGGTGAGCGCTCCGAGCAGCGCGAGCCGCCAGGTGGAGAACACCAGCAGGCGGCCGGCCAGCTCGGCGAAGTCGGCGTCGGCCCGCTCGACGAGCCGGACGTTGCGGAACTCCGCCTCGTCCCGGAAGAACGCGAGCTCGTCCTCGTCCCGGCCGCTGCCGTCGGCGCGGCCCGCCCGGGCCAGCAGCATCCGGGCCTGCCCGAGCAGGTCGAGGGCGATGTTGGCCAGCGCGGTCTCCTCTTCCAGCTCGGGCGCGCGGGTGGCCCACTGCTGCAGCCGGTGGCTGTAGATGAGGGCGTCGTCGCCGAGCATGAGGCAGTAGGCGGCCAGCGACGGGCCGTCGACCCCCGCAGGCACGCTGGTGTCCACGCCCTGCAGCGGATCGGTGAAGCCGGTGCCGAACGCCCAGCGGTGATCGTCGGCGTCCCCGGCCAGGGCCTGGTAGGCGCCGTACTCGTCGTCATCCTCACTCATACCGGAGCCTCACATGTGCGGGACGTCGTCGGGGATCTCGTAGAACGTGGGGTGGCGGTAGACCTTGTCCCCGGACGGCGCGAAGAACGGGTCCTTCTCGTCGGGGCTGCTCGCGGTGATCTCGGTGGCCGGCACGACCCAGATGCTGACGCCCTCGTTGCGCCGCGTGTAAAGGTCCCGCGCGTGGTGCAGCGCCATCTGCGGGTCGGCGGCGTGCAGGGAGCCGACGTGCACGTGGTTCAGGCCCCGCTTGCTGCGCAGGAAGACCTCGAACAGCGGCCATTCTGACCGGACTCCGGCCGTCCCGCTCATGACGCTGTCTCCCGTGACGCTGTCTCCCGGCGGGCCGTCTTGGCGGCGTAGGCGGCCGCCGCCTCGCGAACCCAGGCCCCGTCGTCGTCTGCGGACTTGCGCCGGGCGACCCGTTGCGCGTTGCAGGGCCCGTGTCCCGCCACGACGGCCTTGAACTCGTCCCAGTCGACCGCCCCGAAGTCGTAGTGGCCGCGTTCGGGGTTCCAGCGCAGCTCGTCGTCAGGCAGGGTGACCCCCAGCCTGTCGGCCTGCGGCACGGTCATGTCGACGAAGCGCTGCCGCAGCTCGTCGTTGGTGTGCCGCTTGACGCCCCACGCCATCGACTGGGCGGTGTTGGGTGAGGCGTCGTCGGGCGGCCCGAACATCATCAGCGACGGCCACCAGAACCGCTCGACCGACTCCTGCACCATGGCCCGCTGCGCGGCGGTTCCGCGCATCATCGTCATCAGCAGCTCGTAGCCCTGCCGCTGGTGGAACGACTCCTCCTTGCAGATCCGGACCATCGCCCGGGCGTACGGGCCGTAGGACGACCGGCACAGCGGCACCTGGTTGCAGATCGCCGCGCCGTCCACCAGCCACCCGATGACGCCCACGTCGGCGTAGCTGGGCGTCGGGTAGTTGAAGATCGAGGAGTACTTCTGCCGGCCGCTGATCAGCATGCTGGTCAGGTCGGCCCGGTCGGCGCCCAGCGTCTCGGCCGCCGAGTACAGGTACATGCCGTGGCCCGCCTCGTCCTGCACCTTGGCCAGCAAGATGGCCTTGCGCCGCAGCGACGGGGCCCGGGTGATCCAGTTCCCTTCGGGCTGCATGCCGATGATCTCCGAATGCGCGTGCTGGGCGATCTGGCGGATCATCGTCTTGCGGTACCCGTCCGGCATCCAGTCCCGCGGCTCGATCCGGCGGTCCTGGGCGATCGTCGCGTCGAAGTGCTGCTGCAGGTCCGGCGGGCCGCCCGGACGGGATGCCTTCGTCGTGACGGTCATGACGACCACTCCTTCGCCACCATGGTCAGCACGTCGTACCGGGCGGCCGGCGAGCCGTCCTGCTTGGTGACCTCGGCGTCCCAGCGGACCTCGCCGTGCTCACTGCCGCCTCTCGGGGTGATCGCCTTACAGGTCAGGGTCACGGTCAGCTCGTCTCCTGGGTAGACCGGGGTGAGGAAGCGCAGGTTGTCCAGGCCGTAGTTGGCCAGCACCGGCCCGGGGTCGGGGTCGACGAACAGGCCGGCCGCCAGCGACAGGACCAGGTAGCCGTGGGCCACGATGCCGTCGAAGAACGGGTTGCGCGCCGCGGCCTCGGCGTCGGTGTGGGCGTAGAAGGTGTCCCCGGTGAACTCGGCGAAGTGCGCGATGTCCGCCTCGGTCACCGTCCGCGGCCCGGCGACGACCGAGTCGCCGACGCGCAGCTGCGAGAGCGGTTTCCGGAACGGATGCGTGCCGTCCGTGCTGCGCTCGCTGCCCGGCACCCACCGGCCGGTGATCCTGGCCAGCACCCGCGGGCTGGCCTGGACCGCGGTGCGCTGCATGTGGTGGGTGACGGCCCGCAGTCCGCCCAGCTCCTCGCCGCCGCCGGCCCGGCCCGGGCCGCCGTGCACCAGCACTGGCAGCGGAGAGCCGTGCCCGGTGGACTCGGCCGCGTCGTCGGGGTCGAGGACGAGCAGACGGCCGTGCCAGGGCGCCACGCCGAGTACGACGTCACGGGCGAACCCGGCGTCCCCGGTGACGACAGATCCGGCCAGGCTACCCAGGCCGCGGGCGGCCAGCTCGACCGCGTGCGCGGTGTCGCGGTAGCCGATCAGCGTGCTCACCGGCCCGAACGCCTCCACTTCGTGCGGCTCGGCCCGGCTGGCGTCCTGGGCCCGGATCAGCACCGGGGACATGAACGCGCCCCGGTCGGGGTCCGCGCCGACCACCTCGACGTGCTCGGGATCGCCGAACACGGCCGTCCCGGCGGACAGCAGGACCTTGAGCGAGCGGCGGACCTCGTCGCGCTGGCCGAGGCTGGCCAGCGCGCCCATCCGGACCGTTTCGTCGGCCGGGTTGCCCACCACGACGTGGGCCAGCCGGGCCGAGGCCGCCTCAGCGACCGCGTCCAGCAGCGGACTCGGGCACCAGGGCCCGGCGGATCGCCGTGCATTTCTGCCCGGCCTTGACGGTCATCTCGGTCACGAGCTGCTTGACGTACAGCTCGAACTCCGGGCCGCCGGGGCCCGCGTCCGGGCCGAGGATCGAGCAGTTGAGCGAGTCGGCCTCCGCGTTGAACCGGACCGACCGCGCGACCACCGTGGGGTGGGTCCGCAGCCGCTGGGCGGTGGACGCCGACCCGGTGAACGACACCGAGTCCTGGTCGGTGAGATGGTCGAGCAGGTCTCCGGCGCTGCCGCAGATCAGCTGCAGCGAGCCGTCAGGAAGCAGCCCGGACAAGACGATGAGCTCGACCAGCCGGGCGGTGAGGTAGGCGGTGGAGCTGGCCGGCTTGACCAGGCTGGGGACGCCGGCCAGGAAGGCGGGCGCGAACTTCTCCAGCGGTCCCCATACCGGGAAGTTGAACGCGTTGATCTGGACCGCGACCCCGTGGCGCGGCGTGAGGATGTGCTGGCCGAGGAACTGGCCGCCTTTGCCCAGCTGCGCCGCGTCGCCGTCGAGCAGGACCGTGTCGTCCGGCAGTTCCCGGCGGCCCTGGCTGGCGTAGCTGGCCAGCACGCCGATCCCGCCGTCCACGTCGAACTTGGCGTCGGACAGGGTCGCGCCGGTACGGGCCGACAGTGCGTACAGCTCGGGCCGGTGCTCGCGCAGGAACTGGCCCACCGACTTCAGGATCGCGGCCCGCTCGTGGAAGGTGAGTCCGCGCAGCGCCGGGCCACCGACCGCCCGGCCGTACTCCAGCGCGGCGCGCATGTTGACCCCGGCTGAGGAGATGGTGGCGACCTGCTCCCCGGTGACGGCGTCCAGCAGCGGCGTGCCTTCGGCCGAGGGCGACATCCAGGACCCATTCACGTAACTGCCCAGCACCATCCGCCAGCTCCGTCCGTTCCGTGTGGCCGTTCGGCCTGCGGCTGCCCAGCCGGGGCACTGCTGATCGAACAGCTTCCCGACCGAACGTTCGGTCAATGATAACCTGCTCGGGTGGATACACACCAGGAACCGGTGACCTACGCCGTCGACGGGGCGGTCGCGACGATCACGATGAGAACTCCCTCGCTCGGTCTGGCTGCCAAGCAGACGCTGCTGGCCGCCGTCACCGAGGCTGCGGGCGATGACGGCGTCCGCGCCGTGGTGCTCACCGGAACTGGCCGGGTCTTCACCGCCGGCCAGGACCTGCGCGAGCACGCGGACGCGCTGCGCGAGGCCGGCCCGGACGCCTTCGACACCATCGCTGCGCACTACAACCCGCTGATCACCGCGCTGGCCACGATGGCCAAGCCGGTGCTGGCCGCGATCAACGGCACCTGCGCCGGAGCCGGGCTGGGCCTCGCGCTCGCCTGCGACCTGCGGATCGCCGCGCAAGGGGCCCGGTTCGCCACCGCGTTCACCGGCATCGGGCTGACCCCGGACTCCGGGCTGTCGGCCTCCCTGGCTCGGGCGGTCGGCACCGCACGGGCCAGCGAGCTCATCATGCTCTCCACGCCGTTCACCGCCGAGGAGGCGCTGAGCTGGGGAATCGTCGGCCGGCTGGCGCCCGCGGACGAACTGGCCGACACCGCCCGGGAGGTGGCCTCCGGGCTGGCGGCCGGGCCGACCCTGGCCTATGCGGCGGCCAAGCGGGCCATCAGGCAGGCGTGGGCCTCTCCCTGGCCCGACGTGCTGGCCGCGGAGGCCCGGGACCAGGCCGCGCTGGGCGCGACCGCTGACCACCGGGGCGCGGTGGACGCGTTCCTGGCCAAGCGGCCGCCGGAGTTCCGCGGCCGTGAGTAACGAGGCCGTGAGTAACGAGGCCGTGAGCGACAGGCCCGTGGGTGACCGGGCCGTGGGTGACCCGGCCGTGGGCGGCCAGACAGCCGTCGCCCGCGAACGCTCGCGGCCCCGGTATGACGCGTCCTCCGTGCTGGAAACCTGCGTGGCGGTCTTCAACGAGCAGGGCTACGACGGCACCAGCATGGAAGACCTGTCACGGCGGCTCGGCATCAGCAAGTCGTCCATCTACCACCACATCGAGAGCAAGGAAGCGATCCTGGGCCTCGCTCTCGACCGGGCCCTGGCCGGCCTGGAAGAGGCCGCGGCGGCGGTCCGCGCGCTGGACGGCCCAGCCGTCGGGCGGCTGGAAACGTTGCTGCGAACCAGTGTCCAGGTCCTGGTCGACCGCCTGCCCTACGTCACGCTGCTGCTCCGGGTCCGGGGGAACAGCGACGTCGAACGGCGGGCCCTGGCCCGCCGCCGGCAGATCGACCACCTGGTCGCCGAACTCGTAGCCGAAGCCATGAACGACGGCGACCTGCGGCCCGACGCCGACCCGGCCGTCGTCGCGCGGCTGCTGTTCGGCATGGTCAACTCGCTGACCGAATGGCTCCGGCCACGCAGCGGCCAGCCCGCCGACGAACTGGCGCGCACCCTGACCGCTCTCGCGTTCGACGGCCTGCGCCCGCGCCCCTGACCGGCCACCGGCCCGTGCGGGCGGCCAGTGACCGGCCCGGCCGGGGTGCGGGCCCGGCCAGCTACCGGCCCGGGCGGCTGACCAGCCGGCCCACTGCCGTTCACCCCGCCGACGGGCTGCGAGTCTGCCGGGTGCTCCGCAGCTCGTCGAAGATCAGCACCGTCTGGGTGGACAGCACCTCGGGCATGTTCTGGAAAGAGTTCAGTACCAGTTCCCTGAGCGCCGCGATGTCCCGGGTCCGGACCAGCAGCACGATGTCGCTGTCCCCGGACACCAGCGCCGCGTGCTCGACCTCCGCGACGGCCAGCAACCTGGTCCGCAACTCTTTCCAGGCCGCCTGAGCGATCTTCAGGTGCACATAAGCCGACAAGCCGTACCCATAGCGCTGCGGGTCAATCTGGGCCGTGTACCCGGTGATCACGCCGGCCTCTTCGAGCCGCTGCACGCGCGTGTACGCGCCGGCCCGGGAGATGTGCAGCGTGGCCGCCAGCGCCCGCATGGACATGCGGCCGTCGTCGCGCAGCTGGGCCACGATGGCCCGGTCCACGTCGTCGAGGACCGGAGCCTGCCCAGGCGGGTCCAGGTGGCCCGCAGAGCCGGATGTCATGGGACCACGCTATCCCGCCGGCGCGGGCCAATCATCTGCGCCACAGAGCAAAACGTGGACTTACGGATCGGCCGGCCATCCGTCCAGCAGGAGTCCCGTACCGCCAACATTCAGAACCGTCCGTCTACTACGACTCATCTAATTTAGTGACTATGTCTAGGATTTCAGTCAGACACTAGACGTTCGGCACGGCAAGGACGCACAGTTACCTTAGACGCTTAGGTACTTAATAGCCGCCTTCCCTGGAGGGGAGAGTCGTGACCTCCGTGACAGACGCAGTTCCCCGCCCGGCGAACGCAGGCCCCCGACCGGCGGACGCAGTCCCCCGCCCGGCGGACGCAGGCCCCCGCCCGGCGAAGCAGCGGCGGCTGCTGCCGACCAAGACCCCGCTGGCGCTGCTGGAGCCCGATGGCCGGCCGGTTCACACCACTGACCTGGACATGCCGGCCGACGACGTCCTCGTCCGGCTGCACCGGCAGATGGTGCTGGGCCGCCGCTTCGACACCCAGGCCACGGCGCTGACCAAGCAGGGCCGCCTGGCGGTGTATCCCTCCGCGCGGGGCCAGGAAGCGGGCGAGATCGGCGCGGTGGCCGCGCTGCGCCCGCAGGACTGGCTGTTCCCTACCTACCGGGACTCGATGGCGCTGGTAGCCCGCGGCGTCGACCCGGTCGAGGTGCTGACCCTGCTGCGCGGGGACTGGCACTGCGGATACGACCCGTACGCGCACCGGGTCGCCCCCCAGTGCACGCCGCTGGCCACCAACGCGCCGCATGCCGTCGGGGTCGCCCACGCCGCCCGGCTCAAGGGTGAGGACACCGTCGCCCTGGTCATGCTGGGCGACGGCGCGACCAGCGAGGGCGACACTCACACGGCGCTCAACTTCGCCGCGGTATGGAACTCGCCGGTCGTGTTCTTCGTGCAGAACAACGGCTACGCCATCAGCGTCCCGGTCGCCAAGCAGACCGCCGCCCCGTCCCTGGCCCACAAGGGAATCGGCTACGGGATCCCGGGCATGCTCGTGGACGGCAACGACCCGGCCGCGGTGTACGCGGCGGTCCGCGAGGCGGTCGAGTGCGCGGCCGGTGGCGGCGGGCCGACCCTCATCGAGGCGCTCACGTACCGCATCGAAGCCCACACCAACGCCGACGACGCCGACCGCTACCGGCCCCAGGCCGAGGTGCGCGCCTGGCTCGACCGCGACCCGGTCACGCGGATCAGGCAGTATCTGCTCGGCCGGGGCCTGCTGGACGGCGCTGCCCTGTCCGCCCTGGACGCTGAGGCCGAGGCGCAGGCCGAGGACCTGCGGCGGCGGATGAACGCCGACGCGGTCCCCGACCCGGCTGACCTGTTCCGCTTCGTCTACGCCGAGCCCCCGGCCGAGCTGCGCAGGCAGCAGCGACAGCTGGCGGCCGAACTGGAGGAACTGAGGGACGAGGCGGGGGAGACGCGATGACGGCGCTGGCTGAGCGCGACACCAGGACGCCGGCCGGCGCGGCCCCGGTGACCATGGCCGCCGCCCTGAACCGGGCGCTGGCCGACGCGCTGCGCGACGACGAGACCGTCCTGGTCTTCGGCGAGGACGTCGGGGCCCTCGGCGGGGTGTTCCGGGTGACCGACGGGCTGGCCGCCACGTTCGGCGAGGCCCGGGTGTTCGACACCCCGCTGGCCGAGTCCGGGATCGTCGGCACCGCCATCGGGATGGCCATGAACGGCATGCGCCCCGTGGTGGAGATGCAGTTCGACGCGTTCGCCTACCCCGCGTTCGAGCAGATCACCAGCCACCTGGCCAAGCTGCGCAACCGGACCCGGGGACGCATCTCGCTGCCCATCGTCATCCGGATCCCGTACGGCGGGGGCATCGGCGGGGTCGAGCACCACTGCGACTCGTCCGAGGCCTACTACGCCCACACCGCGGGCCTGCGGGTCGTCACCCCGGCCACGCCCGGCGACGCCTACGCACTGCTGCGGCAGGCCATCGACTGTCCCGACCCCGTGATCTTCCTCGAGCCCAAGCGCCGCTACTGGTCGAAGGAGACCACGGTCCTGGACCACACGACCTCGGAAATCGACCGGGCCGTCGTGCGCCGGCCGGGCACCGATGTCACGCTCATCGCCTACGGCGGCACGCTGCGCACCGCCCTGGACGCCGCCGACGAGGCCCAGGAAAATGGCCACAGCGCCGAGGTCATCGACCTGCGAAGCCTGTCCCCGTTCGACGACGCCACCGTCGCCGCCTCAGTCCGGCGGACCGGCCGGGCCGTCGTGATCCATGAGGCCAGCCGGTTCTGCGGATACGGCGCCGAGGTGGCCGCGCGCCTGTCCGAGCAGTGCTTCCACTACCTTGAAGCCCCGGTCCTGCGGGTCACCGGGTTCGACATCCCTTATCCTCCGCCGCACCTGGAGCAGCATCATCTGCCCAGCGTGGACCGCATCCTGGACGCGATCAGCCAGCTCCAGTGGTCCGAGACGAGCACCATGAAGGCGGTCGGCTAGATGCCCGCGTTCCTGCTGCCGGATCTCGGCGAGGGCCTCACCGAGGCCGAGATCGTCACCTGGCGGGTCCAGGCCGGTGACGTCGTGGCCGTTGACCAGACGGTGGTCGAGGTGGAGACGGCCAAAGCCGTGGTCGAGGTGCCGGTCCCCTTCGCCGGCCGGGTGACCGCCCTGCACGGCGAGCCCGGCGACGTGCTGGCCGTCGGGGCACCGCTGATCACCGTCGCCGGGACGAACGGCGAGCGTGACCCGTCACCGGCCCAGGACCTGGGTAACGGGCGTCTCGCGACTCCGTTCGCGGAGCCAGGCGTGGCCACGCCGGACCCAGCCGTCAACGGTGGCGCCGTCAACCATGACGCCGTCAGCCACGACGCTGGCCACCAGGACGGCGAGAGCGGGAACGTCCTCATCGGCTACGGCACTTCTGCGGACCGCAGGCGCCGCCGCGCACGTGCCGATCAGCCGCCCCCCTCGGGCGGCCGGGTGCCCGTCGTCTCACCGCTGGTCCGGCGGCTGGCCCGCGAGGCCGGCCTGGACATCACCGCCATCCAGGGATCCGGCCGGGACGGCCTGATTACCCGCCGCGACGTGGATCTGGCCATGAAAGCTCACGGTGGCGAAGCTCAGGCACCGGCACCGGCACCGGCACCGGACACCAGCCCGAACCCCCAGCCGGCCGGCGTTCCGGAACGGGGGACCAACGGTGTCGCGCGTATTCCGATACGGGGTGTGCGCAAAGCGGTCGCGGACAAGCTCAGCCGGTCACGGCGGGAGATCCCGGAGGCGACCGTCTGGGTCGACGTTGACGCCACCGAACTGATCAGGCTGCGCGCGACCCTGAACGCGGACGAGTCCGCGCCCAAGATCAGCTTGCTGGCGATGTTTTCCAGGTACGCCATCCTCGGACTGCGCCGCTATCCCGAGCTCAACGCCCGGATCGAAGGCGACGAGATAGTGCTGGGCCCCGCGGTGCACCTGGGGTTCGCGGCCCAGACCGACCGGGGCCTCATGGTGCCGGTCGTGGCTGACGCGCAGGGCTGCACACTGGAGCAGCTCTCCCTGACGCTGGCCGAGCGTACCCAGCGGGCCCGGGACGGCCAGCTCGGTCCCGCCGAGCTGACGGGCGGGACGTTCACGATCAACAACTACGGCGTGTTCGGCGTGGACGGCTCGGCGGCCATCATCAATCATCCCGAGGTGGCCATCCTGGGGATCGGCCGGATCATCGAGCGCCCCTGGGTCGTCGACGGCCAGATCGTGGCCCGGCAGATGACCCAGCTCACGCTCGCCTTCGATCACCGGGTCTGCGACGGCGGCACCGCCGGAGGCTTCCTGCGCTTCGTCGCCGACTGCGTGGAGTCCCCGGCGCAGGCCATCCGGAACATGTGAGAGTCATCCGCCGGTCGCCCGCGCGTTCCTGGTCACCTGCTGACAAAGAACCCCCGGCCTATGCGCGGGATGATCAACCCCTCATCCTTCAGCGTGCTGAGGCTGCGCTCGACTGTCCCGGTTGACACCTCGTACTCCTGGGCCAGGGACTTGATCGACGGGATGCGTCCCGCGAGCTGGCCTGACTTGATCTGCTCGCGGAGCAGGTTCGACAGCTGCTCGTGCAGGTCTACCGGCGAGTCGTGGTCGAGCATGATCACACCCTAGGTCCCATCAGGCACGATAGAGATTCCTGGGGCTCTAATTGGGTCCAGTTGGACCCAATAGGTAACACTGGGGTTCTGTGTCATCCATGGATGGTGACCGCAGCTCGTCGTTAAGTGACGACCAGCAGTTCCGGGCCGAGCTGGAGCGCCAGCGCCCAGAGTGCCGACTCGAGTGGAGCGAAGGAACAAAGGCGTGGGGTGTGGTGGTCAGCCTCAGCCCCACAGCGACGCGCTACGTCGTCGGCCCCACGCTGGCCGATCTGGTGGTCAAGCTCGGACTTGAAGGGAGCGAAGCGGGATGAGCGTTGAGGTTGTGCCTGATCAGTCCGAAAAGAACAGATGTTCCGGGGACTCGACCAGGATCTGGTGCCGGTCCGCCTCGTCGGGCGCCCAGTCGGCCAGCAGGTTCAGCAGCTCGCCGGTGTCGCGTTGCCCGTCTGGCAGGTGCGGCCAGTCCGACCCCCAGATCAGCCGGTCCGGCCGGGTGGACACCAGCGCGCGGCCCACCGGCGCGACGTAGCTCAGCGGCCGGGACTTGGCGATCCGGTACGGTCCGGACAGCTTGATCCAGCAGCTGCCCTGGGCCAGCACGCCGAGCAGCCGGTCGAAGTCGGCCGGGGTCAGCCCGTCTGCTTCCAGCATGTAGCCCATGTGGTCGATGACGAACGGGTCCTCAAGGCCGGCCAGGAACGGCAGCAGGTCCCGGACGATGGTGCCGGGTGTGTAGAACTGGATGTGCCAGCCGCGCGGTGCGGCCCGGGCGGCCATCCGGCGTACGTAGCCGATGATCTCGGCCGTGGGCCAGTTCGCCCGGGCGAACAGGTCGAGCCGGATCGCCCGCACGCCGAGTTCGTGATAGCGGTCGAGTTCGGCGTCGCTGGTCTCCTCCTCGATGCGGACGACGCCGCGCGCCCGCGGGCCGAGGCGGCGGAGCACCTCGGCGAGCAGGCGGTTGTCCGTGCCGTAGAAGGTCGGCTGGACCAGCACCATGCGCTCGATCCCGAGCACCCCGGTCATCCGCAGGTACTGCTCGAGCGTGCCGTCCGGGAACGTGTACAGCGGGTCGGGGACGTGCGGGAAACCCGGCTCGAACACGTGGAAATGGGCGTCGCACGCGCGGGGCGGCATCGTGAAACGCGGCCGGGTGTTGCTCTCAGCCGGCCGCATCGGCGTGGTCTGCAGTATCCCGGTCATCAGTCCCGTTCTCTCCTCGTCCCGGCACCGCCTGACCCAGCACCGCGCCAGTGGCTGAACGTCTTCGCCCGGGCTGCGGCGCCGGCGAACAGCAGATCCGTGTCGGTCCCGGCCAGCTGGAGCGGGCAGACGCCGAGCGGCTCCAGGCTGGCCAGCAGGTCCAGGTCCGCGATCCCGCCCACCATGAGCAGCTTCCCGTGCCGACGGCAGGCGTCCGCCGCCGTGGCCACCGCGTCGCGGACCCGGGGGTCGTCGTAGCGCCCCGGCACGCCCAGCTCGGCGGTGAGGTCGTTGGCGCCGATGGCCAGCATGTCCACGCCGTCGAGCTGCGCGATCGCGTCGGCGCGGGCGACGCCGCCGGGTGTCTCGAGCAGGATCGTCACGATCGTGGCCTGGTCGAGGGCCGGGTTGAGCTCCGCCGCGGGTCTGGGCCGCAGGCCGAGTTGCGGCACCATCGCGAGCTGCGAGCGCTGGCCGCGCGGAGCGAACCGGCAGGCCCGGCTCACCGTCCGGGCCTGGTCCACGGTCTCGATCCGCGGCGCGATGACGCCCTGGGCCCCGCAGTCGAGCAGCCGCCCGATCGCGCCGTACTCCCGCTCCGGCACCCGGACGAACGGCGTCAGGCCGAGATCGCCCGCGGTCGCGCAGAGCTGGGCGGCCACGTCGAGCGGCATGGTCGAGTGCTCGAGGTCGACCATCACCGCGTGGTATCCGGCCTCGCGCGCGACGCGCACGACATCGGCGGTCCGGCTGCTGCGGACGCCCAGCATCAGGGTCAGCTCACCGGCGCGCAGCCGATCCAGGAACGGGTTGCGGCGGACGTCTGCGCCGTGCGCGTCAGGCATGGCTAGTCCCTTTCCTTTCCCTAACGCCATCGCGGCGTCACGCGCCCCGCCCCGGGCCTGCGGAATGCGTGGCCGGACCGGCCGCGCCGACGGGCGGATACGGTTCGCCGTCCAGCCCGGGGACGGTGACGGCGGACGGATCGTTGTCGCTGCGGATGAGCTGCAGGCTGGCGTAGTCGGTGACAGCGCCGGAGAGCAGCTGGCGGGGATCTTCCATCACGACGCGCATCCGGGTGCTCAGCCCGAGCCAGTCGTCCGGACCGGCCAGGGCCGGTTTCTCCGGCACGCTCACCGAGTCCGGACCGACGCGGGCCCGGCCCGCCGGGCGTGCCTCGAAGCGCGGGTAGCCCTCGAACATCTGCCCGCCCAGGTCACAGGTGGCCCGCATGGTAGCCCAGAGCTGGCGGTACCCGGCCTCGAGCGAGGCCACGGCGGCCAGGTTCCTTCCGTCGAAGGCCGGGAAGACCGGGGCGTGCGGCGCGATGAACAGCCGGCCCGCGGCCAGCCTCCCGCGCGACGCGGCCCGCACGATCCCGGCCACGCTGTTGGACTCCTCGGTGACGCCCGCGGTCGGGCGCCCGGCCCGGCCCGCGATGATCACCATCGCGCGTTCCCAGCCCACGTCGAGCCCGTCGAACCAGGCGATGAGCCGGTGCGCGATGTCCAGGCCGGACAGGAAGAAGGTCGCGATCATGACCCGGCTGAACGGGACGGGGAGGTCGCGGGCCGGGCCGTCCAGGTAGTCCCGGCGAACCGTGCCCATGGTGAGACAGGACGGGTCGTCCAGGGCCTGTTCCAGGCGGCGTTCGGTCAGCCGGCAGCTGTAGTCGACCATCGCCGCGATCGCCCGTTCCCGGCCGTCGAACGCGCGCACCGCGATCTGGTCCCGCCACAGTCCAGCCGAGCTGGCGGCCCGCGCGGCCCGGCACGCGTGCAGCAGGCGATCAGCGTCGGCCCGCCAGTGGCCGGCCGGGTCGGCCTCGCGCATCCGGGCCAGGCTGGCCAGCGCCGGGCCGAGGTGGGACACCGCGGCCAGTTCCTTGAACCCGCGGGTGGACAACCGGTAGGCCTCGACGGCCGGAGCTGCCCCTCCACCCGGGAAAAGGGCGACGTCTGTGCCGGTGGCCACGATCAGCGGGTCGGCCGCCGTGTCGCGGGCCACCGTCTCGGCGACGTGCGCGCCGATGCTGGCCGGACCTCCGGTATACGCCGTGAACAACTCGACCAGCTCGGCACTCTCGGACGGGGGCATCGGCAGCTCAGCGGGGTGGCAGGGACAGGGAGTAGCGGACGGTCTCGGCCGCGAAGCGCAGCTGCGGCGTGAGCGAGTTGGACACGACCAGTTCGACGGCGTCTGCGCCGTCGCCGAGCACTGCGACGTCGGTACCGCCGCAGGTGGGGAACCGGGCGACCTCCCGCAGCGCCCCGTCTTCCCACGCGTAGACCTGCGAGTCGAGGACCGGGCGGGGGTCGGCGGGCGTCCCGAGGATGAAGTTGATCCGGACGACCAGCAGGTGGCCCTGGGTGCGCACGACCGCGAGTTCGCGTGCGCCGAGTCCGTCGAGCGCCTGGACGTCTGCGAACCGTTCGCCGTCCCAGCGCATGACCCGGACCGGCGCTGAGATACAGGCGACGACGAGGTAGGCCGTCCCGCCGTCAGAGAACGTGGCGAAGGCGCGCCCGGCGGCGGGGGCCAGCGTCTGGTGCGGCCGCAGCTGGTCACCGTCCCAGCGATAGAGCAGGCTCGCCCCGGCGTGTTCCGCGTGCGCCACGAAGAACGTGCCGCCGACCGTGAAGCTGTGCCAGTTGTAGGCCCAGCGGGACGGGATCCGCTGCTGCTGCGCGAACGACGAGCCGTCCCACTCATAGACGACCGAGTCGCGGTTGCGGTCCTCGTCTCCGGGGTGGACGACGCCCTGGGCCAGCCCGAGGAAATGCCGGCCGCCGACGCTCCAGTGCTTCCACTGCTTGGCCGCGAACGTCGGGACCCGCTGGAACGGCACGAACCCATCCCGGTCCCAGACGAAGATGGGTGACTCGGCGGCGAACTCATAGGGTCCGGACCCGGTCCTGATACTGGCCACGGCGAGGAACGAGCGTCCGCCGATGGTGAAGAACTCCGCGTCCTCGCCACCCGGGGCGGCCAGCGCCGACCACGGCTCGTACCGGCCGTCCGTGAGCTCCAGCAGCAGCAGCTCGGTGTCGCTGTCACCGCCGTTCATCCCCGGCGGGCTGCCGGGCGCGTCGCGGGCCAGCTGCGGGATGGCCAGCAGCCGCCGCCCCGCCACCGAGAAGGCGGCCACGGCCCGGGCACCGGACGTGGGTATCCGTTGCGTCTCGGTGAGGGTCGCCCGCATGGTCTCACTACAGCAATCGCTGGCTGCCCACGACAAGTAATCTGGAGTTACTATCCGCGACAGATGGCGTTAGTGGATGTGACGCATGCTCGATGTCCGCAAGCTCGTCATGCTGCGGGCTGTGGCCGCCGAGGGCTCGATCGCGGCGGCCGCCCGGGCGCTCCGGTATACCCGGTCGGCCGTCTCGCAGCAGCTGTCGTCCCTGGAGACCGAGGCGGGCACCTCGCTCGTTGACCGGCGCGGCAACCGGGTCACCCTCACCCCGGCCGGCCGCGTGCTGCTCGAGCACACCGAACGGATCCTGGTCGAGCTGCGGGCCGCGGAAGCGACGCTGAGCGGGAACGACCAGGCCGTCAGCGGACGGCTCAGGGTCGGCGTGCCGTTCCGCGAGGGCCCGCAGATCATGAGCCACGCGCTGATGGAGGTGCGCCGGCAGTTCCCGAAGATCGAGATCCAGCTCATCGCCAGCACCGACGAGACCAGCGCCGACGCGGTCCTGCGCGACCAGCTCGACATGGCGATCGTGTCCCGCTTCGGCGCGCCTGCGCCCCGGCCCCGGCCCGGGCTGCGCGAGTGGGACCTCGGCCACGACGCGCTCCGGCTCTGCGTGCCGGCCGGGCACCGGCTGGCCCGGGCCGACCAGGCCACCATGGCCGAACTGAGCGGCGAAGCCTGGATCGTCTGCCCGGGCAGCACCCTCGGGCGCCTGGTCCTGGCCCTGTGCGTGTCGGCCGGCTTCCAGCCGGAACTGGCCGCCTCGGTAGACGACATCGGCACGGCGGTCAGCCTGGTCGGGATCGGCTGGGGGGTGACCATCGCCCCGCAGCGGACCCCGGCCGGCACCGGCATGCCGGTGGCCCGCGTCCCCATCGCGGGCGTGAGCACGACGCGGCACACCATCTTGATGGTCCGCGACGGCGAGCAGGCGTTTCCTCCGATCGCCGCGGCCGTCACCGCGGTCCGCGGGGTGAGCGCGCGCCGGTGGCGGGCCCCCGCCCCGGACCAGGGCCCGACCCGGGAGACAGGCAGCGGCTTCCCGGCCTGAGCCCGCCGCGCGGCCGCCCGGGCGGGCTGGCGCGGCGCTCACGCAGGCCCTTGACACCTCCGGGGAACGCGCTGAGGCTGGCCGCCACCAACCGCCTCAGGCCGGCGGTTCCAGCAGGAGGGTTCTGACATGCGGGCATCCAAAGTCGAACTGCCCATCTCCGCCCAGACCGCGGACTACACCGGCGTCTGGGCCGAGCTCGGTGACATGCACTACGCGTTCGAGACATGCGCGGCCGGATACGACATGGACGCCCTGGTCAAGATCTTCCCGGACCATGCCTGTCCGGTGGAGCACTGGGGTTTCGTCTTCCGCGGGCAGGTCCGGGTCGAGTACACCGACGGCCAGGAGGAGATCCTCAGCGCGGGTGACGCGTTCTACATTCCCCGCGGCCACCGTCCCTACATGCTGGCCGAGACCGAGTTGCTCCAGCTCACGCGCAAGTCGGAGCACAACGAACTGGTCCGCAAATTCGCCGCCGCCGGACTGTTCCCCAGCGAATGAGCGGGCCCGGAAATCGCGCCCGGAAAGGGAGATGAGTCATGGACATCGAGCGGCGCACGCCAGGCAACACCGCGATCGTCCTGATCGACTACGTGACCGGCTTCGCCAACCTCTTCCGGTCCCAGTCCGTCCAGGAGAACGTCAGCGGGGCGGTGGCGCTGGCCAAGACCGCGGTCGGCTACGGCGTTCCGCTGGTCGTCTCGACCGGGCCGGACAACGATCCCCGCGGGCCGCTGTACCCGGAGGTCGCCGCGGTCATCGGCGACCATCCCGTGATCCACCGGGGCGGCTCGTTTGACGCCTTCGACTTCCCCGGCTTCGAGACGGCGGTCGCTGCGACCGGGATGCGGCACCTGGTCATCGCCGGCCTGATGACCGAGGGGTGCATCCTGCACACGACCCTGGGGGCGCTCCGCCGCGACTACACCGTCTCGCTGGTCATCGACGCGACGGCCGGGGAGAACACCGCCATCCACGACGCGGCCGTGACCCGGCTCCTCCAGCTCGGCGTGGTCCCCGTCAGCTGGCTGTCGTTCGCGTCTGAGCTGCAGCGAACCTACGACAACGCCGACACGGTCGGTGTCTACTTCGACGTTCAGATGCAGGCGCCCGGGTTCGCGAAGAACCTCAGCACCCTGGCGGCCAGGGCGCAGCCCGGCGCCGCGTGACGGGCTAGCCGCGGCTAGCCCTCACCGCGCGTCGTCACCGCGCGCGGGAGGCAGAAGCGCGTCTACGCCGCGCTGGGTGAGCCATTGCTCGGCCTGGTTCCACGTCCAGCCCAAGTCCATTGATGGGCCTGGTGCGGGATCGCCCCGCCGTGCTGCCGCCGTCGCAGGCGACCGGGCGACTGGGCGACCGGGCGGCTGGGCCGAGGCCCGGTGGCCGCGATCACGACGTGGTTTGCCTGCGCCAGGGAGGTCGCGGCGCTGCTGGGGCGGCCCCGTCCATCCCCCTGCGATAGCGTGTCTTGCTCAATAGCTTGCGTTGGGCGGTATGCCAAACCTTCCGCCCGCTGCCGGGTAACGGTCAGCCAGGAGCCGGCCAGCGGACTGTGCTCTGCACCAGGGGTACCGCGGACATGTGGGACCGGAGGCGTGATGGACGGCGAGCCTGGCTGGGTGCCTCCTGGGGTTGACGTCAGGCGGGCGAACGTCGCCCGGGTGTATGACTACCTGCTGGGCGGCAGTCACAACTTCCTGGCCGACCAGGACCTGGGCCGGTCGCTGGCCGCGACCGATCCCAGCGTCCGGGCGATCGCCCGCGCTAACCGCGACTTCCTGGGCCGGGCGGTGCGGTTCCTCACCGGGGCGAGGATCGGCCAGTTCCTCGATATCGGCTCGGGCATCCCGACTCAGGGGAACGTGCATGAGGTCGCCCAGCAGGCCAGCCCGGATTCCCGGGTCGTCTATGTCGACGTTGACCCGGTCGCCATCGCCCACAGCAAGGCTCTGCTGGCCGGGAACGAGAACGCCGCGATCATCGACGCCGACCTGCGCCAGCCGGAGGAGATCCTGGCCCACCCGGGTGTCCGGCGGCTGATCGACTTCAGCCAGCCGGCCGGGCTGCTGCTCGTCTCGGTGCTGCCCTTCATCAGCGACGCCGCTGATCCCTGGCGGACCGTGGCCACCCTGCGCGAAGCGCTCGCCCCCGGCAGCTATCTCGTCCTGGCCCATGCCACCGACGCGAGCAGGCCCGTCGTGGCGCAGGCCGCCGAGAAGGTCTACAACAGCAGTGTCTCCGCCCAGGCGCAGATGCGCTCGCGCGAGGAGATCCTGCGCTTTTTCGACGGCTTCGATCTGGTGGACCCCGGACTGGTCTACGTGCCGCAGTGGCGGCCGGACCCGGGCGCCGACGTGTCCGGCGACCCCGGCAAGTTCTGGATTCTGGCCGGCGCCGGACGCAAACCTTGACCCAAGGTCGCCGCGGACGCCGGCCGCACCGTGAGCCAGACCGCCGCCTGGCCGATGACCTGGTGCCGGGCGTCACCGCCGCAGCCTGGGCGCAGCAGCAGACCGCCGCAGTACGCGACGATCCGGGCGCCCGGATCGCACTGGTGGCGCGCTCCTACCGCGGACCGTTCGGCCGGGCCCCCCGGCACCTTCCGTACCGGCGCGCAGCGATGTCGTTCATGCGCTGGCAGCTCCGCCGGGGCGTGCTGGAGCCGGCGCACAGCGACCGGCCCGGGAGTCCATGGTGGCGGGCGGTGAACGAGCGCCTGCTGCGCGACGGCTGCGAGGCGGTGGCGCTCAGCGGTGGCCTGGCCGGCCCGGCCTCCTCACGCACGGCCCGGCACTGGATGTCGTTCGCGGACCAGCCGACGGCGCGCGCCTGGTACCGGGCGCACAACTCCAGCGTCGTCGCCGCCTACCTCGAGCATCGTGACCTGGCCGAGGCGGAGAACACCGCCGAGCGCTTCTTCATGAACGTCGTGCTGTGCCGGGTGCTCTACACGCACGCGCTGGTCGCCGCGCCCCGGCTCTCGCTCGGCTGGCTGCGCCCGCTCGCCCCGTTCCTGGGCGACCCGAGACTCGGGATGACCGGGATATTCCTGCAGCTGTCGCGCGTTCTCCCCGACGAGTACCCGCTCACCGGCGAAGTCAGCCACTACCTCTCCAACGAGCTCGGTTTCGGCCGTCTGCTGGACTACGGGGTGATCGTGCCGAGGGTGGAGCAGCTCTATGAGTGGTCGGCACACGAGCTCGGTACGCCGGGGCTTCTGGACTGCGCCCGCGACGGGGCCTTGACCTACGCCTGGCCGTTCGAGGAGCGGGACGTCTGGCGGCCGCGCAGATCGCTCGTCCTGCAGCTGGCTCACCGCGCGCTCCCGCCCGAACGTGCGGCCCGCGGTAGAACCAAGGACAGCTAACGCCCCCTCTACTCGCGGTATAGCCTCGGCCTGAACACACTCGGGGCGGAGGTTGCTGGGCATGCTGCTCGGGCGCGGACCGGAAACGACCCGCCTGGACGAGCTGATCAGCGAGCGGCGGGCGGTCGTGGCGGGGCGCTCGTGCTCGAGGGCGAGCCGGGCGTCGGCAAGACCGCGCTGCTGGAGGACGCGGCGGGGCGCGCATCACGGCTCGGCGTGCTCCGGGTGGCCGGCGTGCAATCTGAGTTGGCCCTGCCGTACGCCGCCCTGCATCAGCTCTGTGCCCGGATGATCGGGCGCCGGGACCGCCTCCCTGCCCCCCAGGCTGATGCGATCGCGGTGGCGCTCGGCGGCCTGACCGGGCGAGCACCCGACCGGTTCCTCGTCAGTCTCGGCGCCCTGGGCCTGCTGTCAGATCTCGCGGCGCAGCGGCCGCTGCTGTGTCTCGTCAACGACGCGCAGTGGATCGACCAGGAGTCCCTGCAGGCGCTGGCCTTTGTCGCGCGGCGTGCGGAAGCCGATTCGTTCGCCCTGGTCTTCTCCACCCGCATCGCCCTGGACGGGCTCGCCGGGATTCCGCGCGTTGTGGTCCAGGGCCTGACCGAGCCCGACGCCCGCGAGCTGCTGGCCTCGGTGGTCCCGGGCCGCCTGGACCCCCGGGTGCGAGACCGGATTATCGCCGAGACGCACGGCAATCCGCTGGCCCTGCTCGAGCTCCCGCACGGCCTGAGCCCTGACCAGCTCGCGGGCGGTTTCGGCCTGCCCGATCCGGAAGGGCTGTCAAGCCGGATCGAGGAAGGCTTCCTGCGGCGCGCGCGGGCGTTCCCGATCGCGACGCGGCAGGTGCTGCTGCTGGTCGCCGCGGACCCCATCGGCGATGCGCCCGTGCTCCGGCGCGCCGCCGCGGCGCTGGGAATCAGCCTCGACGAGGATGCCGGCCCGGCCGAGGCGGACGGGCTGCTCAGCATGGCCGGACAGGTCAGGTTCCGTCATCCACTCGTCCGATCGGCGATCTACCGGGAGGCCGCCCCGGGCGACCGGCGGAAGACGCACGCCGCTCTGGCCGCCGCGGTCAACCCTGATCAGGACCGTGACCGCCGGGCGTGGCACCGCGCTCACGGGACCATCTTCCCCAACGACGAAGTCGCCGCAGAGCTGGAACGATCCGCTGACCGGGCCAATTCGCGAGGCGGCCCCGCCGCGGCCGCCGCTTTCCTCGGGCTGGCCGCTGAGCTCACCTCGGACCCCGGGCGCCGGGCCAGGCTGACGATCGCGAGTGCGGAGTCGAAATACGACGCGGGTGCGTTGGGTCCGGCGTCCGCGTTGCTGGACGGCCTCGATGCGGCGTCTCTCGGCGACGCTGACCGTGCGCATCTGGACCTGATCCGGGCACGGATCCTGTTCACCGCGGGCGGCAGCGGGGAGACGGTCGTCCTGATGGCCGCGGCGGCCCGGAGACTCGAAACCGTGAGCGCGGACCTGGCGCGGGCGACATATCTGCACGCCTTCTCGGCCGGGACTTTCCTGGGCCGGGACGTCACCGCGGCCCAGTGGCTTGAACTCGGGCAGGCCGCGTCGAAGGCGCCGCTCCCGGGCCGGCCGCCGGGCGCGCGCGACGGGCTGCTGGAGGGTCTGGCCCGTCAGCTCACCGCGGGATACGCCCCGGCCCTGGGCCAGCTGCGCCGGGCGCTTCGGGAGCTCGCCGCCGACGACGGCCAGACCGAGAACCTGATCGAAGTGCTCTGGCTGGCGAGCTGCGTGGCCATCGTGGCCTGGGATGACAACTCGTGGAACGTGCTGTCGGAGAAGTTCATCAGCGAGGGACGCCGGACGGGTGCCATCGTGCACCTGCTCGCGGCGGCCCAGATGCGCGCCATCGAGTGCGTCCTCGCCGGCGACTTCGCCGAGGCAGCGGCGCGGGTCGAGGAGAAGAACCTGCTCAGTTCAGTCATCGGTCCTACCCACGGCGGCGACAGCGGGGCAATATTCCTGGCCGCCTGGCAGGGACACGAGATGAGCAGCGCGGCGGATGGCTCCAGGCCGCCGCCGTCCCGGATCTGGGGTTTCGAGGCCGACGTCTCCTGCTACGCGACCTCGGTGCTGTGCAACGCCCTGGGCCGCTACGAGTCCGCGATGGAGGCGGCGCGGGCCTTCCTCGACGATGCGAACGGACGGTGGGCCCCGGCGCTGCCCGAGCTGGTCGAGGCCGCGATGCGCTGTGGCCAGCCTGAGCTCGCCCGACGGGCGGTCGATCAACTCGCGGCGACGACCACCCCGAGCGGTACTCACTGGGCGTCCGGACTGGAGTGCCTGTGCCGTGCGCTGACAGCCGGCGATGACGGCGCAGAACCTCTCTTCCTCCAGTCCCTGGAGCACCTGGCGCACACGCGCATCGCCACGTCTTTCGCGCGGGCCCGGCTCTTGTACGGTGAGTGGCTGCGCCGCCAGGGCCGCCGGATCGACGCCCGGGATCAGTTGCGCGCCGCCCGTGACATGTTCACCTCGATGGGCGCGGAGGCCTTCGCCGCCCGGGCCGGACGGGAGCTCGCGGCCACCGGCGAACGGGTACGCAGGCGGCCGGCCACAGCAGCCGTCCAGCTGACCCCCCAGGAGACCCAGATCGTGCGCCTGGCCATGGACGGCCAGTCCAATTCCGAGATCGCCGCCCAGCTCTTCATCAGCCCGCGCACCGTCGAGTACCACCTGCACAAGATCTTCAGCAAGCTCGGCATTACCTCACGCAACCAGCTCAGCCGGGCGCTCCGCCAGACTGCCTAGGGAAGCGCCCGGCGTTCCGTTACTGGTCGGGGATCCAGCTGCCGTGGAAGCCGAGCGGGATGCGCGCGGGCAGGTGGATCTGGGCGACCGGCTCGCCGCGGAAGTCTTGGGCGGCGAGGATGACCAGGTCGGCGGCGTCCCGGCCGGGGTTGTGGACGAAGGCCATGACGTAGCCGTCGTCCTCCGGAGACCAAGGTGACGCGGGGACGAAGACCGCCTCCCCGGCGGTGGCGGCGGGCCCGAACTCGTGCGCCTCCACGGTGCCCCGGGCCAGATCGTGCTTGAGCAGCGCGTTGGCGAAGGCCTGGTCGGCGAAGTCCCCGTCGGGTGAGATGGTGGCCCGGCTGACCTCCCCGATGACGGCGCTGTACCCGTAGCGATGCGGCCGGGACACCACCCGCTCATCGACCCGGGGGAATTCCTGGAGCCGGTCGTCGAGCCGGCGGTGCGTGACCTGGCCGGCCGCCGGGTCGAGGACCCACCGGTCGAGGGAGAGCGGGCCGCGGCCGCTCAGCCGGGAGACGTCGTAGGGTCCTTCGTACTGGACGACGTCCACCACGACCCGGCCGTCCTCGTCGTCGTAGGCGTTAAGGGCGTGGAAGACCCAGCACGGGTCGACCTCGAGCCACCGGACCTCGGCGGTGTGGCCGTCGCGGGGCAGCAGGCCGACGCGGGCCTGGTGGGCTGGGTTCCAGGTGTAGGGGAGCTGGACCCCGGCCGAGGCGGCGGTCATGCTGAACGTCACGGGCAGGTCGAACAGGACGACGTAGTTCCCGGTCAGGGCGAAGTCGTGCATCATGGGCCCGTCCGGGACAGGGATGCTGGTGGTCTGAGTCACTTCGCCGGTGGGGCCGACGACGATGTGCTGGACGTAGTCCCAGGCCCAGTAGTAGGCGACGGCGTGCAGTTCCCCGGTGCGGGGGTCGAGCTTGGTGTGGGCGGCGTATCCGCCGGGCAGTGTCCCGCCGAAGTCGCTGGGGCCGCAGGTGCCGAGTTCGCTGGTGAGCTCGTACGGCAGCGCGCCGGCTTCGACGGTGGCCAGGGTGCGCCCGGCGTGCCCGATGATGTGGGTGTTGGCCGGGAAGTCGTCGCCGTCGTGGACGGGCCCTGCGGGCCAGGTCTCGCCGAGGGCCTCGGCCACCGAGCGGGAGCGGACCCAGCGGTTGCGGTACCACTCCGCCCGGCCGTCGCGAAGCCGGACTCCGTGCACCATGCCCGCGCCCACGAACCAGTGGTAGCCCGGGTCGTCGAGCCCCAGCGGGTTCGGGCCGTTGCGCAGGTATCGGCCGTTCAGCTCGGCGGGTATGGATCCGGTGACCGGCAGGTCGAACGCGGTGATCTCGTCGGTGACCGGGGCGAAGGGGCCCTGCAGGAACGTGCTGGTGGCGAGCATGGTCGTTGATCCTTTCGGAAGAGGGTTAACGAGCGACTTGAGCCAGGCGAGGGGGGTACGGAACGCGAGCCTGCGGACCGGTGTCCGGAACGCGAGGCTGCGGACCGGTGTCCGGGTGCTTCAGCACCAGCCACAGCGGGACTCCCGTCCAGATCGCGAAGATCATCGCGGCCAGCGGAATGTTCATCCAGAACCAGTGCATCTCGCTGCTCCTTCAGGCCGGGCTGCATGTCCAGGCCAGCCTCGTCCGGCGCGGGGTGCCGTCGCGTCCGTGGAATGCCTAGTCACGCCTGGCGCCGGTGCTGAGGGCAGATCATCAGCGGGTGCTCCGCTGGGGCGAGTGGCACGCGAGAGACGGGCGAGGCCGGCGCGCCGGCTCTTGACAGCGGTGGCCCGGGCGGTGAATCCTCCGGGGGGATTCGCGGACACGGCAGGGCGCGCACCGGCGCAGGCCCCAGGCGGTCCGGCGGAGGTGGGCATGTCTCGCTCGGCTCGTGGTCGCAGGCGCTCGGTCAGGATCCTGGCTGCTTTAGTGACGGCTGGGGCGATGCTTCCGCTGGCTGCGGCCAGCGCGGGAGCCGCCACCACGGGCACGTCCAGCCCGGGCACATCCGCCGCGGGCCGCGCCCAGGCCGGTGCGGGCGGCGTGGCGCCGGGTGCCCCCGGCTCGATGTCGTACTTCGACCTGGCCCGCAAAGACTGCGTGGGCACGGCCACCGGCACCGCGTCGAAGGTCTGGTACACGGTGGCCGGCGGGGTGCTGTCGGACACCTACGAGCCCACCATCGACAACACCAACGTGAGCACGCTGCAGTACATCGTCACCGACGGCTCCACGTTCACCGACCTGCAGACCAGGGACATGAGCTACACGGTCAGCGCGGACCCGACCGGCATGGCCTGCACGGTGACGGCGACCGACGCCCAGCACGGTTACCGGCTGACCACCACGTACATCACCGACCCCGGCAGCGACACCGTGCTGATGCGCACCCGGCTGAGCGCCGTACCCGGCTCCGGGACCAAGGTGGCCGGGCTGCACCTGTACGCGCGGCTGGACGCCCACGTGAACGGGAACGGCGGCGGCGGTTCCGACAACGCCGGGGCCAACAACGGCGTCGTCACGACCGCGGGCGGATCCGCGATCCCGGTCGTCTCCAGCACGAACACGGTCACCGACGCCACCAACCGGACCTACGCGGTGCCGACCTACATGGCGCTGGCCGACAGCACCCGCGCGCCGCAGGCGAGTGTCGGCTACGCCGGCACCGCCAGCGACGGACTCACCCAGCTGGACACGTCCCACGCGCTGACCCCGTACTCGTCCGCGCCGGACGGCCACATCGTGGCGACCCAGCAGCTGGCCCCAGGCCCGGGCGGCACCCTGACGCTCGCGCTCGGCTTCGGCCGCACCCAGGCGGGCGCGGTGAGCACGGCCCGGGGCTCGCTCGCCACCCCGTTCGCGCTGAAAGAACTGAAGTACCTGGCCGGCTGGGCGGCGTACGACGCGAGCCTGAACCGGCCGCCGGCCCGCTATCCGGGAGAGCCGGCCAGCGCGACGGCGCGGCTGGTCGAGCACTACTACCTGTCCGCGAACGTGCTCAAGGCGAGCGAGGACAAGACCTTCCCCGGCGCGATCGTGGCCTCGCTGGCCAGCCCGTGGGGCCAGGCGGTGCCGGCCGGGACCGACTCCGGCGGCGAGCCCGCCTACTTCGGCTCCTACCGCGAGGTGTTCTCCCGCGACCTGTACGAGGCGTTCACCGGCCTGCTGGCCGACGGCGACCTGGCCACGGCGCGGGACGCGGTCCGGTTCCTGTTCGACCGCCAGCAACTGCCGGACGGGGCCATGCCGCGCAACTCGCTGCTCAACGGCAAGGCCGCCCCCGACACCGGCGGACTCCAGCTGGACGAGGTCGCCTACCCGATCCTGATGGACTACCAGGCCGGCCTGAGCGGGGACGCCACCCTGTGGGCCGACCACGTCCGGCCGGCGGCCGACTTCCTGGTCGCCCACGGTCCCTCGGACGGGAACGAACGGTGGGAGGAGCAGACCGGCTACTCACCCTCCACCATCGCGGCCGAGATCGCCGGGCTGACCGCGGCGTCCGCCATCGCCGCCGACCACGGCGACCAGGCCCGGGCCCGGCTCTACCAGGCGACGGCCGACTACTTCCAGCGCAGCATCAAGTCCTGGGACGTGACCACGACCGGGCCGGACGCCGCGCGCTACTTCATCAGGCTGTCCAAGACCGGTGACCCGAACGCGGCGATCACCTACAGCCTCGGCAACGGCGGCCCGACCGTGGACCAGCGCAGCGTCATCGACGGCGGGTTCCAGGAGCTGGTCCGGCTCGGGGAGCTGCCCGTCAGCGACCCGGACGTGCAGGCCTCGCTGGGCGTGCTGGACAAGCAGATATCCGTCGCCACCCCCAGCGGCACCGGCTACTACCGCTACGGCACGTCGGCCGCCGACGGCAGCGCGGACGGCTACGGCGACTGCTACCAGCCGAGCCAGACCTCGTGCACGACCACCGGCGCGCCGTGGCCGCCCACCGACACGGGGACCGGGCACCTGTGGCCGGTCCTGTCCGGTGAGCGCGCCGAGAGCGACATCGCCGCCGGGCAGAGTTCCGGGGCCGCCAGCCTGCTGAACGCCATGATCAACTTCTCCTCGGGCGTCGGCCTCGTGCCCGAGCAGGCCTGGGAGGACCCGGACCTGCCCGCGTCGCCCTACGGCAGCGACCCGGCGACCGCGTCGATCGGGTTCACCGACGGCAAGGCCGCCGGATCGGCCTCGCCGCTGACCTGGGCCCAGGCCCAGGAGCTCCGGCTCATCC
Organism: uncultured Actinomycetes bacterium; assembly: GCA_963844695.1. Taxonomy (GTDB): domain Bacteria; phylum Actinomycetota; class Actinomycetes; order Streptosporangiales; family Streptosporangiaceae; genus RYN-230. The sequence continues at coordinate 104,887 of CAWJPL010000027.1, forward strand.
TCGGGCTCGGCACCGGCCACACCGTCGAGACGCCCGCGGTCACGACGGCGCGCTACATCACCCACGGGGCGCCGGGCGCGCTGACAGTCACCCTCACCGCCCCCGCCTCCGGGGCGACGATCGGATCCGCCACCACGACGGTGACCGGGACCACGTCGCCCGGCGCGTCGGTGGACATCGGGTCGGCCGATACCACGACCGGCGCCGCCGCGTCCGTGACCAGTACCGTCGCGGCGTCGGACGGATCGTTCTCGGCGAGCGTCCCGGTCGGGTTCGGCGACAACGTCATCACCGCGACCTCGACCTCACCGGACGGGCGGAGCACCGGATACGCGCAGGTGCCCGTGGTCGGGAACGTGACCGGAGGGACCACGGTGCTGAACGTCACCGACCCGGCCGGCGACGACAACGGGCCCGGCACCTACCAGTACCCGACCGCGTCGGACTTCCACGCCGGAGCCTTCGACCTGACCGACTTCCAGGTCATCAGCGACGGCACCACCGCGTACCTGCGGGCCACCCTGGCCAACCTGGACCCGACCTTCGGGTCCGACTTCGGCGCCCAGCTGCTGGACGTCTACGTGCACACCCCGGGCGCGAGCGCCACCTCGACCCAGGCCGCCTTCACGTCGCGCAACTACACCATCGCCCCCGCGGGGGCCTGGAGCGAACGGGTCGAGGCCCAGGGCTTCGCGTCTCCTGCCTGGGTGGACGCCAGCGGGAACTCGGTCGGGACGGCTGCCATGTTCACCGATGACACGAACCGGACCGTCACCATCGCGCTGCCCGAGGCCCAGTTCGGCACCCCGGGGTCCGGCTGGGCGTTCAGTGTCGTGCTCACCGGGCAGGACGGGTTCAGCCCCGATCAGGCCCGGGCCTTCACGGCGACGCCAGGGGCCGACACCTTCGGGGTGTGCGCGGTCGGCGGGACGAGCCCCATCTGCGCGGTGGGCCCCACGACCGTGCCCAAGGCCATGGACGTCATCACCCCCGCGGGCGTGTCGCAGGCCACCGAACTCGACCCCACCGCGGGCCCGGTGGTGATCCAGCCCGTGACCGTGCCCTAGGCGGCCAGGCCTTCACGCCGTACCGTCCGGGGAACCCGTTTTATCGGGGGACCGGGACGGCGCCGGGTCGCCGTCGCTGGTCCGCTCGCGGGCCACGGCGCGCAGCACGTGCTTCTGGATCTTGCCGGTGGAGGTCTTGGGCAGCGTCTCGAAGTACACCCGGTCCGGCGCCTTGAAGTGCGCGAGCCGGCCGCGGACGAAATCGGTCAGCTCCCGCTCGGTGACGGCGCCGCCGGACGTGGTCACGAACGCGACGGGGCGCTCGCCCCAGCGCTCGTCGGGCACGGCCACCACGGCGGCCTCGAGCACCTCCGGGTGGGCCGCGAGGACCTTCTCCACCTCCACCGAGGCGATGTTCTCGCCACCGCTGATGATCACGTCCTTGCTCCGGTCGGTCAGCTCGATGTAGCCGTCCGGGTGCGTCACGGCCAGGTCGCCGGTGTGGAACCAGCCGCCGCGGAACGCCTCCGCGGTGGCCTGCTCGTCGTCGAGGTAGCCGGCCGCCACCGTGTTCGACCGGACCAGGATCTCGCCGACGGTCTTGCCGTCCGCGGGCACCGGGGCCAGTGACCCGTCGGCCACCCGCACGTCGGCCACGGACACGGTGGGTACCCCCTGGCGGCTGATCCGCTCGGCCAGCACCGCGGCGGGCAGCTCGGTCCAGCCTTCCTGGTACTCGCAGACCAGCGACGGCCCGTAGGTCTCGGTCAGCCCGTACAGGTGCGTGACCTGGACGCCCATCTGCTGGACCGCCGCGATGGTCTCCTTGGTCGGCGGGGCGCCCCCCACCGCGGCCCGGACCGGCCGGGCCGCCACGAAGCCGCGCCGGCTGCCCGCCCGGGCCAGCTCGCTGAGCACCACCGGTGCTCCGCACAGGTGCGTGACCGGGTACCGCGCAGTCAGGTCCAGCGCCCGGTCAGCGTCGAAGGACGGCAGGCACACGTGGGTGCCCCCGACCGTGGTGACGCCCCAGGTCAGCGACCAGCCGTTGCAGTGGAACATGGGCAGGGTCCACAGATGCCAGCTGGACGCGGACAGGCCGAACTCCAGGGCGACACTGACCGCGTTGAGGTAAGCCCCGCGGTGGGTGTAGACCACGCCCTTGGGCCGGCCAGTCGTCCCGCTGGTGTAGTTCACCGCGATCATGGCGTCTTCGTCGCCGGGTGACTCCATCCCGCGGGAGTCCGCGTGGGCCAGCCACTCCTCATACGACATGGCGCCGGGCAGCGCCGCGTCCTGGCCTGCGGGCCGGGCCGGGTCTTCGCCCCCGGGCAGCAGCACCACCGTCTCGACCGGCAGCTCGCCGGCGGACGACACGGCCAGCGCCGGCAGCAAGGCGGGGGAGACCAGCAGGACCCGGGCGCGGGAGTGGGCCAGGATGTCCCGGTACTCCGGGGCGGCCAGCCGTGAGTTCAGCGCGACGAGCGCGGCGCCGGACCCGGGCACGCCGTAGTGCGCGGCCAGCAGCCACCGGCTGTTCAGGTCGAGCATGGCCACCCGGTCGCCCGGGCGGATGCCGCCGGCCCGCAGCGCCCCCGCCATCGCGTCACCGTCCCGGCCCAGCGTCTCGTAGCTGACCTCGGTGCCGTCCCCGTCCACGACGGCGATCTTGCCGGGGAAGGCCCGGCGGGCCCGGGCCAGGAAGGTTAGCGGGGACAGCGGGACATGATTGGCCAGCGACATCTCCGGTTGCCTCCGTTCTGCTCCGGACGGCGCTCTCTGAGCTCCCCCGAGCTTAGGGTGCGGGCTGGAAGATTTCGATGGGGCTGCAGGCCGGGATCGTCCGAGGAAGCTGGGATCGTGCCGTCGCTGATGGTGGGAGCATGACCCTGGATGAGGAACGCAGGGCCAATGCCAGCGGTCGAAGCGGGAGCATGACGTGGCTGATACACCGGAATCGACGTCCGCGGCCGGTGCACGCGAGTTCGCCGGGCAGCTCCGGGGGCCGGGGCAGGCGGACCACGGGATCGTCGAGATCTTTACCGATGGCGCCTGCTCGCCCAATCCGGGCCCCGGCGGATGGGGAGCTGTTCTGCTGTATGGCCGCCACCGGCGGGAGATCTACGGCGGGGCGCCCGCTACCACGAACAACCGGATGGAGATCATGGCCGCCATCCGCGGGCTGGAGAGCCTGACCCGGCCCTGTGCTGTTCATGTGCACACCGACAGCGAGTACCTGCGCAAGGGCGTCACGCAGTGGCTGGCCGTCTGGAAACGTAACGGCTGGAACACACGGGACAAGAAGCCGGTCAAGAACGCCGACCTATGGCAGCGGCTCGACGCGGTGTCCCGCGGCCACCAGGTGCAGTGGTTCTGGGTCAAGGGCCACGCCGGGCATCCAGGGAACGAGCGCGCCGACGAGCTTGCTGGCCAGGGCGCCGCAGACGCCAGGCAAGCCATGGACGCCAGGCAAGATGTTCAGGTCATCGCCCTGGCGCCGGGAGGCCATACCCCAGCGCCCGGCACCGCCGTGCCCCGGGCGTAGACCGCCCGGACTACCCGGCCGGTGACTACCGGCTGTCCCGCTTGGCCTGCCGGCGGGCTCCCGTGGCCAGGGTGCTGGCCCTCCGCTTCTCGCTGGCCGGCGAGCGCAGGGCACGGTCCCCGGTGCGCTGGCCGGTGACGGCGGGGCCCTTCCGGCTCGTGGCCGGGCCCGCTCCCGGTGCCCCGGGGCCCCGGCCTTGCTTCGCGGCCCGGGCTGCCGCGAGCCGCTCGGTGCGCAGCTCCGTCGCGGCCTGCCGGGCCAGGGTCGCCACCCGGCGGCTCACCCGGGACAAGGCCTCTTCGAACGCCTCGGCCTTCATGGCGGCTTGCTTGTTCTCCGGCCTCGCCCGGCCGCGGCCGCCGTGCTCAGGCACGGCGGCACTGGCGGCCCGGCGGTACTGGCCGACGTACTTATTGCGCGTCCGCCTGATCCGGGCTTCTAGTTCGATGGCCGCGTCCTCGTCAAGCGCGGCGAGCCCAGTCCGCTCCGTCTCGGCGACGAGCAGCCGCTCGGCGTCGTTCAGGACCGCAAGCAACGATGCGTTCATCCGTCTTCCCCGATTCCGCCGAAGCTTCCGACGTGATCAGGTCTTCCCGAACGGACGCACCATCGAACGTGCTGACCGGGCCGGGTCAGTCAAACGTCGGCTTGCGGTCCCTGGTCCGCTTGAGCTCGAAGAAGCCGTCTGTCTCGGTCACGAGTGCGATGCCGTCCCACAGTCGGCCTGCCGCCTCACCCCGAGGGATCGGCGTGACCACCGGGCCGAAGATGGCCTGGCCGCGGATGCGGATGACGGGCGTGCCCACGTCCGTCCCGACGACGTCGAAGGCCTCGTCGTGAGACCTCTTGATCTCGTCGTCGAACTCGGTGCTGTCCGCGGCGGCGGCCAGGGAGGCTGGGAGGGCGACCTCGGCCAGCGCCTCCGGGATCACCTCAGGGTCGTCTCTGCGGCCCTGGTTGTGGAACCTGGTGCCGATGGCCGTGTAGAGCGGGCCCAGAACGCCAGGGCCGGCCTCCTGGGCAGCGGCGGCGACCACGCGGATCGGGCCCCACGCCTTGCCCATCCGCTCCAGATACTCCGGAGTCAGGCCTTTGCCGTCGTGCTGGATCAGGTTCAGGTACGCCAGCGACATGATCCGCCAGTCGACCCGCACCGGCCGCACCTTCTCCACCTCCAGCATCCAGCGCGAGGTGATCCAGGCCCAGGGGCACAGCGGATCGAACCAGAACTGCATGTCTTCATGGGTTTCCGGCTGTGACGTCACGCTGGCTGAAAACCGGCCGTGACGCGCGCGTATTCCGGCGAACCCACCGGACGCGCGGGCCGCCGCCTCACCGGAGCCAGACCCCATGTTCGGGTGGTGCCACAATGGGGGATCGTGGACACCGCACAGTTCGAGAAGATCAGCACTGGCCAGGGTTTCTTCGCCGCTCTCGACCAGAGTGGTGGCAGCACGCCCAAGGCGCTCGCGGAGTACGGGATCGACCAGGACCGCTACAGCTCGGACGCGGAAATGTTCGACCTGGTCCACGCCATGCGCACCCGCATAGTGACCAGCCCGGCCTTCGACGGCTCGCGCATCCTCGCCGCGATCTTGTTCGAGCAGACCATGGAACGAGACGTGCACGGCGTGCCGACCGCTCAGTACCTCTGGGCGGACAAGAAGCGTCGTGCCGTTCCTGAAGGTCGATCTGGGCCTGGCTCCGGAGCAGGACGGCGTGCAGCTCATGAAGCCGATCACCACACTCGACGACCTTCTTGAGCGCGCGAACCGGCACCACATCTTCGGCACCAAGATGCGCTCGGTGATCAAGGACGCCAGCGAGGCGGGGATCTCGGCCATCGTCGAGCAGCAGTTCGGCTACGCCAGCCGGATCCGGGCCGCGGGCCTCGTCCCCATCCTCGAGCCCGAGGTCAGCATCTCCAGCCCGCACAAGCAGCAGGCCGAAAACCTGCTCCGGGACGCCCTGCACAAGCACGTCGAGGCGCTGCCCCAGGACGCGATCGTGATGCTCAAGCTGACCATCCCGACCCAGCCGGGCCTCTACGGCGAACTGGCTGCCGACCCGCGTGTCCTCCCGGTCCTGGCCCTGTCCGGCGGCTACAGCCGCGACGAAGCCTGTGCCCTGCTCCGGCGGGATACCACCCTCATCGCCAGCTTCTCCCGCGCCCTGCTGGAAGGGCTCACCGAGAGCCAGACCGACGAGCAGTTCAACGCGCAGCTAGAGTCCTCGATCGCCCAGATCTACCAGGCGTCGGTGGACAAGCAGGCCCCCGGCTCCTGAGGTCCGCGGCCTACTTTGGTGGGCGGGCCGAGCCCGCCGGGTGGGCGTGGCGAGCTCCCTGACGTCGGGCTAGTCGGTCTGGTCGTCTACTTCCGCGCTGGGGGCGTTCTCCTTCACGGAGTTGATCCCGTTCATCGCGGACTGTTTGCTCTCGTACGTTTCGCTGGTCGCGATGACCTGTCCATTGCCAGCCAGAAGGTTGAAATGGAACTTGCCGCTGGAGCCCTTCTTGAGCACAAACTTGCCAGCCATGCTTGCCCCCTTGCTCGCAGGTCCTGACTTTTCCCTCGGTCTGCCGCGAGATGCCCGCCCCTGCTGCTCCTAAACGCAGGCCCTCGCCGTCGCGCGCGAGGTGCCGAGAAGAACGTCCGCCAGGCCGAGCAGACAGTCAAGCGTGAGAAACGGGAGATGCAGCAGGCCCGGGAGCGGGCGGCCCGGCGCGCCAGCACCGCGGCCCGCAACATCGGGGACGCCGGTCTTCCGAAGATCGTGGCCGGGGCCATGAAGCGCAGCGCCCAGGAAACGGCCGGCAAGTCCAATGCGACGCACGGCGCCCGGGTCGCGGCAGCCAAGGCCCGGCTGGACGCGGCCGGCCGGGCCCTGCGTGACGAGCAGAAGATCGCACTGGAACTTCCCGGGACCAAGGTCCCGCCCGGCCGCACGCTCTTCGACGGCGAAGGGCTTCAGGTCCGGTACGGCCAGCGGGCCGTGTTCGCCGGGGCGGGGTCCAGCTGACGATTCGCGGACCCGAGCGGATCGCGCTGACCGGCGCCACGGCGCCGGCAAGTCCACCCTCCTGAGGATCCTCAACGGGGAGGTCGAACCGGAAGGCGGCGTGATCAGGCGCGCTGAGGGGCGTGTCGCGTACCTGTCCCAACGGCTGGACCTGCTGGACGCCGGGCGCACCGTGGCTGAGAACCTCACCGCGTTCGCCTCCGCGATGCCCGAGGCACAGCGGATGAACCTGCTCGCGTGCTTCCTGTTCCGGGGCTCGCGTATCCATCTCCCGGTCGGGGTCCTCTCCGGCGGTGAGCGGCTGCGCGCCACGCTGGCCTGCGTCCTGTTCGCCGAGCCGGCCCCGCAGCTGCTTCTGCTGGACGAGCCGACCAACAATCTCGACCTCGTCAGCGTTGGCCAGCTGGAGACCGCGCTCAACGCCTACGAAGGCGCGTTCGTGGTGCTCAGCCACGACGAGCGCTTCCTGGCCGAGATCAAGGTGGGACGCTGGCTGGGGCTGGACGAAGGCCGGCTTCGCGAGTCGGGGCCCACCCCGTGATCGCTACCGGCCGCGCCGCCGGGATGGTGTGGCCCAGCCAGCGGGGGCCTTGTCTCTAGGTCAGGCCCAGGCTCTCGTTGATCTGCCTGATGGTGTGCTCCGCCCCATGCTCATGGAAGGACTCCAGCGCCAGCAGGTAGGCGCTGGCGAACGCGGACTGCCCGGCGATGTCACCGAACAGCTGCTCGTTGCGCACGAACGCCAGCGGGTCCTCGGTCTGCCGCCGCGCACTGGCCATCCGCTCGTCCCGCAACCCGTCCACCACGTCGATCGGCTGGCCAGACTCGTCCGTTCCCTCCGCATAGCGGGCCCAGCTGGCCACGACCGCGGCCGACCGGGTGACTTCGCCCCCGCTGGTCAGGTTCTGCTGGATCACCGGCACCAGCCACTGGGGAATCCGGTCCGAGCCGAACGCGGCCAGGCGGGCGAGCGTGTCGCGGATGGCCGGATTGGCGAAACGCTGCAGCAGCGTGTGGATGTACTCGTCGAGGTCGGTGCCGGGGATGCCGGGCAGCGTCGGCCGGCCCTCCTGCTGCATGTAGCCGCGCAGGAACTCGACGAAGACCGGGTCGGCCGCTACCTCGTGCGCGTACCGGTAGCCCGCCAGGTACCCGGCGTAGGCCATCGCCTGGTGGCTGGCGTTCAGCAGGCGTAGCTTCATCAGCTCATAGGGCACGACGTCGTGGACCAGGTGCACGCCGGCCCGCTCCCAGGGTGGCCGCCGGCCGGGAACACGTCCTGCAGTACCCACTGGGTGAAGGGCTCGCAGACGACCGGCACGCCGTCGCGGATCCCGAACGTCTCGCGCAACTGCCCGATGTCCTGCTCAGTCGTCACGGGCGTGATCCGGTCGACCATCGAGTTGGGGAACGCCACCTCGGTGCGCACCCAGGCGCCCAGATCCGGGTCCTTGAGGTCGGCGAAGGCTGAGAACGTCGCGCGGGCCATGTCTCCGTTGCCCGGGACGTTGTCGCACGACATCACCGTGAACGGCGGCACGCCAAGGTCGCGGCGGCGGCGCAGGGCCTCGACGACGAAGCCGAACACGGTGCCCGGCGCGGAGCCCGCGGCCAGGTCCGCCGCCACCGCCGGGTCGTCCGCATCGAACTCGCCCGTGGCCTGGTTGAAGTTGTAGCCGCCCTCGGTGATGGTCAGCGAGACGATCTTCGTCTGCGGGCTGGCCAGCACGTCCAGCACTGTGGCTGGCTCCTCCGGGGCGAACAGGTACCGGACTATGGACCCGATCACCCGCGGCTCGAGGGCGCCGTCCGGTTTCTTCACCACCAGCGTGTAGAGCTCGTCCTGGGCGGCGAGCGCCTGCCCCTTGGGCCGGTCGCCCGGCATGAGGTCCACGCCGCAGATTCCCCAGCCGAGCGCGTCGTCCCGGGTATCCGGCTGGCTGAGCAGATGGTCGAGGTACATCGCCTGGTGCGCGCGGTGGAACCCGCCGACGCCGATATGGACGATGCCGACCTGGATCTGGTCACGGTCGTACTCGGGCGCCCGCACCCGCCCGCCCACTGCCTGACGGCCTTCCGGGGTCAACAGGTCCAGTTCGTCGTCCGGCGAGAAACGCGTCTGCGTCATGGTCATCCCTTGAGTCCTGGCCTCGGCGATATGTATCAGTTGTATCTCAGCGGCTGGACCCGGCTCTGTACCGGTGAATGAGCACCGGATTGTCGGGTCCCGTCGGGGGTGAGACCAGTGCTGACGCTTATTTCCTGCCCGGAATGCGATGTGCCTGCGGAGGTCACGGATCGCTTTTCGCTGCCGAGTACGGAGGGTCCGGTTGATCATGTGGCGCTGGCCTGCGCCGCCGGTCACCACTTCCGGATGCCGTCGGACATGCTGGCCGCGGGGGCGCAGGAACAACTGCCGGCACCCAGGCGGCGACCGGGTCCTTATCCGCGTGTCGCGGGCGTCTGCCCGCGCTACGACCTCGGGTCCCGGCGGAGCGGATGATCGGCTGGTACCTCGACCAGGACGATCTGGACGCCGTCGGGGTCCTCGACCCACATCTCAGCCAGTCCCCAGGGCTCGGTGACCGGCTCCCGCAGAATGCGGGCGCCGGCCGCGGCCAGGCGCTGATGTTCGGCGTTGATATCCCGCACCTGGAGCCAGAGCCGCACGGAGTCACCGGCGGCGCCGGCCGAGTGCCCGGAAACTTCCAGGAACCCCGGTCCGAGAAAGAAGACCACCCCGGGATCGTCCGGCGAGCCGAACTCCCGGTAGACCGCCAAGCCCAGCACATCCCGGTAGAAACGCTGGCTGCGGCCCAGGTCAGCAGGCCGCAGCAGGATCCGGCTGCTCAGTACCTCCACGCCACACCTCCACGCCACCATCCTGGCAGCCACCGCTCTGGTGAGCCGAACCGCGCTGGTGTCGAGCCCTGGGGCCCGGCTCCGACTGTTCAGTGAGCGGGCCTTCCCGGGCCCCGGCCCACGAACAGGAGCTACCACCATGAGCGCCGCGACTCCCAGCACCGCCACCCGTTCCACCCCAGCCGTCCCGGCCACCTCCCGCCTGGCGAAAGTGCCGGTCCCCGTGGCCGGCGGCTTCGCCGCCCTGGTCGGCGCGGCTGTGCTCTACGCCTACGGAACCCTGGTCAGGGCACTGGACGTCCCCCTGCGCGCCGGTGAGATCGGCGCCCGCCACGCCCAGGCCGTCACGCCAGCCAGCTTCGCCGCCGGCGTCGTCTTCTGCACCGTCGCCGGGACGATCCTGGCCATGGTCCTCGCCCGCTGCGCCGCCCACCCGGCACGGGTGTTCCTGCGCACCTCGCTGGTCCTGGTCGCGATCTCGCTGGTGTTCCCGCTGGCCGCCAGCCACGCCGCCACGTCAACCAGGCTCACCCTGGCGCTGGGCCACCTGGTCGCCGCGGCCATCGTCATCCCGATCCTCGCCGGCCGCCTCGCTTACGCCGCCGGCCGTCCCCGGCCGTTCAGGCGCGGCTGACCGCCGCCCACGCGCTGGCGTGGATCTCGACGGGGCCGGCGGGCAGCAGATGACGGCACTGGTCGCGAAGCGCGGCCCGGCGATCCGGGGTCAGGGACGCCACGTAGGCGCCGGCCGGGCCTACCCCGAGGGTGAACGGCTCCCACCAGTCCTCGAAGCTGGCGTAGCTGGCCGGCACGGTCAGCGTGCTGACCTGCGTCCCGTTGAGCCCGGCCTGCGCGAAGAGCGTGGCCAGATGACCTTCGCGGACACCGGGCAGGTCTGACTCGTCGTCCGCGGCCGGATCCAGCTCCCGCGCCGCCTGCCAGAACACGCCCAGCGGCCCGCGGCCTTCCGCGTGGTTCCAGACGCACGCCGACACAACCCCGCCGGGCCTGGTCACCCGGCCCATCTCCCGCAGGCCTGCCGCCGGGTCGGTCATGAAATGAACGACCAGCTGCGCCAGCGCGGCGTCGAACGTGTCATCGGGGAACGGCAGCCGCTCGGCCGTTGACCTCCGGACGTCCACGCCGGGCAGCCGCTCCCGGACCGCGGCGGCAAAAGACGCTGACGGCTCGACCGCACTGACCGCGTCCGGGCCGGTCCGGCTGACCAGCACAGCGGTCAGCGCACCAGGCCCGCACCCCACGTCGAGCACCCGCTGGCCGGGACCGATCCCGGTCAGGTCGGCGAACTGCACCGCGAGTGGCTCGGAGTACTGCCCCATGAACCGCAGGTAGGCGTCCGCGCTGACGTCGAAGCTCACCCGGCCAAGCTACGCCTCACCCGGGCCGGCGCCTCAGTCGCCGTCGAGGGAGCGCCGCTGCGGGGCGGTGTGAGCGAAGCTGGTCGCGGTGAACGGCTCGGGGTTCAGGTGCCGGGCGTGGATGACCTTGAGCAGCCGGGCCAGCTGGCTGCCCAGGCCGGGGACCCAGTGCAGGAGCACGATCTCGCCAGCTTCCAGCCCTTTGCCGTCCCAGGTGTGGATGCCGTCGCTATCCACGACCACGCTCCAGCCCACCAATTTCTTCAGCCCGCCCCGGTACGCCGCGGCCTGCACCGTAGGGTCGAAGGCCCCGTACGGCGGCCGTCCCAGGAAGGGGACCTGGCCGAGCAGGTGCCCGAGGGCCCGCCGGGCCTGCCCCCACTGGGTCGTGGCCTGGCCCAGGGTCAGTTTGGTGAGGTTGGGATGAGACACGGTGTGATCGCCTACCGTGCCGCCCGCGCTGACAAAGGCCCGCCAGTACGGCAGGTCCCGCTGGGCGGCTTGCTCGATGAGGAAGGCCGTCACCGGCAGATGGGTCTGGCGCATGATGGCCAGGACCCGCGGGCTCGGGGTCCAGCCGTCGTCCACGGTGATGTAGATGGCCCGGTGGGCCGGGCTGGCGAAGGAGTAGAGCGGGATCTCCGGCAGGCCGGGCGTGGCCAGGCGCACCGCGGTTTGCTCACCGTCCCGGGCGGTCAGGGTCAGCGTGGTCCGGCAGGCAGCCGCGCCGTCTGCCACGACCACCTCCCGGGACGCCGGGAAGCTGACCTGGTCCTGGCCGCATAGCGGCTTGTGCCTGGCGCGGCGGAGCGGACCGGAGAGCCAGACGTGGATCCCGCCGGAGTCACGGCGGGACGCGGTGACCCGCAGCGCCGGGGGTGGGGTGACGGTCAGGGCCTGGCTGAACGGCGCCGGTCCCGCCACCTGGACCACAAGACGGGTCGGCGTGCCGGGGGGCACGGGTACCCCGACCATCCCGCGGCCAGCAGGCTGGGTCCACTGCTTCCCGTCCGCCGCCTCGGAGACCGTGAGATGGCTGCGGGCCAGGATCCGGCGGCCCGATGGCCCGCCGCCGGCCCGCAGCCGGATGGTCACGGTGTTCGACGCCGGATCCAGGGTCCAGGCCACCGCGGGACGGACCGAGGCTGCCGCCACAGCCCGCTGCCCCACCCAGGCCACGATCAGGCCCGCTGCCACCAGCACTCCGGTCATGGCGAAAACGGTGACTCGAGGGGGCAGCATCGGGGGCGGGGTCGTCGGGCGGACGGGACGGGCGGGCGCCCCCGGGCCGGTCATTCCAGAACTCCGCCAGCGGGATGTGAATCCGTAGTTCCGCGCCGGGCGCAGACACGAGCATTCCGGCTCATGGCGCCCAGATTTGCACATTCGCGCAGGAAAGCTGCCCCGCCACGCCGGGGCCGCCCGCGCCCGCAATTGACGGCTGGTCAATCCCGCGGGCAATCGCGCATGTTCCCGTGCCGCCCAGGTGCCATGGGAGCGGTGAGGATCGAGGTTCGGGACCCGGCTGAACCGGGTCGGGCTGCAGGCCGGGCGAGCGACAGGTTCGCGCACGCCGCTCTGCGTCTGGTGCCGAGTCGATACCTTTGACCGCGTGGAGCTCGACCGAGTCGCCCGTGGCCGCACAGCGCCCGGCCAGAACTCCGCGGCGGGGTCGCGGCCGAGGCCGCCCCGGGCGGATCAGCACTCAGCAGGACGATTCCACATCCTGGTGAGCAAGGGCATCAAGAAGTACACCTACCAGGTCGTCCACCTGAACTCGGAGTACGCCAACCAGTTCAGCGACCACGACCCTCAGGTCGTTGATCTCAAGCCGTAACTCCCAGCCGCCAGGGCCCGCTGTCGTGGTCTACCGTGTGAGCCATGGACGACGCGTCCTACCGGGTTTCGGATGCCGAGCGTGAGCATGCGGTGGTGGTGCTGCGCGAGCATCTGCTCGCGGGCCGCCTGACCCTCGAGGAGTTCTCCGAGCGGGTCGAGGCCGCTCTCCGGGCCCGCGTCGGCGGGGAACTCGCGGCGGTCCAGGAAGACCTGCCGCAAGTCTTCGCGGAGGCGTCCGGTTCCTCGCGCAAGCCGGCCCGGATCACCGCCGCCGTGCTCGGGCGCGTGGTCCGCCGCGGGCGGCTCAGGCTGCGCCGGTGGACCCTGGCCACCAGCGCCTTCGGCGACCTCGACCTCGACCTGCGCGAAGCCATCATCGACCAGCCGCACACCGCCGTGACCGTCCTCGCGGTCTTTGGTAACGCCGATATCTATGTGCCGGAGGGCGTCAGCGTCAACGTCAGCGGGCTGACCATCTTCGGTCATCGCCGTGACTGGGGGCGCGACGTCGTGCGTCCCGACGCCCCGGCCGTGCAGGTCCGCATACTGGGCTGCTGCGGGACCGTGGACGTGTGGCGGGTGCCTCACGACATGCACGGCAGTTACAGCGAGATCTTCCGCCAGCTCAAAGAGCGCCAGCGTCAGCTCCCCGGGTGACAGCGCCTGCTCCCCGGGTAACCCGGTCCCTGCTGTGGGATCAGTAGCAGCCCTTCTCCTGTCACATTCCCGCCCGGCCAGGTGTCAGCTGTGTAACCCGCGAAAACGCAGGCGAAGCCCCGGAACGAAGGAGTGAGGGTCATGCGAGTCATGGTCGTCGGAGCCAGCGGTGCGATCGGCGCCCGGCTCGTCCCCCAGCTGGCCGATCGGGGGCACGAAGTGATCGGCACGTTCAGGTCGCCTGGTCATGCCGCGCGGGTTCAGGCGCTCGGCGCCCAGCCGGTCCTGCTCGACCTGCTCGACCCGGGCGCGGTCCGCCAGGCCGTCCTCGACGTCCGCCCCGGGGCGATCGTCCATCAGGCGACGGCCCTGGCCGACGGGGGCTTCTCCAGGAAGCTCGACCGGACCTTCGCCCAGACCAACCGGCTCCGGACCGAGGGGACCGACGCCTTGCTGGCCGCGGCGCGCGAGGCGGGCGTGCCCCGCTTCGTCGCCCAGAGCTTCGCCCCGTACCGCTACGCCCGGGACGGCGGCCTGGTCAAGACCGAAGACGACCCGCTCGACCCGGCCCCGCCCGCGGGGGCGAAGGAGACGAACGCGGCCATGGCCTACCTCGACCGGGTCGTCACCGAGGCGGGCGGGATCGCGCTTCGCTACGGCGGCTTCTACGGCGACCCCGGCGACCAGCTGGCCAGGGCCGTCCGCAGACGGCAGTTCCCGATCATCGGCCCCGGCGAGGGCGTCACCTCCTGGATCCACCTCGACGACGCCGCCGCCGCGACCGTGCTCGCCCTCGAACACGACGGGCCCGCCCTCTACAACATCGTCAACGACGAGCCCGCCGCCACGCGTGAGTGGCTGCCGGTGCTGGCGGACGCGCTCGGCGCGAAACCGCCCCGTCACCTCCCAGCCTGGGTGGCCCGGCTCGTCATCGGCGAAGACGCGGTGCTGGGAGCCACCCAGTCCCGCGGCGCCTCGAACGCCCGGGCCCGGCGGGAACTGGGCTGGACGCCCCGCTACCCCAGCTGGCGGCAGGGCTTCGCCGCCTCGCTCGGGCCGGCCAGGCCCCTCACCGCCGCGGCCTGACCAGCACCGTTCACGCCCATCGTTTCAGATAACGAAAACCACCCGGCGCTCACGACGGGAGCACCAGGCGGCGACGACTGAGCCGCCGGGGTGATCGACTGGGCGTGGTTGAACACGTCGAGCGGATCCCAGCGGGCCTTGACCGCCTGCAGGGCAGGGTAGCCGTCCTTGTAGTACAGGACCGGCCAGCTGGCCGGGAGGTTGACGTCGGGATAGTTGATGAAGCAGCCGTCGGTGACCCCGTTGGACACGGGGACACCGCCGCTGGCCGCGTACACGCTGGCGTAGAACCCGTTGATCCAGCCCAGGTTGACCTCGTCGTCCTCAGGTGAGGTCCAGTAGGTCTGGTACTGCAACTTCATGATCGAGGAGCGTTGCGCGACGGCCGTGGCGTCCGGCGCCACCGCGTTGACCTGGCCCCCGTAGGAGTCGACCTGCAGCAGGGCCTGCGGGTTGGAGTAGCGTGCGTCGGTCAGCGCGCCGTAGATGGCCCGGATCTGGTCGTCGGGAAACCCGGTGATCATGTACGCCGACTTGTATTTGCCCCGCCGGTTCGGCCCGGACCCGTTGGAGGTCTGCGTGGCCTGGAGCCAGGGGAGCGTCTCCACCGTGGTCGACCCGCCCGGTACGCCCGCGCTGACCTGAGCGAGGAAGGACGGCAGCAGGCCGAAGGCGGGCCCGGCGGCCTGGGTGGTCATCGTGATGTGTCCGGCCGACCGGTGAAACAGCTTGAGCAGCGAGAACAGGCCCGTGAACGGGCTGGACGGAGAGCTGTTGGCGGCCAGGAAGCGCCCGTAGTTGCCCAGCAGAGTGGCAAAGTCCGGCTCGGTCAGGCCGGACCACGGCCAGGTCGTGGTGGCCAGCCGCACCTGGACGGGCGGGTTCGGCAGCCCGGTGAAGTAGTACGCGGTGACGATGCCGAAGTTGCCCCCGCCGCCACCGGTGTGCGCCCACAGCAGCCTGCTGGTCTGCGGATCGCCTTTCCTGGCCCGCACCAGCCGCGCCCGGCCACTCCGGTCGACCCCGACCACGTCCACGCCGGCCAGGTAGTCCACGGTCAGGCCGTGCATTCTCGACAAGAGCCCGTATCCGCCGCCCACGATGTGGCCGCCCACCCCGACCGAGTAGCAGGAGCCGCCCGGCAGAGTGAGGTTGTAGTCCTTGAACAGGGTCTCGTACACGTTCCAGAGGGTGGCCCCACCCGCTACGCACACCAGGCCGGACCGGTCCCGGGACACGCCCTGCATCCCGCTCAGGTCGACGATGACGCCGCCGTGGTTCCCGGACGAGAAGTTCTCGTAGCAGTGGCCGCCGCCGCGCACCGTGATCCGCAGGCCCGCGTCGTGCGCCCGCTGCACGGCCGCCACGGTCTGGCGGGCGCTCCTGACCACCTGGATGTAGGCCGGGGAGCCGACCCAGCGCCGGTTGAACCCCATCCGCAAGGTGGCGTACCGGGGGTCGGACGGGTAGATCGGCGGCAGGCCGTGGAGAGCGGGTGGGAGGGTCTCGGCGGTACCCGGGAGGGTCCTGGTCGTACCCGGAAGGGTGAGCGCGCCCGCGCCGGCCAGCAGGCCGCCGCCGACGGAGAGGAACCCCCGTCGCCCGAGGGTCTGGGCGGCTGGATTTGACTCCGGCAATGTCACCGGTTAACTATTTCCCGCGGCCTGCGTTCACGGCGGTCACCGGTGAAATCGGGCCAGCCTGGCCAGGGTAGCGAAATAGCGCGTTACTTTCCCGGTGCCCGGGCGGTGGTTAGAATCTCCCCGTGATCACCGGCATACATGCCGATCGTGTTCTCGCCTCAGGCTGAGCAGGTGCGTGCGTTCTTCAGGGACGTGCTCGGCCTGTCGTCGGTTGACGCGGGTGGCGGATGGCCTGATTTTCGCGCTGCCCCCCGCTGAGCTGGCTGTCCATCCGGCCGACGGTAATACCCGCCACGAGCTTTACCTGATGTGTGATGACATTCACGCCACGCTCGCCGAATTGCGGGGCAAAGGGGTGGACGTGGCGAAGGACGTCGCCGACCAGGGCTGGGGGCTGCTGGCTGCGATCCGGCTGCCTGATGGCTCGGAACTTCCGGTCTACCAGCCCCGGCACCCTTCTGCGCTGGCGCCCTGACCCGGCGCACTTCGCGGCGTGAGATGACAGTGCCCCGGCCGCGGGGGTCGGCCGGGGCACTGCCGGGGGAAGAGGTCATTCACTGAAGTAAGCGCCGGCGGCCCCGGATCCGTTACGGGTCAGGCGGCGAGCCGGAACGAGGAGCCGCTGCTGCCCGCGACCCAGGCGCCGGGCAGGGCCGCCGCGAGAGCATGCTGGGCGCGCCAGCCGGTACAGTGCCCGGGCACCAGCAGGTCCGGGTTCATCCCGGTGAGCGCGTTGACGGTAGGCCGGATGATCGGCTCGAACGCGGGGCCGCTGAGGTGCAGGCCGCCGACCAGGCCGGAAAGGCCCGGCACGCCGGTGAGCCGTTGGGCGTGCCGGACGATGTTGATCGCGCCGGCGTGCCCGCAGCCGGTGAGCACCACAAGGCCCCGCCCGCGGACCTGCACCACGAGGGCCTGATCGTCGATGACCAGGGGGTCGTGCTGCCAGGTCGAGCCGGTCCACCGCTGGTGCGGCGGGGGCATGCCGTGCTCGAACTCGGTGGTCCGGTCAACCTCTCCGGTGATCAGCACGCACCCGTCGGCGAGCAGCGAAGGCTCGCGGCGCTCGATCACCGCGAAGCCCTCGCCTTCGAGGGCCCGCTTGCTCAGGGTAGGCAGCTCGTCGGGCTCGCGGCCGGGCACCGCCAGGCGCCGCCGGGTCCAGATCATCGGGTGCACCACCATGGGCAGCGACCGGGTCCCCTGCTTTCCGGCCAGCCCGGCCAGGCCGCCGGCGTGGTCGAAGTGGCCGTGGCTGAGGACGACCGCCTGGATCTGGGACAGATCGGTGCCGAGCCGGCTGGCGTTGGTGACCATCGCGTCCGGGGACAGCCCGGTGTCGAACAGCAGGGTGGTGGTGCTGGCGCCCCGGCGGACGCTGACCAGCGCGGAGAAGCCGTGCTCGGCCATCATCCCGGTCGTCGTCGATCCGGTCTCGAACTGCGGGGCCTGCGTCCGGCCGGCGCTGAGGGGAGCCCGGGTAGTGCGTTCGTCGCCGGTCAGCAGGCCGTCGAACACGTTGTCAACCAGCGTGGTGATCACGATCTCGTCGACCGGCTCGAGCGTGATCGGGTCGGCCGCGGATCCGGCCGCGGGACGCGGGACGGCCATCGCGACCTGCCGCGGGTCCGCTGGTGAGTCACACATCAGGAGTCCTCGGATCGAAGTGAGCCATGGCCAGATTCTCCCGGGTTGTCACCCGGCAGATCCCCGCGGGCTCAGGATTGGCCGAGAGACACGCGGGCCAGGTCGCGGCGCGACGTCACATCGAGCTTCCGGAACACCTTGCGCAGGTGGTAGTCAACGGTGCTGGGACTGATGAACAGCTTCGAGGCGATCTCCGGGTTGGTCGCGCCGCGGGACGCCAGCGCCGCGATCTGGGTCTCCTGGGGAGTGAGGTCGTTGCGCGTCTCCGGGCTCCGCTTGCGGGCGTTCTCCCCGGTGGCCACCAGTTCGGTCCGGGCCCGCTCGGCGAAGCCGGCCGCCCCCATGTCCTCGAACTGCGTGCGGGCCGTGCGCAGCTGCTCCCGGGCCTCGGCTCGGCGCTTACGCCGGCGCAGCCACTCGCCGTACAGGAGATGGGTCCGGGCCAGGTGGGTCGCGCTCGGGCTGAGGGCCAGGTAGCCGAGCGCGCTGGTGTAGAGCGCCTCGGCGTCCCGATCGCCGGCCAGCAGCGCCCGGGAGCGGGCCAGCAGGCCGAGGGCCATCGGCGGCCCGTCCGCCGGTGTCCGGCCCGCCATCCGGGCGAGTGCTTCCCGGGCGGCGGCGCCGTCGCCGCCGCGGACCGCGGCCTCGACGAAATCAGCCCCGCCGAAGGCGCTCACCAGCAGGTTGTCCTCGAACGCGCCCGGCGCGGCCGCCATCGCCTCCTGGTACTGGCCGAGGCTGAGCTCCAGCACGCAGCGGGCGTAGTCGACCCAGGCCAGCTTCCAGCCCTGGCCCTGGGACCGGGCCGCGTCGGCCACCGCGCCGGCCTGCGCCCGGGTTTCGCGTTCGCGCCCGCGCCACGCCATCACGATGAGGTTCCCGAGGTGGCAGTCGGAGTCCCGTGCGGCCTCGATCGCTTCCCGCTCGGTGAAACGCGCCTGGGCCTCGTCGAGTGAGCCGGCGAACAAGTCGGACGTGCCGGCGTAGACGAGGGCCACGGCCAGGGCGCTCACGGCGCCCTGCCGGCGGGCCTGGCGCTCCATCCGGCTGGCCAGCGCGCGCAAGGCGGCGTCGTCGCCGATGATCTCCGCGGCGCGGCAGCCGGCTTCGAGCCAGGCCAGCATCTCCGCCGACTCGGACCGATCACGCTGGAGCGCG
This sequence comes from uncultured Actinomycetes bacterium, assembly GCA_963844695.1. GTDB lineage: Bacteria > Actinomycetota > Actinomycetes > Streptosporangiales > Streptosporangiaceae > RYN-230. Next base: position 123,731 of record CAWJPL010000027.1, read on the forward strand.
GAAACCGCCTCGCGCACCAGGGGAGCGGCCGCCCGGTGGCCGTCGAGGATCAGGGCCGCGTGGGCGTCGAGGAGCAGGTCGCCCAGGCCCGGGACCGCTCCGGCCGGAAGGGCCGCGCGGCGGGCGGCCACGGCGATGTCCACGTCCGTCGCGTCGTCGAGCGAGAGAGGGCCGGAGATGGCGGCCGACGAGAGCGCGTCCAGCAGGGCGCTCCGGGCCAGGCGCACGTCGAGGGGAGCGAGTTGGGCGGCCGCCCCCAGCAGCACGGCGGCTGCTTCCGCGGGCTGGCTCAGGGCGTGGTGGATCTCCCCTTGCGCCCGTTTGGCCAGGCCCTCGTGGAGCGGGTCACCAGGACGGTCGCGTGATCTTGTCCAGCAGGACCTGGGCTTGTCCCGGGTCGCCGGCGGTGCTCTCGGCGCGGGCGGCGGCCAGGAGCCTGCGGGCCCGGGTCTCCGGGTCCGGGCTGAGCACGGCCGCCCGGGTCAGGAACGCGGCGCTCGCCGCCCAGCCGCCCCGGATCATGGCCCGGTGCGCGGCGCGCTCGAGGCCCGCCGCCACGCCCTCGTCGGGCTCGGCGGCGGCTTCGGAGAAATGCCACGCCCGCCGGTCCGGATCCTGGCCCGGATCGGTGGCGGCGGCCAGGGCCTTGTGGATCCGGCGGCGCTCGATCGGGGTGGCGCTGTGGTAGATCGCGGAACGGACCAGGGGATGCCGGAACCGGACCACGGAGCCGAGGACCACCAGGTCCCCAGCCTGGGCCGGGGCGGCCGAATCGGGCGTGAAACCGAGGTCACGGCCGGCCCGCCAGAGCAGGGCGGGGTCTCCCGTCGGCTCGGCGGCCGCGGTCAGCAGCAGCGTCTGGGTGGCGGCCGGAAGACCGCGCGTCTGCCGCAGGAACCCGGCTTCGAGCTGGGGGCCGAGCGGCAAGAGCTCGGGCAGCGGGTCCCCGCCGGTGAGCTGGGCGGGGGTGAGTTCCTGGCCGACCTCGATGAGCGCCAGCGGGTTGCCCCGGGTCTGCGCCACGATCCGCGTGCCGACCTCGTCGTCGAGGTCACCGATCCCGGCGCAGAGCAGCTCGCGGGCGGCTGGCGCAGGCAGTCCCGGCAGATGGACATCGGGGAGGTCAGCGAACCCGGCCGGCCGGTCCGAGGGCTCGCGGACGGCGAACAGGATCGCGATGGCGTCGGCGTGCAGGCGGCGGGCCACGAACGCCAGCACGGCCGCGGACTCGCGGTCAAGCCATTGCGCGTCGTCGACGACGCACAGCAGTCCTCGCTGGCTGGCCAGATGACCCAGCAAGGTCAAGGTCGCGAGGGCGACCAGGAAACGGTCGGGTGGCCCCCGGTCGCGGAGCCCGAACGCTGAGTTCAGGGCGTCGCGCTGGGGAGGCGGGAGGGCGGCGACGTCGCCGAGGTAGGGCAGCAGCAGCTGATGCAGCCCGGCGAAGCCCAGCTCCATCTCCGACTCGACCGCCTCGACCCGGGCGACCTCCAGGTCCGCCGCGGCGCTGACCGCGTAGTCCAGCAGAGCGGTCTTACCGATCCCGGGTTCGCCGCGCAGCACCAGGACGCCGCTCAGGCCCTGGCGGGCGGCCGCAAGAACGCGATCTACCCGATCGCGCTCATCGGCGCGACCCAGCAGCGTCATGAACCTCACCCTACGCGCAGTTAGTGACGGCAACCGGTCCCGGTCGTTACGGCCGCCTGTCCCGCGCACCGTCGCCCCGCGTACGGCGCCCGGGCCACTACGCGGTTCGCGGGATTCGATGCCAGCCGGATTCAGGTCACGGTGAAGTAACAGACCTTGCTGATTGCCGGAGCAGGGCGTCAGCAGACGGGACCACGTCATGAAAGCCACCCGCACGCACGTCATCTTCATTCACGGCATGTGGCTGCACGCCTCCAGCTGGAATCCCTGGCTCGAGCATTTCCGCGCGGCCGGCTACGAGCCGATCGCCCCCGGCTGGCCCGGAGAGCCGGACACCGTGGCGGAGGCGCGGGAGCACCCCGAACTGGTGGCCGACAAGACCATCGACGACGCCATCGCCCACTACACGAAGATCATCGACTCCCTCGACGCGGGCCCGATCCTCATCGGGCACTCCTTCGGGGGCCTGCTCGCCGAGAAGCTGCTCGGCCAGGGGATCGGCGTCGCCGGTGTCGCCATCGATCCCGCGCAGATCAAGGGGGTCCTGCCGCTTCCGCTCGCCCAGCTCCGCGCGGCGCTGCCCGCCCTGCGCAATCCAGCCAACCTGCACAAGTCCGTGTCCCTGACGGAAAAGGAGTTCAAGTTCGGGTTCGGCAACGCCCTCACCGAGGAAGAGTCCGCTGAGCTGTACGAGAAATGGGCCATCCCGTCACCGGCCCGGCCGGTGTTCGAGGCGGCGGCGGCCAACTTCACGCTCCACTCACAGGCCGCCGTCAACACCGGCAACGAGACCCGCGGCCCGCTGCTGCTCACCTCCGGGACAGCGGACCACACGGTCCCGGACGTCACCACCCGCTCCACGTTCAAGCAGTACCGGCACTCGACGGCCGTCACCGAACTCAGGCAGTTCGAGAACCGCGGCCACTCCCTCGCGATCGACAGCGGCTGGAAAGACGTCGCGGACGCCACCCTCGAATGGCTCAGGGCCCAGGGACTCTGACGGCCGGGGACCGGCCGGGCCAGGCCGCTGACCTGGCACCGCCAGCAAGACCTGACCACGCCCTCGCTGCCCGGCCGCCGGGCAGCGGCACACCGCTCTGAAAGGAATCATCACCTTGAGTACCCAACCGAACATCGTCCTGGTCCACGGCGCGTGGGCCGACGGCTCCTGCTGGAGCGCCGTCATCGAGCGGCTGCAGGCCGACGGCTACCACGTCACCGCGCCCCAGTTCCCGGAGAGCTCGCTCGCCGCCGACGTGGCCCGGCTGCGCCAGGTGCTGGATCGCCAGGACGGCCCGACCGTCGTGGCCGGCCACTCCTACGGCGGGCAGATCATGACCGCTCTGGGCACCGACGCGCCGAACGCCGTCGCCTTGGTCTACATCGCGGCCTTCGGGCTTGACCAGGGCGAGACGATCGGCGGGCTGCTGGCCCAGGGACCGCCGACCCCGGCGCTCGCGCACCTGGACATCGACAAGCAGGGCTTCGCCTGGATTCCCGAGGACGACTTCGTGAACCACTTCGCGGCGGACGTGGACCCGGTCAAGGCCCGGGTCATGTTCGCCGTGCAGCAAGCGCTGGCCGCCAGCACCCTGGAGGACGTCATGGGCGTCCCGGCCTGGAAGTCGCTGCCGACCTGGTTCCTCGTCGCCGATGGCGACCAGGCCATCCCGCCCGACGCCGAGCGCCAGTTCGCCGCCCGGATGGGGGCCACCACCGTCGAGGTGGCGACCAACCACGTCGCGATGGTCTCCCACCCCGACGACGTGGTCCAGCTCATCGAGACGGCCGCCCAGGCGGTCCAGGCGGGAGCCTAGCCAGGGCGGGGACACCCAGCTGGGCGGTGAGAGTCGCGTGATCCCACAAGATCCGCTGCGACCGGATCCGCCCACGCTCGAAGCCCACGATCGCGACGGCGAGCACCTCAGCTCGCCGCCGCGTCGGGGCGACCCCCGGCAGCAGCCAGGGCAGCTCCTGGTCGTGGGTGAACGACACCGTCGTCTCGTCGACCAGGTGGAAGCGGTCCACGGTCCGGGACCTCCGGGTCAGGACCAGGTCGGCGGGCACGTGGGGGAGGAACGCCTCGGCGTAGAACCGCTCGAAGGCCTCGCGCCCGGCGGCACCGGTCATGGCCGGGAGGTGCCAGACCGACGGCTCGCCCGCCAGCTGCGCCAGCGACGCCGCCAGGTCGCGGCGGACGAGCGCCGCTTCCCGGTGCTCGTCCCACACCCGCTCCAGCTCCCGCATGAACTGTGCGATCGCGGTGGTCACCTGCCCCCCTCCGTCAGGGGCCCGCGTCGCGCCTGGCTGCGGGCGGTCTCTCTATCTGTCGCCGACTGTTCCTGGCTGGCGCGCTGAGCCTGGCGCCGCAGCAGGGCCTCGCAGCGGTCCATGGCGGCGGCGCTCCTGGCGATGAGCTGGCGGGACCGGGTGATCGCTTCCTGGGCCCGCTGGTGCACGCTCTCCGTGGACACCCCCGAGCCCCGCATCAGCTGGTCGATCCGGGCCTCCCGCTGATCGATCCGGGCGCTCCCGCTGGTCGGCCGCGTGCTCCCGCTGGTCGGCCCGGGTCTCCCGCTGGCCGGCGGCGTGCTCCCACTGGTCGGCCAGGTCCTCGCGCCGGTCGGCCAGGTCGTCCCGCTGGTCAGCCTGATCATTGCGCTGGTCTGCTGGCCCCATGTATCAGAGGATGCCCGGTCGCCGCGCCCAAGTCGATGATGATCATCCGTTTATGCGCCGATGTGCGACGGCCCGGACGGAGCGGTGGGGGAGCCCGGAGCGGAGCGCTGGGAGAGCCCCGGGCGGACCCCCGGACGGAGCGGTCGAAGAGCAGAGCGACGCGGCGGGGGAGCGCAGGCGGTAGCAGAGCGGAACCGTGCGGAGGCAGAGGGGAGCCGCGACGGATGAGGCCTGTGCGATAGAGTGAGGCAACACGGTACATCGTGAGGCGCAGCCATCAGGGCGCGCCGGTCGTACGTCGCTCGGTGAGCGAGCTGGTTTCCACGGACGTGGCGGCCCTCAAATGCGGCCACCCTAGTCTCGGAGACATTCCTGTATGACAGCTCTGCCTATTGACCAAACGCATGCCCGCCGGCGGCGGCGCAGCCGTGGTAAGCCCGCGGCCGGCAGCCGCCGTCAGTCCCGGCCAGTACCGGCCAGCCCAGTACCGGCAGCCGCCCGACGCAGCCCGGCCCAGGCCAGGCCAGCCCCACCCCGGGCGGCGGGGTACCGGCCGCGCCCTGCACCGCAGTCTGCGCCAGACGACCTTTCCGAGGTCGCCGCGCTCAGCATGACCTTCGCCGACTTCGGCGTTCCCGCGCCGCTGGTCAACGTCCTGACCGGGACGGGCATCCTCACGCCGTTCCCGATCCAGGCCGCCACCCTGCCCGACGCCCTGGCCGGGCTGGACATCCTGGGCCGCGGGCGGACCGGTTCCGGCAAGACGCTGGGGTTCGCGATCCCGCTTGTCGCGGGCCTGGCGGACGGGCACACCCTCGCCTGCCACCCGCGCGGCCTCGTCCTGGTACCCACCCGGGAACTGGCCAGCCAGGTGCACGCCGTGATCGCGCCGCTGGCCGCGGCGATGAACCTGACGGCGACGACCATCTTCGGCGGCATCGGGCAGAACGCGCAGGTGACGGCGCTCCGTAACCGGGTGGACATCGTCGTCGCGTGCCCGGGGCGGCTGGCCGACCTCATCGAGCAGGGGCACTGCCACCTGAGCGACGTGGAGATCAGCGTGGTCGACGAGGCCGACCACATGGCCGACCTGGGATTCCTGCCGGTGGTGCGGCGGCTGATGGAGGCCACCCCACCGGAGGGCCAGCGGATGCTGTTCTCCGCCACCCTGGACAAGGCCGTGGACGTGCTGGTCCGGCGATTCCTCAGCGACCCGGCGGTGCATTCGGTCGACTCGGCCGCGGCCGCCCCGGCCGCCATGGTCCATCACCTGCTCACCGTCTCGCCCGGGGACCGGGTGAACGTGGTCGCCGCGCTGGCAGGCGGCGACAACCGGTCGCTGGTCTTCACCCGCACCAAGCACGGCGCGCAGAAGCTCACCCGTCAGCTGACCGTGGCCGGGGTTCCCGCGGCCGAACTGCACGGCAACCTGAGGCAGGGCGCCCGGGAACGGAACCTGGCGTCCTTCGCCTCTGGCGCCGCCCGGGTTCTGGTCGCCACGGACATCGCGGCCCGCGGAATCCACGTGGACGGCATCGACCTGGTGATCCACGCTGACCCGCCGACCGAGCACAAGGCCTACCTGCACCGATCGGGCCGCACCGCCCGGGCCGGCGCGGCCGGCGTAGTGATCACCGTGCAGACACCCGCGCAAGCGGGCGACGTGCGCGTCCTGATGCGCCAGGCCGGCGTGGCCCCGCTGACGGCCAACGTCAGCCCCGGCTCAGCGCTGGTGCGTTCCATCGCCGGTCCGCGGGCCAGCCGGGCCGGTTCGGCCGCAGCGCTCCCCGCCCGTGAGGCGCCGGCCGTCGCCCGGCCCGGCACCGGGAGCGGCGCGGTCGCGATGTCCGCCGGATACCGGGGACGCCGCAGGCGCTGACCCCATAGCCCGCAGGCCCCCTGTCCCGGAGACCGGGAAGGGCGCGAGGGCGGGAATACCCGGCCGCGGCAGGACGCTATTCGTAGAAGTTGTTGTCGACGTTGGCGATCGTGAAGGCGCCCGCATTTTCGACAGTGGGCGTTTGCCGTTCGGCTGTGGATCCTTTCCTCCCGATGGCGGGCAACCAGCAGCTGGCCCGCGCAACCCGCGCGGGCTTGGAGCTCGTCTTTGAAGGAGACAGCAGATGGCGCAAGGCACCGTGAAGTGGTTCAACCCCGATAAGGGCTTCGGCTTCATCGCCCCCGACGACGGCACCGCCGACGTCTTCGTCCACCACTCGGCGATCGACATGGGTGGTTACCGCACCCTGGCCGAGAACCAGAAGGTGGAGTACACCACCAAGCAGGGCCCGAAGGGCCCGCAGGCCGATCAGGTTCACGCAGTCTGACGGTTCGCAAGCGGCAGGCCCGCGCCCCAGGGCGCGGGCCTGCGGCATACTCGTCCTAAGTACTAGCCGCCCGGACCCTGCGGCGCCACTGACGCCCAGCGGCCGGCTACCGGCCGCGCGATGCTCACCGCAGGAGGACGAGGGTGACCGTTGACGCGGCAAGTCCAGCTGCCGAACGCCCACCGATAGCCAGGCCGGAAACAGCGGACGCCGGCCCGGGCAGCGACTACGCGCAACTGTCCCGCCTGGTGCGGGCAGCCGGCCTGCTGCGCCGGCGCCGCGGCTACTACACCGTCAAGATCGGCGTCAACCTGCTCCTGCTGCTCGGCGGGTGGGCCGTCGTTCTTCCTGCTCGGCCGCTCCTGGTGGCAGCTGCTGGTCGCGGTCTTCCTGGGCGTGATGTTCACCCAGACCGGGTTCATCGGGCATGACGCCGGTCACCGGCAGATCTCCGGTTCCAAGCGGACCGACGACGTGATCGGCCGGATTCACGGCAACCTGCTGATCGGGCTCAGCTTCGGCTGGTGGACGTCCAAGCACAACCGGCACCACGCCCACCCCAACCAGGTCGGCCGGGATCCCGACATCGGGGGCCGGGCGGTCGCCTTCACCCCGGAACAAGCCCGGGAGCGCGGCGGCCTCGGCCGCCTGCTGGCCGGCTACCAGGCCTGGCTGTTCTTCCCCATGCTGCTGCTGGAGGGCCTGCACCTGCACGTCGCCGGGTTCCGGACCCTGCTGGGCGGCCGGAGCACGACGGTCAAGCTGGTGGACGGGGCCCTGCTGGCCGCGCACATCATCGGCTACCTGGTCGCGGTGTTCCTGGTGCTGTCCCCGGTCCAGGCGGTGGCCTTCCTGCTCATCCAGCAGGGTGTGTTCGGGCTCTACCTGGGCTGCTCGTTCGCGCCCGAATCACAAGGGCATGGCCATGTTCGGCGAGGACGAGAAGGTCGACTTCCTCCGCCGCCAGGTCGTCACCTCCCGGAACATCCGCGGTAACTGGTTCAACGACTTCGCCCTCGGCGGCCTCAACTACCAGATCGAGCACCACCTGTTCCCCTCCATGCCCCGGCCCAGCCTGCGCCGCGCCCAGGCCCCCGTGCGCGCGTTCTGCGAGCAGCACGGCATCGCCTACCACGAGACAGGCCTGGTGGATTCCTACGTCCAGGTCCTGCGGCACCTGAACACCGTCGGCGGCCCGCTTCGCCCGGAGCTCGAGTACTGACCGGAGCCCGGGTACCGATTTGTGCCAGTCTGGGTGATGCCGCTGGACGAGCTGGGAGGTGGGACGCATGACTGCGTCCGATGTGTGGGTCGCCAAGGACGACGGCAGTGACATCATCCGGGCCGCGTCCATCGTGGCGGTCGGCCGGGACTACAACGGCAACGTGACCGTCCGGCTGGCCGGCGGGGAGCAATCAGCCGTGACTCTCGTGGCGATCGCCCCGCACGAGGGGCAGCACACGCCGGAGGACTTCCACCACCAGCTGATCCGGATCGTGGCCGAGTTGTCCGACGCGTCAGGGTCCGCGGTGGTCCACCCGGTGTATGACGAGCCGGAAGGCTGGCGCTGGGTCACAGCACCGCTGTAAGGCCCAGTACCTGGGGTATCCCCGGATGCGTGGCTCGCCCTGACCGGCCTGCAGGCCGCATACTGGTCTTGTGAGAAACCAGCCCACGCCGTGACCCGGCGTCCCGTCCCCGGAAGCCCGTTCAATAGGCCGACGCCCGCACCGCAGCCTGTCGAGGAGTTCGAGGCGCAGGACCTGGTGACGCATGACCGGTATGGCCTCGGCCGCGTGGTCACTATCGAAGCGGGGGCCGTGGTCGTCGAGTTCGGCGCCGTCACGCACCGGATCAACGCGCCCTATGCCAAGCTGACCAAGCTCTGACCAAGCTCTGTCCCGGCCACCCGGCCCCGGCGGAAAGCCGGCCGCCGGGTCGGCCTGGGCCCGCCCTGACCTGCCCGGGTGGGACTGGCCCGCGTCGTCGGCAGCCAGAAACCGGCAAATTTTTTCCGGAAACTATGGTACTTTTTGGGGTATGGGCAGCTGGGGCTTCCTGAGTAACCACGGACGCGTGCTGGTGTTTCTCGCGCACGACCCGGGGATGCGGCTCCGCGACATCGCGGCCAGCCTGGGCATCACCGAGCGGAGCGCCTTCGGCATCGTCAGCGACCTGACCGCGGCCGGCTACCTCAACAAGCGCAAGGACGGCCGCCGCAACCACTACCAGATCCAGGTGCATCAGCCGCTGCCGGAGCCCACCGGCCGCGAGCAGACCATCGGGGAAGTCCTGGCCGTGCTCGCAGGCCCCGTCGTCAGCACGGGCCAGCCGCCTGGGGCGGAAGGACACTGCTGAGCCCGGCCGGGCCGCAGCGCGCGCTCAGGACCAGGCCGCCATCGCGCCGCCTGGTCCGCGTCGACCGGATCGGATACCCATGATGAACTCAGGCACCACGATCCAGCCCACCCCGGGCGTTCCCGTCCGCGTCGTAGACGGGGTCACCATCGCCGAACTGTCCGGTGACCTCGACCTGGCCAGCGCGCCGGACCTGCGTGAGCAGCTTCTGGGGGTGCTCCGGCCCGGCGCCAGCCGCCTGGTGCTCGACCTGTCCAGGGTGACCTTCTGTGACGCCAGCGGTCTCGCCGTACTGGTCGGCGCGAGCCACCGGGCCCGCGTGCTGGGGGGTTTCCTGCGGCTCGCCGCGGTCTCGCCGTCCACGGCCCGGGTACTGCAGATCACCGGGCTGGACCGGCACCTGTCCATCTATCCGACCGTCCACGCCGCCACCGTCGCTCCGGGCGACGGGTTCGGCCGGGCAGGCGCGCTCGCCGCGGCCTGACCCGCGGCTCTCACCTGGCCGCAGGCCTTACTTCCGGTCGGGCACCACGACCACCGGGCACTCCGAGTGCTGGACGACCTGCTGGCTGACCGAGCCCAGCAGCGTGCGCGCGAAACCACCACTACCGCGTGACCCCACCACCAGCAGGTCAGCGTCACCGGACGCCTCGATCAGCACCCGGGCGGCCAGGCCAATCTCGGCACGAACGGTGATCGACGGCGGCTCCGGCTGGCCTGCCTGCGTCGCGGCCTTCGCGACTATCTCCTCGACCCGGCGGCGGGTTTTCTCCAGATCGTCCCGGTCTGGCGGCAAGATGATCGGGTTGCCGGTCCAGGCACTCACCGCGACCTCGTACACGGTGAGCACGGTCAGCGGGGCGTGGAGTGCGGCCGCGTCTTTCAGCGCCCAGTCCAGGGCGCGATGAGCGTTATCTGATCCGTCGATTCCCACCACGATGCCCGCCATGACCGGCTCCTTCCGGGTCCAGGCCCGCACTCCCCAGGACGGGGCAGCACCCTCCCAGGATGGCGTGGTTTCCGGCCCTGTCAATAGCCCTGCGGCGGGCCCCGGGAGACCTTGATCCTGAACCGGACACCCGATCCTGAACCGGGCAGCGCGCACTCCAGGAACGGACCGGCCGGGCCGTCGCGCGGCGCCGCGTTACCCGGCCCGCCGCCTTATCCGCGGCGGCGCGCGACGTGCAGGACCGCGCCCCAGTGCCGGCGCACCGAATGGCCTGGGCGCCGGGCCAGGCGGCGCCGGATCTCCCCGTAGAGCCGGTCCTGCTGCCACTGCTCCATGGCGATGTGGCCGGAGAACGTGCGGAGCAGCGCGACGTAGCTCTCGGCGTCGTAGACCCGCTCCCAGTCGAAGTGCCGGATAGCCAGCACCTCGAACAGCCCGCTCGCCTCGATCTCGGCGCCCTGCTCCCGCAGTTCCCCCGGGCGGGGGAACCCCTCGCCGGGGGGCTGCCCGGCACCGATCTCGTCGTAGACCTCCTGGATCTCGCGGAAGAACGGGTCACCACCGTCGGGAAACACGTGCAGGGCGCTCCAGAACGCGAGGTGACCACCCGGGCGGAGCACCTGCCAGGCGCGGCGGTAGCGGACGGCCGGATCGATCCAGTGCCAGGCGGTCGCCGCGTAGACCAGGTCGAACCGCTCGCCCGCGCGGGGCTGCCACTCCTCGAACCGCCCCTCGACGACCTCGGCGTCCAGGCCGGCCAGATTGCGGCGCGCGGCGGCGGCCAGCTCCGGGCCGAGTTCGACGCAGGTAATCCGGAAACCGCGCCGGGCCAGCGGGACGGTGGCCTTGCCCGGCCCGCAGCCCAGTTCCAGCAGGTGGTCGCCCGGAGTCAGCCCGGCGACGGCGACGAGCTCGTCGAAGAGCTCAGCCGGGTAGTCCGGACGGACCTGGTGGTAGCTCCCCGCCGCCTGGTTGAACGTCTGGCTGAGCCGCAGGCGGTCCTCGTCCGGCGTCATGGTCCTAGCCTGTCTCCCATGCCCTCCGCCCGCCAGCCCAGTGCTCGCCAGCCCAGTGCCAGCCAACCCAGTGCCAGCCAACCCAGTGCCAGCCAACCCAGCGAAAGCCAGCCCAGCGAAAGCTATGCCGACCCGCGGCTGGCCGCCCTGTACGACGCGCTGAACCCGGCCGACGCGAGCACGGCGTTCTACCTCAGCCTGCCCGCCGCACCGCCGGCCCGGATCCTCGACGTGGGCTGCGGCACGGGGCTGCTGGCCTGTGAGTTCGCGGCCCGGGGATACGACGTGACCGGCGCGGACCCGGCGGCGGCGATGCTGGCCACGGCGCGCGCCCGGCCTGGCGGCGACCAGGTGCGCTGGGTTCAGGCCAGCGCCGCGGGCCTGGACACCGGCATCGGCCTGGACACCGCCACTGGCCCGGACACTCCCGCGGGCTTCGACTTGATCATTATGACCGGGCACGTGTTCCAGCTGTTCCTGGAGGACCGGGACGTCCGCGCGGCGCTGCGGACGCTGGCCCGGCACCTGGCCCCGGGCGGCCGTCTCGCGTTCGAGACCAGGAACCCGGCCGTGCGCGAGTGGCAGGACTGGAACCCGCGGGACACCAGGCAGCGGGTGGAGGCAGCCGGTCTCACCGCCGACGTGCACTACGACATCAGCGCGGTCGCAGGCGAGCTGGTCACGTACGAGACCTGGTACCAGTTCGCCGGCGCCGGCGACCCGGTGGTGGTGCCGGACACGCTCCGGTTCATGGACCAGGCCCAGGTGGCCGCGTTCCTGGCCGAGGCCGGCCTCACGCACGTCACCTGGTACGGCGACTGGGACGGCTCGCCGTACGGGCCGGCCAGCCCCGAGATCGTCGCCGTCGCGTCCGGGCCGGCCGGGACGCAGTGACGCGGCCGGGCCTGGCCGAGGCCGCCCCCCAGGGCCTCGGCCAGGCCGTCCCTAGGCCTGGTCGAGCAGCCTCGACCGGACCTCGCTCTTGAGCACCTTGCCCACCTTGGACCGGGGCAGGTCGGCCCACACCTCGACCTGCTTGGGGGTCTTCACGCTGCCCAGCCGTCCCTTCACGAACGCGCGGAGGTCGTCGCCTGGGACCTCGTGACCGGGGTGGGCCTGGACGACGACGGTCACCCGCTCGCCCCACTTGTCGTCCGGCAGCCCGACCACCGCGCAGTCCAGCACCGCGGGGTGGGCCAGCACCGCCTGCTCGACCTCGGCCGAGTAGACGTTGAACCCGCCGGTGATGATCATGTCCTTGGCCCGGTCCACGATATAGAGATAGTTGTCCTCGTCGAGGTAGCCGATGTCGCCGGTGTGATGCCAGCCGTGCCGGCTCGCCTCGGCCGAGGCCACCAGGTCCTGGTAGTAGCCGGCCATGACCAGGGGGCCGCGGACCACGATCTCGCCGCGCTCGCCCGAAGGCAGCAGCCGTCCCTCGTCGTCCATGATGGCCACGGTGACCAGCGGGCCGGGCCGCCCGGCTGAGGTGAAGCGCTCGGTGGCCAGCGTGCCGTCGGCGTGCAGGTGGTCTTCCGGCGCCAGGCTCGAGATCATCATCGGCGCCTCGGTCTGCCCGAACAGCTGCGCCATGACCGGCCCGATCGCGCGGATGGCCTGCTCCAGGCGGGCGGCGGACATGGGGGCGGCGCCGTACCAGAGGCACTGCAGCGAGGTCAGGTCGGCCGCGGCCAGCCCGGGCTGATCGAGCAGCAGGTAGACCAGGGTCGGCGGCAGGAAGGCGTGGGTCACCCGGTGCTGGCCGATCAGGGACAGGAACCCGGCCAGGTCCGGCGCGGGCATGATGACGATCTCCCCGCCCAGCGTCATGATCGGGAAGCACAGCACCCCGGCGGCATGCGTAAGCGGGGCGAGAGCCAGGTACACGGGGCGCCCGTCGAACGGATAGCCCATCAGCGTGAGGGCCGTCATCGTCTCGATGTTGTGCCCGGTCAGCATGACCCCCTTGGGCTGGCCGGTGGTGCCCCCGGTGCCCGCGATCATCGCGATGTCGTCCACCGGATCGGCCTGGCCAGGGCTCACCGGCCAGGCCTTTCACCCAGGCATCGAACCGGGTGGCCCCCGGCACCTCCTGGTCCAGGCAGACCAGCGTGCGGACCTTCGGCAGATCCGGGGCGATCCGCGCGACCAGCGGCGCGAACGCCCCCTGGAAGATCAGGGCCGCGCAGTCGAAGAGGTCGAGCAGCTCGCGGTTCTCCGCCGCCTCGTTGCGGGGGTTCACCGGGCACCACACCGCCCCCGCCCGGGCGATGCCGAACACGCAGGAGAAGGCGACCGGGTCGTTGGCGGACAGCACCGCCACCTTGTCGCCGGGCTGGACGCCCGACCGGGCCAGCGCCTGGCCGATCACCCAGGACAGCCGCTGTACCTCGGCGTAGCTGCGGGTATGCCCGGCCATGGTCAGGCACGGCGCGTCCGGGCCGAGCGAAGCCCCCTTGTCCAGGAAATCGGTCAGCCGCACGGCCGGGCCCCGGCGCTCAGTGCGCGACCGTGACGGTGGGCTCCATGACCAGGCCGAAGCTGCGCAGCACGCCCAGCAGTTCGCGGTGGCCGAAGGCCTGGCACCCGGAGGCGAACCCGGCCCGCCGCGGCGGCTGCTGGAGCAGCGAGTACGCGGCGTAGGCCTGCAACGCGCCGGTCTGCTTGTAGTTGCAGTTGCCGTGCAGCACGCAGTGCGCCCGGCCGAGCGGGCCGGACGCGTAGACCGAGTCCAGCGAGGTGTTGATGCGCGGGTTCTCCCGCGGCGGCATCTGGTTCATCACGGCGGCGGCCTGCTCGGACAGCGCGGTGTACTTCTCGTCGTCGGACAGGTCCTTGATCTGCTCCAGCGCGCCCGCCACGATCTGGGGCACGCCCATCATCAGCGCGCGGTTGAAGACCCCGCCGAGCACCTTGACGTTCGCCACCCGCGGGTCGCGGCGGAACCAGACCGGGTGCGAGGTGCCGCCCCACGGCAGCGCGAGGCCGGTCTCATGCTGGCCGGGCACCACGACGGTGTAGAGCCCGGCGTCGGCCGGCCATTCCACGTACTCGTTCTGCTCGAGGTAGTAGGCCTTGGCCAGCGCCGCGTTGACCAGGATCGTCCGGGTCGAGGCGATCGTGGGCAGGCCCTTCCAGAACACCTCGATGTCGAGCGTGTCCAGGCCGGGCTGCTCGAGGCAGATGTTGGCCGCGATCTCCCCGGTGGTGTACATCTGCGCCACGCCCGGCGCGAGCAGCAGCCCGCGCTCGGCCATCCGCTCGCCGTAGGTCTCGTCGCAGGTGATCAGCCAGTCCTGCTCGCCGGTGGTGTCGAGGTAGTGGCAGCCCGCCGCCAGGCACGCCTCGACCACCTCGCCGCCGTGCTTCGCGAACGGCCCGACCGTGTTGAGCACGACCTTCGCCCCGGTCAGCAGCTCGGTCAGCGGCCCGACCTGGTGCTCGACCTCGATCACCTCGTGCGGCACCGTGCCGATGCCGGGCACCCGGTCCAGGGCCTCGGAGATGCGGGCCTTGTCGCGTCCGGCGGCCACGAAGGGGATGTTGAACTCCCGCAGGTACTCGCAGATCAGCTGGCCGGTGTACCCGGAGGCACCGTAGACGACGACCGGCTTGTCCGTGCTCATAGCTGTGCCTTTCGCTGGATGTCAGAAGGACCCGGTCACATGCCCATGCCGCCGTCGACCGGCAGTCCGGCCCCGGTGATGAAGCGCGCGCCGTCGGAGGCCAGGAACACCACGGCGTCGGCCATGTCCGGCACCTCGCCGAGCCGGCCCGCCGGGGTCAGCTCGACGACCGCGCCGACCGCGTGCTCGGCGCTGGGGAACAGGCCGAGCGTGGCCATGTCCGAGGCCAGCTGCAGGCCCATCTCCGTCGCCACCAGGCCCGGGTATACGCAGTTCACCCGGACGCCGTAGCCGAGCTTGCCGGACTCCATCGCCCCGACCCGGGTGAGCCGGTCCACGGCTGACTTGGTGGCCGAGTAGCCGCCGATGCCGGGAAAGGCGATGGTGGCCGCGACCGACGCGATGTTGATCACCGCGCCGCCCTGGCCGGCCGGGCCGCCCGGGCGCATCGCCCGGAAGGCGTGCTTGAGGCCCAGGGCCGTGCCCAGGACGTTGACCTCGAGCATCCGCCGGACGTCGGCGGCCTCGATGTCGGCGAGCAGGCCGGAGATCTCGACCCCGGCGTTGTTGATCAGGATGTCCAGGCCGCCGAGGGCGCTGATGGCCTGCGGGATGGCCTGCTCCCAGCTCGCGTCGCTGGTCACGTCCAGCGGCACGAACTCGGCCGTGGCGCCGGACTGGCGCAGCGCCTCAGCGGTCTGCTTGCCCAGGTCCTCCCGGACGTCCGCGATGACGATGGCCGCCCCCGCGCGGGCCAGCGCCTCCGCCATGCCGGCGCCGAGCCCGCGGCCGCCGCCGGTGACCAGTGCCTTCCGACCCGTCAGCTCGTACACGCTCATCAGGCACCTCTTCCCGGGACCGTCATGGGCCCGCCGGACCGCAGCGCAGGGCTGCGGATCGTGTGACGTGAGACATAGCCTGACCGCGTCTCTTGACAACTGTCAAGACTTAGCTGGACGATCGTCTAAAGAAATTTGGTCGCCTGTCAAGATCGCGAAGAAGCGTGCCGGGTAGACTGGACCCGCAGTTCGCGGGGGCACGCGGACGCTGATTGGACCCTGACCGTGACCGAGGTAGCCCAGATCGGGCCAGCACAGCAGAACCGGGACCGGATCGCGCGCCGGCAGCTGGACAAGTTCGCCGAACGCCGCGCCCAGCTGGCCGCCGCGGCGCTGCAGACCCTGGCCGAGCAGGGCTACGCGCGGACCAGCCTGCGCGACATCGCGCAGAACTCCGAGTTCTCGCACGGCGTGCTGCACTACTACTTCAGCGACAAGACCGAGCTCATCACCTACTGCGTACGCCAGTACAAGGCGGAGTGCGTGACCCGGTACGACAACATCGTCGCCACCGCCACCTCCGCCGCCGAGCTCCGGGCGGGCTTCGGCGCGGCCATGGCGGCCACCCTGGTGGACGAGGCCACGCTGCACCGGCTCTGGTACGACCTGCGTAACCAGAGCCTGTTCGACGACTCCTACCGCGACGACGTGACCGCGATCGACCAGAGCCTGGAGCGGATGATCTGGCGCATCGTCAGCAAGTTCGCCGAGCTCGCGCAGGCCCCGCTGGCGGTGGCCTCCCCGGCCGCCTACGCCGTGTTCGACGGGCTCTTCCAGCAGGCCCTGATCAGGCACCTGGCCGGCCAGGCCGATGCGGCCCGGGACCTGGACGAGAACGTGCAGCGCGTCCTGGACGCCCTGACCGCCCGCCCCGCCGGGCGTTGACGGGCTGACCGGGCCCGGGCAGACTCGGCCCGTGCCGGAGTGGATCTATTTCATCCATCCGCCGCGGGACGACTTCGCGGCGACCATGACCGACGCCGAGAAGGCGGTCTGGGCGCAGCACTTCGAGCGGCTGCAGCGCCTGCTCGCCGACGGGCAGCTGATCCTGGCCGGTCCCACACTCGGGCGCACCAATACCGGGGTGGCCGTCTTCGAGGCTCCCGACGAGGACGCCGCGCAGCAGATCATGGCCGCTGACCCGGCCATCAGCAGCGGGTACGCCCGGGGAGAGCTGCGCCCGTTCCGGGTGTCGCTGCTCCGCGGACGCGACTGACCCGGGCGGGCGGCCGGCATGCCCGCCGTGGCGTCCTGGCGGAGTTCCGGCAGGCGGTGGCGGACTTCCCGGTCGGGGAGCTCGAGGTCGCGGCGGAGCCGGCCGCGGGCCGAGGCGGAGCAGTCGGTGGCGGAGTCCGGGTTCCTGCTGCTCGGCGAGGTCCATGGGGTCCGGGAGAACCCGCTGATCATCGCGGCCCTGCTGCGCGAGTTCGGGCTGACCAGCCTGGCCCTGGAGTGGCTGGGTGGGCTGGCCCCGGTGGTGAGCGCGTTCCTGGCCGGGGAAGGGCTGGCGGATCATCCGCTGCTGTGGGCTGATGACGGCCGGATCACCGCCGGCCACCTGGCCGTGCTGCGCGAGCTGGCGGCCGCGGGCCCGCTGGAGCTGACCCTGATCGACGGGCTCATGGATGCGGGCTGGTCCTGGTCGCAGCGGGACGAGGCGATGGCCCGCCGCGTCCTGGCGGCCCCCGCCGCGGCCCGCGGCACGCTGGTGGTCGCGGGCAACGCTCACACCCCGGTCCAGCCTGCTGCCCTGGGCGTCCCGCTGGGCGCGGTCCTGGCGTCCCGACGGCCCGGCGTCCGCGAGATCCGGATCGACTACCGCGGCGGCGGTTACTACAACCTCGCACCGCGCCGGTTCCGGCCGCGCACCGGTTCCCGTCCCCTCTGCCCAGCGCTCGTTCTCCGCGGCGAAGACCTCACCCTCATACTCCCCGCCGCCAGCGAAGCGGTCGTGCCGCAGCGCCGCGGGCCGCTGGTCCTCCGCTGACCGGCGGGAGCGGCGGGGCGGGTGCTACGCGTGGTGGCGTCGCAGGAAGTCCAGGGTGCGCTGGTTGAACGCCTCGACGTTCTCGTAGATCGGGGCGTGCGCGCAGTCCTCGAACACGGCGACCTCGGTGCTGCCGCCGATCCCCTCGGTGAGGGGGTCGAGGAACCGGGTGGAGGTCACCTGGTCGTGGCGGCCGAAGGTGATCAGGGTCGGCGCCTGCACGGACCCCAGCACCGCCCGCGCGTCGTGGTCGAGCACAGCCTGGGACTGGCGCAGGAGCGCGTCCACCGGGGGCATCGGCCGGCTGCGGACGAAGTCGGCCAGGGACTCGATGTACTCCGGCCGGGCCGCGTACAGCTCGGGGGTGAAGCACCACGGGAAGATGCCCTGGATCACCATCTCCGTCACACTGCCCAGTGCCTCGGCCATGATCCGCCAGCCCCCGACCACCGTGCGCAGGAACGGGTCGCTGGCCGGCCAGGCGCTGTGCAGGGACAGCGACGTGACCCGGTCCGGGTACTTCGCCGCGAGCCAGATGCCGGCGGCCGCGCCCAGCGACAGCCCGGCCACGTGCGCCCGGTCCACGCCGGCGGCCTGCATGAACGCGGCGACGTCGTCGGCGAACAGTTCTGTGCTGTAGCGGCCCTCCGGCTTGCCGGAGAGGCCGGCGCCGCGCAGGTCCACGGTGTAACAGGTGAAGCTCTTCGCGTAGTCGGCCACCTGGAACGCGTAACACGCCTGGTCGGCGGCCAGGTACGGGATGAGGACCAGGGGCTCACCCTCTCCCTGGACCTCGTAGTAGACGTCGATACCGTTCGCCTGGACCACCGGCATCCGGATCCCCTCCTCGCTCCGGGGCGGCCCGCGCCGCCCGCCGCCGTAGCCCTGATCGTCCCCCCGCGGGTAACGTCGCGCCAGTACCCCGGCGGACGAGTGCCCCCGGGTGAACGATCTCCGGGAGGTCCGGCCGTGACGAACACCGACACCGTGCTGGGGTACCGGCGGCCAGCCATGCTGGGCGGCCCGGCCAGCCCGGACCCCGACGCCCTCACCGTCCGCTGGTACGGGACGTCCAACTTCGAGCTGAACTTCCACGACCGGGTGGTGCTGCTCGACACGTTCTACGACCGCGGCCCGCGGATGCGCGGGCTCGGCTTCCGGCCCGACGAGGTGGTCCGGGCCGACGCGGTACTGATCGGGCACCCGCACTACGACCACATCTCCGACGCGGCCCAGGTCGCCTCGGCCACCGGGGCGCCGGTGGTGGTGCACCCGCTCGGCGCGGACGTGCTGACCCAGGGCGGCCTGGACGCGTCGCGGATCCACGCGGTGACCGGTCGCGGCGAGGGCGACCTGCTGGAGTTCCCGGGGTTCACCCTCCGGGTCATCCACGGATTTCACGCCGACCTTACCCACCCGGAACAGCAGATGAGCCTGGAGGCCCTGCGCCAGGCCCGCGAGGTCTGGGAACGGGACGAGCCCCCGCTGAGCGCCGCGGAGGAGGCGCACGCCGCTGCGGTGCTGCAGCGCGGCAACCATGGCCCCGGAGGTCTTCACCGAGGGCACGATGTGCCTGGTCATCGACATCGACGGCTACCGGATCGTCTACCGGGACAGCGGCGGCCCGGTCAGCGAGGAGGAGCGCGCCTTCTTCGCGGCCAGCCCCGGCTGCGACCTCGCCATCGTGGGCTTCATCGGCCGCCCGCTGGTCCGCCGCCAGCTCCAGGAGGCGACCATGCCGCTCATCGAGACCTACCAGCCCCGGGCGGTCATCCCCTGCCATCACGACGACCTCTACCCGGTGTTCATCGACCTGGCCACCGAGCCGCTGAAGATGCGGGTGCACGAGCAGTTCCCGGCGGCGAGCACCATCCAGCCGGTCTACGTCGAACCGGTGACGATAGGCATGAAGTCCCAGATCATCACCGTCGGCGACCTCTGACGTCCCGTACCGCGCCGCTGCCACGCGTTATCTGTTCGTTTCTGCTCCCAAAGATGGGAGGTGATCCGAACAGACAACGCGGGGGGCAGTGGCTGGCCGCGGCCCCGGCCCCGCTCAGGCGGGTACCTTGTCCAGGAAGCCGAGCACGGTGACGAGCTTGCCGTCGTCGCCGGCGACCGCCACGTCGAAGCCGACGATCGGCGGCTCGGCGCCCTCGGGGCCCAGGCCCCAGGTGAAGCGGGCCTGGTGGTGGTGCGCCTCGACGGGGCCGGCCAGGGAGAACACGAAGCCGGGGAACTGGGCCTGCGCGGCGGCGATCGTCGCGTCGATGGCGTCCCGGCCGTGCGCCTCGGCCAGCGGGTCGACGTAGCTGGCGTCGGCGGCCCAGGTGCCGTCGATCAGCTTGCGGCGGGCCGCCGGGTCGGTCTCGTTCCAGCAGTCGAGGTACTGGGCGATCAGGTCGTTCATCGGATTGCCTTTCGTGGTCGGTCCGGCCTGCCTGGCGTGGCCCGCCCGCTCTGGGCGGTGCGGTCCGGACGGTGCGGTCGGGCTCATCCTGCGGAGCGCCCCGGGCCGGTGTCGATTACCTGGGAGGTCATGCGCGGCCATGACCTGAGAGGTAATCGCGCCGCCGCGGGCACGCCGCTAACGTCGGGTTCATGGTGACCATGACCTGGCCCGCGCCGGACCCCCGTCCCGTCGGCGAGCTGCTGCGCGAATGGCGCGAGCGGCGCCGGATCAGCCAGCTCGACCTGGCCATCGAGGCCGAGGTGTCCGCACGCCACCTCAGCTTCGTGGAGACCGGGCGCTCGCGGCCGACCCCCGCGATGATCCTGCGGCTGACCGAGCACCTCGGCGTTCCGCTGCGGGAACGCAACACGCTGCTGCTGGCCGGCGGCTACGCCCCGGCCTACCCGCAGCACGGGCTGGACGAGCCGGAGCTGACCAGCGTGCGCGAGGCCCTGCGCCAGGTGCTGGCCGGCCATGAGCCGTACCCGGCGGTCCTGGTGGACCGCTGGTGGGAACTGCTCGACGGCAACGCGGGCCTCGCGCTGCTCGTCGAGGGATGTGCTCCCTGGCTGCTCGAACCGCCGGTGAACGTGCTCCGGCTGGCCCTGCACCCGGAGGGGATGGCGCCGCGGATCGCGAACCTGGCCGAATGGCGGGGCCACCTGCTGACCCAGCTCCAGCACCGGGCCCAGGCCCTCGGAGATCAGCGGCTGCGCGATCTGCGCGAGGAGCTGCTCGGCTATCCGGGCGGGATGACCGAGGCGGCCTCGCCCGCCGGGGTCGTGCTGCCCCTGCGCTACCGGCGCGACGGGCAGGAACTCGCGCTGTTCAGCATCAGCGCCGCGGTCGGCACGGCGACCGACGTGACCGTGGAAGAACTGGCCATCGAGGCGTTCTACCCCGCCGACGCGGCGACGGCCCAGATCCTGCGGTCCCTGGGATGACCGCCTTCCCGGGATGACTGCCTTCCCGGGATGACGGCATTCCCGGGATGACCGGGGCCCGCGCGGCAGACTCGCCTACAGTGGCCGGGCAAGCGCGAGGCGGCCCCGGGAGGACGGATGAGGCAGGCAGCCGGGTGGCCCGCCGCTGGCGCAGCCGCAGCCGTCTCGGCTGTGCTGCTGCTCCTGCTGGGCGAGCCCCGGTGCCGCCGCGGCCGCGCGCCCGGCGACGCCTGCCGCAGTGGCGGCCACGGCCTCCCCGGCCGCGTCCGGCACCGCGTCACCCACCTCCTCACCCACCGCGTCGGCGACTCACCCGGGCCAGGCTCAGCCCACGGCTACCGCGCCCGTCGCGCCGCCTCCGCCGGCCACTCCCGTCTTCCCGCAGATCTTCCGGGTGCTGCCGCGGCCGTCCCGGGGCTGCCCGCCGCAGCTGGGCGCGCGCACACTGCGTGACGAGCCGTGGGCGCAGCGGGCCCTCGACATGGCTGGCGCCTGGGCCGTGTCCCAGGGGCACGGCGTCACCGTCGCCGTGGTGGACAGCGGGGTGGACTACAGCCCCCAGCTGGCCGGGCGGGTCAGCGCGATCGACCTCACCGGCCAGGGCCCCCGGGACTGCGTCGGCCACGGCACCGCCGTGGCCAGTCTCATCGCGGCGAGCGACGCGCGGGCCCGGGGCGTCCCGTTCTACGGGGTCGCCCCCGCCGCCCGGATCCTGTCGGTCAAGGTCAACACGGGGGAGACCGGGTTCTCGCGGCTGCTGGCCCAGGGCATCCGGGACGCCGCGATCGCCGGGGCGCAGGTCATCAACGTGTCGGTGCAGACCGCCGTGAGCTCTCCCGCGCTGCGCTCGGCCGTCGCCTTCGCGCTGCGCCGGGACGCCGTGGTCGTCGCGGCGGCCGGCAACGACAACCCGGGCAGCGGCGTCGGCCCTTACTACCCGGCCAGCTACCCCGGGGTGATCTCGGTGGGCGCGGTGGACCAGGCCGGGACGCTGACCAGCTACACCGACCGGAAGACCAGGGTCTCGGTGACCGCGCCGGGCGCGAACATCGCCAGCGCGTGGCCCGGCGGGTACAACCCGGCGAACCAGGGCACCAGCTTCGCGGCCGCCTTCGTCTCCGGCGTCACGGCGCTGGTCCGCGCGGCCTACCCGCGCCTGACCGCGGCGCAGGTGGTGCGCCGGGTGGAGGCCACCGCGGACGGCCCGGCCGGCGCGCACACCGGCGCGGGCCTGGTCAACGCGGTGCAGGCGGTCACCGGGGTGCTGCCCGAGCCAGCCGTCTCGCCCGCCGCGGCGGCTCAGCCGGTGGCGATCCCGCGTCCGGCCCGGCCCAACCCGTTCACCCGGACGCTGGCCCTGTCCATCACCGGCGGCGCGCTGGCCGTGGCGGTCCTGCTCGCCGCGGCCGCCTACGTGATACCCCGGGGCCGGCGGCGGCACTGGCGGGCCGCGGCCAGGACCGGGCGGGCGGGCCCGGCGCCGGACCGTAATCGGGAATCTTCTCCGCGCTGACCCGCTAGTCCCGCTAGCGGATCGGCGGCCGCGACGGTCCCGCCCCGACCGGGGCCGCCTCGCTGGCCAGCGCGGTCTGCACCAGGCGGGGAGCGCCCCGCCGGGCCACCAGGTAGCCGCGCCCGGGCGGCAGGGCCTGCGGCTTGACCCCGAACAGCTGGCCCTCGTCCTTGCTGGCCGACATCAGCAGGGTCGGCGTGCCCATCTCGCGCAGCCGCTGCACGACCGGCTCGAACATGGCCCGTCCCGCGCCGCCCGCGGACCGGGCCAGGACGACGTGCAGCCCGATGTCCCGGGCCTGGGGGAGCAGGTCCATGATCGGCAGCAGCGGGTTCGTCGCGCCGGCCACCAGGTCGTAGTCGTCCACGATCAGGTACAGGTCCGAACCCTTCCACCAGGACCTGGCGCGCAGCTCCTCAGCGGTCAGCCTGGCCGAGGGCAGCCGCTCCAGCAGCGCCTCCCGCGCGTCGTTCACCAGGGACGCCGCCGCGGGTGAGGAGGCGGCGTAGCCGATCCGGTGCGCGGTGTCCGCGGCGTCCAGCAGCGACCGGCGGTAGTCGATGACGATCAGCCGGGCCCGCTCCGGCGGGTACCGGGCCACGATGCCCTCGGCGACCAGGCGCAGCAGGTTGGACTTGCCCGACTCCATGTCGCCCAGCGCGAGGAAGTGCGGGTCGGCGGAGAAATCCAGGCTCACCGGCGACAGCGTCGTCTCGTCGATGCCGAACGGGACGGCCGCCGGGACCTGGTCCACGCTGGGCAGCCCGGTCACCGGGAACACCTCGGGCAGCATCCGCACCTCCGGTGCCCGCGGGCCGGTCCAGGCCACGTCGACGGTCTCCACCAGCTTCCGCACCGCGTCCGCCAGGCCGTCGGTGGACGGCTGGCCGTCGATCCTCGGCAGCGCGGTCAGGAAGTGCTGGCCGTCCCGGGTCAGGCCGCGGCCGGGAGAGCGTTCGGGGACGTTCATCGCGAGCGCGCGGCCCATCTCCGACTCGTACGGGTCGCCGAGCCGGAGCTCGAACTTGGTGCCCAGCAGGTCCCGGATCCCCGGCCGGAACTCCGACCACTTGTTGGTGGCCGCGATCACGTGGACGCCGTAGCCGAGGCCCCGCGCGGCCAGCGCGGTGATCGCGGTCTCCAGCTGCTCGTACTCCTGCCGGACGGTGAGCCAGCCGTCCACCACCAGGAAGACGTCGCCGAACCCGTCGCCGGCGATCTCCCCGCTGGCCCGCATGCTCCGGTAGGCCGCGATCGACTCGATGCCCTGGCTGGCGAACTCGTGCTCTCGCCGGTCCAGCAGGGCCTGCAGCTCAGCGACGGTGCGGCGGACCCGGTCGGCCTGCTGCCGGGTGGCCACCCCGCCCACGTGCGGCAGCCCGGCCACCGCCCCGACCGTGCCGCCGCCGAAGTCCAGGCAGTAGAACTGGACCTCCTCCGGCGTGTGCAGCAAGGCGAGCGAGCAGATCAGGGTGCGCAGCATGGTGGACTTGCCGCTCTGCGGGCCGCCGGCCACCCCCACGTGGCCCGCAGCGCCGGACAGGTCGGCCCACAGCGCGTCGCGGCGCTGCTCGAACGGGCGGTCCACGACCCCGGCCACCGCCTGGAGCCGGCCGCGCCACCGCTCGTCGTCGGTGGTGCAGCCGCGCGGCGTGATGAACAGCGGCGGCAGCAGGACGTTCAGCGCGGGCGCGAGGCCCAGCGGCGGCAGCCAGATCGGGCGCGCGGCCTGGCCCTGACCGGCGAGCTGGCGTACCACCCGGTCGAGCAGGCTTTCCTGGGGCGCCGTCGGGCCGGCGGCGCGGGCCGTGACGGCCTCGCCTGGTCTGGCTTCGGCTGGTCTGGCTTCGCTGGTCTGGTTGCTTCGGCTGGTTTTGCCTCGCCGGTCCCGTCTGGCGCGGCGTCCGCCGCCGGGATCTCCCGGGGGCTGATGTAGCCGGGGCCATACGGGACGACCATGGCCTGGTAGCGCCGCGGAGACGGTGGCTGCGCCGTCGCGTCCGTCTCCGCCGGGCCGGAGACGTAGGCGGCCTTGAATCTGGTCATGCCGGCCACGTCGATCTTCAGGTAGCCGCTGCCGGGGGCCGACGGCAGCTCGTAGGCGTCCGGCACGCCGAGCACGATCCGCGACTCCGCGGCCGAGAACGTGCGCAGCCCGATCCGGTAGGACAGCTGAGTGTCCAGGCCGCGCAGCCGCCCTTCCTCCAGCCGCTGCGAGGCCAGCAGCAGGTGCACTCCGAGGGACCGGCCCAGCCGCCCGATCATCACGAACAGGTCGATGAACTCCGGCTTGGCCGCGAGCAGCTCGGAGAACTCGTTGACCACGACGAACAGGGTCGGCAGCGGGGTGAGGTCGGTTCCGCGTTCCCGGTCGCGCTCGTAGTCGCGGACCGACGCGTAGTTGCCCGCTGACCGGAGCAGCTCCTGGCGGCGGACCATCTCCCCGTGCAGCGCGTCCCGCATCCGGTCGACCAGCGGCAGTTCCTGCTCCAGGTTGGTGATGACGGCCGAGACGTGGCTGAGGTCCTCCAGGCCGAGGAAGGTCGCGCCGCCCTTGAAGTCGACCAGCACGAAGTTCAGCACCTCGGGGGGATGGGTCAGCGCGAGCCCGAGCACCAGGGTGCGGAGCAGCTCCGACTTGCCGGACCCCGTCGCGCCGATGACCAGGCCGTGGGGTCCCATGCCGCCCTGCGCGGACTCCTTGATGTCCAGCTCGACCGGCTGGCCGCTGGCGTCGAGGCCGATCGGCACCCGGAGCCGGCTCCGGGCCGGGCGCGGGCGCCACAGCCCCGGCAAGTCCAGCGCCTGGGCCTCGGCGATGCCGAGCAGCGCGGTCAGGGTGGTGTTCACCGCGAGCGCGTCCTCGCCCGGCGCGCCGCCCCGGGCCGGGCGCAGCGGCGCCAGCTCGCGGGCCAGGGCTTCCGCCTCCGCCAGCGACAGAGTGTCCGGCGCACCGATGCGCGCCACGACGTCGGCGCCGGCCCGGTCCCGGGTGATCATGTCGAGGCGGCCGCCCGCGACCTGCAGCCGCAGCGTGGCCGCGTCGGCCGGCCCGGGCTGGCTTCCGGTCACCTCGATCAGGGTCACGCCGTCCACCCCGTCGCCGCCGAGCTGGTCGCCCGGATGGACGGCCGCGCCGTCCACGATCACCACGTGGTAGGGGAGCGAGCCGCCGCCCTGGGTGCCCCGGCCGGGGGAGAAGCGCGGCCGGTCCTTGATGTCCGCGCCCAGCATGGCCTCGAGCTGCGGCAAGGTCTCCGCCATCAGCCGGACCGGCCCCGCGGCGTCCCGCTCGGTGGCGTGCAGCGCGTGCGGCAGCCACTTGGCCCAGTCCCACTCCCGCCATCCGGTCCGCCGGGGCGCAGACGCAGATCCGCACCTCTTCCGGGGAGTGGAACGCGGCCAGCTGGGCCGTCATCGCGCGGATCATGCCGCGGGCCGCGCCCGGATCGCCGGCCACGCAGACCCGGCTGAACGCGCGCAGGGACATGCCGACCGGCAGCTCGGGCACCCGGGCGTGGGTCCGGATGAAGCGGCGCAGCGCGCCCGCGCACAACGGGTCGAGATCCTCGGCGGGCTTGGTCTGCGGCGGGACCAGCCGCACCCCGAGCTGCTGCGTGCCGGTGCCCAGCCGGATGGTGCCGAAATCGGCGTCCTGCGGGCGGCGTTCCCACACCCGGGCATGCTGGTTGGCCGCCATCACCCACCACAGCGCGGCCGGCAGCGGGCTGGTCCACTCCAGCGCCTGCCGCTGCGCGCGGGCCGCCCGCCGCACCTGCCGCCGGATCTGGCCCAGATAACGCAGGTAGTCCCGGCGCTGGCCGTTCAGCCGGAGCTTGCGGTCGCCCTTGCCGCGGGCCATCTGGCCCAGGGCCATCCCGCCCATGCCCAGGCCCATCGCGCCCCCGCCCACCCAGCGCAGCGAGCCGGAGCCCGACCCGGACATCATCGCCACCATGCCGAACGTCATCGCCAGCATGGGCAGGTAGGTCATCATCTGCTGCAGGCCGTCGGAGGCGACCTCCGGGATTTCCGGGGGTGGCTGGAGCACGATCTCGCCGTGCGGCATCTCGGGCGCCTCGCGCCGCTCCTGACGCCGCACAATGACGGTGCTCACCGCTCGCCTTCCTGCCGCTGGCCGGCCCGGGCCAGCCCGGCCCGGGGGCGGCGGCCTGCCGCCGGAGGTGCCGCGCCCGCCCGCCGGCCGTGCCGCCGAGTTCCCATTTTGCGGGCGAATCCGCCCATTCGGTCGGCATACTGCCAAATGGGCTGAGCCCGGGTGGGCTGAGCCCGGGAGTCTGACCGCGCCGGCCAGCCGGGGCCGCGCCGCGGCGGGAGAGCAGCCCGGCGGCGCACAGGATAGCGGCAGGCCCAGCCGGGCAGCGGGCCCAGCGGAACGGCGGGCACAGCCGGGCGGGGCGGGCACAGCCGGGTCAGCCGGCCCAGCCGGATGGCAGCACAGCGGAGCGGCGGAGGGCGGGGAAGGGAACGAGATGAGCGCCGCCAGCGGAGCGGACATGTGCCGTGTCACGGTGGTCGGGCCGCAGCGGCGGGTGGACCTCGCGCTGCCCGGTTACATTCCCTTCGCCGAGCTCTTCCCCGTCGTAGCGAGGTTCGCCGGCCTGGACCGGGCCGCGGCCGGCGAGGCCGCCAGCGGCTGGGTGCTGCAGCGGCTGGGCCAGGCCCCGTTCTCCCTCGACGCCACTCCGCAGCAGGCCGGCCTGCGCGACGGGGAGCTCATCTACCTGAGCCCGCGGGCCACCCCGCTGCCGGAGCTCGCTTTTGACGACGTGGCCGACGTCATCGCGGTCGGCGTGGGGGAGCGGCCGGATCGGTGGGGCCCGGCCGACACCCGCCGGGTCGCGTTCGGTGCCGCGGCCGCCGGCCTGCTCGCCGGGATCGCCGTGCTGCTCCTGTCCGGCCCGCCCTGGACCGTGCCCGCGTTGACCGCTGGCCTGCTCGCCGTGGTCCTGCTGGGCGGCGCGGCGGCCGCCTCGAGGGCGGCCGGTGACGCGGGCGCGGCGGCGGTGCTGGGCTGGGCGGCGCTGCCCTACGCGCTGCTGGCGGGGCTGCTCGGGCCGGGCCGGTCGGTGCCGCTGGGCCACCTGGGCGCGCTGGAACTGGTCTCCGGCTTCGCGGCGGTGTTCCTGGCCGCCACCGCGGCGGCGGTGGTGACCGCGGAAGGCGCGGCCGTGTTCTTCGGAGCCGCAGGTGCCGCGCTGCTCGGCGTGGCCGGCGCGGCCCTGGACTACGGCTTCGCCGGAGTTGGCTCCGCGGGTGCGGCCGCGGTCATGGCCGCGCTGGCGCTGGCGCTGACCCCGCTGATCCCGGCGGCTGCCTTCCGGCTGGCTGGCCTGACCCTGCCGCCGGTCCCGCGTGACGCCGACGAACTGCGCCGGGACACCCTGACCGTGCAGGGGGGCCAGGTACTCGAGCGCACCGCGGCCGCCGACCGGGTGGTCACCGGGGCGGTCTCGGGTATCGGCCTGGTCGCGGCCGTGGCCGGGACGGCGCTCGCCCTCGGCCACGGCTGGCTGCCCCGGCTGACCTGCGCTGTGCTGGGCTGCGTCCTGCTGCTCCGGGCCCGGGTGTTCCGCGGCCGGGCCCAGCGCCTGTGGCTGCAGGTCCCCGGGTACCTGGCGCTGTTCCTGCTCGCCGTGGGTGCCGCGTGGCACGGGGCCACCCTGCGGAACGTCGGGCTCATCGTGCCGTTGCTGGTCATCGGCGCGGCCGTTCTCGTCGGGGCCGGGATGTGGCTGCCCGCGCACCGGGCCTCACCGTTCTGGGGCCGGGCCGCGGAGATCCTCGACCTGGCGCTGGTCATCAGCCTCGTCCCGCTCGCGCTCGGCGTGGCCGGGCTGTTCGGTTACGTCCGCGGGCTGTCTGGCTGAGGCGGCCACGACCATGCAGACGCGCAGGGACCTGCTCCAGGCTCACCGGCTGATGACCCGGCGGGCGGCGCTGGCCCTGCTCCAGGCCGAGCCGGACCCGCCGGACCAGCCGCTGCGGCGGCTGAACGTCGGGCTCATCTCCAGCGTCCTCGTCGCGGTGATCGTGGCCGCCGCCTTCGGGGTCTGGGGCCTGCTCGCGCCGGGCGACGCGCAGGGCCTCACGTCAGCGGGCACGCTCATCATCGACAGCCAGACCGGCACGTCTTACATCTGGTGTGACCATCACAAGCTGTGCCCGGTGGTGAACTACGCGTCGGCCCGGCTGGCGCTCAGTTCGTCCGCGCCGGACCAGCGAACGGTCAGCCAGGCCTCCCTGGCCCGCTATCCGCGGGGCCCGCTCATCGGCATTCCCGGTCTGCCGGAACCGCTGCCCGACGCGCACATGCTGGTCGGCCAGCCCTGGTCGGTCTGCGTGCAGACGGTCACCGACGCGGCCACGCTGCAGCGGCAGACCACCACCACCCTGGTCGGCGGGCGCCGGGTCGGCGGCCGGCCGATAGCCGCGGCGAGGGCGCTGCTGGTGGCCTCCGCGGGCCGGGACTGGGTGCTGTGGGACGGGCAGCGGCTGATGATTCCGCGGGGTATCCAGCAGAACGTGCTGACCGCCCTCGCCGCCGCCGGGTCACCAGGCGGTGTCCCCGCCACCTGGCTGAACGCGTTCCCGCAGGGCTCCGACTTCGCGCCGCCGCCGATCCCGGGGTTCGGCCGCCAGGTGCGTGGCCCCGCGGGAGGGACGGCCCGTATCGGGCAGGTGTTCACCACCACGTCGGCGGCAGGCGGATCCCGGCAGTTCTACGTCTTGCGCCGCGCCGGGCTGGAACCGGTCACGCAGACCCAGGCGGCCCTGCTGAACGCCGCGCGAGGCCAGGTTCCGCAGGGGGCGGTAGCCCCTTCGGTCGTGGCCGACGACCGGGACCGTGCCACGATGACCCCCGGTGGCCTGCCGCAGCGGATGCCGTCGCTGGTCAGCTACGACCCGGCGGCCCCGCTCTGCGTGGTGTACTCCGGGGCCGCCGCGACCCGGGGGTCGGGCGGGCGGCTCACCGTCGGCGGGACCGTGCCCGGCGGCGGCTTGCCGGTCGGCCCGCCCGGCAGCCGCACCCAGATCGCCCTGCCGCCCGGGAAGGCCACCCTGGCCGGGATGGTGCCCGGGCCCCGCGGGGGCTTCGGCTGGGAACACCCCGGCGGTGACGGGTTATTTTCTTGTCTCCGGGGGCCGCAGGTACGGGCTCGCGTCCCCGGCGGTCGCGGCCATGCTCGGGTATCACCTGGGCGCGCAGCGCACCCTGGTGCCCGCGAGCGTCCTTGACCTGATCCCGGCAGGCCCGGGGCTCGACCCGGCCGCCGCCCGGCAGCAGGTCAGCGGCTGAGATCCGGGCTGCAGCCGGCGAGATCCGGGCTGCTGGCCGCGGCTGAGATAAAGCTTCGATCACGCACCGCGCCCGGCTGCGGGGCTGGCTGCTGGGCTGCCTCCGGGGCTGGCGCAGGTAGGCCTGGATCCGGCCGCGTGGATCCGGCGGCCCGGCCCGTCGACGGCCGAATCGCTTCATGTCACAGTTGCGCTGATTTGGTTGACAGTGCGTCTTTACAGCCCCTTGAATAACCCGTGTGCTGGCCCCTGGAGGGCCCGATTCCTGAGTGACAGTCGGGGGCTGGAAGCGGACATTGAGTTGAATACAGGATTCCAGACGGGGAGGTGCGGCAAATGGCAGCCGAGTCTGCTTTCAACCGGGCCGCCATGGCGCAGGCGGCCGTCCAGGTGGAGGACGCAGTAGGCCAGATCCGCGGCCAGCAGTCCACGCTGGCCGGCCAGCACGGCGACCTGATGGCGGGCTGGCAGGGTGAGGCGGCGACCGCGTTCACCAGCGCTTACGAGTCGTTCAACAGTGACTTCAGCCAGGTGCTGAGCGCGCTGCAGGGGATACACGAGAAGCTGGGCGCGACCCGGACCCGGTACCAGTCCACTGAGGACACGCAGGCGGCCGCGGCGAACCGGGTTCGCGGACTGCTCAACGGCTGAGCACGGAGGCATTGACGAAATGAGCGAATACACGAGGGCCGTGTTCGGATCCCTGCAGACGGGAGAGGCCGATTTTGCCAGCACCTATGCCCAGCTGCAGTCGACGATCTCCACCCTGGACGGCCAGCTGAAGTCCAGCCTCTCCCAGTGGGACGGCGAGGCGCAGCAGGCGTACTACGTGGCCAAGGCGAAGTGGGACGCGGCCATGGCCAACATGGCGGCGGTGCTGAACAACCTGCGCGGCGTGATCGGCGAGGCGCATGTGAACTACAGCTCGACCGAGGCGTCCAACGCCGCCCTCTGGGGCGGCTGACCGCGCCGGCCGCCCACCGCCAGGCGGGCGGCCCGGGCAGCGGAAGGTGACGTCCAGGTAGCGGGAGGCTGGTAGTGGGCGGCTCGTATGACGCCTTGATGCTGCGTCAGCAGCAGCAGTCGCAGCAGCCGACCCCGGGCAGGTACTCGGGGACGGCGGTGCCGCACGTCAACGGGCCCAGTTACAGCGGCTACAGCCAGCCGCAGAACTGGGCCGACCCGGCAGTGTCCGGCCGCGACCTGATCGTGCACCGGGACGTGCTCCGGCAGGTGGCAGCCGACCTGGCCCGGATGGCCGACCAGCTGCAGACGACCCTGAGCGCCTGCGCCCCGGCCGCCGCCCTGGCCGGCGGGGCGGCCGGCAGCTGGGCGCAGGCGCAGCAGCTGAACCAGGTGATGTCCAGGGCTCACGCGGGCGTCACCCAGTTCACCGGGCAGCTCCAGCAGGCGCACACCGACATGGCCGCCCGGCTGGCCACCTCGGCGGACCGCTACGACGCCGCCGAGCAGCAGATCACCAGCCTGATCCACGCCGCCACCGACCCGTCCGCGACGATCATCCAGGGCGGCGGGCAGGACACGCCGGTGCAGCCCGGGTACGGCCAGAACTGGACGCCGCAGCAGCGGGCCAGCTACTACCGCATCCAGCGCCTGGAGAACATGCCAGGCAACAGCGG
Source organism: uncultured Actinomycetes bacterium (assembly GCA_963844695.1). Taxonomy (GTDB): domain Bacteria; phylum Actinomycetota; class Actinomycetes; order Streptosporangiales; family Streptosporangiaceae; genus RYN-230. The sequence goes on from CAWJPL010000027.1 coordinate 155,028, forward strand.
CCCCAATTGGACCGGCACCTACCCGATCACCGAGGACACGGACTTCTCCCAGGGCTCCGCGGCCGGCTACACCTGGGAGCAGGTCAAAGCCCTGATTGAAGCCACGGACCCAGGCGCGATCTCCTCGGCCGGGGCCGCGTACGGGCAGATCGCGTCGACGCTGACCGACATCTCCAGCCAGCTCTCCGGTCACGGCCAGACCCTGGCCGCGAACTGGGGCGGCTCGACCGCGGTCACCGCGGTCAGCCAGGTCCAGCAGCTCTACCAGACCGCGTCTGACCTGCAGGCCAATACATGGTCCGCGCAGCAGGCCCTGGCCTGGTACGGCCCGGTGCTGAGCGCCTTCCGCGGCAGCCTGCCCCAGCCGTCGTCCACTCACCCGGCCGACGTGCAGGCCGCCAACCAGGCTGCCCAGCAGCGGATGAGCGCGCTGAACAGCCACATCGAGACGGCCTTCTACCAGATGCCCGGGGCCGTCAACAAGAACCTGCCCCCGCCGCTGGCCGGCTCGGGCGGAGCAGGCGGGCCCGGCGGGACAGCGTCCGGCGGCGGACGCGGGACCGGGGTGGGCGTCCCCGGGACGGGCTCCGGCCGCCATGCCGCGGGAGCCGGGGGAGCGACCGGGGCTGGCGCCCCGGTGACGGCCCCACTGGGCGGCCCGCCGCACCTGGCCGGCGGATCGGGGCCGGGGTCAGGGACCACGCTGGCCGGGCTGACGCCGACCGCGCCGGGCAGCACGGGGCCAGGCGGTCCAGGACTAGGCGGTCCGGGACTGGGCGGCCCTGGAGCGGGTGGCGGATTCCCGGCCCCGGGCGGGCCCGCCCCCGGCGGCCCCGGGATCCTCCCGCCGGTACCCCGGACCGGTGCCGGCGCTGACCCGGGCGGACCTGGGTCGGGGACCAGCCCACCGGGTGAGACGCCCCCCGGGGAAAGCGGCGTCGGCGGTGAACCAGTGCCGGGCGAGGGCGGCACGGGGCTGCCCCGCAACGTCTTCCGCACGTTCGGCTCGCTCGAGGGTCAGAGTGGCCCGGCCGCGGCGGGCGAGGCCGGGCCGGGCGAAGCCGGCCTGACTGGTGAGCCGGTGCCCGGGGCGATGGCGCCCGGCGAGACAGCCACCCCGGACGGGCTCGCGGCGCAGGGTGACGCGGGGCTCGCCGGAGGCCGGATGCCGGGCTCGTTCCCGATGGCCGGGGCCGGTGGTGCGGGCGCGCCGGGCGAGGCCGACCGGAGCAACCAGTACTGGACCAGCGAAGACGAAGCCACCTGGGGGCCTGACCTTGGTCCGGGCCTGGCCGCCGGGCCGGAGACGGCGGCCGGTGACAGCATGGGCTGGATGACGCCCGGCGGCGGCGCGGGCCGGGGCCAGGACCGCGAGCGGTCCCGGCTGGCCTGGAAGTCCGAGGACGACGACTTCTGGGCTGCGGGCGGCCCGGCTGTCCCGCCCGTGATCGGGGGCTGACCACCCGCCGGTGCCTGGGGCTGGGAGACGAATCGGCGTTCTCGTGCTCGCCGCGGCGTTCGTGACCGCGGCGGGCGGGTGTGGCGCGGGCTCCCGGCCGGCTGGCCCGTCCGCCGGCCGCACCGGCACCGCCGGCCAGGCCAGCGCGTCCGCTCCCGCGGGCGGCAGCAGCCGCCCGGCCACGGGGGCCCAGCTGAAGGGGCTGCTCCCGGCCCAGGCGAGCCTGCCGCCCGGCTGGGTGCTCAGCAACGGCACCGGCCAGGAAATAGACAGTGGCACGGCGCTGACCGCGCCTCCGTATCTGCCGGTCCTGCCCAGGCAGTCCTGCGCCTCATGGAAAGGTGTGGACGCCCACTTCCTGCTGGTCGGCGATCAGGCGTCCACCGCACAGCTCAGCGTGACCGTGGGGCACGGCAAGACCACCAGCCTCGGCAGCGTCAACCTGGCCGGGTACTACCCCGGCTGGGCGGCCCGGCAGTTCGCGCTGATCACCTCGTTCGCCCGGCACCGCTGTGCGCCGTTCCGTACCCGCGACGAGATCACTGGCGCGCGAGTCGAGATGAGACCGTCCGTCACCGTGCTGCCCGGCCTCGGCGACCAGGCCCTGCTCATCAAGACCGTCCAGGTCAATGGCCCGCTGCCGGACGGGACCTACTATCCCGGCGACTACCTGCTCGTGGCCCGGGTAGGCGATTACCTCGCCGACGTTGACGCGCCGGCTTTCCCTGGCCGGTCGCCGGGAAAGGCCGTCCGCAGGGTCATGACCGCACTGGCCGGGCGGCTCGGCCGGCTGGGCTGAGCCGGGCTGCGGTGCTGCCGGCCGCCGCGGCGGGTGCGCTCTGCGCTAGCAGGCCGCACGGTGCTCACTGAGGCAGTGGCTCTCGGAGGGAGAGTTTCATTCCCTCGTGTGAGGCGACAAAGCCGAGCCGTTCGTAGAACCGGTGCGCGGTAGTACGGGACTTGTCGGTGGTCAGCTGCACCAGGGCGCAGTGCCGCCGCCGGGATTCGTCAATGGCCCAGCCGAGCGTCGCGGCGCCGAGGCCACGGTCGCGGAAGTCCGCACGGACCCGGACCGCCTCGATCTGGGCCCGCAGGGCCCCGCGGCGCGCCAGGCCGGGCAGGAAAGAGAGCTGCATCGTGGCCACGATGTCGGGACCTGACTGCGCGACCACCAGCAGGTGCGCCGGATCGCGGTCGATGGCTTCAAAGCCCGCCTGGTACGCGGCGAGGTCTTCTGCTGTCTCCACCCCGTCTCGGGTGGCGCCGATTTGGTCAGCGGCGATCAGGTTGACGATCGCAGGAAGATCGATGGCCTCGGCCCGGCGAAGGACGACCGAGGACGAGCCCAGTTCAAGCGTTTCCAGAATCTCCACACCCCCAGTCTGCCGGGCCTGTCTGCTCCGCGTGCGGGCCCCAAGGCGGCGACGTTAGCGTGGGGGCGTGACGGTCGATCTCTTCGCGGGGCTTCCGGTGAGTGACTACCAGCGCGCGCTCACCTGGTACGAGCGGCTGCTGGGTTCCGGACCCTCGTTCTTCCCGAATGCGACGGAAGCGGTGTGGGAGCTGGCCGAACACCGCTACCTCTACATCGAGGAGCTGCCCGGGCGAGCCGGCCATGCACTGCACACGGTGTTCGTCGATGACCTCGATGAGCGGGTCGAGGGCATCGGCGTCCGGGGAATCGAGCCTGCCGCCCAGGAGACGTACGGGAACGGCGTGCGCAAGGTGATCTACCGCGACCCCGACGGCAACGAGATCGGCTTCGGCGGCGGCCCGCCCGGGTGACCGGCGCGGCCCTGGCCGTGGCCGGAGCGTAAGTTGTTTCATCGTCGGGGCCAGGCGAGGTGGAGGCCAGCGGTGCGGCTTTACCTGTCGTCGTTTCGGATGGGTGACCATCCAGAGCACCTCGCGGCCCTCGTCGGCGAGGGTGGCCGCCACGCGGTGGTCATCGCGAACGCCATGGATGACGCGCGGGCAGATGTGCGCCGCAGCGGGGTGGAGCGTGAACTGGCCGCGCTGACTGACCTGGGCTTTGATGCTGTCGAGCTGGACCTGCGTGACTACTTCGGCCAGGAGCGGCGGCTGCGCCGTGATCTGGCCGGGGTCGCCCTCGCCTGGCTCCGCGGCGGCAATGTGTTCATGCTCCGCTTCGCGCTCTTCCGCAGCGCCGGGGACGTTGTGCTCGGTGATCTGCTTGCCGCAGACGCGCTGGTCTACGCCGGGTACAGCGCAGGGGCGTGTGTCTTGTCATCGACGCTGCGGGGTCTTGAGATCGTCGACGACGCTGGCGCGGTCACGCGGATCTACGGATCCGAGCCAGTGTGGGATGGCCTGGCGCTGCTCAAAGAGGCGTTCCTCCCGCACTACCAGTCACCGGGGCATCCCGAGACAGCCGCGATAGACCTCGTGGCCGCCCGGTACCGAGCAGAAGGGGTCGGTTACCGGCCCCTGCGCGACGGGCAGGCTTTGCTCATCAACGGCGCCGATACCGAGATCGTGTAGCCCTGCCATGCGGCGGACGCCGATGACCGGACTCACGCGTGGGTCGCGGTCAGGCCGGTGATGATGGGCTGGTGGGCGGCGGCGACGATGCAGCGATCGGGTGGATACGCGAGATTGTGCTGAACGCTTCTGATCCGTGGCGCCTGGCGTCATTCTGGGCCGGGCTGCTCGGCGGGACACCGGTGGAGTGGTATCCGGGCTGGGTGACGCTGGAACCGCCGCCACATGGTCAGCGGCTTTCCTTCCAGGGAACCGGGGATGGCAGCGGACCCGCTCCCGGTGTGCATTTCGACATCCTGGTCGGCGATCTTGACGCTGCTCAGCGACGGGTAATAGCTGCCGGGGGGACAGTGGCTGGTGAGCGTGTCTCCCCCCGTCCAGGCTCTGGTGGCGAGACGGTGCGCTGGCGCGTGTGCCAGGATCCCGCGGGCCACCTGTTCTGCCTCGTAACCCGGTGATCGTACGACTTGCGCGATCAGGAGGTCCCGGCCTCCGGCGGTCGCGGCGAGGAAGCAGTCCTCCTTGCCCGCGAAGTGGGCATAGAAGCTTTCCCGCGTGAGTCCTGGCGAGCGCCCCTTGCCCGGTGTCGGTCACGCGCATACAGTAGCTGGCGTAGCTCTAAAGTACGGGATCGTACTTATGGCGAAGGCTCCAGTGAGTGCACGCAGGCATACACGAGAGCACCTGCGACAGCGCGGGGAACCGCGTCCGTTCGGCCGCATGGAAGACGTCAGGCGCAGCGGCGGGAAGAGGCGACGGCAGCGATGACGGACCTGCTGGGCGAGAGGCGTACCCATGATTTCGGCCGGGGCCCCGTGGCCCGCGTGACCGGCGTAACAGCAGAGCTGAGCGCGCTGGCGGCTGAGTTCCCCGGCTACGAGTTCGCTACGCAGCAGACCTGGGGCGGCATCTCCATCATCGCCCGGCGCCACGGGGGCTGCACGCGGCCAGGCTTGTACGCCGTTGTCACCGGCGACCCGGACGAGATGCGCCACGCGCTCCTTGAGCATGAGCGAAACCAGCCACCAGGGTGACAGTCGGCGTCAGCCGTGAAGGGAGATCTGGATGTTCAAGGCATGGACCGGATGGCGGGCCCGCACCGGGCTAGCGGTCGCAGGAGTCACCCTCGGCGCCCTGGTCGCGGCCGCGCCCGCGGTGAGCGCGAGCACGCGCGGCGAGCAAGGGCCCGCCAGCCCCAGCGGACCGGTAGTGGGCACCGCCAATGGGGCAGTTCGCGGTCTGGCCAACGGGACGGTCGATGAGTTTCTCGGCATCCCGTACGCCGCACCGCCGGTCGGTGCGCTGCGGTGGCGGCCGCCACAACCCGCCGCCAGCTGGGCTGGCGTCCGAGACGCGACCAAGTTCGCGCCGCACTGCCCGCAGCCAGCGTCGCCCTTCGGGCAGGCCAGCACGTCGGAGGACTGTCTTTTCCTGAACGTCTTCACGCCAGGCAACCAGAAGCCTCGTTCGCCCAACCCCGTCATGGTGTGGATCCACGGTGGCGCGCTGGTGACGGGCGAAAGCGATGACTACGACCCGGCAAAACTGGTGGCAGACGGCGTCACCGTGGTCACCATCAACTACCGGCTCGGTGCGCTCGGTTTCCTGGCGCAGCCGGCCCTGGCCGACGCGAAAGGCCAGTCAGGCGACTACGGCCTCATGGACCAGCAGGCCGCCCTGCGCTGGGTGCAGCGCAACATCGCCAGCTTCGGCGGCGACCCGCACAACGTCACGATCTTCGGTGAGTCCGCCGGCGGCCTGTCCACGCTGTCACAGGTCGCGTCGCCACAGGCCAGGGGATTGTTCCAGAAGGCGATCGCCGAGAGCGGCTCCTACAACCTCACCCAGACGTCGCTGTCGAGCGCCGAGTCGGCCGGGGAGGCGTTCGCCACCCAGGCGGGATGCGCCAGCCAGACCGCGGCCTGCCTCCGCAGCCTGCCCGTCTCGACCATCCTGGCCAACGAGGACGCGGCGGGCTACACGCCGAACATCAACAGTGAGGTGCTGCCGGAGTCGCTGGGGACCGCCTTCGCCACCGGCGACTTCAACCACGTCCCGATCATCAACGGCACGAACCGTGACGAATGGCGGCTGTTCGTCGCGCTCAGCGAGCTTGAGGGCAATCCGGTCACGGCCTCGAACTACCAGGCCATGATCTCTTCCACACTCGGGGTGCCTTCGGCGGCCGCGGCGGTCATCGCGGCCAAGTACCCGCTGAGCGCGTTCCCCAGCCCATCCGTGGCCCTCGGCGCGGTCGGCACGGACGCCATCTTCGCGTGCCCCGCGCTGGTCATTGATCAATCCGTCTCGCACTTCGTGCCGACCTTCGCCTACGAGTTCAACGACGAGAACGCACCGGAGAACTTCCTTCCCCCGGTCAGCTTCCCCTACGGTGCGCCCCACGCGTCCGAGATCCAGTACCTGATGGATCTGCCGACGGCCGCTTTCCCGGGGACGCTCTCGGCAGCACAGCAGCAGCTGGCGACGACCATGAAGGGCTACTGGACGGACTTTGCCAAGCGTGGATCCCCCTCCTCGCCTGGCACCCCGTTCTGGCCGCTCTTCGGCAACCTCACCCAGAAGATGCAGTCGCTGGTGCCACCCACCCCGCAGACCGAGACCAACTTCGCCAACACGCACAACTGCGCGTTCTGGGCCGCCCTGGCCGCGGGCTAGGCACCAGGAGGTGCGCACGCTGGCCGCCGGTGTCATCGACGCAGCCGGCGGCCAGCGCGGCGGTGCCCGGGCGCTGGCCCGCGATCGCCGGGGTCAGCCGGAACGGTCCGGCATCGGCTCGGCCAGCGCTGCCCGCCACTTGGGCGCGTCGAAGGGGTCGGCGAAGTACTGGGTCTCATGGGCGACGAGACCGCCGGAGAGTTCCATGATGCTGACCGAGTGGGTGGGTACCCCGTCGTAGGTGATCACGACCTCGCTCACCCAGAGGTCCCCGTGGCCGCTGATCCGGACCACGGTAAAGTGCCGTTCCGCCGGATGGCCGCCGCGTTGCGCCGCGATGGTCTCGCGACCGCGGAACCGTTCGCCCGACTGCGGGTAGTCCAAGATCGCGTCGGCTGCGTAGATGGCGTGCTCGGTCGTGCTGTCGCCCTGCTCGGAGGCCCGCCAATGCTCCATGATCGCGGCCCTGGCCTGGGCGTCACCGTCCATCGTCTCGCTCCTCAAGTCCAGTGGATGGGCTCTGCTGTCCGCACCTGGGCCCTCATTGGATTCGCCGTCATTGAAGCTATCCCAGCCGGGTCAGCCGCAGGAAGCTGACCGCGGCTTGGCCAGCGGTTCCCTGGCCTGGTGCAGTCGCGAAGCCTGCGCCGGTGATACGGAACGGCGGCTTGCTACAGCTGTTGCGAGAAGGGCATGCGGGCAGGCCCGGTTCGCGTCTGCAGCTCACCTGTTCCAGTGGCCCGCTGCCGGTTACCCTGGCCGGATGCGCAGAGGCCTCACCATGGACGATCTTGGAGACCTGGCCGGACTCCGGCTGCTCGCGGTCCTGGCCACGTACCGGCGCGACGGCACTGTGCTGTTGTCTCCGGTCTGGCACGAGTGGCGCGAGGGCGGTTTCGGCGTCGTCACCAGCAGCCGCGACGTCAAGGTGGCGCATCTGCGGCGAGATCCACGGGCAAGCATCGTGGTCTGCGAGCATGCCCCGCCGTACCGCGGAATCGAGGTGCGTGGCCACGCCCGGTTCGTCACCACGGGGGTCGGCGACGCGGTGCAGCGAATCGCCTCTCGCTACCTGGGCCCCGAAGCCGGAGCCGCGTACGCGGACAGAGCCGACGACGACCTCCTCATCCGCCTCGAGCCAGGTGCGCTACGGGCCTGGGACTTCGCTGGCGAGCACTCCTGAGCATTGAATACGGCCGGGATCGTGTGCATCCGCTGAACATGAGCACGCGGTCTCGTTCAGGCTCTGCTCATTGCCACGGACAGACAGAGAGGTGACCGGTCCGAGGCTGGCGGGCCGGACCGGCGGCGGTTGACCGGCCAATCTTGCCTTGATTCCGCACATGTCCCGCTGGCACAACGACCCGGATGGGTCGGCGTCCGGTGGGGGCGGCCTGCGGCATGCAAGCCGGTGCCAGAGCCTCAGCGGGGGAGCAGGTCCTCGGGGCGGGTGACGGGAAAGCCGTACGGGTCGATCACGACCCCATCCACCCGGCGGGCCAGGGCCAGGGCCGCCTCCCCGACGGTGAGCCGGATGGCCCGGTCGGCCGTGGCGGCCGGGAACTTGCTCCGCAGTTCCCACCGGGCCGGTTCCTGATCGCGCAGGCCCCCCAGGGCGAGCGGTGGTGGTTCCAGGGCCGACCGGGACAGCCGCGGCGGCCAGAACACGGTGAGGAACCGGGGCTCCTGCTCGGAGACGAGGAAGTAGGCCCCCGGCACGTCCTGGTCTTCGTCGGTGAACAGCGCGTCGTCGGTGTAGGGCTGCAGCACGCTGATCACCTGCTCGGCGGGCAGCGGCTGGGCGGTGTACACCGAGGCGGACAGGTTGAGGTCCATCGCCGGACGCTCGCTGTGCACGGTACCGCCCAGCCGGGCGGCCAGGCCGCGGACCAGTCGCTCAGCGTCTCGCCACTTGGCGTGGTCCGGGCGGGAACCGCGGGTGCCCGTCTCGATGATGTCCGCGTAGTAGGCCGAGGCCGTGCTGACGGGCAGCCCCGCCTTCGCGGCCAGTTCCGCGGTGACCTCGACCGGCCCGTGCAGCAGCACGCCGTTGCCGAACGCGAAGCGGTCGCTGCGCACACGCAGCGCCGGATCGTAGGCCACCAGCGCGTCCGCGATCTCGTCGCTGACCTCGGCGGCCAGCAGCAGCGTGGGCCCGGCGGCGAGACGCTTGGCCGTGCGGCCAGACGCGGCCATCAGGATCGGGCCATCATGATCGGGGCCATCAGGCGACCGCGTGGCCGCGGTCGCGCAGTTGCCCGGCCACCTCCAGCCGCGCATGCCGCTCGGCCGGGGTCTCCGGCAGCAGTGAGGTCACCAGCAGGGCCAGGTACAGGCCGACGGTCAGCGCGCTGAGGATCAGGAAGATCTGGCCCAGGACGTTCCCGGGCCGGATCGTGCTGGGGTGCGGGTCGTTCCAGCCCCGCGCGGTCGCGGCGGCGAAGAAGACCAGGACGCCCAGCGAATAGACAACCTCGAGCCACCAGCACCACGGTAAAGCCGGCCGTGGAGCGGTGCCAGAGGGCGATCAGGATGGCCACGACGATCAGGGTGACCAGGGCGGTGAGGAACAGCCACAGGATCGACAGGGCGGCCCGCCGCCCCCAGTAGCCCGCGCCCCGGCGGTCATACCAGGTCAGGCCGAGGCCGGGGAGGACCGGGACCGTCACGTCGCGGGGGAGTTCGTGCCGGGGTGGCAGCCCGGCGGGGCCCGCGCTCACCGCGGGGTCCCGGACGGCGGGACGCACCGCGTCGTCAGAAGATGCTGTCCCACGCGTGCTCCACCCCGTGCGCGATGCCGGAACCCACCTTGACGAAGTCCTGGCCGGTCTTCACGGCGCTGTCCCCGATCCCGTCGCCGATGCCCAAGATAACACCGTGCTTGGAGATGTCCGCGCCCCAGTTTTCCTGGATCAGGTTGTGGGCGAAGTCGCCGACGCCGTAGGCGACGACGCCGCCGGCCAGCACGCCGGCCCCGCCGGCCGCCAGGGTGAGGCCCACCCCGCTCGCCCCCAGCGCGCCGAGGCCGGCCGCGGCTCCTCCGGCAGCCAGCCCGCCGACCCATCCGCCGGCGGCGATCGCGGCGACGTTGCCGCCGGCCTCGCCCGGGTAGGCGACGTAGGCCGGCACGCCCGCGGCCATGTCGTCCTGGGCGCCGAAGTAAGTGCTGGCCCCCGCCGCCGCGACGTCCACGAACGGGATGTCACCGGCGAAGCGCGCGAGCCCGCCGCCGGTGCCGTCCAGTCCTTCCAGCTTGGTGCCGACGCTGCTGATGTCGCTCGGGCTGAAGCCCCACGCCTTGGTGAACGGGTTCTCGGTCTTCTCCGCCGCGGCCAGATCGTCCTGGACCGAGGACAACGTGCTCTTCGCGTCGCCGAAGTTCTGCCTGCCCTCGTCACTCCACGGGCCGAACCGGCCGTCGGCCTGCCGGGCCTCCTCGCGCGCGTCGGTGATCGCCTTGCTGATGGATTTCTTCAGCCCCGGGAGCTTGCCTTCGACGTAGGCGCGGTACCGGGTCTGCGCGCCGAAGAACCCGGCCAGCGTGTCGAACAGCGCGGTGTAGTCGCCCTGGCCCAGGCCCGCGTCCCCGCCGCCCTCCGTGGCGGCCGTGCCCAGCTGCGCGAGCGCGGCCGCGGCCTGGCTGCGCGCGGTGGCCGCCAGGAGCATGCTCTGGTTCCAGAACGACTGGTAGCTGACCCGCCAGCTTTCCTTGGTGGCGTCGGCGAAGCACTCCTGCGGCGGCTGGCCGCTGCCGCCGACCGGCACCCCGTGCGCGGTCGTGGTGTCAGCAGCCGCCTCCAGCGCGCTCTCGATGCTGGCCAGGTTGACCGCCAGCGTGTTCACGACGTCACCGGCCGCGGAGATCATGACCGCGAGCGCGGTGGCGCCGGTCGCGTCGTGCTGCCAGGCTTTGCTGAAGGCTGCGGCGGCCGATCCCTTCCAGCCCGCGTCGCCGACGATCTGGCTGACCTTCTTGTCCAGGGCGGTGGCCACGTCGCTGAACTTGGGCACGTACCCGTACAGGGTTCCCGCGTACGCCGACAGGCCATGGATGTCGCCGCCGACCCAGTTGTGGGCGAACGGGGCCAGCGCGGACGGGGACTTCGCACCTGTTCCCACAGCCGTCTCCTTTGTCCTGATCGGTGCGTGTGCCGGTGCTGCGTGAGGTGTGCCTGATCCCGGTCAGCTGATCCGCGCCGGGTCGCTGATCTGCTGGCTCAGCGTGGTCAGCGATTCCTCGGTGTGCTGGTAGCGGTCGTGCGCGGTCTGCAGCTTGGTGCCGTTGTCATCGATGTCCCCGCCGATCTGCAGGTGCAGCAGGCACGCCGCGTCCACGACGGCACTGAGGCTCTCGTTGAACGCGCCGGAGCCACCGTCGGGCAGGGCCGGGCAGGCGTCCGGCATGATGCCCAGGAACGTCTTGGCCTCGGCGTGAAAGGTGGTCGCCGCCTCCTGGAGGTCGGACATGACCACCTGGAATCCGTCGCTCATGAGTCGCTCCCCGGCAGCCGGTCGAGATCGTCGTAGTCCCAGCGCCAGGCGCCGGGCTGAACGTCAGGGTCGAGCAGGACGGTGTGCACACCGCGGGCGCCCGCGAGCTCCCGCACGGTGTACAGCGGGAGGGCGACCCAGGGCTGGGCGTGGCCGAGCGCCTCGACCAGTCGCGGTACGGAGCTGAACACCGGCAGCACTGGCGCGCCAGCCAAGGACTCCCGAACCTCGAACACGATGTCCCGCTCGTCGTGCTCGATTGCGGGATGGGCAGGGGCGATGACGATCGCCCCGTCGTCGGGACAGCCCGGCCCGGCGGCGGACGGGCTCCCCGGAGTGCTCATCGCGCCGTGCCTCCCCGTTGCTCGGCTGCGGTGTTCGGCTGCGACCCGGCTGGCTGCTTCCTGGCCGGCCGTTTCGGCACACACCGTAGCCCGTACGGTGGGGCTTTTGCGGGGAAATTAACCGGCCCGAGACCAGGCCGGAACCTTCGCGGCCGGCCCGGGTCAGGCTCCGGTGAGCCAGGCGAAGCTCCAGGGTTCGAGCTCGATCCGGGGCGCGCCGGGGTCTACCGCGGTGCTGGCGTGCGCGAGCCGGGGGCGGGTCAGGCCGGCCCGGGCCACGATCTCCGCGTCAACCCCTTGGCTGACGTCGCTGAAGTTGGTCAGCGAGAGGAACGGGGCACTGCGCGGATGCACCCGGCGGTAGGCCAGCACGCTCCGGTTCCCGGCCGGCAGGACCTCGGTCGTCCCGCCTGACCGCAGCGCCAGCAGTTGCTGGCGGGCGCGGGCCAGGCCTTGCAGGGCCGAGAACGCGCGGCCTTCCACGCTGGACGGGTCACCGCGCCGGGCGGCCCGGGCCCAGTCCATCCGCGGCCGGTGCATCCACCGGTTGTCGTGCGCGTGCGCCGGGTCTTGCGCCCACCCCGGATCGTTCGGCATGGCCAGCTCGTCGCCCATGTAGATGAGCGGGATGCCGCCGAAGGAGAAAACCACCGCGTACATGGACTCCAGCCGCCGCAGGCCCAGCGTCAGCTCGGCCTCGTCTCCGGCCGCCACCGCGCTCTCGATGCCGCACAGCGAGGCGGCCATGCCAGAGATCCGCGCGTCCCCGGTCCGCGGGTTTTCCTGGAACAGGGCGCCGCGCGCGAACGACCCCGGGAAACGCCCGGCGAAGAACTCGCTCAGGAACCGGCGGTGCTCGAAACCGCCCAGCCCGACGGCGGCGGCGTCCGCGTCGGAGACCGCCCAGCCGATGTCGTCGTGACAGCGGAGGTAGGAGACCCACGCGGTCGGTGCGGGTGCGGCCCGGCGGCGGGAAAGCGCGTGCTCGGCGAGCCGCACGTCCCGGCTGGCCAGGGCCGACCAGAGCATGACCATGAGCTGGTTGTCGTAGGCCAGGTCGCACTCGGGCCGGTAGCGGTCGTGCGCGCCGAGGTAGCCCACCAGCATCTCCGGGCCGACGATCGCCTCGGCCTTGAGGACCAGGCCCGGCGCGGCCAGCCGGGTCAGCGCGCGGAACGCCTGGAGCAGCAGGTGCGCCTCGGGCTGGTTCTGGCAGTCGGTCCCGGACCGTTTCCACAAGAACGGCGCCGCGTCCAGCCGCAGCACGTCGACCCCGCGGTTGGCCAGCGTGAGCATGGTCGCGAGCATCTGCCGGAAGACCGCGGGATTGGCGTAGTTCAGATCCCATTGGTAGTCGTGGAACGTCGTCCACACCCAGCCCAGGCCGGGTACCTCGGTGAAGCTGCCGGGGGCCGTGTCCGGGAAGACCTCGGGCAGCGTGGCCTGGTAAGCGTCGGGTGCGGTGCGGTCGGGATAGATCAGGTACATCTCGCGGTAGGCGGGATCTCCGGCCTGCGCCTTGCGGGCCCATTCGTGCTCGCGCGCGGTGTGATTGAGGACCAGGTCGACGCACAGCGCGATGCCGCGGCCGTGCAGTTCGGCGGCGAGCACCTCCAGGTCGGCCATGCTGCCGACCCGCGGGTCCACCGCACCGTAGTCGGCCACCGCATAGCCGCCGTCGCTGTCCCCGTCCCTGGGGCGCAGCAGCGGCATCAGATGCAGATACGTGACCCCGAGCTCGGCCAGGTAGTCCAGATGCTGCCGGACGCCGCGCAGCGAGCCGGCGAACCGGTCCGCGTAGCAGACGTAGCCGATCATCCGGGACCGCTGGAACCAGGCCGGATCGATCTCGCGGCGCCGGTCCAGCAGGCGCAGCGGCGCGGGCCGCTCGGCGGCCGCGTTCAGCGCGTCGAGGATCAGCCCGGTCGCGAACCGGGTGGTGTCGATCGACGCCGCCATAGACCTGCTCGAGTGGCCCGGCGATGTCAAACGACAGCTGTTCCAGCCGGGCCAGGAACGCGTCGGCTTCTGCGGCGCCGAGACGCTGCCGCACCGCGTCCTCCGCCTCGTGGTCCAGCCTCAGCACGCGATGTCTCCTCCGAGCCCGGCCCAGGCGGCCAAAGACCGAGAATACGTCCCGGCGCTGCCCCTTGACCTCAAGCGGGGTTGAGGTTCTACCGTGCTGGGGGTGCGCCGGGCCGGACAGGGCGGCGCGCTGATCGACATGACCAGCGAACTGGAGCAGCAGATGGCATTCACCGACGCCGAAACGGCCTACCTGGGCAGCCAGCAGCTGGGCAGGCTGGCCACCATCCAGCCGGACGGCAGCCCTCAGGTCAAGCCCGTCGGCTTCCGCGTCAACCCCGGGCTCGGCACGATCGACGTGACCGGCTTCAACCTGACGTCCAGCCAGAAGTTCCGTAACGTCCGCCGCAACGGCCAGGCCGCCCTCGTGGTGGACGACATCGCGTCCACCGATCCGTGGCGGGTGCGCTTCCTGGAAGTCCGGGGCACCGCGGAAGCCCTGGAGGACGGCGTCGACGGCGGTCCGCTGATCCGGATCCGTCCCAGCCGGATTCTCAGCTTCGGCGTCGAGGAGCCGCCGGGCGAGCCGCACCAGACCCGCTTGCACGCCCGCGACCTGGCCGGCTAGGTCGGCTGCCTCAAGCCTCCGGCTGCGGTGTTGAGGGGGACGCCGGTCACGCACAAGGGGCAGTCGGTGGCCGGCCACACCTGGCTGGGCAGCGTGGCCGCGGCGTGGCAGGGGACGGACATGGTGGCCTCGACGGTCGCGGCAGCCCCGCCGAGGGCCAGCAGCGCGCCCACCGCGACCGGGACGGCGCCGATCCCCCGGAGCAAGCCGAAGCAGGCCTGCACCGCGGTCCCGGCGTTGATGGCGTCATCGACGATCGCGACCCGCCAGCCGTCCGCTCTCCGCGTCACGCTGGGAGCCAGGCGGTACCCGGCCTGGGCCCGGGCGGAGGTTCCCGGCGCGCAGGCACCAGGTGACCGGCCTGCAGGCAGGAAGGCGGTGTCCAGCACGTCCGCCACGGCCAGGGCCAGGAAGGCGCCGCCCTCGAGCGGGCCGCAGACCGCGTCGATGTGGTGCGCGTCCAGCCGGGCGCTCAGCCACTGCACGTACGGGCGCAGCCGCGCCGGGCGCAGGAACAGCGCGTCGAGGTCGAGCCACAGGTCCCCGTGGAACCCCGTGCCCAGGTCGAAGTGCCCGCGGCGCGGCTGTGCGAGCCGGGCCACCGCGGGTAGCCTCCCGCCATCGGTCATGCCGGTGTGCCGACGAGCTCGGCCGAGCCGTCGGCGCTGATCCCCATGCGGGACTTGAGCAGCATTGGCCTTGCTCCTTTCCTCGCGGCCCGGCGGGCCGTTCACCCGGGACGCCGGAACCGCAGGCGGATACTCGGCACCAGCCCGGGTACTAAGCGTCCGTGGCAGAGAACGAAGGGGCAGGGCGAGGGTACCCGTTGCTGCGGCAGGTCGTCCTGGACGGCACTGACGTGCGGGAACTGGCTGAGTTCTACCGGCAGCTGCTGGGCTGGCGGTACCGGCCCGGCGATGAGCCGCCCGCCCCGGGTGAGCCGGACCCGGCGGGCCAGGACTGGCTGGTCCTCAGGGACGCCGCAGGCGCGGTCCGTATCGCGTTCCAGCAGGTGGCGGAGCTGCCCCAGGTGACGTGGCCAGACGGCGCGGTACCCCAGCAGATGCATCTGGACCTGTACGTGACCACCGCGGACGAACTCGGCGCGGCCCACCAGCGGGCGCTGGGCCTGGGGGCCCGGATGATCTACGACCGGTCGGGCGACCCGGAGGAGCCGCTGCGCGTCTACGCCGACCCGGCCGGGCATCCCTTCTGCATCTTCCTCGGCCCGCCGCCGGCCTGACGCTCTGTTATCCCTGGGCGACGACCCCCTGGAACCCCCGCCATTCGCCGGCTCGGCGAGGACACGCCTCCGGCGCGCCTCCCCTCGCCAGCGAATCGGCTCACACCTGGTGAGTGGCCTCCCAGCCGGGCAGCGGGACGGCCCCCCCGGGCAGCGCCGCCCAGAAGTCGGCTTCCGGGGGCGCCTCGACCCGGATGCGCCGGCCACCGTCCCAGGCCGCGTCGAACCCCAGCCGCCATGAGTGCAGCAGCGTCCGGCCGGTGGCTGCCTTGTCGAACAGTGGGTCGCCCTCGATGGGATGGCCGATCCACGCGAGGTGCACCCGGATCTGATGCCGGCGCCCGGTCAGCGGGCAGACCGCGAGCAGCGTGTGCCCGGCGTCGCCCCTCACGGCCTGGAACGTGGTGGTGGACGGGTAGCTCCGCACGTCCTGGAACTGCTCGTCCGCCGGGATCGACCAGCGGGAGCAGGCCGGGTCGAAAGCGATCGCGGCCCGGTTGGCGGCCACCCGGACCCGGTTCTTGCGCCCGACGCTGAGCGGCAGTTCGATGGTGCCCCGGCCAGGCAGCCCGGTAGTGGCGGTGACGGCCAGGTAGACCTTGTCCACCGTGCGCCGGTTGAACTGGCGCGTCAGGTCGCCGTGCAGGGCCAGGTCCTTGGCCAGGAGCAGGACCCCGGAGGTCACCTTGTCGATCCGGTGGGCGGGGTACAGCTTCTCGCCCGCCTCCTCCGCCAGCCGGACCAGGTCGGTGTCGTGCCGCTCGCCCATGACGGACAGGCCGGCTTGTTCAGCACCAGCGCCGCGTCATCCTCGTAGAGCACGGCGGCGGCCCGGATCTGCGCCCAGTCGCTCACTGACCCACGGTATCCGGATCCCGGTAATCCGGTCACGATCCCGGGCAGCCCGCGGCCCGGTACCGGGGACACTGCGGCCCAGGTCACAGCCTTCCCGTCGGCCACGACACTACTAAAAGTTGCCACCGCTGATACCTTAGCTTTAACCGGAACGGGAGGTGGCGGCAGCGTCCTGCTCCGGTTTCCGTCTCTACTACGCGCGGGATCTGGTGTGGGTAGATGGGTTAGTGCCCCGTTGGCCGCCTGCCTGCTGGCTCTGGCCGCCGCAGGCTGTACTGGGCGTGCGGTCGCGGACGGCACCGCGACCCCGGCCCGGTCCGCCCGGGTCAGCCAGGCCGCCACCACCGCGCCGCCGGACCCGTCCCCGTCGGCCGCCCCCGCGGCGGTCGCGTCCGCGGTGTCCGCCCGGCCGCTGCCGGCGGGCACGGCAGGCCAACTGCCGCCGGGAGCTTACTACCTGCTCGCCGGGCGGTCGCTGAACAGCCTGAACGTGTGGGAGGTGGGTCCGGGCGGGGCTCTTACCCAGCTCACCCACAGTCCTCCCGGTCATGGAGTCGACGCGCTGGCCGCGTCCAGCGCAGGGATCATCGTCGGGGACTCCGCGGACGGGACGGACCGGCTGGCCCGGTGGACCCGGCACGGCCCGTCCTGGCTGCGGCACAGCTACGGTGGACCCCTCATCGAAGGCAGCTCGCCCGATATCAGCAGTCACGGCACCATCGGCTACGTCACCCCGCCCACCGGGTCCGGCGCGCACCAGGACCCAAACTTTGCCATCTGGACCCAGCCCTCTTTCACCAGCCCGGCCACCGTCGTCTACCGCCAGCGCCGCCCGCTGGACGGCCCGGTGTTCGGGCCGCACGGCCAGATCGCCATCCAAGGCTGGACCGGGCCGCAGGACAGCCGCCGGCCGGGCGTGCTGGTCTACCGCCACGGCGGCGTCACGACGCTCACTACCGGGGTGTCCGCGATCCCTTCCCTGCTGGCCTGGGGCCATCGCGCCCCGGCGCTGGCCGTCGCGTTCCCGGCGAACCGGGCTGAGCTGCTCTTCCCCGACGGCAGGCGCCA
The DNA here is from genome assembly GCA_963844695.1 of uncultured Actinomycetes bacterium. Classification (GTDB taxonomy): domain Bacteria; phylum Actinomycetota; class Actinomycetes; order Streptosporangiales; family Streptosporangiaceae; genus RYN-230. The sequence continues at coordinate 172,319 of CAWJPL010000027.1, forward strand.
GCCGCTGCCGCCCGGCTGGCAGCCGCTGGCCTGGAACCAGGCGGGCACCCAGCTCCTTATGCAGTCCGCCACGGGCCTGGGCATCTGGTCGGCTACTGCCCCCACGCGGGTGCGCACGGTCGGCATCATCACACCCGAGGTGCAGATCCTCCAGGCGGTCTGGCTGGCCAGGCCGGCGCCGATGTGACCGCTGGCCCGGCCGGGCCTGGATAACCAGCCCCGGTATTGAGCCGGCCTCCCGGAAGAAACGCCGCCGGCGGCGGGTTGGCGGCTAGGTGAGCAACGTACCGCTGTCCGTGCTGGACCTGGCTCCGGTGGCGGCCGGGGCCAGCGCCGCCCAGGCCCTGGAGTACACCACTGCGCTGGCCCGGCGCACCGAAGAGCTGGGGTACCGGCGGTTCTGGGTGGCCGAGCACCACAACATGCCGGCCATCGCCAGTTCAGCCCCCGCTGTGCTGATCGCCCACCTGGCCGCGGCGACCTCCACGATCCGGGTGGGCTCGGGCGGCGTGATGCTGCCCAACCACGCCCCGCTGGTGGTGGCAGAACAGTTCGGCACCCTGGAGGCGCTGCACCCGGGCCGGATCGACCTGGGCATCGGCCGGGCCCCGGGCACCGACCAGTACACCGCGCTCGCGCTGCGGCGCACCATGGAAGGGCTCTCGGCGGAGGCGTTCCCGCAGGAACTGGCCGACCTGATCGGGCTCTTCGGTGCGGAGGGCCTGCGGCGGCGGATCACCGCAACGCCGGGGCGGGGTGACATGCCCGCCATCTGGCTGCTCGGCTCCAGCGGCTTCAGCGCCCAGCTCGCCGGGGTGCTCGGCCTGCCGTTCGCGTTCGCGCACCATTTCAGCTCGGCCAACACCGTGCCCGCGCTGGCCCTGTACCGGCAGCATTTCCAGCCGTCCCAGTGGCTGGAACGGCCGTACGCGATGGTGGCGGTGAGCGCGATCTGCGCGGACACCGACGAGCGGGCCCAGTGGCTGTCCGGGCCGGCCGCCCTGTCCTTCGTCCGGCTCCGGTCCGGGACGCCGGCCCCGCTGGCCAGCCCCGAGGAGGCGGCGGCCTATCCCTACTCCGACCGGGAGCGGGAGTTCGCCCAGGACCGTTTTTCCGGCCAGGCGATCGGCTCCCCGGAAACGGTCCGTCAGCAGCTGTCCAGCCTGCTCGAGCGGACCGCGGCCGACGAGCTGATGCTGACTACCATGGTCTACGACATCGAGGACCGGGTCCGCTCGTTCGAGCTGATCACGGAAAAGGTCGCGGGCAGCCTCGCCGGGCCGGCCTCTGAGTCTTCGGGCGCCTGAGCCTTCGGGCACCTGAACCGCTGGGTGGCCGTTTTCTTTTTCCCCCGCGTTAGCAGCGGGTACACCAGGGTAGGTCAGGGCCCACGCTCAGGGAGGGCACACACCATGGCAGACCCGAACGGTACGACATCGCCCGCCGTAACAGCGGAGACTTCCACAGGCGACCTGGTCAAGAATTTGTCTGAGCAGGTTTCCCGGCTCATCCGGGATGAGCTGAAACTGGCCGAATACGAGATGACCGCTAAAGCCAAGCGGGCCGGCCGGGGCGCGGGCATGTTCGGCGGCAGCGGTCTTTTGGCGCTGTATGGTATTGGCTGCTTCTTGGCGGCGGCCATTATCGGGCTGGCCTTGGTCGTGCCGGCCTGGGCGGCGGCCCTGATCGTGGGCGGTGCGCTGCTGGTCGTCGCGGCGATCGCCGCGATGCTGGGTAAGAGTCAGTTTGGTCGGGCCACGCCGGCGGTACCGGAGCAGACCGTGCAGAGCGTCAAGGCCGATGTGGAAGAAATCAAGGAAAGGGCACACCGATGACCGCAGCAGAAGGCGCACCAGGCGAGACCGGCTCCCCGCCCGACAATCCGGAAGCCCTGGTCGAGGAGATCAACCGGACCCGGGAAGAACTCGGGAACACGGTCGAGGCGCTGACGGCCAAGGTGGACGTGAAGGCCCGGGCCCAGAGCAAGGTGAGCGAGGTCTCGGGCCAGCTCAAGGGTAAGGTCCGCGATGTGACCCACGGGCTGTCCGGCAAGGCCGACCACCTGAAGGGCGAGGTCAGCGGCCGGGCGGCCGGGGTCCGGGAGACCGTGACCGAGAACGGCAAGACCGTGCTGGGCGCGGGGGAGCCAGTCACCAAGAGCATCGCCAGCCGCGCTTCCCAGGCCGGGGCCACCGCGCAGGCCGCGGCCACCAAGGCCGGGGCGACCGCCTGGGCCGCTACCCCGGAGCCGGTCCAGCAGCGCGCCAAGCGGGCCGCGGCCACCGTGAACCAGCACCGGGTCCCGTTCGCGGCCGCCGCGGCCGCGGGTGCCTTGCTGCTGACGGGCTGGCTCGTAGTCCGCAGCCGCCGGCGCTGAGCGACGTACCCCTCTGTCAACGCAGCGGGTCTGTCAACGCGGCGGGCCGGGCCTGATCATCGGATCAGGCCCGGCCCGCGCGCTAGCTGGAGCGCTGTCCTAGCCCGGCCACTGGGCTAGCCTGACCACTGGCCGAACCGGGGCTTGGGGGCCTGTTTCCAGGTCTGCCGCGCTTCCGCACGCAGCCGGGCGGCGCGCTGGTCCTCGCGCTCGTACAGCAGCCCGAAGGTAAACGCGTTCTCGCCGGCCAGGTGCGCCCCGATGCCGAGTTCCCGGTCCACGCCCCGGGCCACCACCGCGTCCTGGTGATCGCCGAGGACGGACTGGATCTTCTTCATCTGCTTGGTGAACCGCCGGGCGTCCTGGCCCAGGGCCGGGCTGACCGCCTCCCCGGCGTACCGGGCCCGCTTGGCGGCTTTCCGGGCCTCGTGATAGGCCAGCTCCTGGCCTCGGCCCGGGGGCGTGTGCCCGGCCTGGCGGATCCGCCGCCGGGTGCGGCGGTAGGTGTGGCGGACCGTGGCGGGCAGCACCCGGCCCGCGGGCCGGTCCGCCTCAGCCGACAGCGGGGGATCGGCCAGCAACTCGTCCAGCCCGTCGCGCAGGGCGAAGTACCGCGCCGAGTCCAGCGCGGCCAGCACGTTCGTGCGCGCGGCCGCCTGAATCGGGGCGAAGTGGCCCTGAACGCGCGCCTCGGCCGGCCCGAGCACCAGCTCGGGCGGGAGCGTCCGCAGGTTGTGCGCGAGCCGGCTGGCCAGCACCTCGGCGTCACGGGCCTCGCCGAGTACTCCGCCGAGCCATTTCAGCTCAGTGAGCATCCCTTCGCTCCCTGAGCGCGGGATGACCGTGCCAAACGACTGCAGGGTGCTGCGCAGGCGGCGGGTGGTCACCCGCATCTGGTGCACCGCGTCGGGCTCGTCCGCGCGGACCAGCGGATCCAGCGACTCCAGTCGCGCGCCATGCTTCCGGAGGTAGGCCAGCACGACGTCACCGGCGGACGCTGGCCGGACGGCGTGCTGCCGCCCGTTCCCGGCCGGCCGGGACTTACCGGGAGCCGACCAGCCCAGCGCCCGTTCCAGCTTCGCGGCCCGTGCGGAGGGCTGCAGCCCGTCCCGGCGGAGCTGCGCGTCCGCCGCCTTCAGCAGCCGGGGGCTGCCACCGGTCAGCTCGACCTCGACCTCAGCCCACTGCGAGATCATGGTTTCCTCGCCCATCGTCTGGGCGGAGACGTCGTCGGCGGCGATCTCGGCCAGCGAGCTGCCCGCGTCGTCGATCAGCGTCAGCACCTGCCGCCGGGTACTGATCCGGGCTACCGGGTGCAGCGCCTCGCCGCGGGTGTACCCGCGGACCAGCCCGGCCAGCCGCGCGGGCACCTGCCGCCCGCGGCCCAGGGGCAGCTGGATCTCGCGCCGGGTACTGCCCCCGGCCGGGAGTTTCAGGTGCCAGCCCGGGTCGCTGCCGCCGCGCCGCCGGCGCAGGGTGACCCCGTTGCGGATCAGCCGCATGTCGCCGGTGTCGTAGTACTCCGCTTCCAGGAGCTGCTCCTCCGGACCGGTGGTGCTGGCCACGCTGGGGAGGCTGTCCAGCTGCGGCACGGTGGTGCCCGGGGGAGCCTCGTACTTCATTTCGGTCTCGTAGACGGTGGTACTCATGCCCGCGCCACTACCCGGGCATTGCGCACGTGAACATGGCCGTCGACCCGGTGAACGGGAGTGAAGCCGGCGAGGACTCGTGTTTGGGGCGCCCGCTGAAGGGGACTCGGAGGGCGCTAGTTCCGGAAAAGGAGGTTCCCATGGCAACTGGGGCCATTGTGGCGATCATTATTGTCGTCATCGTTGTGGCCGCCGTCCTGCTCGTGCTGGCGACGGTGAACCGCCGCCGCCGGCTGCGGGAACGGTTCGGGCCCGAATACGATCGGGCGGTCACCGAGAGCGGCAGCAGGCGCGAAGCAGAAGCCGAACTGGCGAAGCGCGAGAAGCACGTCCGGGAACTTGATATCCGGCCGCTGAGCCCGACCGCGCGGAACCAGTACCAGTCTGAGTGGACTGCGGTCCAGGAGCAGTTCGTAGACGCACCACAGGCCGCCGTCACCGGGGCCCAGACGCTGGTCTCGACCGTGATGGAAGCCCGCGGTTACCCCACCCAGCCTTATGACCAGACGCTCGCCGACCTGTCGGTGGAGCACGCGAGCACGCTGGACCATTTCCGGGCGGCTCATGACATCAGCCAGAACGCCGCGGCTGGCACCGCGACCACCGAGGACCTGCGCCAGGCGATGATCCATTACCGGGCGCTCTTCGCTGAGCTCCTCGGCGAGCCTGCCAGCGACGACCGGTCCGCGGCTACTCCCGTGGACGAGCCAGTGGCCACTCGAGCAGGCGAGCCTGCGGCCACTCCGGTGGACGAGCCTGCGGCCGCTGCCGCGGACGAGCCCGTGGTCACTCGCGCAGACGAGCCCGCGGCCACTCCGGTGGATGACCCGGCCGTTACCCGCCCGGACGAACCCGCCACTACCCCCGCGGACGAGGCCCCCGCCGCCTCCGTGGACCAGCCCGCCGATCCGGCCCTCACTCCCACCCCCGACGCCGTGGCCAGCGCGCGCCGGCAGGAAAGGTGACGCAGATGACTTCCCAGCGCGACGAGACGGTGGGCCACATGGCCGACGACGAGATGACGGACGACCCCATCGTCGTCGAGCGCCATGACGAGATCCTGGGCGGCCCCCCCGTCGATGACCCCGACGCGGATGATGTCACGGCCCGCGAGGCGGCGGCCGATGACAGCACGCCGGCCGGCGACCAGCCCGGCGAAGGGACGGCCACCGACCGGACGGTCACCGGTCAGGTAGTGAGCGACGAGCCGGTCACCGACCGGCCGGCCGCCGACAGTTTGGCCGACGACGAGCTGGCCACGACGGCCAGCGACGAGCTGGCCAGCGACGAGCTGGCCGGCCGGCATGCGGCACCGGAGACGGGCAGGGCAGGACTGGAGCAGGACCCGCCACCTCTCGTGGTCCCCTCGGATCCTGTTCCGGGTGACCCGGCGGCTCCCAGCGGCGCAGTGACGTCCGACGCCCAGGCGGCTCGTCCCGGAGTCTGAGGCGCCGGTAACCCCAGGCGCCGGCACCGTGGACGCCGGGACCCCCGCCGCTTCCTCCAGTGGGCCGGCTGGCCCCAACGGCGACGGCGTCCCCGCCGCCGCTCTCGCCGGGCAGCAGTGGCCAGCGATCCAGGCGATGTTCGTTGATGATCCAAAGGGGTCCGTGGAACGCGCCGCGGCGGCTGCGGATGAGGTGGCGAAAGCCTTCGTGGCCTCGCTGCAGCGGGAGCAGACGGCGCTGCGCGCGACCTGGGAGAAGGACACGACGACCGAGGATCTGCGTACCGCGCTCCAGCAGTACCGGGCGTTCTGCGGCCGGCTGGAAGGCCTGGCCTGACCGTCTTGGTCACCGGGGCCGGCCGCTCCCGCAGCGGCGGCCGGCCCCGGTGACCATCCCGGCCCAACCCTCGAACTCGCCAACGCTGCGGCCCGGCGCACCAGCCCGGCGGCGGCTCGGCGAGGCCGCTCAGGACGGGCCGCGGCGGAGCCGGACCCGGTAGGAGTAGTGCGCCGGGTCGAAGTAGCTGACCGCCAGTTCGACCGGGGTGTCCGCGTCGTCGGTGTAGAGCCGGTCGATCCGCAGGACCGGCTCGCCGGGTGCGCACTCCAGATGCCCCGCCGCCGCAGCCGGGGCCGCCGCAGCGGTGATGCTCTGCTCGGCGCCCTTGATCGACCGGGTCATCCTGGTGTCGATCAGCCCGATGACCGTGATCTGGCTGCGCCGCCCGGCGGCGGCTAGTTCGGGCACGTCGCCCAGCAGCGCGCCGACCGGCGGCGGCAGGAACACCGAGGTATGGCAGAACGGGACGTTCCCATGCAGCCGGATCAGCGTCAGCGCGTGCACGTCGTCGGAGGGCAGTCGCAGCCGGCTCGCGGCCTCGACGTCCACCGCGTGCCGCAGCGGGGTGATGACCGCGCACTCGGTGTCCAGGGACAGGGCCATCAGGTCCTCGACCGAGCCGAAATGCCGCAGGTAACGGTCGGCCTCGGCCACCGGGTAGGTGCCGCGCCCGGCCACCCGGTAGATGATCCCCTCGGAGACCAGATCCTGCATCGCCCGGCGCACGGTCTGCCTGCTCACCGAATGCCGGGCCGACAGTTGCTCCTCGGTGGGCAGTTGCTGGCCGTCGGCGTACTCGCCGTTGCGGATCGCGTCGCGCAGCGAGGCGGCCAGCGTCCGGTAGGCGCTGGACCTGGCCTGGTCGGGCACTGGCTCCCGCTCCTTTCTCCCGGGCGCTCCCGGGGCGCCCCAGGGGGCGCGGCCTGGCCGGGCTGGCCGGCTCGCGACGGTTGCGTAGCCAAATGGCCGTACATATCTTAGATTCAGTCGGCCAACTGCGGGAGAGGTGCCAGGTGCCGGAACCAGCAGACTCGCTCGCCATCCGGCTCGCCCGCTGGGCCCACGACCTCGAGCCGACCGGGGAGGATCTGGCCCTGGCCGACCGTTCGCTGGTGGACACGGTCGCGGTGGCGCTGGCCGGCCGTGATCATCGGGTCACCCAGCTGGCCGAGACGATGCCGGAAGGGCCGCGCTGGGCGGTGGCCGCCCATGTCCTGGACTTCGATGACCTGCATATGGAGTCCACCACGCACATCAGTGCGGTCTGTGTGCCGACCGCTCTCGCGCTGGGTGCGGGGGCCCGGGCGTATCTGGCCGGGGCCGGGGTGATGGCCCGGCTCGGCCACGCGCTGGGCTGGCCGCACTACTCGGCGGGCTGGCACGCGACCTGTACCGCTGGCGCACCCGCCGCTGCCGTCGGGGCGGCGGTCGCGATGGGCCTGAGACCAGACCAGATCGCTAACGCCATCGCGCTCGCGGTACCCGGCGCGGGCGGGGTGCAGCGGGCGTTCGGTACCGACGCCAAGTCGCTGCAGGTGGGATTCGCCGTGGACAGCGGGATCCGGGCCGCGACCCTGGCGGCGGCCGGGGCGCAGGCCGACCCGGCCGCGCTGGAGGAATGGATGACCCTGGTCGGCGGGGATCCTGGCGCGGCCGACCTCTCCGGGCCGGCCGTCCCCGGCGGGCTGGCGGTCAAGATCTACCCGTGCTGCTATGCGCTGCAGCGCCCGATCAGCGCGCTGGGAGAGCTGGCCCAGTCCGGGCCGATGGACCCGGCCGAGGTGAGCCGGATCGTGCTCCGTACCCCCGAGGGCACGCTGACCCCGCTGATCCATCACCGGCCGGATACCGGGCTGCAGGGCAAGTTCAGCCTGGAGTACGCCGCGGCGGCCGCGCTGCTCGACGGCTACCCCGGCTTCGCCAGCTTCACCGACGACGCGGTGCGCCGGCCCGCCGCCCGCCGCCTGGCCGGGCTGGTGGAGGTCAAGAGCGAGCCGGGCGGGACCTGGCTGCTCGACGGCGAACTGGTCGCCGAGTTGCACACGGCCAGTGGCGGCGTGGCCCAGATCACCCAGCAGTTCCCGCCCGGATCGCCGGGGCGGCCCGCCACCGCCGGCCAGCTCCAGGCGAAGATCGCCGACTGCCTGGCCGGGCTGGACGCGGGCGGCCAGGAACTGGATCCCGCCACGTGGACCTGGCCGAGCGCCGCCGACCTGCTCCGGGACTTCTGCTAGTGCTCCGGCGCACCGAACTGCCGGGAAGGGACGGTCATGGATGAGCTGAGCGAGGAGGAGCGCGCGATCGTCGGGCTGGTCCGCGAGTTCGTGGACCGTGACGTCCGGCCCGTGGCCTCGGAGCTGGAGCACGCGAACACCTACCCGGAGAAGCTCATCGAGCAGATGAAGCAGCTCGGCATCTACGGGCTGGCCATCCCCGAGCCGTGGGGCGCGGCGCGAGTCAGCACGCCCTGCTACGCACTGGTCACCGAGGAGCTGGCCCGCGGCTGGATGAGCCTGGCCGGCGCCATGGGCGGCCACACCGTGGTGGCCAAACTGCTCCTGGACTACGGGACCGACGAGCAGAAGGAGCGTTATCTGCCCCGGATGGCGACCGGCGAGATCCGGGCCACCATGGCGCTGACTGAACCTGGCGGCGGCTCCGACCTGCAGGCCATGCGCACGAACGCGCGCCGCGACGGGGACTCCTACCTGGTCAACGGGACCAAGACCTGGATCACCAACGCCCGCCGTTCCGGGCTGATCGCGCTGCTGTGCAAGACCGACCCGGCCGCCCGGCCCGCGCACGCGGGGATCAGCATCCTGCTGGCCGAGCACGGACCGGGGTTCACGGTCTCCCGTGACCTGCCCAAGCTCGGCTACAAGGGGGTCGAGAGCTGCGAGCTGTCCTTCGACGACTTCCGGGTGCCAGCGGATGCGCTGCTCGGCGGCCGGGAAGGCGAGGGCTTCGGCCAGATGATGCGCGGGCTGGAGATCGGCCGGATCCAGGTCGCCTCCCGGGCCGTCGGCGTCGGCCGGGCCGCGCTGGAGGACGCGCTGCGCTACGCCCAGCAGCGGGAAAGCTTTGGTAAGCCCATCTGGCAGCACCAGTCGGTCGGCAACTACCTGGCCGACATGGTCACCAAGCTGACCGCCGCCCGCCAGCTGGTCCTCTACGCCGCCCGCTGCTTCGACGCCGGCGCCCGGGCGGACATGGAGGCGGGCATGGCCAAGCTGTTCGCCTCGGAGACGGCGATGGAGATCGCGCTCAACGCGGTGCGTATCCACGGCGGGTACGGCTACTCCACCGAGTTCGACGTGGAGCGCTATTTCCGGGACGCCCCGCTGATGATCGTCGGTGAGGGCACCAACGAGATCCAGCGCAACGTCATCGCCCGCCAGCTCGTCAAGCGCAACTCAGTAGCCCCGTGAGCGAAGCGAACCAAGCCAGCCCCGTGAGCGAAGCGAGCCAAGCCAGCCCCGTGAGCGGGCTTCCGCTGGAAGGCCTGCTGGTCGTCGCGCTGGAGCAGGCGGTGGCGGCCCCGTTCGCCACCCGCCAGCTCGCCGACCTCGGCGCGCGGGTGATCAAGATCGAACGGACCGGCGCGGGGGACTTCGCCCGCGGCTACGACCAGTCCGCCCTGGGCCAGTCGAGCTATTTCGTCTGGCTGAACCGGGGCAAGGAAAGCGTCGAGCTCGACGTCAAGCAGCCCGCCGACCGGTCCGTGCTGGACGCCATGCTGGCCCGCGCGGACGTGTTCGTGCAGAACCTCGCGCCGGGCGCGGCGGGGCGGCTCGGCCTGGGCGCGGAGCAGCTCGCCGCCCGCTATCCGCGGCTGATCAGCTGCTCGATCTCGGGGTATGGCCCGGACGGCCCGTACGCCGCCAAGAAGGCTTACGACCTGCTGGTCCAGTGCGAGGCCGGGCTGCTGTCCGTGACCGGGACGCCAGCCGAGCCGGCCAAGGCCGGCATCTCGGTAGCCGACATCGCGGCCGGGATGTACGCCTACTCCGGCGTGCTGACCGCGCTGTACGAGCGGGAGCGGACCGGCCGGGGCGGCTCCTTCGAGGTGGCCATGCTCGACGCTCTGGGCGAGTGGATGAGCCAGCCCTACTACTACAGCGTCTACGGCGGCCGGACCTCGCCGCGCACCGGGGCGCGGCACGCCTCGATCTCCCCCTACGGGCCCTACCCGGCGAAGGACGGCCAGGTGTTCCTGGGCATCCAGAACGAGCGCGAGTGGGTGGTGCTGTGCGAGCGGATCCTGGGCCGCCCGGACCTGGTCACCGACGAGCGGTTCGCGACCAACCCAGCCCGGGTCGCGCACCACGACGAGCTGACCGTGATCCTCACCGAGGTGTTCGCCGGGATCGGAGTGGACCAGCTCGAAGCGTCGCTGGAGGCGGCCGGTATCGCCAACGCCCGGATGCGCAGCCCCGAGGAATTCGCCGCCCACCCGCAGCTGGCGGCCCGCGACCGGTGGCGCGACATCGACTCCCCGCACGGGCCCCTGCGCGCGCTGCTGCCTCCGGTCACGGTGCCCGGCCGGACCGCCGCGATGGGTGCGGTCCCGGCGCTCGGGCAGCATTCCAAGGCCATCCGCGCGGAATTCGGACTCGCAGAGCAGTCAGAGCAGGAGGCATCACCATGACCACGACGCAAGACTCCGCACCCTCGCAGCTGCCCCATTTCTCCCTGGTCATCGACGGCCAGCCGGCTGCAGCCGGCCTCCGGGCGGCGCTACGAGAGCGTCGACCCGTTCTCCGGCGCCCCGTGGGCCACCGCGGCCGACGGCGGCGAGGCGGACGTGAACCTGGCCGTGGCGGCCGCCCGGCGCGCGCTGTCCGGGCCGTGGGGGCAGCTGACCGGGTTCGGCCGGGCCCGGCTCATGCGGCGGCTGGCTGAGCTCATCGCGCGGGACGCCGACCGGCTGGCTGAGCTCGAGACCCGGGACACCGGCAAGCTGCTCCGCGAGATGCGCGGCCAGCTGGGCACCATCCCCGAATGGTTCTATTACTTCTCCGGGCTGGCCGACAAGCTCGAAGGCTCCACCATCCCCACGGACAAGCCGAACTTCCTCGTGTACACGAGGCGGGAGCCGGCCGGGGTGGTGGCGGCGATCGTCCCGTGGAACTCGCCGCTCCTGCTGCTCTGCTGGAAGCTGGCCCCCGCCCTGGCCGCCGGGTGCACGATGGTGGCCAAGCCCAGTGACTACTCGCCGGCGTCGGCGATCGCGCTGGCCGGGCTGCTCGAGGAAGCCGGGTTCCCGCCCGGCGTGTTCAACGTGGTGAGCGGGTTCGGGCCCGAGGTGGGCAAGGCGCTGGCCGCCCACCCCGGCGTGGACAAGATCGCTTTCACCGGGTCCACCCAGGTCGGCGCCGAGGTCGCCAAGGCGGCGGCCAGCAACATCACCGGGGTGCTGCTCGAACTGGGCGGCAAGTCCGCCCACCTGGTCTTCCCCGACGCCGACCTCGACGCGGCCAGCAACGGCGTGGTGGCCGGGGTGTTCGCGGCGACCGGGCAGACCTGCATGGCCGGGTCACGGCTGCTGGTGCACCGCAGCGTGCACGACGCCCTGGTGGAAAAGATCGTCGCCCGGGCGGAGGCGATCAAGCTGGGCGACCCGCGGGAGGCCGCGACCGAGATGGGGCCGCTGGCCACCGAGGCGCAGTACCAGAAGGTGCTCTCGTTCTTCGCCTCGGCGGCGAGCGAGGGCGCCGCCCTGGCCACGGGCGGGCAGGCCGCCGGGGAACTGGGCGGCTACTTCGTCCAGCCCACCGTGCTCACCAACGTGAAGCCGAGCATGACCGTAGCCTGCGAGGAGGTGTTCGGCCCCGTCCTGGCGGTCATCCCGTTCGAAACCGAGGAGGAGGCCATCAGCCTGGCCAACGACACCCGCTACGGCCTGGCTGGCGCGGTCTGGACCAAGGACATCCACCGGGGGCACCGGGTGGCCCACGCGCTGCGGACCGGCACCGTGTGGATCAACGCCTACCGGGTGGTCGGCCCGGATGTGCCGTTCGGCGGGTTCGGGTCCAGCGGGCTCGGCCGGGAGAACGGCATCGAAGCGGTCCACGAGTACACCCAGACCAAGGCCATCTGGGTCGAGCTGACCGGCGGTACCCGCGACCCCTTCACCCTCGGCTGAGTTCTCTTCCTCTAACGCCTCCCGCCCGCCGGCCCCCCGCCCCGCTCCAGGGGGCCCGGGCCCGGGTGCGGTACCGAGGTGGCCCGGGCGTTCCTGGGGCCTGAACCGGCCGGTTCGGTACCCCGCCAGCCCGCCTCGGTACGCTGCTGCCCTCGGCACGCTCCGGGCACGAAGGGGAAGCGATGACGCAGACCGCGATGCACCGCATGATCATGGCCCAGGCTGACGCGCTGGACCGGATCGCCGAGCTCGACCTGGCCGCCCCGGCCGCGATCCTGGCCGGCGCCCGTCGCGTGATCATCGTGGGTACCGGAACCAGCCAGCACGCCGCCGAACTCGGCGTGATGATGCTGGAGCAGGCGGGCCGGGATGCCCGGTGGTTCCCCGCCTCCACCTGGGTGCGGTGGAGCGCCGGCGCGCGCCCCGGCGACGTGCTGGTGGTCATCACCCACACCGGGCAGACCGGGTACGCCGCCCGCGCCCGGGCGGACGCGCTGGCGTCCGGGGTACCCGTGGTCTCGATCACCGGGACCGGCGCGGGCTGGCCGGAGGCCATCACGACGGTGCCACCGGAGGAAGCCGAGACCTACACGGTGAGCTACGTCGCGGCCCTGGCGGTGCTGGCCCGGCTGGCCAACCAGGTCGCCGGGACGAGTGAGGCACTCCCGGGCGTCGCCCAGCCGGACGGCTCCGCGGGTGACATCTTGCAGGCCGCGGCCCAGATCCGGGTCGCCTGTTCCGCGCCCGCAACCGAGCACGTGCCGATCCCGGCCCGCAGCCTGGGCATCGTCGGCTGCGGCCCGTGGGGCGTTACCGCGCGGGAGACCGCACTGAAGATCCGCGAGGGGGCCCGGATGCTCGCCGAGGGGTTCGACGCGGAACGCTTCCTGCACGGCAACGCGGTGCCCTTCACCGCCGCCGACGGAGTCCTGCTGCTCCAGCCGGAAGCGGACCAGGACGGGCTGACCGCGGCGGTGGGCGAGGCCGCGGCGCGGGAGAGAATTCCCGTCAGCATGCTCACCATCCCGGACGACGGCCTCTCACCGTTGCTGGCGCAGCTCCCGATGACGGTGCACCTGCAGCTCATGGCTGAGCGCTTCGCCCGGCTGCGCGGCCAGGATCCGGACACCGTCATCACCGGGGCCTGGGCCGACCCGGATTTGTGGCAGATCGCCATGCCGTAGACCCCCGCCCGGGTTCGCGGTACCCCGGTCGGGCTAGCGCGCCGCTCCGTCCGGGTGGGTGACGTGAGCGGAGGTGACCGGACGCCGTCTCGAGCCGGGAGCCGAATAACTCCTTGGTCAACCCGTCTGCGGTCCGGGCGGAAATGCCCTAATATCGGCGACCTGGCAGGCGGGCGCAGAGCGGGGACCGAGAGCGGGGACCGGTGTGGACTTGCGATAACGGGCATGCCATTCCCCCAGGGGAAGAGTTTTGCCGCCGTTGCGGAGCCTACGTGCGGTCCGGCGACCTTTCCGCGGCACCCGGAGCAGCGGCGCAGCCTGGCCCGGATCCCGCCCCGGGGCAGGCGGAACACGCCACCGAATACGCTGACGACCCCGTCACGGAATATACGTCGGCCTACAGCAGCGGGTCGTTCACGGAATTCATCGCGGCCACCTCCGAAGACGACATTCCGCCTTTCTCGGCGGAGCCATTGCCGGACGCGGCGGCCCCGGGCGCTTACCCACACCCAGCGCCGGACGCGCCCGCCGCCGGCGCACCCGACCTTTACGCTCACGGACACCCAGCGCCGGACGCGCCCGCCGACGGCGCGCCCGACCTCTACCCTCACGATGAGCCTGACGCTCCCCGCGGCGGTGCGCCAGACGCTTCGGCGCATGACTGAGCCTGCCGCCGACCGGGGACAGTTCCGGTATCTTATGGTCGCGGCGAACCAGCGGACTCCGGCAACGACCTGTCCGGTGACGCCGCGGATACGCCGGTGTCCGGCTTCCATGCCCTGATCCGCCTGCCGGCCGCCCCGGCTGCCGAGCGCCCATCCCCGCCCAGCGCACGGCCATCCTCACCCAGCGAGCGGGCCGAGATGGGCGCCCCGTCCCGCCTGGACCACGCCGCCTGCGGAGGAGCGGACCTCCTCGCCGGGGGAGTGGCACATCCCGGCCCGCCCGGCTGCGTCCGCGTCCGGTATGACCGCGTCCGGCCCGACGGCCGCCGCTGGCACCGGCCACGCCGACGCCGGCCACGGCAGTACTCGTAACGGCAGCGCGGGCCATGGCGCCGGGAGCGGTGGGCACCCTGGCTGCGCCCCGGGTCGAGGACGAGGACGAGGACGGGCCGGACACCGCGGCCGGCGCGACCATTCCCGGCCACCCGCTGACGGACGCCGGCTACCGCCGTCCCAGCCGCTCCCGGCTCCTGGCCGCGGTAGCCGCGGTGGCGATCCTCGGCGTGACCGGGGTGACCGGCACCCTGGTCGTGATGCACAACCACCAGACCGTCGCGGCCATCCCCGCCGCCACCAGCACGGCGGCCGGCGCGCTCCGGGCACAATGTCGCGGGGGGAGTGGGGTCCGCCAGCCCGGCCCCGGCGGCGCCCCGGTGGAGTTCGCCGGTACCGGTTGACCCGCAGACCCTCCCGGCCAGCAGCACCCAGATCACCGGCCTGGCCTGCCCGAAGCGCACCGTCTGCTACGCCACGGATGACGCGGGCACGGTGCTGTCCCTCAAGTCCGGCGGGACCTGGCCGGTGTCTAACACCGACGCGAACGGTCACCTGATCGCCATCTCCTGCCCCTCAACCAGGTTCTGCCTCACCGTCGACGCCGAGGGGTTCGCGATCCCGCAAAGCCACGGCACCTGGGGCGCCCCGGCCCTGGTCGGCTCCGGATCCGGGACGCTGACCAGCGTGTCCTGTGCTGACTCGTCCTTCTGCGTAGCCGTCGACAACATCGGCGTCGCCTTCACCTACCGGGGCGCTGCCACAGGGTGGAGCCAGCAAACGGTTGACCCGAGCGGGCAGCCGCTGAACTCGGTCTCCTGCGCCAGCCCGGCCTACTGCGTGGCGGTGAGCGCGAGCGGGAACGTGTTCACCTACAACGGATCCTCATGGAGCGGGCCGGACGCGGCGGACATGGGCCACGATCTGGTCAGCGTGTCCTGCCCCAGTACGTCCTTCTGCATGGCGGTTGACTCGTCCGGCCAGGCGGCCGAACGTTCCGACGGGCTCTGGGGACTCCAGCCGCTGGGGTTGCCGGCCGCCGCGGTGTCCTGCCCGTCTGCGGGATCCTGCCTGGCGGTGGCCCGGTCCGGCGCGACCGCGAGCTACGCCCATGGTCTGTGGACCCACGTGGCCGCCGCGGCTCCCGGGACCCGGATCACCAGCCTGAGCTGCGCGGCGGTGAACTCGTGCGTGGCCACCGGCCAGGACAACGACGTGCTGTTCTACGCGCCGCCCCAGTCGGGCTGAACTCGCGGGCTGAACTCGCGGGCTGAACTGGCGGCTGGACTGGCCAGGCTGGGGGATTAGCCTGCGCAGGGTGACCGAACCCGAGAGTGAACTGGCGGGGCATCCGGACCGGCTGCGCTGGAACGAGAGGTACGGCGCCGGGTTCACGCCGACGTTCCGGCCGCATCCGCTGGCGGCCGCCGCACTGGCCCTGGACCTGCCGGCCGGGCCGGTCGCCGACCTGGCCAGCGGGCCGTCCGGCAGCGCGTTGCTGGCCGCGGCGCAGGGCCGGCCGGTCACCGCGGTCGACGTCTCCGAGGTGGCGCTCGGCCTGCTCGGCCAGGAAGCCCGGCGCCGCCGCCTGGACCACCTGATCACCCTGGTCCACGCCGACCTCGGCGCGTGGCGTCCGGAGCCGGGCCGCTACGCGCTGGTGCTGGCCACCGGGTTCTGGGACCCCGGGGTCTTCGCCGCGGCCGTGGCGGCGGTGGCCCCCGGCGGCGTGCTCGGCTGGGAGGCGTTCACGACCGCCGCGCGCCAGGCCCGGCCCACGCTGCCCGCCGAGTGGTGCCTGGGGCCCGGGGAGCCAGCCACGCTGCTGCCGGACGGCATGTCCGTGGTCAGCCAGGACGACGTTCCGGGCGCTCAGCGGGGTACCCGGCGGCGCTTGCTGGCCCGCCGGGCCGGGGCAGGGCTCTCCTAGCAGTCTCACCATACGAGACGAAGAGTTAACTATAATGAGACAGCTTGGTAGGGTCCTCGTTGTGGAGCTGTTTGAATGGGATGCCGAGAGCTACGACGCGCTGCCGCTGCCCCATAAGCGGTGGGGACCCAGTACCATCGCCCGGCTCCGGCTGGCCGGGGACGAGACCGTGGCCGACATCGGCGCCGGAACCGGGCGGGACGCGCAGCAGCTGCTGGAGGTGCTGCCCCGGGGCCGGGTACTCGCCATCGACGGCTCGCGGCAGATGCTCACGCAACTGCGTGAGCGGCTGGCCGGGCAGCTGGACCGGGTCCAGGTGCTGCAGGCCGATCTGCGCGAGCCGCTGCCGGCCCTGGCGCCGGTGGACGCGGTACTGAGTGTGGCCACGCTGCACTGGCTGCCGGACCACGCGCAGGTCTTCAGGTCGGTGGCCGGGCTACTCCGGCCGGGGGGCCAGTTCGTGGCCGAGGCGGGCGGGGCCGGCAACATCGCCTCCGTCCGGGCGGCCCTGGCCGAGCTGGGGGCCGACGACGGGAAAGGCATCTGGAACTTCGCGGGAGTGGACGAGACCCGCGCCCGCCTGGCCGCCGCCGGCTTCACCAGCATCGAGGTCGGCCTGGTGCCGGACCCGGCCCGGCTCGAATCGGCGGACCAGTTCGAGGCGTACCTGGCCACCGTCATCCTCGGCGTGCACCTGCGCGACATGCCGCCCGCCGGGCGCCGTCCGTTCGTCCGGGCGGTGGCGGCGCGGGTGCCCGGGCCGGTGGCCGACTACGTCCGGCTGCAGATCCGCGCGGTCCGCACCCCCCGGACCGCCTGACCGGCGATCGGTGAGCAGGTCTTCCGATAGCTGGAAGGCCCTGCTGCCGGGGCCGCGCGGCGTCACGCACAATCGGCAGCACTACGTCGTGCCGGGGTGAGGAGACGCCATGTCGTTCGTGCGGGATCAGTGGTACGTGGCGGCCTACTCGGCCGAGGTCGGGCGGGCGCTGCTGGGGAGGACCATCCTGGGTGAGCCGCTGGTGCTCTACCGGACGAGTGCCGGGCAGCCGGCCGCGCTGGCGGACCGTTGCGTCCACCGGCACTTCCCGCTGTCCGCCAGCCAGCTCGACGGCGACACGATCGTCTGCGGGTACCACGGGTTCACCTACGGCCCGGATGGCCGGTGCGTCGCGGTTCCCGGGCAGCTGCGCATCCCGCGGACCGCACGGGTCAGCGCCTACCCGGTCGCCGAGCAGGACTCGCTCATCTGGGTCTGGATCGGCGACCCCGACTGGGCCGACGCCGGGCTCATCCCGCGTGCGCCCTGGCTGGCTGACCAGGAGTACACCACCGTCCGCGGCATGGAGCCGCTGGCGGCCCGGTATGAGTTGCTGGTGGACAACCTGCTGGACCTGTCGCACGAGACCTACCTGCACGGCGGGTACATCGGCACCCCCGAGGTCGCGCACACCCCGATCAGTACCGAGATCGACCAGGAACAGCGCGTCATCCGGGTGAGCCGCCGGATGGACGACGCCGCGTGCCCGCCGTTCTATGCGCGGTCCACCGGGCTCAGCGGGCGCATCGTGCGCTGGCAGGACATCGAGTACCACCCGCCGTGCCTGTACCTGCTGCACAGCCGGGTGGCCCCGGCCGGCGTCCTGCCCCGGCCTGATGGCTCCGACCCCGATGGCTTCCACGTCGAGGTCGTCTACGCCATCACCCCGTCCACCGAGACGAGCACGTATGACTTCTGGGCCGTAGCCCGCGACTTCGCGCCCGGGGACGCGGAGATCTCCGCCTTCCTGCACGACAGCAACCGGACCGTGGTCCTGCAGGACGTGGCGGCGCTGAACACGCTGGAACAGGTGATCGCCGCCGAGCCGCCGGGCGTGCAGGAACTCAGCATCAACATCGACACCGGCGGGCTGGCCGCCCGGCGCATGCTGGCCCGGCTGGCCGAGGAGTCCGCGGGCCGGCCCGTCCCGGTGCCGTGACCGCGGTCTACCGGGTCGACTGGATGCCAGGCACCGACCGGCTGCGCGGCACCTGCCACTGCGGAGCCACCGGCGAGGCGGAGGACCCTGCGGCCATCTGGCAGTGGCTGCTGGCCCATCCCGCCCATCCCGCGCACCTCGCCCATCTAGTTCACCGCGAAACTGGCTCCGCATCCGGGACGCCGTGATGCGCCCGGAGCCCGAACTCGACCTGGTCGTGGCGCGCCGCGCCGCCGTGGCCGACGGCGTGATCACGCTCGACCTGCGGGACCCCTCGGGGGCTGCGCTGCCCGCCTGGGCCCCCGGCGCGCACATCGACCTGACCCTGCGGCCTGGCCTGATCCGGCAGTTCTCGCTGTGCGGCGCTCCTGCCGACCGGGGCGGCTGGCGGATCGCGGTGCTCCGCGAGCCAGCCGGCCGGGGCGGTTCGGCGTACGTTCACGACGCGGTCGGGGCCGGGTCCCGCGTCCGGGTCCGCGGACCACGCAACCGCTTCCCGCTGCGGCCCGCGGACCGCTACCTGTTCATCGCGGGCGGCATCGGCATCACCCCGATCCTGCCCATGCTGGCCGCGGCGGACGCGGCCGGCCGCCCGTGGACGCTGACCTACGGCGGGCGCACCGCCGCGTCCATGGCGTTCCGCGCCGACCTGGTGGCCCGCTACCCCGGCCAGGTCTGGATCCGGCCCCAGGACGAGACCGGCCTGCTGGACCTGGCCGCCATCCTCGGCCGACCGCAGCCCGGCACGCTGGTGTACTGCTGCGGGCCCGCGCCGTTGCTGGATGCGGTGACGGGCTACTGCGCCGGCTGGCCAGAGGGCGCGCTGCACCTGGAGCGCTTCACCCCGGCGGCTGCGACGCACCGGCCGTCCGACCCGGCCTTCGAGGTCGAACTGGCCCAGGCCGGGCTGACCCTGACGGTGCCGCCGGGCCGGTCCATCCTCGACGTGATCGAGGCCGCTGGGGTCCCGGTGCTCTCCTCCTGTACCGAGGGGACCTGCGGGACCTGCGAGACCGGCGTTCTGGCCGGCGTCCCAGAGCACCGGGACTCGGTCTTGTCCCCGGACGAGCAGGCGGCGGCGGACACCATGATGATCTGTGTCTCGCGGTCACTGACCCCGAGGCTGGTCCTGGACATCTGACTCTGGTCACCGCGGCCCGGGCGGGCCCGCGGCGCTGGTGATAATGGTTCACGACACCATCCAGGGGGTCCGGGATGGGCGACGAAGCCCGTGAGGAAGCCCGTGGCGAGGCCCGGGTGCCGCCGCGCTCGCTTAGCGGCAAGCTCCTGGACGTGCTGGGCACCTTCCAGGCCGACCACGCGGAGCTGACTCTGTCGCAGATCAGCCGGCGCAGCGGGCTGCCGCTGAGCACCACCCATCGCCTGGTCCGCGACCTGGCCACCTGGGGGGCGCTGGAGCGGAGCGCGACGGGCGCGTACCACATCGGCCTGCATCTGTGGGAGATCGCCTCGCTCGCCCCGCGGAGCCTGGGGTTGCGGGAGATCGCCCTGCCCTACATGGAGGACCTGTACGAGGCGACCCATGAGAACGTGCAGCTCGCCGTCCGGGACGGCCTGGAGGTCGTGTTCGTGGAACGGCTGGCCGGCCGGGACGCGGTCCGGGTGCTGACCCGGGTCGGCGGCCGTTTCGCGCTGCACGCCACCGGCGTGGGGCTGGTCTTGCTGGCCTACGCCCCGCCCGACGTGCAGGAGCAGGTCCTGGGCGGTCCCCTGGAACGCTGGACGCCGAAGACGATCGGCAGCCCCCTGCAGCTGCGCCGGGTCCTGGCCGAGGTGCGGCAGCGGGGCTATGCGGTCAGCGACGGCCAGGTCACCATGGATGCCCTGTCCGTAGGGGTTCCCATCCGCGCGGCGGGGGATCAGGTGGTGGCGGCGCTCTCGCTCGTGGTGCACGCCGAGGGGGCCCAGCCGGGCGCCCTGGCGACGGCGGTCCGCGCGGCGGCCCGGGGGATCTCCCGGGCGCTCGGCTCGCCTGCCGCGCAGCGGTCAACCCGGCAGTTCCTGCGCCGTCCCGCAGGTCATGATCATCAGGGGGGGCCCGCCATCCCGGGCGCCGCCTCGTCATAATGGCCGGATGCTGAGCGGCACCCGCCGGGACCGGCCCGGGAACCTGCTCCGCCCGCCCGGGGCGAGCGTCCGGGTGACCAACGTGGAGCTGTTCTTCGACCTGGTCTACGTCTTCGCGGTCACTCAGCTGTCGCGTTACCTGGTCGATCACCAGTCGGTCGAAGGCGCCCTGCAGGCCCTGCTGCTGCTGGCCATGGTGTGGCTGGTCTGGGCGTACACCACCTGGGTCACCAACTGGCTGGACCCGGACCGGATTCCGGTCCGGCTGATGCTGCTCGGGCTGGCCCTGGTCAGCCTGGTCATGTCGGCCGCCCTGCCGTTCGCGTTCGAGGGGCGGGGACTGGCCGTGGGCGGCGCCTACGCCCTGATGCAGATCGGCCGGAGCGGGTTCGCCGTGGCCGGGCTGCGTGGGAGCCAGTTGCAGCGCAACTACCAGCGCATCCTGGCCTGGTGTGTGGTGAGCGGCGCGCTCGCCGTGGCGGGCGGGCTGGTGGCCGGGCACGCCCGCGAGCTGCTCTGGGTGGGGGCGGTCGCCGTCGACGTGGCCGGCGGCCTGGCCGGCTTCTACACCCCCGGCCTCGGCCGGTCGCAGACCCAGGACTGGACGATCGAGGGCACCTACTTCGCCGAGCGCTGCCAGTCCTTCATCCTGATCGCGCTGGGCGAGTCGATCGTGGTGATCGGGGCCGCGCTGTCGCAGCTGCCGTCGGTCACCGGGCAGGCGATCGTCGCGTTCCTGGCCGCCTTCGTCGGCAGCGTCGGGCTGTGGTGGGTGTATTTCCACCGCAGCGCGGAGGAGGGCGCGCGGGTCATCGCCAGCTCGGCTGACCCTGGACGGCTGGGCCGCTCCGCGTATCACCTCATCCACTCCGTGATGGTGGCCGGGATCATCGTGGTGGCGGCCGGGGACCAGCTGGTGCTCCGGAGCCCGGGCGCGGTGGGGCACACGGCGGTCTCGGTGATGCTGCTCGGCGGCACCGCCCTGTACCTGGTGGGCCATGCGGCCTTCAAGGCCGTGATCTGGGGCGGGGTGTCGTGGACCCGGGTCGGCGGGGTCGTCGCCCTGGCCGCGCTGGGCGGCCTCGTCCCGTACGTGCCGGCCGTCGCCCTCAGCGTGTGCGTGGCGCTGGTCGTCGTGGCCGTGGCGGCCGCCGACTCCCTGGTCCCCGCGGCCCGCCGCTCAGCCGCCCGCCGCTGAGTTGCCGCCGCCGGGACGGCTGGCGGTGCGCACTCGCCACGACCATCTGCCCGCCAGATGGACTCCATCTCAGACGGGTGCGGCGCAGGCGCCATCGGCAGCCACGGAGGCACAGTTGTACCGAGCGAGTTGTACCGAGCGAAACTTCCTGCCGACCGTGGCGCCGGCCAACGAGTCCGGAAGATCCACCACCCGGTCGGCGCCTGCAGGGCCGAACAGAAGAAGGAGTTCGCCGAGATGAACCTCACTGACCACGCCGGAGTCCGGCTCACGCACGGCAAGCCCAAGGTCAACGGCGTGGAGATCCACTACGCGATCGGCGGCGCCGGCGAGCCGGTGTTCTTGCTGCACGGCACGCCGAAGACCATGTCGTACTGGCGCCACGTCGTGCCGCTGCTGACCCCCCACTACACCGTCATCGCGGTCGACAACCGGGGCGCCGGGGGCTCCCAGCGCCCCTTGACCGGCTACGACACCGCCACGATGGCCGGTGACGTCGCCGAACTGGCTACCCACCTGGGCTTCGACCAGTTCCGCGTGGCCGGCGAGGACTGGGGCGCGGCCATCGCCTACGCCGTCGCCGCCTTCCACCGGTCCCGGGTGCAGCAACTGGTGTTCCAGGAAACGCTCCTGCCCGGGCTGCCAGCCGGCCCGGGACTGCCAGGCGGCGGACCGGATCCCTCGCTCGCCGCCGACGACATGCGCACCGGCTGGCACTTCAGCTTCTTCGGCCTGCCGAACGTGCCCGAGCTGCTGCTGGCCGGGCGGGAACGGCCGTTCTGGACCTACTACGCCAGACGCCACATGTGGGACCCCAGCGCGCTGGCCGAGGACGACGTCAACGAAATAGTGCGTTCGGCCGAGCAGCCGGGCGGCACCAGGGCCATCTTGGAGATGTACCGCGCCCGCCAGACCGACGCCGAGCAGAACCGCCCGCATTACGCCGACCCGATCAGCTGCCCGGTCCTGGCCGTCGGCGCGCAGGCCTATCTCGGGGACGCGGTATCCGAACAGCTGGCGCAAGTGGCCCGCGACGTCCGTGGCGTCGTCATCCCCGCGTCCGGCCACAACATCGCGCTGGAGAACCCGGCCGCCCTGGCCCAGGCCTACCTCGACTTCTTCGCTGCCCGGTCCTCAGCCGCCCGGCCACCGACATCTCCGTCGCCGGGCTGACGCCCAATTACCCGGTCCGCCGGTGAGTCGCTGTAAGCTATGTGGGCTTGGCGGCCATGAGGCGGAGTAGCTCAGTCAGGCAGAGCAAGCGGCTCATAATCGCTGTGTCGCCGGTTCAAGTCCGGCCTCCGCTACTAGTTCGCGCGGTCCACCGTCCGCGGCCGGCTCCCGGTTCCGCGGTCCGGTGTGCCGTGCGTGCTGCCGTCCGCGGCCCGGGAATGGTGCCTGGCTGCGGGCTGTTGTCTGTCCAGATGGTCCGCTGTCTGCGGTAGCGCCTGTTCATACCAGGCCGCTGTCCTTACAGTGGGTCTGTCTGTACTCCGCCCATCCAGAGAAAGGCACTCCATCGTGGCTGCCACCGACGTCAGGCCCAAGATCACCCTGGCCTGCACGGAGTGCAAGCACCGTAACTACATCACCAAGAAGAACCGGCGTAACGACCCGGACCGGCTCGAGCTGAAGAAGTACTGCCCGAACTGCCGTTGCCACCGGGCGCACCGCGAGACCCGCTAACGCTCGCGTGGCCGTCAACAAGGACTACGCCGGCCGGTCGTTCCCGGCGACGCAGCCCTACGAGGTCAGCCGGGTCAAGATCGCCGAGTTCGCCGAACGCGATCGGTGATCCCAACCCGGTCTACCGGGACCGCGACGCGGCCGCCGCGGCCGGCTACCCGGACGTGATCGCCCCGCCCACGTTTCCTATCGTGGTGACGATGGCCGCGTCCGGGCAGGCCATCGCCGACCCGGACCTCGGCATCAACTACGCCCTGGTGGTCCACGGCGAGCAGCGCTTCAGCTACGCCCGCCCGCTGCGTGCGGGCGACGTGGTCACCGCGCAGTCCACCATCGAGACCATCAAGACGCTCGGCCGCAACACGGTGATGACCACCCGCACCGAGGTCCGGACCGTGGCGGGCGAGCAGGTGTGCACCGCCTTTTGCGACGCTGGTGGAACGCGGGACGGCAGGCGAGGCGGAGTGAGCGTGGCGGTCAAGTACGCGGACGTCGAAGTGGGCGCCGAGCTTCCCCCGGCCAGCTACCCGGTGGCCCGGCTGGACCTGATCAAGTACTGCGGCGCGTCCGGTGACTTCAACGTCATCCACTGGAACGAGCGGATCGCCCGGTCGGTGGGGCTGCCCAACGTCATCGCGCACGGCATGTTCACCATGGCCCAGGCGGCGCGCTACGTCACGGACTGGTCCGGCGACCCAGGGGCCATGACTGAGTTCGGCGTCCGGTTCTCGGCCCCGGTGGTCGTGCCCGACGACGACGGTTTCGTGACCATCGAGGTCAGCGGCACCATCGAGGAGAAGCTGGACGACAACCGGGTCGTGGTGGCGCTGACCGCCCGGTCGGCCGGGGACAAGGTACTCACCCGGTCCCGCGCGGTGGTCCGGCTGCCCTGACGCCGCCCATGGCCAACGTCCGCGAACCGGTGAGGCTGTCCCGCTTCACCACCCTGGGGCTGGGCGGACCGGCCCGGCGTTTCGTGGTGGCCGGCACCGACGAGGAGATCATCGCCGCGGTGCGGGCCGCCGACCAGCGTGGCGAGCCGTTGCTGGTCCTCGGCGGGGGCAGCAACCTGGTCATCTCCGACGACGGTTTTCCCGGCACCGTGATCCAGGTGGCCACCAAGGGCATTCACCGGGCGGCCGACCCCGGAGCGGGCCCGGACGCGGCCGGGCCGGGCCAGGCGGAGCCGGGTGCACCGGTGACGCTGACCGTCGCGGCCGGCGAGGACTGGGACACGGTCGTCGCTTCCTGCGTGGCCGCCGACCTGGCCGGGCTGGAATGCCTGTCTGGCATCCCCGGGCTCGCGGGCGCGACGCCGATCCAGAACGTCGGCGCCTACGGCCAGGAGGTAGCCGACACCATCACCAGGGTCAGGGCCTACGACCGGGCCACGGCCGAGGTGGTGGACCTCGCCGCGGCGGACTGCGGGTTCGGCTACCGGACCAGTGCCTTCAAGCGCAGCGTCACGGCCCCGGCGGTGACCGGCCGGTTCGTGGTACTCGAAGTGACCTTCCAGCTCACCAACGACCGGCTGTCCCGGCCGCTCCGCTACGCCGAACTGGCCCGGGCCCTGGGCCCGGACCCGGTCCCGCTGGGCGACGTGCGCTCGGCCGTGCTCCAGCTCCGCCGCAGCAAGGGCATGGTCCTCGATCCCGCTGACCCGGACAGCCGGAGCGCGGGATCCTTCTTCACCAACCCCGTCCTGGACGCCGCCCAGTTCGCCGCGCTGCGCCGGGTGGTGGACGAGCGGTGCGGTCCCGGCGTCCCGATCCCGCAGTTCCCGGCCGAGCCGGGCCGGGTGAAGGTGCCGGCCGCCTGGCTCATCGGGCAGGCCGGGTTCGGCAAGGGCTACCAGGGCCCGCGCCGGGCCGGCGGTGGCCGGCCGGGACCTGCCGCGCACATCTCCACCAAGCACACGCTGGCCCTGGTCAACCCGGGGGACGCCCGCACCGCCGACGTGGTCGGCCTGGCCCGGGAGATCCGCGACCGGGTCCGTGACGTCTTCGGGGTCGAACTGGCCAGCGAGCCGGTGCTGGTCGGCGTCAGCCTCTGAGCACGGAAGGATTCCTCGTGACGGCAGAACAAACACCAGCCGCCGGGCGGGCTCTGGTCCTCGGCGGTGGCGGGCTGTCCGGGATCGCCTGGGAGACGGGGATCCTGGCCGGGCTGGCGGCAGGCGGCGCCGACGTCACCACGGCGGACTACGTGCTGGGCACCTCGGCCGGGGCCACGGTGACGGCCCAGATCGGCAGCGGGCTGCCGGTGGCGGACCTGTTCGACCGGCAGACCGTGCCCGCGTTGCAGTCCGCGGAGCTGGCCCCGGACCTGAGCCGGGTCATCGAGCTCATGGAGTCGTGGGAGAAGCTGCCGCTGGAGTTCCCCGACCCGGCCGAGCTGCGGCGCGTGATCGGCCAGCGGGCGCTGGCGGTGCAGACCGTGCCCGAGGCCGAGCGGCGCGCGGTGATCGCCGGGCGGCTGCCCCGCCGCGCCTGGCCGTCCCGCAAGCTCGCCGTGGTCGCGGTGGAAGCCCACACTGGTGACGTCCGCGTGTTCGACAAAGACTCAGGCGCGGACCTCGTCGACGCGGTGACGGCGAGCTGCGCCATCCCGGGCATCTGGCCCCCAGTCACCATCGGCGGGGGCCGCTACATCGACGGTGGCACGCGTTCCGTGGTCAACGCCGACCTGGCCGCCGGCTACCAGCGGGTGCTGATCCTGGCCCCGATGGCCGACCCGTCGCTGGACGAGCAGGTCGCCGGGCTGGTGGCGGCGGGTGACGAGGTCCAGGTGCAGGTGATCACCCCGGACGACGAGTCCATCGCCGCCTTCGGGCTGAACCCGCTGGACCCCGCGGTGCGTGCGCCGGTGGCGCGGGCCGGGTACGCGCAGGGAGAACGCGCCGCCGCTGCGGTCGCCCGCCTGTGGCAGCGCCCGGATTTTCCCTAACGCCCCCTGGCGCCGGTGACTCTGGAGCCCTGCGATCGGCCTGTCCCACGCGGTTCATCGCCCGACGGGCTAATGGCTCAGCGCGGCTCACCGTCCAGCGCCACCCGGCAACCACCTCCAGCCGCTGCTAGCATCGCGGCGTGCCCGGACCGTTCGCCGATGAGCAACTCGCCGCCTACGTAGCGCAGGCGTCCTCGGTGTTCGCCCAGCCTGAGGTGGCCGCGATGCGTGCCGGAATCGCCAGCCGCGCGGCGGCGCGCCCGCCTGGACCGGACCTGTATGAGGTGCGCGACCTGCGGATCGGCGAGCTCCCGGCGCGGCTGTACCGGCCCGCTCCCGGCCCCGTCCCGCTGGTGGTGTACCTGCACGGCGGCGGCTGGACGATCGGCAGCCTCGAGTCCCACGACCGGATGTGCCGCCGCCTCGCGGACGGTTCCGGCGCTGCGGTCCTGGCCATCGACTACCGGCTCGCGCCAGAACACCCGTGGCCGGCCTCGGTCGACGACACCGTGGCCGCGCTGCGCTGGGTGGCCTCCGGCCCGGCCGGCCTCGGGCCAGATGGGCTGGGGCCAGCGCCGACCGCGGTCGCCGTGGCGGGCGACAGCGCCGGTGGCACCCTCGCCGCGCTGGGCTGCCTGCGCCTGCGCGACGAGTATCCGCCGGCGCTCCCCGATCTGCAGGTGCTGCTCTACGCCAACACCGATCTCACCGGTGCCCAGCCCTCCATCCGCGAGAAGGCCACCGGCTGGGGCCTGGACGCCGCCACGGTGCGGTTCTTCAACTCCCAGTGGGTCCCGGACCAGGCCCGCTGGGCTGACCCCGCGGTCAGCCCGCTGCACGCTCCCGACCTGTCTGGGCTGCCTCGTGCGCTGGTCGTCAGCGCGGAGCACGATCCACTCCGCGACGAATCCGAGGCCTACGCCCGGCGGCTGCGCGAGGCCGGCGTCGAGGTCGAGTTGCGCCGCGAGGCCGGCCTGATCCACGGCTTCATGACGCTGGACGATGTCTCCCCGGCGTGCGCCGCGGCCGCCGACCGTGTCGCGGCCGACCTGCGCGCCCAGCTCAGCCGGCCCTGAAGCCCAGCCGGCGTGCCGCGGGCCGGGTCACCGGCCGCTGGCCGTAATCAGGGAACTGAGCAGAATCGCAGTGAGCGCCCCGGCCAGCAGATAGGGACCGAACGGCAGACGCGACTTCCGGGACGCGCGGCGGGTGGCGATGAGCGCGAGCCCGGCGACCGCGGCGAACAGGTACCCGAGGAACAGGCCGGCGACCAGGGTGCCCTGATCCAGCCAGCTCCCGCCCAGCCAGCCCCCGCCCAGCCAGCCCAGGTACAGGCCGAGGAGACCGGCCAGCTTCACGTCGCCCCAGCCGAGGCCCGCGGGGTAGAGGAGTACCTGGAGCAAGAAGACCCCCCAGGCCAGGGCCAGGCCGGCGAGCGCGCCAACGAAATGGCCAGCGCCACCGGGGAGCAGCAGCGCGGCGAACCCCAGCAGGGCCAGGGCCACCGGGTAGGAGGGCAGGGTCAGCGCGTCCGGCAGCCGCTGGCACCGGGCGTCGATCACGGCCAGCGGCACGCTGATCCCGGCCAGGTAGCAGAACGCCGGCAGCGCCGGGCTCGGCCCGAACCGCATGGCCATGGCGGCGCAGGCCAGCCCGGTGCCAATGGACAGTGACCAGCGGGTCCGTCGGCTGACTGGGGGTGAGCCCGGCGGGCGTGGGTTATGTGCCCGCGGGTTATGCGCCCGCGGGTTATGTGCCGGTCGGCCAGGTGCCCGTGGTTCAGGTGCCCGTGGTTCAGGTGCCCGTGGTTCAGGTGGCTGCGGGGCGGCCAGCAGGCGGGCAGTGATCCCGCTGGCCGCCCGGCCCGCGAGCAGCCCGGCCACGGCGGCGGCGGCGACGGTGGCCGCGTCCGCCGGGTTCACCGGCTGCCCCGTTTCATCCGTCCCCGTTTCGTCGGTCCGCGGTGCGTCGGAGCCCGGCGCTGGGCCCGGCTCCTCGGAGCCCGCCGGTCCCGCGTCGGAGCCCGGCGCGTCGGCTCTAGCCGCCGTTGATGCTCTGGATCTCCGCCACGGGGAAGGGCGGCGTGCGGCCGGTCATCTGGATGGGCGGCATCGCGTTCGGCCCGGGTCCGTTGAGCACGCCTGCGCCCCAGGTCACCGACCAGGTGACGGTGGCGCTGACCGACGCCGCGGCCACCGGGGCCTGCCAGAGCACGCCGCAGTCCGGCGGGGTGCCCGCTCCGGAACTGGCCGGGGCGTGCCCGACGCGGAACCGTGAGCCGCTGGGGCCGCACGCCGAGTACGGCGTCCCCGGCCCGTTCGCGCCGACCGAGAACGCGCCCTTCGCCGCGAGCCGGGCCCACACGCTCACGGTTTCCCCACCCAGCGTCGCGGTCACCTCGTAGGCGTCGGGGCGGCCCGTGGCCACGCTCACCGGCCGGGTCCGGCCCCACACGTAGGTGGCCAGGTTGACGTACCCGTGGCCGGCCGGGTTCACAGTCAGCGTGGGCGCGGGGATCCCCATGTGGTTGTAGGCGTAGTCGGCCAGGGTCCGCAGCGGCACCGGCGGGGTGGGCGGGACCTGGCCCGGCGTGGTGAAGTCGAACAGCGGCAGGGTGTCGCACAGCTTCTGGGCCGCCTTCGACGCCGCCGGGTTGACTGGCAGCTGCCACCAGGTGCCGGGCGGCACCGGCTTGTCCTTGAGCAGCGTCTTCGCCTGCCGCACCGCCTGGAAGACGCCGAAGGGCGTCCCCGGGCCGACGCTGCCGAACTGCTGGATGATGGTGCTGCTCCCTGCGGTGGTGTCGCCGATCGGCTGCCAGAGGCAGGGCGGTGGCGGCACCGCTAGCTGGACGTGGACGGCCCCGTTGCCCACGTCGCCTTTGAGCGTGATCAGGCTGTTCAGCGAGACGGAACAGGTGTTGCCGGTGCAGCCGACGAAGGCTCCGGCGCTGGCCGGACCGGCCAGCCCCAATCCGGTCAGGCCGAGTCCGATCAGGCAGAGTCCCATGATGTACAGGGGCGTTATTAGACCGGGGGGCACGGGAGCCGCGAACGCGGATCGGCGGATCACGGCTTGCACTCCGGCGCCTGCGGATAGTAGACGACCGGGTAGACGGATACCACATTCCACTGGCCATTTCTCCTGGCCATGACATCCGTATTCCTATAGTAGTGCTGGTCGGCGGGAATCCGGTCCGGGATGATCTTCCCGGTGGCCAGGCTGGTATTGTGCGACCCGGAGTTGTCGAAGCACTCGGACACGTCAATCGCGCCGGTGGTGGTGGGATCGGGGTACGCTCGCAGGTGCGAGAAGTTGATGGCCCCGGTGAACGATTCAGTGGTCACGCTGGGCTCGCTGAGATTTGCCTTGAGTGCGCCGAGTACGTCTCCGGAAACGTACCTCGTCCAGCGGTCGTCCTGGTTTCCCCGGTACTCGGCGTAGAGGAAAGCGAGCAGGAAGTTCTTGGCGGCCACGACCGCGGGGGCCTCGCCCCGATCGGCGGGCAGCCATCCCGGCATGAAGATATGGACGTTGCCGCCAAACGGCGGCCAGTTCAGGGCGCCGGTGGCACCGTGGCCGGCCGTGTGGTGCGCTGGACTGGCCGGACTTCCCGTGCCGTCCGGCGTCGTCACGCCCGCAGGGCGGAAGGTTGTCGGCGGCGTCGAGCACCCGGCCAGCAGGCCGACCGTGATGAGCAGGCCCGCGCTGAGCAGGCCTCTCGTGAGCAGGGCCGTCCTGAGCAGGCGCCTGCCGAGTAGGCCTGTGCTGAGCCGGCCCCTGGTGAGCATGTACTGCCCTCCGCATCCTCGGCTGCGCTGCATTCTCAGCAGCGCGGTACCTTCCGCCGCCCTGCTGGCGGGAACTCTACCAATACCGATTTAACCGGTAAGGGTCGTTTTCAAGATGATGGCGTGGCGGCCGAATTACTAGCTCGATTAAGACTAAATTACTAGTTTTATTAGCAAGAATCGGGAGTGTCCCGCGGTTTGCAGGCCGGCTGCGCCGCCGTTCTGGCTTCCGGCTGATCTTGCTGCGCCTCAGCCGCCGGAAGCGCTCTATTACGACAAGGTGAGTTTCCGGCTTATGTCCCCAGTGGGTAGCCTCCTGTGGCTTTATGGTGAACAAGCGCCTCGCATCATCCCCGGCGCCCAAAGGTGCACTGCGCGAGCACGCCCGCCGTCAGCAGGGAGAACTTCAGGGAATGCCAAGTGACCGAGGTACGCTGCCCCGCGGTTCAGCAAGGAGTGGCTCAGCCGGGGGCGGTTTAGCGGGGAGCGGTTTTGCCGGAAGCAACGACCAGCGCACGGGCTGGCCAGAGCCGACGGCGCCAGTGGGCCGGCGGCTGCCGAGCGCGCCGCGGGAACGCAAACCTGCCCTGGCGGCGCTGGCCGTACTGCTGATTATCGGCGGCGCGTTGGGTGCGGGTTTCCTGGTCATCCAGAGCGGCAAACGGGTCGCCGCGATCGAGATCTCCCAGCAGATCGGCGCGGGCCAGCAGATCCCGCTGAGCGCGATCCAGCAGGTGCAGATCACCGCCGGTTCCGGCCTGGCCTACGTGCCCTGGGCGGAGGCCAGCCAGGTCGCCCGGTTCTTCACCATCAGCACCATCCCGCCGGGGACCCTGCTGACCAGGCAGATGGTCGCCACCACCGGAACCTCGGTGGCCGGGAGGGCCGTGCTGGGGCTGGCACTCAAGGACGGTCAGCTACCGCATGGCCTCCAGGACGGCGATCACATCGACATCTACCAGGTCAGTGACGCGCAGGAAACCTGCCCCGGCGGCTCCGGTGGCACGCTGGCCGCCGACGCGGTCGTCCTCGCCATCGGGGCGCCGTCGGCGACCTCGGGCAGCACCGCGATCGCCGACGTGGAAGTCGCCGTCAACCCCTCCGACGCCGGCCCGGTCGCCTGCAACGCCGCGAACGGGATCGTGGGCATCGCGGTCCTGCCCGACGGGGGCCGGGGCGCGGCCGCCGCCGCCGCGGGCGCCGGGGCTGGGTCCCGGCCGGGACGGGCCGCGCCGGGCAGCACGCCGTCCGCCTCAGCGGCGCCGGGCGCCGGGGGCGGGTGACGCTAGGTGCTGATCGCCGTCGCGGCTGACAAGGGGGCGCCCGGGGTCACCACTACGGCGGTGGCCCTCGCCGCGGTCTGGCCGCGGCCGGTGCTGCTCGCTGAGTGCGACCCCGCGGGCGGCGACCTCGTCTACCGGCTGCCTGGCGAAGGCGGTGACCGCCTCGACCCGCGGCGCGGGCTGCTCAGCCTGGCCGTGGCCGCCCGGCGTGATCTGCAGCCCAGCGAGCTCTGGGCGCACGCGCAGAAGTTGCGCGGCGGCCTGGATGTGCTGCTGGGGGTGACCAGTGCGGAGCAGGGGGCGGGCCTGGAACCGTTGTGGGGGCCGGTCGGCAGCGTCCTGGCCGGGCTGCCGCAGGCCGACGTGATCGCGGACTGCGGCCGGCTCGGCCCGGACGGGGCCTACTACGACCTGCTGGCCCACGCCGCTGCCGTCGTCCTGGTCACCCGGCCCAGTCTGGGCGAGGTGGTGCGGCTGCGGGACCGCGCCGCGGCCGTGTCGCTGGCAGCACGCCAGCGTGGCGGCCAGGACGCCCGGGTCGGCGTGCTGGTCGTCGCCGATCACCGGGTGTTCAGTCGCGCGCTCGCTGAGGTGGGCCAGGTGCTCGGAGCGGTCAGCATGCTGGGCGGGATCGCGTTCGAGCCCCGGAGTGCCGAGCTACTCCGCGGCGAGTGGGGCGGAAGGCTGGACAAGTCGCTGCTGATCAGGACCGCCCGGGAGGTCGCGGGGCAGCTGGCCGGTCCATCGGCCGTGGCCAGCCGGCGGGCTCCGGCTGAGCGGCGGGGTGTGGCCGGCGGGCGGGCTGCGGCCGCAGCCCCAGCCCGCAGAGCAACCCGGCCGGATGATCCGGCGCCAGGCGCGGATCCGCGGCCGGGCGTGAGCCCGCTGCCCGTCCGCGGTGGTCTTGGCCATCGCGAGGCAGCCCACGGTGGTGGCCCTGCTCACGGTGGCGCCGCCCGGCGGTGGCCCTGCCCACGGTGGTGGCCCGCTCACGCGGGCTCTGCCCACGGTGGCGGGGCCGCCCGCCACGCCGCGGGCCGGCGTCCGGCCAGCCTCCCGCCGGCCGAGCTCTTCGGGCCCTCTCCGGGCGGCCATCCCGGCGCCGGCCTCTCCGCGGGCGCCGGCTTCCCTCCGCGCCGACCTCTCCGCGGCGCCGGCCTCCCCTCGCGCGCCGACCTCTCCGCGGACGCCAGCCTCCCCGGCACCGATCTCCCTGCTGAGCCGGGCGGGTGGTGACGGCGTGGACCACACCCTCGTCAAACGGCTCCGGGGGGAGGTGGGAGCCCGGCTGGCCGAGCAGCGTCGGCTGGACGCGTCCGGCGGCCTGCCGCCCATGTCCGGCGAGGACGAACGCCAGTTCGCGCGGGCCCTCATCGCGCAGGTGCTGGAGGATCACGCCCGCAACGAGATCACCGCCGGGCGGATCCCGCCTAACGCGCAGGAAGAGGAAGATCTCGCCGCCGCGATCCACGCCGCGCTGTTCGGCGTCGGGCGGCTCCAACCGCTGCTGGATGGCCCGCACATCGAGAACATCGACATCAACGGCTGCGACCGGGTGTTCGTCGGCTACGCGGACGGGCGTGAGGTGATGGTCGAGCCCGTCGCGGAGAACGACGACGAACTGGTCGAGCTGATCCGGGTGCTCGCCGCCTACTCCGGCCTGTCCAGCCGGCCGTTCGACAGCGCCAACCCGCAGCTGGATCTCCGGCTGCCGGACGGGGCGCGGCTGTCCGCGGTGATGGACGTGACGCTGCGCCCTGCGGTGTCCATCCGCCGGGCCCGGCTCGGCAAAGTGTTCCTGACCGACCTGGTGGGCAACGGCACGTTGCTCCCCGAGGCGGCCGCCTTCCTCGCGGCCGCGGCCGGCGCGCGGAAGAACATCATGATCGCCGGGGCCACCAACGCGGGCAAGACCACCCTGCTGCGCGCGATCGTCAACGAGATCCCGGCCCAGGAACGGGTCATCACTGTGGAGCGGGCCCTGGAACTGGGCATCGATCACTTCCCCGAACTGCACCCGAACGTCGTGGCGCTCGAGGAGCGGCTGCCGAACATGGAGGGCCAGGGCGCGATCTCCATGGCCGAGCTGGTCCGGCGGTCACTGCGGATGAACCCCAGCCGGGTCATCGTCGGCGAGGTCCTCGGCGACGAGATCGTGACCATGCTGAACGCGATGTCCCAGGGCAACGACGGCTCGCTGTCCACCATCCACGCGAACTCCTCGCTAGAGGTGTTCAACCGGATCGCCACCTACGCCATCCAGTCCGCCGAGCGGCTGCCTGTGGAGGCGACGCACATGCTCATCGCCGGGGCCATCGACTTCGTCGTGTTCGTGGAAAAACGCAACGAGTACCAGTTCGGCGGCCGGCTGCGCCGGTTCGTGAGCAGCATCCGGGAGGTGACCGGCGTGGATGGCCGGGTGCTGTCCAGCGAGGTGTTCGCCCCCGGCCCGGACGGCCGCGCCGTGCCGCGCGCGCCCGTCTCCTGCCTCGGGGAACTGGCCATGCACGGCTACGACCCCACCCGGGGGGCCTGGTGAACGGCCTCTTGTCGGGGAACCCGCTGCTCGCCGTGCTGGCCGGCGCGCTGACCGCCGGTGGCCTGGTCGTGTTCGTCATGGCGGTCCGCGGCCTGCGGCCAGGGCCGCCTGGCCGTCGGTCGACCCGGCTGGAACGCCAGCTCCGGCAGATGGCCGGAACGCGGGGTGCGCTCGCCCTGCTGGCCGGCGCGCTCGCCCTGCTCGCCACCCGGTGGGTCGTGGCCGGGATCGGCATGGCCCTGCTGGTGCTGGGCTGGCGGACGCTCGGCGGGGCGGCGGGGGAGCGGCGGGCCATGATGCGCCTGGAAGCGCTGGCGACCTGGACTGAATCGCTGCGGGACACCATCGCCGGAGCGGTCGGCCTGGAACAGGCCATCCCCTCATCGCTCCGGGTGGCCGCACCGTCCTTGCAGGAACCACTGGCCCGGCTGGTGGACCGGCTGCACACCCGGGTGCCGATGCCGGAGGCGCTGCGCACGCTCGCCGACGATCTGGACGACCCGAGCGCGGACCTGATCATCGGTGCGCTGATCATCAACGCGCGGCTGCGCGGACCGGGTCTGCGGGACCTCCTGGGCGCCCTCTCCACCGCGGTCCGCGAAGAGCTGGATATGCGGCGGAAGGTCAACGCCGAGCGCCGGTCCACCCGGCGGAGCGCCCAGATCGTGGTGCTCGTGTCTGTCGGGCTGGCCCTGGGACTGGCCCTGCTCAACCCCGGCTACGTGCACGTCTACGACAGCCCTCTCGGGCAGCTGGTGCTGGTCGTGGTCGTGGCCCTGTACGCGGCGGGCTTCGTCTGGATGCGCCGGCTGGCCACGTTCGACGCCCCCGAACGCCTCCTCACCGGGCCGCCGCCGGTGCTGCCCGCCGACTCCGAGACCGCGGGTCTGGCGACCGCGGGCCCCGAGGCGGCCAGCTCTGCGCGCGGAGGCGGATCATGAGCGCGGTCCTGACCACCGGAGCCGTGGTGGGCCTCGGCCTCTTCCTGCTCGTCTTCGCCCTGGTACCGCGCCGGGCCAGCCTGGCCCGGCAGCTCGCCGCGTTCGACGCGGCCCGCCCGCCGATGAGCCAGGCGATGCGGCGGGTAGTGCACGAGCAGGAAAGCGAGTTCAGCCGGCGGATGGGCCGGGCCCTGGCCGCGTTCTGCGCGGAGCAGGGCTGGGAGTTCCCGTCGCTGCGGGCCAACCTGTCCCTGATCGGGAAGTCGTTCGAGAACTACCTGGCCACGAAGGTCCTGCTGGCCTTTCTGGGGTTCCTGATCGGTCCCCTGTTCCTGCTCGCGGCGAGCGCGGCCGGCTTCCATGTGCCGCTCATCCTGCCGGTGTGGTTCGGCCTGACCCTGGCCGCGGCCTTCTTCTTCCTGCCCGACCTGGAGGTCAAGCAGAAGGCGGATGCCCGGCGGCGCGACTTCCGGCACGCGATCGGCGCCTTCCTCGATCTCGTCTCGATGAACCTGTCCGGCGGCCGCGGCGTGCCCGAAGCGCTGATGGCAGCGAGCGAGATCGGGTCCGGCTGGGCCCTCTGGCGGATCAGGGACGCGCTGGCCAACGCGAGGATCAGCGGCCACACCCCGTGGCAGGCCCTGGGCATGCTCGGCGAGGAGGTGCGGGTCGAGGAACTCCGAGATCTGGCCGCCGCACTCAGCCTGGTAGCCGACGACGGCGCCAAGGTGCGTGAGTCGCTCAGCGCCCGGGCCGCCAGCCTGCGCCGCCGGGAACTCGCCGATCTCGAGGGCCAGGCCGGCGAGAAGTCCCAGTCCATGCTGGTCGCCCAGATGCTCCTGTGCGCCGGATTCCTGATTTTCCTGACCTATCCGGTAGTGGGGGTGCTGCTGAGCGCATGACCCGCAGCGTGAAGCCCCGGTGCTCGCTAAACCGGTGCTCATTTAAACCGGTGCACATTAAACCGGGCACACGATGGAGGCACGATGAGCAATCTCAGCACAACCATCACGTTTCTGCGGACCGTTCTCGGCGGCCGCCTCGTCCGGCTGCGGGCGGCGGCCCGGGATAAGGACACCGGCGCGTCCGCGGTGGAGCTGGCCATTATCACCGCGGTCATTCTCGGCATCGCAGCCGCGCTGCTGCTCGTCATCAAGAACTTCGTCACTACCGAGAGTGCCCAGATCCACGGCTGAGGAGGCGCAGACCCCGTGACGCTCCGCTCCCGGGCCGCCCGCTGCGCTGCGGTCCCGGTGCTCCGATCGCGGCTCCAACGTGGTGGAACTCGCCGTGCTGGCGCCCGGCCTGATGATGATCTGCATGCTCATCCTGCAGTTTGGGCTGTGGTTCAACGCGCGGCAGGCGGCGCTGGCCTCGGCCCAGGCGGGGGCGCTCGTGGCTCGCGAAGAGGCCGCCACCAACTCGGGCTGGATGGGTGCCGCGCAGAACGCGGCCGCGCAATATTACGGCAACCTGCACACGAACCTGCTGAGCAAAGTAAGACCGCATGCGTATGGCGATCCCCAAACGAATGTGTTCGTCACGGTCAGCGGCCCCCTCGGCTACTCGGTATTTCCGTTCTTCGGCCTCCACCTCACCATATCGGCCACCGCCGGCGGCCCCGTGGAATGTTTCCGGCCCGCCGCTCAGAATCGGTGCGGATGATGGCCTGGTCGTTGCGGGCGCGGCGGTTGTCCGGCCGGCGCGAGCACGGGTCCATGTCAGTCGAGCTCGTGGTCATCGCCCCCGGCCTCATCGGCCTGCTGCTCCTGGTCGGTGCGGGCGGCCGGGTCGTGGAGGCCCAGGGGCACCTCGACGGCGCGGCCCGGGACGCCGCCCGGGCCGCGTCCCTGGCGCTCTCCCCGGCGCAGGCCAGCCAGCTGGCGCTGCAGGCCGCCCAGGCCGACCTGGGCGTCACGAGCTGGTGTGCCGCAGGCAGCGTCCAGGCCCTGGTAGCGGGCTTCCCGGCCATCGGCCAGCCGGTCGCGGCGGGCGACGACGTGACCGTGACCGTCCAGTGCGACGTGAACATGAGCCCGTTCACGGTGCTCGGCTTCAACCCGACCATGGTCTTCTCCGGCCGGGCGGTCGCCCCGCTGGACACGTTCGTGGAGCGGAACGCATGAGGCAGGCCACGGAACGCATGCGGAGGGCCCCGAAGTGCCTGAGGGAGGCCACGGAACGCCTGAGGCGGCCCGCCGGACGCCGCGAGCGGGGCTCGGTCGCCGTGTTCAGTGTGGTCTTCGCCGTCGCCGTGGTCTTCCTGACCGCCCTGATCGTGGATGGGGGCATTGCCATGAACGCGAAGGAACGGGCAGCGGACATCGCCGAGCAGGCCGCCCGCGCTGCCGCTGGCAACATCGACATCGCCCAGCTCCGGACGGCCGGAGTCGCGGCCATCGGACCCGGGGCCTGCGGCTTCGCGGCCAACCTGGTCAGTGCTTACAGCCAGCAGGACAGCAGCGGGGTGGACCGGGTCACCGGCGCCACCATGACCAGTTGCGTCGCTACCGCCGGGACGGAGACCGCCACCGTCGCGGTAACCATCACCACCCAGCCGCTCGTCGGCGGCATCCTCGGCCGCTTCTCCGAGACCGCCCGGGAAACGGCGACCGCGGAGTGCGGTATCGCGCTGGGGGCGGTCTGCTGATGGCGCCCTCCACGGCCCGCCCCCCGCGGTACACCCCGCGGCGGCGCCGCCGTTCCGCCGGTGACCTGCTGGTCGGCCTGCTTGCCATCGCCGCACTGGTGGCCCTCACCGCGGGGGTGCCGTTCGCGCTGGTCACCGTGTTCGGGCTGCCAGTCCCGCACGCGATTCCCCCGCTAGCGCTGCTCACCCATCAGCTCGACCTGCCCGCGATCCTGAAGGTGCTGTCCCTGCTGGTCTGGGTGGCCTGGATCCAGCTCGTCTGGTGCGTGATCGCCGAGGTGAGGGCCGCGGTCCGCAACGCCGGGATGCCGCGCCGGGTGCCGTTGGCCGGTGGCACTCAGGCGCTCGTGCACCGGCTGGTCACCGCGGCCCTGCTGGTCTTCGCGGCCACCACCGCGCTCTCACCTGCCCTGGCGCACCAGGCGCTGGCCGCGCCGCACTCGGTCACGTCCACCAGCGGCCATGGAACCAGCTCGACCGGCCATCCAGGCGGCGGCACCGGCCTGCCGGGCGGCGTCACCCGCCAGCGGGGCGGGGGCACCGGCCTGGGGGTCGGGGGTACCGGCCTGGGGGTCGGGGGGCCGGCCAGGGAGGCGGGGGTGCCGGCCAGGGAGGCGGGGGTGCCGGCCAGCCTGGCGGACGCGACGTCAGCCCGCCGGGGCTGGCCAGCCCGCCGCAGGAGGCCCACTCGCCGCAGGCCGGGAAGCTGTACGTGGTGAAGCCGCCCGTCGGCCGGTTCCACGAGAGCCTGTGGGAGATCGCGCAGAAGTACCTGGGCGACGGCCGCCGGTACCGGGAGATCTTCGACCTGAACAAAGACCGGGTGCAACCGGACGGCTCGCGCCTCACCATCGCCAGCCTGATCCGGCCCGGCTGGGTGCTGCACATGCCCCGCGACGCCCGCGGGCCCGGCATCGAGGTCGTACCCGTGCGGGACAGTCAGTCCGCGGCGGACGCGCCTGGCACGGCTGCCGCCCGGACTGGTGCTCTGCCGCACCGCGCCGGGGCCCACAGCCGGGCCGGGGATCACAGCCGCGCTGGAGAACGCGGGCGCGCTGGGGAACATAGCCGGGCCGGGGAACATAGCCGGGCCGGGGAACACGGGCGCGGGCAGCACGCCCGGGCCGGACAAGCTGGCGCCGGGGACCATCCCCGCTCCGGGGATCACGCCGACCCCGCCGATCGGACCAGCCCCGCGGATCACGCCCGCTCCGGCGATCACGCCAGCACCGATGGCGCCCATCCCGGCGAGCCCGCGCACGCCGGGGAGCACGGCCGCCCGGGGAGCACGGCCGCCCGGGGGAGCACGGCCGCCCGGGGGAGCACGGCCGCCCGGGGGAGCACGACCATCCGGGGGAGCGCGGCCATCCGGAGAAGACCGGCCGCTCCCGGTCGCCGGCCGGCGCCAACGGTTCCCCCGCCGGGGGACTCCTGCACTCCGGGCGCCCCAGCTACCCAGACGAGCTGGCCGCGGCCGCGCTCCTCGCCACCGGGATCCTGGCCGCCCTGGGCCGCCAACGCCGCGAGCAACTGTGGCAGCGCGCCTTCGGCCGCCGGGTGGTCGCGCCGGCCGGGCGGGCGGCGCTGGCCGAATCTGCGCTGCGGACCGGGGCGCACGAGCCGTCCGCCCGGTTGCTGGACGGCGGCCTCCGCTACCTTTCCCTCGCGCTGGCGCTGGAGGGACGGATCCCGCCCGCCGTGGTCGCGGCTCACCTCAGCCACGAGAACCTGGACCTGTGGGTGGCGCCCGCGGAGCTGGATGCGCCTGCGCCGTGGACCGCCGTGGGCGACGGTCAGGTGTGGCGGCTGCCGTTCACCGCGCTGGGGCGGGTCGACGTGGACGAGGTGGGCGATGCCGCAGCCCCGTTCCCCGGCCTGGTCTCCATCGGCGCCGACCGGACCGGGCAGGTTCTGGTGAACCTGGAAGCGGCCCATGGGCTCATCTCCGTGACCGGCCCGCCGGCCATGACCACCGAGGTACTGTCCGCGATGGCTATGGAGCTGGCCACCAGCCTCTGGTCCGACCAGATGCGCATCACGCTGGCCGGCTTCGGCGACGACCTGATTCCGCTGGCCCCGGACCGGATCACCGCGGTGCCCAGCGTGGACCAGGCGCTGCCCGCGCTGGAAGCGCATGCCGCCGAGGTGGCCGAGGCTATGGCCGCGGCGCGGGTGAGCTCCGCGCTGGCCGGGCGCTCGCTCGGCGTGGATCCGGACGCCTGGGCGCCGCACTACCTGATCAGCGCGGTGCCACCCACCCCGTGGGAACGCAGCCGGCTGCGCGCGCTCGCCCGGGCCGGCCGCGGGGCCGCAGCCGGCTACGTGGTCGCCGGCGACGTCCCCGGCTCCGCCTGGGCCTGGGAAGTCACGCCGGACGGCCGGCTGCTGGCCGGGGAACTCGGCTTCGACGTGCAAGCCCAGCTCATCCCGGTCCGTCAGCACGAAGCGCTGGTGGACCTGTTCGGGGCGGCGGCCCGGCCGGAGGGCGTGGCGCTCCCGACGCCGCCCCCCAACGCGGCGCCGCCGCAGCACCTGGAACCCGGCCATGTGCTGCCGGTGGAAATTACCGTCCTGGGCCCCGCCTCGGTCCGGGCGCCCGGCCCCCTCGAACCGGACCGGGTCGCGCTGGCCACCGAGCTCGTGGTCTACCTGGCCGTCCATCCCGGCGGAGTACACCCCAACGTGCTGAGCGCGGCCCTCTGGCCCCGGGGAGTGGCCGCCGACGTGCGGGACGCGGCCGTGGCCCGGGTCACCGAATGGCTCGGCACGGACAGCATCGGCCGCCCGCACCTGGCCGCGGACGCGTCCGGCCGGCTCCGGCTCGGCTCCGGCGTCCGGGTGGACTGGCAGGTGTTCCAGGCCCTGGCCGGGCACGCGGAGCTGGCCCTGCTGGGCAGCGCGGAGCAAGAGGACTATCTGGCCCGGGCCCTGGAACTGGTGCAGGGTCAGCTGCTCGACGGCCGGCCGCCGGGCCGGTACGCCTGGCTCGCGACCGACGAACTCGAGTACGAGGTCACCGCGCGAGTGGCCGACGCCGCGCACCAGCTGGTCGGGCTCCGGCTGGCCAGCGCTGATCCGCAGGGCGCCATGGACGCCGCGCGGGCCGGCCTGCGGCTGGCCTTCGGCGACGAACTGCTCTGGCGTGACCTGCTCCGGGCGGCCCACCAGACCGGCCAGGAGGAGCTGCTCCGCACGGTGGTGGAGGAGATCTGCGCCCGTACCGCGCTCGATGAGGTGCTGCCCCGGATGGCCCCGGAAACGGAGTCCCTCATCGACGACCTCTACCCCTCCTGGCGCACGACCGTCCCCTAACCCGCCCACCCACCATCCACCCTCGTCCACCCCCTCCAGCCCGTCCGCGCCGCCGGGTCGAATCCCCTCCAGTCACACTGGCCCCTCCCGCCCACTCTTCACGCTGAACGTGCGTACAACAACCGGACAAAACACCCACTCCAGACGCACTCGGGTACGTGAAATGTCGCCGCTGGCCATGATCAATGTGACCCAGCCGCCGGGCTGGAGTGACCCAGGTGTCCGGTGGGGTGCATGTGACTGGGCTGGCGGGGCGGTGGCTGCGCTGGCCGGGGCGGTGGCGGCCCTGGCGGGAGCGGCCCGGACGTGCCCTAGCTACCCGGGCGTGCCCCAGCCGCCGGGCGGCGTTCCCTGGGCTACCCGGGGTCCGAGGCGAGCCAGGTATCGATACCGGCCAGCAAACGGCGCGCCACCGACGGCGGGGCGGCCGAGCCGTGCACCGACATCCGGGCCAGCCCGGCCAGATCCGCGTCAGACAACCCGTGGACCAGCCGGCCGATCTCATACTGCGCGGCCAGCCGGGACCCGAACAGCAGCGGGTCATCAGCCCCCAGCGAGACCGGCACGCCCTCCGCCAGCAGGGCCACCAGCGGCACATCCGCCGGGTCCGCCGCGACCCCCAGGGCCACGTTGGACGCCGGGCAGACCTCCAGCGTGGTCCGGCTGGCCGCGAGCCGCTTGGTCAGCTCAGGGTCGGCCGCCGCGGCCACGCCGTGCCCGATCCGGTCGGCGTGCAGGTCATCCAGGCAGGCCCGGACGCTGGCCGGGCCGCACAGCTCGCCGCCGTGCGGGGTCAGCAGCAGGCCCGAACGCGCCGCGATCCGGAACGCCGCGGCGAACTCGCCGGCCGCGCCGCGCCGCTCGTCGTTGCTCAGCCCGAACCCGATCACCCCGCGCCCGGCGTACTGGGCGGCCAGCCGGGCCAGGGTCCGTGCCTCCAGCGGGTGCTTGGTGCGGTTGGCCGCGATGACGAGGCCGATGCCGACCCCGGTCTCGGTGGCCGCGGCGTGCGCGGCCTCCAGCACCAGTTCCACCGTGGGGGTCAGGCCGCCGAACCGCTGTGCGTAGCCCGAGGGGTCGATCTGGATCTCCAGCCAGCCCGACCCCTCGGCCCGTTCGTCCTGGGCCGTCTCCCGCAGCAGCCGGTGCACGTCCTCGGGGGTGCGGAGCACCGACCGGGCGATGTCGTAGAGGCGCTGGAAGCGAAACCAGCCCCGTTCGTCGGCGGCGGACAGGTGCGGCGGCCAGGCCGCGGTCAGCGCCTCCGGCAGCCCGATCCCGTGCTGCCGGGCCAGGTCGACCAGCGTGCCGTGCCGCATCGCCCCGGTGAAGTGCAGGTGCAGGTGCGCCTTGGGCAGGGCCGCCAGCGGCCGCAACGGCCCCGCTGGCGGCCGCGTCATCTCGCCGCGCCCCAAAGCACCGCCCACAAGCCCGCGCTCCACAACACCGCGCTCCACAACACCGCGCCCGACAACACTCAGTGCGCCTCGCTGAGCAGCTTGCCTATCCGGCCGATCCCCTCGGCCAGGTCGTCATCGCCGAGCGCGCAGGACAGCCGGAAGTAGCCCGGGGTGCCGAACGCCTCGCCGGGCACCACCGCCACGTCTGCGTGGTCCAGGATCAGCTCGGCCAGCTCAGCCGAGCTGGACGGCCGGGTCCCGGCGATCTCCTGGCCCAGCACGCCCTTGACCGACGGGTAGCAGTAGAACGCCCCCTCGGGAAGCGGGCAGACCACCCCGGGGATCTCGTTCAGCATGGCGGTCATGGTCTGCCGCCGCCGGTCGAAGGCGGCGCGCATCTCGGCCACCGCGGACAGGTCGCCGGTCACCGCCTCCAGCGCGGCGGCCTGGGCCACGTTGCACACGTTGGAGGTGGCGTGCGACTGCAGGTTCGAGGCGGCCTTGATGACGTCCAGCGGGCCGATCATCCAGCCGACCCGCCACCCGGTCATCGCGTAGGTCTTGGCCACCCCGTTCAGCACCACGCAGGTGTCGGCGATCTCGGGCGCCATCACCGGTACGGAGGAGAACCGCGCGTCCCCGTAGACGAGGTGCTCGTAGATCTCGTCGGTGACGACCCAGATGCCGTGCTCGGCGGCCCACCGGCCGATCTCGGCCACCTGCTCCGGCGGGTACACCGCGCCGGTCGGGTTGGAGGGCGACACGAACAGCAGCACCTTGGTCCGGTCGGTGCGGGCCGCTTCCAGGTCGGCCACGCTGGCCAGGTAGCCGGTCTGCTCATCGGTCATCACGGGCACCGGCACGCCGCCGGCCAGCCCGATGGACTCGGGGTAGGTGGTCCAGTACGGGGTGGGCATCAGCACCTCGTCACCCGGGTCGAGCAGCGTGGCGAACGTCTCGTACACGGCCTGCTTGCCGCCGTTGGTGATCAGCACCTGGGCGGCGGTGACCTGGTAGCCGGAGTCCCGTGCGGTCTTGGCCGCGACCGCCTCACGGAGCTCGGGCAGCCCGGGCGCGGGCGTGTACTTCTGGAATCGCGGGACGGCGCACGCCCGCTGGGCCGCTTCGACGATGTAGCCGGGGGTGGGGAAGTCGGGCTCGCCCGCCCCGAACCCGATAACCGGCAGGCCGGCCGCCTTGAGCGCCTTGGCCTTGGAGTCCACGGCGAGGGTGGCGGATTCGGCGATCGCGGAGACCCGGGCTGAGATGCGCGGATGGTCTGAAGTCATGCCTACCATGGTGACACCCCACGGATAGTGACCGCATCGCGATTACCGGTCAACGAGGGCACCCGCGGCAATCCGGGGACCGGCAGATTCACCCGGTCCGGCCAGACGGTTCGACGAGGGGCCCCGGGCAACGTAGACTTCATCAACTGGTGGTGGTCCGCCCGGTGACGGCTGCGCTCCTGCAACGGTTCGCGGCGGGTATCCGGGAGGCAGTAGGGCAGTAGCTCAATTGGCCAGAGTCCCGGTCTCCAAAACCGGTGGTTGGGGGTTCGAGTCCCTCCTGCCCTGCGAATGCGGTCCGCGTCTGACGTGGGCCGGTGGTATCAGCTAGTACACCGATCAGCGTTGCTTCAGGTGAGGACATGGCGACTCAGACGCGTGGCGAGGTCTCTAAGGGACGGCCGAAGTCCGGGGGTCCGGTTAAGGACACCCGGACGTCTCC
This sequence comes from uncultured Actinomycetes bacterium, assembly GCA_963844695.1. Classification (GTDB taxonomy): domain Bacteria; phylum Actinomycetota; class Actinomycetes; order Streptosporangiales; family Streptosporangiaceae; genus RYN-230. The sequence goes on from CAWJPL010000027.1 coordinate 215,933, forward strand.
CGCGCTTTTCCTTCGCCAGATCATCGCCGAACTGCGCAAGGTGATCTGGCCGACCCGCAAGGAGCTGATTACCTACACGACCGTGGCGCTGACCTTCATCGTCATCATGATCGGGATTGTGACCGTCCTGGACTACGGGTTCACCAAGCTGGTCTTCGCGGTCCTGGGCTGAGCCGCCAGGCAGGTCATGGCGGGCAGCTAGCGGCACGGAGGTTAGCGGTACCGGAGTTGCGGAACCGTAGTTAACGCGGGTTCGCGAGACCGGGGGGTTCGCAGCACCGGGCTGCGGGGCCGGGGGAGGCCGCAGCCATGCGGGGGTGGCGAGGCCAGGGAAGTTCCTGGTGCTGGTCCGCCCGGAACGATCCCGGTACCGCCAGGAAGAAGCGGAGAGAAAGAGCTATCGTGTCCGAGTTCCAAGTGCACGTCGGTGATCAGGTCGAAGACCTGGCCGACGCAGACGTTCCAGCCGATGAGGCAGCGGGCCAGCCGGCCGGCGGCGAGACCGCGGCCGGGGCTGACCCCTCCGGCGACGACGCCGTGAGCGAGGCCGCCGCGTCCGGGGACGCCTCGGACGACGAAGGCATCGCCGCGGACGAGACCGGATCCGCAGACGGCGAGGCCGCCGCGGCGGACGCAGAAGCCACGGACGCGGAAGCCGCGGACGCGGAAGCCACGGACGCAGAAGCCCAGGACGGGGAAGCGGGCGACGCCGACGCGGACGCCAAGCCGGAGGACGACGACCCGGTGGCCCTGTTCAAGGCGGAACTGCGGCTCCAGCCCGGCGACTGGTACGTGGTGCACTCCTACGCGGGTTACGAGAACCGCGTGAAGGCGAACCTGGAGAGCCGCACCCAGTCCTTGAACATGGAGGACTACATCTACCAGATCGAGGTCCCCGTCCACGAGGTGACCGAGATCAAGCAGGGCAAGCGCCAGCAGGTCTCAGAGAAGGTGCTGCCCGGCTACATCCTGGTCCGGATGGACCTCACCGACGAGTCCTGGGCCGCGGTCCGGAACACCCCCGGCGTGACCGGCTTCGTCGGCCTGTCCAGCCGTCCCTCGCCGCTCAGCCTGGACGAGGTGGCCTCACTGCTCGCTCCCGAGCCGGAAGAGAAGGCCGCGCAGACCGAGGCGGTGCGCCGGTCCTCCGTGGAATATGAGGTCGGCGAGTCCGTTACGGTGATGGATGGCCCGTTCGCCACGCTGCCTGCGACGGTGAACGAGATCAACCCCGACACCCAGAAGCTCAAGGTGCTCGTGTCCATCTTCGGCCGGGAAACCCCGGTCGAGCTCTCGTTCGACCAGGTCTCCAAGCTCTAGGGCCCCTCGCCCTAGGTCTGACCAGGCCGGACTGATCCGCTCCAGCAGGAAAAGGAACCGCAGGAAATGGCTCCCAGGAAGAAGAAGATCGCTGCCGTCGTGAAGGTGCAGCTGCAGGCGGGCGCGGCCACCCCGGCCCCGCCGGTCGGCACCGCGCTCGGCCCGCACGGCGTCAACATCATGGACTTCTGCCGTCAGTACAACGCGGCCACCGAGGCGCAGCGCGGCAACGTCATCCCGGTCGAGATCACCATCTACGAGGACCGCTCGTTCTCGTTCGTGACCAAGACCCCGCCCGCCGCCGAGCTGCTCAAGAAGGCCGCGGGCGTGGCCAAGGGCAGCGGCGAGCCGCTCACCACGAAGGTGGGCTCGGTCACCCCGGCGCAGGTCCGCGAGATCGCCCAGACCAAGATGCCTGACCTCAACGCGACCACGATCGAGGCCGCCGAGAAGATCATCGAGGGCACCGCCCGGTCGATGGGCCTCACCGTCAGCCGCTGACCCGCCGGTGGGCGCGGCTGCCCCTGGTTGAGGCAGCCGGCGGCGGAACCCGCACCGGCTGGCACCCCCGGGCCCAGCCCGGGTGGTGGCATAACCGGCCGGTGGTTTTCGTTGCATAACAAGCGGTTCTGTCGGCGGCCCGCAGCCGCGGACGGAACAGATACCAGTGGCAGGGCCAGGCGCTGGCCCGAGGACCACGACCTCCGTAACAGACCCAAGGAGAACGACATGAAGCGCAGCAAGGCCTACCGTCAGGCCGCCGAGAAGATCGACCCGGACCGGCTGTACACCCCGGTCGAGGCGATCGCCCTGGCCAAGGAGACGGTCACCACCAAGTTCGACCCCACCGTCGAGGTCGCCCTGCGGCTCGGCGTGGACCCGCGCAAGGCGGACCAGATGGTCCGCGGCACGGTCAACCTGCCCAACGGCACCGGCAAGACGGCCCGCGTGCTGGTCTTCGCGACCGGCGACCGGGCGGCGGCGGCGGAGGCCGCGGGCGCCGACTACGTGGGCTCCGACGACCTGCTCGAGCGCATCCAGGGTGGGTTCCTGGACTTCGACGCCGTGGTCGCCACCCCTGACCTGATGGGCAAGGTCGGCCGGCTGGGCCGGGTGCTCGGCCCGCGCGGCCTGATGCCCAACCCCAAGACCGGCACAGTCACCACGGACGTGGCCAAGGCCGTCACCGAGATCAAGGGCGGGAAGATCGAGTTCCGGGTGGACCGGCACGGCAACCTGCACTTCGTGATCGGCAAGGCCTCGTTCACCCCCACCGCGCTGGTGGAGAACTACGCCGCCGCGCTGGACGAGGTGCTCCGGCTCAAGCCGTCGGCGGCCAAGGGGAAGTACCTCAAGAAGGTGGTCATGACCACCAGCATGGGGCCCGCCATCCTGGTCAACCCGGCGAAGACCCGCGGGCTTTCGGAGGAGCTGGAGCCCGCTACCGCCTAGCTCCCGGCTTTCCGTTCGCGCCCGGCCCGGTTTTCTCCGCAACGAAAACCGGCCGGGCGCGGTCATTCCCCCCGGTCTGGAACAGGCCGGGAAAGGGTCCGGCCGGGCCGGCGCGGCCCGGAGGCCCAGGGGAGCCGCCGCGGGCCTGGTCCGCCGATTTGGCGGCCGGGCGGAATGCCCCTAGAGTTGTGCCGAAGCCAAAGACCGTCGGTTGTCGTCGCCTGCCTGAGTTCAGCTCGCTAGAGCCCGGATGGGAGACGGCCGAAGGACCCGCGTCAGCGGGCGGCCCGCGCAGGCGTCCGAGCTGAATCACTGTGGCCAGCCTTCCGGGGCGGGCCGGTGTCCACGCCCTGGTGCCTTCGCGCCGGGGCGTTTCGCATGTCCGCTACTCCCTCACCGGCGCCGACAAAGCCCGGACGGCCCTCGCAGGCCGTCCCGGATCAGGAAAGGAGGCCCATGGCGAGGGAGGACAAGGTGAGCGCGGTCGCCGAGCTCACCGAGCGTTTCCAGACCTCGGATGGTGCGGTGCTGACCGAGTACCGCGGCCTGACCGTGAGCCAGCTCGCGGACCTGCGCGCGGCCCTCGGGGACGCCACCACGTACCAGGTGGTGAAGAACACGCTGACCAGGCGGGCCGCCTCGGACGCGGGCCTGGCCAGCGAGTTCGACGCCCTGCTGAGTGGCCCGTCCGCGATCGCCTTCGTGAAGGGGGACGTAGTCGAGGCGGCCAAGGGGCTGCGCGACTTCTCCCGGAACAACCCGCTGCTCGTGATCAAGGGCGGGGTGCTCGACGGCAAGGCGATCAGTCCGGCGGAGATCGAGCGGATCGCCGATCTCGAGCCGCGCGAGGTGCTGCTGGCCAAGCTGGCCGGGGACATGAAGGCGTCCATGGCCAAGGCCGCCGCCGTGTTCAACGCGCTGCCGACGCAGGTGGCCCAGCTGGCTGAGGCGTTGCGGGTCAAGCGGGAGGCCGAGGGTGGCGCGGAGGCGCCAGCCGCGGACGAGGTGGCCCCGGACGCACCCGCGGGGGACGCCGCCGCCGCGGAAGCCCCGGCAGCAGAAGCCCCAGCGGCAGAAGCCTCAGCGGCCGACGCCCCAGCAGCAGAGGCCCCAGCGGCAGAGGCCCCAGCGGCCGACGCCGCCAGCGAGTAAGCAACCAGACCAAGCGCAGCTGGTCACCGTAGCGGCCAGCGGGCAAAGCAAGTATCAGGAAGAGAAGGAAGCATCCATGGCGAAGATCAGCACTGACGACCTGCTCGACGCGTTCAAGGAGATGACGCTGCTCGAGCTGTCCGACTTCGTGAAGCAGTTCGAGGACACCTTCGACGTGAAGGCCGCCGCCCCGGTGGCGGTCGCCGCCGCGGCCCCGGGCGGCGGCGGCGCCGCCGCCGAGGCGCCCGAGGAGAAGGACGAGTTCGACGTCATCCTCGAGGCCGCGGGCGACAAGAAGATCCAGGTCATCAAGGAAGTCCGCAGCCTGACCAGCCTGGGCCTCAAGGAGGCCAAGGACCTGGTGGACGGCGCTCCGAAGCCGGTCCTGGAGCACGTCAACAAGGAGGCCGCGGAGAAGGGCAAGGCCGCCCTGGAGGGCGCTGGCGCCACGGTCACCGTCAAGTAACGATCCAGTTACGATCGGTCGTGGGCCGGGCCGCGCGAGGTGCGCGGCCCGGCCCCACGCGTGTCCCGGTCCGCCCACGCCGAGGGCCCTGAAAAGGCACCTGGTGCAGGAATCCTGCCCGGCCCGGGTCCCCGTCGCGGCCCCGTCCCGGCGCCGGCCCGCAGGGCGCTCAGTGATCAGGGCGGGCGCTGGGAATAGAACTGCTAGGCTTACCCGTTAGTAGAGATACTCACACGCATAACCCACTGTGGCCTTCGTCACGTCGCCGATGTGACGAGACCATGCGGCTCGGACTTGACGTTTTGCCTTGGACGAGCCATGCTGCGGAGCAACCGTGAACATCAGAGTTAGATACAGTTGACGAGCAGTGTAGCTGTAGGCTACACTGCCAATTTGCGCTGCACTCTTACGTCCTCGGCATCCTCGAACCCTCGCGGCCTCGCCGCAGGGCGTTTCGCGTGCGTGCGGTGAGTAGTCGGCCACAAGCTCGGAAGGACCCCTGTTGGCAGCATCGCGCAGCGTCTCGGCCGCCAGTACAGCCCCTCGTCGCGTTACCTTTGCCCGTTTCAAAGAACCTCTTGAGGTTCCCGACCTCCTCGCCCTCCAGACCGACTCGTTCGACTGGCTGCTAGGCAACGAGCGTTGGCGTTCGCGGGTAGACGCAGCGCACGAGGCAGGCGTGAAGGAGGTTCCGGAGCAGTCCGGTCTCGAGGAGATCTTCGAAGAGATCAGCCCGATCGAGGACTTTACGGGAACCATGTCCCTCTCGTTCCGGGACCACCGGTTCGAGCCGCCCAAGTACTCCGTCGAGGAGTGCAAGGACAAGGACATGCACTACTCGGCGCCCATGTTCGTCACCGCCGAGTTCATCAACAACAGCACGGGCGAGATCAAGAGCCAGACCGTCTTCATGGGTGACTTCCCGCTCATGTCGCCCCGGGGCACGTTCATCATCAACGGCACCGAGCGTGTCGTGGTGTCGCAGCTCGTCCGCTCGCCCGGCGTCTACTTCGACCGCCAGGTGGACAAGACGTCCGACAAGGACATCTTCAGCTGCAAGGTCATCCCGTCCCGCGGCGCGTGGCTCGAGTTCGAGATCGACAAGCGGGACTCGGTCGGCGTCCGCATCGACCGCAAGCGCAAGCAGAGCGTGACCGTTCTGCTCAAGGCGCTCGGCTGGGACGACGCCAAGATCCTGGAGCGCTTCGGCGAGTACGAGTCGATGCGGGCCACCCTGGAGAAGGACCACACCACCGGCCAGGATGACGCCCTGCTGGACATCTACCGGAAGCTGCGTCCCGGCGAGCCCCCGACCCGGGAGTCCGCCCAGGCGCTGCTGGAGAACCTGTACTTCAACCCCAAGCGGTATGACCTCGCCAAGGTTGGCCGGTACAAGATCAACAAGAAGCTCGGCCTGGGCCTGCCGATCCGGCAGGGCACGCTGACCGAGGACGACATCGTCGCCACCATCGAATACCTGGTCCGGCTGCACGCCGGCGAGGAGGAGATGAAGACCGGCGAGTCCGTCGTCATCCCGATCGAGACCGACGACATCGACCACTTCGGGAACCGCCGCCTGCGCACCGTGGGCGAGCTCATCCAGAACCAGGTCCGTCTGGGCCTGGCCCGGATGGAGCGGGTGGTCCGGGAGCGGATGACGACCCAGGACGTCGAGGCGATCACGCCGCAGACCCTGATCAACATCCGGCCGGTCGTCGCCGCGATCAAGGAGTTCTTCGGCACCAGCCAGCTCTCCCAGTTCATGGACCAGACCAACCCGCTGGCCGGGCTGACGCACAAGCGCCGCCTGTCCGCGCTCGGCCCGGGCGGCCTGTCCCGCGAGCGGGCCGGGTTCGAGGTCCGGGACGTGCACCCGTCGCACTACGGGCGGATGTGCCCGATCGAGACGCCAGAAGGCCCGAACATCGGCCTGATCGGCTCGCTGGCCTCGTACGCGAGGGTCAACGCGTTCGGCTTCGTCGAGACGCCTTACCGCAAGGTCAAGGGCGGCCGGGTGACCGGGCAGATCGACTACCTGACCGCGGACGAGGAAGACCGGCACGTCATCGCCCAGGCCAACACGCCGCTGGGCGCCGACGGTGAGTTCGAGGAGAGCCGCGTCCTGGTCCGCCGCAAGGGCGGCGAGGTCGACTTCATCGGCACCGCCGACGTGGACTACATGGACGTGTCGCCGCGCCAGATGGTGTCGGTGGCCACGGCCATGATCCCGTTCCTCGAGCACGACGACGCCAACCGGGCCCTGATGGGCTCGAACATGCAGCGCCAGTCGGTACCCCTGCTGCGCAGCGAGGCGCCCCTGGTCGGCACCGGCATGGAGTACCGTGCCGCGACCGACGCCGGGGACGTGATCGTCGCGGAGAAGCCCGGCGTGGTCGAGGAGTCCTGCGCGGACTACGTGACCGTGGGCAACGACGACGGGACCAGGAACACCTACCTGGTGGCCAAGTTCCGCCGGTCCAACCAGGGCACCTGCTTCAACCAGAAGCCGGTGGTCGCCGAGGGCCAGCGGATCGAGGCCGGCCAGGTCATCGCCGACGGGCCGTGCACCGACCAGGGTGAGATGGCGCTCGGCAGGAACCTGCTGGTCGCGTTCATGCCCTGGGAGGGCCACAACTACGAAGACGCGATCATCCTGTCCCAGCGGCTGGTCCAGGACGACGTCCTCTCCTCGATCCACATCGAGGAGCACGAGGTCGACGCCCGGGACACCAAGCTGGGCCCGGAGGAGATCACCCGGGACATCCCGAACGTCTCCGAGGAAGTGCTCGCGGACCTGGACGACCGCGGCATCATCCGGATCGGGGCCGAGGTCGTCACCGGCGACATCCTGGTCGGCAAGGTCACGCCCAAGGGCGAGACCGAGCTGACCCCGGAGGAGCGCCTGCTGCGGGCCATCTTCGGCGAGAAGGCGCGGGAAGTCCGCGACACCTCGCTCAAGGTGCCGCACGGCGAGTCCGGCAAGGTGATCGGCGTCCGCGTGTTCACCCGGGAGGACGGCGACGAGCTGCCGCCAGGCGTGAACGAGCTGGTCCGCGTCTACGTGGCCGCGAAGCGGAAGATCACCGACGGCGACAAGCTGGCCGGCCGCCACGGGAACAAGGGCGTTATCGCCAAGATCCTGCCGATCGAGGACATGCCGTTCCTCCCCGACGGGACCGCGGTGGACATCGTGCTGAACCCGCTCGGCGTCCCGGGCCGGATGAACGTCGGCCAGGTGCTGGAGACGCACCTCGGCTGGGTGGCCAAGTCCGGCTGGGAGATCGACGGCGAGGACGAGGACTGGAAGAAGCGGCTGCGCTCGGTCAGCGCGGGCGAGGCGGAAGCGGGCACGCCCGTCGCCACGCCGGTGTTCGACGGTGCCAGCGAGAATGAGATCACCGGCCTGCTCGGCAGCACCCTGCCGAACCGGGACGGGGAGCGGATGGTCGGCAGCAGCGGCAAGGCGCGGCTGTTCGACGGGCGCACCGGGGAGCCGTTCAAGGACCCCATCTCGGTGGGCTACATCTACATCCTCAAGCTGCTCCACCTCGTGGACGACAAGATCCACGCGCGGTCCACGGGCCCGTACTCGATGATCACGCAGCAGCCGCTGGGCGGAAAGGCCCAGTTCGGTGGCCAGCGGTTCGGGGAGATGGAGGTGTGGGCCCTCGAGGCCTACGGTGCCGCCTACGCCCTGCAGGAACTGCTCACCATCAAGTCCGACGACGTGCTCGGCCGGGTCAAGGTCTACGAGGCCATCGTCAAGGGCGAGAACATCCCGGAACCCGGTATCCCGGAATCGTTCAAGGTGCTGATCAAGGAAATGCAGTCGCTGTGCCTCAACGTCGAGGTGCTGTCCAGTGACGGCGCAGCCATCGAGATGCGAGACACCGATGAGGATGTCTTCCGCGCGGCGGAAGAACTCGGTATCGACCTGTCCCGGCGCGAGCCGAGCAGCGTTGAAGAGGTGTGAGAGCGTGCTGGGCGGCCCGGGCCTGACGGTCCGGGCCGCCCAGGGGCGCCTCATCCGAACTACCCCAGGGGATAACACACGTGCTTGACGTCAACTTCTTCGACGACCTGCGTATCGGCCTGGCTACCGCTGACGACATCCGCCAGTGGTCCCATGGCGAAGTTAAGAAGCCCGAAACCATCAACTACCGCACCCTGAAGCCGGAGAAGGACGGGCTCTTCTGCGAGAAGATCTTCGGCCCCACCCGGGACTGGGAGTGCTACTGCGGTAAGTACAAGCGCGTCCGGTTCAAGGGCATCATCTGTGAGCGTTGTGGCGTCGAGGTCACCCGGGCCAAGGTGCGCCGGGAGCGGATGGGTCACATCGAGCTCGCCGCGCCGGTCACGCACATCTGGTACTTCAAGGGTGTGCCGAGCCGCCTCGGCTACCTGCTCGACCTGGCCCCGAAGGACCTGGAGAAGGTCATCTACTTCGCCGCGTACATGATCACGTACGTGGACGATGACTCCCGGGCCCGGGACCTGCCGTCCCTGGAGGCCAAGATCTCCGTGGAGCGCGGCCAGCTGGAGCAGCGCCGCGACAGCGACATCGAGACCCGCCAGGGCAAGCTGGAGAAGGACCTGGCCGAGCTGGAGGCCGCCGGGGCCAAGGGCGACGCCCGCCGCAAGCTGCGGGAGAGCTGCGACCGGGAGTGCCGCCAGATCCGGGACCGCGCCCAGCGCGAGATCGACCGGCTCGAGGAAGTCTGGAGCCGGTTCAAGAACCTCAAGGTCCAGGACCTGGAGGGCGACGAGCTGCTGTACCGCGAGATGCGCGACCGTTTCGGCCGCTACTTCCGCGGCGGCATGGGCGCCCAGGCCATCCAGGAGCGGCTGAGCAGCTTCGACCTGGAGGGCGAGGCGGCCAGCCTGCGCGAGACCATCCGCAGCGGCAAGGGCCAGCGCAAGGCGCGCGCGCTCAAGCGGCTCAAGGTCGTGTCCGCGTTCCTGTCCACCCGCAACAGCCCGATGGGCATGGTGCTGGACTGCATCCCGGTCATCCCGCCGGACCTGCGCCCGATGGTGCAGCTCGACGGTGGCCGGTTCGCCACGTCCGACCTGAACGACCTGTACCGCCGGGTCATCAACCGGAACAACCGGCTCAAGAGGCTGCTCGACCTGGGCGCGCCCGAGATCATCGTCAACAACGAGAAGCGGATGCTCCAGGAGGCCGTGGACTCGCTGTTCGACAACGGCCGCCGGGGACGTCCGGTGACCGGCCCGGGCAACCGGCCGCTCAAGTCGCTGTCCGACATGCTCAAGGGCAAGCAGGGCCGGTTCCGCCAGAACCTGCTGGGCAAGCGGGTCGACTACTCCGGCCGTAGCGTCATCGTGGTGGGCCCGCAGCTCAAGCTGCACCAGTGCGGCCTGCCCAAGGAGATGGCGGTCGAGCTGTTCAAGCCCTTCGTGATGAAGCGGCTGGTCGACCTCAACCACGCGCAGAACATCAAGTCCGCCAAGCGGATGGTCGAGCGCGCCCGCCCGGTGGTCTGGGACGTGCTGGAAGAGGTCATCACCGAGCATCCGGTCCTGCTGAACCGGGCGCCGACCCTGCACCGGCTGGGTATCCAGGCCTTCGAGCCGCAGCTGGTCGAGGGCAAGGCCATCCAGATCCACCCGCTGGTCTGCACCGCGTTCAACGCGGACTTCGACGGGGACCAGATGGCGGTGCACCTGCCGCTGTCCGCCGAGGCCCAGGCCGAGGCGCGGATCCTGATGCTGTCCACCAACAACATCCTCAAGCCGGCCGACGGCAAGCCGGTGACGATGCCTACCCAGGACATGGTCATCGGGATCTACTGCCTGACCCGGGCGGCCGAGGACGCTCCCGGCCAGGGCCGGATCTTCGGCTCGATCTCCGAGGCCACCATGGCCTACGACACGGGTGAGCTGGACCTGCAGGCGAAGATCCAGATCCGGCTGGCCGAGGCCACCCCGCCGCGTGACTTCACCATGCCCGAGGGCTGGACGCCAGGCGTCCCGTTCCGGCTGGAGACCACGCTCGGGCGCTGCTACTTCAACGAGACCCTGCCCGCGTCGTTCCCGTTCGTGAACTACGAGGTCAGCAAGAAGCAGCTGTCCACGATCGTGAACGAGCTGGCCGAGACCTACCCCAAGGTCGAGGTGGCCACGGCGCTCGACGCCCTCAAGGACGCCGGGTTCCACTGGGCGACCCGGGCCGGCGTGACGATCGCGATCGAGGACGTCATCGCCCCGCCGAACAAGGCGGAGATCCTTGACGCCTACGAGAAGCGCGCGGACAAGGTGCAGCGTGAGTACGAGCGCGGCCTGATCACCGACGACGAGCGCCGTCAGGAGCTCATCGAGATCTGGACGCACGCGACCAGCGATGTGGCCAAGGACATGGAGGCCGCGTTCCCCGAGACCAACTCGGTGTGGATGATGGTCAACTCCGGTGCCCGTGGTAACCCGATGCAGGTCCGGCAGATCGCCGGCATGCGTGGCCTGGTCTCCAACCCCAAGGGTGAGACCATCCCGCGGCCGATCAAGTCCAGCTTCCGCGAGGGCCTGTCCGTGGTCGAGTACTTCATCTCGACCCACGGTGCCCGCAAGGGCCTGGCCGACACCGCCCTGCGCACCGCCGACTCCGGGTACCTCACCCGGCGCCTGGTGGACGTGGCGCAGGACGTCATCGTCCGGGAAGAGGACTGTGGCACGGACCGCTCGCTCGTGATGCGGATCGCCGAGAAGGGCCCGGATGGGACGCTGCGGAAGCTGCCCAACATCGAGAACAGCGGCACCGGCCGCACCATCGCCGAGGACGTCGTCGTAGACGGCAAGGTCCTCGCCGCGGCCGAGAGCGACACGTACGAGTCGCTGCTGGATGTCCTGGTCAACGCCGGAGTGGAGACTGTGCGCACGTACAGCGTGCTGGTCTGCGAGGCCAAGATCGGTGTCTGCGCCAAGTGCTACGGGCGCTCGCTGGCCACGGGCAAGACGGTGGATGTGGGCGAGGCGGTCGGCATCGTGGCCGCGCAGTCCATTGGTGAGCCGGGTACCCAGCTGACCATGCGTACCTTCCACACCGGCGGTGTGGCGGGGCTGGACATCACCCACGGCCTGCCCCGGATCCAGGAACTCTTCGAGGCCCGGATCCCCAAGGGCATGGCGCCGATCAGCGAGGTCGATGGCCGGGTCAAGATCGAGGAGACCGAGAAGACCCGGAAGATCATCGTCGTCCCGGACGACGGCAGCGAGGAGATCGCCTACCAGGTGCCGATGCGCTCCCGGTTGCTCGTCCATGACGGTGATCGCGTCCATGTCGGCCAGCAGCTGATCCAGGGTGCGATCAACCCGCACGAGGTGCTCAGGATCCTGGGCTCCCGTGAGGTGCAGCTGCACCTGGTGCACGAGGTCCAGGAGGTGTACCGGTCGCAGGGTGTGTCCATCCACGACAAGCACATCGAGATCATCATCCGGCAGATGCTCAAGCGGGTGAACGTGCTCGAGTCCGGCGACACCGACCTGCTCCCCGGCGAGCTGGTGGAGCGGCCGCGGTTCGAGAACGTGAACCGCAGCGTGGTCGAGCAGAGCGGCACGCCCGCTTCGGGCCGGCCGGTGCTCATGGGCATCACCAAGGCGTCGCTGGCCACCGAGTCGTGGCTGTCCGCGGCGTCGTTCCAGGAGACGACCCGGGTGCTGACCGACGCGGCTATCCACGCCAAGTCGGACCCGCTGCTGGGCCTGAAGGAGAACGTCATCATCGGCAAGCTCATCCCGGCCGGTACCGGCATGCCGCGGTACCGGAGCGTGCGGGTCGAGCCCACGGAGGACGCCCGCTCCTCGGTGTACCCGGCGACCGCCTACGAGGAGGCCCCGAGCTACGCGTTCGGTCAGGGCGCCGGCGACGCGATCCCGCTGGAGGAGTACGACTTCGGCTCCTACAACCGGTAAGCAGTCCGCCGCTCCGAGCAGGACGGCAGTACCAGGCGGAGGCGCCCGGCAGCGATGCTGCCGGGCGCCTTTGCGCGTGCTGGCTTCGGGCTGGCCATGGCCCCGTACTGCGGTGGCCGTTTGTTTAGGCCACCGCCCCGTGGACAGTGGCAACAGAGAGGATCCACAGGGGATTGCTGTCCAGCATGGTGAGGAGCCAGAACATGGCGACTGAGGATAAGGCGGCCAACAAGGTCACCGAGATCAAGGGCAAGGCCAAGAAGGAGACCGGCAAGGCCATCGGCAACGAGCAGATGGAAGCCGAAGGCAAGGGCGACCAGGTCAAGGGCAACCTGAAGCAGGCCGGCGAAAAGGTCAAGGACGCCTTCAAGAAGTAGGACGCCAGACCAGACAGTCCCCGGACCCTAGTGTCCGGCGCAAAGCAAGCCCGGGTCGGCCGGCCGACCCGGGCTTTCCCCACCCCGCCCCCGCGTACCCCGGCACTTCGCGGCGGGTGCGCGGCATTCAGTGACTAATATCGCGTGGCCGCGAGCACCCCGGCCGCGGCGAGCGCCAGCTCGACCCCGGTATCAGCCAGCGCCACCCGCCGCGCCCCCCGGTCCACCAGAGCCAGCCCCACCATCGAACTCGCGTGCAGCACATCCACAGCAGCGCCCAGACCCAGCGGCACCGGATTCTCCGGCTCAGCGCGCAGGGCCGCCGCAGTAATCCCGGCCTGCACCAGATGCCGAACCCCCAGCACCCGCGCCACGCCGCACGCCCGTCCGCTGGGCCGTGGCTGAGCGGCCCCAGCTGGCTGCCCGGTCACCGGATCCCCAGTCAGCTTGATCAGCGCCTGCGGGGCGCAGAGCAAAGCCACGCCATACCCCGCCCGGGCCAGCGTGACCGCCCACGCCCCCGCGCTAGTTCCCTTAGCCATGGAGCCTCCGGCAGTTGCTGTGTGGACTGGCAGACGGGGCGTTGCCGTCCCGGGGCCCCCTTGACTGGCCTGGCCCGTGTTTCCGCTCACCCTGCCACGGTCCTCGCCGAGACTGCGAAGCGGAGAGGCATGGCCGGTGTGGCCAGCCGGCATGGCGTTGCGGAGCAGCCAGGCCGGCCAGCCATCCGGCCGCGGCCGGACAAGCATCACGAACGGCCGGCCCAGCGACGGACCAGCAGCGAGCCGGCCAGCGCGGCCCCGGCAGCGAGACCGCCGGCCAGAGCCGGATGATGCGACGCATAGAGCTGCCAGCTTCGCGAGTGCGAGCGGTCGTCGAAGATGCCGTGCGCGCCGTAGTCGTGCCCCTGCGCCCCGTCGGCCGGGTCGAACAGGTTGTCCGGCCGGCTCCCCGCCGGCACCGCCTGGTCGGTCTGCTGCGCGTCGAAGCCCGTCCGGGCCAGATAGCGGTCCAGCAAGGCCGGCGCGACCTTCTGGGCCAGCAGGGTCGCGGCCGTGCTCCCGCCCACCCAGTATTGCTTGCGCCCAGGATGATCGGCCGCGTACAGGACGCCGTGCGCGGCGACCTCCGGCTGGTAGATCGGCGGCACCGGCTGGGGGTGGCGCGGCAGCCGGGACAGCACCCAGGAGAACTGGGGCGTGTTGACCGCCGGCATCTGCACCACGGTCACCCGGACGTTCGAGTGTTCGTGCAGGAGCTCGCAGCGGAGCGACTCGGTGAACCCGTTGATCGCGTGCTTGGCGCCGCAGTAGGCCGACTGGAGCGGGATGGCGCGCTCGCTGAGCGCGGAGCCGACCTGCACGATCGTCCCGGCGTTCCGCGGCCGCATCCGGCTGAGCGCCACCATCGTGCCGTTGACGTAGCCCAGGTAGCTGACCTCGGTGACGCGCCGGAACTCGTCCGGGGCGATCTGCGCGAACGGCGCGAACACCGACGTGAAGGCCACGTTGATCCACACGTCGATGGACCCGAAATGCGTCTCTATCTCGGTGGCCGCCTTGTCCAGTTGCGCGTGGTCGGCCACGTCGGCCGGGACGGCGAGGGCCTGTCCGCCCGCCTCGATGACGTCCTCCGCCGCGCCGTCCAGGCCAGCCTGCCCCCGGGCGATGAGCCCGACGTTCGCGCCCCGGGCACCGTACAGCCGCGCGGTGGCGCGGGCGATGCCGGCGCTGGCGCCGGTGATGACAACGGTCTGGGTCATGGAAGTTGCGTCCCTTCTGGAATAATCCGCTCGGCCGCCGTGGTTAACTTCCCTGGGCAGCAGGGACTGGCAGCAGTTCCCGGCTACCCCGCGGGCGTGGTTTCACCGTTGCCGTCAGGGAAAAATGACACCCGGTCGGGCCGTTTCGGCCTTGATCGGCGTTCGCTTTGCCTGTAGGCAAAAGGTTGGGTACGCTAGGGCATCGTGCCCGTGAGAAGCGGGTACGCGTGCGCTAGCGGACTGTGGCGCCATGGCTGGAAGGCTTGCGGTCGATGACCGGCAGCTGGAAGGTGTGGCGAGTGGCCAGGCGCGCGGGCCTTTTCCTCTCTTGACTCCAGGCTCCATAGGAGCTTGTGTGCCGTGGTCACCGCGACACACCCGACCTCGGGGGTCGGAGGGACTAGGAAAACCAGCAGGTCAGCGCGGTCAGACCGCGTCAGAATTACCCTGCGCCGCGGGCGCAGGAAACGGACAAGAGAAGACGTCGCGCCAACCGGCGCGGAGAACGAAGACGGAGACGCGGTGCCCACGATCCAGCAGCTGGTCCGTAAGGGCCGCCAGGACAAGGTGGCTAAGACCACTACCCCGGCCCTGAAAGGCAGCCCCCAGCGCCGGGGCGTCTGCACGCGTGTCTACACGACCACGCCGAAGAAGCCCAACTCCGCGCTGCGCAAGGTGGCCAGGGTGCGGCTGACGAGCCAGATCGAAGTCACCGCCTACATCCCCGGAGTCGGCCACAACCTCCAGGAGCACTCCATCGTGCTGGTGCGAGGCGGCCGGGTTCGTGACCTGCCTGGCGTGCGTTACAAGATCATCCGAGGCGCCCTCGACACCCAGGGGGTCCGCAACCGTAAGCAGGCCCGGAGCCGCTACGGAGCGAAGAAGGAGAAGAGCTGACATGCCGCGTAAAGGCCCCGCGACCAAGCGGCAGCTCGTAACCGATCCGGTTTACGGCTCACCGCTGGTGACTGCGCTGGTGAACAAGGTGCTGCGCAGCGGCAAGCGCTCGCTGGCCGAGCGGATCGTGTACGGCGCCCTCGACGGGTGCAAGGACAAGACGGGCAACGACCCGGTGGTCACGCTCAAGCGGGCTCTCGACAACGTGAAGCCCACCCTCGAGGTGCGCAGCCGCCGTGTCGGTGGCGCCACCTACCAGGTGCCGGTCGAGGTCCGGGCCTCCCGCAGCACCACCCTGGCCCTGCGCTGGCTGGTTTCGTACAGCCGGTCCCGCCGGGAGAAGACCATGACCGAGCGGCTCATGAACGAGCTGCTCGACGCGAGCAACGGCCTCGGGGCAAGCGTGAAGCGCCGCGAGGACACCCACAAAATGGCCGAGTCGAACAAGGCGTTCGCTCACTACCGCTGGTAATGAGCGGCCCAGCCGGCCGACGATAGACGAAGCAGAGGAACTGAGAGCAGTGGCGACCCAGACCGCCGTAGAGCTTGCCAAGGTCCGCAACATTGGGGTCATGGCGCACATCGACGCGGGTAAAACCACGACCACCGAGCGGATCCTGTTCTACACCGGCATCAACTACAAGATCGGTGAGGTCCATGAGGGCGCGGCCACCATGGACTGGATGGAGCAGGAGCAGGAGCGCGGCATCACGATCACGTCCGCCGCGACGACCACGCACTGGCGCGACAACACCATCAACATCATCGACACGCCCGGCCACGTCGACTTCACCGTGGAAGTCGAGCGGTCGCTGCGCGTTCTCGACGGGGCCGTAGCCGTCTTCGACGGCGTGGCCGGCGTGGAGCCGCAGTCCGAGACCGTGTGGCGCCAGGCGGACCGTTACGGCGTGCCCCGCATCTGCTTCGTCAACAAGATGGACCGGGTCGGTGCGGAGTTCCACCGCTGCGTCGAGATGATCACGGACCGGCTCGGCGCCACCCCGCTGGTCGTCCAGCTGCCGTGGGGAGTCGAGTCCGACTTCCGCGGCGTCATCGACCTGGTGCGGATGCGCGCCCTGCTGTGGCAGACCGAGGGCAAGGGCGACAAGTACGACGTCGTCGCCATCCCGGATGACCACGCCGAGGCGGCCCGGCAGTGGCGTGACCAGCTGCTGGAGACCATCGCCGAGAACGACGAGGAAATGATGGAGGCCTACCTCGAGGGCACCGAGCCCAGCGAGGAGCAGCTCGTCGCCGCCATCCGGCGGGCCACCATCGCGGGCGGGATCACCCCGGTCCTGTGCGGCAGCGCGTTCAAGAACAAGGGCGTCCAGCCGATGCTGGACGCGATCGTGGACTACCTGCCCAGCCCGGTGGACATCCCGCCGGTCAAGGGGCACAAGGTCGGCGACGAGGAGGAGGTCGTGCTGCGCAAGGCCGACCCGTCCGAGCCGTTCGCCGCGCTGGCCTTCAAGATCATGTCTGACCAGCACCTCGGCAAGCTGACCTACATCCGGATCTACTCCGGCACCCTGGAGTCGGGCTCGAACGTGTTCAACACGGCTAAGGGGCGCCGGGAGCGGATCGGCAAGATCTACCAGATGCACGCCAACAAGCGCGAAGAGCGCCCGACGGCGATCGCTGGGCAGATCGTGGCCGTGATGGGCCTCAAGGACACCTCCACCGGGGACACCCTGAGTGACCCGGCCAAGCAGGTGATCCTGGAGTCCATGACGTTCCCCGCGCCGGTGATCAACGTCGCGATCGAGCCGAAGACCAAGGGTGACCAGGACAAGCTGGGCACCGCGATCCAGCGGCTCGCCGAAGAGGACCCGACGTTCCAGGTCCGCACCGACGAGGAGACCGGGCAGACGATCATCTCCGGGATGGGCGAGCTTCACCTGGAGATCCTGGTCGACCGGATGAGGCGTGAGTTCCACGTCGAGGCCAACATCGGCCGCCCGCAGGTCGCCTACCGGGAGACCATCCGCAAGAAGGTCGAGAAGGTCAACTACACGCACAAGAAGCAGACCGGCGGGGCGGGGCAGTACGCCCGCGTGGTCATCAACCTGGAGCCGACCGGCGGCGACGGCGGCGGCTACGAGTTCGAGAACAAGATCACCGGTGGCCGCATCCCCCGCGAGTACATCCCGTCGGTGGACGCCGGAAGCCAGGACGCCGCGGAGTTCGGCGTGCTGGCCGGCTACCCGATGGTGGACGTGCGCGTCACGCTCACCGACGGTGCCTACCACGAGGTGGACTCGTCCGAGCTGGCCTTCAAGATCGCCGGATCGATGGCGTTCAAGAGGGCGGCCGCGATGGCCAATCCCGTGCTGCTCGAGCCGGTCATGGCCGTCGAGGTCAGGACTCCGGACGACTACATGGGTGAAGTGATCGGTGACATCAACGCCCGGCGTGGCCAGATCCAGGCCATGGAGGAGCGCTCCGGCATCCGCGTGGTCAAGGCGACTGTGCCGCTGTCGGAGATGTTCGGTTACGTCGGCGACCTGCGCAGCCGCACCCAGGGCCGCGCGGACTACAGCATGCAGTTCGACTCCTACGCCGAAGTCCCGCCCAGTATCGCCAAGGAGATCATCGCCAAAGCACGCGGTGAGTAACTGCTAGCAGCAAACGTCAGTCAGGAGAATCGGCGCACCAAGAGGGCGCCTTGGCCCCACAGGACGTGGGGCAGATCGCAACGAGGAGAAACCAGTGGGGAAGGCCAAGTTCGAGCGGACTAAGCCGCACGTGAACATCGGCACCATCGGGCACATCGACCACGGCAAGACCACTCTGACCGCGGCGATCACCAAGGTGCTGCACGATAAGTACCCCGACGTGAACCCCTTCACGCCCTTCGACCAGATCGACAACGCGAAGGAAGAGAAGGAGCGCGGGATCACCATCTCGATCTCGCACGTCGAGTACCAGACCGAGAAGCGCCACTACGCGCACGTGGACTGCCCCGGTCACGCGGACTACATCAAGAACATGATCACCGGTGCCGCGCAGATGGACGGCGCCATCCTCGTGGTCGCCGCCACCGACGGCCCCATGCCGCAGACGCGTGAGCACGTGCTGCTCGCCCGCCAGGTCGGCGTGCCGTACATCGTGGTCGCGCTGAACAAGGCCGACATGGTGGACGACGAGGAGATCCTGGAGCTGGTCGAGCTCGAGGTACGCGAGCTGCTGTCCACCTACGAGTTCCCTGGCGACGACGTCCCGGTGATCCGGGTCTCCGCGCTCAAGGCGCTCGAGGGCGACGCTGAGTGGGGCGAGAAGATCGTCGAGCTCATGACCGCCTGCGACGACAGCATCCCCGAGCCGGTCCGGGACACCGAGAAGCCGTTCCTGATGCCGGTCGAGGACGTGTTCTCGATCACCGGCCGCGGCACCGTGGTGACCGGCCGGATCGAGCGCGGCAAGGTGCGCACCTCCGAGGAAGTCGAGATCATCGGCATCAAGGAGAAGGCGCAGCGGACCACGGTCACCGGCGTCGAGATGTTCCACAAGATCCTCGACGAGGGCCAGGCCGGCGACAACGCGGGCCTGCTGCTCCGGGGCATCAAGCGCGAGGACGTGGAGCGCGGCCAGGTCGTCATCAAGCCGGGCACCAACACCCCGCACACCGAGTTCGAGGGCCAGGTCTACATCCTGTCCAAGGACGAAGGCGGCCGGCACACCCCGTTCTTCAACAACTACCGTCCGCAGTTCTACTTCCGGACCACGGACGTGACGGGCGTCGTCTACCTCCCCGAGGGCACCGAGATGGTGATGCCCGGTGACAACACCGAGATGAGGGTCGAGCTGATCCAGCCCATCGCCATGGAGGAGGGCCTCCGCTTCGCTATCCGCGAAGGCGGCCGCACCGTCGGCGCCGGCCGGGTCACGAAGATCATCAAGTAGTAGGAGTGCTAGCCCGGGGGGTTCGTCCCCCCGGGCTAGCACTGCCCAGCGGCACTCAAGACGTAAGGACACGGAAGGCACATGGCGGGACAAAAGATCCGTATCCGGCTCAAGGCCTATGACCACGAGGTCATCGATAGCTCGGCGCGGAAGATCGTCGACACGGTGACGCGCACTGGCGCGCGGGTTGCCGGGCCTGTCCCGCTGCCCACGGAGAAGAACATCTACTGCGTCATCCGCTCCCCGCACAAGTACAAGGACTCGCGGGAGCACTTCGAGATGCGCACGCACAAGCGTCTGATCGACATCATCGACCCCACGCCGAAGACGGTCGACTCGCTGATGCGGCTGGACCTGCCAGCCGGCGTCGACATCGAGATCAAGCTCTGAGGAACGCACCGACATGACCAAGAACACCAAGGGCGTGCTCGGCACGAAGCTGGGCATGAGCCAGGTCTTCGACGCCGACGGGCGGATGGTTCCCGTAACGGTGATCGCGGCGGGCCCCTGCGTCGTCACCGCTGTGCGGACGCCCGACGCCAACGGGTACTCAGCCGTGCAGCTGGGCTACGGCGAGATCGACCCGCGCCGGGTGACCAAGCCCGTGGCTGGCCACTTCGCCAAGGCCTCGGTGACCCCGCGCCGCTACCTCGTCGAGCTGCGGACCGATGACGCCACTGACTACACCCTGGGCCAGGAGGTCAACGCGGAGACGTTCGCTCCCGGCGACCTGGTCGACGTGACCGGCACCAGCAGGGGCAAGGGCTTCGCGGGCGTGATGAAGCGGCACGGGTTCAAGGGCCTGTCCGCCTCTCACGGCACCCAGCGCAAGCACCGCTCACCCGGCTCCATCGGCGCCTGCGCCACCCCGGGCCGGGTGTTCAAGGGTGTGCGGATGGCCGGCCGGATGGGCCGCGAGCGCACTACGACCCCCAGCCTCACCGTGCACGGAGTGGACACCGACCGCGGCCTGCTGCTGATCCGCGGGGCCGTTCCCGGCCCCAAGGGTGGCCTGATCCTGGTCCGCAGCGCTGTCCGGGCGCCGCAGACCGCCACCAAGGAGGCCCGGTGACCACCATCAGCGTCGTCTCCCCGTCCGGCCAGGCCGGCCAGGACGTGGAACTTCCCGACGAGATCTTCAGCGCCCCGGTCAACGTGCCGCTGATCCACCAGGTCGTCGTGGCCCAGGAGGCCGCGGCCCGCCAGGGCACCCACTCCACCAAGACGCGCGGCGAGGTCCGCGGTGGGGGCAAGAAGCCCTACCGCCAGAAGGGCACCGGCCGGGCCCGCCAGGGCAGCATCCGGGCCCCGCAGTACGCGGGCGGCGGCGTCGTACACGGGCCGCAGCCCCGCTCCTACGTGCAGCGGACGCCCAAGAAGATGAAGGCCGCCGCGCTCCGGGGCGCGCTGTCCGACCGGGCCGCCAACGGCCGGGTCGCCGTGGTCAGCGGGTTCGTGGACGGCGACCAGCCCAGGACCCACGACGCGATGGCCGTGCTGCGCACGGCCATCGGGCTGCTGGACGCCAAGCTCAACGCCCGGGTGCTCGTCGTGGCCCAGGCCGAGGACGAAGTGACCTGGAAGAGCCTGCGCAACGCGACGGGTGTGCGGCTGCTGGCCACCGGCCAGCTGAACACGTACGACGTGCTGGCCAGTGAGCACATCGTGTTCACCGCGGCGGCCCTGTCCGCGTTCACCGGCCAGCCCCAGGCTGCGGCACCGGCGCCCGCGAAGGCGAGTGCCGCCAAGGCCAGCAAGCCTGCGGCCGGGTCCGCGGACGCGGCTGAGTCGTCAGACGGGGAAGCGCCCAAGGCTCCCCGCCGCCGCACCACCCCGAAGGAGGGTGAGGAGCAGTGAGCGCCATCCGGATCCCGGACCCCCGGGACATCCTGCTGCGCCCGGTGATCTCAGAAAAGACGTACCGGCTTGCCGACGACGGCAAGTACACCTTCCTGGTCGCCCGCGACGCCAACCGGACGCAGGTCCGGCAGGCGGTCGAGGCCATATTCGGGGTCAAGGTAACCGGCGTCAACACGCTCAACCGGCCGGGTAAGCGTCGCCGCACCCGGTACGGCTGGGGCCAGCGAGTAGGCACCAAGCGTGCCATCGTCAGCCTCGCCGAGGGGGAGCGCATCGATGTCTTCGGCGGCCCGGTCAACTAGGCCACCGGCCACATCCCAAGGAGCTTGAGCACACATGGCTATCCGCAAGTACAAGCCCACCACCCCGGGACGGCGGGGTGCGAGCGGCGCGGACTTCTCCGAACTCACCCGTAGTGAGCCGGAGAAGTCACTGGTCCGCCCGCTGTCCTCGCGCGGCGGCCGGAACGTGCACGGCCGGATCACCGCCCGGCATCAGGGCGGCGGCCACAAGCGTGCCTACCGGCTGATCGACTTCCGGCGGGCCGACAAGGACGGTATCCCGGCCAGGGTCGCGCACATCGAGTACGACCCCAACCGCACCTCCCGGATCGCGCTGCTGCACTACGCCGACGGCGAGAAGCGCTACATCATCTGCCCGCAGGGCCTGTCCCAGGGCGACCAGGTGGAGAACGGCCCGGGATCCGACATCCGGCCGGGCAACTGCATGCCGCTGCGGAACATCCCCACCGGCACCGTGGTGCACGCGATCGAGCTGCGGCCCGGCGGCGGCGCGAAGATCGCCCGCTCGGCCGGCTCCGGAGTCCAGCTGCTGGCCAAAGACGGCGGGTACGCGCAGCTGCGGATGCCCTCGGGCGAGATCCGGCGGGTCGACGCGGCCTGCCGGGCCACCGTCGGCGAGGTCGGCAACGCGGAGCAGGGCAACATCAAGCTCGGCAAGGCGGGCCGCAACCGGTGGAAGGGCAAGCGTCCCTCGGTCCGCGGCGTCGCGATGAACCCGGTCGACCACCCTCTGGGCGGCGGCGAGGGCAAGAGCTCTGGTGGCCGGCATCCGGTCAGCCCCTGGGGCAAGCCCGAGGGCCGGACCCGGCCATCCCATAAGCCCAGCGACCGGCTGATCGTCCGCAGGCGCAGCAAGAAGAAGCGGTAGGAGCACTCAACGATGCCTCGTAGTCTCAAGAAGGGCCCGTTCGTCGACGACCACCTGATCAAGAAGGTGGACGTGCAGAACGAGAAGGGCACCAGGAACCTGATCAAGACGTGGTCGCGGCGTTCCATGATCATTCCTGCGATGCTGGGCCACACGATCGCGGTGCACGACGGCCGCAAGCACGTGCCGGTGTTCATCACTGAGGCCATGGTCGGGCACAAGCTCGGCGAGTTCGCGCCGACCCGCACGTTCCGCAGTCACGTCCGGGATGACCGGCGCAGCCGCCGTTAGCCCGGCGGCCTGACACCGGGCACGAGTAATCACTAGAGAGCGAGAGAGAAGCATGGAAGCAAGGGCGAAGGCGCGGTATGTACGCGTCACGCCGCGGAAGGCCCGCCGCGTGGTGGACTTCATTCGCGGCATGCCTGCCGAGGAGGCGCAGGCGGCGCTGGCCTTTGCGCCGCAGTCAGCCAGTGACCCGGTTGGCAAGGTGCTCGCGAGCGCCATCGCCAATGCTGAGCATGCCCAGCAGGTGGACGCCGGCTCGCTCGTGGTGAGCCGGGCGTGGGTGGACGAAGGGCCGACGCTGAAGCGTTTCCGGCCACGGGCGCAGGGCCGGGGCTACCGGATCAACAAGCGCACCAGCCACATCACGGTAATCGTCTCTGACGAACCCAAGGGGAGGTCCCGCTAGTGGGGCAGAAGGTGAACCCGCACGGGTTCCGGCTTGGCATCACCACCGACTTCAAGAGCCGGTGGTACGCCGACAAGCTGTACAAGGACTACGTCGCCGAGGATGTGGCCATCCGCCGGATGCTGCAGAAGGGCATGGAGCGCGCGGGCATTTCCAAGGTGGAGATCGAGCGCACCAGGGACCGGGTCCGGGTGGACATCCACACCGCGCGTCCCGGGATCGTCATCGGGCGCCGCGGCGCCGAGGCGGACCGTATCCGTGGCGACCTGGAGAAGCTGACCAGCAAGCAGATTCAGCTGAACATCCTCGAGGTCAAGAACCCGGAGACGGACGCCCAGCTCGTCGCGCAGGGCGTGGCCGAGCAGCTGTCCAGCCGGGTGTCGTTCCGGCGGGCCATGCGCAAGGCCATGCAGACGTCCATGAAGGGCGGCGCCAAGGGCATCCGGGTGCAGTGCTCGGGCCGCCTCGGCGGCGCTGAGATGTCGCGCTCGGAGTTCTACCGCGAGGGCCGGGTGCCGCTGCACACGCTGCGCGCCGACATCGACTACGGCTTCTACGAGGCCCGGACCACGTTCGGCCGGATCGGCGTGAAGGTCTGGATCTACCGGGGCGATGCCCTGGCGACCCGGGCCGAGCGCGAGGCGGCCGCGGCCGCTGTCCGCGCTGGCGGTCAGCGGCGCGACCGGCCCACCGGGCCGCAGCGCCGCCGTCGTCCCGAGGGTGCCGAGCGCGGTGACCGCGCGCCGGGTGCCGACCGGACGGCTGGCGCCCCGGCTGAGCGACCGACCCGACGCGTCCGCGGCCCAGGCCGCCGCGCCGCAGCCCGAGCCGGCTGCGGTGGCGACCGCGCCGAGCACGGGTGAGGAGGGCTGATCATGCTTATCCCGCGCAGGGTCAGGTACCGCAAGCAGCACCGGCCGGACCGGCACGGGGTCGCCAAGGGCGGCACCCGGGTGGCCTTCGGTGAGTACGGTATCCAGGCCCTGGAACACGCCTACGTGACCAACCGGCAGATCGAGTCCGCCCGTATCGCCATGACCCGGCACATCCGCCGTGGCGGCAAGGTGTGGATCACGATCTATCCGGACCGTCCGCTGACCAAGAAGCCCGCCGAGACCCGGATGGGTTCCGGCAAGGGCTCACCCGAGTGGTGGGTGGCCAACGTCAAGCCCGGGCGGGTCATGTTCGAGCTGTCCGGGGTGGCGGAGCCGGTGGCCCGGGAAGCGCTCCGGCGCGCCATGCACAAGCTGCCCATGAAATGCAAATTCGTCACGCGTGAAGTGGGTGAGGGCTGATGGCGAGCCTGGCCGCCGCTGACCTGCGGAATTCCAGTGAGGAAGAGCTGAACAGCAAGCTGGCGGAAGCCAAGACGGAGCTGTTCAACCTGCGCTTCCAGGCCGCGACCGGCCAGCTGGAGAGTCATGGACGGCTGCACGCCGTCCGCAAGGAGATCGCCCGCATCTACACGGTGAAGCGGGAACGCGAGCTTGGCATCGTGACCTTGGTGGAGGAGGCGGAAGACAGTGAGTGACGTCGAGCAGGGCGGGGTGCCCGGCCGGGGCTACCGCAAGATCCGCGAAGGTTACGTGGTCAGCGACAAGATGGACAAGACCGTTGTGGTCATCGTCGAGGACCGTGTGAAGCACCCTAAGTACGGCAAGGTCATCCGGCGCACGAAGAAGTACACGGCGCACGACGGCGAGAACGCCTGCGGCGTCGGCGACCGGGTGCGGCTGATGGAAACCAGGCCGCTGTCCGCCACGAAGCGCTGGCGGGTCTCGGAGATCCTGGAGAAGGCCAAGTAGTTACCCACGCGGGGGCTGACCTCGCGAGAACCCCGGCGTCAGGAAGCAGGAGTTGACGTGATCCAGCAGGAGTCGCGGCTTAAAGTCGCCGACAACACCGGTGCCAAGGAGATCTTGTGTATCCGCGTGCTCGGCGGCTCAGGCCGGCGATACGCGGGCATCGGTGATGTCATCGTGGCGACAGTGAAGGATGCCCTGCCCGGTGCCGGGGTGAAGAAGGGCGATGTCGTCAAGGCGGTCGTGGTGCGGACCCGCAAGGAGCGCCGCCGCGGCGACGGTTCCTACATCCGTTTCGACGAGAACGCCGCCGTCCTCATCAGGGACGGCGGGGACCCGCGAGGCACCCGCATCTTCGGCCCGGTCGGCCGTGAGCTGCGCGAGAAGCGCTTCATGCGGATCATCTCGCTCGCGCCGGAGGTGCTGTGATGAGTACCAGCAGCAGGAAGGCCGCGATGGCTAAGAAGGACAGTGCGACGGCCAGGCCGCCGCGCATGAAGATCAAGAAGGGCGACCACGTGGTGGTCGTCGCGGGCCGGGACCGTGGCCGGGAGGGCACGGTCATCCTCGCCGACCCCGAGCGGCAGCGGGTGCTGGTGCAGGGGGTCAACATGGTCCACAAGAGCAAGAAGGTGGACTACCAGGGAGCTCGTGGCGCCAAGGAAGGCGGCATCACGAACACCGAGGCGCCCATCCACGTGAGCAACGTCCAGCTGGTCGACCCGGACAGCAAGAAGCCGGCTCGCGCCGGGTTCCGTTTCGACGAGGACGGCGCCAAGATCCGGGTCTCCCGCCCGGGCGGTAAGGACTTCTGATGACGACCACGACGCAAGAGACCCGGGTAGCCCGGCCCGTGCCGCGGCTCAAGGAACGCTACCGGCAGGAGATCGCGCCGGCCCTCCGCGAGGAGTTCTCGTACGCCAACGTGATGCAGATCCCCACGCTGACCAAGATCGTGGTCAACATGGGGGTCGGCGAGGCGGCCCGGGACGCCAAGCTGATCGACGGCGCGCTCCGGGACCTCACGGTGATCACCGGGCAGAAGCCCGCGGTCGCCCGGGCCCGTAAGTCGATCGCCCAGTTCAAGCTGCGCGAGGGCATGCCCATCGGCGCGCACGTGACGCTGCGCGGTGACCGGATGTGGGAGTTCTGCGACCGGCTGCTGTCGCTGGCCCTGCCCCGGATCCGTGACTTCCGCGGCCTGTCCGACCGGCAGTTCGACGGCCGGGGGAACTACACCTTCGGGCTGAACGAGCAGCTCATGTTCCATGAGATCGACGCCGACAGGGTGGACCGTCAGCGGGGCATGGACGTGACGCTCGTGACCACGGCGACCACCGACGATGAGGGCCGCGCGCTACTGCGGCGGCTCGGATTCCCGTTCAAGGAGAGCTGAGGAGTGGCGAAGAAGGCGCTAGTCGTCAAGGCCAACAGGACGCCTAAGTTCAAGGTCCGCGGGTACACCCGGTGCTCGCGCTGCGGGCGTCCGCGTGCCGTGTACCGCAGGTTCGGCCTGTGCCGGATCTGCTTCCGCTCGATGGCGCACCGCGGTGAGCTGCCGGGCATCACGAAGTCCAGCTGGTAGACCAACCCCCGGGCGCTAACCGCGCCTACTGACCACGCCGCAGGTCCTGCGGGAAACCACGGCGAGGAGGGCCCTCAGGCCATGTCAATGACCGACCCCATCGCAGACATGCTGACCCGTCTGCGCAACGCTAACTCGGCGTACCACGACACCGTGGGCATGCCCAGTTCCACGATCAAGGTCCGGATCGCGGAGATCCTCCAGCAGGAGGGCTACATCGCGGGCTGGAACGTGGAAGACGCCGAGGTAGGCAAGAGCCTGGTGCTGACCCTGAAGTTCGGGCCGACCCGGGAGCGTTCCATCGCGGGCATCAAGCGGGTCTCCAAGCCCGGCCTGCGGGTGTACGCCAAGAAGGACAACCTGCCCCGGGTGCTCGGCGGCCTCGGCGTTGCGATCATCTCCACCTCGACCGGCTTGATGACCGACAAGCAGGCGAACAAGCGCGGGGTAGGCGGGGAAGTCCTCGCCTACGTCTGGTAGGGAGACCGCGATGTCACGAATCGGACGGCTCCCCGTGGAGATTCCCGGGGGTGTCGATGTCACGCTCAACGGCCGTGAGGTCAGTGTCACAGGCCCCAAGGGCAGCCTGGCGCTGGAGCTCAGCCCTCCCATCGAGATCGCCCGGGAGGACGGCACCCTGAAGGTCACCCGCCCGAACGACGACGGCAAGGTGCGTGCGCTGCACGGGCTGTCCCGCACCCTGGTGGCCAACATGGTGACCGGGGTGACCCAGGGCTACAGCAAGACCCTGGAGATCGTCGGCGTGGGTTACCGGGTGCAGGCCCGGGGCTCGAACCTCGAGTTCGCCCTGGGCTTCAGCCACCCGGTGACGGTCACGCCGCCGGACGGAATCACATTCCGCGTCGAGACACCCACCCGGCTTGTCGTTGAGGGAATTGACAAGCAGCTGGTGGGCGAGGTCGCGGCCAACATACGGAAGCTGCGCAAGCCTGACCCGTACAAGGGCAAGGGCATCCGGTACCAGGGTGAGCAGGTCCGCCGCAAGGTCGGGAAGGCTGGTAAGTAAGCAATGGCTGTCACGAAGACCCGGGCTCCGGGACGCACCGCCGCGCGGACGCGGCGGCACACGCGGGTCCGCAGGAAGGTCATGGGCAGTGCGGAGCGGCCTCGCCTGAACGTCACCCGGTCCGCCCGGCACACGTCCGTCCAGCTCATCGACGACAGCGTGGGCCGGACGGTCGCATCCGCGTCTACTCTGGAAGAGGCGCTCCGCGGGGCTGACGGCGACAAGACGGCCAAGGCCCGCCAGGTCGGCACGCTGCTCGCTGAGCGGGCCCGGGCCGCCGGGGTTTCCGCCGCCGTCTTCGACCGGAGCGGCTGGGCCTATCACGGCCGGATCGCGGCCCTCGCTGACGCGGTACGCGAAGGCGGGCTGGACCTGTGAGCGTCAAGCCCATGAGCGTTGAGACATACGAGAGAAGGAACATCTGATGGCAGGAGCTCCGCGGCGTGGCGGCGGCGGTGGTGAGCGGCGTGACCGCCGTGACGACCGCCGCGGCGGCGGTGCCGACAAGGGCACCGCTTACCTGGAGCGGGTCGTCACCATCAACCGGGTGGCCAAGGTCGTCCAGGGCGGGCGGCGGTTCAGCTTCACCGCCCTCGTCATCGTCGGTGACGGCAATGGCATGGTCGGCGTGGGCTACGGCAAGGCCAAGGAGGTGCCCGCGGCCATCGCCAAGGGCGTCGAGGCGGCCAAGAAGTCGTTCTTCCGGGTGCCCAGGATCGCCGGCACGATCCCGCACACCGTGCAGGGTGAGGAGTCCGCGGGTGTCGTGCTGCTGAAGCCGGCCAGCCCCGGTACCGGCGTCATCGCCGGCGGCCCGGTGCGCGCCGTGCTGGAGTGCGCGGGCGTGCACGACGTGCTGTCCCGCTCACTCGGCTCCTCCAACCCGATCAACGTCGTGCACGCGACGGTGGCCGCCCTGAAGAGCCTGAAGCGCCCGGAGGAAATCGCTGCCCGGCGCGGGCTTCCGATCGAGGACGTGGCCCCGGCGGCCATGCTGCGCGCCCGCGCGGCAGCGGCTGCCCTCGGCGCCGCGTCCGGCAACAGCTGAGCGGAGGCCGACGATGGCACAGCTGAAGGTAACCCAGACCCGGTCGGAGATCGGGGGAACCAAGTCCCAGCGGGCGTCCCTGCGCTCGCTCGGGCTGAAGCGGATCGGGCACGTGATCGTCAAGGACGACCGGCCCGAGTTCCGCGGCATGATCTACGCGGTGCGGCACCTCGTCACCGTCGAGGAGGTCGACTGACATGCTGAAGATCCATCATCTCCGCCCGGCCCCGGGCTCGCGCACCGAGCGCACCCGGGTCGGCCGCGGTCAGGGATCCAAGGGCAAGACCGCGGGCCGCGGGACCAAGGGGACCAAGGCCCGTGGCCAGGTGCACCTGGGGTTCGAGGGTGGCCAGATGCCGCTCCAGCGCCGGGTGCCGAAGCTGAGGGGCTTCTCCAACCTGTCGTTCAAGACCACCTACCAGGTGGTCAACATCGGGCGGCTCGCCGAGCTGTACCCGCAGGGCGGCGACGTGACCCCCGAGGACCTGGTGGCCAGGGGCGCGGTGCGTTCGGGCGAACTGGTCAAGGTGCTCGGGACGGGCGACACGGCGGTGGCCCTGAGAGTGACCGCCCACGCGTTCTCGGCTTCCGCCCGGGAGAAGCTCACAGCCGCTGGGGGAACCGTCACTGAGCTGTAACGCGCTCGCCAGCAGGCGGCGGCCGGGAAGACCCCGGACCGCCGCTGCGGCGCGTGACCAGCCTGGCACGTTGTCCCCCTGCCAGACGTTGTATGGCCGTGGCACGTTGTCCACCAGCGTGCAGCAGACAGTCATCGTCACTGAGTGCAGGGGGCTGTTACGGTGCCGCGGACGCGTTACACTGCGGCGCACCGGCCGTCGCCGCCAGCTCTCGGGAGGGCGCGGCATCACCCAGTTGACCCATCTAGTTGAGGACGGCGCATGCTGACCGCGTTCCTCCGGGCCTTCCGGACGCCTGACCTGCGCAAGAAGCTGCTGTTCACGCTAGCGATCTTGGCTCTCTTCCGGTTCGGCGCGGCCATCCCCATCCCGGGCGTCTCCGAGAAGGCCGTTACCTTCTGTACCGGCCTGGAGAAGTCGAGCAGCGCGGCGGGCGTCTACCAGCTCGTCAACTTGTTCAGCGGCGGCGCGCTGCTCAGGCTGTCGGTGTTCGCCCTCGGCATCATGCCGTACATCACCGCCAGCATCATCCTCCAGCTGCTCGCCGTGGTGATCCCACGGCTGGAGACGCTGCGCCAGGAGGGCCAGGCCGGCCAGGCCAAGATCACCCAGTACACCCGGTACCTCACCATCGGGCTGGCCATCCTCCAGTTCAACCGGCATCATCGCCTACGCCCGGTCCGGGAACCTGTTCCAGAACTGCAACGAGTCGCTGATCCCGAACTCGTCGGTGTTCACCATCGCCACCATGGTCATCACCATGACCGCCGGCACCGCGGTCATCATGTGGCTGGGTGAGCTGATCACCGACCGCGGCGTGGGCAACGGCATGTCGGTCCTCATCTTCACCACGGTCATCTCGCAGATGTTCGGCTACCTGGCCGACGTCTTCAAGGTCAAGGGCACGTTCGTGCTGGCCATCGTGCTGCTGGTCGGGGTCGGGATCGTGGCCTTCGTGGTCTTCATGGAACAGGCCCAGCGCCGGATCCCGGTGCAGTACGCCAAGCGCATGGTGGGCCGCAAGATGTACGGCGGCACCTCCACCTACATCCCGCTGAAGGTGAACCAGGCCGGCGTCATCCCGGTCATCTTCGCCTCGTCGCTGCTCTACATCCCGGAGCTGGCCGCCACGCTGTTCGGCAGCAAGACCCACCCGCAGGGCTGGGTCACGTTCGTCGAGACCGAGCTCGGCACCGGGAGCATCGGCGACTCCAAGCTCTACATGGGATTGTTCTTCGTCCTCATCGTCTTCTTCACGTACTTCTACGTGTCCATCACGTTCAACCCGACCGAGGTGGCGGACAACATGAAGAAGTACGGGGGGTTCATTCCGGGCATCCGCCCCGGGCGGCCGACCGCCCAGTACCTGAACTACGTGCTCACCCGGCTCACCGCCCCGGGGTCTTTGTACCTGGGCCTCATCGCTCTTGTCCCCATGATCGCGTTCGCGCTGCTGGGGGTGGGGAGCCAGTTCCCCTTCGGCGGGACCACCATCCTGATCGCGGTGGGCGTGGGACTGGACACGGTGAAGCAGATCGAGAGCCAGTTGCAGCAGCGCAACTATGAGGGCTTCTTGCGATAGTGCGAGTCGTCCTCGTCGGGCCCCCCGGTGCGGGCAAGGGGACACAGGCCCAGTTCATAGCGTCGCACCTGTCCATCCCGAAGATCTCGACAGGTGACATCTTCCGTACCAACGTCAGTCAGGGGACGGCGCTCGGCCGACGCGCTCAGGCGTTCATGGAGCGCGGCGACCTGGTGCCGGACGAGGTGACCATCGCCATGGTCACCGACCGGCTGCAGGAAGACGATACGCAGTCGGGGTTCTTGCTGGACGGGTTCCCGCGGACCGTCCCGCAGGCCGAGACGCTCAAGAAGATGCTCGCCTCCTGGGACACCCGGCTGGACGTGGTCCTGGAACTGGTGGTGGACGACGACGAGGTCGTGCGGCGGCTGTCGGGCCGCCGGACCTGCCGCCGCTGCGGCCGGGTCTGGCACGTGCTGTTCGATCCGCCCGCGCACCGGGACACGTGCGACGACTGCGGGGGAGAGCTGTTCCAGCGGGACGACGACCGCGAGGAGACGATCCGGCACCGGGTCGAGGTCTACCTGGAGCAGACCGCCCCGCTCGTCGCGTTCTACGCCGACGAGGGCATCCTGCTCGGCATCGACGCCACCGGGCCGGTGGAGGAGATCACCGAGCGGGCTCTCAGCGCCCTCCGGCGGTTCATTCGCTGAGGTGCATCGTGGGTACGGTGGAACCGCACAGATCCCTCAGGAGGTTGCGGATGCCGAGTGATCCGAAGATCCGCGCGTCCGACGCCGACCGCGACCGCACCGCTGCCCTGCTACGGGAGCATCTCGCCGCCGGGCGGCTGACCGCTGAGGAGTACCACGAGCGGCTGGACCTCGCCTACGAGGCGAAGACCCTCGGCCAGCTCGACGAGCTGATGGCGGATCTGCCCGGGATCGACCTGTACGAACTGCCCGACGCCAAGCTGCGCCGGGGCCGGGCCGGCAACGTACCGCTCCCCTGGGAGCGCCCCGGGAAGTAGTCCTGGGGGAGTAGGCTGCGGGGGTTGGCGTTAGGGAATTTTCCTGCCCTGGGTCTGGTTCGCAATGTCTAGCGGGGTCGCGTAGACTCTGCTGCGGCTCGTGAGTTGCCCTGTGCTGGCTTTTGCCGGTCGCCTCACGAGTGTTGAGCAAGACCACGCATTCCTGGTGCGGCACAGTCCTGGGATGCACCTTGACAGAAACGTAGACAACACCCGCCTGCACACCGTCAGCGGTGGTGAGCGGGCCCGACAGTGAAGCGCGGAGGATATGCCCAAAAAGGACGGCGCCATCGAGATCGAGGGCAGGATCGTCGAGTCACTTCCCAATGCCTTCTTCCGGGTGGAGCTAGACAATGGGCACAAGGTCCTCGCCCACATCAGCGGGAAGATGCGGATGCACTACATCCGCATCCTGCCCGATGACCGGGTGGTCGTCGAGCTGAGCCCGTACGACCTGAGCCGTGGCCGGATTGTCTACCGGTACAAGTAACGGACTGACGCAGGACATTGACCTGTCCCAGCGCCGGAGGAGGCCACGATGAAGGTCAAGCCCAGTGTGAAGAAGATTTGCAGCAAGTGCCGGGTGATCCGGCGGCATGGCCGCGTGATGGTCATCTGCTCTGACCCTCGGCACAAGCAGCGCCAGGGCTGACGCCCGACCAACACGCACCGCAGCCCGTGTGTGGCACCAGCCGCACACGGGTTACCCCCGGTAGGAGGCCGGGGCCCGGCCCGGGCAGGGGCGGGGGAGCGGCGCGTACGACCTCCTCGACGAAAAGGAGAACTGCCCGCCCATGGCACGCCTAGTTGGCGTTGACCTTCCCCGCGAAAAGCGGCTGGAAGTCGCTCTGACCTACATCTACGGAATCGGGCGCACCCGTGCGCTCGAGACGCTGAGCGCCACTGGCGTCAGCGGCGACACGAGGGTCCATGAACTCGGAGAGGACGACCTGGTCCGTCTCCGGGACTGGATCGAGGCGACCTACCGGGTCGAAGGCGATCTGCGCCGCGAGGTGCAGGCGGATATCCGCCGCAAGATCGAGATCGGGTGCTATCAGGGAATTCGTCATCGTCGTGGGCTGCCGGTACACGGCCAGCGCACCCAGACGAACGCCCGCACCCGTAAGGGCAGGAAGAAGACAGTGGCCGGCAAGAAGAAGGCCGGGAAGAAGTAGTCCGCGCCCGTTGCCACTGCTGGTCAGGGCCTGATTCTTAGCACCCAGCCCGGATCACACTGCGGACCGACGACCTCACTGAATAGGAAGCAGATGCCGCCAAAGAGCCGTACTGGCGCCAAGAAGGTGCGCCGGAAGGAACGGAAGAACGTCGCTCACGGGCACGCCCACATCAGGAGCACGTTCAACAACACCATCGTCTCGATCACCGATCCCGTGGGCAACGTCATTTCCTGGGCGTCGTCCGGCCAGGTCGGGTTCAAGGGATCACGCAAGTCCACGCCATTCGCGGCGCAGATGGCGGCCGAGGCCGCGGCGCGCCGGGCCATGGAGCACGGGATGCGCAAGGTCGACGTATTCGTCAAAGGTCCTGGGTCTGGACGGGAGACCGCCATCCGGTCGCTGCAGGCGACCGGCCTGGAGGTTGGCTCGATCCAGGACGTCACCCCGGTTCCGCACAATGGCTGCCGCCCGCCTAAGCGGCGCCGGGTCTGAGGAGTAGCGCGAAGATGGCTCGATACACAGGCGCGGACTGCAAGCTCTGCCGCCGCGAGAAGATGAAGCTCTTCCTGAAGGGCTCTAAGTGCGATTCGCCGAAGTGCCCCATTGAGATCCGGCCCTACCCGCCGGGTGAGCACGGCCGCAACCGGCCCAAGGAGAGCGAGTACCTGCTTCAGATCCGCGAGAAGCAGAAGGCTCGCCGGGTCTACGGCATCCTCGAGCGGCAGTTCCACGGCTACTATGAGGAAGCCACCCGCAAGCGGGGTATGACCGGGGAGAACCTGCTCCAGATCCTGGAGAGCCGCCTGGACAACGTGGTGTACCGGGCGGGGTTCGCGAAGAGCCGGGACATGGCCCGCCAGCTGGTCCGGCACGGTCACTTTGTCGTCAACGGCAAGAAGGTGGACATTCCGTCCTACCGGGTGAGCGAGAACGACATCATCGAGGTCAAGCCGAAGTCCGTGGAGCTGACCCCCATGGTGGTGGCGCGCGCCGAAGCCGGCGAGCGGCCGTCTCCCGCCTGGATGGAAGTCATCCCGGACAAGATGCGAATCTTGATCCACACTCTCCCGGTCCGGGCGCAGATCGACACCCAGGTCCAGGAACAGCTCATCGTCGAGTACTACTCGAAGTAACAGCTCACCGGGCCGTCACGTCGTGGCGGCCCGGGAGCGGTGGACAGCCGGGCCGTCAGCGGCCTGGCTGTCAGCGAAGATCGCGGCGTCAAATAGCGGGCGCCGCGGAGAAAGGGGTACCAATGCTCATCGCCCAGCGTCCCACTCTCACCGAAGAGCAGGCCGGCGACTTCCGGTCGCGGTTCGTCATCGAGCCGCTGGAGCCAGGGTTCGGCTACACGATCGGGAACTCGGTCCGCCGCACGCTGCTCTCCTCCATCCCGGGTGCCGCCGTCACCAGCATCCGGATCGAGGGTGTGCTGCACGAGTTCTCCACCGTCCCCGGGGTGCAGGAAGACGTCACCGACATCATCCTCAACCTCAAGTCCCTGGTCGTCTCCTCGGAGCAGGACGAGCCGGTGGTCATGTACCTGCGCAAGCAGGGTCCCGGGGAGGTCACCGCCGCGGACATCGCGCCGCCGGCCGGGGTTGAGGTGCACAACCCGGAGCTGCACGTCGCCACCCTGAACGCCAAGGGCAAGCTGGAGATGGAGCTGACGGTCGAGCGTGGCCGCGGCTACGTGTCCGCCGCCCAGAACAAGCAGCCCGGCCAGGAGATCGGCCGTATCCCGATCGACTCCATCTACTCGCCGGTGCTGCGGGTCACCTACAAGGTCGAGGCCACCCGCGTGGAGCAGCGGACCGACTTCGACAAGCTCATCCTCGACGTGGAGACCAAGCCGTCCATGCGTCCCCGGGACGCGGTGGCCAGCGCGGGCAAGACCCTCGTGGAGCTGTTCGGCCTGGCCCGCGAGCTGAACGTGGAGGCTGAGGGCATCGACATCGGCCCGTCGCCGACGGACGCCGCGCTCGCGGCCGACCTGGCGCTGCCGATCGAGGAGCTCAACCTCACCGTCCGCTCGTACAACTGCCTCAAGCGGGAGGGCATCCACACCGTGGGCGAACTGGTCGCCCGCAGTGAGCAGGACCTGCTCGACATCCGCAACTTCGGCGCCAAGTCGATCGAGGAAGTCAAGCAGAAGCTGACCGACATGGGCCTCGCGCTCAAGGACTCCCCGCCAGGATTCGACCCGGGCAGCGCGGCCGACAGCTACGGCGCGGACGACGACGACAGCTACGTCGAGACCGAGCAGTACTGAACTGAGCAGTACTGACGCGGCCTGGCGGCCCGTAGTACTTAACCAAGGAGAACGTTCCGATGCCCACGCCCACCAAAGGCGCTCGGATGGGTGGCAGCGCGGCCCATCAGCGGCACCTGCTGTCGAACCTGGCCACCGCCCTGTTCGAGCACGGCAAGATCACCACGACCGAGGCCCGGGCCCGTCGGCTGCGGCCGTACGCCGAGCGGCTGATCACCTTCGCTAAGCGGGGCGATCTGAGTGCCCGCCGCCAGGTCCTCACCGTGGTGACCGACAAGAGCGTGGTGCACACGTTGTTCACCGAGATCGGGCCGCAGTTCGCTACCCGGGAGGGTGGCTACACCCGGATCACCAAGATCGGTCCGCGTAAGGGCGACAACGCCCCGCTCGCGGTGATCGAGCTGATCCAGGAAGAGGCTGAGGCCAAGCCGCGGCGCCGTCGCGCCCGGCGGTCCCAGCCCACCGCCCGCCCGGCTGCCTCCGCAGCCGCTCCCGAGGCGACCGAGGCGCCGGCCGACGAGGCCGACGCTGACGTCACGGCCGAGGCGCCAGAGGCCGATGTCACGGCTGAGGGCACCGACGCAGAGTCTGCGGACGCAGAGTCTGCGACGCCGCGGACGCGGTGGACAGCGCGGCTGGGGACGACGAGGCGGAGGACAGCGAGGACGAGGACTCCGCCGAGGCGCCCGAGAAGTAACAGGGGAGCCGTCGCCGTTGACTGCTGAGGCCTGCCGGGTCCGGATCGACCTCAGCTACGACGGCGGCGGCTTTTCTGGTTGGGCCCGCCAGCCTGGCCAGCGCACCGTCCAGCAGGTGCTGGAGGACGCGCTGAGCCAGGTGCTGCGCGCCGACCCCCCGGTGGTGCTCACCGTGGCCGGCCGGACCGACGCTGGAGTGCACGCGCGGGGCCAGGTGGCGCACGCCGACCTGCCGCTGGCGGCCTGGCTGGACGCGGCCCCAGTCATTGTGCGCAGGCTGGCCAGGCTGCTGCCGCCCGATGTCCGGGTCCGCCGGATCGGTGCCGCCCCGGACGGGTTCGACGCCCGGTTCTCCGCGCTGAGCCGCCGGTACTCCTACCGGGTCTGTGACGACGTGACCGGGCCGGAACCGCTGCGGCGGCACGACACCCTCTGGACTCGCCGGGAGATCGAGATCGGCCCGATGAACGAGGCCGCCGCGTTGCTGCTCGGCGAGCATGACTTCGCCGCCTTCTGCCGCCGTCGCGAGGGGGCGACCACGGTGCGGGAGCTGCTGGCTCTCTCCTGGTCCCGGCCCGAACCTGCGCTGCCCGAACCTGCGGGGCCAGGAGCCGGGGTGCCCAGGGTGGCCAAGGCCACCGTGATCGCGGACGCGTTCTGCCACTCGATGGTCCGGGCCCTGGTGGGTGCGCTGCTCAAGGTGGGGGAGGGCGCCCGGCCGCCGTCCTGGCCGGCTCAGGTGCTCACCGCCCGGGTCCGTGACTCCGCCGTCCCCGTGGTCCCGCCGCACGGGCTCTGCCTGGAAGAGGTTTGTTACCCCCCGCCGGGCCAGCTCGCTCGGCGGGCCTTGGCCACCCGGCGGGTCCGGCCCGCGGTCGGTTCTGAGCCCGCTCCTGACTAAGCCCCGCTCCCGGCTGAGCCCCGCTCCCGGCTGAGCCCCGCTCCCGGCTGAGCCCCGCTCCCGGCTCAGCCTCGCTCCTGTGAGCCCCGCGCCCGGTGCCCACCTCGAGGGGAGCCGGCCCGGCTACGGGATCTCGGGCTTGCCGAACACCATCCGGCTGGTCAGGCTGATGCCGGCCGTGCTGGCCACCAGTTGCCGGGAGAACGTGTCCAGTTCCTTGCGCCGGGCCGCGCTGCCCGGAGCCTTCAGGTTGGTGAACTCGGCCCAGGTCAGGATCAGGTAGTGGCCCTTGATCTGGGCTTCTTCCAGCCCGGTCCCCTTGGTCAGGTTCTTGGTCGGGCCGTGCGGGCCCGCAAGCTGCTTGATGAACGCGGTCGCGCCGGTTGCCTTCCCGGCCCGCTCCGTATCGGTCACGTTGGCCAGGTTCAGCACCCCGACAGTAGCCATGATCTTCTGCCCGGCGGACAGGTAGCTGGCCCGCATCACCTGGGTGCAGTCGGCCTTGCGCAGCGCGGCCTTCAGCTTGGTCCCCAGCACCAGGGACGGGCATTTGTGCCCGGCCCGCTGCACCGTCCGGGTGACGGTACCGTCGGCGGCGTAACTGGGCGGGAACAGCTCGGTGAGCGAGAGAGCGTTCGGGTCGTCAGCCCGGGTGGTGATGTGCTTCCAGGGCCCCAGCGTCGGTGCCGCGCTGCTGGACGAGGTGTCCTGCCGGCCCGGCAACGCCGTCGGCGCGGTGGACTGGCCCTGGTGGAAGTGCAGGTAGGCGACGGTGATCAGGACGATGACGACCACCATCATGACCAGCGGCATGAGCCATATCCGGGCCCGGCTGGGCGGCTTGCGTGGTTTGCGGCCGCGGGCCTCCGACCGCGACCCTCGCGGTCCGGTACCGCCGGTGTCCGGGCCCGGGGTCTCCGGGAAGCCTGGTGCGTGGCCCTGTCCCGCTTGGCCCTGTCCCGTCCGGCTCTTCTCCTGCTGACGGGCGGCCAGCCGTCCACCCGGCCGGGCCGTGCGCAGCGACGGATCCGTCCGGCCCGGGTATCCGTTGTCTCCGGGAGCTTCAGGCGGCCCGTACCCCGCCTGGCTCGCGTAGCCGGACGGTGCGGCGGATCCGGCCGCGGCAGCCAGTCCCGGTGCGGCGAGTCCGGGTGCGGCGAGTCCCGGTGCGGCGAGTCCGGGTGCCGGAGGCCCTGGTGGTGTCTCGGGTCCGTCGGCCGGGTCGAAGAATCCCCTGGGCCCGGTCTGGGGACCTTCGCCGGCCCCGGCGCGCCCGCTCTCGTCCGGCCCGGAACGGCCCGGGGTTCCTGCGGGGGCTGTAGTCCACTCGCCCGCCAGTTGGGCGTCGTCGAGTACCGCCCACGTCTGGGTCGCCGTAGCGTCGGCCGACGGGTCGCTCACGGCCAGCAGTGAGTACTCGGGCTCGGATGCCTCCGGGTCGGCCCCGGCTGTCAGCGCGCTCCGCCCGGCCGCGCTCACCGCGCGGAGCGCAGGCGCGTTCCACGGCGAGAACTGGCCCGGCGGGTACACCGGGTCGGGTGCTCCGGGTGCGGGCGGGAATCCGCGCACCGGGCCGCGTCCGCTCGGGCCCGCGGTCCGGAAGGCGCCGGCGCTCCACAGTGACCCGCGAGGCTGCGATCCCCCGCCGGCGGAACCGTTGCCCGGTGCGCCCTGGATCTCCTGGCCGGGCCGCCGTTCCGGGCGCCGCCACGCGTTCTCCCGTGACGGCGGACCGCCGTTGGGGATGGCCGGCGGCGGCGCGGGCGCGGTGGTGCTGCGGCCAGGCTGGCTGCCCTCCGCGGGTTCCCTTCTCCGCCGCCCGGCTCCCGTCCCCCGGGTAGCCGGCGGGTAGCCGGTGCCCGGGGTAGCTGGGGGGTGTCCCGTCCCTTGGGTGGCCGGCGGGTAGCCGGTGGCCGGGGTAGCTGGGGGGGTGCCCGTCCCTTGGGTGGCCGGCGGGTAACCGGTGCCGGGGGCAGCTGGGGGGCGTCCTGGCCCTTGGGTGGCTGGCGGGAAGCCCGTGCCCCCCGGGGAAGGCGCCGCGTATCCAGCCGGGTCCGGGTCCGCGGTCCAGCCCGGATAGGAAGAGGAGCCGTCCGGGCGCCGGTGGCTGCCGCTGGATCCGCCTGGGTAGCTGGTCTCCCCGCCGTACCCGGTTCTGCCCCCGTAGCCCAGCTGGGCTGGGCTGTCCCCGGTCGACCCGGCTGAGCCCGTGGCCGGTGCCCGGCGACCGGTGGCTTCCTCCGGTTCTTCCCCGTCAGCTGCGGCGGGCCCTCGTGGTGGAATAGTCCACGGCTGAGCTGCCCGTGATTGAGAAGAGAGCGCGGCGCGGCGCGCCCTGGCGTCCAGTCGGCTCTCCGGCGGGCCGCCGCCCTCGTCTCCCGGGTAGGCCATGCCGGGAGCGTATCGTTCTACGGAGCGGACCTCGGGCGGACCGGCAATTTGCCCGCCCGGCCAGGCGGGGCGGCCGTCCCGGGCCGCCCGCGTCGTCGTTCGCTTTGACCGTTACTAGCAAGGCCCGGTATCCTTCTTTGACGTCCATGTGTGTTCGCATGCCCGCGGTGCCCGCTCAGCGAGGCTGGTTACGCGGCGGCGAGCGCGTCGGACTCCCTCACCTGGGATTGCAGCCGAGTTTGTTGTGCCCCGGGCGTGGAACCAGATCAAGTCCCACCCACACGAAGGCTTACCACCGTGCGCACATTCAGCCCCAAGGCCGGCGACATCCAGCGTCAGTGGCACGTCATTGACGCGTCTGACGTCGTCCTCGGCCGCCTGGCCAGCCACGCGGCCACCCTGCTGCGCGGCAAGCACAAGCCGATCTTCGCGCCGCACATCGACACCGGTGACTTCGTCATCGTCGTCAATGCGGACAAGGTCGCGCTCACGGGCCGGAAGCTGGAGCAGAAGCTCGCGCACCGCCACTCGGGATACCCGGGCGGGCTCACCTCGGTGGCCTACGGCGACCTGCTCGACAAGCACCCCGAGCGGGTGATCGAGAAGGCCGTCAAGGGCATGCTCCCGAAGAACTCCCTGGGCCGCAGCCAGCTGCGCAAGCTCAAGGTGTACGCCGGGCCGCATCACCCCCACCAGGCTCAGCTCCCCACCCCGTTCGAGATCACGCAGATCGACCAGCAGGCGCCTGCCGCCAGCACGGGCAGCCGCTGACCGGTGCGGCCTATGGCGCCGCGCCGGCGACCCCCGCTCTGGCGGGCGCCCTGATCAGAACCGATTCTGATCAGAATCGATGAGGAAGTACGAGGAAGGAACCGTGGCCGAGTCCACTGACACGCAGGTGCTCCCTGAGGGCACCAGCGTGGAGACGGCGGAAGACGCCGGCGAGCACGTGTCGGAGTACACCACCGAGACGGCCGCGGATGCCGGCGGTGAGCGGCAGCCGGCCCGTAAGCCGGTCGTGACCGGAAGCGCGCTCGGCACCGGGCGCCGCAAGGAAGCCATCGCCCGGGTCCGCATCGTCCCTGGGTCGGGACAGTGGCGGATCAACGACCGGACGCTGGCCGAGTTCTTCCCGAACAAGGTGCACCAGCAGCTGATCAGCGAGCCGTTCGTGAACCTGGGCGCGGAGAACCAGTTCGATGTGGTCGCGCGCATCAGCGGCGGCGGCATCACCGGGCAGGCAGGCGCCCTGCGCCTCGGCATCGCCCGGGCGCTGATCCTGGTCAACCCGGACAACCGGCCTGCGCTGAAGCGGGCCGGTTTCCTTACTCGCGACGCGCGGGTCAAGGAGCGCAAGAAGTACGGCCTGAAGAAGGCGCGCAAGGCGCCCCAGTACTCCAAGCGCTAACCAGCTGACCTGCGTTTGCGGCTCTAACCCCCCGCAGCTCTGTTTAGCGTGCCTGGACGACGAGACGACCGGGGGGTAGCTAGCTCATGGTCCGGCTATTTGGAACTGATGGTGTCCGCGGAGTGGCCGGGGAGGATCTGACCGGCCAGCTGGCCCTGGATGTGGCCCGGGCTGCCGCGTCGGTGCTGCACGATACGGGAGCCTTCGCCGCGGCGGAAGAATCCGGGCGCCGCCCGCTGGCGGTGGTAGGCCGCGACCCGCGGGCCTCAGGGGAGTTCCTCGAGGCGGCGGTGGTGGCCGGGCTGGCCGGGTCCGGTGTGGACGTGCTACGGCTTGGCGTGATTCCCACCCCCGCGGTCGCCTTCCTCACCGGCGACCTCGGCGCGGATCTCGGCGTGATGCTGTCCGCGAGCCATAACCCGGCGCCGGACAACGGGATCAAGCTCTTCGGGCGGGGCGGCTTCAAGCTGCCCGACGCGGTCGAGGACCAGATCGAGGCGCACCTGGGGATGCCCCCCCGGCGGCGCAGCGACCTGCCCGCGGGTTTCGGCCGGGTGACCGACGCCACCACCGAGCCCGACCGCTACCTTGACCACCTGCTGGCCTCCGTGGCCCGGCCCGGCCTCGTGGGCGCCGCGGACGGCGCTGTACGCGGCCCGCTGGCCGGCCTGACCGTCGTGGTGGACTGCGCGCACGGCGCCGCCGCGGCGTTCGCCCCGGCGCTCCTCCGGCGGGCCGGTGCCGAGGTCATCGCGATCGGCGCCGAGCCGGATGGGCACAACATCAACGCCGGCTGTGGGTCCACTCACCTGGAGACCCTCTCGGCGGAGGTGACCAAGCGGGGCGCAGACGCCGGTATCGCGCACGACGGCGACGCCGACCGCTGCCTGGCGGTGGGGGCGGACGGCGAGGTGATCGACGGGGATCAGATCCTCGCCGTGCTGGCCCTCGCCCTGGCTGGCCGGGGCGAGTTGCCCGGCAACACCGTGGTCACCACGGTCATGTCCAACCTTGGCTTCCGGAATGCCATGCAGGACGCCGGGATCACCGTGGTGGAGACCGGCGTGGGCGACCGGTACGTGCTCGAGGCCATGCGGGACGGCGATTTCGGCCTCGGCGGTGAGCAGTCCGGGCACATCATCATGCTCAAGTACGCCACCACCGGGGATGGCCTGCTCACCGCCCTGCATCTGCTCGCCACGGCCGCGCGCCAGGCCCTGCCGCTGGCCGACGTCGCGGCGGTGATGACCAAGTACCCGCAAGTCCTGGTGAACGTCCCCGGCGTGGACAAGGCCCGGGTCAGCGAGTCGGCAGAACTGGCCATGGCAGTGGCCGCGGCCAAGGAGGAACTCGGCACCTCCGGCCGCGTCCTGGTCCGGGCCAGCGGCACCGAGCCCGCCGTCCGCGTGATGGTGGAGGCCGTCGAAGCCGAGCAGGCCCAGCGCACGGCCGCCCGCCTAGCCGCCGCCGTCCGCGCCGCCGGCTAGCCGCCGCCGCCGCTCCGCCGCGCTATCCCCTTCGGCCTTACCCGCGTGATCCGTCGGCAGTGCGGATCGGACCCCACGTGCGGGGTCCGATCCGCACTGCCGATGGTTATCCACAGAACGTGATTCTGGAGTGGCGTGGCTCGGGAGGCAGGCTGAGGCTGGAGGAGTGACGGATTCCTTCCCAGCAGATGTCCTCGACGCCCTGCGGCAGCAATGCAGGGTAGTAAGCCGGGCGCAGGTGCTCAGCAGCGGGATGACGCGCAAGCAGATCGAGGGCCGGCTGCGCAGCGGTCGCTGGCAACGGCTTTACCCAGGCGTGTACGCGACCTTCAGCGGCGACCCAGGGCGGGCCGCCGTCCTCTGGGCGGCCGTACTCCGTGTGGGGGAGAAGGCAGTGCTCAGTCACTACACCGCGGCTGAACTGGCGGGGCTGACC
The DNA here is from genome assembly GCA_963844695.1 of uncultured Actinomycetes bacterium. Classification (GTDB taxonomy): domain Bacteria; phylum Actinomycetota; class Actinomycetes; order Streptosporangiales; family Streptosporangiaceae; genus RYN-230. The sequence continues at coordinate 258,338 of CAWJPL010000027.1, forward strand.
AGCACCCCGTCGGCCACCATCCACGTCACCGTGCCCAGCGGCCGGGGGGTCAGTCCCATCCCCGGAGTCACCCTGCACTATTCACGCCGGGTAACGCAGGCTCGTCATCCGGTCCGGACGCCGCCGCAGACCCGGGTAGAGGAGACCGTACTCGACCTGGCCACCGTCTCCGCCAGCCTCGACGTGGCGCTGGGCTGGATCTTCCGGGCCTGCGGCAGCCGCAGGACTACGCCGGACCGCCTGGCCGCTTCCTTGGCCTCACGGGACCGGGTCCGGTGGCGCACGGAGTTAGTGGCAGCGCTCGGCCTGGGTGCGCAGGGGGTCCACTCTTTGCTGGAGTTCCGGTACGTCAACCGGGTGGAGCGGCCCCATGGGCTGCCGACCGCTACCCGGCAGTACCGGGTAACTCGGGCAGGTCACCGCCAGTATCAGGACGTCACCTACCAGGCCTACGGCGTGGTGGTCGAGTTGGACGGCCTGGTGGCCCACCCGGTGGAACTCCGGTGGCGCGACATCCGCCGGGACAACGCCAATACCGTCGACGACCAGCGGACGCTCAGGTACGGGTGGGCCGACGTGACCGAGGAGCCATGCCGGGTCGCCGCTGAGGTGGGGAGCGTGCTGTTCAGGCGCGGCTGGGACGGACGGCTGCGCCGCTGCGGTCCCGCCTGCGTGCTCCCACCCTGACCGCCCCGCGCTCCCGCCCCCGGCCGCCCCGCGCTCCGCCCCGACCGGCCCCGCGCTCCCACCTCGGCCGTCCGCAGACCTCGACTTACCTAGGCCACCCGTGGGCCCGGCCTCTGACGCCTGCGGCCGTCACTGCTCGTCCGGCTCACTCAAGGCCCCCAGTCGCCCGCGCGGCCCGCCCGATCGCGTGGCAGGCTGGGCAGGTGATCATCGGCATCGGGGCGGACATGGTGGACATCGGGCGCTTTGAGGCGGCGCTTCGGCGTACCCCGGCGTTGGCGGCCCGGTTGTTCACCGAGAGCGAACGCCGCGGACGGCCGGAGTCCCTGGCGGCCACCTTCGCGGCGAAGGAAGCAGTGGCTAAGGCGCTTGGCGCGCCTGCCGGGCTGAGCTGGACCGACGTGGAGGTGATCCGGGACGCGTCTGGCTGCCCCCGGCTCGAGATCCGGGGCACCGTCGCCGGCGCGGCGAGCCAGCGGGGAATCCGCCACTGGCACGTGTCGCTGAGTCATGATGCCGGGATGAGCATTGCGATGGTGGTGGCCGAGGGATGAGGTACGCACACCAGGTCCGCAAAGTCCGGGCCGCGGAGCAGGCCCTGATGGCGAAACTGCCGCCGGGCGCGCTGATGCAGCGGGCTGCGGCCGGGCTGGCGTCAGTGAGCGCGGGCCTGGTCGGGAGGGTTCCCGGCTCCAGGGTCGTGGTGCTCGCAGGTAGCGGGGACAACGGTGGCGATGCGCTCTTCGCGGGGGCCCGGCTGGCCAGCCGCGGGGCCGCGGTGCTGGCTGTCACGGCGGGCTCTCGGGTGCACGAGCAGGGTGCGGCGGCGCTGCGCGCCGCCGGTGGCCGCCTGGCCAGCGGGGACGACGACGGCGTCCCGGCGGCCATCGGCGCGGCCGACCTGATCCTCGACGGCCTGCTGGGCATCGGCGGCCGGGGCGGGCTGCGGGAGCCGCAAGCCTCGCTGGCCGGGCTGGCCGCGCGCTCCCGGGCCGTGGTGGTCGCGGTGGACCTGCCGAGTGGGGTGGACGCGGACACTGGCGTGGTCGAGGGATCCGCGATTCAGGCGGACGTGACCGTGACGTTCGGCACCCTGAAACCCGGCCTGCTGATCGACCCGGGCGCCGGGCACGCCGGGGTCGTCGAACTGATCGACATCGGTCTCGGCCCGTACCTGGATTCTCCGGACGCCAGCGCGCTGCAGGCCCCGGACGTGGGTGCGCTGCTGCCTCAGCCCGGCGGGGATTCCGACAAGTACCGCCGGGGCGTGGCCGGGATCGTGGCCGGCAGTGAGCGGTTCACGGGAGCGGCCGCGCTGGCCGTGGGCGGGGCGATCCGCGGCGGCGCCGGGATGGTCCGGCTGGTGTCCGCGGCGCCGGCGGTGGCCGTGGTCCGGATGCTCTGGCCGGAGGCGGTGATCACCGTGACCGGGCAGGACATCCCGGCCGGCGAGGACGTGCACGCCGCAGGACGCGTCCAGGCCTGGGTAGTGGGACCGGGCATGGGCACCGATGACCAGGCCCGGGACCGGCTGGCCGCGGTCCTGGCCAGCGACGTGCCCGTGTTGGTGGATGCGGACGGGCTGACCTTGCTCGCGGCCCACCAGGGCCTGCTCTCCCGCGACGCGCCGACGCTGCTCACCCCGCACGCGGGTGAGCTGGGGCGGCTGCTCGGCGCCGATCCCGCCGACGTGGAGAGCCACCGCCTGGAACACGCCAGGAAGGCCGCAGCGAGCCTGGGGGCCACGGTCCTGCTCAAGGGATCCACCACGGTGATCGCCACCCCAGACGGGCGTTCAGCGGCCACCCAGGCCGGGACCACCCAGGACGAAGCTGCCCAGGACGGGATCAGCCAGGACGGCCTGCCGCCGGTGCGGGTCAACTCCACCGGCACCTCATGGCTGGCTACCGCGGGCACCGGAGACGTACTGTCCGGGCTGGCTGGCTCACTGCTGGCCCAGGGCCTGGAGGTCGGCGAGGCCGCGGCGGCCGCCGCGTACCTGCACGGGCTCGCGGCCCGGCTGGCGGCCGCCGGGGCGGGCGCCCGTCCGGCGCCCGCCGTGGAGCCGTCCAGCGGCGGCTGGGACATCACGAACCCGGAAGACCCCCGGGCCGGGTACGCGGAGGCCCCGATCGGGGCGGCGGATGTGGTTGGCGCGCTGCCCGACGCGATCAGGTCGGTCCGCCGCCGGGCCCGGTGACCGCCGGGCCGGGTGACCGCCGCCGGGTAGCACGGCCACCGGCCCCGACAGCGGCTGCGGGACGGGCTGAACCCTGCGTGCTGGCAAACTGTGAGCCCATGGACGGTCACGCGGAAGCGCTCATCGATCTGGACGCCGTCGCCCGCAACGTCGAGGCGATGCGCGAGCATGTCCGCGGCACGCCGCTGATGGCGGTGGTCAAGGCGGACGGATACGGGCACGGCATGATTCCCGCGGCGCACGCGGCGCTGGCCGGCGGCGCGCAGTGGCTGGGCGTGGTGCACGAGCACGAGGCGCTGGCGCTGCGGCAGGCTGGCTTCACGACCCGGGTGCTGACCCTGCTCGGCGCGCCCGGCGCGGCGCACGAGGCGGCGATCCGCGCGGACGTCGACCTGACCGTGGACGCGGTGCCGCTGCTGCACGAGGTCGCCGCCGCGGCCACCCGGGCCGGGCGCCCGGCCCGGGTGCAGCTCAAGGTCGACACGGGGATGGCCCGGGGCGGTGCCACCCCGGACAGGTGGGTGGCGCTGGTCCTCGCCGCCCGGTCCGCCGAGGCCGCCGGGAACATCACGATTACCGGGATATGGTCCCATCTGGCTTGTGCGGACGTACCTGGACATCCATCCGTCGCCGCCCAGCTGGCCCGGTTCACCGACGCGGTCAGGCTGGCCGAGGCCCAGGGAGCCCGGCCCGAGGTACGCCACCTGGCCAACACCGCGGCGGCCCTGGACTTCCCGGATACCTGGTTCGACCTGGTCCGCCCGGGTGGCGCGATCTACGGGCTGGCCACCATTCCCGGGGGCGCACCGGACTGGCTCCGCCCGGCGATGACGGTGCGGACCCGGCTGACGCTGGTCAAGCGCGTCCCGGGAGGCACCGCCGTGTCCTACGGCCACCACTACACCACCCAGGGCGAGAGCACCCTGGGGCTGATCCCGCTGGGTTACGCCGAGGGGATCCCCCGGACTGCCTCCGGCGTCGTCGAGCTGCTGGCCCGCGGTAAGCGGTGGCGCATCGCCGGCACCGTGTGCATGGATCTGTCCGTGCTGGACTTCGGGGCCGAGCCGGCTGAGACCGGCGACGAGGTGGTGCTGTTCGGCCCGGGCGACTCCGGGGAGCCCACCGCCCAGCAGTGGGCGGACGCCCTGGGCACGGTTTCCTACGAGGTCGTGACCAACTTTGCCGGCGGAATACCGCGAACTTACCGTGGAGTAGCATACGAGGACAGTGAGTCCCCTGGTGCGGGGCTGTCGGGCACGGTGACGGGGCCGCAAGCCTGACGCGCCGCTGGCCGGCCGGCGGCCGGGCCGGGGCGCGCGGCAGGGAGGTGCGATGGCGACCTGGCGGCGGATCACCGGAGTGGCGGGGCTGGCGGCGGGAGCCGTGGCGGCGGGAGCTGGGGCCGTCGTGGCGGTCGAGCGGATCGCGATCGGCCGGACCCAGGTCCTGCGCGGCACCGCGGCGCCGGAGGGGCTGGGCCAGCTACGCGGCCAGCCGCTCACCGTGCTGGCCGATGATGGGGTCTCGCTGCACGTGGAGATCGACGAACCGCCCACCGATGAGCGGGCCCTGCTGGGCTCGGCACCCCAGCCGCACACCGTCATCTTCTGCCATGGCTACACGCTGAACCAGGACTGCTGGCACTTCCAGCGGGCTGCCCTGCGCCAGCACCGCCTCGTGTTCTGGGACCAGCGGGACCATGGCCGGTCCGGGCGGTCCGCGGCGGGAGTGGCCAGCATCGACCGGCTCGGCGCCGACCTGGACCTGATCATCAAGGCGGTCGCCCCGGGGGACATGCCGGTGATCCTGGTCGGGCACTCGATGGGCGGCATGACGATCATGGCGCTGGCCGGCCAGCACCCCGAGCTGTTCGGGACCAAGGTCACCGGGGTGGCCCTCATCTCCACCGCGGCCAGCGGCCTGTCCGCGGGCAGCCCCTGGATGCCCGGGCCGATCAGGCCCGTGCTCACCCGGGCGCTCCCGGTGGTGCTGCGCGGCGCCGCTACCGGCTACCGGGCCATGCTGGTGGAACGCGGCCGCCGGGTGGCCGGCGACCTGTCCTTCCTCAGCACCCGCTTCATCGGCTTCGGCAATTCGCAGGTGCATCCCGCGGTAGTGGACTTTCTGGAGCAGATGATCAGGTCTACCCCGATCGAGGTGGTCGCGGCGTTCGGCGAAGTCCTCTACGGCGTGGATATGCGCGGCACGCTCGCCACCCTGGGCCAGGTCCCGGTGGTCACGCTGACCGGCGACAAGGACCGGCTCGTCTCGCCGTCTCTGGGCCTGGAACTGGCCGAGGCCATTCCCGGTGCGGAGCTCGTCTGGGTGCCCGGCGCCGGCCACGCCCTTATCCTGGAGGATCCCGACGTGGTCAACGAGGCGATCTCCAGCCTGATCGCCCGGGTGGACGCGGGCTCCGCGGCCCGCGAACGGTCCGCCTGAGGGCACTTCCCGGGCCTGTGCGAGAGCGTGACCGGGCCGGAGACCGCGGGCGAGACCGGATACGAGACGAAGAGGGCAGGTGCTGCTGCATGGGATCTGGCCACGACCCCGCCGCCGCGGTCGCGCGAGCTGACCCCGTCCCGGCCGCCGGGCCAGCTGACCCCATCCCGGTGGCCACCGGAGATGACATGCGGGCGCTGGGCCAGCGGATCGCTGGCCTGCTCCGGGCCGGTGACCTGGTGGTGCTCACCGGGCCGCTCGGGGCCGGGAAGACCACTCTGGTGCAGGGCATCGGGCAGGGCCTGGACGTCCGCGGGCCGGTGACCTCCCCGACGTTCGTCATCGCCCGGGTGCACCCGGCGCTGAGCGGCGGGCCGGGGCTGGTCCACGTGGACGCCTACCGGCTGGGCAGCGTCGCTGAAGTTGACGACCTGGACCTGGACGCCTCCCTGGAGGACTGCGTGACCGTGGTCGAGTGGGGGGAGGGCCTGGTCGAGGAGCTCGCGGCCGACCGCCTCGAGGTCACGATCACGATGCCGCCGGCGGGTGAGCCGGGGGAGACGCGGCTGGTGACTTTGGCCGGGGTCGGGGAGCGGTGGGCATCCGCCGCGGATCCGCGCGTTGTGCCCTACCCGTGACACCCAAAGCCATATAGTTGCCGACTGTCCCCGCATTGCTGAGCTCAGCCGTTCCGTGAACGGCTGCCGTCTGGCAATGCGTCTCGCGCCGTTCTGCACGGTCTGATCCCTTTCCCGGAGGCGCGCCGTGGCTCAGCAGGGGCCTCGTCCCCCTCGTTCTGGTCGGTTGTCCCCACGCGGCGACCGGCAATGGAACGATGACCATTACCCGGACGACGACGAGGAACCCCCGCCCTGGGCGGGGCTCGCGGTCGATCCGCGCTGGGCCCAAGGCTCGACCCGCGGGAAGCGGCACGCCCCGGCCCGTCCGGACTCCGGGCGAGGTGCGCCCGCCGGGTACGACGACCCCGCCAGCCGCGGCGCGCCCAGTGGTCACGCGCAGGCCGGCGACGGCGGCCCGGCCGGCTACGGCGAGCCCGCCGGATACGACGAGCCCGCCAGCTACGACAAGCCGGCCGTCTATGACGAGCCCGCTGGCTACGACGGTCCCGCCGGCTACGACGAGCCCCCCGGGTACGACGAGGAACCGGGAGAGTTCCCCCCGCCCCCGGCACGCCCGCGGGGCCGCCAGGCCGCGGCCCGCGCCCGCCGGAACCGCCGGTCCATCTACCTCTGGGGCGGCGTGATCGCGGTGGCCGTGCTCGTCGGCGTCGGCGTCTGGTTCCTGGTCAGCGGGGGCAGCAAGCCGGCCGCGGCGCCCCACCCGCTGGTCACGACGTTCCTGCCCGGTGAGTTCAGGACCGTCCCGAACGCGTGCACCGCGGTGACCGCCAGCACGCTCAACCAGTACCTGCCGGGGAAGCGGGTCGTCGCCTCGCCGAACTCGCTGGACGGCGGCGAGGCCAGCCTGTGCAGCTGGACACTGGATCACCCGCCGCTGTACCGGCTGCTGAACGTCCAGGTGCAGGCGTACACGCCCAACGGCCTGGCCAGCGGCGACGGCAGCGCCACGTTCGCGGCGATCGACGGATACACCGCCGCGCTGCAGCAGAAGACCAGCCCGCCCAAGGCCACCCACCTGCCGAAGGCCACGATCACCGCGATCGCCGGGCTGGGCACCAAGGCGTTCTCCGCGCTGCAGATCACGCGGTCACCCGGGATCAAGACGGACCTGGTGACGGTGGTGGTCCGCGACCGCAACGTGGTGCTCACCGCGGTCCTGCAGGGCAACAGCGGCCGGGGCGGCTACGGGGCGGTCTCCCCGGCCCAGCTCCGGGCCGGGGCGATCGCCGCGGCCCGCGACGTCCTCGCCCGGCTGAAGTGAGCCGCCCCGCGGCCTGTGTGGTCGCCCTGTCTCGCCCGGGCGGTCAGCCGGGCCAGTCAACCAGGGCCAGTCAACTGGGGCTGGTCAACTAGGCTTGGCGCCCGTGCTAGTGCTCGCGTTCGACACCGCGACGCCAGCCGTGACGGTAGCCCTGCATGACGGGACGCACGTGCTGGCCGAGACCACCACGGTCGACGCGCGCCGCCACGGTGAGCTGCTGGCGTCCTCCATCGACGCCGTGCTGGCCGAGGCCGGCGCGGGCCGGCTGGATATCACCGCCGTCGCCGCCGGGACCGGGCCGGGCCCGTACACCGGGCTGCGCGTGGGACTGGTCACGGCCCGGGTGCTCGGCAGCGCCCTCGGCGTGCCGGTGTACGGGGTGTGCACTCTCGACGTGATCGCCGCTGGCGTCGCAATCACCGGCACCGCCGCGGGCCAGGAGTTCATCGTGGCCACCGACGCCCGGCGGCGCGAGGTGTACTGGGCCCGCTACGACGCCGCCGGCCACCGCCTGGACGGTCCCGCGGTCGGCTTCCCGGCCGACGTGGCCGAGACCGTAACCGAGGCCGCGGCCGGAAGAGCGGCAGGCAGCCCAGGCAGCCCAGGCGTCCTGACCGCAGGCGCGGGCGCGCTGCTCTACCCGGATGTCCTGGGCCAGCCCATCGAGCCGTCCTACCCGGCGGCGGGCACCCTGGCCGGGATCGCGGCCCAGCAACTCGCCGCGGGCGAGCCTGGCTCCGGGGCCGAGCCCATCTACCTGCGCCGCCCGGACGCCCGGGTGCCCGGGCCGCCGAAGCGGGTGACGGTCCCGTGACGCGCCACGACGCCGCACCGCCGGAGCACCCCACGACGCTGCCCGCCGCGACGCCGGGCATCACGCTCCGCGCCATGACCCCCGCCGACCTTCCCGCCGTGCTGCGGCTGGAGTCGGCCCTGTTCGGGGACGAGGCGTGGTCGGAAGCCATGCTGACCTCCGAGCTGGAGGGGGCGGAGGCCAGCGGGCGGTACTACCTGGTCGCCGAGGACGCTGGCGGCCTGGTCGGCTACGCGGGGCTGCTGAGCCCGGACGGCAGCCAGGCCGACGTGCTCACGATGGCCGTGGCCAAGGACCACTGGGGCCAGCGGATCGGGGCCATGCTGCTGGACAGCCTGGTCGCCGAGGCGGCCCGGCAGGGCTGCACCGAGGTCTTCCTCGAGGTCCGGGTGGACAACGACCGCGCCCAGCGGCTGTACCGCAGCCGCGGCTTCACCGGGATCGGCGTCCGGCGTGGCTACTACCAGCCGTCCGGGACGGACGCCCTGGTGATGCAGCTCAGCCTGCCCCGGGCCCGGCGGTTCGGCTTCGCCAGCCCGAGAGCCGCCAGCCCGAGAACCTCCAGCCCGAGAACCTCCGCCCGAGAACCTCCGGCCCCAGGCGCGGCGACGCCGGGCCGGCGGCAGGAGGCTCCCGATGACATCCCCGCTCGCCCCCCTGGTCCTGGGCATCGAGACGTCCTGCGACGAGACCGGCGCCGGACTGGTGCGCGGGCACGAGCTGCTGGCCGATTCCGTGGCCTCCAGCGTCGCGGAGCACGCCCGCTTCGGCGGCGTGGTGCCCGAGGTGGCCAGCCGCGCGCACCTGGAGGCCATGGTCCCGGCGGTGGACCGGGCGCTGGCCATGGCCGGGGTCACGCTGGCCGACGTGGACGCGATCGCGGTGACCGCGGGACCCGGGCTGACCGGCGCGCTGCTGGTGGGCGTGTGCGCGGCCAAGGCCTACGCGCTCGCCCTGGGCAAGCCGCTGTACGCGGTGAACCACCTGGCCGCGCACATCGCCGTGGACCAGCTGGAGCACGGCCCGCTGCCCGAGCCGGCCATCGCGCTGCTGGTGTCCGGCGGGCACTCCTCGCTGCTGCTGGCCCGGGACATCGCCGGCGACGTGCAGCCGCTCGGGGCCACCATCGACGACGCCGCCGGTGAGGCTTACGACAAGGTGGCCCGGGTGCTCGGGCTGCCGTTCCCCGGTGGGCCGCCGATCGACGTGCAGGCCCGGTCCGGTGACCCCGCCGCGATCGCCTTCCCCCGGGCCAAGTACCGGGACCAGACCCTCGACTTCTCCTTCTCCGGGCTGAAGACCGCGGTGGCCCGCTGGGTGGAGGAGCGGCGCGCGGCCGGGGCCAGCGTCCCGGTGGCCGACGTCGCGGCCTCCTTCCAGGAGGCGGTAGCGGACGTGCTGACCCGTAAGGCGGTGCAGGCCTGCCAGGCCCACGGCGTGGACCACCTGGTCATCGGCGGCGGCGTGGCGGCGAACTCCCGGCTGCGCGCGCTGGCCGCGGAGCGCTGTGCCGCGGCCGGCGTCCGGCTGCGGGTGCCGCGGCCTGGCCTGTGCACCGACAACGGGGCCATGGTCGCGGCCCTCGGGGCGGAACTGGTAGCCCGCGACGCCAAACCGTCGTCGCTGGACGTCGGCGCCGATTCGGCGCTCCCGGTGACCAGCGTCCTGGCCTGAGGTTCACCGGCCGGACGTTTGACGGCGCGCCTCGCCCGGACTACTGTTCGGGACTGGCACTCTCTAGGGTAGAGTGCTAATGCGACAGGCTGGACTGGCACCCGCGACGACAGTTGGCCATGGTCGTTCCTCTTTTAATAGTCGTTTCCCCATCCTTTTCGGAGGAGGAGGTCAGATCGTGGCGACCGCTACCAAGGTTGTTCTCAAGCCACTCGAAGACCGGATCGTGGTCCGTACTCTGGAGGCCGAGCAGACCACTGCGTCCGGGCTCGTTATTCCAGACACCGCCAAGGAGAAGCCCCAGGAGGGCGAAGTCCTGGCTGTGGGCCCCGGCCGGTTCGACGACGCCGGCGCCAAGCGCGTGCCGATGGACGTCAAGGTCGGTGACGTGGTGCTGTACAGCAAGTACGGCGGCACCGAGGTGAAGTACCACGGCGAGGAGTACCTGGTGCTCTCCGCTCGTGACGTACTCGCCATCATCGAGAAGTAGATCGAGCAGTAACCGGCGGCGCCGCCGCGGGCCCGCAGCCCGTGGCGGGGAACCGCTTAGGACCACCGCCCCGGCGCTTGTCTGGCGTCCGGGGCGGTAGTCCGTAAAACCAGAGGTCCGCAGGACCAAACCGGGCCCCCGGCCGGGTCATCCCGGCCGCCGGGCACGACCTATCAAGGCAATTTTGAGGTGCTCATGGCCAAGATGCTGGAGTTCGACGAGGAGGCACGGCGCGCGCTGGAGCGCGGCGTCAACCGTCTCGCCGACGCCGTCAAGGTGACGCTGGGTCCGAAGGGCCGCAACGTCGTCATCGACAAGAAGTGGGGCGCTCCGACCATCACCAACGACGGTGTGACCGTCGCGCGTGAGATCGACCTCGAGGACCCCTACGAGAACCTCGGTGCTCAGCTCGCCAAGGAAGTAGCCACCAAGACCAACGACGTGGCAGGCGACGGCACCACGACCGCGACCGTGCTGGCGCAGGCGATGGTCCGTGAGGGCCGCCGCTCCGTCACCGCGGGCGCTAACCCCATGTCCATGAAGAAGGGGATCGACGCGGCCGCAGCCGCCGTGTCCGACCTGCTGCTGGAGTCGGCCCGCGAGGTCGAGGAGCAGCAGGAGATCGCGAACGTGGCGACGGTCTCCGCGCAGGACCCCAAGATCGGCGAGCTCATCGCCGAGGCGTTCAGCAAGGTCGGCAAGGACGGTGTCATCACCGTCGAGGAGTCGCCGACCATGGGCCTCGAGCTCGAGTTCACCGAGGGAATGCAGTTCGACAAGGGCTACATCTCCCCGTACTTCGTGACCGACCCGGAGCGGATGGAAGCCGCCACGGACGACGCGTACATCCTGCTGCACGCAGGCAAGATCTCGTCGATGGCGGATTTCCTGCCGCTGCTGGAAAAGGTCGCCCAGACCAAGAAGCCGTTCGTGGTCATCGCCGAGGACGTCAACGGTGAGGCCCTTTCCACGCTGGTCGTGAACAAGATTCGCGGCCTGCTGAACGTCGTGGCCGTGAAGGCCCCGGGCTTCGGTGACCGGCGCAAGGCGATGCTGTCCGACATGGCCATCCTCACCGGTGGTGAGGTGGTCAGCGAGGAGATCGGCCTCAAGCTGGAGAACATCGGGCTCGAGAGCCTCGGCCAGGCCCGCCGCGTCGTGGTGACGAAGGACGACACCACGATCGTCGACGGGGCCGGCGACGCTGAGGGCATCAGCGAGCGGGTTCGCCAGCTCCGGGCGGAGATCGAGGCGACCGACTCCGACTGGGACCGGGAGAAGCTGCAGGAGCGGGTGGCCAAGCTGTCCGGCGGGGTAGCCGTCCTCCGGGTCGGTGCCGCCACCGAGGTGGAGCTCAAGGAGAAGAAGCACCGCCTCGAGGACGCTATCTCGGCGACCCGGGCCGCGATCGAGGAAGGCATCGTCCCCGGTGGGGGCAGCGCCCTCGTGCACATCGCGTCCACCCTGGGCGACCTGGGCAAGACCGACGACGAGGCGACCGGAGTGGCAGTGGTGCGCAGCGCCCTCGTCGCGCCGGCCCGCTGGATCGCCGAGAACGCCGGCGCCGAGGGCATGGTCGTGGTAGCCAAGATCGCGGAAATGCCCCATGGGCAGGGCTACAACGCGGCCACTGGTGAGTACGGTGACCTGCTGGCTCAGGGCGTCATCGACCCGGTCAAGGTGACCCGGTCCGCGGTGCTCAACGCCGCGTCCATCGCGGCCATGCTCCTGACCACCGAGGCTCTGGTGGCGGACAAGCCCGAGGAAGAGGACGAGGCAGCAGCGGGTGGCCACGGTCACTCGCACGGCCACGCGCACTAAACGGAACAAAAGATTCCGCAACGAACACCGCAGGCCCCCACCCGGCTTCATCCCGGGTGGGGGCCTGCGGTGTTCCCGGACGGCTTCGGCCAGGCCCAGTCCAGCTCATGATCCCGGAGACGGACCGGGCGGCCCACCCCGGCGCCCACGTACCCCGTGGCCCACTCACCCGGCCGTGGCCCGGCGGCCGTAGCCCAGGGCCCACTCACCCCGGTGCTCTGGCCCGCCGCCCCACACCGGCGGCGCTCAACCCGGGCCCACCACCTCTGCCCGGTGCACGCCGCGTCACATAGTGGCCCCCCCACCCGCCCGGCGGCGCGCGCCGGGAGAGTCCCGGGGCTGGTGTGATTCGTGAGGCGAGACGGTCCGTGGCCGGGGGTGCCGTCGGGGGCAAGGTCTGGGGCGGCGGGACGGCATTTACCGGGTTTACGTGCCCATTGTCCTGGTGCTTCGATATCTAAGGCGCGAAAGGGACACTCTCGCGAATTCGAATTACACTCAGTAGTCAATTAATTACTGAGTGTAATTTCATGTTCGGAACGTGACTGCACGACACATCAATGTGACCCTTCTGTTGCCCACATTGATGAGAGCGCCCCCGTTTTCCTGGGCATCATGCAGTCGTGAGCGAGGGATGCATCATCCGGGCCGTGGCTGACGGGCAGGGAGCCGTGCTCCCGGCCGGGACCGCGGTGACCGAGGGGGCGGGGGCCCGCGAGCACGCAACCCGCGAGCACGCCACCCATGAGCACGCTATCCCCGGCCAGCGAAGCTCTGGGCCGGACGCCTACGGACCGGGCGGCTACGCCCAGCGGGCCAGTGACCCCGGGAGTTCCGGCTACCGGTCCTCCGGCTACGGGGACACTGACCGCCGGTCCTACGACCGCGACCTACGCGAGCCCGGCGCAGCCTGGGCCGACGAGCCGGGGGGCTTCGGTGACCTGGCGCACCTGGCGGTCCGCGGCCATCCCGGGGCAGTCGAGGCGCTGCTGGAGCGGATCCGTCCCATGGTGATGCGCTACTGCCGGGCCCGGCTGGGCCGGGTCACCGGGCAGTACTACGTGGCCGACGACGTCGCCCAGGAGGTCTGCCTGGCCGTGCTGGCGGCGCTGCCGCGATACCGCGACATGGGCAGGCCGTTCGCGTCGTTCGTCTTCGGTATCGCCTCGCACAAGGTGGCCGACGCGGTCCGCACCGCGTCGCGGCTCGCCGTGCCCTTCGAGGACCTGCCCGACGGGCCGGACGAGCGGCCCGGTCCGGAAGAGACCGTGGTGGCCTACATTGAGGCGGAACGCACTCGGGCGTTGCTCGCCCAACTCCCACATCGCCTACGTGAGCTGCTGATACTACGCGTGGTGACCGGTCTGTCAGCCGAGGAAACGGGTAACGTACTCGGTATGTCAGCAGGGGCGGTACGGGTGGCCCAGCACCGGGCGCTAGCCCGGCTCCGGGTGCTTGCGATTGAGGAGTCGATTGCGTGATCACGGGGCGCGGACCCGGAGCGCCCGGTGTGACACTCGGCCTGGATCTCACGCGCAGGCGGGCGACAACGGGGGGCACCGGGAGCAGGGCCGTCGATCTCAATGAGATCCGGCGGTCAGAGGAAGCTATCAACGTGCTCGCGGCGCGCGGCGCCGCCGGGCTGGAACAGGCGCATGACCCGGCACTGACGCTGCTGGGGGCCCTGGTCGCGGACGTGGACACGCCAGGCACCGCGACCGGGCCTGGGGTTCCCGGGCTGGACGGCCTCCAGGGCGCCCGCGCCCGGGCCGGGTGGCCCGAGCGCGCGGCAGGCCAGCGCGCCGACGCCTGGCACGCGCTGGCCGGCCCGCCGTCCCGGGGCGCGGCCGCGTGGCTGCGGGCCGCGGTCGCCGGAGGCGTGGTGGCCGGCCTGGCCAGCATCACCAGCCTGCTCGCCACCAGCATGCTGGCCCGGCTGACCCGCGGCCCGTCCAGAGGCGGCCGGTGGCAGCCGCGGCACGTCCGGCCGCGCCGGGTGCGCTGATCATCCAGCGCGGCCGGCCATCCAAGGGCGGGACCCCTCTAGACTGGTGATGTCCCGCAGCCACCCTCGGAAGGTGTCATGAGCGACGTCGGCAAGTTCGCCCCCCCGGCCCTGACCTTCGACGACGTCTTGCTGCTGCCCGCGCACTCGGTCGTGATGCCCGGTGAGGCGGACACGACTGCCCGGCTCACCCGCCGGATCACGCTGACCGTGCCGCTGGTCTCCTCGGCCATGGACACGGTGACGGAGGCCCGGATGGCCATCGCCATGGCGCGCATCGGCGGGGCCGGCGTACTGCACCGGAACCTCTCCGTGGGCGACCAGGCGCAGATGGTGGACACGGTGAAGCGGTCCGAAGCCGGCATGATCACCAACCCGGTGACCTGCGGCCCAGATGCGACCGTGGGTGACGTCGAGCAGTTGTGTGCCCGCTACCGCATCTCCGGCGTCCCGGTGACCAGCCCGGACGGGGTCCTGGTCGGGATCGTGACCAACCGGGACATCCGCTTCGTGACCGACCACAGCCGCGGGGTGGCCGACGTCATGACGACGACGCCGCTGATCACCGCGCCGGTCGGGGTGTCCAGGGACGACGCGTTCGCGCTGCTGCGCCAGCACAAGGTGGAGAAGCTGCCGCTGATCGACGAGGCAGGCAAGCTGCGCGGCCTGATCACCGTCAAGGACTTCACCAAGAGCGAGAAGTTCCCCAGCGCCACCAAGGACAGCGAGGGCCGGCTGGTGGTCGGCGCGGCCGTGGGGGTCGGCGACGACGCCAAGGGGCGGGCCCAGGCCCTGGTCGAGGCGGGCGCCGACTTCCTCGTGGTAGACACCGCGCACGGGCACTCCCAGGCGGTCCTGGACATGGTGGCTAAGGTCAAGGCCAACCTCCGGGTCGAGGTGATCGGGGGGAACATCGCCACCCAGGCCGGAGCCCAGGCGCTGATCGACGCGGGCGCGGACGGGGTCAAGGTCGGGGTCGGGCCGGGCTCGATCTGCACCACCCGGGTCGTGGCCGGGGTCGGCGTGCCCCAGGTCACCGCGATCTACGAGGCCTCGCAGGCGACCCGGGCCGCGGGCGTGCCGCTGATCGGCGACGGCGGCCTGCAGCACTCCGGCGACATCGCCAAGGCCATCGCGGCCGGCGCCGACAGCGTGATGCTGGGCAGCCTGCTCGCCGGGTGCGAAGAGGGCCCCGGCGAGATGGTCTTCATCCACGGCAAGCAGTACAAGCTGTACCGGGGGATGGGTTCGCTCGGCGCGATGCGCAACCCCGAGCGGGGCCGGTCCTACTCCAAGGACCGTTACTTCCAGGACGACGTGCTGCGCGAGGACAAGCTGGTCCCGGAGGGGATCGAAGGCCAGGTGCCCTACCGCGGGCCGCTCGCCGCGGTGGCGAACCAGCTGGTCGGCGGCCTCCGGGCGGCCATGGGGTACTGCGGCGCCGCGACCGTGGCCGAACTCCAGGAGGCCCGGTTCACCCAGATCACCGCGGCGGGGCTCGCGGAGAGCCACCCGCACGACATCGAGATGACCGCGGAAGCGCCCAACTACGCCCGGCGCGGGCGGGCCTGAGAAGGCGGCACTGAGCCATGACCACCGTAGAGATCGGCCGGGGCAAGAGCGGCCGGCGCGCCTATCCGCTCGACGAGATCGGCATCGTCCCCTCCCGGCGGACCAGGGACCCCGAGGAAGTCTCGGTGGCCTGGCAGATCGACGCCTATAGGTTCGAGATGCCGCTGGTCGCCTCGCCGATGGACAGCGTCGTGTCGCCAGCCTTCGCGGCCAGGCTCGGCTCGCTCGGCGGGCTGGCCGTGCTCGACCTGGAAGGGCTGTGGACCCGGTTCGAGGACCCGGAACCGATCCTGGCCGAGATCGCTGAGCTCCCCCAGGAGGCCGCCACCCGGCGGCTCCAGCAGATCTACCACGAGCCCATCAAGGAAGAGCTGATCGGCCAGCGGATCGAGGAGATCCGCTCGGCCGGCGTGACCACCGCGGCGCGGCTGTCCCCGCAGCGGACCGTGCGGTACTACAAGACGGTCGTCAACGCGGGCGTGGACATCTTCGTGATCCGCGGCACCACGGTGTCCGCCGAGCACGTGTCCGGGCAGGCGGAGCCGCTCAACCTGAAGCAGTTCATCTACGAGCTCGACGTGCCGGTGATCGTCGGCGGCTGTGCCACCTACACCGCCGCGCTGCACCTGATGCGCACCGGCGCGGCCGGCGTACTGGTCGGCTTCGGCGGCGGATCGGGGCACACCACGGCCGCGGTGCTGGGCGTGACCGTGCCCATGGCCACCGCGATCGCTGACGTGGCCGCCGCGCGGCGCGAATACCTGGACGAATCCGGCGGCCGGTACGTGCACGTCATCGCCGACGGCGGGATGACCCGCAGCGGTGACGTCGCCAAGTCGCTGGCCTGCGGCTCGGACGCGGTCATGGTCGGCTCCCCCTTTGCCCGGGCGGCTGAGGCGCCCGGGCGGGGCTACCACTGGGGCAGTGAGTCGCATCATCCCGACCTGCCCCGGGGGGCCCGGGTCGAGGTCGGCACGGTCGGCCCCCTGGAGCAGATTCTGCACGGCCCGTCCGACGTACCGGACGGCTCGCTCAACCTGATCGGCGCCCTCCGCCGGACCATGGCCACCTCCGGATACTCCGACCTCAAGGAGTTCCAGCGAGTTGAGGTGGCCGTGACCCCGAACGCGCCGCCGCGACGGTGACGATGACGGAGGAGGCGGCACGGCTGGACCCCGAGGGACGGGCCGCGGCGCTCGCCGCGCTCAGCGGGGACGAACTCCAGGTGCTGGTGGTCGGCGGGGGCGTGGTGGGTGCGGGCGTGGCCCTCGACGCGGTCACCCGCGGCCTGTCGGTCGGGCTGGTGGAGGCGCGTGACTTCGCGTCCGGCACCTCCTCGCGGTCCAGCAAGCTGATCCACGGCGGCCTGCGCTACCTGGAGCAGCTCAACGTGAGCCTGGTCCGGGAGGCGCTGACCGAGCGCGGGCTGCTGCTCCAGCGGATCGCCCCGCACCTGGTCCGGCCGGTGCCGTTCCTGTTCCCGCTCACCCACCGCGTATGGGAGCGGGCGTACGTCGGGGCCGGGCTGAACGCCTACGACGCGCTGGGGTTCTCGCTCGGCCAGCCGCGCGGGCTGCCTGGTCACCGGCAGCTGACCAAGCGGGGCGCGCTGCGGCTCGCGCCGGCCCTGAAGCGGTCCGTGCTGACCGGGGCGCTGCAGTACTGGGACGCGCAGGTCGACGACGCCAGGTTCGTGGTCAGCCTGATCCGGACGGCGGCCAGTTACGGGGCGCAGATCGCCTCGCGGACCCAGGTCACCGGGTTCCTCCGCGAGGGGGAACGCGTCACCGGCGTGCGCGCCGTGGACCTGGAGAGCGGGCGGCACCTGGAGATCCGGGCCCAGCAGGTAGTCAACGCCACCGGGGTGTGGACCGACGACGTGCAGGCCATGGTGGGCGGCCGCGGGGTGATCAACATCCGCGCCTCCAAGGGCGTGCATCTGGTCGTGCCCCGGGACCGGATCCAGTCCCGCACCGGCATCATCATGCGCACCCCGACCAGCGTGCTGTTCATCATCCCGTGGGGGCGGCACTGGATCGTCGGCACCACGGACACCGAGTGGACCCTGGACAAGGCTCATCCGGCGGCCAGCCGGACCGACATCGACTACGTGCTGGCCCAGGTCAACCGGGTCCTCGCCGTCCCGCTGACCCGCGAAGACGTGGCCGGGGTCTACGCCGGGCTGCGTCCGCTGCTGGCCGGCGAGTCCGAGTCCACGTCACGGCTGTCCCGGGAGCACGTGGTCGCGCACCCGGTGCCGGGGCTGGTGATGATCGCGGGCGGTAAGTACACCACCTACCGGCTGATGGCCCGGGACGCGGTGGACGCGGTCGCGCACGGGCTGGACTGGCGGGTCCCGCCGTCCTGCACCGACGAGGTACCGCTGGCCGGGGCGGACGGCTACCTGCCGTTGTGGAACGCACGGCACCGGCTGGCCCGGTCCTCGGGGCTGCACGTGGCCCGGATCGAGCACCTGCTGGGCCGGTACGGGGCGCTGGCCACGGAGGTCCTCGACATGATCGCGGCCGAGCCGGACCTGGGCCGGCCGCTCACCGGCGCCGAGGACTACCTGCGCGCCGAGGTGAGCTACGCCGCCTCGCACGAGGGGGCCCGGCACCTGGACGACGTGCTGGCCCGGCGGACGCACATCTCGATCGAGACCTGGGACCGCGGCCTGTCCGCCGCCGCGGAGGCGGCCGAGCTGATGGCCAAGCCGCTGCGCTGGGATGACCGCCAGGTGGCCAACGAGATCAGCCACTACGAGGCGACCATCGAGGCCGAGCGGGCCTCCCAGGAAGAAGCCACCGACCAGGCCGCCGACGCGCTGCTGCTGGACGCCCCCGACATCGTCCCCGTCATCAGCTAATAGACTCTGGCTATGCCCAGGCCACGCGTGTTTTCCGGCATTCAGCCGACCGCCGACTCGTTCCACCTCGGTAACTACCTGGGCGCGATACGCCAGTGGGTGACGCTCCAGGACACCCACGAGGCGGTCTACTGCGTCGTGGACCTGCACGCGATCACGGTGCCCCAGGACCCGGCCCAGCTCCGCCAGCGGACCAGGGTCGCGGCCGCGCAGCTGTTCGCGGCCGGGCTCGACCCGGACCGGGCCGTGGTGTTCGTGCAGAGCCACCTGCCGCAGCACCCGGAGCTGGCCTGGGTGCTCGGCTGCCTGACCGGGTTCGGCGAGGCCAGCCGGATGACACAGTTCAAGGACAAGGCGGCCAAGGGCGGCGCCCAGCAGGCCAGCCTGGGACTGTTCAGCTACCCGGTGCTGCAGGCCGCGGACATCCTGCTCTACCAGACCAACGAGGTGCCGGTCGGCGAGGACCAGCGGCAGCACCTGGAACTCAGCCGCGACCTCGCGGTGCGGTTCAACCACCGTTACGGGCCCACCTTCCAGGTGCCCTCGGCGCTGATCCTCTCTGGCGTGGCGAAGATCACCGACCTGCAGGAGCCGACCGCCAAGATGAGCAAGTCGTCCTCGTCCGCGGCGGGCATCATCGACGTGCTCGACGAGCCGGGGACGATCCGCAAGAAGATCGCCCGGGCGGTCACCGACCCGGGCAGCGAGGTCCGCGCGGACGAGTCGGCCAAGCCCGGCGTCACCAATCTGCTGCGCATCTACTCCGCGCTGACCGGCGCGGACATTCCGGCGCTGGAGGCCAGGTACGCCGGCGCGGGCTACGGCACGTTCAAGAAGGAGCTGGCCGAGGTGGTCGTCGGCGCGCTCGCCCCGATCCGGGAACGGACCGAGAAGATCCTCGCCGACGAGGCTGAGCTCGACCGGATGCTGGCCCACGGGGCGAGCCGGGCCCGGCCGCTCGCGCAGCAGACCATGGCCCTGGTCAACGACCGGGTGGGTTTCCTCCCCCCGGCCGGCGCCTGAGCAGGACCACGATGCCCCCGGCCACCAGCGCCGCGAGGACCAGGGCGCCGATCCCGGCCGGCCACGAGATCGTGGGGGAGCCGGCCACCTGAGCCAGCCGGACGTCCGGCTGGCCGCCGGGCTGCTGGGCGCCGCTGGCCTGATGACCGGGGTGCTGCGCGGCGGTGCTGCGCGGTCCGGGGCGGCCCGGGCCGCCGCTGGCCGCCGGCTGCGCGGCCGCCGGGCCGGCCACCCCGGCGGGCCGGGGCCGGGCCAGCGTGCCGACCGGGGTGACCTTCCCATCCATGGCGAAGCCCCAGTTCAGCAGCTTGGCGGCGACCTTCATCTCGGTGAGCGGGACGCAGTGCATGAGGGTCACGATCAGCGTGTGGCCGTCCCGCCGGGCCCAGGCGATGAACGTGGTCTCGGACGCCGTGGTCCAGCCGATCTTGCCGCCGAGGTCGCCCCGGTAGGTGCTGAGCATCGTGTTCTGGTTGAACAACTCGATCGAGTGGCGGCGGTGCAGCGGGAACATCGCCGTCCGGGTGGCCTCGATCCGCATGAACTCCGGCATGGTCAGCGCCTGCCGGGCGAACAGGGCCAGGTCGTAGGCGGAGGTGTGCTGGCCCTTGGCGTTGAGCCCGTTCGGCCGCCTGGCCACGGTGTCGTCGGCCTGGAGCCGGCGCGCCTCGGCGTTCATCAGGGCCACGCCCTTGTCGTAGGACCCCGTCGCCTGGGCGAGGGCGATCGCCGCGTCGTTGGCGGAAATCAGCAGCAGGGCCTGGAACAAGTCAGACACCTGGTACGCGCGCCCCTTGACCAGGCCTACCTTGTTCGGGGTCACGTCCGCGGCCAGCCCCGAGGTCACCACGGTGGCGTCTGGCTTCAGCACCGGCATCAGCGCGTCCGCGGTGAGTACCTTCAGGGTGCTGGCCGGCAGGAAGTGCCCGTGCGGGTCCTTGGCCGCCAGTACCTGCCCGGTCCCCGCGTCCGCGATCACGTAGGAGGAGGCGTGGACCGGGGGCAGCCGCCGGGCGCCGGACGCGGGGTAGTGCACGATGACACCCCGCCCGGCGAGTTCCGGCCCGCCCACCACGGCCGTGCCCACGCCGGTCCGGCCTGCTCCGCGGGCCCGGGCCGGGGCCGCGGCGCCAGACGGTGTTCGTTGCGGGATCTCGCGATGCGCTGCGCCGGCCGGCCAGCCCGGTGGCGGCCTGGGCCAGCGCCGGCGGTGCCGCCAGGGGCGCCAGGGCGAGCAGTGCGGACGCCGCGGCGACCGCGCCGCGGCGAGCCCGGAGCGGTCCGGATGACCTCGTCTTCTTGCTCACGCTGAGTAGTCAATCATGGTCGGACTGTGGGCTGCTGGGCGAGATCCCGGCTGCCCGGGATCCCGGTGCGGGCCGGGTGTGGGGAAACTCGCTTAGGTGTCTGGACTACCCGCCATCTAACCTTGGTTCATGCGTGAGTCGGAGTCAGGGCTGCCCATCGAGCCCGTGTACGGCCCTGGTCAGCCAGCAGGCTTCAACCCGGCGGAAGAACTGGGCCCACCAGGCCAGTACCCGTTTACCCGCGGCGTGTACCCCACGATGTACACGACCCGGCCCTGGACGATGCGGCAGTACGCCGGGTTCGCCACCGCGGAGGACTCCAACCGGCGCTACCACGAGCTGATCGAGGCCGGTACCACGGGCCTGTCCGTCGCCTTCGACCTGCCGACCCAGATGGGGTACGACTCGGACGCGCCGGCGGCCCACGGGGAGGTCGGCAAGGTCGGCGTGGCCATCGACTCCGTGGACGACATGCGCATCCTGCTGCACGGGATCCCGCTGGGCGAGGTCTCCACCTCGATGACGATCAACGCCCCGGCGGCCCTGCTGCTCCTGCTGTACCAGCTGGTGGCCGAGGAGCAGGGCGTCCCGGCGTCCGCGCTGACCGGGACGATCCAGAACGACATCCTCAAGGAGTACATCGCCCGCGGGACCTACATCTATCCCCCGGTCCCGTCCCTGCGCCTGGTCGCGGACACGTTCGCCTACTGCCGGGCGGAGATCCCGCGCTGGAACACGATCTCGATCTCCGGGTACCACATGGCGGAGGCCGGTGCGACGCCGGTGCAGGAGATCGCGTTCACGCTGGCCAACGCCCGGGAGTACGTGCGGACCGCGCTCCGCTCCGGGCTGGCCGTGGACGAGTTCGCGCCGCGCCTGTCGTTCTTCTTCGTGGCCCGCACCACGTTGCTGGAGGAGGTGGCCAAGTTCCGGGCCGCCCGGCGGCTGTGGGCGCGGATCATGCGGGAGGAATTCGGGGCGAAGGACCCGAAGTCCCAGATGCTGCGGTTCCACACCCAGACGGCCGGCGTGCAGCTCACCGCCCAGCAGCCTGAGGTCAACCTGACCCGGGTCACCGTGCAGGCCCTCGCCGCCGTGCTCGGCGGGACCCAGTCGCTGCACACCAACGCCTACGACGAGGCCATCGCGCTGCCCAGCCAGAAGGCGGCCCGGCTCGCGGTGCGGACCCAGCAGGTGATCGCGAACGAGACCGACCTGACCGCCACCGTGGACCCGTTCGCCGGTTCCTACGCGGTCGAATCGATGACCGACGACGTCGCGGACGCCGCGGACGAGCTGATGGCCCGGGTCGAGGACCTCGGCGGTGCGGTCGCCGCTATCGAGCAGGGCTTCCAGAAGGCCGAGATCGAGCGCTCCGCCTACCGGGTGACCCGGGAGATCGACGCCGGGGAGCGGGTCGTGGTCGGGGTGAACAAGTTCACCGTGCCCAGCGACGAGCCCTACGAGCTGCTGCCGGTCAATCCCGCGCTCGAGGAGGAGCAGGCCCGCCGGCTGGCCACGCTGCGCAGTGAGCGGGACGCCGACGAGTTCCGCCGCCGCCTCGACGACCTGAAGAAGGCCGCCACCGGCGGCCAGAACCTGCTGGTCCCACTGCGCGAGGCGCTACGGCACCGGGCGACCGTCGGCGAAGTCTGTGACGCACTGCGCGAAGTCTGGGGCACCTACCAGCCACCCGACCTCGACTGACCAGGTCGCCGCTCATGCCAGCACAGGAGACATTCGTCACGTTGCGTCATGGCGCCTACCGAGGGTGGCGACACTATGCGGATTAGTAGCGGGGCGCCGGTGCGGTGAGCCCCGCGGCCCCGGGGGTGACGTCCTGCTCCAGGGTGATTGACCAGGAGGAGATCAGCGGTGGCGATCTGGTGGAATTCTTCCCGCGGCACGACGCTCGGGGTCGAGTGGGAGCTCCAGCTCGTCGACGCCGCGAGCAAGCTGCTGCGCCAGGACGCGCGCGAGGTCATCTCCGCGCTGCGCGGTCGGGAAGAGGCCGGCCCGCAGGCCAAGATTCACGACGAGCTCATGCAGTCCGCGGTCGAGGTCGTCACCGGCGTCTGCAGTACGGTGTCCGAGGCCGTGGCGGACCTAGCCGCGACAATTGCTGACCTTCAGCGGATCACGGATATGCGCGGTACGATGCTGGCCTGCGCCGGAACACATCCTGTCAGCGATTGGCGGGATGCCAAGATGGCGCCCGTACAGCGCTATGCGGAACTCGTCGAGCAGATGCAGTGGCTGGCCCGCCGGATCCAGACCTTTGGTGTGCATGTCCACGTGGGGCTTCGTGATGGCAGCAAGGCGATTCCGATCGTCAACGCTCTCGCCACTTATCTGCCGCATTTCCTTGCGCTGACCGCGTCGAGCCCATTCTGGGGAGGGCACGACACCGGGCTCGCCTCGAGCAGGGCGGTCATCTTCGGCGGGTTGCCGACCGCAGGTCCGCCGCATCAGCTGGCGGATTGGAGTGAGTTCGAGGAGTACATGGACACGCTGCTGCGGGCCGGAACCATCCGGAGCATCAAGGAAGTGTGGTGGGATATCCGGCCACACCCTGACTTCGGCACGGTCGAGATCCGCATGTTCGACGGGGTTCCGACGCTGCGCGAGGTAGGCATGGTCGCCGCCCTCTCGCAGAGCCTGGTCCACCTGCTCGACACGCAACTGGGCCGCGGCTACCGGCTGCCCAGCCAGCCGTCCTGGGTGGTCCGGGACAACCGCTGGCGGGCGACCAGGTACGGGCTCGACGCCATCGTGATCACCGACGCGGCGGGGTCGACCGCGCCGCTGCGCGATGAGCTGTACGAGCTGTACCTGGAGATCCAGCCGGTCGCGCAGCGGCTGGGCTGCGCAGACGAACTGGACGTGCTCACCGAGGTACTCGAAAAGGGTGCCTCCTACGAGCGGCAGCGTGCTGTGGTGGCAACTGGCGGGGGGCTGACGGACGTGGTTGACGCGCTGGTTACGGAGTTTGCTGAAGACCGGTTCGTTTGCCCGGGGGAGGTGGCGAATGCCGAATGACCCTCTGCGCGCGGATCTCTGCGCGTTCCTGACCGCACACGAGGCTGAGCTGATCAGCTTCCGCCGCGACATGCACGCTCATCCGGAGCTCGGCTATCACGAGCACCGGGCCACCCGGCGGATCGCGCTCCGCCTGGCGGCCGCGGGCCTGCGGCCGATGATCCTGCCCAAGGGGACCGGGCTCATCGCGGACATCGGCGACAACTCCGACGGCAGCCCGCTGGTGGCGTTGCGGGCCGATCTGGACGCGCTGCCGCTGAGCGACGAGAAGCAGGTCTCCTACCGCTCGACGGTGCCCAACGCGTGCCACGCCTGCGGCCACGACGTGCACACGACCATCGTGCTGGGTGCGGGCCTGTTCCTGGCCCAGCAGGCCGCCGCGGGCCGGCTTCCCGGCCGGGTGCGGCTCATCTTCCAGCCGGCCGAGGAAGTGGCCGGCGGCGCGCTGGACGTGATGGCCGCGGGCGGTATCGCGTCGGTGGACCGCATCTTCGGGCTGCACTGCGACCCGCGCCTGGACGCCGGGAAGGTCGGGGTGCGCAGCGGCCCCATCACCGCCGCCTGTGACCGCATCACTGTCCGGGTCACCGGGCCGGGCGGTCATACCGCCCGGCCCCATTTGACTGCTGACCTGGTCTACGCGCTGGGCAAGATCGTCACTGAGCTGCCCGCCGCCCTGTCCCGGCGCGTCAACCCCCGGTCCAGCCTCAGCCTGGTGTGGGGCCGGGTGAGCGCCGGCACCGGGGCCAACTCCATCCCCGACGACGGCGTGGTGGAAGGCACCGTCCGGTGCCTCGACGACAAGGCCTGGCACGAAGCCCCCGACCTGCTGAAGGCCTTGATCGAGTCGGTGGCCAGCGCCTACGGGGTCATTGCCGACCTGGCCTACCAGCGCAGTGTCCCGCCGACGGTGAACGAGCCGACCAGCACGGCGCTGCTGTCCGCCGCGGCCGAGCGGGTCCTCGGCCCCGACGCGGTCACCACCACCCAGCAGAGCCTGGGCGGGGAGGACTTCGCCTGGTACCTGGAGTCGGTGCCGGGCTCGCTGGCCCGGCTCGGCACCCGGGCGCCGGGCTCCGGGCAGGACTTCGACATCCACCAGCCCGCGTTCGACATCGACGAGCGCGCGATCGGCATCGGGCTGAAGTTGCTGTCCGCCGCCGCGCTCACCGCTGTCCGCGGCAGCGCGGATGCCCCCGAGCCCTTCGCCGACGCCGCGAACGCCTGAGTCCCGGCCCGCGGCCGGCGGCGGCTGCGGGCGCGAGCTCGCCGGGGCGTTATCGTGATCTGGCCACCGGGTCAGCGCCTGGTGGCCAGTCCTGGTGACAGGGAGCAAAGTAGCGGTGTTTACGCGGACGGGTCTGCCCGGCGAACGGCAGGTCTACCGGACCAGCGGATCCCTGGTGGCGTGGTGGGCGTGGGTCACGTTCGCGGTCGTGCTGCTGATCGTGCTGGCGTTTGGTCACCATGACCACGCGGCGCTGGTCACGGCGTCCGTGGTCGTCGTGATCACCGGGGTCATGTACGCGTGCGCGCTGCGCCCCCGCATCGTGGCCGACGCCGCGGGCATCACCGTGGTGAACCCGCTGCGGGTGCACGAGGTGCCGTGGCCCGCGGTGACCCAGGTGGATCTCGTCCAGAACGTCCGGGTGCACTACCGCAGCCCGGGCGGGGGCACGCCGGGCGGGGGCACGCCGGGCGGTGGCACGCGGGACGGGGGCACGCCGGGCGGGGAGAAGATCGTGCACAGCTGGGCGGTGCAGTCCACCGGGCGCTCGAGGACCCGGAGCGAGCTGCGGGCCCGCCGCGCCGCCCGCCGGGGGACGGCCCCGGAGCCCGGGTACGCCCGGCTCCCCGACGCGGCCCGGGCGGCCCTGGCCGGATCGGCGGCCGAATTCACCGCCCGGCAACTGGACGAACGGGCCCGGGTGCAGAACGCCTGCCGCCGCCGAACCTGCCTCCGCTGCTGAACCTGCCTCCGCCGAGGGAGCTGCCGCTGCCGGCGGAGCCGCCGCTGCCGGGCGGAGCTGCCGCCGTCCAGGTGCGCTGGAGCTGGGGCCCCATCGCGGTCATGGTGGTTCCGTTGCTGATCCTGCTGGCCCTGACGCTGGCCTGAGGCCGGCCCGGGCCCCGCGCCCGGCAGAATCCCATTGACTTCAAGCATGCTTTAAGTCAGAGCATGAGGTCATGACGACGACCACAAACCACCGCCCGCCCGTGACCTTCGCCGACTTGCCGCGCCTGATGTCGCTGATGACCGGCGACGCCAAGCACGACCAGGCCGCCACCTCCACCCTGGACGTGCTCTGGGTGCTCTACGACCGGGTGCTGCGGGTCACCCCGCAGACCGCCGGGGACGACGCGCGGGACCGCTTCGTGATGTCCAAGGGACACGGGCCGATGGCCTACTACGCGGTGCTCGCGGCCAAGGGCTTCCTGAATCCCGCGGACCTGCCCGGCTTCGGCGCGTTCGGCTCCATCCTCGGGACGCATCCGGACCGGGTCCTGGTCCCGGGGGTGGAAGTCTCCAGCGGGTCGCTCGGCCACGGCCTGCCGCTGGCGGTGGGGATGGCGCTGGGTTTGCGAGCCCGGGGCCTGGCGGACGCGCGGGTGTTCGTGCTGACCGGGGACGCCGAGCTGGACGAGGGATCCAACCACGAGGCCATCGCGTTCGCCCGGGCCGCCCGCCTCGACACGCTGCACGTCGTGGTGGTGGACAACGCCTCGTCCACCCATGGCTGGCCGGGCGGGGTGGAGACCCGGTTCGCCGTCGAGGGCTGGTCGGTGTCCAGGGTCTCCGGACGGGATCACGATGCGCTGGAGGCCGCGTTCACCGTGGCGCATCCCGGCCGGCCGCACATGGTAGCCGCGGTCGTCGAGCCCAAATACTCCCGCCCCGCCGCGACGCCCACGGCGGCGGCCGCGCCGCTGGCAGCCGCCCAGCTACCGGCAGCCGCCCGGACCGCTGCACCGACGCGATAGGAGACGGTCATGGAGACCATGCGCGAACGCTTCACCGCGGTCACCTCGGACCTGCTGGCCGAGCACCCCCGGCTGGCCGTGGTGCTCGCCGACATCTCGGCGGACAGCTTCCAGCCGGCCGCGACCCGCCACCCGGACCGGGTGATCAACGTGGGCATCCGGGAGCAACTGCTGATCAGCGTGGCGGGCGGGCTGTCCCTGGCCGGGATACGGCCGATCGCGCACACGTTCGCCAGCTTCCTGGTCGAGCGCCCCTTCGAGCAGATCAAGCTGGACCTCAACCACCAGGGTGCGCAGGCCGGCGCGGTGCTGGTCAGCGCGGGCGCGTCCTACGACAACTCCGGCAGCGGGCGTACCCATCAGTCGCCAGGCGACGTGGCGCTCCTGGGCACGCTGCCGGGCTGGACCGTGCACGTCCCCGGGCATCCCGACGAGGCCGAGCGCCAGATCCGCGCGGCCGCCCGCGGGAACGGGCTGGTCTACGTGCGGCTGTCCACGGAGGCCAACGCGGTCCCGCTGGACGGTGAGCCAGGCCGGCTCACCGTGCTGCGCCGCGGGAGCCTGGGCACGGTGCTCGCGGTCGGGCCGCTGGCCGACGCCGTGGTGGACGCGACCCTCGGGCTGGACGTCACCGTGCTGTACGCGGCCACCATCCGGCCGCTGGACGTGGCGACGCTGCGCGAGAGCCTGCAGGCCCCGGACGTGGTCCTGGTCGAGCCCTACCTGGCGGGCACCTCGGTGCCCGCCGTGGCCGAGGCGCTGCGCGACCTGCCGCACCGGATCCTCGGGCTCGGTGTCGGGCGCCGCGAGCTGCGCCGCTACGGCACACCTGCCGAGCATCAGGCGGCGCACGGCCTGGACGCCCGGTCGTTGCGGGCCGAGATCGCCTCGTTCCTGCGGGTCTTACGTTCCCAGTGACGCGCAGGGCCGGATGCGCAGCCCGGCCACGTAGTCCGCGGGGGCGCCCGCCATCTCGGCCGCGTCCGCCACAATCCCCAGATAACGCGCCGAGGGCAGGCCGCCCTCGTAATCGTTGAGCACATAGAGCCAGGCGGCGACGTCACCGTCCAGCGTCTGCACCCGGACCCTGATCTTCTGGAAGTAGCCGAGGTGTACGCCGTCCCAGTGGTCCAGCACCTGTTCGTCCAGATCATGCAGTTCGTACAGGACCACGAAGACCCGGTCGGCCTCGTCTTCCACGACCGTGGCCAGGGCGCCTTCCCAGCTGATGTCCTCGCCGCCGAAGGTGAGCCGCCAGCCCTCCAGCCAGCCGTTGCCCCGCATGGGCGAGTGCGGGCAGCGGGCGGCCATCAGCGAGGGGTCCATGTTGGTGGCATATGCCGCGTACAGCTCCACGGCTCACCAGCGTAACCATGCAACGGTGCCGTTGCGGCAGATCTCCGCCGGCTGGGACATGGGGTTCACCGGCCGGCGGGCGGGGCGTGCGCCGGCTGGCGGGTGAGGGTGCGTCGGCTGGCGGGTGAGGATGCGCTGCCCGGCGGGTGCTCCGGCGGGAGGGCGGGGTGCGCGGTATCCGGGTGGCCGGGAAGAATGAGGCAGCGTGAACCAGCCGCACGCGAGAATCGTCATCCTGGGCGGCGGCCCGGGCGGGTACGAGGCGGCCCTGGTGGCCGCGCAACTCGGCGCCCAGGTGACCGTGGTGGACAGCGACGGCCTGGGCGGCGCCTGCGTGCTGACGGACTGCGTGCCCTCCAAGACCCTCATCGCCACGTCGACCACGATGTCAGTGGTGTACGGCGCGGAAGACCTGGGCATCCGGGTGGGCAGTGACCCGGCCGGCGGGGCCCCGGCGCACGGGGCGGTGTCGGGGCGGGCCGCCGCGGCCCGCGCGGGCCGCAGCCGCGCGTCCGTGGACGCACCCCGGCTGTACGCGAGGGTCAAGGCGCTGGCCCAGGCCCAGTCCGCGGACGTGGCGAAGCGGCTGGCCGCCGAGGGCGTGCAGACCATCACCGGCCATGGCGGGCTCGGCGGGCCGGACACGGTCATCGTGGACGGTCAGCGGATCCAGGCCGACGCCGTGCTCATCGCCACCGGGGCGATGCCCCGGGTGCTGCCCGGTGCGGAACCCGACGGCGAGCGCATCCTGAACTGGCGCCAGCTCTACGACCTGCCCGAGCTGCCACCCGAGCTGATCGTCGTCGGCTCGGGGGTGACCGGCGCCGAGTTCGCCAGCGCCTACCAGGCTCTCGGTTCCCAGGTCACCCTGGTCTCCTCGCGGGAGCGGGTGCTCCCGCACGAGGACGCGGACGCCGCAGTGGTGCTGGAGGACGTGTTCCGGCGCCGCGGGATGATGGTGCTGAGCCGGTCCCGCGCGGCGGCGGTCAAGCGGACCCGTGACGGCGTGGTGGTCACGCTGGAAGGCGGCCGGACCGTCCGCGGCTCGCACTGCCTGCTGACGGTGGGCATGGTGCCCGCCACCCGGGACCTGGGTCTGGAGGAGGCGGGGGTCACCCTGGACGGCCGGGGCTTCGTCGAAGTGGACCGGGTGTCGCGGACCACGGCCCGCGGGGTGTACGCGGCCGGTGACTGCACCGGCGTGATGATGCTCGCGTCGGTGGCGGCCATGCAGGGCCGGATCGCCATGTGGCACACGCTCGGCGAGGCCGTGCAGCCGATCAGGCTGGACCATGTGGCCGCGACGATTTTCACCGACCCGGAGATCGCCACCGTCGGGGTGACCGCGAACGCGGTCGAGTCGGGCGCCGAGGACGCGGTCGCGGTCAAGCTCCCGCTGGCCACCAACGCCCGGGCCAAGATGCAGGGTTTCCGGGACGGGTTCGTGAAGCTGTTCGCCCGGCGCGGGACCGGGATCGTGCTCGGTGGGGTGGTGGTCGCGCCGCGGGCCAGCGAGCTGATCCTGGGCGTGTCGCTGGCCGTGGAGCAGTCGCTGACCGTGGACCAGATGGCCCACACGTTCGCGGTGTACCCGTCGCTGTCGGGCAGCCTGACCGAGGCGGCCCGCAGGCTCATGCTTCCCGCCAGCGGCCGCCACTGACCCCCAGCCCCACCAGCTCCGCCTGTCACCGCCTGCCTGAGGCATCCGGCAGGCGGTCAGCCGGTCGCGGCGAGGCTGGGGATGGCGGGCTCGCACGGCAGGGCGCCGGTGACCGTGGTGCCGCGGCCCGGCGCGGAGCTGACGGTCAGGCTGCCGCCTAGGGCTGCGAGCCGGTCACGCATGCCCTGCAGGCCCGAGCCGGTCACCAGGCCGCCCAGGTCGAAGCCCGCGCCGTCGTCGGTCACGAGGAACGTGAGCCGCCCGCCTGCCTGCCGCAGCTCCACGGTCGTCAGCGACGCCGCCGCGTACTTCGCGACGTTCTGCAGAGCCTCAAGCACGCAGAAGTACACCGTCGCCTCGGCCTCGCGGGGCAGCCGCCCGACGCCGTCGGCGTCGAGGTGCACGGGCGTGGGCGCGCGGTCGGCCTGCGCGCGCAGCGCCGCCGCGAGGCCGCGGTCGGCAAGCAGCGGCGGGTAGATCCCCCGCGCCAGTGCGCGCAGGTCGTCGAGGGCGGCGCGCAGGCCGTGGCGCAGCTGCCCGGTGAGCTCCCTGACCTGCTCGGGGTCGTCGGCTGCGTCATCCAGGACGGCCAGTCCGATGCTGAGCGCGACCAGCTGCTGCTGGGCCCCGTCGTGCAGGTTGCGTTCGATCCGCTGCCGCTCGTCGTCCTGGGCGCGCACCAGCCGCCGCTGCGAGGCGCGCAGGGCGTCGATGGTGGCACGCAGCTCGGCGGTGAGGCGGGCGTTGCGGAGCGCGAGTCCGGCCTGCGAGGCAAGATCGGTCAGCAGCTTGTCCTCCGCCGCCGAGACCGGGTCGCTGCGCGCCTTCTCCAGCGTGATCGCGCCGAGCATGTCGCCCTGGTGGTAGACGCCCGCGGCCCGGGCGACCTGGCTGACCCGCAGC
This sequence comes from uncultured Actinomycetes bacterium, assembly GCA_963844695.1. GTDB lineage: Bacteria > Actinomycetota > Actinomycetes > Streptosporangiales > Streptosporangiaceae > RYN-230. Next base: position 289,081 of record CAWJPL010000027.1, read on the forward strand.
AGCCGGGGCGTATCGGCAACCCCGGGGCCGGCGAGCAGGGCGGGCGGCGCGGCAGGTTCGGCGCCCTCCGGCCAGACGGCCCGGGACACCAGCCCGTCCCCGACCACGACGAAGACCTCGACGCGCACCGCGCCGGTCGCGCCGGCGAGCAGCGCGGCCAGCCGGCTGGGCGCGGCGTCGGCGTCGAGTTGGCCGGCCATGTCCTGGGCGAAGCCGGCGAGCACCTGATACGGGGAGCTGCGCGTGCCGTACACGAAGCGGTTCGCGAGCACGGCCGCCCGCTGGCGCACCGGGTGGAACAGCACCGCTACCACGACCGCGGCCGCGACGGTGAGCACCGGCCCGCCTGCGTAGCCCGCGAGCGTGCCGATGCCGAGCACGATGCCGGCGTAGACAGCGGTCAGGGCCGCGGACAGCAGGCCGTAGCTGACCGTCCGGGTGATGATGACGTCGATCTGGTACAGCCCGTACTTGAGCACCGCGACCGCGATCGCGATCGGGAAGCCGGCCAGCCCGATCACGGTGGCGGCCGTCTCCGCCGCCGCGGTCAGCACCGCCGGCCAGGTCCCTGCGACATGCGACGTCGCGATCACGACCAGCGCACAGGCGATCATGGCGGCCGCGGTGAACGCGATCCACTTAATCTGCTGGCGCTGCTCGCGGTCGCCGGACCGGTACCGGGTGATCATGGCCGCCGCCGACGTCGCCTGCACGGCGAGGAACACCGCCCACAGAGCGCTGATCGTGCCGATCACCAGCAGCGGCCCGGGCAGCGGACCGCACGCCAAGCGGGTTCTGGACGACCACCGAGACGCCGCCGGGGGCGGGCAGGCCGATGGACCCCGGGTGGATCGCAGTCTCGATCAGGGTCAGCGCGATCAGCAGCAGGCAAAGGGCGCCGGCCGGCCGCCACCGCCGTGACGGCAGGTGCCCGGTCGGGAAGAGCAGGAACATGAACGCGATCCCGCTGACGAGCAGGACGAACGAGCACTCGGCCAGCAGGCCGGCCAGGGCGGCGCCTGGAAGGGTGCCGGGGTTCTTGGTGCCGATCACCGCGTAGGCGGAGGCGAGCGAGACGACGGCAGTGGCCATGCCCCCGCTGAGCAGGAACCAGCCGACGACGTTGCCCGCGCGGCGGACGATCAGCGCTCCGAGGGTCGCGTACAGGATCGCTGCCGGCGCCGCACCCGCGTTGGCGATCGCGTCACTGGTCGCCAGGTACCGCCAGGCGAGCACATTCCCCGCGATCCCGGCCACGGCGAGCGCGACGACCAGCACCCACGCGAGCCCGGCGGCCACACGCTGCCGGCGGCTGACGTCGGTCATGAGGCGCGGCGCCCCGACCAGACGTACAGATAGGCCGGAATGGCCAGGATGAGCAGGCCGTCGGTGGCGTGCAGCGCACCGAAGATCACGTGGTCGTCGGCCAGGCCGGCCAGCAGGCTCTGCAGGAACGACGTCATCAGCACGAGCAGCACGGCGCCGACGACGGCGCGCGGGCCCGGCCGGGCGATCAGCGTGAGGATCAGGATGATGATCGCGGCTCCCGCCATCGCGAACCCGAGCATCCGGTGCGGGTCCATCGCCGGGTCGCCCGCGCCGTGCAGGAGCTTGAACGTCCCGAGCCCGGCCAGGAAGATCTGGACGACCCCGGCGGCCAGGAACACCGCCAGCGCCCAGCGGTAGACAGCCAGCGTGCGGCCTCCCGGCGTGGCCGTCCCTGGCGGGCTGCTCGTGCCGGCCGCTGTCGTCGTGCTCTCGTTCATCTCAGGCCCCCTGCGGTCCCGGCCGCGGGCCAGGAGGAGGCCCGCGGCGCCGATATCACCGGACGCTAGGCCTCTGGCGCCGCGCGGCCCACGGTGCCAGCCACCGGACCCGGGGTGAGGCTGACCGCAGGCGCACCTGCGGCCTGCCTCCTACCGCTTGGCAGGCGATCGGGCTCACACTGGGGCTATGCGCGCTGTCAGCTGGGTGTTCGCCGTGGTGGGCGGCTGCGCGCTGATCGTCGCGGTGGTGGGCAACCTGGCCGGGGGTGACCTGGCCGGGGCCGGCTGGGTCCTCATCGGCCCGGGGCCGATCTACGCGGTTGGCCTGGCGGGCGCGTTCCGCGGCCGCGGGCACCCGGTCGCCGTCTGGCTGCTGGCGGGCGGCAGCTTGTTCATGCTGGGCAGCTGCCTGGGCGACGTGCTGCTCCCGCACGCCGGAGCGGCCGCGGGCTGGGTCGCGTTCGTAGCCTTGGCCGCGAACACCGCATCCGAAGTCGCTGGGATCGGGCTGATCGGCCTGTTCCCGACGGGCAGGCCGGACCGGGCCTGGCAGCGCGCGGTGCTGATCGCGGCGGGCGGCCTCGCGCTCCTGGTGCCCGTGCTCGTGCTGGCGTCCAGCCCGGCGGCGCCTCGGGACCCCTTCGCCGACCCGGGCGCAACTCCGCCTGCCAGCCCGATCTTCCTGGCGTGGGCCCGGCCCGCGTCGGCGGTCGCGAACGTGGCCTACCAGGCGTTCGCGGCGGTGGTGCTCGTCGGGGTGGTCATGTTGTACCTGCGGTACCGGCGCGCACCGCAGGCGCAGCGGCGGCAGATCCGGCTGGCGCTGATCGGCCTGGCCAGTGCCATGGCGGTGTTCGTGGCGCAGCTCGCGCTGGTCTGGACTGGCGGCCAGGGATTTGGCTGGGCCGCCGTGCTCATCGTGCTCTGGATCATCGGGCTGTCGCTCGTGCTCGGCTCGCTCATCGTCGCGCTCTCCCCGGAGGAACTGCTCGGCATCGACGGGTCGGCACGCAGGATTGCGGTGCACCGGGGCCTGCGGGTGCTGGCCGCGACCGGCTATGTCGCGATCGCAGCCACGCTGGGCATCCTGGCCAGCCGGTACCTGCCTGCCGGGGTGGCGATCGCGGTGGCCGCGGGCGCGGCGCTGGCGTTCCAGCCCGCCCAGCGCAGGCTGGAACGGGTCGCCGACCGGTGGGCGTTCGGCGCCAGGCTGGACGGCTACGACGTGCTGAGCCGGTTCGGCGCGCTGCTCCAGGCCGCGCCCGCTCCCGACCGCCTGCTCGCGGAGCTTGCCCAGGAGATCTGCCAGGCGCTGCGCCTCAGCTGGGTCACGGTCCGGCTCGACGTCGACGCGGACGGCGCCAGCCCGCTGACTGGCCACGCCGCCGCGGGTCCGGGCGACCAGGCCGGTCATGGTGGGCGCGCCGTGCGTGGCGAGCAGGACGGCCCCGACCTGGTCGTGCCACTGGTGCATGGCGGTGAGGTGCTCGGCGCGATCGAGTGCGGGCCGCCGCAGGACGGGTCGCTGCTCGACGAGGACCGGCGCCTGCTCGCACACCTGGCGGGCCAGGCCGCCGCGGCCATCAGGAACCTGCGCCTGAGCGCGCAGCTCGCCGGGCGGCTCGAGGTGATCAAGCGGCAGGCCGCGGAGCTGGCAGCGTCGCGGGCGCGGGTGGTGCTCGCCCAGGACGCCGAGCGGCGGCGGATCCAGCGCGACCTGCACGACGGGTTTCAGCAGGAGGTGGTCGTGCTGACCGCCAAGCTGGCCCTGGCCAGGCAGTGGCTGCGGAGCGGCGACCAGCGGGCCAGCCAGGCGCTCGGCGAGCTGCAGGCCGACCTCGGCGGCCTGCTCGCGCACCTGCGCGAGTTCGCGCACGCCATCCACCCGCCTGTGCTCGCCGACCAGGGCCTGCTCGAGGCGATCGAGGCCCAGGCCAGCAGGCTGCCGGTTGAGGTCATCATCGACGCGGACCCTGCGCTGCGCGGCCGGCGGTACGCGCAGCAGGTCGAGTCCGTGGCCTGGTACGTCGTGGCCGAGGCGCTGACCAACGTCGTCAAGCACGCAAACGCGCGGCGGGTGACCGTCGCGCTCGCGCAGCCGAACGGCAGCCTCACCGTGGAGGTCAACGACGACGGATGCGGGTTCGACCCGGCAGCCGTGCGCGGGCTCGGCCTGGCCGGCCTCGCCGACCGGATGTCGATCGTGTCATGGCGAGCTGACCGTCGACAGCGGCACCGGGCGCGGGACCACGCTGCGCGCCCAGGTTCCGCTTCGCCGCTCCGATCACGCGGGGGACGGTGCGCCGCATGACTGAGCACCTGCAGATCGTGATCGCCGACGACAACTACCTGGTCAGGGAGGGGACGCGCCAGCTACTCGAGGCCTCGGGCGAGGTGACCGTGCAGGCTGCGGTCGGCTCGGCGCCCGAGCTGCTCGACGCGGTGCGGCGCCGCCGTCCGGACGCGGTGCTGACCGACATCCGGATGCCGGTGCCGGCCGCGGCCAGCGGCGACCAGGCGCCGGCCATGGAGGGCATCGACGCCGCGCACGCGATCAAAATGTCGGAGCCGCGTGTCGGCGTCGTGATCTTGTCGCAGTACGCGGACGAGTCCTACGCGTTCGAGCTGTTCCGCAACGGCACCGCAGGGCTGGCGTACCTGCTCAAGGACCGCGTCGGCGACCTGGACCAGCTGCTCAGCGCGCTGCGCGCGGTCGCGGCCGGCGGCTCGGTCATCGACCCTCAGGTGGTCGATGCCCTGGTCAGCCGGCGCGCCCGGCTGCAGTCCTCGCCAGTGGCCAGGCTTAGCCCCCGGGAGCTCGACGTGCTCCGCGAGATGGCGCAGGGCCGCGGCAACGCGGGCATCGCCCAGGCGCTGCACCTGTCGGAGTCCTCCGTCGAGAAGCACGTCAACGCGATCTTCACCAAGCTGGACCTGGCCAGCGAGCAGCAGGTGCACCGGCGTGTCGCGGCCGTGCTCGCGTTCCTGCGTGACGCGGGCCTGCAACCGCGCCAGCCGCCAGGCGGCTGATAAGGTCGCGGGCACTTCGCGCACCCGGCGTCGGGCGCCTCCAGCGGCCGGTGGCCTGGCTGCCTGGCTGCCTGGCCAGGATCAGTGGGTGGGGTGGCCCAGGTCGCGGTCTTTGGGAACCGGCAGGCCGTGCTGGCGCAGCCGGTTGGCCCGCAGGTCATCCGCGTAGACGGTCACCGTGAACAGGCTGCCGCACAAGATGAGGGCCACCATGGTGAGACTGACCCAGATCGGGGCGGGGAGCAGGATCGCCAGCACGGCGACCACGACCGCGCAGACCGGGATGATGACGGCCAGATGCCGGAGCACGGTCCGGACCCGCCACCCCGCGTCGGTCAGCTCGTGCCGGACCCAGTGCACGTTCTCGGCCGGGAGCCGGAAGCCCCAGGCGAACCGCAGCCACCCGAGCGGGCTGGGGTCGCCCGGCAGCCTGGTCAACGGGGTCTCCACGGGGGCGGCATCGTCCTAGTCTCCCAGCCGCCGCCAACCCCGCGCAGCCGCCCGGCCACCACCCGTCCGCTAGCCCTCGAGCTTGCAGATAACCGCACCGGCCGACACGGTCTGGCCGAGCTCCACGTCCAGCCCGGTCACGGTGCCGTCCTTGTGCGCGGTCAGCGGCTGCTCCATCTTCATCGCCTCCAGCACCACGATGGTGTCACCCGCCGAGACCTGATCCCCCTCCGCCGCAACGATCTTGCTGATGGTGCCCTGCATCGGGCTGACGAGGTCGTCACCGCTGGCCGGGGCGCCCGCCGCCGCGGCGCCCGCCCGCCGGCCTCGGCCAGGCCGCCGGGAAGCGGCGGGCGCGGGCCCGGCCACCGCCCCCAGCCCGGCCGGGAGGACCACCTCGAGCCGCTTGCCGCCCACCTCCACGGTGATCCGCTCCCGCGGCGGCTGGCCGTCTTCCTGGCCGGGCGCGGGCCCGGACCAGGGCTCGATCGCGTTCTCGAACTCCGTCTCGATCCACCGGGTGTGCACCGAGAACGGCTCGTCCGTGAAGGCCGGGTCGCGGACCACCACGCGGTCGAAGGGGAGCACGGTGGGCATTCCGCCGACCACGCACTCGTCCAGCGCGCGGCGGGACCGCTCCAGCGCCTCGGTCCGGCTGGCCCCGGTGATGATGAGCTTGGCCAGCAGCGAGTCGAAGGCCCCCGGGACGGTCATCCCCTGCGCGTAGCCCTCGTCCACCCGCACTCCCGGACCGGACGGCCAGGTGAGCTCGGTGATGGTGCCGGGAGCGGGCAGGAAGTTCCGGCCGGGGTCTTCGGCGTTGACGCGGAACTCGATCGAGTGCCCGCGCGGCTCCGGGTCGGTGTACCCGAGTTCCTGGCCGTCCGCGATGCGGAACATCTCCCGGACCAGGTCGATCCCGGTGACCTCCTCCGACACCGGGTGCTCGACCTGAAGCCGGGTGTTGACCTCGAGGAACGACACCGTGCCGTCCTGCCCGACCAGAAACTCACAGGTACCCGCGCCCACATAACCGGCCTCCCGCAGGATGGCCTTGGACGCCCGGTACAGCTCCTCGGTCTGGCTGGGGGACAGGAACGGCGCGGGGGCCTCCTCGACCAGCTTCTGGTGCCTGCGCTGCAGCGAGCAGTCCCGGGTGGAGATCACCACCACGTTCCCGTGCCGGTCGGCGAGGCACTGGGTCTCCACATGCCGCGGCCGGTCCAGGTAGCGCTCGACGAAACACTCGCCCCGGCCGAACGCCGCGACGGCTTCGCGGACCGCGGACTCGTACGCCTCGCCGATCTCGTCCGGCCGGCGGACCACCTTCAGGCCCCGGCCGCCGCCGCCGAACGCCGCCTTGATGGCGATCGGCAGGCCGTGCTGGGACACGAACGCGTCGACTTCCTCCACCCCGCTGACCGGCCCGTCGGTGCCCGCGGCCATCGGGGCGCCGACCGCGGCGGCGATCTGCCGCGCGGCCACCTTGTCGCCCAGCGACTCGATGGCCGACGGCGGGGGCCCGATCCAGATCAGCCCGGCGTCCAGGACCGCCTGGGCGAAGCCGGCGTTCTCGGCCAGGAAGCCGTAGCCGGGGTGGACGGCGTCGGCCCCGGACTCGGCCGCCACCGCGAGGATCTTCTCGACGCTGAGGTAGCTCTCCGCGGGGCCGGGACCGCCGAGCGCGTAGGCCTCGTCGGCCATCGCGACGTGCAGGGCGTCGAGGTCGGATTCGGCGTACACGGCCACGCTGCCCAGCCCGGCGTCCCGGCAGGCTCGCACCACGCGGACCGCGATCTCGCCACGATTCGCAATAAGCACCTTGCGCACGAATCTTCTCCTCCCGACGCCGAGGAGTTTAGGCGAGCCTGGGCCGGCGCTGCTCACGGGGGACTAGGCCACGAGATACCCCCGGACCAGGCCCCGGGATATCCCGGGACGGGGCCGTCGCTGCGATCACGCCTCCGGGACGGGCGGCTCGTTGCGGAAGATCACCGTCGCAGGCACGGCCGGCCAGCATCCTCGAGCAGCGCGGGCGATGGCCCCCGCTTTTCCGCAACGAACCCCACCCGCGGCGCCGGTCTGGTAACCCGGCCTGAGGGCAGCCCCTGGCGGGACCCGTCCGGGTCCAGCCTGCCTGAGTTCCCGCTGCTCTCCAAGGGGATTGGACGGCACTGACGGAGATCGGACGGGTCTGCCACGGATCGGACGGGTCTGCCCGGGGACCGGACGGGTCTGCCCGGGGACCGGACGGACCTGGCCGCCACGACTCGCCGGGCTATCCGCCCGGGACCCCCTCGTGGCGCAGCAGCCACCTCTTGCGGTCCAGGCCGTAGTAGTAGCCGCCCAGAGTCCCGTCCGACCGCAACGCCCGGTGGCATGGGACGACGGGCGCGATCAGGTTGTACGCGCAGGCGGCCCCGGCGGCGCGCGGCGCCCGGGGGTTCCCGCCCTGGGCGGCCAGCTGGGTGTAGCTGACCGTGCGGCCCGGCGGCACTGCGCGCAGCGCGGCCCACAGACGCTGCCGGGACGGCGAGCCTGGCTGAGATACCGGGATCTCATCCAGGGCCGCCAGATCACCGTCGAAGTACGCGGCGACCGGCTTGGCCAGCCAGGGCAGTTCGGCCGGGTCGGTGGTCTGCAGGGGCAGCGCGCGCAGGGGCGGGGCCAGCCGGGCGTGCATCTCGGCCGGATCCGTGGTGAACCCGCCCGCGATCAGCCGGCCGTCCCGGGCGAGCAGGCTGAGCGGGCCGATCGGGGTGTCCATGACCGTAGCCAGCACGACCGTAGCCAGCACCGTGGTGGCCGGCCGGGCAGCCGGTTCAGGCATCACTGTCTCCTCAGCTCGTAGGGTAGGGCGGCTCGCAGGGTGGGCGGCTCGCAGGGTGGGCGGCTCGCAGGGTGGGGCGGAGCTCAACGGGTGCTGCGGTCGGGCCGCCTGCCGGGGTCGTTCAGCACCCCAGGGGTCAGCTCGCGGACGCCAGAACCGCCGGCCGGGCCAGCCGGGCCACGTCCGGCTCGGCCGGCCAGGACCAGAGCTGCATGGCCGCGTACGCGCGCCATGGACGCCACCGCGCCGGATGCCCGGCCGGGGCACCAAGCCGGGCCAGGGCGTGGCGCAGGCCCAGGTCGGCCTCGGGGAACGCGTCCGGGTCCGCGGCCGCGCGCATCAGGATGTAGCCGATGGTCCATGGCCCGATGCCGGGCAGCTCGGCCAGCCGGGCCGCGATCTCCCCGGGGTCGGCGCCGGGGTCCAGGGTCAGCCGCCCGCTCGCGACCGCCGCGGCGAGCGCGTGCAGGGTCCGCTGCCGGGCCGTGGTGAGCCCGACGCCGGTCAGGTCGGCGTCGGCCAGTACGTCCGGGCCCGGGAAGACCACGCGTGGCCCGGGCCGGCCCGCGGGCCCGTCCGCCGCGGCGTCCACCGGCCCGTCGGCGGCCAGCGGGGTGCCGTGCTGGGCGGCCAGGCGGCCCGCGAAGGTGCTCGCCGCGGCGACCGAGACCTGCTGCCCGAGGACCGCGCGTACCGCCAGCTCGAAGCCGTCGTAGGCGCCGGGCACCCGCAGCCCGGGCCGGGCCCGCACCAGCGGGGCGAGCAGGCCGTCGGTGGCCAGCGCATCGCCGATCGCGGCCGGGTCGGCGTCGGCGTCGAGCAGCCGCCGGGCCCGGCCGACCACCGGGTTGACCGCCCCCAGCCCGCTGAGCCGGGCCCGGAGCAGCACATGGCCCTGACCTGGCCGCGGGATGAGCTCGATGATCCCCGGGCCGGCGGCGGTCTGCACGGACCGGGCGTAGCGGTCCTCGGTGACCTGCTCCACCCCCGGGATGGCCCGCGCGGCCAGGAAGCCCAGCCACCCGGCGGCGTCGAAGGGCTCACGGTAAGCCAGCCGGAGGGTAAGCCAGGTGCCCAGGGCGCCGGCCGAGTCCCGCGCTCCCTGGCCCCCAGGACCGGTGCGCCGGGCCCGGGCCCGCAGCTCCGACGGGCTGCGGCCGGAAGACTCGCGCACGCTCGCGTTGAACTGCCGGACGCTGGAGAAGCCGCTGGCGAACGCGACCTCGGTGATCGGCATGCTGGTCTCGGCCAGCAGCCGCCGAGCGGTCTGCAGCCGCGCGGTCCGGGCCAGGGCCTGCGGCCCGGCGCCCAGCTCGGCCACCAGCAGCCGGTGCAGATGCCGCTGGGTGACCGCCAGCCGCGCGGCCAGGCCACTGATCCCGTGGGCGTCGACGTAGCCGTCCGCGATCAGCCGCACCGCCCGGGCGGCCAGGTCGGCCCGGACGTTCCACTCAGGCGACCCCGGGCTGGCCTCGGGGCGGCATCGCCGGCAGGCCCGGAAACCGGCCGCCTCGGCGGTCGCCGCGTGCGCGAAGAACCTCATGTGGCCCCGCGCCGGGGTCCGCGCCGGGCAGATCGGCCGGCAGTAGATACCGGTGCTGGTGACCCCGGTGAAGAAGCGGCCGTCGAAACGCGGGTCGCGGGCCAGCACAGCCCGGAAGCAGGTGTCGGGGTCGAGTGTCATAGTTTGATTTAACGCCAGGCCAGCGCGTGGTACTGGCGGGAATCGGACCTTGTCACTCAGCTGCTGGTCAGGTTGGCACTGGTCAGCTGGCGCTGGCCAGCTGCGCGGCGACCGGCGCGGCGACCTCGTCGGCCAGCCACTGGGCCGGCCGGTCGGGCCACGGCGGGACCGGGGCGAGGACGAGGTGCGTGGCGCCCGCGCCGGTCAGCTCGAGCAGCAGGGCCCGGGAGGCCGCCAGGTCCCCGGGACGCACCAGGACCTGCATGGACCGGGTGATCTCGGCCGGGTCGCGGCCGGCCGCCGCGCAGTGCTCGTCGAGGACCCGGCTCTTGTGCCGGAACTCCCCGGCGGTGCGGGCCGGGCAGTTCCAGATGTCCGCGTGCTCGGCCACGACCCGGAGCGCGGCCCGTTCGCCGCCGGCCCCGAGCATGAACGGCGGGTGGGGCCGCTGCACCGGCTTCGGCTCGCATACGGCGCCGCGCAGCTGGTAGTACCGGCCGGTGAAGTCGAACTGCCCGTCCTCGGCCCACATCCGGCGGATCAGCGTGCACGCCTCGGCCAGCGCGCCGACTGCCTCGCCGGCCGGGACGATGGGCACGCCGTAGGCGCCGAACTCGCGGCGCACGACCGCGGCCAGCTCGTCTGGCGCCCCGGGCAGCTGGCTGCCGCCCGCGCCGATCCCGAAGTCCAGCCGGCCCCCGGAAATCACGTCGACCGTGGCCGCCATCTTGGCCAGCAACGCCGGGTTGCGCAGCCGGTTGCTGGTCACCATCACGCCGAGGCGCAGCCGCTGGGTCTGCGCCGCGAGCGCGCCGAGCAAGGTCCAGGCCTCCAGCGCCGCCGCCGCGCACGTCGCCGCGCATCGGGACCATGTGGTCCCACAGCCAGGCGTGCTCGAACAGGGGAACCTGGTCGGCGTCCCGCCAGACCCGGAGGATGTCGGTGTAGCTCAGGCCCATCTGGGATGTCTTGATACCGAAACTCAGTCGCATGTCACTCCTCCGCCCGGGCCGCCGGGGCCGCCGGGGCCGCCCAGGCCGCCCGGATCGCCCGGTCTTACGCCCACTACTCGATAGCCGGCTAACAACTAGCCTACGCCGGAGATCGGTAGCCGGCCAGCGACTTGTCTACCATCGGACCATGAACGAGCTTCTGGCGTTGTTCACCCGGTCATCGAAGCTGGCGCGCACCGCCGCGGACGAGGCGATGAGCCGGCACGGCGTACGGGTCGGGCAGAACCTGCTGCTGGAGGTCCTCTGGGAGACTGACGGGCTGACCCCTGGCGAGCTGGCCAGCCGCCTGCAGGTCGCCACCCCGACCGTGGTCAAGTCGGCCAACCGGATGGCCACCGCCGGCCTGCTGGTCCGCAGGCCGGACCCGGCGGACGCCCGCCTGGTCCGGCTGTATCTCACCGACCGGGCCCGCTCTGTGCGCCGCGTCATCGAGCAGGAGCGGGACGAACTGGAGCAGCGCATGACGGCCACGCTGACCAGCGCCGAGCGGGAGCACCTGCGCAGCGCCCTGACCAAGATCATCGCCCAGCTGGCCGGTGATCCGCTCCCCGGCCAGGCCTCAGGCCGGCAGGCCGGAGCGGCGCCAGGCGCCGGGTCCGGGACGCAGCGGGGCCCGGGTCAGCGCCGCCCGGTCCAGCCAGGCTGACCGGCCGGTGCGGGCCGCGGCCTGGGCCGCCCCGGCCCGCTGGCGGGCGGCCAGGCGGGCCGCCAGGACCGCGGTCAGCGCGGCCAGGTCCTCGGGGCCAGGGTGGCCCGACACCACCGAGAACAGCGGGCTCTCGCCCGGCTCACTGGTCATGATCTGCCGCTCCCGATCCCGAACTGCCGGCGGACCCGTTCCCAGAAAGCGTCCCGCAGCCACTCCCGGGCCTCCTGGTAGGGCCGCAACGACGCGCCGAGTTCCTTCTCCGCCTCGACCAGCAGTTCCTTGTCGATCACCGGCGGCAGGATCGGCCCGGGCAGCAGGTCCCGGATGTTGTCCTCGCCCCGGGTGAGGATCCACTTCTGGGCCACGTGCTCGCCGGCTTCCTCGACCCGCTGCCGGTCCGGGCCCAGCCTGCTGGGCGGCGCTGACTGGCCCAGGCCCGGCTGCCCCAGGCCCGGCTGCCCCAGGGCGGGCTGGACCAGGCCCGGCTGGCTGAGCGACGGCTGGCCGGGTGCCGGATGGCTGAGGGCCGGGTGCGACGTCGGCCGGTGCGGCGGCCGGGCGGCGTGCCGGCGCTCGAACAACTGGGCGGGGGAGGGCACGCCGGCCGGCTGGACCGACGGGGCCAACGGGGCTGACGGCACCGGCTCGGGCGCCGGGATCCTGGTGAAGTACGGCTCGAGGAAGGCCCGGTCGAGGATCTCCACCGTGTCCGACTCCCAGACCAGCCGCTCCGCCTGGTTGGTGCCGAACGGCGGCTCCACACCCCACAGGTGCACCCGGACGCCGTACGCCTGGGCCGCCTCGACCGCTGGCACCATGTCCTCGTCGCCGGCGACCAGGACGGCGTCGGTGATCGCCCGGTGCCGGGCCAGGGCTTCCATGTCCGCGCGGATCTGCGCGTCCACGCCCTTCTGCTGGCCGCGCGCGTTCAGGTTGCCGAGCCGCAGCTTCACCCGGGCCATCTGGGCGATCACCCGCTGGTCGATGGTGGGCACCCGGTCCCGGGCCGCGTCGTACCAGTAGACCCGGAGCAGTTCGCCCCGGACCAGGCCGTCGGCGTGCCGGGTGAGCGCCTGGATCAGCTTGTCCGTGTCGACCCGGTACTCCCGCCGGGAACCGACGCTGAACAGGAGCTCGCCCGCCGCGGCGTAGATATAGCCGACATCAATCATGATCGCGTAACGCGCGAGCGTGGGCAGCGGCGAGACGATGTCGGTCATGGCATTCACGACTCTACTGCCGGACCCGCACTTCCCGGGGCGGAAGCACAGCCTGAGTTGATCCCTGTGTAGCCGGATAACTACATTTAGCAGTGCTCAGAGCGGGATGTTGCCGTGCTTCTTCGGCGGGAGGGTCTGCCGCTTGGTCCGGAGCGTCCGCAGCGCCCGGGTGACCTGGGCCCGGGTCTCGGCCGGCCGGATCACCGCGTCCACGTAGCCGCGCTCGGCCGCGACGTAGGGATTGGCCAGAGTGTCCTCGTACTCCGCGACGAGCTGCGCGCGCAGCTCGTCCGGGTCCTCCGCGCTGGCCAGTTCCCGGCGGTAGAGGATGTTCACCGCGCCCTGGGCGCCCATCACCGCGATCTGGGCCGTCGGCCAGGCCAGGTTGACGTCGCCGCCGAGGTGCTTGGAGCCCATCACGTCGTAAGCGCCGCCGTAGGCCTTGCGGGTGATCACCGTGATCTTCGGCACGGTGGCCTCCGCGTAGGCGTAGATCAGCTTGGCGCCGCGCCGGATGATCCCGCCCCACTCCTGCCCGGTGCCAGGCAGGAAGCCGGGCACGTCCACGAACGTCAGCACGGGAATGTTGAAGCAGTCGCAGGTCCGGACGAACCGGGCCGCCTTCTCCGAGGCGTCGATGTCCAGGGTGCCCGCGAAGTGCATCGGCTGGTTGGCCACCACGCCCACGCTCGCGCCCTCGACCCGGCCGAACCCGACCAGGATGTTCTGCGCGAAGCCGGCGTGGACCTCCAGGAACTCCCCGTCGTCCAGGACGCGGGTGATCACGTCGTGCATGTCGTACGGCTGGTTCGGTGAGTCCGGGATCAGCGTGTCGAGCTCCCCGTCGGACTCGGTGATCTCCAGGCCGGCCGTGGGGTCACCGGGCGGGTCCAGCACCGGGGGGTCATCGAGGTTGTTGGACGGCAGGTAGGACAGCAGTTCCCGGGCGAAGTCCAGGCAGTCGTCCTCGTCCTTGGCCTGATAGTGCGCGACCCCGGACTTGGTGTTGTGCGCGCTGGCGCCGCCGAGTTCCTCGAAGCTGACTTCCTCTCCGGTCACCGTCTTGATCACGTCTGGCCCGGTGATGAACATGTGCGAGGTGCCCTCGACCATCAGCGTGAAATCGGTGATGGCGGGGGAGTACACGGCGCCTCCGGCGCACGGCCCCATGATCAGGGATATCTGGGGGATGACGCCCGACGCGGTTACGTTGCGGAAAAAAATCTCGGCGAACAGCCCCAGGGCGACCACGCCTTCCTGAATGCGCGCGCCGCCGCCGTCGTTGATGCCGATCAGCGGGCAGCCGGTCTTCAGCGCGTGGTCCATCAGTTTGACGATCTTCTCGCCGTAGACCTCGCCCAGCGAGCCGCCGAAGACGGTGAAGTCCTGGCTGAACACGCAGACGGGGCGGCCGTCGATGGTGCCGTAGCCGGTGACGACGCCGTCGCCGTAGGGCCGGTTCGCGGCGACCCCGAAATCGGTGGCCCGGTGCCGGGCGAGCTCGTCGAACTCGGTGAACGAGCCAGGGTCGAGCAGCCGCTCCAGCCGCTCCCGGGCGGTCATCTTGCCCTTGGCGTGCTGGCGTTCCACCGCCCGCGCCGAGCCGGCGTGGACCGCCTCGTCCCGGCGGCGCTGCAGGTCGGCGATCTTGCCCGCCGTGGTGTGCGGGGCCGCGTCCTGGGCCGCCGGGTCGGCGTGGTCCGCGGCGGCAGCCCGGTCCGGGCCGCTCCGGTCCTGAACTTCGCTGGTCATAGCGGACAGGGTAGCCGCCGGGGGCGCCAGGGATCAGGCGGCGGTAGGGCGCCTGGTCCCGGGCCATTAGGCTGGCGCGCGTGAGCCAGGACGCCGACGCCGAGGCCCCGCCGGCGGGTGCGCCCGCCGCGGCGCCCACCCGCGACACCGACCGGCAGCAGCTACCCGGGCGGATGCGCCGCGACGTCCGGTTGCTCGGCGACATGCTCGGCGAGGTGCTGCGCGAGTCCGGCGGCCAGGACCTGCTCGACGACGTCGAGAGACTGCGCCAGGCGGTGATCGCGGCCCGGGCCAGCAACGGCGCCGCCGACGACCAGCTCTGCCGGCGGCAGTTCCAATGGCGCGGCGGATTCTCAGCCGGGGACCCGGCCGGGGACGAGATCGCGGCCCTGGTGGCCAGCTGGCCGCTGGACCGGGCGGAGCTGGTGGCCCGGGCGTTCACCGTCTATTTCCACCTCACCAACCTGGCCGAGGAGCTGCAGCGGGTCCGCGCGCTGCGGGAACAGGACACCGGGCAGGCGCCGGTCCGCGAGTCACTCGCCGCCTCGGTCGCCGAGTTCCGCCGGGAGCAGGGTCCCGGGCATCTCGGCGACCTGCTCGCCCGGCTGCGCGTGCACCCGGTCCTCACCGCTCACCCCACCGAGGCGCGGCGCCGGGCCGTGGCCACCGCGCTGCGCCGGATCAGCGACCTGGTGACCGCGCTGGACGACGACCGGCGCGGTGCCGCGGAGCAGGCGGAGACGCGGCGCCGGCTGCGCGAGGAGATCGACCTGCTCTGGCGCACGTCACAGTTGCGGGCCAACGCCATGACCCCGATCGACGAGGTCCGCACGGTGATGGCCGCGTTCGACGAGACCATCTTCCAGGTCGTGCCCCGGGTGTACCGGGCGCTGGACGAGGCCCGCCGCGAGGCCGGGGCCGGGCCCGGCGCCCCGGCGGTCCCCGCCTTTCTCCGCTACGGCAGCTGGGTGGGCGCCGACCGGGACGGCAACCCGTTCGTGACGGCCCAGGTCACCAGGGAGACCGCGGTCATCCAGGCCGACCACGTGCTGCGCGCGCTGGAGAACGCGACCACCCGGATCGGCCGCGCGCTCACCGTCAACGCGGACACGGCGCCGCCGTCCGCTGAGTTCGCCGTGGCCCTGGAGGCGGCCGAGACGGCCCAGCCGGAGCTGCTCGCCGACCTGGCCGCCCGCTCGCCGCACGAGCCGTACCGGACCTACCTGCTCTACCTGGCCCGCCGGCTCGAGGCGACCCGGCTCCGGCACGCGGACCTGGCCTACCCCGGCGCCGCGGACTTCCTCGCCGACCTGCGCCTGGTGCAGGACTCGCTGGCCGCCGCGGGCGCCACCCGGCAGGCGTTCGGTGAGCTGCAGCAGCTGATCTGGCAGGCCGAGACGTTCGGCTTCCACCTGGCCAGCCTGGAGATCCGCCAGCACAGCGCGGTACACGCCCGCGCGCTGCGCGAGGTCACCGAGGGCGGCGCGCTGTCCGCGCAGACCGCTGAGGTGCTGGCCACGCTCCGGGCGGTCGGCTGGATCCAGGACCGCTTCGGGGTGGATGCGTGCCGCCGCTACGTGGTCAGCTTCACCCGGTCGGCGGCGGACATCGCCGCCGTCTACGAACTGGCCCGGCACGCGACGCGCAGCGGCCAGCCGCCGGTGCTGGACGTGGTCCCGCTGTTCGAGAGCGGCGACGACCTGAACCATGCCGTCCGGGTGCTGGACGAGATGCTGGAGCTGGAGCCGGTCCAAGAGCGGCTGGCCGCGAACGGCCGCCAGCTCGAGGTCATGCTCGGCTACTCCGACTCGGCCAAGGAACTCGGACCGGTCGGCGCCACCCTGCGGCTGTTCGACGTGCAGGGCCAGCTGGCCCGCTGGGCGGCCGACCACTCGGTACGGCTGACCCTGTTCCACGGCCGGGGCGGCGCGCTGGGCCGGGGCGGCGGCCCGGCAGGCCGCGCGGTCCTGGCCCAGGCTCCTGGCTCCGTAGACGGCCGGTTCAAGGTCACCGAGCAGGGTGAGGTGATCTTCGCGCGGTACGCGAACCCGGTGATCGCCCAGCGGCATCTGGAGCAGGTCACCTCGGCGGTGCTGCTCGCCTCCTCGCCGGTGGTCGGCGAGCGCAACGCGGAGGCGGCCCGCCGTTTCCGGCCCGCGGCCGAGCGGATGGAAGTGGCGGCGCTGCGCGCCTACCGGGACCTGGTGGAGACCCCGGGCTTCGCCGAGTGGCTAGCCCGGATCAGCCCGCTGGAGGAGATCAGCGGGCTGCGGATCGGGTCCCGCCCGGCCCGCCGGGGCGTCGGCGTGGTCGGCCTGGACGACCTGCGCGCGATTCCCTGGGTGTTCTCCTGGGCGCAGACCCGGCTGAACCTGCCCGGCTGGTACGGCCTGGGCAGCGGCCTGGCCGCGGCGGCCGGGGGTCCTGGCGGGCTGGCCGAGGTCCGGGCGGCGTACCAGGGCTGGCCGCTGCTGGCCGTGCTGTTCGACGGCGCGGAGATGAGCCTGGCCAAGACCGATCGCCGGATCGCGGCCCGCCACCTGGCCCTGGGCGGCCGCGACGACCTGGCAGGCACGGTGCTGGCCGAGTACGACCTGACCCGGCGGCTGGTGCTGGAGGTGACCGGCCACGACCGGCTGCTGGCCGACCGGCGGGTGCTGTCCCGGGCGGTGGCCCTGCGCGACCCGTACGTGGACGCGCTGTCCCATCTTCAGTTGCGGGCGCTGACCGAGCTGCGGGCGCTGCCCGCGCCGGGCGGCCACGGGGCGGCCGGTGACGGGGCGGCTGGTGACGGGGCGGGCGAGGACCCGGAGCTCGCGGCCCGCCGCGAGCAACTGCAACGCCTGCTGCTGCTCGCGGTCAGCGGCGTAGCGGCGGGCCTCCAGAACACCGGCTGACCGCGAGATCCTGGACACCGTCGGGCGGCGGCGAAAGGGTCACCTCCGGCGGCCTGCGACAGCGGTCCGGCGCGGAAGACGCCGCACTACACGGGCAGGTCGAGGAGCCACTGCACGGAGAACGACGTGTTGACCGCGCCGCCGAGGGCGTCGTAGCAGGTGATGAGCGCGGACGGGTTCGACCCCTGGGAGTAGCTGAACGGAGTGCACCGGGCGTAGCTGCTGCCGAACGTGGTGACTTGCACGTCGCCGCCGACGACCGGGGCGTTCGGCCCGCCCGAGCCCTTGAAGTGCACCCGGTACTGACCTCTGCTCAGCCGGTCCACCCTCACCCGGGCGCCCGGGTTGCTGTCGTACTGAGGACTGGGGGAGTACGTCTTCGTCTTCGGCTGCGACGCCCTCGCGCTCGCGGTGGTCAGCCCGGACAGGCCGAGGATGTTGTTGTTCCGCGCATAGACCAGGAGGAACGCCCGGTTCTCCAGGTGCCCGCCGGGGCCGAAGCAGTCCACGTGCACGGTCGTGACGGTACTGCCGCCGTTCCAGGACGCCACCTGGCAGTTGCCGTCACCGAAGCCGTACGGCGAGACTTTCACCGTGCCGGTGTTGGTGGTCTTGGCCCGGCCGTTGAACGTCACCTCGTACCGGCCTTTGCCCAGGTGCTTCACGGTGCTGGCCTTGTGCGCGGAGTTGAACAGGCCCTTGCCGGAGAGCTTGTAGGACTTGTTCTTGTTCGAGACCCAGGCGTAGTCGAGCAGTCCGTGCTTGATCGTGCCGGCCCGCGTCGCGGTCAGGTCGAAGTAGGTGTCGGTGAGCGAGCCCACCAGGTAGCAGTCCACGTTGACGATCGCGGTGCCGCCGGTGCCGGTGGAAAAGCCGGTGATCGTGCAGTTGTGCGCGGTCTGCACGGGCGTGACCTCGAAGTTGCCGCCCTTGTCAGTCAGGTTAGACAGACCAGGGAACTCAACCACGTACTGGCCGTCAGACACCTCGGTGACCGACGGCGTCCCGCCCGTGGAGTCAAACACCCGGCCGCCCGGCTCGGTGTCGATGTACCCGGACTCCGCGGCCACCGTCGCGGCCGGCCCGGCCGCTCGCGTCGTGCCGGCCACCGCGGACCCGGTCGCCGCGGTCACCACGGTGCCCGCGGCCAGCAAGGTCACTCCGGCCAGGCTTGCCGCCGCCATCCTCAGTCTCATCTGTCCCCCTTGACGCCCGCCAGCGGTCGGGCCTTGGCTCCCGTCCAGAGGGCGTTCCATTCCGTGCCATCCCGTTCCACGGTCCGTCACCGCCAGTGCGCCTTCGGCCGGCGCGAGTGACCCGGCCGCCTGGCCGGCCGGGAGCCGCTGGCCGGCCCGGGAGCCGCTGGCTGACAGCGGGTCAGCGGGCGGAGGCGGCGGCGAGCTCAGCGCGGCGCTGGCGGTGCGCGGGCGCGCAGGGGTACTGGGCGTCGGCGCCCTCGCCGGCCAGCAGCTTGCCGATCGCGGCCCGGCATTCCTCGTCCGCGGGGGTGTAGACGACCATCCGGGTGCAGGGCACGGCCAGCACGCCGAGGCTGGTGCTCGTCATGGCCAGCCGCGGGAACGCCGGGTGCCGGAAGATCTTGAGGTAGGTGACGGGGTTCGCCACGTCGTGCTCTTCCCACAGCCGGGCGAAGTGCGGGCTGGCTCCCTGCAGGCGGCGGATCAGGCTGGTCCACGCGGGCTCGCCGATGTGCCGGCCGTAGTTGCCCCGGAACTGCGCGACCAGCCGGCCCAGCTGGTCGTGCCGGCTGACGTAGGGGTGGCAGCAGTCGGGCTGGGTGAAGTTCTGCCACAGGATGTTGCGTTCGCCCGGCTGGGCGCCGATCACCCCGGGCCACAGCGCGGCGTACGCCTTATTCCAGCCGAGCAGGTCATACCGCTCGTTCAAGACGGAGGCCGGGAGCGGCACCAGGCTGTCCATGATGCCCTGGACGTCCGGCGGCACCTGCTCGCACGGGGTCCCCGTGACCCCGGACGCGCCGGCGGCCTCCGCGATGTCGGCCAGCCGGTACAGGTGCTGCCGCTCGGCCTGATCGAGCCGGAGCGTCTGGGCCACCGCGCCGAGCACCTGGGCGCTGGCCTTGATCGGGCGGCCCTGCTCGAGCCAGGTGTACCAGGTGACGCCCACCCCGGCCAGCTGGGCGACCTCCTCCCGGCGCAGCCCGGGGGTGCGGCGGCGCAGCCCCGGGGGCAACCCCACCTGCTCCGGGCTGATCCGCTCCCGGCGGCTGCGCAGGAACGCGGCCAGCTCGGCGCGGCGCGAACCGTTCCCGTTGGTCGTCATGGCGGTCATAACCCCATCATGCCGGGGAGCGGAGACTGGTGCCAGGTGCTCCTGGTACCAGGATAAGTAGGCTCCTGGTACCTGGATAAGGATCCCGGCATGCTCGGAGGCATGACAGACCTCACCACCGTAACCCGCGACCACGCGCCTGCTGGCCGCCGTGCTGGGTTCCGCCGGGCCGCCGGGGGGCCCGATGGCCGGTCCGCAGGCCGGCTGTCCGCGCCGCGCGCCCTGCTGGCCATCGTCCTCACCGGGCAGTTCATGGCGGTCCTGGACGCCTCCGTGGTCAACGTCGCGGCCCCCGCCATCCACGCGGATCTGCACGCGTCCGGCGCCGGGCTCCAGCTCGTCATCGCCGGCTACGTCATCACCTACGCTGTCCTGCTGGTCACCGGGGCCCGGCTCGGCGACATCGTCGGGCACCGCCGGATGTTCCTGGCCGGGCTGGCCCTGTTCACCCTGGCCTCGCTCGGCTGCGGCCTGGCTACCTCCACCGGCATGCTGATCGCCCTGCGCTTCATCCAGGGAGCGGGCGCCGCGGCCATGATCCCGCAGGTGCTCAGCCTGATCCAGCGCACGTTCACCGGGACCTCCCGGGCCGGCGCGATGCGCCTGTACGCCGCGGTCATCGCGGGCGGGGCGGTCGCCGGGCAGATCGTCGGCGGGCTGCTGGTGACGGCGAACCTGTTCGGCACTGGCTGGCGCGCCGTCTTCCTCATCAACGTCCCGATCGGCGTGGCCCTGCTCGCCACGGGCGGGCGGCTGCTGCCGCATGGCGCCCGGGACCGGGGCCGCGGCCTGGACCCGGCCGGACTGGCCCTGCTCACCCCGGCCGCGGTGGCCCTGGTGCTGCCGCTGGTCCTGGGCCAGCCCGAGCACTGGCCCGTGTGGGGCTGGATCTGCCTGGCCGCAAGCGTGGTCCTGTTCGGGCTGTTCGCCGTCGTGGAGCGCCGGCTGGAAGCCCGCGGCGGCTCGCCGCTGATCCCCGGCCGGGTGCTGAGCCTGCCTGGGGTCACGTTGGGGGTGACCGCCCTGTTCGTGACCATGGCGGTGTTCGGCGGGTTCTTCTTCGCGCTGGCCCTGCACCTGCAGGGCGGGCTGGGCGACACCCCGCTCCGGGCCGGGCTCACCTTCGCCCCCTCCGCGGCCACCTTCGCGCTGGTCAGCCTCAACTGGCAGCGGCTGCCCCGGCAGTGGCACGGTGCCCTGATCATCGCGGGCTTCGCCGCCTACGCAGCCGGCCTGCTGTGCGTGGCCGGGCTGCTGCACGGCGGCGGGACCGGCGGGGTGCTGCTCTACCTGGCCCTGGCCCTGACCGGCGCCGGGATGGCCGCGGCGTTCAGCCCGCTGATGACCGCGGTGCTGATGCGGGTGCCGGTCGCCGACGCGGCCGACGCCACCGGGGTGGTCGTCACCGTCAACCAGCTGGCCCTCGTGATCGGGGTGGCCACCTTCGGGACGCTGTACCTGAACCAGGCCGGGCAGCTGCCCAGCTCCGGGAAGCACGCGGCGTTCACCCTGCTCTCCGCGCACGCGGTGTCGGTGACGTTCGTGGTCCTGGCCGCCGCGGCGGTGGCCGGCGGCGTCCTGGCCCTGGCCCGGATGCTGGCCGCCCGCCCGGCGCCTACTGTCACCCGGGCCGCCCCGGTGAAGGTGCCCAGCCCGGCCCGGACGCCCGACGCCTAACCCGGGGCCTGGCTTAGTGATCATGACATTGGTGTCGTTGCAACGACACCAATGTCATGATCACGAAGGGGGCAGCGGCTTGGGAGGAGAACCTGAGCCTCAGCTACCCCTTTAGCACCATGGGTTCCAGGTTCCTGTGCCGGGGGAGGAGTACGGCCTGGGATCATGGGACGTTATGGCCTACCAGGACACGGCGCTGCAGCGGCCGCCGCTCGCCGCCGCCGCCCTCGGCAGAAGGCTGGTCCGCCCCGGCGGCCTGTGGCGGGACATCCGGGTGGCCAGCGAAACCGGCTCCACCAACGCCGACCTGCTCGTGCAGGCCCAGGCGGGCCAGGCCGAGGGCCTGGTCCTGGCGGCCGAGACGCAGACCGCGGGCCGGGGCCGGCTGGGCCGCTCCTGGTCCAGCCCGCCGCGCGCCGCGCTGGTGTTCTCCGTGCTGCTGCGCCCGGTGACCGTGCCGCCCGCCGCCCGGGCCTGGCTGCCGCTGCTTACCGGGATCGCGGTAGCGGCCGCGTTGCGCGCCGAGGCCGGCGTCACCGCCACCCTGAAGTGGCCCAACGACGTGCTCGTGGACGGCCGCAAGATCGCCGGGATCCTGGCCGAGGCGCACGGCGACGCGGTCGTGGCCGGGGTCGGGCTCAACGTCACCCTCACCCGGGCCGAGCTGCCGGTGCCCACCGCGACCTCGCTGCTCCTGGAGAACGCCACCTGCCTCGACCGCGAACGCCTGCTGGCCGCGATCCTCACCGAGCTGGCCAGCCGGTACACGGCGTGGACGGCCGGCCCGGACCCGGCTGGCCTGCGCGCGGAGTACCTGCGCTGGTGCGTCACGGTCGGGCGGGAGGTCCGGGTGGAACTGCCCGGCGGGGCGGCGCTGGCCGGCACGGCCACCGACGTGGACGAGACGGGCCGGCTCGCCGTGCAGACCGGGACAGGCACCACGCTGGTCGGCGCGGGCGACGTCGTGCACGTCCGCTGACGTTCGCGTCCGTCGCTGACGCGGCGCACCCGTCCACGACCCACCGTTCCGTGCCACGATGTGCGCTATGAGCATGGAAGGCCAGCTTCCGCCGGGAGAGCAGCGCGTGCTGACGCTGCACCCGCACTGGAAGGTTCTGCTGCGGCCCGCGCTGGTTCTCGTGGTAGTGATCGTCGCCGCGGTGGCGCTGCTGATCCTCATCCCAGCGGGCCGCGCGGCCGGTACCGGCCGGATCGCGGTCGGGGTGATCGCTTTGCTGCTGGCCGTGGCGGCGTTCGGCGTCCCGGTCCTGCGCTGGCAGACCACCACGTACCGGCTGACGACCCGGCGGCTGCAACTTCGCAGCGGCATCCTGACCCGGTCCGGCCGGGACTTCCCGCTGATCAGGATCAGCGACGTCTCGTTCTCGCAGGGACCCATCGACCGCCTGCTCGGCACCGGCCGGCTGGTGGCGGAGTCCGCGGGCGAGCACGGCCAGCTGGTCCTGACCGCCATCCCCGACGTGCAGCAGGTCCAGACCACGCTGTTCCAGCTGGTCGAGGACGAGCAGCGGCGGCTGGCCCGCGAGGACCGTTAGGCCGCCAATCCCGGGAATGGCCGCCGGGCAATCACCAGGGCACCGGTCAGTTCTGCCCGGCCCACGGGTTAGCCTGCGCACATGGATGGCATTGAGGTCCGCAGGCACCTGATCGGCCGCGGCCCGGTCGTCGAGATCGTGCTCGACCGGCCCGAGGCGCTGAACGCGCTGAACACCATGATGCTGGTCCGGTTCGCGCAGACCTGTGCCGAGCTGGCCCCCGACACCGCGGTCCGGGCCGTCGTGCTGACCGCGACCGGGGACCGCGCCTTCTGCGTCGGCGCCGACCTGCGGGAACGCCAGCTGATGACCGACGCGCAGTGGCTGGCGCAGCGGGCCGTGTTCCGCGCCGCCTTCGGTGAACTGCTCGGCCTGCCGCAGCCGGTGATCGCGGCCGTGCACGGGTACGCGCTGGGCGGCGGCTGCGAGCTGGCGCTCAACTGTGACCTGGTGGTGGCCGACGAGACCGCGCAGTTCGGCCTGCCGGAGGCCACGGTCGGCCTGGTGCCCGGCTGCGGTGGCACCCAGCTGTCCATGCGGCGGCTCGGCGTGGGCCGGGCCGCCGACCTGCTGCTCACCGGGCGCCGGGTGAAGGCCGCGGAGGCGGAGCGGATCGGGCTGGCCGACCGGCTGGTCCCGGCCGGGACCGCGGGCGCCGCCGCGCTGGAGATGGCCGGCGCCATCGCCGCCAACTCCCCGGTCGCCGTGCGGGCCGCCAAGCGGGCCATGCGCCAGGGGTGGGGGGTCGGCCTGAGCGCGGCGCTGGACATCGAGGACGCCGCCTGGCGGACCGCCGCCCTGTCCGCCGACCGGCGTGAGGGCATCGCGGCGTTCAACGAGAAGCGCGATCCCGTCTGGCCGGGCGAGTGAGCCCAGCCATCCCCGGACCGCACTCACCACGAACGACGGAGGCCGACAGTGAGTGACCTGCCTGGACGCGTCTCGTTGCGGGAAGTCGGGCCGCGGGACGGACTGCAGAACGAGGATCCGGTGCCCACCGGGGCGAAGATCGAGCTCATCAACGCCCTCTCCCAGACCGGGGTATCCCGGATCGAGGCCGTCTCGTTCGTCCGGCCGGAGGCCATCCCGCAGATGGCCGACGCCGACCAGGTGTGGCGGGGCATCGAGCGGACGGCCGCGGTCCGCTACTCGGCGCTGGCCCCGAACCTGCGCGGCGCCCGGCGCGCCCTGGACGCGGGGTTCACCGAGGTGGAGGTGGTGGTGTCCGCCTCGGACACGCACAACCGGCGGAACGTGAACCGGGGTACCGAGGAGTCCCTCGACGACATCGCGGTGATCCTCGGCGAGGCGCACGGCCGGGGGGCCTCCGCCCAGGTGGTGGTCGCCACCGCGTGGGGCTGCCCGTACGAGGGCGACGTGCCGGTGAGCCGGGTGCTGGCCGTGGCCGGACGGGCGGTGGCCGACGGGGCGGACTCCATCTCGTTCGGCGACACCACCGGGATGGCCACCCCGCGCCGGGTCACCGAGCTGGTCGGGGAGTTCCGCTCGGCGTACCCCGACACCGCGCTGAACCTGCATTTCCACAACACCCGGGGCACCGGGCTGGCCAACGTGCTGGCCGCGCTGGAGCTGGGCGTGGACGACTTCGACGCCTCGGTCGGCGGCCTCGGCGGCTGCCCGTACGCGCCCGGGGCCACCGGCAACATCGCCACCGAGGAGTTCGTGCACATGGTCGAGGACATGGGCGTGGCGACCGGGGTGGACCTGGAGGCGATGATCGATGCGGCCGCCGAGGCCGAGCGGATCATCGGCCGCCAGCTGCCGTCCCAGGTCCTGCGGGCCGGCCCCCGGACCCGCACTATCGCTCTCTAACGAAATTCCGTGGCCGAGGAGGCTCCCCAGGTGGCAGAGCAGCGTGAGGCAGGGCACCCCGACGGCGCGGACCACGGGCTGGCCGGGCTGCGGGAACAGGTTGAGCGGGGCGGCGCGCCCCGGTACCACCAGTCCGCCGAGGCGGCCGGCAAGCTGTTCGCCCGGGCCCGGATCGCCGGCCTGGTCGACGACGGCAGCTTCACCGAGGACGGCCGGTACGCCAACGCCCTCGCGGACGGCCTGCCCGCGGACGGGGTGATCACCGGGACGGCGCTGGTGGACGGGCGGCCGGTGGCGCTGATGGCCAACGACTCCACGGTCAAGGCGGGCTCCTGGGGAGCCCGCACCGTCGAGAAGATCATCCGGATCATCGAGAAGGCCTACGCGGACGGCCTGCCCATGATCTACCTGGTCGACTCCGCGGGCGCCCGGATCACCGACCAGGTCGACATGTTCCCCGGCCGCCGCGGCGCCGGGAAGATCTTCCACACCCAGGTGCGCGCGTCCGGCGCCGTCCCCCAGGTGTGCGCGCTGTTCGGGCCGTCCGCGGCGGGCGGGGCCTACATCCCCGCGTTCTGCGACTTCGTCGCCATGGTGGACGGCAACGCGTCGATGTACCTGGGCAGCCCGCGGATGGTCGAGATGGTGGTCCGGGAGCAGACCACGCTGGAGGAGATGGGCGGGGCGCGGATGCACTGCACCGTGTCCGGATGCGGGCACTACCTCGCCCCGACCGAGCACGACGCGCTGGCCGCGGTCCGCGGCTACCTGTCCTACCTGCCCGCGAACTGGCAGCAGCGGCCGCCGGCCGCCGCTCCGGCCGAGCCGGAGCCGGTGGACCTGGCCGCGCTGATCCCGGCCAGCGAACGGCAGGCCTTCGACATGCGCCGCTACATCCGCGGGCTGGTCGACGAGGGCTCCTTCTTCGAGATCCACGCGCTGTGGGCCCGGGAGCTGACCATCGGGTTCGCGCGGCTGGCCGGCCAGGTGACCGGGGTGGTCGCGAACAACCCGATGTTCAAGGGCGGGGTCCTGTTCGTCGATTCGGCGGACAAGGCCACCCGGTTCATCCAGTTGTGTGACGCGTTCAACGTGCCGCTGCTGTTCCTGGCCGACGTGCCCGGCTTCATGGTCGGCACGTCGGTGGAGAGGCAGGGCATCATCCGGCACGGCGCGAAGATGATCAGCGCGGTGGCTGAGGCCACGGTGCCGAAGATCTCCGTGGTGGTGCGCAAGGCGTACGGGGCCGGCCTGTACGCGATGGCCGGGCCCGGGTTCGAGCCAGACGCCACGCTCGCGCTGCCCACCGCGAAGATCGCGGTGATGGGGGCCGACGCGGCCGTCAACGCCGTGTACTTCAACAAGCTGGCCGCAGTGGCCGACCCGGACGACCGGGAGCAGGAGACGCAGCGGCTGCGGGCCGAGTACGAGGCGGATATCGACGTGGTCAGGCTGGCCAGCGAGCTGGTCATCGACGACATCGTGCAGCCGGATGAGCTGCGCGCCGAGCTGATCCGCCGGTTCGCGGCCGCCGCCGGTAAGGACCGCTCATTCTCAAGGCGACGCCATGGGATTACCCCAGTCTGACCAAGTGGTCCGGTTCTGCGTGGAATCCCAGGTGATCACGGCCCTGATCGACGCGGCGATACGGAGAACCATTGGGATTCACGCCGTAGCATCTGTGCATGACCTGTGTTCTGCTCGCAGAGGATGACACCTCCATCTCGGAACCACTGGCCCGGGCGCTGCGCCGTGAGGGGTACGACGTCGACGTCTCGGCGGATGGGCCGGGGACCCTCGAAGTGGCCCGGGGCGGAGGCATCGACCTGATCGTCCTCGACATCGGGCTGCCCCGGCTGGACGGGCTCGAGGTGTGCCGCCAGCTGCGTTCCGACGGTCAGACCGTGCCGGTGCTCATCCTCACCGCCCGCGCGGACGAGGTGGACACCGTGATCGGCCTCGACGCCGGGGCTGACGACTACGTGACGAAGCCGTTCCGGCTCGCCGAACTGCTGGCCCGGGTCCGCGCCCTGCTCCGGCGCGGGACCCCGGAGACCAACAGCGTGCAGGGTGTCCGGGTCGACGGGGATGCCCGGCGGGCCTGGATCGGCGACACGGAACTCGAACTCACCACGAAAGAGTTCGACCTGCTGAGCGTGCTGGTGAGCGACGCGGGGAAGGTGGTCACCCGTGAGCAGATCATGCGGGAGGTCTGGGACAGCAAGTGGTGGGGGTCCACCAAGACGCTGGACATGCACATTTCGTGGCTGCGCCGCAAGCTCGGCGATGACGCGCACAACCCGCGCTACATCACCACGGTCCGCGGCGTGGGCTTCCGTTTCGAGCGAGGGGACTAACCACCTCCCGGGTGGTGACTGACCCATGCGCCGCCGCCTGCTCGTCTCCACGCTCGTGGTGGCGGTGACGGCCGTTCTGCTGCTGGGTCTGCCGCTGGCCTTCGTGCTCAGCCGGCTCCAGATCAGCGCCGCGGACCGGCAGGTGCAGCGGGACGCGACCACGGTAGCCAAGACGCTGCAGAACCGGGTAAACGGCGGGCTGCCCCCCGCGGTGCAGGAGGTAGCCGCCGCGGCTCACTCGCTGCCGGACCCCTACATCAGCGTCCGGCAGGAAGGGCAGCCGGAGTTCACTGTCGGGGACCGCCCGCAGGCCGGGAGCGCCATCGTCAGGCAGGCGCTGACCAAGGACTTCCGGGTGACCGTGGCGGCCGACAACTCGGTCGAGTACGGCCGGCTGACCGCTGCCCTCGCGCTGATCGGCGCGCTCGCCCTGGCGGCCGTGGCGGTGGCGGTGGCGCTGGCCATCC
This sequence comes from uncultured Actinomycetes bacterium, assembly GCA_963844695.1. Taxonomy (GTDB): domain Bacteria; phylum Actinomycetota; class Actinomycetes; order Streptosporangiales; family Streptosporangiaceae; genus RYN-230. The sequence goes on from CAWJPL010000027.1 coordinate 316,575, forward strand.
TGCAGGCGCGGCGGCTGACCCGGCCGCTGGAGGAGCTCGCCAGCGCGGCCGACCGGCTCGGCCTGGGTGACGCGCGCCCGCTGGGCCGCCGGTACGGGGTGGCCGAACTGGACCGGCTCGCCGAAGGGCTGGACGGCTCGGCGCGGCGCATCACCGACCTGCTGTCCGCGGAGCGTGACTTCGCCGCGGACGCCTCCCACCAGTTGCGCACCCCGCTCACCGCGCTGTCGATGCGGCTGGAGGAGATGATCGCAGCCGCCGGGGACTCCGACGCGGTCCGCGAGGAGGGGGCAGCGGCGCTGGCCCAGACCGAGCGGCTCACCGAGGTGGTCAGCCAGCTGCTGGGGCGGACCCGGCGGGCGGCCCGCGGTGTCCCGTCGCTGCTGGCCATCGACGACGTGATCGCCCAGCAGGTCATCGAGTGGGACCCGGCGTTCCGCCGGGCCAACCGCAAACTGGAGGTGGCGGGGGAGAAGGGCCTGTCCGCCTACATCTCGCCGGGGGCCCTGAGCCAGGTGATCGCCACCCTGCTCGACAACGCGCTGGTCCACGGGGCGGGCACGGTCACCATCCGGAGTTCGCGGACACCTAAGTCGGTGGTGGTCGAGGTCAGGGACGAAGGCAAGGGCGTCCCGCACGAGCTGGTCCCGCGCATCTTCGAACGCAACGTCAGCGGGCGGCCCGGGGGTACCGGGCTGGGGCTGGCGCTGGCCCGCGACGTGGCCACCGCGGACGGCGCCAACGTGGTTCTGGTCCGGCCGCGGCCGGCGGTGTTCGCGGTGTTCCTGCCGCGGGGGCTTAGCGGGGCGGACGAGACGCCGGTGGTTACTGGGCCTGCTTAGCCTGGACACGGCCCGCCCCGCGCGGGGCGGGCCGGCCGGACCGCTGGCTGTCCTTCGTTTTGAGATGGCTCCGCCCTGCGCGGACCCCGCTGCTGTGATTTCGGCTGGGGTGGCCGGCGTTACGCCTGCGGTCCGGCCGGCCACCCCACTCGCGCCACCCCACCCAGCGGCAGCGTCACCTCACTCAGGCCGCCTGCCCAGCGCAGCGTTACCTCACTCACGCCGCCCGCCCAGCGGGCGTCACTCGCGCCCCCGCCTGGCCGGAGCGTTACGCCGCTCGCGCCACCCCCGCGAGCGGCAGCGTCACCTTGCCAGCGCCTGCCGGGCAGCCCCACCGCGCGTCAGCCGGGCCACCCAGCCCCCCGTCAGGGGGTGGTGGTGGCGGGGACGGCTAGGTGGCGGCGGTCGGTGATGGCGTGCCAGGTTAGGTAGATGAGGGCGGTGATGAGGAAGCCGGCTTCGAAGGTGAGGTCGCCGACCGAGGGGACGTGCTTGGGCACGATGCCGACGTACTCGGTCTGGTTCGAGAACAGGATGATCGACACGACGACGCCGACCAGCATGGCCACGGGGCCGGCCCAGTTCTGGTATTTGGTGTCGAACAGCAGTCGCTCCAGATCCCGCGGGTGCTGGCGGCGGCGCAGGAACTGGTCGCAGAACACCACGGCCAGCCACGGCGCGATCCAGTAGGCGATGACCAGCAGGAAGTTGTTGTACTTGGTGCCCGCGTCGTGCAGCCCGGTGAGCGCGACGATGAAGCCGATCACGCCGAACACGAGGGCGACGATGGCCCGGCGCAGGGCCAGCGGCAGCTTGATGCCCATCGCGGTGAACGACAGCGCGCCGGAGTAGATGTTCAGCACGTTCGCGGCGATCGCGCCGAGCGCGATGGCCAGCAGGGTGAGGTCGGCCAGGGCGGTGGGCAGATGGCCGGTGAACGCGCCGGTGGGGTTGTGTCGATGGCGCCGATGCCGGTCACGGTGGCGGAGGCGGCGCCGGCCGCCTCGAGCAGGACGCAGGACACGAACACCCCGAGGCCGGACCACAGGGCCACGGCCCTCTTGCTGGTGTCCGGGGCGAAGTAGCGGGTGTAGTCGGCGGCGTACGGGTTCCAGCCCACCGCGTAGCCGAACGCCGCTCCCAGCGTGATCAGGAAGCCGCCGATCCCGCCGCCGTGCGACGGCGCGCCCGGGCTGGACTTGGCGAAGATCCAGCACACGGCGATCACGAAGATGATGGCCAGGATCGGGAACGCGTACCGCTCGAACGCGTGCACCAGGTTGTGCCCGAAGAACGCGATCACCAGCTGGATCAGCACGATGATCACCAGGCAGAGCCACTTGGGCAGATGGGTCAGCGTGTTCAGCGCGAACGTGCCGCTGACGCTGTTCACCGCGAACCAGCCGATCCCGGCGGTGAGCGAGTTCAGCCCGGCCGGGAGCGCGTTGCCCCAGTAGCCGAAGCCGAGCCGGGACAGCACCATCTGCGGCACGCCGTACTGCGGCCCGCGCGCGGACAGCAGGCCCTGGGTGACCGAGCCGATCCCGGTGCCGATCACTATGGCCAGCAGCGCCTGCCAGAAGTTCAGGCCGAAGAACGCCACCCCGATGACGCCCACGAACACCGTGGCGAACTCGAAGTTCGGCGAGGTCCAGGTCCAGAACAGCTGCAACGGCTTGCCGTGCCGCTCGTTCAGCGGGATGAACTCGGCCCCGCCCGGCTCGACGGCGGCGATCTTCGTGCCGTAGGTGCCTTCCCGGACCACTACACCCGGGGGCGGTTCCGCCTCCAGGACCGAACGCGTCTCCTGCTCAGGTGCCGCCATCTACTCGCTCCTTCGGGGCTCACGCCCGGGGTTTCCGGCTGCCGGTCCGGCAAACGCGCTGATGATAAATCGCACTATGACCGGGAGTTGTTTCGTATGCGATACATCGCCGGTGACGTTGTCGTAACGCCGGGACCTCTGTGACCAGGCAGAGCCAGCCGGGCCAGTGAGGAGACCGGCAGCGGCGGGCCAGGGGTGCGTGGCCTGCGTCCTCCCTCGTAGGCTACGGCGGGTGAGCGATCAACGGCAGGCCAGCCTCCCGGCTCCGGTCGTGGGCATGGTCGGCGCCGGGCAGCTGGCCCGGATGACCTACCAGGCGTCGATCCCGCTGGGCATCGGGTTCCGGGTGCTGGCCGACCGGCCGGACGACAGTGCCGCCCTGGTCTGCCCGGCCACCACGGTGGGGGACTATCACCGCCTGGACGACCTGCTGAGCTTCGCCGCCGGGTGCGACGTGGTCACCTTCGACCACGAGCACGTGCCGGGCGAGCACCTGGCCGCGCTGGCCAGGGCGGGGGTGACCGTGGCGCCGGGCGGGGCCGCGCTCCGGTACGCCCAGGACAAGCTGGCCATGCGGGACGAACTGAGCCGGCTGGGTGCGCCGTGCCCGCGGTACGCGCCGGTGTCCAGCCCGCAGGACGTGGCCGTGTTCGCCGCCGAAGTGGGCTGGCCGGTCGTGCTGAAGGCGGTCCGCGGCGGCTACGACGGCCGCGGCGTCTGGGTGTGCGAAGGGCCGGGTCAGGCGGCCGAGGTGCTGGGGTACGGGGTGGCCCTGCTCGCCGAGGAGCATGTCCCGTTCGTCCGTGAACTGGCCGCGCTGGTGGCCAGGTCCCCGCACCGGCAGGGCGCGGCCTACCCGGTCGTGCAGACCGTGCAGCGCGACGGAGTCTGCCGGGAGGTGCTCGCGCCCGCGCCCGGGCTGGCCGCGGTCCTCGCCGAGGACGCGCAGCGACTGGCCCTGGAACTCGCGGACGCGCTCGGGGTGACCGGCCTGCTGGCGGTGGAGCTGTTCGAGACCCCGCGCGGCCTGCTCGTGAACGAGCTGGCCATGCGGCCGCACAACAGCGGTCACTGGACCATCGAGGGAGCTACGACCTCCCAGTTCGAGCAGCACCTGCGGGCGGTGCTGGACCTGCCGCTGGGCGCGCCGCAGCCGGTCGCGCCGCAGGTGGTCATGGCTAACGTGTTCGGGGCCGGGGACCTGGCCGGCGCGGACCCAGACGTCTACGACCGCTACATCCACGTGATGGCGGGCGATCCGGGGGTGAAGGTGCACATGTACGGCAAGGCGGCCCGGCCCGGCCGCAAGATCGGGCACGTCACCGTGGCGGGCACCGACGTCGCGGCGCTGCGCGACCGGGCCACCCGGGCGGCCAGCTTCCTGGGCACCGGCAAGGAGCAGTCGGAGTGAGTGACCCGGTGGTCGGCCTGGTCATGGGCAGCGACTCCGACTGGCCGGTGATGCAGGCCGCGGCCGCGGTCCTGGACGAGTTCGGGGTGCCGTGCGAAGCCGACGTGGTGTCGGCGCACCGGATGCCCCACGACATGATCCGGTACGGCAGCGAGGCCGAAGGCCGCGGCCTCCGGGTCATCATCGCCGGGGCGGGCGGCGCGGCGCACCTGCCCGGCATGCTCGCCGCGGTGACCCCGCTGCCGGTGATCGGCGTGCCGGTACCGCTCAAGTACCTGGACGGCCTGGACTCGCTGCTGTCCATCGTGCAGATGCCGGCGGGCATCCCGGTCGCCACCGTGGCGGTCGGCGGAGCGCGCAACGCGGGCCTGCTCGCCGTTCGTATCCTCGGCGCAGGCGACGGCACGCTGCGCGCGAAGATGGTGACGTTCCAGGAGCGGCTGCGCGGCGAGGCCGAGGCCAAAGGGGCGGCGCTGCGTGCCACCCGCGCGGACCAGGACAGCTGACCCGAGACGGCCGGACCCAAACCCAGGACTGAAGACTGGTCCCTCAGCCCCTGACCTCGTCCGGTCCAGCGCCTACTATCGGGTAATGAGCTCTGACTTTCCTGCTTTCGCGCTCACCGAGGAGCAAGAAGCGCTCCGCGAGGCCATCCGCGACCTGGCCGACGACAAGATCGCGCCGCGGGCCGCCGAAATCGACGAGTCCGGGGAGTTCCCCTGGGACGTGTTCGAGGCGCTGGCCAAGAACGACTTCGCCGCGGTGCACATCCCCGAGGCGTACGGCGGCGCGGGTGCGGACGCGATCGCCACGGCGATCGTGATCGAGGAGGTCGCCCGGGCGTGCGCCTCGTCGTCGCTGATCCCGGCGGTGAACAAGCTGGGCACGGTGCCGCTGCTGCTGGCCGGCTCCGAAGAGCTCAAGCAGCGGTACCTGCCGCCGGTCGCCCGGGGCGAGGCCATGTTCTCCTACGCGCTGTCCGAGCCGGAGGCCGGCTCTGACGCGGCCGCGATGTTCGACCCGCGCGGTCCGCGACGGTGACCGTTTTGTCCTCAACGGAACCAAGCGCTGGATTACCAACGCCGGAGTGTCGCAGTACTACACGGTGATGGCCGTGACCGACCCGTCGGCCGGGTCGAACGGGATCTCGGCGTTCGTGGTGGAGAAGGACGACCCGGGCTTCTCCTTCGGCGCCCCCGAGCACAAGCTGGGCATCAAGGGCTCGCCGACCCGGGAACTGTACTTCGACAACTGCTCCATCCCCGCGGACCGGATCATCGGCCCCGAGGGCAGCGGGTTCCGCACCGCGCTGGCGACCCTGGACCACACCCGGGTCACGATCGCCGCCCAGGCCATCGGCATCGCCCAGGGCGCGCTGGACTACGCCACGGGATATGTGAAGGAACGGCACCAGTTCGGCAAGGCCGTCGCCGAGTTCCAGGGGGTCCAGTTCATGCTGGCCGACATGGCGATGAAGGTCGAGGCGGCCCGGCAGCTCACCTACGCCGCGGCGGCCAAGTCCGAGCGGGCCATGGAGGGCGACCGGAGCGACGACCTGACGTTCTTCTCCTCGGCCTGCAAATGCTTCGCCTCCGACACGGCGATGGCGGTCACCACCGACGCGGTCCAGCTGCTCGGCGGCTACGGCTACGTCCGGGACTACCCGGTCGAGCGGATGATGCGCGATGCCAAGATCACCCAGATCTACGAGGGCACCAACCAGATCCAGCGCGTGGTGATGGCGCGGCAGCTCCTGAAGGGCTGATGTCTGGCCGCTGAGTTGCAAATTCTCTGGCGCTTCCGTCTGCGGTGGGTGGCTGGGCTAGAGAACTCGATGGCTCCCGCCCTTGCCTGTTTCGTCCTGTTGGTTCTGATTGCTTCCGGTCGTTTCCGCGCGGCGTGCTGGGTCGGTGCTGACCCTGGCGTCCCCCGCGCCAGGCGGCGGCCGGTGTTGCCTTGACGCTGGCCGGCGAGCGGGGCCTCTTCCCGGCTTTCCCCTATGCCTACGTTGCCGACGCCGATGAGACCTACCGGCGGGCGCTGGAGGCGGGCGCTGAAACGCTGGAGGCTCCGCTGGACACGCCGTACGGCGACCGGCGTGCCATGGCGCGCGATCCCTACGCCAATGTCTTCCAGATCGCGCACCAGATAGCCGGCCGCTGACACGGTGGCGCGCGCCTGGCGTGTGGCGGCACCGCCGGGTCGGCTGGCGGCCGCGGTTGCTCTTTGGCGCCGGCGCCATGCGAGGCTACCGGGATGGCTACCTTCCGGGCAGAGCAGTTCGATGTCAGGGTGAGCGACGAGGTGCTCGCCGACCTCCGGGCGCGGATCTTGAACACGCGGTGGCCGGGGGCGGCGCCCGGCGCTGCGTGGGGGCAGGGCACAGACCTCGGTTACCTGCAGGACCTGCTGGGGTACTGGGCGGATGGCTTCGACTGGCGCGCGCAGGAACGGTGGCTGAACGGTTTCGGTCACTTCCGAGCCGGGATCGATGGTGTCCGGGTTCATTTTGTGCACGAGCGGGCCCGCAGCGGCCGCGGGATCCCGCTAATCCTGACAAATGGCTGGCCCAGCTGCTTCGCCGAGTTCCTGCAGCTCGTGCCGCGGCTGACGGACCCGGCCGCGCATGGCATCGACGGGCCCGGTTTTGACGTGGTGATCCCCTCGCTGCCGGGCTACGGATTCTCCGACAGGCCGGCCCGGACGGGGGTGACATGCCGGTATACGGCGGGATTGTGGCACCGCCTGATGCGCGGCCTGGGATATGAGCGATACGGCGCCTTCGGCAGCGACTTCGGGTCCGCCGTGACGACGTTCATGGCGCTGGATAACCCGACGCCCATGCTCGGCATTCACCTGTCCAACCTGGATCTCGCGCCCTACACCGGGCCAGGGTCGCGGCCGCTGTCCGCGGCCGAGCGCGCATACCTGGCCCAGTACCAGCGATGGCGCGAAGACGACCGCGGCTACGGCGCGATCCAGTTGACGCGGCCTCAGACGGTCAGCTACGGCCTCAACGACTCACCAGCTGGCCTGGCGGCCTGGGTGCTGGAGAAGTGGCGGGGGTGGGCCGATTCCGGCGGGGACCTCGATGCTGCCTTCTCCCGCGACTTCCTGCTCACCGTGGTGACCCTGTACTGGGCGACTCAGACGATCGCGTCCTCCGTGCGGGACTACGCGGACAACCGGTGGCTGGCCGCCGAGCTGGGCCCCGCCGACACGGTCACGGTGCCCACCGCGGTAGCTGTCTTCGCGCACCAGTTCATCGACGACGGCACGCCACCCCGCGAGTGGGCCGAACGCCTCTACAACGTCTGCCAGTGGACGCTCATGCCGCGCGGCGGCCACTTCCCAGCCGCCGAGGAACCCGACCTGCTCAGCCGCGACATCGCAGCCTTCTTCAACGACCCCGGCGCGGCGACCAGCCCGGAACGAGGCGCTTAACCGCCTAATTGGATCGCGCGCCAGCGGACAGCGGCCGACCGTGGTCGGGACCTGCGTCGCTCCCGCCGTTCCGTCCCGTCCAGCTGGCGGGGGCCTCAGGAAAGACCGGCCGACGCCAGGTAGCGGTCAGCGAGGACCCGGCCCGCCTTTGTTGCGTCTTCCTCGGCGGCCTGCTTCATCTGGCCGGCCATCTCGCTGAACTCGTCGAGAGCGGGGTTGACGCCCACCAGGGTGAACTCGCGTTCGATGACGGTGAGCTCGGCGCCCCAGACGTCAGCCAGGATGCGGCGCAGGTAGTCCGTGCTGTGGTCCCAGCCCGCGCGCGGCGTGCCAGGGCCGTAGGCGCCGCCGCGGGTGGTCACCAGGACGACGGGCTTGCCCTCCAGTAGCCGGGTTCCGGGTGAGGCTCCGGCGATGGCCAGGTCGATCCAGGCCTTGACGTGCTGGGACACGCCGAAGTTGTAGAGCGGGAGGGCCAGCACGGCGGCGTCGGCGTCGGCTAGTTCCGCGGCAACGCTGGCGGCCAGGCTCAGCGCTTCGATCTGCTCGGGGGTGCGGTCGGCCTCCGGTGTGTAGGCCCCCCCGATGGCCAGCGCCCAGGCCTGGGCGGGCACGGGCTGTTGTCCGAGGTGGCGGGTGACGACCGGCTCGTCGGGGCGAGCGGCGGTGAACTCGGCGAGGACCAGGTCCGCGAGGGCGCTGCTGGCCGAGACGGGGCCCTGGATGCTGGCGTCGACGCGAAGCAGAGTCATGAAGGATCTCCTTAGCGGGTGCTGCCGGGTGACGGAACGGCCCCGGCGGGCTCGGTGACGGGCCGACGACCAGCCTGTCGTGAACTTGAACGTGCAAGTGCGAGTCTACGGCTGCAGTGTTGAATATTCAAGTTAGGCTAAGATGCCGCTATGGCTGACAACTCAGCGGAGCAGGGCACGCGGTGGCTCTCGCCTGAGCAGCTGGGCGAGTGGAAGTCCCTGATGGGTTTGCTGATGACCGTGCCGGCCAGCCTGGACGCCCAGCTGAAGCAGGACGCCGGGCTCAACCTGTTCGAGTACCACATCCTGGTGGAGCTGGCCGAGGCGCCCGAGCGCACGCGCGTGATGAGCGAGCTGGCCGGCCAGACCCGGGGTTCACTGTCGCGGCTGTCCCATGCGGTTTCCCGTCTGGAGGCCGCCGGATGGGTGGTGCGGCGGTCCTGCGGCGGGGCGGGCCGGCGCACCGAGGCCATTCTGACCGCGGCCGGCTGGCGGAAGCTCCAGCAGGCCGCGCCCGGACACGTACGTGAGGCTCGCCGGCTCGTGATTGACGCCTTGACGGCCAAACAGCTCGAGGACTTGGGTGAGGCGGCCCGCTGCATCGTCGCGGTCGCCAACCCGGAGATAGGCGCCACCCTCACCGGGAGCGAGGCTCCCTGCGCCGAGGCCAGCTGAC
>CAWJPL010000028.1:0-832751 GCA_963844695.1 uncultured Actinomycetes bacterium
CGTCGGCGAGCGCGGTCTGACCCCGCGGCCCTGGCCGGCTGGGCGGGTCCTCGTTAGAGGGGCAGTGTGTACTTCAAGATGAAGTTCAGCGCGACCGCGAACACCAGGTAGAGCAGCCACAGCCCGGTGCCGAGGTGGAAGAAGCCAAGGGCCTTCTCCGCCGGGCGGAAGGCCGGCACGTCGGGGGCCAAGGTGGCGAAGAACTCCGCCACATACACGCAAGCCAGGCCGATGAACAGGCCGCCCACCGGGGCGTCGCCGGCCTTGAAGAAGACGATGATGCCCAGCACCGAGATGGCCAGGAACGCGACGGTCATGCCGATATTGGCCCGGGCGTCGGCCCGGCGCAGCCTGATCCAGCCCATCGCGAACCAGTGCACGCCGTACGCGGTGAAGGCCAGGGCCGCCATGTACAGCGGTGGTGACCCGGTGAACGTGCCGAACAGGGTCAGCCCGGCGAACAGGTAGACGCCGGTGAGGAACTGCATGAAACCCGGCATCCAGATACCCCAGATGCCGGTGGCCAGGTCCACCCGCTCGTCACGCGGAGGGTAGCCGAAAAGTTCCTGGGTTCCGTAGACGAGATAGCCCGTCCCCAGGCCCATGAAGCCGACGGCCAGCGGGGGGAAGGGGGACTGGGGGAAGGTGAGCTGGATACCGGCCTGGGCTAGCGACATTCCTGCCTCCTCAGGGTGCCCCCCACGGTCAGGGTCCGGTCCCGTAGGCCCTGAACTAATTGTGCCGGTATGTGTGAGGCCCACATCGTCAGGGTGGTCAGTAACAGGGACGCCTGCGCCGGAACTGCAACCTGGCTGCAAGCCGGGGCCCGCACGATGGGGCTGACCCGTCAGGAGGCGACCATGACCCAGAACCCAGTGGTGCACGACCCGGTGGCGCAGAGCCCGGTAGCAGACAACCCGGTGATCGGGAAGTTCCTGCAGGCGATCGAGACGGCGACCATCCCTGACTGCGATGCGTGGAGCACCGACGCCACCCTGGACGCGACCGTGCCCGGCTGGCGGCTGCACGCCGCCGGCCCGGACGCGATCCGCGCCGAGTACGCCCGGTGGTTCGCCGACCCGGGCCACTTCGACGAACTGCGCCGCTATCCGGTCCGCGGCGGGGCGAGCGAAGTGGTCGAGTACACCCTGTCCTGGACCGAGAATGGCGTGCCGCACGCCGGGCACCACATGCACCTGATTACGCTCCGGGGCGACCGGATCGTCTCCGATATGGTGTTCTGCGGGGGCCGCTGGCCGGCCGCCCTGCTGGCTGAGATGGAAGCGGCTGATGCATGATCCGGGGGATGGCCGCGCCGGCGCCGTGGCGTCGCGGCCCGCACGGCGCTACCGCGATGTGGCCGAGCTGCTCGCGGGCGTGACCGGGCGCACCCCCCTGGACGGGGCCCCCGGCAAGTCCGGGGCCCGGCTGGAGCGGGTCATGATCGACGGCCAGGGCTACGTGCTGAAGCACCTCGACCTGAGCGCCGACTGGACGATGCGGGCGTCCGGCTCGCTGCGCGGCGCCCCGCTGGAGCTGTGGGAGCGGGGGATTCTGGCCCGCCTGCCCGACTGCTTCAACCAGCCCATCGTCGGAGCGGCCCCCGAAGAGCGCGACCCCGCTGCGGGCCCGGCCCGCGGACCGGCTGCGCCGCGCGGCTGTGCGCTGCTGATGCGGGACGTGACGCCGTGGCTGGTCCCGGCCACGGATGAGGCGATCCCGCTCGGCCAGCACCTGAGCTTCCTGCGGCACATGGCCGCCCTGCACGCCGCGTTCTGGGCGTGCGGCCCTGAGTTCGACGTGATCCCGGAGGTGCACCGCTACCTCGAGCTATCCCCCTGGATGGCGCAGGCCGAAGCGGCCACGCAGGCGGCCACCGGGACCGAGCACCTGGTACCCCAGCTGGTCGGCCGGGGCTGGCCGTTGCTGGCGCAGGTGGCACCGGACGCCGCGGCCGTGGTCACCCCGCTGGCCCACGACCCCGGCCCGCTGGTCGACGCCCTGGCCAGGACGCCGCACACGTTCGTGCACAGCAACTGGAAGCTGGACAACCTCGGCACCGACGACACCGGGCGGACGGTCGTGCTGGACTGGGAACAGCCCGGGGTGGGCGCGCCGCTCAGCGACCTGGCCTGGTACCTGGCCATCAACTGCCGCCGTCTCCCGCAGCCCAAGGAGGCGTCGATCGCCGTCTACCGGGACGCGCTGGAAAAATGCGGCATCGACACCGGGCCGTGGTGGGACCGGCAGCTGGCCCTGTGCCTGCTCGGGGCCCTGGTCCAGTTCGGCTGGGAGAAGGCCCTGGGCGGCTACGACGAGGAGCTGGCGTGGTGGGAGGCCAAGGCGGTGCAGGCCGCCCCCCTGCTCAGCTGAGCTCTGCGGCACTGAGCCCTGCGGAACTGAACTCTGCTGAGCCTGACCCTGCTGAGCGTGTCCCTGCTGACCCTGACCTTGCTGGGCTGGCCCCGGAGGTGCGGGAAGCCTACGACGCCGCGGCCGCGGACTGGGCCGAGGGTCCGGAGCGGGTGTACACCCCGCTGGCCCGGGCCCTGGTCGGGGCGGCGCCGGTCCCGGTGGCCGGCTGCCGGGTCCTCGACCTGGGCGCCGGCACCGGTGTGGCCGGCCGGGCCGCGCTGGCCGCGGGCGCGGACCGGGTGGTGGCCGCTGACCTGGCCACGGCCATGCTGCGCCGGGCCGGCCCGGCGCAGCACCCGGTGGCGGCCGACGCCGCGGCCCTGCCGTTCCGCGATCAGGCCTTTGACCTGGTCGTGGCCGCGTTCTGCCTCAACCACCTGAGCCGGCCGGGGGCTGCGCTTCGCGAGGTCCGGCGCGTCGGCCGAAGCCTCGCGGCCAGCACGTTCGCGCCGGGCTGGACCCATCCGGCCAAGCTGGCCGTGGACGAGGCGCTGCGCCCGTTCGGCTTCCAGCCTCCCGCCTGGTACCGGTCGCTGCAGCGGGAGGCTGGCCCGGCGGCGCAGGACCCGGCGCGGCTGGCCGCCCAGGCGTCCGCCGCCGGATTCACCGGCGTGCGAGTGCGCACGATGACCGTGCCGACCGGCCTGTCGGCCCCGGCGCAGCTGGCGTCGTGGCGGCTGGGCATGGCCCAGGTCGCCCCGTTCCTCCAGTCGCTGGACGCCGGGCCGCGGGCGGCCGCGCGGCGCGCCGCCGAGCAGGCCGTGGCCGGGACCGGGCCGCTGATCGTCTCCATGCTGGTCCTCACCGGCCGCTAAGCCGGCCCGTCCCGCGGCCAGGTGGCTCGCTGGCCCCCGGCCAGGGCGCGCCAGGCGGGCAGGCGCTGGTCCACGTGCCGCCGCAGCCCGTCCGCGTAGCCCTCCGCATGCCGGGCGAGCCGGTCCGCGCGGTCCACGGCCCGGTCGAGCCAGGCCCGGTTGGCGAAGTCGGCGGCCACCTCGCCGGTCCACCACCACGCCTCGATCGCCACCGAGGCGTCGAGCAGGTCCAGGTCGGCCTCGACGGCGCCGGAGTCCACCGGACGTCCCAGGGCCCGGTCCGCCCGGTGCCGGAGCAGGCGGGCCACGCTGACGTACCGGGGGACACCCAGCGCGGTGGCGCGCGACTCCAGCTCGCGGGCCTCGGCTGCCGCCCGGCCCGGATCGCCGCGCGCCAGGGCCAGGCGCCCCGTGACGAGCCGGTGCTTCAGGTCGAGCCGCCAGCCGAACACCAGGTCGCCCCGGAGCAGCGCGGCGGCCTCCGCCAGCCGGGCCTGCGCACCGTCTGTGTCACCAGCGTCCAGGCCCTGCTCGGCCAGGTCTTCCAGCGCGGCGATGGTGACCTCGGCCGTGCCCTGGCGCTGCGCGATCTCCAGTGCGGCGGTGTGCCGCTCGGCGCCCTCTCCGGCGGCACCCAGGTTCCGCAGCACCCAGCCCGCGAAGTTCTCTGCGCGGCCCGCGAAGCGCGGCACCTGCCGCCGCTCCACCTCCTCGGTGTAACGCGCGAGCGCGGCCAGGGCCTGGGCCGGGCGGCCCGCGAGGGCGTGCGCGTGCCCGGTGAACAGCAGCGCATGCAAGGTGGCCGAGGTGTACTCCACCCCCACATGCCCGCGGGCCGCCGGGCTCAGCAGCGGCAGGGCCTCGGCCATCCGGCTCTGATGGGCCCGGAGCACCCCCAGCCACGCGGCCGCGGTCACCCGGTCCGCGCCCTCCGCGAGCGAGAACGCCGCACCGAGCAGCTGCTCGGCCCGGTCCAGGTCACCCGCGGCGTGGTGGGTACGGCCCCCGACCGCCAGGCACCGGGCCTTAGTGACTGGATCCGCCGCCGCCAGCGCCCCGTCCTCGGCGAACTGGGCGGCCTGCCGGAAGCGGCGGCCGAAGTACGACGCCCACGCGCCGGCCTCCAGGGCGGCCGGGCCCGCTACCCCGGCGCGCTGGACATCCTCCAGGGCCTGGGCGTAGCGGCCACGGCGGGTGCGGACCCGGGCCCGGGCCAGCCAGCCCTCCTGATCGGGGTGCAGCAGCAGGGCGTCATCGAGCAGGGCCTCGGCCGCGGCGTGATCGAAGCGTTCCCCGGCCCGCGCCGACGCGTCCCGCAGCGTACGTGAGGCCAGCGCGAGATCACCGCCCAGGCGCGCGTGGTGGGCCACCACCATCGGGTCGGCGTCTGGCCGCCGGGCCAGGACCCGGCCCGCCTGCCGGTGCAGGAGCGCCGCCCGTCCGGCGGTGGCGCTGGCCGCCAGGGCCTCCCGCAGCAGCTCGTGCCGGAACCGGAGGGTCCCGCTCTCGTCGGCCAGGAACTGCCCGGCCACGGCCCGCTCGGCGTCGTCCAGCAGCTGCACCGCGCCCCGGCCCAGGATCGCCGCCAGCAGGTCGATGTCCAGCTCGGAACCGATCACCGCCGCGGTCCGCAGCAGCGCCCCGGCGCTGCCCAGCTCGTCGCAGCGCGCGGACACCGACTCGACCAGCGACGCGGGCAGCGTCCCGCCCGCGGCCTGCTGGGCGAGCTCGGTGAGGAACAGCGGGTGCCCCTTGGACCGCTCGTACAGCTCGTCCACCCGCGCCGGGCCGACCAGCTCGGCGGCGGCGTCCCGGCCGAGCACGCCGAGGTGGATGAACCCGGTGGCCGGCAGGGGCTCCCCCGCTCCCGGCCGGGCCGCGGCCACCACGGCGAGCGGCACGGCCTCGCGCCGCACGAAAGCCAGCCAGTCCGGAAGCGCGGGGCCCGCCAGATGCGCATCGTCGATCGCCACCACCAGCGGCCCCCGCGCGGTGAGCCTGCCGAGCAGCCGGACCAGGGCCGCGTACAGGACCGCGGGGCCGAGCACGCTGTCAGCCAGAACCGGCCGCGCCCGTGCTTCGGGGACGAGGGCGGCCGGACGAGGGCCCGGGGCCAGCACGGGCCCGAGCAGCGGCTCGTCGCCCTCCAGCAGATCCGCGGCCACCTCGGGCCCGAGCCGGCGCAGCAGCGCGGCCAGCCCGGCCAGCAGCCCGTCCAGCGGCATGGCCCGGTCGAGCTGCCCGCACGTGGCCACCAGCACCGTGTCCCCGGCGGCCGCCCGCCGGTCGGCCCAGGTGCGCAGCAGGGTGGTCTTGCCGATGCCGGCCTCGCCCTCGATCACCACCACCTCGACGCTGGCCCCCGCCTCCGCCTGGGCGCGGAGTGCCACGGCGTCCAGGTAGGCCAGTTCCTCCTCCCGGCCGACCAGACCCAGAGCGGCCGGGGCCGGGACCGGGACGGGCGGGACCAGCTCGCCGCGCAGGATCGCCAGCTGCAGCGCCTCCGTCTCCGGTGACGGGTCGGTGCCTAGTTCGTCGGCGAGCCGCTCCCGGGTGCTGGCGTAGGCGGCCAGGGCTGCGGCCACCCGGCCGCCCATCACCTGGGCGCGGAGCAGCACCCGGAGCGCCGCCTCGTCGTAAGGGTCGTATTCGAGCGCGGTTGCGGCCGCGTCGGCCGCCGCCATCCAGTCACCAGCGGCCAGCAGCGCGGTCGCCGCGACCTGGCGGGCGCGGCGGATCAGGCGCTCCAGGTCGGCCCGCCGCAGCTGGGCCCATTCGCCGGGCAGTGGCGCCGGGCCGTCGCCGTGGATCAGGGACAGGGCGACGCGGGCCGCGGCCGCGGCCCCCATCACCTGGCCCGCGTCGCGCCGCCGGCCCACCTCGTCGGCCAGCCCGGCGAGTTCGGCGGCGTCGAGCCAGTCGCAGCGGAGCAGGTACCCGTGGTCACGATGCTCGATCCGGTCCCGGCCGAGCACCGACCGCAGGCGGCTGACCAGCACGGCGAGCTGGTCGTCGGGTTTCGCGGGCGGGGTGTCACCCCACAACGCGTCCGCGAGCGCGGCCGAGGACACCACCTGGCCGTCGGCCAGGGCCAGCAGGTGCAGCGCCAGGCGCGCCTTGCGGCTGCCCAGCGACTGCGGGTCCATTCCGTCGACGCCGAAGTCGTTGAGCACCCGCACCGCGAGTGACCTCATGCCGGTATCCAACCCTGGTGTGGCCCCCACCGCCAGGTCGGCGGCTGCAAGGTAGCTGCAACCCGGGCAGGCCAGGCTCAGCAGCAAAGAGGTACACGAGCCTGCGGGCAACAAGGGAGTGGGACCATGACCGGGAAAGCGGAACAGAAGAGCTTTGAGACCCCTGACGAGACGCGCGAGTTCGACCACGGAGTGCTGCACCTGCTGCGGATCGGCGGCGGGGAGGTCGGCCGGCTCACCCTGCAGCCAGGCTGGCGCTGGTCACAGGACGTCAAGCCGCTCGCCGGAACCGAGCTGTGCGAGGCACCGCATTTCCAGTACCACGTGCAGGGCACGCTGCACGTAGTGATGGGCGACGGGGCGGAGTTCGACGCCCGGCCAGGAGACGTCACCGCGCTGCCCCAGGGGCACGACGCCTGGGTGGTCGGGAACGAGCCCGTCGTGGTGGTCGACTGGTACGGGGCCAGCAACTACGCGCGCGGCTGACTCACGTCAGCCGCTCAGGCCATAGCCAGCGGCCCGCGAACGGGATACTTTGCCCCCGTAAGAACAACTCAGGGGGGCTGGCAATGGCCGATGCGCCGTTTGTGTGGGACAACCTTGGAACGTACAAGGCCGAAGGCACGTTCCTGGATGGCTATCCCGACGACGAAAGGACGTTCTTCGCTCCGCGGGACAACGTCCACGGGTTGCTGGTCGCCCTGCTGGGAACCGCGCAGCACTCCATCGTGGTCAACATGTTCGGCTACGACGACGACGAGCTGAACACGATCATCCAGGGCAAGCTGGCCGACGAGCGGGTCTACGTCCAGATGAGCCTGGACCGGAGCCAGGCCTCGGGGGTGCACGAAAAGGCCATCCTGGCCAAGTGGAACAACAACGCCTTCGGTAACAGCATCGCGATCGGCACCAGTTCGGTGCACAACGCCATCTCCCACCTGAAGATCGTCATCGTCAACGGCGTGTACACGGTGAAGGGGTCGACCAACTGGTCCCTGTCCGGGGAGCAGCAGCAGGACAACGAGCTGAGCCTCAACCGGAACGCGGTGATCGCCGCCGAGACCCGCGCCATCCTGGACCTCAACCACGACTTCATGCTCAAGCAGATGGTCGGATCAGGGCTCGACGTGGCCAAGTTCCTGGCGCCCACGGCCCCGGGCGCCGCGCCCCCGCTGCCACCCCAGCCGGCCAGCGCGGCGGAGGCGGGCTAAGCCCCGCGCTCTCAGGAGAGCGCGGGACCAGGCCGCCTGGCCAGGGTGGTGTACGGGGCTACGTCGCCCGGCTGGATAAGGCCGTCCTCGATGGCCCGGGCCAGCAGCGCGTCCTTCGTGTGCGCCGGCCGGCCGAGCGTGGCGTACTTCACCCGGGCCCGGTCGATGTACTGCCGGACGGTGTTCTCGGAGATGGACATCCGGCGGGCCACCGATGCCTTGGACATGCCCTGGAACCAGAGCAGCAGCGCCTGCCGTTCCTTGCCTGACAGGGCCGGGCGGCCGGGACGGGGATCGGCGAGGATGGCTTTGGCCTGGGATCGGGTCACGCAGGGCCGGTCGTCCGCGGCCGCCAGCACGGCCTCGAGCAGGTGTTCACGGCCCTCGTCCTTACTGACGTAGGCGTGGGCGCCCGCGTCCAGGACATCCAGGATCAGGGCCGGATCGACGTGCGCGGAGAAGGCGACGATCCGGTAGCCGCTGGCGACGAGCCCGGCCACCTCGTCCGCGACCATGCGGCCGCCGAGTTCGAGGTCGAGGATGAGCACGTCCGCGACGCGGGGCTCGGCCAGCCCGGTGATGTCGCTGACGACCTGGGTCACGGTGATCCGCCGCTGGGGATCCGCGCTGATCCAGGAGATCACTCCTTCGACCACGACCGGGTGATCGTCTACGATCGCGACCGTCACGCCGTGTTCCAACGCGCCTCCACCCACAGACTCTTCCCGTCCCGCTGACTGTCCACGACCAGCCCGGCCGGAGCGCGGGGCAGGTCCGGATCAGCAGGCGAGTCGCAGACCAGGCTGACGATCACGCCATCGACCGTCCCGGTAACAGTGACGCGCACCCGGGAGATTGCGTTGACAAGGACCGCGATGGCCAGGTCTGTGATGGCCCGGCGGCCCTCGGACGGCACCGCGGG
The DNA here is from genome assembly GCA_963844695.1 of uncultured Actinomycetes bacterium. GTDB lineage: Bacteria > Actinomycetota > Actinomycetes > Streptosporangiales > Streptosporangiaceae > RYN-230. Next base: position 8,558 of record CAWJPL010000028.1, read on the forward strand.
GAGCTGCGCCTCAGGGAACTGGGTTCCGGGGAATTGAGCAGCGGTCTCGATGTCCACCGCCACCCCGCGCCGCTGCGCGACGTCCGCGCAGGCGTGCAGCTCGTGGACGAGCGGGTCCGGCGTGTCGTCTGCCTCGGCGAACAGCCGCCGCAGCCGCGCCGCCTCGGCCGCGCAGGCCCGCTGGACCGCAGGATCCGCGGGGTCGGCGGTCCCGGACGCGAGTGCGCTCAGCAGCGGCTCGGCGGTCGCCCGCAGTTCCAGCCAGCGGGCTTGCCGGGCGCTGCGGATCCGGTCGGCCACCGCCTGCCGGGCGGTGGCGTCCGCCTCCCTGGTCGCGGCCTCCTCCGCCTGCTGGGCCGGAACGTGCAGTGTCCGTGCGGCGACCGAGAGGGCCACCTGGATTCCGGTTGACCCGGCCAGGACCGTGATGAACGCCGCCACGTTCGGCTGGTGCAGGCCGTCCCGGGCCAGCACGGCGAACATGGCCAGAGCCTCCAGCGTGAGGAACACGCCCAGCTCGGCCAGCGGCCGCCGGAGCAGCACCAGGACCCCGACCCAGCCCGCGGCGCCCCAGGACCAGTTGGTTTCGAGCATCTGGGCCGGCGGGCAGGCCGCAGCGGCCGCCGTGCTGATCACCAGGGCCGCGGCGGCCAGCGCCCAGCCCGTCTCACGGCGACTGGAGCCGCGCAGCAGCAGGACCGAGCCCGCCGCGATGATCAGCCCGATCGCGCACCACGCCACGACCTGGAACTGAGCGGATGGATAACTGGCCCAGGTGCGCCAGGAGCAGCGGGCCCGCCCCGGCCAGCTGCCACCCGGCCGCCGCGACCACGACCGCGATGTCGAGCGCGCGGGCGTACCGGGCCGCGAGCACCGCGGCCGGCCGGGGACCCGGCACCGTCTGCGCGGTCATCCCCGACCTCGCGCTGCCGTGGCGGTGCCCGCACCAGGCCCCTGCTGTGTTCCGGCGGTGCCCGCGCCAGGCCACCGCTGTGTCTCTGCGGCCCCCGCACCAGGCCACCGCTGTGTCTCCGCGGCCCCAGCGCCAGGCCACCGCAAGGTCACCGTGGTACCCGCGCCAGGGGCACCGGAGATCTCCGCCGTGCCACCGATCTCCGCCATCCGGCCCTGGATGGATTCGGAGATCCCGCGCCGTGACGGGGGCACGGACCGGGCGTCGAACCCCCGCCCCTGGTCGATGATCTCCACCACGACCTGGCCGTTCCCGTCGCGGACCCGGAGCTCGGCCGTGCCTGTCCCAGCGTGCCGGGCCACGTTGCGCAGCGCCTCGGCCGCGCAGTCCGCGATCCGGGCGGCGGCCGTGGCGGGCACGGTCCTCGTTGCGGAAAAGAAGGACGTGGAAACCCGCAGTGGGGCAGCGTCGGCGGCCACCGCGGCGAGGCGGTCCGGCAGGGCCACCGCACCGGGGGGTCCTGGCTCGGGGAACGTGGGCCAGCTGTGCAGGACCTGCAGGTCGCGGGAGGCCTGCGCGGCGAGCACCGGCGAGGACATGTCCAGGGCCCCCGAGGCGACCATGGTCAGCGTGGACAGGATCGTGTCGTGCAGCCGGCGGTCCTGCTCGCGCTGGTCCGCCCGCCGGGCCGCCTCGACCTTCAGGTCCTGCTCCAGCTGAAGCTGGCGGCTGATGGCCGCGTCGGCGTTCCGTCCGCCCCGCCGGACCAGGACCATCAGGGCGGCCGTGGCCAGGGCCTGGAAGACCAGGTACAGGAAGCCCGCGGGATGCGCCACGGTGATCACGTAGGCGGCGATCACCACCGCGGCCACGGGCAGGCCCGCCGGGGGCGGGATGCAGAGCTGGGAGATGTAGATCGCGGTACTGGCCAGCGGCAGCATCCAGGTGGTCCCGGCCGAGATCAGCGCGGCCGGCACCACCAGGTGATGCACGGCGATCAGGGCCACGATGACCGCGGCGTCCGCGAGCACGAGCGGGCCGGTGACGCCATGGCGGCCGACCCGGACGGCGAAGAAGACCGACCACGCGGACAGCGTCACCAGCGCGACCGCGAGCCACGCCCCGGACACGGCCGCGGTCGCCGCCAGCGGCGCGGCCACCACCACCGCGACCGCGATCCACAGCCGGAACCCGACGGCGTACCAGCCCACCAGCCGCTGCAGGGCACGGTCGGACGGGCTGCCGGTACCGCGCAGCGGCCGTATCCAGTAGCGGCCCGCGCCGGTCCCCCTCATCGTGATCTCCTACAACCCCTTGTCCCGCCCACCGAGCAGTATGCGTCGGGGGGCCGGGAATTGCGGCACGAATCTTAAAGAAACACACTTCGTGGCAGATTAGCCAGACAAAGTACTAAGGGACTTAGTCGAAAGGCCGGGCCCGCGGGCCGCCGCGCTGGCCGGGCCGTTGGGCCAGCCGGGCAGCGTCCTTAGTCCAGCAGCTCCACGGTGGTGAACCGGATCGGCGTATCGCCGGCGTTCTCGAAATCGTGGATCGTCGGATCGTCTGGTGAGTGGTCGGAGTAATTGGTGTCGCCGACGTGATACTCGCGGGTGATCATCGTGCCGTCCGCGGTGCGCTGGCGCCCGATCCCGCCGTCCACCACGGTCCAGAAGTAGCGCCGGGTGTGCGCGTGGAACGGGCCGCGCTCACCCGGCATGAGCCGTACTTCCCACACCCGGATGTGGTCGTTCTCGAACCAGAGCCGGGTGCCCACGTCCAGGTTTTCCGGGGCCGCGTCCAGTTCTCCCCGGTAGTCGGCAGGATCGAAACTCTCTTCGCGGATGATGGTGGCGGCCATCCCGTCGTCTCCTTCGTTTGCTGGGTCGGTGCGGTGCTAATGGCCCGGGCCGTACAGCCCGAAGATGAGCCGCGGATCCCCGGGACGGAAGCTGCCCAGGAACTGCGAGCTGTCGCCGATCTCCCGGCAGCGGCCCAGCAGGTCGCGGCCGAGCGCGAGCTGCCGCCGCTCCCAGGCCGCCAGCGCGGCGGGCACGTCGCCGCCCGCCTCGGTGAGCTCGCCGGCCAGGGCCCACCCGTCGGCGGCGGCCTTGGCCGTCCCGGCCGCGGCGTGCGGGCGGACCGCGAAGGCCGCGTCACCGATGAGGCAGATCCGGCCGAACACCATCCGGGGCACCTCGATGTCGTAGACCACCTGCACGAACGGCTCGGCCGCGCGCACCACCGCCTCGGCGATGGGACCGGCCAGCTGGTCCCGGGCCGCCTGCCGCATGGCGGTGACCGCGGTCTCGGTCGCCGCCCCGGGCGGCAGTGACACCGGCCGGCGCACCCCGTCCCGGCCGGTCATCAGGGCGTCCAGCGGGGCGCCCTGCGGCACGTTCACGTACCAGACGATGTTGATCAGGCGGTCCCCCTCGGTCACCGAACCGTCCAGGGCGGGGATCGGGTACACGAGGATGTGGCTGCCTGGCAGCACCTGGTAGGTGAGCGCGTCGCCGAGGATCTTGCGGGTACCGGGGGAGAGGTCGTGCTCGGGCACGGTGCCGCGCCAGGCCACGTACCCGGCGTAGGCCGGGCGGACCCCGGGCAGCAGCCGGGCCCGGGCGGCCGAGCCGACGCCGTCGGCGCAGACCAGCAGGTCGGCCTCGATGCTCTCGCCGGTGCGGGTGCCCCGGCGCAGGGTGACCGTCACCGCCGCGTCCCGCTCGGTGAACGCGGTGACCTCGGTCCCCAGCTCGTAGCGGCCGGCGTCGAGCAGGCTGAGCAGCGAGCGGTAGATCGTGTTCCACGACGAGAAGCGGTAGCGGTGCCGCTGCTCGTGCTGGACGCTGCCGTCGGCGCCCAGGAACCGGATCCATCCGGTGGACGAGCACACGTCGGCGGCCCGGAAGCCGCCCCGGGTGAGCAGGTAGTCCAGGGTCGTGTCGAGGGCGGCGATGCCCGCGCCCCGGGCCTGCAGCGCGGTGGAGGACCGCTCAAAGACCCGGACGTCACAGCCGGCGTCCCGGAGCACCAGGGCCGCGGTGAGCCCGCCCACCGACCCGCCGGCGATGCTGACCCTGGGCATCCTGGACACCAGCTGCGCTCCCTCCCGCCGTCAGGGCCGGCCGAAGGTGGCGACGCCGACGACCTGCATCTCGAACAGCACGCGCCGCTCGTCGAAGGAGGGATCGCGCAGCCCGTAGGGCGGCTCGTTGCCGGTGTACTTGGTCCAGATCCGGTCCAGCTGGTCGGTGACCCGCTGGCCCTCGGCCGGGTCGTCCTCGGAGATCTCCCGCTTCACCACGGTCTTGATGCTGATCCAGTGGTAGGTGTTCTCGGGGTTCATCAGCAGGAAGGTCGCGTAGGGGGCCTTGCGCAGCCAGTCCACCTTCTTGCGGTGCGTGGCCAGGTTGAGCAGCACCGTGTCGCCTTCGTAGTCGAACCACACCGGGGTCAGGTGGGGCTGGTCCGCCCGGCCCACCACGGCCACGACCGCGGTCACCGGCTCATCCAGCAGCCGCTTGAAGCTCGGCTCCAGGTCGGCCAGGGTCGTCACCGGCTCGCGGTCGCCGACGGTGAACTGGCCGGGCTGAGTGCCCTGCGACACGTCCTTGAACTTCGCCACGGTAATGCTCACTGCGCACGCTCCTTTGCCTTGGCGCATTGGCCCGCACGAGGTTGGGTTACCGGCACGGGCAGGGGTGCCCCGCGGGACCGGGGTCCCTGCGGGGCGGGCGGCCCGGCCCGCGAGGCTGGTGCCCCGGGCCAGGCGGTCAGCGGTTGGCGTCTCCTCCTGCCTCGGTCAGGCCGGGCACATCCCGGCGGCCGGCGTCGCCGCGGCTCAGTTCCATCACCGCGGGGTAGCAAGCCGGGTCCACCGCGACGTCGATCACTGTCGGGCCATCCCGGCGCAGCGCCGCGTCCAGCGCCGTGGCCAGTTCCGCCTCGGTGCCGGCCGCGGCGGCCGCGGCCCCCATCGCGGTAGCCACCCCGGCGAAGGAGACCGGGCCGTAGTCCACGGCCTCGGCGCCGCCCTGGCCGGCGGCCCGCTGCTTGATCTTGATGAGGCTGAGCGTGGCGTCGTTGAACACGATGACCACGATCCGCAGCCTGAGCCGGACGGCGGTCTCGATTTCGGCCAGCGTCATGCCCAGGCCGCCGTCCCCGGTGAAGGCCACGACCGGCTGGCCGGGGGAACACAGCGCAGCGGCGATGGCGGCGGGCAGCGCGAAGCCCATGGTGGCCAGGCCGCTGGAGATGAGCAGCCGCCGTGGCTCGTCCACTTCCCACAGCGGCATCACGGCCAGCATGTGCGCGCCCGCGTCCACGGTGGCGATCGTGTCTGGCGGGGTGTGCGCCCGCGCCACCGTGGCCACCTGCTGCGGGGCCAGCGCGCCGGGAGCGGCGACGGCCGCCCCGGCCAGCCGCCGGGCGGCCTCGGCCCGGGCCGTCCGCCCGGCGCCGGGCGCCCAGCGTGGCCCGGTGGCCGGGGTCCAGGCCGCGAGCAGATCGATCGCCGCGGGCAGCGGGGCGGTCAGGGTGGTGGCGCCGGTGAAGTAGCTGGTAGCACTGGTGCGGGCCGGGCCCGTGGGCTCGGCGGGCCACTCGCTGACCAGCACTGTGGGCGCGGGGTAGTCCCAGGCCGCCGGGATCATCTCGGCCTCGTCCACCCCCAGGCCGACGATGAGGTCGGCGTGAGCCAGCAGCGGCCACTCCATCGTTCCGCCGGTGACCAGCCCGCCCGCTTCAGCCCCGGCGTCGGGCACGATGCCACGCGCCCGGTAGGTGTGCAGCGCCGGGATCGCGCGGCCGGCCACGGCGGCCCGGATGGCGGCGGTGTACGCGACAGCGTGCGCGCCGAGCAGCAGGACCGGCCGCCGGGCCTGGCCCAGGGCGGTGGCTAGCGGCCCGAGGTCACTGGCCTGCGCTGGGCCTTCTGCAGGCGGGCCTTCCGCAGCTGGGCTCTCCGCAGCTGGGCCGTCCGGATCTGGACGTTCCCTATCCGGGTCCAGCGTGGGACCGGCCGCCGGGGTCCCGTCGTCCATCAGCGCGATCACCGGACCAGGCGGGGCGGCGAGCGCCCGGCGGACCGCCTGCGCGGCCGTCGGCCCGGCCTGGTCGCCGCCGACCGTCAGCACCGCCTTGGTCACCGGGCCGCCCAGCGCCGCCTGGTCCAGCCGCTGGTGGCTGACCCGGCCGGCCTCGGCAGCCCGCACCGTATCGGCGATAACCACCAGGGGCAGCCGGTCCAGCGCCGCGTGCGCGATCCCGTTGATCGCGCTGGCCAGCCCGGGTCCCCGGGTGACCAGCGCCGCTCCCGGGGTCCCGGTCAGATCAGCGCTGGTGGCGGCCATGATGACCGCCGCGGTCTCGGTGTGGGTGAGGACGAAGCGCAGTCCCGCCGCATCGGCCGCCCCGACCACGTCCAGGTTCGGGCCGCCGCCGGGCACGCCGAACACGACCCGGGTCCCCGCCCCGGCCAGGGCGGCCACGATCGCGGTGGCCCCGGCCGGGCCGCGGGCAGGCGTGCGCGGCCCGCTCAGCGTGGCCGGGCGGACGCTCACCGTGCGCTCCCGCTCACCGTGGGCCACCGCTCACCGCGCGCTCCCACCCGTCCCCGAGTGATCGACCCGGCCCCGCATCTGCAGCCGGTAGGAGTACCGGTCCGGGTGGAAGTGGTTGACCGCCAGTTCCAGCGGCACCAGATCCCGGTCACAGTAGAGCCGTTCGATCCGCAGGACCGGCACGCCCGGCGGGCAGCCCAGGCGGCGGGCGGTGTCCGGATCCGCGGCCACCGCGGTCGCGTTCTGCACCGCGTTGTGGATCTGCCGGTCACTGACCCGGTCCACGAGGCTGATCACGGTGAAGCGCGCGCCGTCGCCCGGTTCGGTGAGGGCCCTCAGCTCGGGCAGTTCGCGCAGCCTGCGGCCGATCTCCAGGGGGACATGGACTCGCGTGTGACAGAACGGGACCCCGTCGTGCAGCCGCAGGAAGGACATGGCCATCACGCTGTCCTCCGCCACCCGCAGCGTGTCCGCCACCGCCAGGCTGGCCAGCACGTGCAGCGGCTCCACCACGCGCAACTCGGTGTCCAGCGAGAGGGCCATCAGGTCGTCGATGCTGCCGAACGAGCGCAGGTACCTGCCGTCGCCCGGGGCCGCGAACGTGCCCCGGCCGCGGACCCGGTAGATGACCCCTTCGGAGACCAGTTCCTGGAACGCGCGGCGCACGGTCTGGCGGCCCAGCCCGGTCGACGCGACCAGCTCGGCCTCGGTCGGCAGCCGCTGGCCCGGCGGGTAGCGCCCGGCCATGACCGCCTGCCGCAGGTCCGCCGCCAGCTGCCGGTACGCGGTGACCTCGCCGACGCCGACGCCGGCGGGCGCCGCCCGGGCCGGGCCGGGCGGCTGCCGCCCGCGACGCCACATCGTGCCGGATGGGCGGCACGACCCGCAGCGTGGCGCGGGTGGCTCGGGGAGGTCTGGCTGCCAACGCGACTCCTGCTCGGTCGCCGGATGAGCGGGGCCCCTTCGATCCGCGCCGCTGGGGCCCGCATCGCGATCTTTAGACGGCCATATTGTGGCGCGTGCGGTGATCACGTCAAGAGCCAGCGGCGCCCTTCCTGACTGGGATTACTGGGCCAGCCCGGCGACCTCCGGGGCAGGGGTGACCGCCGGGTCTCCCTTGTGAACGCAGTAACACGCAGATTTGGCCGGCCCAATCCGGCGGCGCCAGAAGAGGCGCCCGAAAGACGCCTGGCCCACCCCACTGACCGCACCCCACACGGCGCGCGGCGACCCGGCTTCCGGGCCGCCGCGCGCCGAATGGTCAGCTGGCCGGGTGCTTGAGCTGCACGGTGACCGAGCCGGTGGCGGGGGAGAGGGTCACGGTGCCCGTCTGCTGGTTCACCGTGCCCGCGCTGGCCGAGGCGATGTTGTTCACGAACGCGGGCAGCTGGAACAGCACCGGCCCGGCCGGAGCCTGCCCGGTCAGGGTCAGCGTGACCGAGCTGCCGTGACCCTGGATGGTCAGCCCCAGGTGGTGGCCGTCCGTGGTCGGCATGTTGGCCAGCTTGATAGGCGTCCCGCCGCTGAGCCAGGAGCCGGGCACGCCCCGGCCGACGACCAGGTCACCGTCGGACCGCTGCGCGGCGATGGAGTCCAGCAGCACCATGTTGGCGTTGGCCATGCCCCAGGCGTGCGGGGAAGAGCCGTTGCCCGCCTCCGGGTGAGTCCCGGTCCACGGTGAGCCCGGGTTGGGGAACTGCTGGCTCTCCCACCACGAGTACGGGCCGCTCTGCCCGTTCGAGATCATGAACTCGTAGCTGAGGATGCCCTGGTCCCGGTGATCGGCGCTGGCCAGGCCCCATTCCCCGTAGCCGGCGTTGTAGGCCGTGCTGTAGTACTGCGTGGGGTAGCCGCCGAACGTGTTGGGCGGCAGCTTCCCGGCCAGCCGGCCGAAGCCGTAGTCGTACGTGGCGTCGATCAGGCTGACCCCCGGCCCGCTGAGCGGGGCGCCGAACAGGTAGCCGTCCCAGGCCCACCGGCCGAACAGGAACGGCGCCGCCCAGTTGGCGTCCTCGGCGTTGGAGCACCGGTTGTCGGTGTTCGGCTCGATCATCGAGCACGGCAGGTAGTTCAGGTGGCCGGCCGAGATCGTCGCGTTCAGCGTCTTGTTCACCGCCGCGAGCAGGCTGGCGTACTGCGCCGCGGCCCACTTCGCCTCGGCCGTGTTGCCGACCTTTTTGGCCAGCCACTCATAGGTGGCCAGGCCGGTCAGCGCGGTGTAGTTGTCGATGGTCCAGTAGCCGTTAGCGTCGATGTCGTTGGTCTTCTCCATGATCCCGCCCGGCCCGGTCCGGTCCGCGGCGATCAGGTGCGCGGTGTCCTCGATGCTCGGCTCGGTCTTGCCGGCCGGGCCCTGGGTGGCGAAGTTGGCCTTCACGAAGCTCAGGTCACCGGTCTTCAGCAGGTAGAGCGCCCACACCCACGGGTAGGTCCACACCCCGTCGTCGTACTGGGTCTGGGAGCCGATCACGTAGCGGGCCCGGTCCAGCAGCGCGTGCGCGCCGGTGGTGTAGCCCTGGGTGAACAGGTTGGCCAGGATGCCGATGACGTCGTGGCTGAACTCGGTGTCGTAGCCGTTCGCGCCGGTCCGCAGCTGGTTGCCGGACCTGATGATCTGGGTGTAGATGAACCCGGTGCGGTACGCGTCGGCCAGGCTGGCGTCCGGCAGGCTGACGATCTGGGCGATGCTGGCCAGCTGCCCGTTCCAGTAGGACCGCATGTGCGTGAAGTGCTGGTCGTAGCCGCCTGCGCCGGTCAGCGCGGAGTTCGACGGCCACGCGTACTTTCCGCCGAAGCGGTCAGCCGCCACCGCGTAGTCATGGTTCACGGTGCCGTGCGCAGGCACGGTGTCGCTCGCGGAGTTGAGCGGGACCAGCCCGGCCGAGGCCTGGGGGTCGATGGTCAGCGCCTGGCCGGTCGGGTTGCTGACCTGCACCCGGCTGTAGATCACCACATACGGATGGCCGCCGATGCTGACCTTGTCGCCGAAGTTCGTGATCGAGATGCGGGCGCCGTCCCGGTGGAACGTGGTCACCAGGGCCGGCAGGTAGCCGTCCGCGTTGGTCCAGGTGGTCGTACTGTCGTCGTAGACGCCGTAGCCGTAGGTAGTCCCGGTGACCGGCGTGGTGGCGCCGCTGCCGGGCTGGCCGGCGCTGATCACGAAGAAACTCCCGCCCAGGCAGGCGGGCACGCCCTGGTGGTTCCCGGTCCAGCCGAGCACGCTGGCGTCACCGAACGTCCCGTACACGGTCTGGTTGCCCGCCGGGCCGTTGGCTGCGCAGCTGTACGGGGGCGCCGTCACCGTCGCTGAGCTGGCTGCCGAGGCTGCGGGTAGCGCTCCGGCCGCCAGCGCAGCCGTTCCGGTGAACGCCAGTGCTGCCCACCACGCCGAGCGCCACCGGAACCGGCGCTGCCTCCTCATCGAGGTCATGGTTCCTCCGCTGTCCTCGCCAGCGGCCCCGCTGGGCCCACCCCGGCGGATGCCCGCTAGCGTGCGGAGCACGGGTACCCGGGCGCGGGCCGCTCTAACGCTGCGGGGGGCCTGCGTTGCCCGGCGTCCCGGCCGTCTGCCCCGCGGGGCGACGGCTACCCGTCGCTGCGGGAGCGGACGATCAGGTCGGCGAGCAGGGCCAGGGTGGCGATGATCAGGCCGCTGACGAAGATCAGCACGGTGTCGTCCGCGATGTGCACCGGGTGCACCACCAGGTCGAAGATGCCCTTGAGCACGCCCAGCCCGAGCAGGGCCAGCGCGATGGGCATCAGCACCTTCAGCGGGTTGAAGTACATCACCATCCGCAGCACCTGGAGGATGTAGCGGTAGGCGTCCTTGACGAAGTGGAACTTGGACGTGCCCGCCCGCTTCGCGTAGCCGATCGGCACATAACGGACGTCGTGCTGGTTCGACAAGAACGCGATCGTGATCGTGGTGACGCAGGAGAACCCGGGCGGCAGCAGCCTCAGGTAGGGCAGGGCGACCTGGCGGCGGAAGGCGCGCAGCCCGGAGTTCAGGTCCGGGATGTGGGTGCCGGTGAGCCGCTCGGCGAGCTTGCGGATGAACCACTTGGCCGGCACCCGGAGCAGCTTGTGACTGCCTTCCTCGCTGGTCCGCGCGCCCACGACCTGATCGGCGTCCGGGTCCTTCTCCAGCATCGCGACCAGTTCCGGAATCCGCTCGTTCGGGTAGGTCATGTCGGCGTCGGTCCACACCACGATCTGGCCCCGGGCTTCCTGGGTGCCGATCCGGCGGACCGTGCCGGAACCCCCGTTGCGCCGGAACGCGACGATCCTCAGGTGCGGGAACTGCGGCGCGGCCTCCTGCAGCCGGGCCAGCGTCTCGTCGGTGGAGGCGTCGTCGTAGGCGATCAGCTCGTAGTCGTAGCCGCTCGCGTCCATGGCCGCGCAGATGCGGGTCACCTCGGTCACGACGTGACCCTGCTCGTTGTGGCAGGGAAGGATGATGGAGACGTACGGATTCTCCCGGCCGGGTCCGGGGCCGGGGCCGGGGAGGCGGCGGGCGCCGTCGCGGGAGCAGCAGCGAAACGGTCGTCGGTGAGCGATTTCATCGTGGGGGCTCCGACATCCAGATGTTGAGGTTGAGTTTCCAGGTGGCTCTGGGTGGGTTGATCAGCGTGTGGCTGTCTTGGGTGGTGCGCAGGGCCATGACCTGCCGGGGTGTGGCGCCGTAGGGCTTGAGCTGTCTTCTGCGGCCCGCGAGCAGCACGGGCTGGCGGCCGGCCTGCTGGATGCCGCGGATCACGCCGCTGACGGCGCTGACGCTGGGATCGTGGGTCCGCGCGACCGGGACGCCGCACATGCCCCGGACCAGTTGCGTGTAGTTGTCGGCGGTCCGGCTATCGACGATCAGGACTGACGAGTCACGCGGGATGGCGGTGCACAAGCCGTGCACCGCCTGGACTTCGCCCTGGTAGGTGGGGGTGAAAGCTAGCCCGGCCGCGGCCGGGCGCAGGCCCAGCGGACCCCCGTCCCGGATCCCGAGCCCCAGCGTGGTCCGCGCGGCCGGGAGCACCAGGGCGGCTGCGGCCGCGGCCACGACGGCCGCCCGGCCGCCCCGGCCGTAGCCCTGCCCGCGCAGCCATTCATGGAGCCACCGGACGGCCCAGACGGCCAGCAAGATGAACCCGGGCAGCACCGCCGGGACCAGCCGGCGGCTCGCCCAGGGCTGGTCGGGCACGATGGCCGGGCGGTACAGCGTCGTCACGATGGTCCAGGCGAAGGTGATCAGCGGCAGGGTCCACAGCGGCGCCTGGCCCCGCAGGCAGCGCCGGGCGAGCAGTGCCGCGCCGAGCGTGCCGAGCAGCACGGCAGGCACACCGATGTACCAGAACACCCAGTGCAGGCTGATCTCGTAGTACAGGCGGGTGGGCTGGACGGGCAGGCCGTCAGCCCGCTGCCATATAGCCATGGCCGCCCGCGTGGGCGCGTTCAAGTCGGCGTGCACGGTCTGGACATACGGGCGCACGATGAAGCCCGCGATGACCACGAACGCCAGCACCGCAGCCGCGTTCGGCAGCGCGTTCCCGCGGACGGCGGGCAGGCCGCGGCGGCGCAGCAGCAGGACCGCTACCCCGGTGATGACCAGGACCACGATGGCCAGCAAGGCCAGCGGGATCAGCGAGGTCTTGATGCTGGCCAGGTAGGGGTGCGACAGCACCAGGCCGTCCACGGCGCCGTAGATCCCGCCGACGGCCAGGCCGCCGAGCAGCGGCAGCGCCTGGGGCCGGCGGCTGATGAGCAGCAGCCCGATGTAGGGGATGACCGGGAGCATGTCGCTGGCCCCGTCGATGCGGACCAGCAGGGTCATGCCGAGGGCCAGCCCGCCCAGCGCGGCGAGGACCCGGCTGCCCCGCCCTCCGGCCCGCAGCGAATCGATGACCAGGCACAGGCCCCCGAGGAAGAGAATGGCCGCGGTCGGCTCGCTGTAGGTCGATCGGCTGGTGAACTGCATCGGCAGCGCGATCGCCAGGATGAGGGCGGCCAGCGGTGCCCACCGTGGCCCGGCGAGCCGGGCGGCCAGCCCGCCGAAGGTAAGCACGGCGAGGGCACCCAGGATCGGCGCCATCGCCGTGGCGGCCGCGGCCCCGCCGATCCAGAACCCGCCGGCCAGGATCATCGGCAGCCCGGCCATGAACTGCGGCACCACCACGCCGCCGATCTGGTACGAGGCGAAGCTGTCGAAGCTCAGGACGTGGTGGGTGCCCCCGAAGGCCGCCCGGTCCTGGGGGATCGGCAGTGAGCCGTGGCCAGCTATCCAGTTCCCGAACTGGATGTAGGCCGCGGGGTCGCGCATCACGATGAGCTGCTGCGCGTGATAGATCATCTGGTCCAGGCCGAACGCGGCCGCGATCCCGATCACCGCGGCCACGGCCCACCAGGGGGTCCGCGAGGCGCTGGCGCTGTCTGCCTGGTCCCGCGTCTGGCCGGACCCGGGTGCGGCCGCCGTTCCGGGCGCGGGGGTGAGTCCGGACGCCTGGCCCGGCCCGGGTCCCTGGCTCAGGCCGGGGATCCAGCGCAGTCCGGCCAGCATCAGCGCGGCGGCCACGGGTACCGAGAGCAGCAGCGTGAGCGCGGGGGTGAACACGCCCAGGAGGAGCAGGGGCAGCCCGGCCAGCAACCAGGCCAGCACGAGCAGGGCCGGCAGCACCGACAGCCGGCTGAGTAGCTGCCCGGCCGGGTCCGTTGGTCCGTCCGGGCCGGGAATCAGGCCGGTGGCGGCGCGGCGGGCCGAGCCCGCGAGCGAGGTCCTGGCCACGGCGATCACCGGGCGGCCCGCGGAGCGTGCAGCACGACGTACCCGTCGCGCCGGAAGGCCACCTGATAGCCGTCGGCCTCGAGCCGCGCGACCCGCCGCCGCTCGGCGCGTACGGAGGGGAAGAACTCCCGGCCGGTCACGTCGGCGACCACCCAGGAGAACCGGGGCTTTTCCCCGTCGTCGGCCCAGAGCAGGACGGTGTCCCGCCCGGACAGCTGCGGTCCAAGGTGGTTGGCCGCCTCGACGGTGATCCCGCTGGGGACCGCGGCGTCGGCCGCTGCGGCCGCGTCCATCCGGGCGTCACGGTGGTAGAAGGACGGGCGCAGGGCGACGCCGAACGCGAACCGCGGAACCAGGGCCAAGGCCACCGCGACCATGGTCGCCGAGCAGGCGAGCGTGAAAGTCCAACGCTTCCTGGATGAGCCTGCCGACCCGGCCGGGGGGAGCCCGCCCGCGCTTAGTCCAGCCGCGCTCAGTCCACCCGGCGGCCGCCCGGCTGGGCTCCGCCAGGCCGCGAAGCGCTCCCGTACCGCGGCCGCCGTCCCTTCCAGCCGCGCCGCGCCATCCACGGCCGCGAAGAGCAGGATGATCACGAGGTAGGCGTTGTACTGGAACGAGGTGACCCACCAGTTGGGGAACTTGCTGTCCAGCATCCGCTCGAGCAGCAGCGGGACCGCGGCGAGCGTGATGGGGGAGCGCAGCGGGAGGAAGCAGAACGCGCCGAGCAGCCAGAGCACGGTGTTGACCTTGACCCGCGGGGTGACCAGTATCCGCAGCGAACTGAGCGGATGCAGGACGACGTGCCCGAAGACCTGCGGGACGTTGCCCCCCAGGGCGCCATACGCCCAGTAGTAGCCCGAACGCCCGCCGAAGGCCGGGATCAGCACGTAGATGGACAGCACGCTGGCCGCCACCCCCACGGCGGCCAGGATCAGGCCGGTCAGCACCGGCCAGGCTGAGCGTCCTCGGGCGGTCCACGGCCAGGTAGATGCCGATCCCGGCGATCAGGAAGCCCATGTCTTCCTTGACCAGCAGCAAGGCCGCCAGCGCGATCAGTGCGGTCCGCAGCCGTCCCGCCTGCAGCCGCTCCAGGGCGACGGCGATCAGCACCGGGGCGAACGCGACCTCGTGGAAGTCAAAGGCCAGCGCCGAGGCGATCGGCCAGCTCAGCGCGTACGACGCGGAGACGAGGTAGGCCGCCACGGTCGCCTTGGTGCCCCCGCCGAAGGCGCGCCGGGTGAACAGCCACACTGGCGGGATCGCCAGCGCGAACAGCACCGCCTGCGCGACCAGGAGGTTGGCCGGGCTGTTGCTGACCCAGTACAGCGGGGCCAGTACGGCCAGGATCGGTGACCAGTGGTCGCCGAGCACCGAGAAGTGCGGCCCGAATCCGTTGTGCAGCCCCTTCATGACCGAGATCCCGGGCTGCAGGTGGGCGTAGGAACGCACCGCCTGGTCGAAGATGACCAGGTCATAGGAGGCGCTCAGGTACGTGTGGTACCGGATGAGCGCGAAGGCCGAGTACGCCACCGCGGCCAGCACGGTCAGCAGACCTACCGCCAGGGGGTGGGTGGCCCGCGGAGGCGGTCCGGCACACCGGACAGCCTCCAGCTCCTCCTGTGCTGGCTGGATGGCCGGTGCCGTGCGGCCTGCAGTTACCCGAAAACCCACGATTGGGGAGAATAGTCACCAGTAGTTCCGCGTGTGTGACAATTTCCTAATCCTCCCGGGGGACACGGGGGAATTGACTCGGTAACAAAACTAATTAGATAGTGCTTCGGTGGCAGAAATGCCTACGGAAATGTAGCGGCAGAACTACTTAAGGGGCCTGCATGGTCTCGCTGTCACCGGGTTTCCCCGGGCGTGGGTGCGGCGCCCGGCTGGACACGGCGGCGATAGCGGCGGTGAGCAGGTCGCCGCCTGTCATCAGCGCCCGGGAGACCAGGGCCACCGCCGTGGCGCTGCCCACCCCCAGGACCGGGCCCAGGACGGCGACCAGCAGAACGTCCCGGATGCCCGCCCCCGCCGGGGCGAACACCACGAGGAAGCCCACGCTCCAGGCGAAGGCGAATCCGCCGATGGCGAGCAGCGCGGTGCGCCCGGCCGGTGCCCCGAGCCGGGTCGCGAGCAGCCATATCTGCAGACCGTAGAGGACCCAGGAAGAACACGACCAGGCCAGGGCGGCCGCCATCACGCGGCCGCTGAGCGGCTGGTCCAGCGGAGGTCTGCGGGCTATCCGCAACAGCCGCCCGAGGAGGGCGTTGAGGATCCGGGGGTGCAGCCCGGCCAGCAGCACCGGGATCAGCGCGAAGGCCCACCGGTACGCCGTGGCCTGGGCCACGAACGGCAGCGTGACCAGGGCCATCAGCAGCCCGGAGAGCAGGGAGACCACCATGGCCAGCACCGACGCGCTCGCCGAGCGGTGCCGCGGAACCTGGTAGGCGTGGCCTAGCTCCATCTGGGCCAGCACAGGCCACACCGAGCCGGGCAGGTACTTGCCGAGCTGGCCGATGAACATGATCCGGGCCGCCGCCCGGACCGGCAGCGGCGAGCCGAGCCCGGCCAGCAGCACCCGCCACGCCTGCATGATCATGACCATGGCCGCGAGCACGCTGAGCAGGGCCCCGGCCACCGTGCCGAATCCGAGGTCGCCCAGGGCGGCGCGGACGCTGGTCCACTCGCGGGCCACCGCGTAGCCGCCCAGGCCCACCGTGACCGCCACGAACCCCCAGCGGACGGGCCGGCCGGAAAGCAGCGGGCCGACGCGGGCCCAGCGGCTCCGCCGCGGAGTGGCACTTCCGGGCGGCCCGCTATTACGCCGCCCGGCCGGGGGAGCGACCTGACGGTCTGGCATAGGCAGGAGCGTAAACGCTGGGCCGGCCGTAAGTGCGCAATCTCGTCCAATTCGTGCCAGACGGGCGCTAAGGTACCGGAGCCATGCGCGTGATTCTTTTCGGTACTTATGACACCTCCATGCATCCGAGAATCGCCACCCTCGGCGAGGGCCTGCGGGACAGCGGGATCGAGGTGGCCGAATGCAATGCGCCACTAGGCCTGGACACGGCGGCCCGGGTAGCGATGCTGGCCCAGCCGTGGCGCGCGCCTGCCCTGCTGATGCGGCTGACCCGGCGGTGGGCTGCCCTGGCCCGGTCCGCTCGCCGGATGCCTACCCCGGACGCGGTCCTCGTGGGCTACCTGGGCCATTTTGACGTGCACCTGGCGCGGCTGCTGTTCCGCCGGGTGCCCATCGTGCTCGATCACCTGGCCGGCGCGAGCGACACGGGCCGGGACCGGCGGCTGGACGGCGGCCCGCGTCAGGCGCTGCTGCAGGCTGATGGACGCCGCGGCACTGCGGGCGGCCGACGTGGTGCTGGTGGACACCGAGGAGCACCGGGCGGCGCTGCCCGGGCGGCACCTCCGGCGAGCCCTGGTGGTCCCGGTGGGCGCCCCGGCGGCCTGGTTCGCGGCGGCTAGGCCGGCCGCCCGGGAAGCGCCGGTCAGCGGGGCGGTGCCTGGGCCGCTCCGGGTGGTGTTCTACGGCCTGTACACCCCGCTGCAGGGAGCCCCGGTCATCGGTGCCGCGCTGAGCCTGCTCACCGGGACGCCGGTCGAGGTCACCATGATCGGTGACGGCCAGGATGCCCCCGCGGCGAAAGCCGCCGCCGCCGCTAACCACGCGGTCCGCTGGGTCGACTGGGTACCGGCCGCCGACCTGCCCGCCGTGGTCGCCAGCCACGATGTCTGCCTCGGCATCTTCGGCACCGGGGACAAGGCGCGGCGGGTAGTGCCGAACAAGGTGTTCCAGGGGGCCGCGGCAGGGTGCGCGATCGTGACCTCGGACACCCCGCCCCAGCGCCGGGTGCTCGGTGAGGCCGCGGTCCTGGTGCCGCCCGGCGACCCTGAGGCGCTGGCCGCGGCCCTGCGGCGGCTGGCCGCGGACCGCGCGGAGCTGGCCCGGCTGGGCCAGGAGGCGGCCCAGCTGGCGGCCGGGAAGTTCGCGCCGGCGCAGGTCGTGGCTCCGCTGCTGGGCCGGCTCGAGCTGTCGACGCCGGCCAGCGGGCTGTCGCCGGCCAGCGGGCTGTCGCCGGCCAAGCCGCACCGCCGGGCCGGGACCGGCGGCCGGGGTAGTGGCGCCCCTTACCCCCAACGCATGGCTGCGCTACGACGTGATCACCCGGGTGCTGCCCGCCGGCGTCCGCGACGTGCTCGAGGTCGGCTGCGGCCAGGGAGCCCTGGGCGCCCGGCTCGCCCAGCGCTATCAGTACGTGGGCCTCGAGCCGGATCCGGTGTCGTGGGCCGTGGCCCAGCAGCGGGTCAGCGCCGCCGGGCGCGGCGAGGTCCGCAACATCCGCTTCGATGAGCTAGGGCCAGAGCAGTTCGACCTGGTGTGCGCGTTCGAGGTGCTCGAGCACATCGAAGACGACGCGGCCGCCGTGCTCGAGTGGACGGCCCGGCTGCGGCCCGGCGGCTGGCTGATGATGTCCGTGCCCGCGCACCAGGAACGGTACGGTCCGGCCGACGAGCTGGCCGGGCATTTCCGCCGCTACGATCCCGAGGCCATGACCGCCCTCCTCACCAAGTGCGGGCTCACCGGCATCGAGGTGCGGCAGTACGGGTTCCCGCTGGGCTACACGCTGGAGGCGGCCCGCAACCTGATCGCCCGGCGCCGGCTCACCGCCACCCCGGGCGGCTCCGTCGCCGAGCGCACCGCGGCGTCCGGCCGCCTCCTCCAGCCCGCCAGCCGGAGAGTGGGTGCGGCGACCCGGTACGGCACCGCCCCGTTCCGGCTGCTGCAGCGGGGCTTCACCGGCACCGGCACCGGCCTGGTCGTGCGGGCCCGGCTCGCGGCTGATGAGCAGCTCGCGTCCCCGAGCGGGACCGGCAGCGCGGTCCGGGTCCTGCCTACTTGACCGCCTGGGTGGCACCGGCCTGCGGCTCGCGCACGCTGGCCTGGTCCCGCACCGGCAGGAAGAGGGTGAGGGCCGTGACGAAGGCCAGGATCTTCGACACCACATTCAGCGTGATGGGGACCGGGGCGGACGGGTAGCCGAACCCGAACAGGGCCCAGACGGCGAACACCGCCAGCATCAGCGCCAAGGACCAGAAGGTCGCTCTGGACAGTCTCACCATGGGGGACAGCGTCAGCAGCGCCAGCGTGCTGAGCGCGATGGCGAACAGCGGCAGGAAGAACAGCGCCCGGTACCCGGCCGGGTCGGGAGGGATGGGATAGGTCCGGGTCACGATGACGAGGTCGAACGGCAGCTCGAAGATCCACGGCGCGGCCAGGGCGCCGATGACGGCACTTCCGAGCCTGGCCGCCGGGCGGCCCGTGCTGGCGATGAGGATGGCCAGGAAGACGACGCCGACCCCCACCAGGGTGACCGGGGTGATGGGATCCGCGGGCGTGGCCCGGCCCGGCAACTCATGGCGTGCCTGCTGCACGTAGACGGAGGCGCAGACCAGGAACACCGTGATGGCCAGGACCCAGACCGCGATCATGAGGTTCGCGACGGCCGGGCGCGGCTTCCGGGCCGGGAAGGGCCCGGGCCACCGGACTCCCGCGTAGGCCACGCCGCCCGCGACGGCCAGCAGCACCACGGCGAGCCCGATCCGGGCGGCGCCGCCGTAGCCGATCCACGCCCCTTCGGTGGTCATGGTCGCGTGTCCCCTCGTTCAGGGAGCCGCGACCGGGCGCCGCGGTCCGGGGCCGGTTACCAGATGAGCGGGACGAGCCGCCTGCGATCGCAGGCGTAGGCGCGGTACCGCTCGCCGAGCCCGGTCAGCAGCGCGTGTTCTTCCGGTGTGTATCCGCCAGACCGTGACCGCCAGCGGCAGCAGCGTCATGGCGGCCACGCCGGCCCAGTTCGCCGAGGTCAGGCCCGCCCCGCTGCAGATCAGCAGGCCTCCGGTGTAACTGGGGTGGCGCAGCCAGCGGTACGGGCCGGTGGCCACCACCGGCTGGGCCGGGCTGACCACGATGCCGTAGGCGGAGTACCGGCCGAGCGCAGCAAAGGACCAGCCGCGCAGCCCCAGGCCGGCCAGGAAGAACACCAGGCCGGCCGAGAAGGCCAGCGCACCGGGCCGGATCGCGGCGGCCGGGACGATCGCCGGGGCCAGGTAGAGCCAGGTCTCCCACGCGATCACGCAGGCGGCGGAGGCCAGCCAGAACCCGGGCGCCCTGCTCCTGGTCGCACCGGCCCGCCATTCCTGTGCTTCCTGCACCGTCAGGAACTTGACGAACTCCAGCAGGCCCCAGGCCATCACGACCAGCAGCAGCACGATCCCGGCCGACGAAGTCTCGAAGTACGGCCGCCCCGCCGCGCGGCCGGCCCGGGCCACGGCCAGCCCGATCCCGGCCGCGGCCGTGATCACCGCCACACAGCCGAGTCCCGCGGCGGGGGATCTGGTCAGGGCGCGGCCGTGCTCGACGGCCGCACCGCCGGCCAGGTCGAGCCCGGCCCGCAGCCGGGTGGTCCGCCCCTCGCTGATCAGCTCGTCGGTGAGGTCGCCGACCTCGCTGCCGTACCGCTCCCGCCAGGCCCGCGGATACAGCGCGACGAGCCTGCGCACGGGCCAGCGGCTCATGACGGGACCGCCGAGATCCGCCGCAGCCCCACCTCGGCGACCCGGGACGCCTGCAGCAGGCGGGCCCGCAGTTCTTCCCGGCCGGCCACGGTGATCTGGTACGGACGCCGGCGGTCGCTGGCGGGCAGCGCCTCGACCAGGCCGGCCCGCTCGAGCTTGGCCAGCGCCCCGTACAGGGTGCCCGCGCCGAGCGTGGCCCCGGCGAAGTCCTCGATGTCCTTGATCAGCGCATAGCCGTGTTTCGGCCCGTCGGCCAGGCTGGTCAGGATCAGGATGCTGCGGTCAGATGACCCGCGGATGGAGTCCCTGGTCATCTCGGCCCGCCTTCGCTAGCTACCTCCAATAGCATTACATCGAAGAGTGTAATAGTGCAAGGCGGGGGCTCCGCCGGGCCGGCCGGGGCCGGCCCGGCGGAGCGGTTAGAGGCCCTCGTTGATGAGGCGGCCGGCCTGCTCGTACTTGGCGGGCTTGTACTTCTTGAAGTAGAAGGCCACCCCCACGCCGATCAGCACGATCGCCAGGTCGATCGGGCCGAACCACTTCGCGTAGCTGTAGCCGCTGCCCAGGAAGTCGATGTTGTCGAACAGCAGGTAGACCACGGCGGCCTGGGATATCAGCGCCAGGGCCGGGGCCAGCCGGGTCTTCCACCAGTGCACCTCGTCGTCGTGGTGCCGCTCGTAGTAGACCAGGATGGCCAGCGAGACCAGGGCCTGCACCGACAGGATGATGATCACGCCCATCACCGCCATCAGCCCGTACAGCTGCAGGTAGGCCTGGGAGCTCGGGTCGTTGGTGCCGGTGAACACGGCGAACAGGATGATGATGAACGCGGCGATCAGCGTCTGGACCACCGACGCGATGTACGGGCTCTTGAACTTGGGGTGGGTCTTGCCCAGCGGCTTGGGCAGCAGCCCTTCCCGGCCGAGGGAGTACATGTACCGGGCGGTGGTGTTGTGGAACGCCATCCCGCAGGCGAACGAGCCGGTGATGATCAGGTAGCTCATGATCGAGGACACCCAGTGCCCGGCGTACTGGGTGGCCGGGGCCAGGTAGAAGTTCGCCGCGTTGCCCTGGGCGGCGGCGACGGCCGCGTGCGTGCTCGAGTAGCCGAACAGCGGCGCCCAGGACGTCAGCGCGTAGAAGACGCCCAGGCCGATCACCGAGATGTACAGCGCGCGGGGCACGATCCGCTTCGGCTCGCGGGACTCCTCGGCGTAGTTGGGTGCCATCTCGAACCCGACCCAGGACCAGAACGCGAAGAACAGCCCGATGCCGACCGAGCCGGCCGCCAGCTTCCCGGAGGCCGGGAAGGACTTGAACGCGTTGGCCGGGTTGAGCGCGGCCCAGGGGGCGTGGCCCTTGCTGAACATGAAGATGTCGAAGATGACCAGGATCGCGATCTCGCTGATCAGCCCGATGGCCAGCAGGGTGGAGGACAGCCGGACGTCGAAGAAGGTCAGCAGCGAGATCAGCACGACCATGCCCAGAGCGAACCAGGGCCACCCGATATTGACCCCGAACGCGTTCACCTTGAGGTTCGCGAAGTACGCGAACCCGCCGGCCAGTGAGGCCTCGAACACCGAGTACGCCACGACCGCCCCGTAGCCGGTGCCGATGCCGAGCGTGCGGCCCAGCCCGTGGCTGATGTAGGAGTAGAAGCCGCCCGCGCTGGTCTTCTTGCGGGTCATGGCCACGTAGCCGACGGAGAACACGACCAGCACGATCGCGGCGAACATGAACGCGGCGGGCGCGCCGACGCCCTGCCCGTACCCGACCATGATCGGGGTGTTGAACAGCATCGCCGAGATCGGCGCGGACCCGGTCACGGTCAGGAAGAGGACCCCGCCCAGGCCGATCGCTCCCTTGCGCAGCTTGGGGACATCGGCCCGCTGGGAGACGTCGAGGGATTCCTCCATCCCCTCGATACCGCCGACCCGTGGAAGCTCCGACTGTGCCATGAGTGCCCTCCCCAGAGGATCGCCCAGTTACTGCGAGACGGCCGCGCCTGGCGGCGCGGGTGATCAAAGAGCGGTGTCAGCAGCGGTGGTCAGACAGCAGGGTCAAGCCGAGGCCAAACGGTTCAGAACCGCCCTGTGGTACAGATCACAGCGCGGACGGTATCAGCAGGTGAGAATCATGACAAGAGTTATGGTTCAGGAAATATGGACTTAACTTTGACCTCTTGACAGGTAAAGGTTGGAAGCGTACCTATTTGGTCAGACCGAAGTAGACCGGAACGGTCGTCGTCCGGAACCGAACGAGACCAGAGCGGCACGCAGAGTCCGGAGGTGACATGGCCGAAGAGCTGATCGCCTTCCCGTCCAAGGCCGAGATGCTCGCCCGGTCCAGGCAGTTCTGGAACCCGGACAAGACCCAGTTCTGGACCGACTCCGGCGTCCCGCTGGTCATCGACCGGCGCGAGGGGTACTTCATCTACGACGTGTCGGGCAAGCGCCTGATCGACGTGCACCTCAACGGGGGCACCTACAACCTGGGCCACCGCAACCCCGAGGTCACCGCGGCGGTCAGCGCGGCCATGCAGCGCTTCGACATCGGCAACCACCACTTCCCGTCGCTGGCCCGCACGGCGCTGGCCGAGGCGCTGATCAGCACCGCCCCGCCCGGCCTGGCCAAGGTGGTGTTCGGCAGCGGCGGCGGCGAGGCCATCGACATCGCGCTGAAGACCGCCCGGCACGCCACCAAGAAACGCCGGATCGTCTCGGTGGCCAAGGCCTACCACGGGCACACCGGCCTGGCCGTCGCGACCGGCGACGAGCGGTTCGCGACCCTGTTCCTGGCCGACCGGCCGGACGAGTTCACCCACGTCCCGTTCAACGACCTGGCCGCGATGGAGGACGCGCTGCGCGGCCGGGACGTCGCGGCGGTGATCATGGAGACGATCCCGGCGACCTACGGCTTCCCGTTGCCCGCGCCGGGCTACCTGGAAGGCACCAAGAGGCTCTGCGAGCGGTACGGCGCCCTGTACATCGCCGACGAGGTACAGACCGGGCTGATGCGCACCGGCGAGCTGTGGGCGATCACCAAGCACGGCATCGCCCCGGACATCCTGGTCACCGGCAAGGGCATCTCCGGCGGGATGTACCCGATCAGCGCGGTCCTGGTCAGCGACGCGGCGGCGGGCTGGCTCAGCGAGGACGGGTTCGCGCACATGTCCACGTTCGGCGGCGCCGAGCTCGGCTGTATCGCGGCGCTGAAGACCCTGGAGATCACCTGCCGGCCCGAGGTCAGGTCCATGGTCTTCTACATCGCCGACCTGATCGGCCGCGGGCTGCGCCAGATTCAGCGGGCCTACCCGGACTGGTTCACCGGCATCCGGCAGGACGGCCTGGTCATGGGGCTGGAGTTCGACCACCCGCAGGGCGCCAAGTTCGTGATGAAGCGGCTCTACGAGCACGGCGTGTGGGCGATCTTCTCCACCCTCGACCCGCGCGTCCTGCAGTTCAAGCCGGGCCTGCTGCTCACCCCGGACCTGTGCGCCGAGCTGCTCGACCGGGTCGAGGTGGCCATCGCCGCGGCGCGCGACGACGCGGCCAGCGGACGGCGGGTCCGATGACCGAGCCCGCCGTGCAAGGTCCCGACGAGGCCATCAGCATCGACCTGCTCACCGACCCGGCGGGAGTGCCGCGGGCCCGGGCCATGCTGCAGCGGGCGCAGTGGGCCGGGTCCGCGTTCGCCCGCTACGACCGGGCCGCGGTGGACCGGATCGTCCACGCGGCCGCGGCGGCCGGCGCCGCCCAGGCCCGCGAGTACGCCGAGTGGGCGGTCCGCGAGACCGGGTTCGGCGTGGCCGAGCACAAGGTCGTCAAGAACCTGGCCAGCAGCACCGGGCTGGTCGAGGCCTACGCCGGCCACGACTACGTGACCCCCCGGGTCGATCCGGCCGCCCGGATGGTCGAGATCCCGCGCCCGGCCGGGGTGGTGCTCGCGCTCACCCCGTCGACCAACCCGGTCGCCACCGTGTTCGTCAAGTCGCTGCTCGCCCTCATGACCCGCAACGCCGTGGTGGTCAGCCCGCACCCGCTGGCCCGGGAGTGCTCCGCGGCCGCGGCCCGCACCCTGGCGGAGGCCGCAGTGGCGGCGGGCGCGCCGGACGGCGTCATCCAGGTCGTGGACGAGCCGTCGGTGCCGCTGATCAACGCGCTGATGGCCGACGAGCGGACCAGCGTGATCGTGGCGACCGGCGGCACCGGCGTGGTCCGGGCCGCCTACAGCTCCGGGACGCCGGCCATCGGGGTGGGGCCGGGCAACGTTCCGGTTTTCGTTGCGGACGATGCGGACCTGCCGGAAGCCGCCCAGCGGATCGTGGACAGCAAGAGCTTCGACAACTCCATCCTGTGCACCAACGAGTCCGTGCTGATCGTGACCGAGGCGGCCGCCGGGACGCTGCTGCGCCACCTGCAGCGCGCGGGTGCGTACCTGCTCCCGCCGGACGAGCGGGACAAGGTCCGCGACCTGGTGTTCCCCGGCGGGCAGTTCGACACCCGGTTCGTCGGGAAGGACGCGACCTGGATCGCCGCCCAGGCCGGCCTGCGGGTGCCGGGCACGACCCGGGTGCTGCTGGCCCCGTTCCCCCTGGTCGTCCCCGAGGAGCCGCTGGCCCACGAGAAGCTCTGCCCGGTCCTCGGCCTGACCCAGGTGGGCAGCGTCCGGCACGGGATCGACGCCGCGCGGGCCGTGCTCCGGCTCGGCGGCCGGGGCCACTCGGCCGCGATCCACGCGGCCGACCCGGCGACGATCATGGCCTACGGGGCCGCGCTCGAGGTGCTCCGGGTCGTGGTCAACACCGGGTCCAGCCTGGGCAGCGCGGGCGTGGGCACCGGGCTCGCGCCGACCATGACCATCGGGACCGGGTTCTTCGGGCGCTCGTCCGTCGGGGAGAACCTGCAGCCGAAACACCTCGTGCAATGGACCCGATTGGCCTATAACGAAGACCCGGCCGTGGGTTTCGCCGACTTCACCGGGCTGGTGCCTTGGGAGGCGCCTGCCGGCGCCGTGCCGCCGTATCCGGTGGCCTCGAACCTGCGCGATGCGGACGGGCGGCCGAGGCCGGGGCATTCTCTCCCCGGCCAACAACGCCGGGAGAGAGGGCCCGCGCCTCGGCCGCTGGGTGCTGGCCGGCTGGCGCACCGGGCTTGCTGGCGCTGGCGCCGACCCGGATCTGGAGGCACTGCGGGTGGAGATCAGGCGGGTCGTGCTGGAGGAGTTGCGCGGCGATTCTGGGGGACGGGCGTGGGTGAGCTGCGGTCGTTTATTTTCCTGGATCGGCTGCAGCCGCAGACGATGTGTTATCTCGGGTCGTGGGTTCGGGGGAGCCTGCCGCGGAGTAATGACGCGGCGATCGTGGTGGAGGTCGCGCCGGGGCTGGACGTGGAGCCGCTCACCGACGTCGCGCTCAAGTACGCGAACGTGAAGGCCGGGATCCTGGTCGTGGAGCGGCACTTCGGGTATCTGGAGGTGCACGGGAGCACGGACGAGGTCCGGGCGGCCGGCTCCGCCGTGCTCGACGCGCTGGGCGCTTCGGAGACGGACGCGTCGGCGCCGCAGGTGCTGGCCTCGAAGATCGTCACCATGATCGACCCGCAGCACGCGTTCCTGATCAACCGGAACAAGCTCGGCTCGATGGTGCTGGCCGGGGAGTCGCTGTTCGTGCTGGAGATGCAGCCCGCCTCGTACGCGATCCTCGCGGTCAACGAGGCCGAGAAGGCGGCCCGGATCAAGGTCGTGGACTACCGGATGATCGGCGCGACCGGCCGGGTGTACCTGTCCGGGTCCGAGGCGGACGTCCGGCAGGCCGCCGACGCGGCCGAGGACGCCCTGCTGAGCCGGGCGGGGAACCGGGCATGACGGCCGGCCTGGACCCCGAGACGCTGCGCGCCCTGGTCCGCGAGGCGCTGGCTGACCTGCTGCCCGCGGAGCCGGGCGGCGCTGGTCCTCGCGCCGGCCGCCGCCGGTGCCCGCGTGGCCCTCCGGCTGGCGCCAGCCGCTCGCCGGCCAGCGGCCTCCCGTGCGAGCCTCCCGGCAGCCCGCCGGCTCCGGCCAGCAGCGCGCCGGCGCAGGGCGGGGCGGCGTACACGGTGCGGGACGGGGTCGCCGAGGTGGAGACCGTGAGCGTGCGGACAGACCGGGAACTGGCCGCGTTCGTGACCCGGCTGCTGCGCCTGGTCGAGAACCCGCGCCGCCGCGACGACCTGCGTACCGGCCGGCTCCGGTTCCGTCTGGCGCCCGGTGGGGCCGCGGGCGCGTCCGCGTCCGCGCGGCCGACCCGCCGCATCGACAAGGGCGCGGTCACCGAGGCCACGGTCCGCGACGCGGCCCGGGCCGGGGCCCGGCTGGTGCTGGGGCGGCGCGCGGTGCTCACGCCGCTGGCCCGCGACCGGGCCCGGGCGGCGGGCGTCGAGATCGAGAAGGAGCGCTGATGGTAACCGCGACGGTGGTGGGAAACGTGTGGGCTACCCGCCGGCTGGCCGAGATCCCCAAGGGTGCGTTCCTGGAGGTGGAGGCGGAGGGCAGCGGCCAGCGCTTCGTGGCCTTCGACGTGCTGGGCAGCGGGGTCGGGGAACGGGTGCTGGTCGTCCAGGGATCGGTCGCCGCAGCCTGGTTCCCGGGCCAGCCGCCGCCGGTTCGAACGCCCTGATCATCGGCTCCATAGACCCAGCGGGCAGCAGCCTCGTGATCATGACTTAGGCGTCGCTGGAACGAACCCTTCGATCATGGTCACGACAGTCAGTAGAGGAGAGAGACGTGGCGGACAACGCGATCGGGATGATCGAGACCAAGGGCTACGTGGCCGCGCTGGCGGCCGCGGACGCCATGGTCAAGGCGGCCAACGTGGCCATCGTCGGCCGCGAGCAAGTCGGTGACGGCCTCGTGTCGGTCATCATCGTCGGCGACGTCGGCGCGGTGAAGGCCGCCACCGAGGCGGGCGCGGAGACGGCCAGCACCGTGGGCGAGCTCATCTCGGTGCACGTGATCCCGCGGCCGCACGCCGAACTCGGCAGGCACTTCACCATCCGCGGCGAGTGAGTGCGGGGCCGGCCGTGCCACCGCGCGCGCCGCGGGCTGCGCGGGCAGCGCGGGTGCCGCCGCCCGGGCCGCCAGTCGCGCCGGGGGCTGCGCGGCCCCTGGCCGAGCTGCGGGTCCACCTGCTGGTCCGGGACCTGCAGCGGCAGTTCGCGGCGTACCTGGGCACCCCCACCCGGGCCCGCGGCTATCCGCCGGCGGCTGGCGAGCATTCGCTGGTCGTCGAGGTAGCCCCGGCGCTGGCCATCGAGCGGGTCACCGATCTGGCCCTGCGCGCGGTACCGGCCGTGGAGCCCGGCATCCTGTTCGTCGAGCGCCAGTTCGGCGTGCTCGAGGTACACGGGCCCGTGCCTGGCCGACGTGGAACGCGCCGGGCAGGCCATCCTGGACGGGCTGAACGCCAGCGCGTCGGACCAGTTGCGGCCCCGGATACTGTTCTGCGACGTGATCGAGGACATCACCGACCGGCAGGCGATCATCATCAACCGCAACCGCGGTGGTTCGATGATCATCCCGGGGGAGACGCTGCTGGTCTGTGAGGTGACCCCGGCGCTGTTCGCGGCCCTGGCGGCCAACGAGGCGGAACGGACCGCGCCCGGGGTGACGCTGGTGGACGTGGCCATGATCGGGGTGGCCGGGCGGATCTACCTGAGCGGGCCCCACGAGGAGATCCTGCGGGCCCGCGACGAGATCGTCGCGGTGCTGGGCGGGATCGAGGGCCGGCCCGATGACTGAGCCTGCGCCCGTGAGCGGCGCTGGCGGGCACGACCTGTCTGGCGGCGGTGACGTGCTGGCCCGGATCACCCGGTTCGCCGGCCGCGCCGCGCGGGCCGGCGGCTGCGGTCCCGGCACCACCGTGCAGCTGATCAACGTGTCGGAGAACGCGACCTACCTGGTCCAGGACCCCGGCGAGGGACCGTCCATCCTGCGGGTGCACCGGCTCGGGTACCACACCACGGCGGAGATCGAGTCCGAGCTGGCCTGGATGGACGCGCTGCGGGCCGAGGCGGGGGTGCGCACCCCGCAGGTCCGGCCGGCGCCCGGGGGCGGCCGGGTCATGACCATGGCCGACGAGACGGGCCAGCAGCGGCACTGCGTCCGCTTCGAGTTCCTGGCCGGGGACGAGCCCGCCGACGACGACGCCGCGCACTTCGCCGAGCTGGGCGAGATCACCGCGCGGATGCACCAGCACGCCCGGCAGTGGCAGCGGCCCCCCTGGTTCACCCGGTTCCACTGGGACTACGACGCGGCGTTCGGAGCGGGCGCCCGGTGGGGACGCTGGCAGGACGGGATCGGCGTCGGGCCGGCCGAGAGCGCGGTGCTGGGCCGGCTGGACGGCGTGCTGCGGGACCGGCTGGCCGCGTTCGGCACCGGCCCGCAGCGCTACGGGCTGGTGCACGCCGACACCAGGCTGGCCAACCTGCTCGTGGACGGCGGCCGGGTCAGCGTGATCGACTTCGACGACTCCGGCTTCAGCTGGTACCTGTACGACGTGGGCACCTCGGTCAGCTTCTTCGAGCATCAGCCGCACGTGCCGGAACTGGTGGACAGCTGGCTGTCGGGCTACCGGCGCGTCACCGACCTGCCGCCGCAGGACGAGGCGGAGATCTGGACCTTCATCATGTTCCGGCGGCTGCTGCTCGTCGCGTGGATCGGCTCGCATCAGGCGGCCGACATCGCCCGGGAGCTGGGCGCCTCCTATACCCAGGACAGCTGCGCCCTGGCTGAGCGCTACCTCAGCCGTCAGGGCTAGCACAGAAGGGATCGTTACGTGTTCACATCAATCGCGGGGCGGGCCGTCGTGGTCACCGGCGCCACCCGGGGCATCGGCAAGGGCATCGCCCGGGTGTTCGCGGACAACGGCGCGCGGGTGCTGATCGTCGGGCGGGACAAGGACGCGGCCGCGGCGGCCGTGGCGGAACTGACCGCGGTCGGGGCTGACGTCTCCTACCTGCTGGCCGACATCAGCGTCCGGGAGGGCTGCCAGCTGGTCGCGGCGACCGCGGTCGAGCGGCTGGGCGGCGTCGACGTGCTCTGCGCCAACGCGGGGATCTTCCCGGACAAGCGGCTCGCGGACATGACCGACGAGGACCTGGACACCGTCCTCGGCACCAACCTGCGCGGCTGCATCCTGACCGTCCAGGCCTGCCTGCCCGCGCTGCAGGAGTCCGCGCACGGCCGGGTCATCCTGACCTCCTCCATCACCGGGCCGATCACCGGCTTCCCCGGCTGGTCGCACTACGGCGCCAGCAAGGCCGGGCAGCTCGGCTTCATGCGTACCGCCGCCATCGAGCTGGCCGCGCACGCCATCACGGTCAACGCGGTGCTGCCCGGCAACGTCATCACCGAGGGCCTGGTGGACCTGGGCGAGGACTACATCAACGAGATGACGGCCAGCGTGCCGCTGCGCCGGCTCGGCACCGTGGACGAGATCGGCTACGCGGCGCTGTTCCTGGCCTCCGACGAGGCCGCCTACATCACCGGGCAGACGATCGTGGTCAACGGCGGGCAGATCCTGCCCGAATCCCTGGGCGCCCTGGATGGTTAGCGCTGCTGGCGCCTGGATGCCGGGCCGCGGAGACGGCCGCCGATGACCGGAGAGCCAGCGGGCACCCCGCCGGACGAGGCGGTGCGCCGTCCGGGCGGCCGCACCCCCGAGGACGTGCGGCGGGTGCTCGCGGAACGGATCTCGGCTGGCCACCTCCGCCCCGGCCAGCGGCTCGGCGCCGAGCGGGCCCTCGCGGCCGAGCTCGGGGTCAGCCGGGCCACGCTGCGCCAGGCCCTGGCCGTGCTGGCCGAGAGCGGTGCGGTCCGCCGGGTACCGGGGCGCGGCGGCGGCACCTTCGTCAGCCAGGACAAGATCGAGCGGGACACTTCCCGGGTCGTCGGGGTACCTGCCCTGCTGCGCAGCCAGGGTGTGCTGGCCGGGACCCGGGTGATCAGCGCCGGGCTGTCCGGGGCGGACGAGCCCGCGGCCCACGCCCTCGGGATCCAGCGCGGCGACCTGGTCATCGACCTGGTCCGGATCCGCCTCGCGGACGGCAGCCCCATCTCGATGGAACGCGTCATGCTGCCCGCTGACCGCTTCCCGGGGCTGCTGGAACTCCCGCTGGGTGGCTCGGTCTACGAGCTGCTCGACGAGCACTTCGGTACCCGGCCCGGGGAGGCGGTCGAGCGCATCGAGGTCGCCGCCGCGTCCCAGGACGAGGCGCTGGTCCTGGACGTGCCGGTGGGCGCGCCGCTGCTCGCCATCACCCGGTCCACCACCGACACCGGCGGGGTGCCGTTCGAGTTCTCCTACGACCTGTTCCGCGGCGACCGGATCCGCATCATGGTGCGGACCCCGGGGGAGCAGGCGGTCCCCCCGGCCGAATCCGGGAGCGGCCGGGTCATCGAGCTGCGCCCGCACAGCGTCATCTGACCTCAACAGCAATGTCGTCTAACTTCAACAGCAATCCGACGCACAGGCCATCTGATTCACAGACGATCTGACGCAAAGCGGTCCGAGTCCTCCGGGAGAGGAGTTCCGATGACTGAGCCAGCGGACAAGCCGGTGGGCCGGATCCGGTTCATGGACCAGCAGCGGGTCAACCTCGACGGGTTCGCGGTCGAGGACCCCGACCTGGGCCTGATCGCGCTGCGTTCCCCGCACGACCCCGCGCCGGGGCTGGTGATCTCCGACGGCCGGGTGGTGGAGATGGACGGGGTCGCGGAGCAGGACTTCGACTCCCTCGACGCCTACATCGCCCGGCACGGCCTGGACCTGGCCGTCGCCGCCGAGGTGATGGCCCTGACGGACATCGAGCTGGCCCGGCTCGCGGTCCGCCCGGACGTGCCCCGGGCCGAGGTGATCCGGCTGTGCGCGGGCGCCACGCCCGCCAAGCTGGCCCGGGTGCTGGCCCTGCTGCGGCCCGCCGAGCTGGGGCTGGCCATGACCAAGCTGCGGGGCCGGCGCACCCCCAGCAACCAGGCGCACGTCACCAACCGGCTCGATGACCCGCTGCTGCTCGCCGCCGACTCCGCCACAGCGGCCGCGTTCGGCTTCCGGGAGATCGAGACCACCGTCCCCGTCCTCGCCGACGCGCCCAGCAACGCGGTGGCCTGCCTGGTCGGCGCGGCGGTCGGGTCGCAGGGCGTGCTCATCCAGTGCTCGGTCGAGGAGGCGCTGGAACTTGAGCTGGGGATGCGCGGGCTGACCTCCTACGCGGAGACGGTCTCCCTGTACGGCACCGAGCCGGTGTTCACCGACGGGGACGACACTCCCTGGTCCAAGGCCTTCCTGACCTCCGCGTACGCCTCGCGCGGGATGAAGATGCGGGTGTCCTCGGGGGCGGGAGCCGAGGTGCTGATGGCCGGGGCTGAGGGTAAGTCCATGCTCTACCTGGAGGCCCGCTGTATCGCGCTGGCCCGCGCGATCGGCGCCCAGGGCGTGCAGAACGGGGGCATCGACGGGGCGAGCGTGGCGGGCTCGGTGCCCCGCGGGCTGCGCGAGCTGATGGCCGAGAACGTCATGGTCATGATGCGGAACCTGGAGTCCTGCTCCGGCAACGACGCGCTGATGAGCGAGTCGGACATGCGCCGTACCTCCCGCACGCTGCCCATCGTGCTGGCTGGCTCCGACTTCGTGTTCAGCGGGTTCGGCAGCATCCAGCGCTACGACAACATGTTCGGGCCGAGCAACTTCAACGCCGAGGACATCGACGATTTCCTGGCCATGCAGCGGGACTGGGGCATCGACGGCGGGCTGCGCACCGTCCCGGCCGACGAGATCGGCGAGCTGCGCCGCTACGCCGCCCAGGCCTGCCGGGCCGTGTACCAGCACCTCGGGCTGGCCGACTTCACCGACGACCACCTGGAACGTGCCGTCGACGCGGCCGGGTCGAAGGACCTGGGAGAGACCGACACGCTGGCCGTGCTGAGCGCGGCGCACGCGATCCGCGAGGGCGGCCTGACCGTGGTGGACATCGTCGCCGCGCTCGACGAGACCGGCTACGAGGCCGAGGCCGAGGCGATCATGGAGATGACCCGGGCCCGGCTGTCCGGCGACTACCTGCAGACGGCCGCGATCTTCGACGAGCAGCTGAACGTCCTGTCCCTGGTCACCGACCCGAACGACTACGCCGGCCCGGGTACCGGCTACGAACCGTCGGCGCCCCGGCAGGCCGAGATCGACGAGATCCGGCAGGCGCGCGGGGTCGAGGACCTCCGCGCCGAGCAGGCCGAGGCCGCCGAACTCCTGCTCGCCCCGGTCGGCCCGGCCTTCCCGGGGCAGGACCCGCGGGACGTGGTCATCGGCGTGTCCCCCGCGGTGGGCCGGGACGTGTGGCGCTCCCTGTCCGGGCTGACCGTCCCGCAGGTGCTAGGCGAACTGCTGGCCGGGCTGGAGGAAGAAGGCTGCGTCGGCCGGGTGGTCCGGTTCAACGACACCGTCGACCTCGGCCGGATCGGCCTGGGCGCGGCCCGGCTGGCCGGGTCGGGCATCGGCATCGGCCTGCAGGGCAAGGGCACCGCGCTCATCCACCGCCGGGACCTGGCCCCGCTGGCCAACCTGGAGCTGTACTCGGTGGCCCCGGCCGTCACCCGCGAGCTGTACCGGCTGCTCGGCGCCAACGCCGCCCGGCACGCCAAGGGCGGCACCCCGGACCCGGCCCGCAACCCCTACAACGACGAGGCCATCGAGGCCCGCTACCACACGACCGTGATCGCGCTGATGGCGCTGGAACGCGCCTGGGTCCAGCCCGGGGAACCGGCTGAGCAGCTGTCGAAGGAGGGATTGCAGTGACCGACGTGCGAGCCCAGCAGCCCGGGCCAGCCGGGTCCGGGCGCCTGCAGGCCGCCAGGCCGTGCAGGCGCTGTCCGGGCGGCCGGTTGGCGAGCTGACCCTGGAGGCCGTCCGCCGCGGCGAGGTCAGCCTGCCGGACCTGCGCATCCATCCCAGCACCCTGGAGCATCAGGCCCAGGTGGCGCTGGAGCACGGCAACCCGCAACTGGCTGAGAACCTGCGCCGCGCCGCCGAGCTGACCGGGCTGGGCGACGACGAGGTGCTGGCCATCTACGAAGCCCTGCGGCCGGGCCGCTCCACCGCGGCCCAGCTCACGACGCTGGCCGCCTCCCTCGCAGCGCGCGGCCTGCCCCGCTGCGCCGCCCTCCTCACCGAGGCCGCCGAAATCTACGCCCGCCGCGGCCTCACCGCATGACCCCCCGGCCCCTGTCCGCCCCGCCCGCCCCGCCCGCGGCCCCCCCGCCGCCCGGGTCCCGCGCCGCCATGATCGGCGGTCAATTCCTGCCATCTGGCGCCGCTTATCGACCGCGATCATGGACGCCGCCCCGGTGACCGTCGTCGCGGGAGTCGATATCGGGAACGCGACGACTGAGGTCGTGGTGCTGGACGGCGAGCGGTTGCTGGGCGCCGACCGGCTGCCCACCCGGGGGCGCAAGGGATCGGCGGAATCGCTGCGCGGCGCGGCCGCGCTGGTCCGCCGGATCGAGCGGCGGCTGGGCACGGCAGTCACCGAGGCCCGGATCGCGCCGCTGCGGGCCGTCGGCACCGCGACGCTGACCATCCCGGCCGCCGTCCCGGCCACCGGCCGGCTGCGCGTGCTCGCCGCCGGGGTGGCCACGCCCGGCGGCGCCGGGACCTGCGTAGGAGAGCCCCTCTGGTTGGAAGCATGGCGGCCGGAAGCGGCGGGGCTTGATAAGGACCAGCCAGCCGGAGCCGGCCAGGACCCGGACACCGTCCGGGTCGCCCTGGTGCCGGCCAGCCTGGGCTACGCGGCGGCGGCCTGGCGGCTCCGCGAGCTGCTCGCGGCCGGGGTCCGGGTCGGGGCGGTGCTGGCCGGCAGCGACGAGGGCGTCCTCATCGCCAACCGGCTCGGCGCCCCGGTCCCCGTCATCGACCAGATCGACGTGGCCGCGGCGGCCGCCTGCGGCCGGCTGGCCGTTGAGGTGCGGCGCCCCGGCCAGCCGATGACCCTGCTGACCGACCCCGTGGCCCTGGCGGCCGCGCTGCGGCTCGGCGACGCGGAGGCCGGGGACGCAGCCACGGTGAGCCGCGCCCTGCTCGACTACGGCAACGGGGTGATCGGGCTGGCCGCCGGGTCCCCGGCCGTCACGGGCCAGGCCGCGCCGGGACCGGCCGAGCCGTGGGTCATGGCGCACGGCCGCCGGATCGGCCTGCGGGAGGCGTGTGCCGGGCTGGCGGGCTGGCCGGTCGGCACCGTCACCGCGCTCGGCACCCCGGACGGCGAGACCCGCCTGGACGACCTGTTCGCGGTGGACCTGGCCGCCGCGGCGGACAGCGCCACCGCCCGGCGCGGCAGTGTGGGCCGGGCCGCGCTGGTCTCGTCGCTGCACCGGCTCACCCCCGGGGACGACCACGCCGCCATGCTCGCTGACCTGCTCGGCTGCCCAGTGAGCTGCGTGCTGACCGAGCCCGCCGCGGCCCGCCTGGGTGCCTGCACCACGCCGGGCGCCCGTCCCGACGCCGTCGTGGTCGACGTGGGTGCGGGCACCATCGACGTCATCGCCCCGGACGGGGAGGTGGTCGCGGCGGGCGCCGGGGAACTGCTCACCGTCGCGGTCGCGGAAATCCTGGGCGTGCCCCGGGCCGCAGCCGACTGGGTCAAGCGGGGCCCGTGCGTCCGGCTCGACGGGAACCAGCGGTTCGAAGCCGAGGATGGGAGCCGCGGGTTCCTGGACGGCCCCGCCGACCCGGCCGCTGCGGGCATGCTCGCCGCCGCGGGCCCGGCCGGCTGGCTGCCGTTCGACCGCGGTCACAGCCCCGCCGAATGGCGGGCGATCCGGCTCCGCCTGAAGGAGGCCGTGTTCGCGGCGAACCTGGCCCGTGCGCTCCGTACCCTCGGCCGCGACCTGGGCCAGGTCCTGATCGTCGGCGGCCCGGCCGGGGACGACGAACTGCTCGGCGTGCTGCTGCGCACGTTGCCCGACGGCGTGACCGCCGGGCGGGGCAACGTCGGCGGCACCCTGGCCGGGCCGGCCGCCGGGCACCGGCACGCCGCCGCCCTCGGCCTGGCCCTGGCGCCGCCGACGTAACCCGTTACCAGCCCACGGCCACCACCAGGTACTGCGGGTTGGTGATCGAGATGTCGGAGGACTGCCCGGCGTCGTCGTCGTACGGGAAGCCGTACTGCAGCCCGTTGATCGCGTTCTGGTGCCAGAACTGGGCGTAGTAGTTGGCCGGGGCGGCCTGGTAGAAGTTGGCCGGGTTCGACTGCTCCGCCGCTGGGAGCTGGGCGACGTGCCGGTTCAGCCCGGCGCACAGCGGGGGATTGGCCGCGAGCGTCCCGCCGCAGCCGAAGATCTGCGCGGTGGAGTCGGAGCTGTCGCCCTCCGCGGCGGCGTAGCTGGTGAAGTAGTTCGCGTACGCGCCGCCCGGCTGGAACGCCGGGTCGTTCCCCGGTGACGGGATGCCGTACGGGGCGTCGTCCGTGGCCAGTTCCTTGAACTCGGCCGGCACCGAGTTCTGGAATCGCGCGAACGTGGCCGCCCGGGACTCCTGGAAGGTGGCGTAGTTCTCGCCGACCTCCTGGTTGGAGCCGTCGTGGCCGTGCAGCAGCAGGGCCAGCTTGAGGCCGAAACGGTCCACCCGGGTGGTGTCCACGTTGATCGACGACGCGCCCACCGTGAACTCGATGAAGTCGTAGTACTGGCTGTTCGGTGAGCCGAGGTAGAAGTACATCCGGCCCGCCGAGTTAGCCGGCATGTCCACGTACGGCTGCTGGGCGATCGACTCCTCCTGGCCGTTGAAGCTCCAGTACACCTGGCTGTCGGGGTACTGCCCGTTGGTCTGGTTCACGATCGACAGTTCCAGGACGTGGGTAGCCGCGGGGATGGCGCCGGTGTTGCCCCAGAACGAGGCGGGCGGCGCGCCCGTGCCCCCGCCCGAGCCGGTGGAGGTCGGCGTGGGTGTGGGCGTGGGGGTCGGGCCGGCCCCGGAACCGGTGGTGTACACCCCGAACTCCCACAGCGAGTAGCCGTACGGGGTGGCGCGGGCGGTGCCGTACATCCGCACGTACCGGCCGGTCCCGGAGACGGACAGGGTCTGGGTGCCGCCCGTGCCGGTGGTGGTCGAGTAGACCGTGGTCCAGTTCGTCCCGTCGGGTGAGACCTGGATCTGGAACGCCGTCGCGTAGGCCGCCTCCCAGTCCAGCGTCACCTCGCAGATCGTCTGGCTGGAACCCAGGTCGACCTGCACCCACTGCGGGTCGGAGAACGCGCTGGACCAGCGGGTGCTGGTGTTGCCGTCCACCGCCGCCGACGCCGGGAACGACGCGTTCTCCAGCGAGGACGCCGTGGCGGGCCGGTTCAGCGCGGCGTCCGTGGTGCTGCACGACGAGCCGGTGCTGCCCGCGGTGCCGTAGACCTGGAACTCCCACAGGCTGTACCCGTACTGGGTGGCCCGGGCGGTGCCGTACATCCGGACGTAGCGGCCCGTCCCGGTCACGTTGAGGGTCTGCGTGCCGCCGGTCCCGGTGGTGGTGGAGTAGATCGTGGTCCAGTTCGTGCCGTCGGCCGAGGTCTGGATCGAGAACGCGGTCGCGTAGGCGGTCTCCCACTGCAGCACCACCTGGCTGATGGAGGCGCTCGCGCCGAGATCCACCTCCAGCCACTGCGGGTCGCTGAACGCGCTGGACCAGCGGGTACCGGTGTTGCCGTCCACCGCGGCCGAGGCGGGGAACGACGCGTTCTCGACCGACGAAGCGGTCGCGGTCTTTCCTTGCGAGATCAGGGTCGCGGCCTCGGCGCTGTGCGCCGTGCCCGCGAGTAACGCCGCGGCCAGGGCCAGGACGGCGGCGACGGTAGCCAGGAGGCGGAGTGAGACAGGACGGAAGCGGGCAGCGGAGCGCATGACATCTCCCGGTGAGCGGGGGGACCGGAGAAGTACGAGCCTTGATTTAAGGCTTAAATTTGACCGTAATTTAATGGCGGGGCAACGTCCCGTCAAGGGTGAGTCAAAAGGCCGGCTCCGATGACGTCCGGACCATGGCGCCAGTGCCGCCCGCGCCCCGGCCGAAACCTCAGGACAGCACGCGACGCCGGAAGTTCCGCAGCCCGATGGCCAGGAACACCACCGCGAACCCCACCACCACCGGGTAGACCACGTACAGGTGCATGTGCGGCGCCTCGGTGAACGCGGCCCGCATCCCCTCGTTCACGTAGATCAGCGGGTTGACCAGCACGATGGTCTGCAGCCAGTGCCAGCCACCCACCGAGACCGGCGCCAGCTTGGTCCACGAGTAGTAGGTGCCGCCCAGGAACGTGATCGGCAAGATGATGAAGCCGAACATCAGCCCGATGTTGCGCGGCTCGAAGCTGGTGCCCAGGACCAGTCCCAGCCCGGCCATGGCCACGGCGGCCAGCGGCACGAACGTGAGGATGATCCACCAGTGCAGCGAGATGTGCGCGTGCACCCCGGGCGCGTGCACCACCGAGGCCATCGGCAGCACGATGATGGCCGAGATCACGCCCTGGGCCGCGCCCGAGAGCACCTTGGCCATCGCGACCAGCCAGATCGGGCAGGGGGCCTGGACCCGGTCCTCGATCTCCCGGGTGAAGCCGAACTCCTGCGCCATATTCAGGGCGATGGACTGCACCCCCTGGAACATGATGGAGATGCCAACCACGCCCGGCACCAGAATGGTCGCGAACGCGGACTCCGCCGCCGTTCCGTGCCCACCGCCGATCCCCTGGCCGATCTTCGGGAACACGAACAGGAACACGAAGCAGAGCAGGAACGGCTGGATGATGGTGCGCAGCACGAACTCCCACCAGTGCTTGCGCACGACCACCAGGTCACGCAGCATGAGCGCGCCCAAAGCGGTCCAGCTCGCGGCGGCCACCGACCGGGTCGGCCCGCCGCCGATCCGCCGGGTGGGTGCCTGCGGGGTCAGCGAGGTGGTCATCAGTCCCGCAACTCCTTGCCGGTCAGGTTGATGAACACGGTCTCCAGGCTGGGCTCGGAGATCGACAGGTCCACGAGGTCGAACCCGCCGCGCTCCGCGGCCAGCACGATCCGCGGCACCAGCCGGTCGCTGCCCTGCATGTGCAGCTCGACCCCGCCGTCCACCGGCCGGGTCCGGGTGACGCCGTGCACGTCCTGGCGCAGCAGTTCGGCCAGCCGGCCGGTGTCACCCGCCGTCTTCACCGTGACCACCGTGTCGGCGCCGACGCTCTGCTTGAGCGCGGCCGGCGTGTCCAGGGCCAGGATCTTGCCGTGGTCCATGATCGCCACCCGGTCGCAGAGCTGGTCCGCTTCTTCCATGTAGTGCGTGGTGAGCAGGATGGTCTGGCCCTCGCCGTGCAGCTCGCGGAGCAGGTCCCACAGCGCGAGCCGGCTCTGCGGGTCCAGGCCCGCGGTGGGCTCGTCCAGGAACAGCACCGAGGGGCGGTGGAAGATGGCCCGCGCCACCATCAGCCGCTGGGCCATCCCGCCGGACAGCGCGTACACCGAGGCCTTGGCCCATCTGGACAGCTGGAACTGCTCGAGCAGCTCGTCCGCGGTCCGCCGGGACGCCTTGGCGCCCATGCCGAACAGGCGGCCGTGGAAGTAGAGGTTCTCCCAGACGGTCAGCTGGCGGTCGAGCGTGTTCTGCTGGGACACGATCCCGCTCAGCTGCTTGGCCAGCGCCGGGTGCGCGGCGACGTCCACCCCGGCCAGGAAGGCCCGGCCCGAGGTCGGGAGGACCCGGGTGGTGAGGATGCCGGCCGTCGTGGTCTTCCCGGCGCCGTTCGGCCCCAGCAGGCCGAAGATCTCCCCGGCCTCGACGCTCAGGTTCAGCCCGTCTACGGCGGCGAAGTCCGTGCCCGGGTAGACCTTGGTCAGCTCCTCGGTGCGGATGACCGCGGCGGATCCGCCGTCCGGGGGGCCGGTGTTGCTCGCTGTCGCGGGTGCGCTGGTCATGGCCTGCACATCGTAGCGAGTGCGGGATAGGGCAACCTTGGGTAGGGACCGCCGTCCGGGTGAAGGCACAGCACCCGGGGAACACCGGCACCCCACGACACCCCGACCCCCGAGAGGAACCGCGCATGGCCCGGGTACTGATCACCGGCTCGTCCGACGGCCTCGGCCTGATGGCCGGCGAACTGCTCGCCCGCGACGGGCATGAGGTCACCCTGCACGCCCGCGACGACGCCCGGGCGGGCGACGCCCGCGCCGCGCTGCCCGCGGCGGCGCACGTGGTCGTGGGTGACCTGGCCAGCGTCGCGGGCATGCGGCAGGTGGCCGGCCAGGCCAACGAGCTGGGCCGGTACGACGCGGTGATCCACAACGCGGGCGTCGGTTACCGGGAGCCGCGCCGGATCCAGACCGCCGACGGCCTCAGCCATGTGTTCGCCATCAACGTCCTGGCCCCCTATCTGCTCACCGCGCTGATGACCCGGCCGGACCGGCTCGTGTACCTGAGCTCCGGGATGCACCGGGGCGGTCAGCCGGATCTGGCTGACCTGCAGTGGGTCGGCCGCCACTGGAACGGTTCGCAGGCTTACGCGGACTCCAAGCTGTTCGACGTGGTGCTGGCGTTCGCGGTCGCCCGGCTCTGGCCCGACGTGCTCAGCAACGCCCTGGAGCCGGGCTGGGTGCCGACCAGGATGGGCGGCCCGGGCGCCCCGGACGACATGTCCCAGGCCGCGGTGACCCAGGCCTGGCTGGCGGTCAGCGACGATCCAGCGGCCACCGTGACCGGCCAGTACTTCTATCACCAGCGCCTGCGCGCGGTCCATCCGGCCGCGGCCAGCCCTATGGTGCAGGACCAGCTCCTCGCCGCCTGCGCCGAGCTGACCGGCGTGAAGCTCACCGGCCCCGCGCTCACCGGCGCCGCGCTCCACCGACGCCGAGCTGCCGAAGGAGTCCCGGTCGTGAAGGCTGTGGTCTTCGCCGGCACCCGCAGCGTCGAGGTGCGCGAGGTGCCCGACGCGGTCCTGGAAGAACCCACCGACGTCGTGCTCCGGGTCACCTCCAGCGCTATCTGCGGCACCGACCTGCACATGTACGACGGCCGGACCGGGGCCGAGCCCGGGCTGGTCCTGGGGCACGAGCCGCTCGGGGTGGTCGAGCAGGGCCCTGTACCAGGCGTTCGACCAGCGCAGCGACGGCGTGATCAAGGCGGTGCTGAACCCCTGACCGCTGCGCCGCTGGCCGCCTAGCTCGTGACCGCCGCCGGGGGAGCGTCGAGCGCGCAGTGGACCGGTGCGGCGGCCCGCCGGCCCGCCCCGGCGGCCCGGACCGGGTTGCGGATGGTGAAGACGGCCAGCACGCCGCCGGCCACGCACAGCGCGCCCGAGATCAGCGACGCGGTGTGGAACCCGGCCGAGAACACGTCCTTGTGCAGGTAGGCGTCGCCGGTGATCCCGCCCGCCGCGGGCAGCAGGGCCACGGCGATGAGCGCGGCCGCCCGGGCCACGTCGTTGTTGACCGCCGAGGCGATGCCCGCGTGCTCCGCGGGCACCGCGTCCAGCACGGTGGACGTCAGCGGGGCCACGGTCACGGCCAGGCCGAAGCCGAACACCAGCACGGCGGGCAGCACCTCGGTGACGTAGTCGCCGGACGCGGTGATCCGGGTGAACAGGGCCAGGCCGACGCCGACCAGCACCGGTCCCACGCTCATCTGCAGCCGGGGGCCGATCCGCGCCGCCAGGGCGCCGGAGCGGCGCGACAGGACCAGCGTGATCGCGGTGACCGGGAGCAACGAGATGCCCGCCTCCAGCGCGGTGTACCCGGAGACCTGCTGCAGCTGGATGGGCAGCAGGAACAGCGCCCCGCCGATGCCGCCGTAGACCACGAACGTGATCACGTTGGTGGCGGTGAACTGGGTCGAGGCGAACAGGTGCAGGGGCAGCATCGGTTCCTTGCTCCGGAGTTCCTGGCCCACGAACGCGCCGAGCAGCACCACCCCGGCGATCAGCGCGGCCAGCACCCCGGAGTCGAACCAGTGCCCGCCCGGGCCCTCGATCAGCCCGTAGGTCAGCGCGATCAGGCCCAGGGTGACCAGCGTGCCGCCCAGCACGTCGATCCGCCCGGTGGCCTCCGGGTCACGGGACTCCGGGACATGCCGCAGGCTCACCGCGACCACCAGGGCGGCCAGCGGCAGGTTGATCACGAAGATCAGCCGCCAGGACACCGCCTGCACCAGGTAGCCGCCGATGAACGGGCCGATCGCCGTGCCCACCCCGGCGTACCCCGACCACGCGCCGATGGCCTTGCCGCGGTCGTCGGGCCGGAACACCGCCTCCAGGATGGCCAGGCTGCCCGGGGTCAGCAACGCCGCGCCGACTCCCTGCAGGGCCCGGGCCAGGATCAGGAACGTCGCGTCCGGTGCGACCGCGCACAGCAGGGACGCCACCGCGAACCAGACCACCCCGATCAGGAAGACCTTCTTGCGGCCGTACTTGTCGCCCAGCGACCCGGCCAGGAGCAGCAGCCCGGCCAGCGTCATCGTGTAGGCCGTCACCACCCACTGCAGGGCGGCCAGCCCGACGTGGAAGTCGCGGCCGATGGCGGGCAGCGCGATGCCGACCACGGTCGCGTCGATCGACGCGATCGCCGACCCCAGCACCGTCGCCAGCAGCACCCAGCGGCCCCGGGCGCTCGCCAGGACCAGCCCGTCCGTGGCGTCCGGGGCCGCCGCGCCGGTGCTCACCGGACGGCCAGCACGGTCTTGCCCGGCGGCCGGGGCCGGCCGCCGCTCTCGAACGCCCGGCGGCCCTCACTCAGCGGGAACGTCTGGCTGACCACCGGCCGCAGGCGCCCCTGATCGACCAGGCCAGCCAGCTGGGCCAGCTCGCCGGAGTCCGGCGCGACCACGAAGAACATGGCGTGCACCTGGTGCGCGCGGGCCTGCTCCGGCGCGGGCGGGGCGCCGAGCGTCACCAGCCGCCCGCCTGGCCGCATCACGGTGTAGGAGCGCTCTGTCATCGCGCCGCCGACCGTGTCGATGACCACGTCCACCCCGCTGATGGCGTCCTCGAACCGGCCGGCCTCGGCGCTGAGGAACTCCCCGGCGCCCAGGCTCGCGGACGAAGTCGGCGTCCCGGCCCGAGCCAGTGGCCGTGACCTGGCCGCCGAGCGTCGCGGCGAGCTGCACCGCGTACACACCGACCCCGCCCGCGCCGCCGTGTACCAGCACCCGCTCGCCGGCCTCCAGGGCCGCGTGGTCCACCAGTGCCTGCCAGGCCGTCAGCGCGGCCAGCGGCAGCGCGGCCGCGGCCTGGTGCGAGACCGAGCGCGGCCGGGCGGCCAGCTCGGCGGCGGGCATGCTCACGTACTCCGCGGCCGCCCCGTCCCGGTCGAACGCGATCAGGCCGTAGACCTCGTCGCCGGGGGCCACGCCGGAGGTCCCCGCCCCGAGGGCCGCCACGGTCCCGGACATCTCGTGCGACGGAATGACCGGCGTCCGGTCCCGCCCGTCCAGAGTGGTCCAGGACAGGTCCCAGGTCAGCTCCGCAAAGGTGATCGCCGCCGCGTGCACGGCCACGAGCGCCTCCCCCGGCTGCGGCACCGGGACCGGGGCCTGCTCGTACACGAGCTGTTCCGGGCCGCCCCTGGTGTGGGCTCGCAGCGCCATCATCATGTCCATCGGGGACCTGCCCTGTTTTTTCCGCAACGAAAACCGCCACGGCGGGCGGCCCGCCGGACCGGCCGGCGGGCTGCGGCGTTAGAGACCTTACTTGCCGCCCCAGCCAGGGCACTCGTCCGCGGCCGGGCGCCAGCCGCCGCCGATGGCCGGGGAGTGGCGCCGGTCCCCGAACGCGGCCGGGGCCGCCGCGGCGCAGCAGCGCCGGAACTGCGTCAGGGCCCCGCGCTGTCCTGGGTGGCCGGCCGGAGGACCACGGCCGCACCGTGCGCACCCCGCCGGGCCTGGGCCAGTGCCTCACCGGCCTGCCCGAGCGGGTACCAGCTGCCCACGGTGATGCTGATCGCGCCCTGGCCGAGCAACCCGGTCAGCACGCGCAGCCGGGGGCCGTCCGGCACTACCGTGATGGAGGTCACGGCGATCCCGCGCCCGGCCTGCGGCGGGTCGCCGGTGATCATGGCCAGCCGGCCGCCGTCCCGGACCGCCGCCATCGCGGCGCTGGCGCCGGGCGGGGCCGCGTTCACCGCGGCGTCGGCGCCGCCCCCGGTCAGCGACCTGACCTGCTGGGGCCAGTCCGGATCGTGGTAGTCGAGGACGGTCGCCGCGCCCTGCGCGCGGACCCGGGCCGCGCTGCCGGGTCCCGCGGTGGCGATCACCCGGCCCCCGCGGTGTGCGGCCAGCTGGACGAGCAGGCCCCCGGTCACCCCGCCCGCGCCGTTCACCAGCACGGACTGGCCGGGCTGGATGTCCAGCGCGGCCAGAGCCTGGTCGGCGGTGAGCACGGGCACCGGCAGGGCCGCGGCGGCGTCCCAGGACACGCCCGGCG
Organism: uncultured Actinomycetes bacterium; assembly: GCA_963844695.1. Lineage (GTDB taxonomy): Bacteria > Actinomycetota > Actinomycetes > Streptosporangiales > Streptosporangiaceae > RYN-230. The sequence continues at coordinate 51,843 of CAWJPL010000028.1, forward strand.
GGATCGGGGCGACGTGCTCCGCGGCCGCGAGATGCTGCTCCGCCCAGCTGCCCTGCCCGCGCAGCGGCAGCGAATGCGTGGTCACCGCGTCGCCCGGCGCGACTCCCTGCACCCCATCCCCGACGGCGGCCACCCGCCCGGCCGCCTCGACGCCGAGCGCCATCGGCGGCCGGACGCCGGTGTCCCAGCCGCCGGTGCGGACGAACTCGTCCCAGTTGCCCACCCCGCCCGCGCGTACGTCGAGCAGCACCTCACCGGGTCCCGGCGTGCCAGGTCCGGGCAGCTCCACCAGCGTGATCGGGCCGCCGAGCGTGGTCACCCCTGCTGTCTGCATAGCAGGAATGTACGCCGGGCGGTCTACGGTCGGTAGATCGACTGGGAGAGGACGGACTCATGGACCTGGGCCTGAAGGATCGGACGGCCGTGGTGACCGGCGCGAGCCGCGGGATCGGGCTGGCCATCGTGCGCGCGCTGGCTGAGGCCGGGGCACAGGTGGTCGCCGGGGCCAGAGGCTCATCCGCCGAACTGGACGAACTGGTGCGCACCGGGCCGGTCCGGTCGCTCACCGTGGACCTGGCCGACCCTGCCGGGCCGGCCCGGCTGACCGAGCTGGCCGGTGACCGGATCGACGTCCTGGTCAACAACGTGGGCAGCGCACCCGCCCGCACCGGCGGGTTCCTGTCCATCACTGACGAGAACTGGGATGCCTCGATCAGGCTGAACCTGATGGCCGCGGTCCGCACGACCCGGGCCGTGCTGCCCGTGATGCTGACCGCGGGCCAGGGCGCCATCGTCAACATCTGCTCGGTCAACGCCCGGCTGCCCGACCCCGGGGTCATGGACTACAGCGCGGCCAAGGCGGCCCTGGCCAGCTTCTCCAAGTCGCTGTCCAAAGAGGTCGGCCCGAAGGGCGTCCGGGTCAACACGGTCAGCCCCGGCCCGGTCGCCACCGACCTGTGGCTGGGCGAGGGCGGGGTGGCCGCGACGGTCGGCGCGGCGACCGGAGCCCGGCCTGAGGACGTGGAACATGACGCGGCCCGGCAGATGGTGACCGGCCGGTTCACCCGCCCGGCCGAAGTGGCGGACCTGGTGCTGTTCCTGGCCAGCGACCGCAGCGGGAACGTGACCGGGGCCGACTTCACCATCGACGGCGGCCTGATCACCACGTTGTGACCAGCGCCGCCCCGGGGCGGTCAGGCCAGCTCCTGCCAGGTCCGGCCGGTGCGCACGCTGGCCGGCTGCTCGGCCACGATGTCCGAGCCGGGCCGGGCCTCGTCGTCGCGGGCCTTGACCAGGATCCAGCGGCGCGGGCCGGTCCGGGTCAGCGCGAAACCGCCGGTGAGCTTGCGGCCCTGCAGGACGAAGGACAGGTGGCCCGGCTCCTCGCGGCGGATGTCGGCTGGGCCCTCATCCCAGATGATCACTGCGCCGCTGCCCCGCGCCTGGCCCTGATGCACGCCCTCGAACTCACCCGCGTCCAGGGAGTGATCCTCGACCGGGACCGCCAGCCGCCGGACGGCCGGGTCGAGCGACGGGCCCCGGGGCACCGCCCACGAGCGGAGCACGTCGCCGAACCGCAGCCGCAGGTCGAAGTGCAGCGTGGTCGCGTCATGCAGTTGCACGACGAAGCGGGACGCGGTCACCTCGCGACCGTAGTCCCTGGCTGGAGCTCGCGCTGCAGCAGCACCGTGTCGATCCACCGGCCGTGCTTGTAGCCGACCTGGCTCAGCCGGCCCGCGTCCGCGAAACCGCAGGCCCGGTGCAGGGCCACCGAGGCGGGATCGCCAGAGTCGGCGATCACCGCGATGACCTGGCGCACACCCGCGTCCGCGCATCCGGTCAGCAGTGACTCCAGCAGCAGCCGGCCCAGCCCGCGGCCCCGCTGCCCCGGCGCCAGGTAGACCGAGTCCTCGACCGTGTGCCGGTACGCGGGCTTGGGCCGCCAGGGGCTGGCGTACGCGTATCCGGCGACCGTACCGCCCGCCTCGGCCACCAGGAACGGCAGCTTCAGCTCCGCCAGGTCCCCGAGCCGCTGGTGCCACTGCGGGACGTCCGGCGGCTCCTCCTCGAACGTGGCGACGCTGCTCGTGACGTAGAACGCCAGGATGCCGGCCACCGCAGCGAGGTCGGCGTCGCTCGCCGGCCGGACCCGGGCCTGCTCAGCCTGCATTGGCAACCCGCCCTATCGCCAGCCAGGATGCTCCGGCCGGAATTCACTATAGTAAATAAAATGGCTATTATAGCGAAATGATTGAGCTCGGGGAACTCGGGGCGCGGATCCAGGCCCTGCGCCGGGACCGCGGCCTGACCCTGCAGGAACTCGCGGAAGCCGGCGCGGTCAGCGCCAGCATGCTGTCCTCTGTGGAACGCGGCCGCAAGGCGCCCACCATCGTGGTGCTCGCCCGCATCGCCGATGGGCTCGGCGTGCCCCTCGACGGGCTGATCGTCGGCGACGGCCGCCGGGTCGTCGTCCGCCGGGCCGGGCAGCAGGACGTGATCGACGAGCCCGCCGGGTGGCGCCGCGAGATCCTCACCCCGGTGATCCCCGGGGTCAACTTCGAGTGGATCCGCACCACCCTGCCGCCCGGAGTGGACCCCGGCCCGTTCCCCGCCTATGCCGCGGGCTCCCACGAGTTCGTCGTGGTCGAAGCAGGGACGTTGCAGCTCACGATCGGGTCCGAGGACTTCGCCCTGCACGCCGGTGACTCGGTCTATTTCCCGGCCGACACCACGCACCGTTACGCCAACGCGGGTGGCGTGCCCTGCGTGTACTACGTCGCCGCCCTGATCATGCGGCCCCGGGGGAACCGCCCCCGCCCGCGCGCTCGCTGAGCGGCGCGGCGGCCCGTGGCGCGGCGTCCCGTTGTTCAGGCGCTGGTGCGCAGCGCCCGGTACACCGCGTCCCGGACCTCGGGGTCGCCGGGCGCGGCGACACCCTGCTCGGCGGCCAGCTCGCGCAGCGACGTCATCCGCACGCCCGGCAGGCCGCACACGGTGAACTGGTCGAAGGCCCGCAGATCCGGGTCGACGTTGAGGGCGAAGCCGTGGCTGGTGATGCCATGGCGGATCCGCATCCCGATCGACGCGACCTTGCGCTCGTCCGGGGTCCATACCCCGACCAGGCTGGACGCGCCCGGCGGGGTCGGCCGGCGCTGCGCGGTGAAGCCCAGCTCGCCGAGCGCCCGGACCAGGCCGGACTCGAGCCAGCGCACCACGTCGGCGGGACCCCGCTCCCGGAGGTCGGCCACCAGGTAGCCGACGAGCTGGCCCGGCCCGTGATAGGTGGCGTAACCGCCGCGGTCGACCGGCAGCACCGGGATGTCGTGCTGGCCCAGCCGGAGGTCGGCCGGATCGGTCCGCTGCCCGTACGTGATCACCGGTGGATGGCTGAGCAGGAACAGCCGGTCACCGGCCTGCCCGGCCCGCCGCTCCGCGACCCAGCCGCGCATCTCCTCGATGGCGTCGTCGTAGGGCACCTCAGCCAGGTCCACGCGCTCCAGCGACCCCGCCCAGGGCGCCGCCGGGCTGTTCCCGGGGCGGGCGTCCGGCCCCGGCTGAACGTCACCCGCGAGAGTCATATCTCGACTATGCCACCCGGCCGGCCCTGGCCTGGCCAGCGGCAGGTTCCTCCGGCGGCAGGTCCCGGCCGGAGTAGGTCCTGGCCGGTGACAGCTCCCCTCCGGCCGGTAGATTGGGCACGTGAGCGACGGGGGAGCAGCACGTGATGACTGAGGCGTCGGCCCGGCCGCGCAAGGTCAGCATCCGGGCCGCCGCCCAGATCCTGGCCGAGCGCGACCCCGTGCTGGCCCGGCTGGTGGCCGAGGCGGGCCTGCCCAGCCTGCCGCGCGCGACCGAGACGCACTTCGCCGCGCTGGTCCGCTCGATCACCTACCAGCAGCTGGCCGGCCCGGCGGCCCGGGCTATCCATGGCCGGCTGGTCCAGGCCATGGACGGCGAGGTCACGCCCGAGCGGCTGCTGAGCCTGTCGCCTGAGGCGCTCCGCGCCGCCGGGATGTCGGCCAACAAGGCCGCGTCGGTCCAGGACCTGGCCACCAAAGTCCTCGACGGCACGGTGGTGCTGAACTCCCGGGGCCTGGCCCGGGAGAGCGACGCGGAGATCGTGGCCCGGCTGACCACGGTCCGCGGGATCGGCAAGTGGTCCGCGGAGATCTTCCTCATGTTCCAGCTCCGCCGCCTGGACGTGTGGCCCACCGGCGATCTCGGCGTGCGCAAGGGCTACGGCCTGGCCTGGCAGATCCCGACGCCGACACCGAAGCAGCTTGACCTGCTGGGCGAGCCCTATCACCCGTACCGGACCGTGGTGGCGTGGTACTGCTGGCGGGCCACCCAGCTCTACGCGGGGGCCGCCTCCAGCGCCGTGACCAGCTAGCTGACCACGAGCCGGTCAGGCCAGGCCCAGGATGCGCTGGGCGTTGTCGCGGAGCACGGTGTTCAGGATGTCCGGAGGAAGACCCAGCTCGGACAGCTCGGTGAGGCAGCGCTCCGGGGTGAGGAACGGGAAGTCGCTGCCCCAGAGGAACTGCCCGGACAGCCGGCCACGCATCTCCCGGATCACCTCGGCCGGGATCCGACGTGGCGACCAGCCCGAGATGTCGATGTAGACGTTGGTCTTGTGCAGCGCCATAGCGGTCAGGTCGAGGTGCCAGGGCCAGCCGAAATGCGCGGCCACGACGGTCAGCCCGGGATGGGCGGCGGCCACCGGGTCGAGCTTGAGCGGATGGGCGTAGTCGAGCCGGATGCCCTGCCCACCGGGCTGCCCGGCTCCGATCCCGCTGGTGCCGGTATGGAACAGGGCCAGCAGGCCATGCTGCTCGCAGGCCGCGAAGATCGGCCAGTACTGCGGGTCGTCCGGGGCGAAGGCCTGCAGCGACGGGTGGAACTTCACCCCGCGCAGCCCCAGGGCGGCGATGTTCGCTACCTCGGCCACGGCCGCCTCGCCCTTGTGCGGGTCGACCGAACCCAGCCCGGTGAACGCGTCCGGGTACTCGGCGATGGCCGCGGCCACGGTCTCGTTGGGGACCCGGGGGCGGCCCGTGGCCGTCTCGGCGTCCCAGGCCAGCAGGACGGCCTTGACCCGCAGGTCGCGGTAGCGGGCGGCCAGTTCCGCCAGCGACTGCCGCTGCACCGGCGACCGGAAGTAGGCCTCGGCCGCCTCGACGTAGCCCGCCATGCTGACGTCCAGCCAGTCGGGGGTCGGCAGATGCACGTGGAAGTCGACGGCTCGCAGCGGCATCCGATCATCGTAACGGCCGCCCTGCTCCCGCCAGGTCGGGCTCGGCCGCCCGGTCCGGTTCGCGGGCCGCGGCCTGCTCGCGGGCGATGGCCCGCAGCACCGGCAACGCGAACGCCGCGGTGGCCGCCAGGCCACCCAGGCCGGCCGCGGCGATGGCGGCACGCACCGGCACCACGGCCAGCAGCAGGCCGCCCAGCAGGAGGCCGGCCACGTTGGCCCCGTTGGCCACCGCCCCGAACACCGCGAACGCCCGGCCCCGCATCGCGGCCGGGACGCGCCGGCCCAGCAGCACGGCGGCGGCGACATTCACCCCACCGTTGCCCAGGCCGCCGAGCACGCTCACCGGCACCAGCCAGCCCACCGCGGGCACCGTAGCCATCAGGGCCACGCCCAGGCAGGTCACCGCCAGCGAGCCGAGGAGGAGCACGGCCAGGCCCGGGTCGGAGGGGCGGCGCCGGGCCACCCACCAGGCGCCCGCCACCGCGGCGGTGACCCACACACTGTCCATCAGCCCGTACGTGCTGGCCGTGGAGTGCAGCGTGGCCCGGATGAAGAACACCTCGGCCACGTTCACCAGGCTGGCCGCGGCCACCACCGCGCCGACCAGGACCACCGCCGCCCGGACCAGCGGATCCCGCCGCACCCCCCACCCGTCCCGCGCCTGGGGGACCACGTCGCTGCGGGCCCCGTCCCTTGCCGCACGTCCCGCATCGCTGCGGGCCCCGTCCCGCGCCCCCTCTCCCGCTTCGCTCCGGGTGCGCTGGGCGGGACGCGGGGTAACGCCGCGGCGGGTGCGGATCAGGCGGCCGGCGGCGGCGATGGCCAGGTAGCTGCCCGCGTCGGCGAGCAGCGGGACCCGGAGCCCGAAACGGCCCATCAGCAGCCCGCCCAGCGCCGGCGCGAGCATCAGGCCGAGGGACCCGGCGGTCTGGCTGAGCGCCATCGCCTTGGGCAGGTCATCGGCCGGGACCATGGACGGCAGCAGGGCGGACAGGCACGGCTGGGTCACGGCCAGCCCGGCGGCCAGCACCGCCACCAGCGCGATGATCTCCGCAGGCCCGGACGCGAACGCGAGCGCCACGCACGCGGCCGCCTGGGCCAGACCCGTCGCGACCAGCAGGAGCCGGCTGTCCGCGCGGTCGACCAGCCGCCCGGTCCAGCGGACCAGCAGCACCGGGGGAGCCGCCGCGGCGATCAGCACCGCGGCCACCGCGAACCCGCCCGCGCCGCGTTGCTGCAGTTCCAGCACCAGCGCGGTCGCGGCCAGGAAGTCACCGCACGACGACACCGCCCGCGCCCCGCTGGCGAGATACACATCGGTCCAGGGCGACCGCCGCAGCTCGAGATATGAAGGACATGCTTCGAAGTATGTCCTTCACATCTGAGCTTGGCAAGCGCCCCTGGCGATATGCGAAGGCCGGCCGCGCATGACGGTAATCGCCGGGGCAGGCACAGCGGGGCGGCGCGGCGAGGGAGGGTTAGCTGGGGAGGGCGCGGACGGTCAGGGAGACCGGGCGGGTGCCGGGGGGCAGGTCCCCGCGGCGGTTCTTGCGGTAGGGCTCGAGCAGGTCGTACACGGCCTGGCTGAGCGTCGGTCAGCTCCTCCGCGGTGACCTGGAGCGTCGAGTCCATGAAGAACGCCGCGTCCTGCCACTCCGGGGGCTCGGCGTCGAGCTGGGACAGGTACCGGCGGATCCGGACGTCGTCCCAGGCCAGCAGCGATTCCAGCAGCGCGTGATAGCGCCTCGCGTCCCTCGGGGGCCAGGTCCGCGACCCCCGTGACCGCGTAACGCCCGGCGGTGATGCGCCACAGGCGTTCCCGGCCGTCGCCCCGCCCGGGCGCGGCTTCCACCAGCCCGGCCCGGGCCAGGGCGCGAAGGTGATAGCTGGTCGCGCTGGGCGACAGGCCCACGACCCCGGCGCACTCCGTCGCGGTGGCCGGCCCGTCGTTGCGCAGGTGTTCCAGCAGGGCCAGCCGGGCGGGGTGAGCCATAGCCCGCATGACCGCGGTGTCCAGGACGGACTCCGGCTGCCCCACGCCCGGCTCGGCATTCGCGCTCATCCGGCCAAGATAACCGGATGGCGGGGTGGGAGGGATGCGCCGCCCCGGCCGACGGGTGCCCTCCTGAGCCGGCGGCATGTCACACCCCGGGGGCCTGCGTCGTCACCTGGGCATGAGAATCGCCATTGTGGGAGGAACCGGGACGCTGGGCAGCCACGTCGCGGCTGAGCTGGGCTCGCGTGGGCACGAGGTCCGGGTGCTGAGCCGGTCCGCGCCGAACTACCCCGTGGACCTGCTCACCGGGGCCGGGCTCGGGCCCGCGCTGGAGGGCTGCGACGCGGTGGTCGACGCCAGCAACAACGCCGGGCGCAAGGCGGCCGCGGTCCTGGTCGAGGGCACCTGGCGGTTGCTGGACGCGGAGCAGGCCGCCCGGGTGCGTCATCATGTGTGCGTGTCGATCGTCGGCTGCGACCAGCTGCCCGTCGGCTACTACGCGGTCAAGACCGACCAGGAGCACCTGGTCGAGCAGGGACCGGTGCCGTGGACCATCGTCCGCGCCACTCAGTTCCACGAGTACATCGCGAACGTCTTCGGCGCCGCGGCCCGCTGGCGGGCGCTGCCGGCGCCGCGCGCGCTGCTGCAGCCGGTGGCGTGCGCCGAGGTCGCCCGGTACGTGGCGGACGTCGCGGAGCAGCCGGCCCGGCGGGCCGGGACCAGCATCGCCGGGCCCGAGGTGACCGAGTTGCGCACGCTGGCCCGCACCTGGCGGTCGGTCACCGGCCGCCGGCTCGCGCTGATCCCGGTCCGGGTGCCAGGCCGCGTCGGCCGGGCGCTGCGCTCAGGGACGCTCACGACCGGGCAGGCCGAGGTGACCGGCCACGTTCCGTTCGCGGCCTGGGTGGAAGCGGGAGCGGTCGCGGCCGTCACGGCGCGCGGCAAGCCAGGACCCAGCGGACGCCGGGCCGAGGCGGGGACGGCCCGGGCCCGCGGTTAGCGGCGGGTCCGGTAGAGCACCTGGAGGGCGGTGAACTCCGCCAGCCCCCACGGCCCGTTCTCAACCCCCATGCCGCTCCACTTCATCCCGCCGAACGGCAGGTACGGCTGCAGGGTGAGGTGGTCGTTCACGAACGCGGTCCCGCATTCCAGCCGCTCCGCGACGGCGGCGGCCCGGTCGGGGTCGGCGCTCCAGACCGAGCCGGACAACCCATAACGCGTGTCGTTGGCCCGGGCCACCGCGTCGTCGAGATCCCGGTAGCCGATCACCGGCACGGCCGGGCCGAACTGCTCCTCGTCGACGATCGGGGTCCCCTCGGCCACCCCGGTCAGGATGGTGGGCGCGAAGAAGTAGCCGTCCCGGTCTATCGGGTGGCCGCCCGCCGCGGCCGTCCCGCCGCGGGCCAGGGCGTCGGCGACCAGTCCGGAGACCCGGTCGAACTGCGGCTGGTTCTGGATGGGGCCGAGCTGGACGCCCGGGTCGGTGCCGGGTCCCACCCGGACCCGGCTGGCCCGGTAGGCGAGCGCCTCGACCACGGCCCCGCGCAGCCTTTCCGGCACGTAGATCCGCTTGATGCCCGCGCAGATCTGGCCGTTGTTGATGAACGCGCCCCAGAACAGGCCCCGCTCGATGACCGCCGGGTCGGCGTCGTCGAGCACGATCGCCGCGTCGTTGCCGCCGAGCTCGAGGGTGAACCGCTTGAGGTCGGGGGCGGCCGCCGCGGCCACTGCCTTGCCGGTCGGCACCGACCCGGTGAAGCTGATCTTCGCCACGGCCGGGTGGGCGGTCATCCAGGCCCCGAGCTCATCGCCGCCGCTGACCACGTTGACCACGCCGGGCGGCAGCACCCCGGCCAGGACGCGGCCCAGGGCCAGGGTGGACAGGGGCGTGAACGGCGACGGCTTGAGCACCACGGTGTTGCCGGCCAGCAGCGCGGGCCCCAGCTTCCACCCGGCCAGCAGCAGCGGGTAGTTCCACGGCGTGATCGCGGCCACCACGCCGAGCGGGCGGTGCACCAGTTCGGCGCGGCCCTGCTCGTCGTCCTGGAGCACCGTGCGGGGCAGGTCCAGCCCGGCCGAGTACTCCAGCCAGCGGGCCATCTCGGCCACCTCGAACGCGGCCGCCTTGAGCGGCTTGCCCTGCTCGGCGGTGAGGAGCGCGGCCAGGTCGTCGGCCGCGGCCAGGGTCGCCGCGGCCGCCGCGCGCAGCGCGGCCCGGCGGGCGTGCTCATCCGCCCGCCAGGAACCCGCCGCCACCTGCGCGGCCCGCATGGCCTGGTCGAGCTGGTCCCGGGAGCAGTCCGGGGCCTCCGCGAACACCAGGCTGGTGGCCGGGTTGATCACGTCGATGGTGCCCGGGCCGGTCACCGGCTCGCCGCCGATCGTCATCGCCAGGCTTGCCGTTCGTATGTCCGTCATGCCATCACCACCACTGCGCGGGCGCCCTTTTCCGCGGCGCAGTACTCGACGGCGTCGTTCACCTGGGCGAACGGGAACGTCTCGGTGACCATCTCGTCCAGCTTGAGCAGGCCGGACTGGTACAGGCTGACCAGCCGGGGCACATCGCGGCGCACGTCGGCGGAGCCGTAGAGCGAGCCCCGGATGATCTTCTCGGTCATCACCACCCCGGAGAAGGCGGGCAGCGAGACGGTGACGTCGTCCCCGGCCGCGCCCACCAGCACGACCTGCCCGCCGCGGCGGGTCATCCGGATCGCGTCGCGCACGGTCTGCTGGCGCCCGGCGACCTCGAGCACGTGATCCGCGCCCCGCCCGCCGGTCAGCGCGCGGACCTCCCGGGCGATCGTGTCGGACGGCTGGAGGGTGTGCGTGGCCCCAAGCTGGGCCGCCATGGCCAGCCGCTCCTCGTGCAGGTCGATGGCGATGATCATGCCTGCGCCGGCGATCCGCGCGCCCTGCACGGCGCTCAGCCCGACGCCGCCGCAGCCCAGCACGGCCACGGTGTCGCCGACCCGGATGCCCGCGGTGTTGACGGCCGCGCCGAACCCGGTCAGCACGCCGCAGCCGATCAGCGCGGCCGAGGTCAGCGGGATCGTGTCCGGGATCTTGACGGCTGCGCCCTCGGGCACCACGCAGCGCTCGGTGAAGGTGCCGAGCCCGGCCATCTGGTACAGCGGCTGGCCGCCCCGGCGGTAGCGGGTGCTCCCATCCAGCAGCGTGCCCCGGGCGAACGCGACCCCGGCCACCTCGCACAGTTGCGGCTGGTGATGCACGCAGTAGAAGCAGGTGCCGCACTGGGCCAGCCAGGACAGCACGACCCGGTCGCCGGGGGCCACGGACGTCACGCCCGGGCCGACCCCGGTCACGGTCCCGGCGGCCTCGTGCCCGAGCACCAGCGGCATCGGGTGGGCCAGGGTCTCGTTCCACACCGAGATGTCGGAGTGGCAGACGCCGGACGCGCCTACGTCCACCATCACCTCGCCCGCCCGGGGCGGCTCGACGTCGATCTCAGTGACGGTCAGCGGCTTGCGGGGCGACTCCAGCACGGCGGCGGCGGTCACCGGGTGCTCACGCCCGGCTCGCCCCGCAAAGCACGTTCTACATTCCTAGCGATCCAGTTGCTCATCTTGTATAGTTTAGGCGCACGCTCGCCCCGGCGCCAGACCCGGGGGCCACGGCCCACTGGAGGACCGATGGAGCTCAAGGTCACCCGCTACGAAGTCAACGACGCGGGGATCGCGACCATCTGGCTGCACCGGCCGGAGCGGCGGAACTCCTGGACCGGCCGGATGCACGCCGAGTACCGCTGGATCTGCCAGCAGCTTGACGACGACCCGGCGGTCCGGGTCATCGTGCTCACCGGGTCCGGGCACACCTTCTGCATCGGCGCCGATCCCAAGGCCCTGTCCGGGTACGTCGAGGCCGACCACTACGACCCGGCCCTGCCGCAGGACGCGGCCCGGCCGGGGTACGGCGTCCGGCCGGAGTTCGACGCGGACATGACCTGGCAGCTCGGCCTGCGCACACCGATGATCGCCGCGGTCAACGGGGCCTGTGCGGGCATCGCGGTCGCGCTGGCCGCGTTCTGCGACCTCCGTTTCGCGGTGACCGGCGCGAAGATCACCACCGCGGCGCCCCGGCTGGGACTGCCCGCCGAGTACGGGCTGTCCTGGATCCTGCCGCGGCTGGTCGGCATGACGCACACCGCGGACATCCTGCTGACCGGGCGGGTGCTGCTGGCCGAGGAGATGGCGGGCATGGGGTTCTTCAACAAGGTGCTGCCACCGGAGGAGTTCGCGGAAGAGGTGGATACCTACGCCCGGACCATCGCCGCCGCGTCCCCGCTCGCGGTGACCACCGCGAAACGGCAGATGTGGGCCGACGTGCTGCACGGTGACCCGCGGGCGGCGGTGGAGGAGAGCAAGGCCCAGATCGGGAAGCTCATGGCCGAGCCCGACTACGCGGAGGGGGTGGCCGCCCTGCTCGAGAAGCGCCCGCCCCGGTTTACCCGGTGAGAGAGATGAGAGCTAGCCGTCGAGCTCCGGCCGACCTCGATAACAGCAAGAGGGGAAGGGGACAGGCATGAAGGTTCGCGTGGACCCGCGGCTCTGCCAGGGGCACAACCGGTGCATCTCGGTGGCACCTGACCTGTTCGACATCGACGAGGAAGGCTTCGCCTCGGCGATGGGCGACGGGATGGTTCCGCCGGATCAGCAGGACCTGGCCGGGCTCGCGGTGGACAACTGCCCGGAACAGGCCATCTCGCTCGACGCTGATGCCTGACCAGTCAGCGGCTGCTGGGCCGCTGGCGGGGGAGCCGGCGGCTGAGGCGGCACGCTGGGGCCGGGAGGTCGTGGCCGGCACCGCGGCCGGGCATCCCTGCCTGACGTACGCCCGGCGGCCGGGCTGCCTGGCCGAACTGCTGCGCGGCACCGGGCCCTGGGCGGAGCGCGAGTTCCTCGTCCAGGGAGAGCGCCGGCTGAGCTACGGCGCCTTCACCGGCGCCGTGGCCCGGGTCGCGGCGCACCTGCGCCGGCTGGACGTCCGCCGGGGCCAGCGGGTCATGCTGCTCGGCTTCAACCAGATCGAGTGGGTCGTCGCGTTCTGGGCCACGCAGACCCTGGGCGCCGTCGCGGTGCTCGGCAACGCCTGGTGGAACGAAGCCGAGACCACCGCCGCCCTGGCCCAGGCTGCGCCGTTCCTGGTGCTGGCCAGCCAGCCACCCGCGGCCGGCGTGCTGGGCCGGGTCCCGGCCGGCCGGGTAGTCGGCCTGGACACGCTGCGCCCGCTGGTGGACGCCGGCGGACCGCCGGCCCCCGGAGCACCCGCCCCCGAGCCGCCCCACCTCACCGAAAACGACCCGGCCCTGATCATGTTCTCCTCCGGGACCACCGGCACCGCCAAGGGCGTCGTCATGTCCCACCGCTGCGTCATCGCCAACCTGCAGAACCTGCTGGTGCTGACCGGGCGGCTGCCCACCGAGCTGCCCCCGGGCCACCCGGGCACGGTCAGCCTGCTGTCGGTGCCGCTGTTCCACCTCGCGGGCATCCAGACCAGCTGCCTCACCCTGCTGACCGGCGGCACGCTCGTCTTCCTGGACGGCCGGTTCGACCCTGCCGAGGTGCTGCGGCTGATCGAGGAGGAACGGGTGCGGGTCTGGGGCAGCGTGCCCACCATGGTCTCCCGGGTGCTCGATCATCCCGACCTGTCCCGCCGGGACACGTCAAGCCTGCGCTCGGTGCCGATGGGCGGCGCGGCGGTCAGCCCGGAGCTGCGCCAGCGGGTGGCCGCGTCGTTCCCCGGCGTCCGGGCCGGCGCGGGCAGCCTGTACGGCCTGACCGAGGCCGGCGGGGTGCTCGCCGCGGGGTCCGGCCGGGACCTGGACGACCGGCCAGGCTGCGTGGGCCGGGCGCTGCCGGTCGTGGAGCTCAGGATCGCCGGGCCCGGGCCGGACGGCGTGGGGGAGATCCAGGCCCGGACGCCCACGCAGACCGATGGCTACCTGGGGGACCCGGAGCCGCTGGCCGACCCGGACGGCTGGATCAGCACCGGTGACCTGGGCCGGATCGAGGAACCCGGCTGGCTCTACGTGACCGGCCGGTCCAAGGACATCATCATCCGCGGCGGCGAGAACATCGCCTGCGCCCACGTCGAGCGGTCCCTGCTCCGGCACCCGGAGGTGCTCGAGGCCGCGGCCGTGGGACTGCCCGACGCCGATCTCGGGGAGCAGGTCGGGGCGGTGGTCGTGCTGGCGCCGGGTGCGGCCGCGGGCATCGCGGCGCTGCGCGCGCACGCCGGGCGCGAGCTGGCCCGGTTCGAGCAGCCAGCCCGTTGGTGGCTGCGCCGCGACCCGCTCCCGGTCAACGCGACCGGCAAGATCCTCCGCCGCGAGATCCGCGCGCAATGGCTGGCTCTCGGCGGCGCCGACCTGACCGGGCCGCCCCCGCCCCGCGAAACCCTTCTTCATCCCTAACGCACCTCACCGCCCCGGGCCCCACCCGGGCGCGACTTCCCGGGAGGCAACGATGCCGGCCACCTCAGCCCAGCTGGCCAGTTCTTACTGGCCGGCGGACCGCAGCCAGCCGTTGCTGGACACCACGGTGGGGGACCTGCTGCGGGCCGCCGCCGCGCAGGTGCCCGGCCGGCTCGCGCTCGTCGAGGGCTCGGCTGATCCGGCCGCCCGGCGGACCTGGACCTACGCCGAGCTGCTGGCGGTCGCGGAACGGGCCGCCCGGGCGCTGCTGACCCGCTTCGCCCCCGGTGAGCGCATCGCCGTCTGGGCCCCCAACTGCCCGGAGTGGATGCTGCTCCAGCACGGCGTCAGCCTGGCCGGGATGGTCCTGGTCACGGTCAACCCGGCGCTGCGCGGGCGGGAGCTGCGGTACGTGCTGGCCCAGTCCCAGGCGGCCGGGATCTTCTTCGCTGACGAGTACCGGGGCTTTGACATGGCGGACGCGGTGGCCAGCCTCCGCGACGGCCTGCCCGGGCTGCGGGAGGCCATCCCGCTGAGTCACTGGGACACGTTCGTGGCGTCCGCGGACTCCACCCCCCACCACGGGGCCGTCACCCTGCCGCCGGTGCAGCCCGAGGACCCCGCGCAGATCCAGTACACCTCCGGGACGACCGGGTTCCCCAAGGGCGCGATCCTGCACCATCGCGGGGTCGTGAACGCGTCGCGTTTCGTCGCCCTCGGGTCCGGGGTCGAAGACGGCGGTGTCTGGGTCAACGCGATGCCCATGTTCCATATCGGCGGCGGGACACTCACCGAGCTGGGCACGATCGCCCAGCGCGGCACCTACGTGCTGCTGCCCGGCTTCGACCCGGGCCTCGTGCTCGAGCTCGTCGAGGCCTACCGCGGCACCATCATGCTGGCCGTTCCCACCATGCTGCTGGCCCTGCTGGAGCAGCCCGGCCTGGCCGCCCGTGACCTGTCCAGCCTGCAGACCGTGATGTCCGGCGCGGCCGTCGTGCCGGCCGCCCTGGTGCGCCGGGCCACGGAGACGTTCGGCTGCCAGTTCACGATCGTGTTCGGCCAGACCGAACTGCACGGGGTCATCTCCCAGACCCAGCTGGACGACAGCGCGGAAGACCAGTCCGAGACGATCGGCCGGCCGCTGCCGCAGGTCGAGGTGAAGATCGCGGACCCGGTGACCGGGGAGGTCATGCCGGTCGGGCAGGTCGGGGAGATCTGCGCCCGCGGCTACCAGACCATGCTGGGCTACTTCGGGATGCCCCGGGAGACCGCGGCGGCGCTGGACGGCGACGGCTGGCTGCGGACCGGGGACCTGGCCGCCATGGACGGCCGCGGGTACCTCACGATCACCGGCAGGCTCAAGGACATGATCATCCGGGGTGGCGAGAACATCTATCCGCGCGAGGTCGAGGACATCCTGTTCGCCCACCCGGCCGTGTCCCAGGTGGCCGTCGTGGGCCTGGCCGACGAGAAATGGGGGGAACGGGTGGCCGCGGTGATCAAGCCTGCCGACCCGGCGAACCCGCCGTCGCCCGCGGCGCTGCGGGACTACTGCCGCGATCACCTGGCCGGGTTCAAGGCGCCTGCCGAGTGGTTTTTCGTTGCGGAATATCCGCTCACCGCATCGGGAAAGATCCAGAAGTTCCGGCTCCAGGAGGACATCGTGGCCGGCCGGATCGCCCCGGTGGCCCCCTAGCCTTCGTCCGCGCCGTCGCTGTGGTGGCCATCGCGCTCCCGGAACGCGGCCCCCGTCCCGTGCCGGGACCGCTCACGCAGGAAGTTGAACTCGTCCGGCTCGAACCGCAGGTTGGTGCCGAGCGTGTGCCCGACCGTGCCGCGCCAGAACTGCTGGGTGCCGCCCAGGCTGTCCAGCGCCATCTGGTGCACGGCCTTGGCGGTGACCAGCGCGTCGCGGGGGTGCCGGGCGATCCGCCGGGCCCAGTCGTCCACGACCGTCCCGAGCTGGTCCGGTGGCACGGACCGGTTGACCAGGCCCCAGGCCTCGGCCTGCTGCCCGTCGAACTCCTCGCCGAGCAGCATCAGCTCACGGGCGCGTTTCGGGCCGTAGAGCAGGATCTCGGTGTTGAGCTGCCAGGTGTTGCCGGCCAGCCCGAGCCGCTGCTCGGCGTGGCTGAACCGGGCGGTGTCCGCGGCGATGGCCAGGTCGACCAGTTCCACCAGGTACAGCCCGGCCCCGGTGCAGACCCCGTGCACCTGGGCGATCACCGGTTTCATCGAGTACTGGAACGCCATGTAGTTCATCCCGAGCCTGCGGTCCGTGGCCAGCCTCGACCGCTGGCTGGGACGGCGGGGTTTCGCGCCGTCCGGGCCGGGTTCCAGCCCGTAGGCGCGGGCCGCGTCGTCGTAGTCGTGCCCGGAGCAGAACGAGGGGCCTTCGCCGCGGAGCACGATGACCTTGACCTCGTCGTCGTCTTCGGCCTCGTGCAGCAGCGCGACGAGCCGGTCCAGGTCGGCGAACCGCAGGGCGTTGTGCTTGTCCGGGCGGTTGAGCACCAGGCTCGCCACCGGGCCGCTGCGTTCCAGCAGCACTGCGTCCGCCACGTTCCGCCTCCCGTCCGCCGGGCCACCCGCCGGATCCGGCCGCCTGTCATTCGCCCGCCTGCACGCTATCGGCCTGCCCGCCATCCCGGCACCGTCAAGCAACACTCTACACGTCTCGACATCGAGTCTCTATATCTGTAGACTTTTGGCCATGAGCAGCCAGCCCGCCGGGGACGGCCACGACGGTTACGACATCTTCTCCCCGGGCTTCCGCACCGACCCGTACGCCACCTGGTCGGCCATGCGGGCGTCCGGATGCCCGGTCGCGCACTCCGACCAGTGGGGTGGCTCCTGGATGCCGGTGCGCTACGACACGGTCCGGGAGATCGCCCGCGACGGGGAGCGGTTCTCCTCGCGCGCGGTCGAGGTGGCGGGCCCGCTGGAGTCCGCGGGCGGGCTCTTCCTCCCCCCGCTGACCTCGGACCCGCCCGCGCACAAGCTGCACCGCGACGTGCTGATGCCGTACTTCCTGCCCAAGCGGATCGCGGCGTTCGAGCCGTTCGTCCGGGGCAAGGCCCGGGACCTGGCCAGCGCACTGGCCGCCCGCGGTGGTGGCGACGTGGTGACCGACTTCGCCCAGGAACTGACCATCGCGGTGCTGACCAAGATGCTCGGCGTCCCGCCCGGTGACCAGTTCACCGACTGGATGATCCGGATGATCCGGATCGGCCCCAGGGACCAGTCGGTCCGGGCCCAGGCGGTCGGGGAGATCCTGGCCTATCTCGGCGGGCTGCTGGACGAGCGGGAAGCCGAGCCACGTGACGACCTCATCACCTACCTGGCGGGGGCGGCCATCGACGGCGTGCCGCTGTCCCGCAAGCACCAGATCGGCTCGGCGTTCCTCATCCTGATCGCGGGGGCCGACACCACCTGGAGCGCGATCGGCTCCAGCCTGTGGCACCTGGCCACCCACGACGAGGACCGCCGCCGCCTGGTCGCCGACCCGGGGCTGATCGACACCGCCGCGGAGGAGTTCCTCCGGGTCTACGCGCCGGTGAGCGTCGGCCGGATCGCCACGCAGGACGCCGACCTGGACGGCCGGACGGTCGGGGCGGGGGAGCGGGTGCTGCTCGCGTTCGCGGCGGCCAACCGCGACCCGGACGTGTTCGAGGACCCGGACGCGATCCGGATCGACCGCAAGCGCAACCGCCATCTGACCTTCGGCTCCGGCGGGCACCGCTGCCTCGGCTCCAACCTGGCCCGGCTCGAGCTGCGGGTCACCCTCGAGGAGTGGCTGCGGGTCATGCCGGACTTCCGGCTGGACAGCCCGGCCGGGATCGAGTGGAGCGGCGGCCAGACCCGGGGCCCGGAGCGAGTGGACTTCGTGGTGGTCCGGTGAACGCCCCGCCACTGCCCGGGCCGGGTGCGCCTGAGCCGGGGGCGCCTGAGCTTGGGGCGCCTGCGCCGGGGGTGCCCGCGCCGCTGCGCGGCGTCCGGGTGGTCGAGCTGGCGCACTGGATGGCCGGCCCGGCCGCGGGCGGGGTGCTCGCGGACTGGGGCGCCGACGTCGTGAAGGTCGAGCCCCCCGGCGGCGAGCCGATGCGCCATATCTGGGGCTCGATGGGCGCCAACCCCGACGCCCCGAACGGCGCGTTCACGTCAGCGAACCGCGGCAAGCGGTCCATCGAGCTCGACCTGCGCACCGGGCAGGGCCGGGAGGTCCTCGGCCGCCTGCTGGCCTCGGCCGACGTGCTGCTGACCAACCTGCGGCCGGCCGCGCTGACCCGGCTGGGCCTGTCGCCCGCCGAGGTGGCGAGCCGGTACCCGCGGCTGGTGTTCTGCTCACTGACGGCCTACGGGTGGACTGGCCCTGACCAGGAACGGGCCGGCTACGACCTGGCCTCCTTCTTCGCCCGGACCGGGATCTCACACGAGATGACCACCCAGGGCGAGCCCCCGGCACCGCAGATGCAGGGGCTCGGCGACACGTTCACCGCGATGACCGGGGTAGCCGGGATCCTGGCCGCCCTGCACGAACGGCAGCAGACCGGCCGGGGCCGGATGGTGGACGTGTCGCTGCTGCGCACCGGCATGTGGGCGCTGGCCGGGGAACTGGGCGTGGCGGCCATGGGCGGCCGCCCGCGCCCGCCGTACCCGCGGGACAACTGCCCCACCCCCATGTACAACTCCTACGCCACGGCGGACGGCCACTGGTTCTTCCTGGTCGGCGTGCAGGCCGCGCGCCAGCTGCCCAAGGTGCTGGCCGCCATCGGGCGTTCCGACCTGCTGGACGACGAGCGGTTCGGCTCGCCGCGCAGCCTGGCCCGGCACCGCCGTGAGGTGATCGCCATCCTGGACGAGGCCTTCGCGGCCCGGCCCCTGGCCGACTGGGTGAAGGCGTTCGAGGACCACGACGTGTTCTGGGCCCCGGTGCAGACCCCGGCCGACGTGCTGGCCGACCCGCAGGCGCGGGCCGCCGGGGCCTGGGTCGAGATCGAGGGTGCGGGCGTGGAATCCGTGGACGCCCCGGTCAGCTACGACGGCGCCCAGCGGCATCTGGTGCCCGGCCCGCCCCGGTCCGGGCAGCACACCCGCGAGGTCCTGGCCGAGCTGGGCTACCCGCCGGACGACATCGACGCCCTGCTGACGGCCGGCCAGCCGGAGGACGGGCCGCCCGGCTGAGCCCAGCCGGGGGTGCCAGGGTCCCGGCAAAGTCGTGTGATGTCCATGTTTGGGCGTGGCGGGCTGAGTCCGACTGTGGCCAGGACGCGGGTGGCGTCCCGGGCGCGCCTACCGCTAGTCATCCAGCCCTTCCAGTCAATCCCGGACGGCGCCGCATAAGTGAATCCGTCGTGCCTCCGGCTGGGCGATGGGTTCGGTCTACGCCAGGAATGCGTCGCAGAGGACCCAGCGGGCACTAGGCGTCAGGACGCGCGTCAGCGAAATCGACGTCCTTGGTCTCGACCGTCCCGGCCGTCCGCCCCGGCGCCGTCTGGTAGCTCCAGTACAGGTTCGTGTGCGCGATGACCTGGTCCGGCGGGGGGGCGCCCCACTCAGTCTGGTCCTCCGTGGTGTGCGCGTCGCTGACCAGTGTCGCGTCATAGCCTCTGGCGAAGGCGCCGTGGAGAGTCGAGCGGACGCAGAAGTCACTCTGCGCGCCGACGACCACCAGCCGCCCGACGCCGAGCCCGGACAGCACGTTCTCCAGGGTGGTGTCCTCGAAAGAGTCGCCGTAGTGCTTCTCGACCAGCGGCTCTGAGCCATCCGGATTCAGCTCGGGGACGATCTGCCAGCCGCCGCTTCCTCTCTTGAGCTCGTCGTCGGAATGCTGGACCCAGATAACCGGGACATGTTCCCGCCGCGCCTTCTCGACAAGGCTGCCGATGCTCGCCACGACCGCATCGCGCTGGTAACTCCCGTCCACGGCGGCGTTCTGGACATCGATGACGAGCAGCGCGGTGACTGGCCGGTTGCCGAGAGTTGTCATGGCCTGCCTTTCTCGCGGCGGTGCGCTAGCTACGCCGGCCAGCCTAGACCTCTGACAGCTGGGGGTGCACGACAGCACTGCTGGGGATGATCTTGCTCGGGCTGGTGGCCTGTGGGTCTGAGTCGCAGCCGGTTCCTCCTTCAAACACCAGGACGCGCATCAGGCCACCAGCCCAGGGTCCGGGTCATGTCACCAGTTCCACTGACCGGCGCTGTCGATGTAGGCGCTGAACGTGCCACCCTGCCAGTGCTCCGTGAACTCGCTGAAGTTCCAGCCCGGGCCTGAGTGGTACTGCGTGCCGTAGAAGTACACCCGCCCGTTCACATAGTGCCCCGCCTGCACACAACTTGGCCTGCAGTTGTCTACGTACACCCGGGCAGTTCCGTACGCCCCACCGTGGTTGTAAAAGGCATAGTGAATGTTCTTGACTCGCGGAGCCGCATAGCCAGCCCCCCCGCCAAAGTAGACCGCAGTCGGCGCGATCTTCCACTGACCGTGTTTCGTATGCCAGCCATACGGTGAAAAGGTCTGTATCCGTGGCGCCGAGAAACTGTGATTGGCGGGTGCCGGAGCGGCAACCGCTGCCGTGGTGCTGAGGATTCCGACCAATGCCATTGCGGCAGTTCCGGCTAGTGCGATGATGCCTTTCACGGTTCCCCCTCTTTCAGTACAGATGAAAGTGCAGGATCATGGTTCCGGTGGCCAGCGCCAGCACCAGGATGGTTACCGGCCTACGGTCGCCGGTTACCCGGCGGGACAGGCCTGCTCAACCGCTGCCCCCCGAAGCGATCCAGGTGGTGGCGGAGGTGAAGACCGTGACCGTGTCCGGGAGCCATCGATACTCTTGACGTTGCAGGTGAACTGGCCCGCGCCCTGGACTGCGCGACGCAGATCACGGGTATTCCGCCGAAGGATTCTTTATGACCACACTACGGAATATCCGGGGGCGCGGGCCAGAGGCGATATCCCCCTACTCGCGTGGACTAGAAGGCCCATGCCTAAAGACTCACGCTTAGAGTCTTCTAGCTCCAGGCCAGGGCTTTTCGGAGGGTAATCGCCTTGCGCCTGGAAAACTTTTAGGCTGGTGAGGTCTCCTTGACCACCTCGCGCCAGCGCGCCTGGGCGTCGTCGTACCACTGCGCCCGCAGCTGCCGGAACACCACCGCGGCACGGCGCCCGATCCAGTCCGGGCATAGCTCGGCGGGCAGTTGCGGGTCCAGGAACGGGAACCGCTGCCACTCGCTGACCAGCTGGACGTGGGTGAACAACAGCGGGTCACCCGGCTCGGGCGCCATCCCGCTGAACCGGACCAGCAGCTGCTCGTACCTGGCGGTCACCTCGTCCAGGTCCCAGGCGCGCCGGACGATCTCCTCGTCCGGCAGCCCGATGGACATCGAGCTGCCCACGAACGCCAGCGTGGACTCGCGCAGTCCGAGCGTGCTGATCACCTGCTCTACCCCGGCCTGCCGGTCCGGGTGCGGTGACAGCCAGACGCCGGGAGTCGGGTTGCCGAAACCCTCCCAGCTCAGCGCCGCGTACAGCTTCTTGCGCACGGCGCGCTGCTGCTGCGGGATGCTGACCAGCAGGATCAGCCAGTTACCGTCCCACGCAGCGGCCTCGCCGCTCATTGAGTAGACGCGCTCGGCGCCCTGGTCGATCAGTCTCCGGCCAGCCGGTGTCAGTTCCCACTGCACCTCACGGCCCTGCCGGTGCCCGGTGATCCAGCCTGCGGCGGCGCCGCGGGCGATGGCCTGGCGGGCCGTCTGCTCCTCAACGCCCAGGCCGGTCAGGACGTACAGCAGGGAGGAGGTCCAGACGGAGTTCTCGTTGGGCATGACCAGCTCGCCGAGCACGGTCAGCAGCTGCGAACGCGCGCTGCCCGCGCTGACCAGCGGCCGCCCGGGCCGATCCGGCTGCCCGCGGCCGGCCGCCCCCGCGCCCGACGTGCGCCGCGCCGCCATCTGATCCTCTCCCGATCCGCCCAAGTCAACCAAGCCTGCATTTTACGTGGCTGGAGCCACCCGCCATGGCCTGCCGCGCCGCTGGTTCCCCCATCGCGCTGCTCCTTCCCTATCGTGCCGCCATCCGCTCGACGACCTCGGAGCGCAGCGTGACCTTGCTCAGCTTCCCGCCCGCCGTCCTGGGCAACTCGGCGAAGATCTCCAGCCGCTCGGGCAGCTTGAACGGGGCGATCTCCTGGGCCCGCATGTACCCGGTCAGCTCGTCCAGGGCTAGTGCCGTCACCCCCGGCCGCAGCACCACGCAGGCACAGGCCCGTTCCCCGAAGACCGGGTCGGGGATGCCGACCACCGCCACTTCGGACACCGCGTCGTGCCGCGCGACGATCTGCTCGATCTCCAGCGGGCTGATGTTCTGGCCACCACGGATGATCAGGTCCTTGCTCCGCCCGGTGATGGCCAGGTAGCCATCCTCGTCGAGGCTGCCCAGGTCACCGGAGTAGAACCAGCCGTCGCCACGGAACATGGCCTCGGTGCGCTCGTCGTCGTTCAGGTAGCCGAACGACTTGGTCGGGGTCCGCCAGGTCACCTCGCCCCCAGTGCCCGTCGGGACCGGCTCGCCCAGCGGGTCACGAAGGACGACCTCGCCGCCCGGGATGGGCCGGCCCACGGTCGTGCGCCGCTTGGCTACCGGGTCCGTGGTCCTGGTCACGGTGATGACCCCGCCGTCGGTGCTGCCGTACACCGTGGTGACCGCGCACCCGAACGTCTCCTCGGTCTGCTCCGCGGTGTCCGGCGTCAGCGGCGCTCCGGCGCTGGTGATGACCCGGACCGCGGTGAAGTCCCGTGTCCCGGTCCGCGGATCCTGGAGCATCCGCACCAGCTGGGTGGGGATGGCCGCGGCGTGCGTGGCCCGCTCCGCTTCCAGCAGGTCCAGCGCGGCCGCCGGGTCCCAGTCCTCCAGCAGCACCGCGCCGGCCCCGCACAGCAACGGCGCGAGCACCGGGAACAGGTACCCGGTGGCGCCGGTATTGGCGGGCGCGATCGCCGCCGCGACGTCCCCGGGGCCTATCCCGACCGCCCTTGCGTAGTCCCGGAGCAGGAACGACAGGTTGTTATCGGTCCACTGCGACATCTTCGGCGTGTCCGTGGTGCCCGAGGTGATGGTGATGAACCGCGGGTCGTCCGGGTGGCGCGGCCGTCCCCGGCCGGCCGCGGACGGGGCTGCCGGGCCGGTCTTCAGGACCGCGTCGAAGTCGAAGTCCGCGGCCAGCCCGTCGGTGCCGCCCACCAGCCGGAGCCGGGGCAGATCACCCCGCATCGCGTTCACCGTGGCCAGGAAGTCGCTCTGCTCGGTGGCGGGCGGCAGCACCAGCACGCTGACCCCCGAGCGGCGCAGCAGGCTTTCCATCTCGGTCCGCCGCCAGTGCGTGGACAGCGGCACGAAGACCAGGTCGGCCCGGCTGCACGCGAAGTGGGCCAGGGCCAGCGACACCCGGTTCCCGGTCTGAATGGCCACCACCGAGCCCGGCTCGACCTCGCGGGAGACGAGCCAGCCGGCGAACGCCGCGGCACGCTCGGCGAACTCCGCGTACGTCAGCCGCTCGTGCTGGTCGGCCACGGCCAGTGCGCCAGGCGTGCGCCGCACGTGCCCGTCCAGCAGGTCACACAGGGTCTGGTCGCGCCAGAGGCCCTGCTCGTAGTACGGCCCGGTCAGCTCCGGCGTCATCGCGCGGATCGGCATCAGTGTTCCCCTTCCGGGTGCGGCGTCTGCGTCAGCGTCCGTAGGGCACGAACTGCCAGGCCGAACAGCTCCCGCGCGATGATGATCTTCTGGATCTGGGCGGTGCCGTCGGCGATCTCCACCGCCAGCACATCCCGCAGCCGCTGCTCCAGCGGGAACTCGGCGGAGTAGCCGACGTTGCCGTGCAGCAGCAGGCAGTCCCGGATGGCCTGGCTGGCGTGGTACGGGCCGTACCACTTGGTCATGGCGGCCAGCGCCGTGTGCGGCTGGCCGGCCGTGCGGTGCCACAGCGCCGAGTAGCACAGCAGCCGGGCCGCCTCCAGGTGGGTGGCGTGCTCGGCCAGCGGGAAGGACACGCCCTCGAACCGGGCCAGCGGGGACCCGAACGCCTGCCGCTCGCTGACGTAACCAGCCGTCTCGTCCAGCGTGGCCTGGGCGCAGCCGACCGCGGTCAGCGCGAGCAGCGGCCGGGTGAAGTCGAAGCCTCCCAGGACGCTGCGGAACGCCGCCCCTTCCGCGCCGAGCAGGGCGCCGGCCGGCACCTCGACCTGGTCGAGGTGCAGCAGGCCGCGGCCCATCGGCGTCCAGCCGGTGTCCTGGAGCGGGGATCTGGTAATGCCCGGGGCGTCCAGCGGGACCAGGAACGCCGAGGGACCCGCGCTCTGGCCGTCGCGCACGGTCCGGGCGATCACGATGATCGCCCCGCCGTGGCTGAGCATGGTGACCGAGGCCTTGTCGCCACTGATCAGGTAGCCGTCGGCGGTCGCGGTGGCGGTGGTCGCGATCGCGGTGACGTCCGAGCCGCAGCCGGGCTCGGTCAGTCCCAGGCATACGTACGCATCGCCTTCGACCAGCGGGCGCAGCCAGGCGCTGCGGACCGGCTCGGGGGCGTGCCGCGCGATGAGCGCGGTCATCAGCATGACCGGGATGGCCGCGTTGGCCAGGTTGAAGTCGGCGTACGCGAGTTCCTCCACGGCCAGGCCCGCGGCGACGAAGTCCTCGCCGGGCAGCGGGTTGAACTCCTCGCCGGCCAGCAGCCCGAACACGCCCAGCCCGGCGATCTCGCGGTGGGCGTCCCAGGGGAAACGGCCGGATTTGGCCCGGTCCAGGTAGCCCGGGGCGAGCTTGGCCCGGGCGAACCCGCGCACGCTGTCCCGGACCGCAGCCTGATCCTCGCTGAGCCCGAAATGCACGACTGGTCCTCCCAGCGGCGACGGCGCCGGCGCTCTTCCCGGGTAGCTGGCCTCCGGTGACCGGCGGCCAGCCAAACATTAGACGTGTAATGGAAGTATGTATCCCTTAGTGTAGAAGGTCAAGGTGGCCGCTAGGCTCGCGAAGCCCAGGGAGGAACACGTGAATGGTGCCGGCTCGATCCCGGTCTCGGTCATGACGACCCCGCTCGGCCGGCCCGAGGCCCTGTTCCGGGTGGGTGCCGCCGAGCGGGACGGACAGGGGGTCCGGGCCCAGATGCGCACCGGCCCCTGGATGCGCGGCCGGGACTCGGGGACCTGTGCCGGGTCCCTCGGCGTGTTCCTGGATGATCTGCTGGGCAACGCCCTGCTCGCCGGGCGTCCGGAGGACTACTGGCCGGTGAGCACGGAACTGTCCATCGACCTGGCCGCGCCGCTGCCCGCCGACGGCTCGGTGCTCAATGGGCGGGGCTGGCCGGTCAGCCTCGAACCGGGCGGCGGGCTCAGCCAGGGCACGGTCACCGACGATTCGGGTGCGCTGATCGCCACGGCCACGACCCGGGAGCGCTTCCTGCCCGCCCCGCGGGCTCTGCTCACCGGATCCGGGGCGGACGGTGCACTGCCGGCCCTGGATGACGAGGGCGGCCCGGAGTCGGCCATGGCCCTGCTCGGTGCTGTGGCCCACCGCGAGGAGGGCGTGGTGGTCGTGACCGTGCCCGGCTCGGGCGACTTCGCCAACCCGATGGGCAACACGCACGGGGGCGTCCTGCTGTGCGCCGCCGAGATCACCGGGTCCCTGGCCCTGCACGCGGACGCCAGCCCGCTGCAGACCGCATCCATCCGGGTCGTCTACGCCCGGCCGGTGCCGGTCACCGACACGATCACCTATACCGCCGAGGTGCTGTACCGCGGCCGGACCCTGGGCGTGGCGCAGGTCACCGCCCGCGGTGGCGGCGGCAAGACCTGCGCGGTAGCCACCATCACCGCGCACGACCAGACGCTCGTCTGCTGACCTCCGGCGGCCGGCGCACCTCCGCCCCGCATGGGCTCCGTCCCGGCAGGCCCCGTCCCGGGAGCGTGGCCGAGGAGTCGATCGGCGCGCTGTTCACCGCAGTGGCGAGTCTGGCCAGGGCGTTCCGCCAAGGGACGTACCGGGCACGCCGCCGGCGCGGCCATCCGGGTCTTGGCGGGACCGCGCTCACCTGGGAGCACCCGGTCCAGCTCTATTTCAAGCGGGCCCGTTCCTCCGAGGTCCTGCTCGGCGCCCCCGCGTACCACCGAGACCTCCTGGCTCGCCACCTCACCTGTGATTCGGTAGCACGGAGTAGCACTAGGTGCTACCTGTTGGGTAGACTTCTGGCATGAGTGCGCAGCCTGAGATCACGCAGCGGGATCTGCGGAACAAGTCCCGGGAGATTATGGACGCGGTCGAGGGTGGGCAGGCGTTCACCGTTACCCGGGACGGCCGTGAGATCGGCGAACTGATCCCGATCCGCCGCCGTCGGCGGTTCGTCCCGAGGGCGGACTTCGCCACGGCCTCACGTAACGCCCCAGCTCTTGACCTTGCGGCGTTCCGGGCCGACCAGAACGCCGCTGCTGATCATGATGCGGGTGTCCGCGATGGCCGGTGAGAGCTACCTGCAGGGACTGCTCGACACCAATATCGTCATCTTGCGGAAGTGGATCGATCCCGCCGACCTGCCGGCCGCCGTCGCTATCAGTGCGATCACCCTCGCTGAATTGTCAGCTGGCCCTCACGAAGTTCGACCCGCCAGCGAGCAGCAGGACTATGAGGAGCATGTGGAGCGCGGCCGCCGGCTCGACGTCCTGCAGCGGGCCGAGAACGAGTTTGACCCGATTCCATTCGGCGTGGAGGCGGCACGTGCTTATGGCCAGGTTGCTGCTGCGGTCATCGGCGCAGGCCGGAAACCCCGCCGCCGGTGCTGTAGACCTGATGATCGCGTCTGTAGCGATAGCCGAGGATCTGCCTCTCTTCACGACCAATCCGGCCGACTTCGCGGGGTTGGAGCACTTGCTGACCGTCGTGGGCGTAACCCGCCCGAGCGTGGCTCCGGCCCATCCGCTGGCCTAGTTTCGTAGGCGGCGGTCAAGGACGACTCGACTATCCCGTGCCGGTGCTGGCCGCCGCGATCCTGAACGCCGTCCAGGACCAGCCGGTCCGCAGCTGAACAGGGCGCAGCACCTGTTTAGGCCGCGCCGGACAGTTCGGGATGCGCTCCGCCGTAGTAGCATCCAGCGGCACACGGCCGCGTTGCGCTCGAGGATGGCCCGGCTGCGGGGATGGTGGTTAGACGGGCTGTACGACGGTGGCCATGGTGCCGATCAGGTGCCGGAACCTTTGGACGGGCCCGGTCTCGCCGGTGACGTCAACGCCGGCGTCTGACCCGGTAAAGATGAGGCCGGTCAGGGCTTGGGTGGTCGCGGTGATCGTGACGTCGGGTCGTGCGGGCGGGGCCCCTGCGGTGAGCGACCACTGGCAGCCGTCGCTTTCGACCAGGTAGTCCGCACCGTCGAGCCGGAAGTGCCAGCGCGCTGGCTCGTGGTCGCCGGCGGCGAGGTCGATGGCCCGGGTGACGGAACGAAGCAGGTGCTCGGCGTGCAGTGGCTCGCCGGCCTGGGGCCGGCGCCAGGCGTGCTGTAGCCCCCACCGGCCGAGCGCGTCGATGACCGGTCCCAGGTCAGCTCCGGCCGGGGTCAGGCGGTACCAGACCTCACGTCGCCCCGGCTCGCGGTCGGCGATCACGATCCCGGTGTCCTCTAGCTCGCGCAGGCGCTGGCTGAGCGTCTTGGGGGTGATCCCGCCGAGGCGGTCCATCAGGTCGGTGAACCTTTTGGCCCCGCTCAGCAGGTCGCGGATCACCAGCAGGCTCCACCGGTCGCCGACGCGCTCCAAGGCGCGCGCAGTCAGGCAGAAGTGGTCGTAGGTACGAACGTTCCTGGTCACGCCCACGATAATACTAGTTGACAGATACTATCTGCAACCTACTATCTTGTAGATACTTAACTCGATCAGGGGAGGGTGTCATGTACGACCCGCCTGGCTATCTGTGGGCGATCACCATCGCCGGAATCGTCGCGATCCCGGCCGCGAGCTGCGTCGTGCTTTACGGCGGCGCGGTGCGGCGCCTGGGCCGGGCGCGTGCGGCGCTGCTCGCCGCCGCCGCCGCCGTCGTCCTCGGCGGCTGGTTCACCGCCAGCGCGGTGATCGCGGGTCACGGCTGGTACCACGCGCGGCTCGGCCACGGAGTGCCGTGGATGCCGGTCGCGGTGGCCGGCTTCTTTGCCGCGCTGCTGGCGCTGCGCCGGATCCCGGTGGTGGCGCGCGCCCTGGCGGCACCGGGCACGGTGGCCCGCCTGGAGTTCCCGCAGTCGTTCCGGGCGGCCGAGGGGACGGTCTTCCTGGCCATCATGGCCCTCGGCCACCTGCCTGCGCTGTTCGCCCTGCCGGCAGGCCTGGGTGACGTCACCGCCGGCATCGCTGCGCTGGTGGTGGCCCGCATGCTCGCGAGGGGCGGGAGCCGCCGCGGCGCCCTGTGGTTCAACGCGTTCGGGATGACTGATCTGGTCGTGGCCCTGACCCTCGGCGCTCTGACCGGATTCCAGCTGATCAACGTCACCCCGTCCGGTGCGCCGATCAGCGAGCTGCCGCTCGCGCTGATCCCGACTGCCGCCGTGCCGCTGCTGTTCGCCCTGCACGTCACGTCGATGTCCGCACTGAGAAGGGCCCCACGGACACCCCGGCCGGCCGCCGATCCGGTCATGGCCGGTGCCATTACGGCGGTGGCGGAAAGCCCGGCGTCCCAGACGCGATGAAGGCCGTTACGAAAGGAGAAAGATCAGCGCGACTGGAAGATCCGGGGCCTTGGGATTCGGGGGTCAGGCGCGTTGCTCGCCGTGCAGCGTGGGGGCGTATGAGATGCCGACGATCAGGCCGTCCTCGGTCAGCAGACGGGTCACCGTCTGTCCCCACGGCTCGGTGCGCGCTGGGTGCAGCAACTCGTAGCCCGCACCCCCCAGCTCGCTGCCAGCCGCCGAGACGGCTTCAGCGTCCTCGACCTCGAACTCGATTGATGCCTGGGGGACCACCTTGTCCGACGGCCACACCGGCGAGCCGAAGCACGCCTCGGCCGCCTGCGAGAGCGGCCACACGCCGAAGTGCTTGCTGCCGGGGATGTGATCGCTGGAGTAGTACTCGTCAGCTTCATACTTCTCCAAAGGCAGGCCGAGGGTGTCCATAAACAGCTTCCGGCTCCGCGGCGGGTCAGCGGCGACGACCGACATGCTCGTAATGAAGAGAACGTTCATGCGGCTCAGCCTACGAAAGCCGGTGGCCTCGATCGGTGGTTGCGCTTGACCCTGATCATGGTCAGCGGCAGCAGCCCGACCTGGTCCGCCAGGGCGCCGTCATCCCGCGTACGCTGACCGGCAAACGGATGGAGGTGCCGGTGAAAAGCGCGTCGCAACCTGACACCTCCACCCGGGACACCTGGACTGAGCCCGGCACGTTCGAGATCACGCCCGGCGTCTACCGGATCCCGCTTCCGCTCCCTAACGACGGGTTGCGCGCGGTCAACGTCTACGCGCTGGTCGGTGGCGGCGACCTGGTCCTCATCGACTCCGGGTGGGCGATCGCCGGGGCCCGCGCCGTGCTCGACGAGGGCCTGGACGCGCTCGGCTGCTCCGCCGGGGACGTGCGCCGGATCCTGGTCACGCACGTGCACCGGGACCACTACACCCAGGCCGTCTACCTGCGGCGCGAGTTCGGTACCCGGGTCAGTCTGGGTATCGGGGACCGGGAGTCGCTGGCCAGTTCCATGCGCCGGGACCGGCCCCCGCTGCAGCACCAGCTCGAATACCTGCACCTGCTCGGCGCGGGTGAGCTGGCCGACCGGGTGGCCAGGCTGCAGGGCCCGCGGGACCCGTACAAGACGGGCTGGGAGATGCCGGACGACTGGCTGCACGACGGCGAGGTCATCGCGCATGGCGACCGGAGCCTGGACGTGGTGGCCACGCCCGGGCACACCCGCGGGCACGTCGTGTTCCACGACACCGGCGGCGGGCTGCTGTTCGCCGGTGACCATGTGCTGCCCGCCATCACCCCGTCGATCGGGTTCGAGCCGGTGCTGTCAGACGATCCGCTTGGCGCGTTCCTGGGCTCGCTGACCCTGATGCGGGAGCGGCCGGACGCGCGGTTGCTGCCCGCGCACGGGCCGGTCACCGGGAGCGCCCACGCGCGGGTGGACGAGCTCATCGCGCACCACGGCGCCCGGCTCGACGAGACCGAGGCGGCCATCCTCGGCGGCGCCCAGACCGCCTACCAGGCCGCGGCCCGGTTGCGCTGGACCCGGCGCGGCAAGGCGCTGGCCGACCTCGACCCGTTCAACCAGATGCTCGCGGTCACCGAGACCGCCGCGCACCTGCAGCTGCTGACCGCGCAGGGCCGGGTGAGCAGGCACGAGGCGGACGGACTGCGCTACTACCTGCCCGCCTGAAACATGACCTGCCACGGGCGGACCGTGACGGTGAAGAAGCCGCTCGCGACGCTGCTGTCGTCCTTGGTGGCCAGCTCGGTGGCCCGGCCGAGCTGGCCCGCCCCGGGCAGCCGCAAGATGGTCATGCCCTCACCCGGCACGTCGGTCAGCGGGCCGGCCGCGACCAGGTAGCCGGCGTCCCGCATCCGGGTGAGGAAGGCCACGTGCTCCGCGAACCTCGGGTCCCCGAACAGCGCAGCCCCCTCCGGGGCGGCCGGGCCGGGGCGGTGCAGCAGGGCCACCCACGTCACCCCGTCCTCGTCCGGGCCGCCGCCCGGGAGGGTGCCCTCGTCCGGGGCGGCGCCGACGGTTCCGCCCCCGGCCGGGCTGCCTTCGGCCGGGACGCCCCCGCCCGCGCTGCTCTCGTCCTGTTCGTGGTGCGCCACGTGGTCGCGATACCTGCCCAGCACCACGGGCCAACCCAGCTCATACTCGGCCCGGGCCTCAGCCGGATCCGCGAACCGTTCCCAGCCGGTGTGCGTGAGCGTGACCAGTGTCTGCGCGTCCGCCGGGGTAAAGGTGACCTCGGCATGGGTGGCCTGATCCGGCGGCCCGCCTGGATGCCAGCTGAACGCGAGAGCGGCAGCTGGCTCCCAGAGGTAGACCGTGCCCCACACGGCGGCGTCTCCGCTGGCCGACCGCTCCACGATCTGCCCGTCGGCGAACCCGACCGTGCCGCCGGGCCCGTAGACGCTCAGGTCCTCCAGCGGCCACCACTGGCCGATCCGCTCGGTGAACACCGCGAACGCGGTGGCCGGGTCCGCGTTGACCAGGATTTCCCGGCGGATCGGCGGCACATGGCCAGGCGGCGTGCTGGGCGGATCGGTGCTCACGGTGTGTCCTCCTCGGATGAGACCGTCGCCAGGTCTCCCGGCGCCGGCGGGTAGGCGTTCGGGGTACCCGCGCAACCCGCTGTCATCCTCGCACTCAGGCCTTCTTGGCCCGGCTGGGCGCGACCCGGGGCGGCTCGCCGGGCTGCTTCGGGTACACCGGCGGCCAGGGCGCGTCCAGCAGGCCGCCCGCGAGATCCCGCTCGCTCATGGCCAGCAGCGGCTCCAGCGACTGCGGCGCGTCGTTCATCTGCTGCCACGGGTCGCCGGAGCCGGCCAGCCGCCCGGGCATGGTCGCCACGGTGAACTGGTCCGGATGGATCTCGTCGAGCTCGTCCCAGGCCAGCGGGGTGGACACCTGCGCGCCGGGCCGGGCCCGGACCGACCAGGCGCCGAACACCGTCTTGTGCGGCGCGTTCTGGTTGTAGTCCACGAACACCCGCTGGCCGCGTTCCTCTTTCCACCAGGCCGCCGTGATGAGGTCGGGCCGCCGCCGTTCCAGTTCCCGGGCGACCGCCACAGCCGCCGCGCGGACCTGATAGGAGTCCCAGCGCGGCTCGAGCCGCGCGTACACGTGCAGGCCCCGGTTCCCGGTCGTCTTGAGATAACCCGCGATACCGGCCTCGGTGAGCAGCCGACCGAGCTCGCGGGCGGCCTCCCGGATCTGCGGGAACTCCACCCCGGGGGTCGGGTCGAGGTCGATCCGCAGCTCGTCGGTGTGACCGGGGTCGTCCGCCAGGTAGGGCCAGACGTGAAAGCCCAGGCAGCCGAGGTTCACCGCCCACAGGATGTGGTCGGTGTCCGCGGCCACCAGGGCCTGCGACGTGGTGCCGTTGGGCGTGGACACCGTGGTGGTCTGCAGCCAGTCCGGGGCGTTCTTAGGGACCCGCTTCTGGAAGAACGAGGGGCCCCCCGCGCCCTCCGGGAACCGCTGCAGGAGCACCGGCCGTCCGCCCATGGTCCGCATCAGCGGCCCGGCGACCCGCAGGTAGTGCTCGGCCAGATCGGCCTTGGTCTCACCGCGCTCTGGGAAGAGCACCTTGTCCGGGTGGGTGATGAGGCCGCTGCGCATGGTTTCTCATTCCTGGGCGGGAACCGTCTGACCAGGCTACTCAGCGGGTGCGCACCGCCCGGGGACGCCCGGCCGGAGGGGCAGCGATGAGTTCGGCGTCCCGGCGGCGTCCTAGACAGCATGAGCGACAACAAGGTAGACCTCACGCCCGCGGCGCAGCGGCTGGCCGACCTGGTGGCCCGGGTCAGGGACGACGAGCTGAGCGGCCCGACGCCCTGCCCGGCGTACACCCTCGGTGACCTGATCGAGCACGTCGGCGGGCTGGCGTTGGCCTTCCGGGCCGCAGCGGAGAAGGACGTCGCCAGCCCTTTGGTCAACGGGACGCCGGCGGGCGACGCGGCCCGGCTGCCGGCCGACTGGCGGGAACGGATCCCGGCTGATCTCGCCGCGCTGGCCCAGGCCTGGGCCAAGCCGGACGCGTGGACCGGGATGACCCGGATCGCCCAGCAGGACGCGCCCGCCGAGATGGTCGGTGTCACCGTCGCGGACGAGCTGGTCGTGCACGGCTGGGACGTGGCCCGCGCGACCGGGCAGCCCTATTTCGCCGAGCCCGAGCTGCTCGGAGCTGCGCAGACCTTCCTGGGTTTCTTCGCCAGCCCGGACGCTCCTGCGGGGCCAGAGGTCCCCTTCGGCCCGTCGCGGCCGGTGGCCGACGGCTCGGCGCCGCTGGACCAGGTCGTGGCCCTGGCCGGCCGGGACCCGGCCTGGGCCGCCCGGCCCGGCGGCTGACCCGGCGGACATGACTCCGGGAGAGCACACAGCCGTCCGGCGCGGGGGCGCGGGCGGCTGTGCGAGGATC
This sequence comes from uncultured Actinomycetes bacterium, assembly GCA_963844695.1. Taxonomy (GTDB): domain Bacteria; phylum Actinomycetota; class Actinomycetes; order Streptosporangiales; family Streptosporangiaceae; genus RYN-230. Next base: position 84,657 of record CAWJPL010000028.1, read on the forward strand.
GGCTGATGGCCGGCCGTCTGTCGTCGAAAGTCGTGATCGTCACCGGCGGCTCGACCGGAATCGGCCGGGCGGTGGCCGACCGGGTCGTGGCCGAGGGCGGCGCCGTGGTCATCGCCGGGCGGCGCCGCGAGCCGGGGGAGCGAGCCGCTGCCGAGCTGCGCGCCAGCGGTGGCTGCGCCCGGTTCGTGGCCACCGACGTCACGGTGGAGCACGAGGTCCAGCGGCTGATCGAGACGGCGGTGGACGAGTTCGGCCAGCTCGACGGGGCGCTGAACAACGCGGGCGGCGTCAACGCCACCGCGCCACTGCCCGGGGTCGACGCCGGAACTGGCACGCGGACCTGGCGCAGAACCTGACCAGCGTCTTCTACTGCCTGAAGTACCAGATCCCGGCGATGACCGAATCGGCTGGCGGCGGTTCGATCATCAATAACGCCTCGATCGGCGGAGTCCGTGGCATCCCGGGACTGGCGCCGTACGCGGCGGCCAAACACGGGGTCGTCGGCCTGACCCGCTCCGCGGCCCTGGAAGGAGCGGCCCGCGGGGTCCGGGTCAACGCGCTGGTCACCGGCAACGTGGACACGCCGCTCTACCGGGACCTGGTCGGCGCCCCGCCCGACGGCGAACTGCCCGGACCCGCCCCCAACCCGACCGGCCGGGTCGCCACCGCCGGCGAGATCGCGTCGTACGTGGCCTACTTGCTCAGTGACGAGGCGGCCTTCGTCACCGGCGCGGCCCTGGCCATCGACGGCGGCGCCACCGCCTGACTTAGGCTATGGAAGTGCCCGCCAGGCCAAGACAGGTGTTCGCTTTCTCCGGGGTCCTGAACCGCCTCCCAGGTGAGAAGCGTGACCCGGTGTTCCTCGAGTACGCGGTGAGCCTCGCCGCTGGTGACGGGAAGAGACGGGTCTGCTTCATCCCTACGGCTACCGGTGATTCCCCGTCCGCCGTCGAAGCGGTGACCGAGGTCTTCGCCGGCCGTGAGGACGTCGCCTTCAGCGTGCTCACGCTGTTCACGCAGCCTAGTGTTCCCGACGCCGGGGCGCATCTGATGGCGCAGGACGTTCTGCTGGTCGGGGGCGGCAGCGTAGTGAACCTGATGGCCGTGTGGCGGGCGCATGGCCTGGCCCCGGTCATGCGGGAATGCTGGGAGTCGGGGGTGGTCCTCGCCGGGTGGAGCGCCGGCAGCCTGTGCTGGCACAACGGTGGGCCGACCGACTCGTTCGGCGACTCCCTGGCCTTGTTCACCGACGGCCTGGGCCTCCTGCCCTACAGCAACGGGGTTCATGACTCCCTCGACGACCAGCCCCGTCGCCGCGTCTACCGCGAGTACGTCGCCAACCGCGAACTCCCGGCCGGGTACGCCACCGAGGACGGCGTCGGTCTGCACTACGTCGGCACAGAACTGCGTGAAGCCGTCGCCATGCGGGACGGCGCCCGGGCCTGGTGGGTGGAGTCGTCCCCCCACGGCGGCTACCACGACGAACCGATCCAGCCCCGCAGGCTCTGACCAGGGAATAGTTGGCAAGTAAACAGAGAGCGACAGGGAAATGGCCGGCGCCGTAATTCTCCGCCGCCGACGTTGTGAAATGTGCGTGCAGGCTCCCCGGGCCAGCCTCGTGGGTGGCAGATCCGCAGGGTGCGGCGCAGACTGTGATCAGCGCGTAAGGACGGCACCCGGGGGCTGGGCGGCGGTTTCGTGCGTGCTCGAGGCCTGAGCCGGCCTGCGCTGGCGAGTGGGGAGTGTAGACCGGTGACGGAAAGACTGCCCCCCGAGTGATGGGTGCCGACAGCAGCCTGCTGGTCATCGGCGGGGGGCCCGCCGGGGTCACCGCCGTGGTCCAGGCCCGCGAGCTTGGCGCCCAGGTCACCCTGCTCGAGGCGGGCCAGATCGGCGGGACCAGCCTGAACCGCGGCCCGGCCCCGGTGCGCACGCTGGCCCGGGCCGCCCGGCTGGCCCGCGACTGGTCCTCGTGGGCCACCTTCGGCCTGGACGGCCCCGCGCCGGTGCCCAACCTTCCCGCCGTGCTGGCCAACAGCCAGCGGGTGGCCCGCTACGCCCACGACAAGAAAGACATGGCCGGCCATCTCCGGCGGCGGGGAATTGACCTGCTCGAGGACCTCGGCCCGGTCGGCTTCACCGGCCCGCACACCGTCGCCGCCGGCGACGGGCGCACCTGGTCGGCGGACCGCATCATCCTGGCCGTCGGCGGGCATGCCTGCCGCCTCCCCATCCCCGGCGCCGACCTCGCGCTCACTTACGAGGACATCCCGTCCCTGACCGCTCTCCCCGCCCGGGCCGCCGTGGTCGGCGGGGCCGACACCGGCTGCCAGATCGCCTCGATCCTGGAGGACCTGGGTGTCACCGTCAGCCTGTTCGAGGCCGCGCCCACCCTGCTGCCCGCCGCGGACCCCAGCGTCTCGGTGGGGCTGGGGGACGCCTTCCTGGCCCAGGGCATGGACGTGTACACGGGCACGCTGGTGCGACAGTCTCCGCGCCGAGGGCGGCGCTATCCGCGTCGACTACCGCACTGGCCCGGTCACCGGACAGCTCGTTGCGGACGCCGTGTTCTTCGCTGTCGGCTGGCCCGCCAACCTGAGCCACCTGGCTCTAGAGGCGGCCGGCGTGCGCGCCGCACCAGGCATGATCCCGGTCGATGACTACCTGCGCACCAACGTGGGTCACATCTTCGCCGCTGGCGATGTCAACGGCCGGTCGATGCTCGTGCAGACGGCCCGGATGGAAGGCCAGGCCGCCGCGACCAACGCCATCCTGGGCGCCACCCGGTCCGCCACTTACGAGGTAGTGCCCAGCGGCAGTTTCACCGACCCCGAATACGGCCGGGTAGGCCTCACCGAGCCCGAGGCCGCGGAGCAGCACGACACGGTCGTCGGCGTAGCCCGGTACGAGGACCTGCTCCGCCCCGTCGCGGACGGCAGGTCAGACGGCTTCTGCAAGCTGATCGCGGACCGCCGGGAGAATTGGGGGTTGGGGAGAGTGGGGGTGTGTTGTGGTGGTTGATTGAAATTGTTGAATTATAGTTAGTGTTATTTATTTTTATTGAGGGTGTCAGTTGGCCCACGGCCTGACTCCGACCCGGCCGCACGACCAGTGAGCTGAACCAGCGGCCAAAGGCGTGGCCAGTGATGGACCAGGGAGTAATTGCAGGTAAACGGAGCACGACAGAGAAATGGCGCGTGCCGGAATTCTCCGCCGCCGACGTCGCGGTATGGGAGCGCAGGCTCGCCGGGCCGCCGCCGTGGGTGACAGATCCGCAGGCTGCGGCGCAGACTGTGATCACTGTATGACGGCGGCACCCGGGGGCTGAGCGGCGCTTTCGCGCGGGCGGGGGCGTGAGCTGGCCCGCGCTGGCGAGTGGGGAGTGTTAGAGCGGTGACGGAAAGACTGGCCAGTAGTCCGCATTCGAGTCCGTCTGACGCTTAGCGGAAGCCCGTTTCCCCCGATCGCTGAGTATGGGTTCATTTCCGACTGCGAGGTGTGCGCACTCGTCGCGGCCAGCGGCAATGTGGAATGGATGTGCTTGCCCCGGATGGACGGCCCGAGCGTCTTCGCCGCGATCCTGGACCGGGGCGCCGGGCGGTTCCGGCTGGGCCCGGCGGATGTCACCGTCCCGGCCGGGCGGCGCTACCTGCCCGGGACCATGGTGCTGGAGACCACCTGGGCCACCCCGGCGGGCTGGGCTGTGGTCCGGGACGTGCTGCTGATCGGCCCGTGGCGGCACGCGTCGTCCCGGTCGAGCACGCACCGGCGGGTGCCCGTTGACCACCGGGCCGAACGGGTGCTGCTGCGCACGGTGCGCTGCCTGAACGGGTCGATCGACTTCATCCTGGAATGCGAGCCGGCCTTCGACTACGGGCCGCGAGCGCGGTGAGTGGCGCTACACCGGGAGACGGTTACGGCCAGGCAGAGGCCGGGCCGGGCGACGGCGAGCCGCGGTCCGGCTGACTACTGACCTGAACCTGGGGTTCGAGGGCCGCGGGCGATCGCCCGGCACCGGCTGCAGGCCGGGGAGCAGGTCTTCTGCGCGCTGTCGTGGGGTGACGGCTCCCGCCCGCAGACCTTCGCCGAGGCCCACGAGCGGCTGGCTCAGCACCGGAGACTTCTGGCATGAGTGGATCAGCCGGGGCAACTTCCCCGACCACCCGTGGCGCGAGTTATCTGCAGCGGTCGCGCGCTGACGCTGAAGGGGCTGATCTACGCGCCCACCGGGGCCCTGCTGGCGGCGGCGACCTCGTCGCTGCCGGAGACGCCCGGGCGGAGACCGCAACTACGACTACCGCTACAGCTGGCTGCGTGATTCGACGTTCATGCTCTGGGGCCTGTACACGCTGGGTTTCGACGGGGAGGCGAACGATTTCTTCTACTTCCTCACCGACCTGGCCGAAGGCCGACGCCGACCTGCAGATCATGTACGGGATCGGCGGGGAGCGGGAACTGACCGAGCAGACCCTTGATCATCTTTCGGGCTACGAGGGCGCCCGCCCGGTCCGTATCGGCAACGGCGCCTGGGACCAGCGCCAGCATGACGTCTGGGGGGTCCTGCTGGACTCGGTCTACCTGCACACCCGGTCGCCGCGACCGACTGGACGAGCGCCGGTGGCCGATGCTGGTGCGCCAGGTGGAGGCGGCGATCGAGCCCACTGGCGGGAACCGGACCAGGGACTGTGGGAGGTCCGCGGCGCGGCCCAGCACTTCACCGCCTCGAAGGTGCTGTGCTGGGTGGCGGCGGACCGCGGGCGCGAAGCTGGCCCGAGCTGCGCGGGGACGACGAGCACGCGGCGCGATGGCGCAAGGCAGCCGACGAGATCCACGCCGACATCTGCGCCAACGGCGTCGACGAGCGGGGCGTCTTCTGCCAGCACTACGAGACCACGGCGCTGGACGCGTCGGCGCTGCTGCATACCGCTGCTCGGGTTCCTGCCGCCGGACGATGACCGGGTGCGCTCGACCGTGCTGGCCATCGCCGACGAGCTCACCGAGGACGAACTGGTCCTGCGCTACCGGGTGGAGGAGACCGACGACGGTTTCAGCGGCGAGGAGGGGACGTTCACCATCTGCTCGTTCTGGCTGGTCTCGGCGCTGACGGAGATCGGAGAGGTGGACCGGGCCCGGGCCCTGTGCGCGAAGCTGCTGTCCTACGCCAGCCCGCTGTTGCTGTACGCCGAGGAGATCGACCCGCATAGCGGACGCCACCTAGGGAACTTCCCGCAAGCCTTCTCACACCTGGCCCTCATCAACGCGGTCATGCATCTGATCACGCGCGGACGAGCGGCTCAGCGCCGCCGCCACCGTCTCGTCCAGCCTTGACCCGGCCCCCGAGTGATGGGTGCCGACAGCAGCCTGCTGGTGGTGGGCGGGGGGCCGGCCGGGGTCACCGCCGCGCTCCAGGCCTGCGAGCTCGGCGCGCAGGTGACCCTGCTCGAGGCGGGCCAGATCGGCGGCACCAGCCTCAACCGCGGCCCGGCGCCGGTGCGGACGCTGGCGCGGGCGGCCCGGCTGGCCGCGCGACTGGTCCTCGTGGGCCACCTTCGGCCTGGACGGCCCGCGCGCCGGTGCCCGACCTTCCCGCTGTAGCTGGCCAACAGCGAACGGGTGGCCCGCTACGCCCACGACAAGAAAGACATGGCCGGCCATCTCCGGCAGGCACGGGAATCGACCTGGTCGAGGACCTCGGCCCGGTCGGCTTCACTCGATCCGCACACCGTGGCCGCCGACGGACGGGCGTACCTGGTCGGCGGACCGCATCATCCTGGCCGTCGGCGGGCACGCCGGCCGCCTCCCGATCCCCGGCGCCGACCTCGCGCTCACTTACGAGGACATTCCATCCCTGGTCAGCTCTCCCCCGCTCGGGTCGCCGTGGTCGGCGGCGCCGACACCGGCTGTCAGATCGCCTCGATCTTGGATGACCTGGGTGTTACCGTCAGTTTGTTCGAGGCCGGGCCCGTCCTGGTTCCCGCCGCGGACGCCAGCGTCTCGGCGGAACTGATGGGACGCCTTCCTGCGCCCAGGAGCATGCAACGTGTACACGGACACGCTGGTGGAGGCAGCTCAGCGCCGAGGGCGGCGCTATCCGCGTCGACTACCGCAGCTGGCCCGGTCACCGGCCAGGTCGATCGCGGACGCCGTGTTCTTCGCCGTCGGCTGGCCCGCCAACCTGAGCCACCTGGCCTTGGCGGCCGCCGGGGTGCACGCCGCGCCGGGCGCGATCCCGGTCGATGACTACCTGCGCACCAACGTGGAGTCACATCTTCGCCGCCGGCGACGTCAACGGCCGGTCGATGCTCGTGCAGACGGCCAGAATGGAAGGCCAGGACCGCGGCGACGAACGCCATCCTGGGCGCCACCAGGTCCGGCCACCTACGAGGTAGTGCCCAGCGGCAGTTTCACCGACCCCGAATACGGCCGGGTGGGCCTCACCGAGGCCCGAGGCCGCGGAGCAGCACGACGCGGTGGTCGGCGTGGCCCGGTACGAGGACCTGCTCCGCCCCGTCGCGGACGGCAGCTCAGACGGCTTCTGCAAGCTGATCGCGGACCGCCGGGAGCACACCGTTCTGGGCGCGCACGTGCTCGGCGAATACTCGGCCGAGACGGTGCAGACCGTCGCCGCGTGCATGGCCGCCGGCATGACCGTCGAGCAGATCGCCGAACTTCAGCTCGCGTTCCCCACCTTCACCGAGGGGGTCAGCATGGCCGCGCAGAAGATCTGCCGGACCCTCGGCGTCGGGCGCTTCCCGCAGGCCTGGAGCTACCTCGGGTCCGACGACTGACCAGGCGCAGCCGGGCGCGGGAACCGGATCCGGCTAGCATGCTGTCGTGAGCCGAGGCGGGTCAGCGCAGTGAGCGACCCGCCCCAGCCCCAGCCCGAGGGATCACTCGCCGCCCGGATCGACAGCCAGAAGGCGCACCCCCTGGCGTGGCAGACCGTGGTCAAGCGAGCCGTGGTGGTCGCGGTCGCCGGTATCTCCATCTACCTCGTGTTCCCGACCATCACCGAGGTCTTCGCCTCCTGGCCGCGGCTGTCGACCCTGGACCCCCGCTGGTTCACCCTGGCCGTGGCCGCTGAGGTCGCGCACTTCACCTGCACGTTCGCCCTGCAGCGGCTCGCGCTGCGGACCAAGGCCTGGTTCCCGGTCATCACCTCCCAGCTGGCCGGCAACGCGATCACCCTGATCGTGCCGGGAGGTGCGGCGGTGGGCGCTGCCGTCCAGTTCCGGATGCTGGCGGCCAGCGGGCGGGATACCACTTCGACCGTGGGGGGGCTGGCGGCGTTCTCCCTCCTCGGGGTGGGGGGCCTGCTGGCCCTCCCGGTCTTCGCCCTGCCCGTCATCCTGGTAGGCGCGCCCACCAACCGGGGGCTGGTCAGCGCGGCCATCCTCGGCGCGGTGGGGTTCGTGGTCTTCGCCGCGCTGGGCGCGGTCATCCTGGCCTACGACGCACCGCTGCGCTGGTGTGGCCGGACGGTGCAGCGGATCCGGAACGCGATCCTGCGCAAGCGGCCCCCGATGACCGGGCTGGACGACTCCCTGCTCGCCCAGCGCAACGACATCCGGGCCGTGCTGGGCGCGCAGTGGTGGCAGGCCCTGCTGCTGTCCGCGGGCCGCCTGGCCTTCGACTATCTCTGCCTGCTGTTCGCCTTGCGGGCCACCGGGGCCCGCCCGCGGCCCTCGCTGATCCTCGTCGCCTACGCGGTGGCGGGCGTCGTCGGTATGATCCCGGCCACTCCCGGCGGTCTGGGGCTGGTCGAGGCGAGCCTGACCGGGCTTCTGGTGCTGGCCGAAGTCAACTCCAGCCAGGCTGTGCTGGCCACGCTCACCTACCGGCTCGCCTCTTACTGGCTGCCCCTCCTGGTCGGGCCGGTCGCCTACGGCCTGTTCCGGCTCCGGTACCGGACCGGCAAGTCCCCACCCCAGCCCAGCACGGCGCCGACGTAGGGTCGTCATCCGCTGGGACGACGGCGCAGCGGTGCGAGCGTGCGGCCAGGTCAGCTCCGGGGCCAGGCGGCGAACTGGTGCCGCAGCCGGGCGACGTCCTCCGGGCTGAGCCCGTAGCGGGTGAACAGCCCGTCGGGCATCCGGTCCAGCTGGGTGCCGGCGTCGGCGAAGTCACGGGCTTTCAGGCCGGGATCCAGCCGCCGGGCGAAGCTGATCAGCTGGTCGACGGAGTAGCGCTGGAGAGCGGCGGCCGTGTCCACGTAGTCACGCGACTCGACCCGGCTGGCTTCTCTGAACTAGGTGCTCAGGGTGGGCTGACCGCGACCCCGGCCGGGGCGGGCTGGTTCTGGACGATGGCCTGCGGGCTGGTGCCGTCGAGGCCGGCCTTGTTGATTGTGTTCTGGTCGGCCCAGTAGAGATGACTGGCGTCGGCCGCCACTCCATGCGGGTTGTTCTGGCCGGGAACGATGATGTGCGGGTTGCTGCCGTCGAGGCCGGCCTCCCAGATGGCACCGAACCCCCCCGTGCCCGGGGTACTGGCCCAGTACACGTGGCTGCCGCTGACTGCCATCCCGACCGGGTGGTCCAGGGTGGGAACGATGATGTGCGGGTTGCTGCCGTCGAGGCCGGCCGCCCAGACCGCGCCATCCCCGTCCGAGAAGTCGGTGCTGCTGGTCCAGTAGATGTGGTCGGCATCGACCGCCACCCCGCCCATGAAGATACCCTGGCCGGTGACGAGGGTATGCGCGCCGGTGACGTCCAGGCCGGCCACCCAGATCGCACCATCGTGGACGCCCAGGACGCTGGTCCAGTAAAGGTGGCTGGCGTCCACCGCGACCCCGTTCAGGTTGGTCTGGCCAGGGAGCGTCACGGCCTGTGGGCTGGTGCCATCGAGATTGGCCTCGTTCATGGTGGCGCCGCCGGTCGGCCAGTAGATGTGAGTGGCGCCGACCGCGATTCCGCCCGGGTTGTCCTGGCCGGGGACGATGGCATGCGGGCTGGTGCCGTCGAGGCCGGCCCGGTTGACCGTGCCGTTGGCCGATTCTGAACCGCCCGGGTCGTTGATCCAGTAGAGGAAGCGGGGGGCGGTACCGGTGAGCGCGACGGTGGCGGTGGCGGCCGGGTTCGCGCTGGCCGAAGTCAGCGCAGCGGTGAAGGTGGCCCTGCTGGGGGGCGCGAACTGCACGGTCACCGTGCAGGTGCCGTTGGCTGCGAGGCTGGTGCCGGTGCAGGTGTCGCCGGTGATGGTGAATGCCGCCGAGCCGGTCAGCGTGTCCGTCAGCGTGCCGGTGGCCTGGCCGCCCGTGTTGGCCAGCGTGAACGTCTGCGAAACCGGCTGCCCGGTGCCGACCTGCCCGTAGTCGAACGGGGAGGGGGTGAAGGCCAGGGCCGCCGGTGGCGGGGTGACCGCCATGAGCTCCGGCTCGCCCAGGCCGGTGACGATGGCCTGCGCGCTGCTGCCATCCGGGTTGGCCTGTTCGATCGCCTGGTCGAGGACGTTGGCCCAGTAGACGTGGTTGCCGTCGGTCGCCACCCCGAGCGGCCCGTTCTGATTGGGGGCGATGGCATGCGGGCTGGTGCCGTCGAGGTTGGCCTCCCAGACCGAGCCGGCCCCGGCCGCGTCCCCGGCGTTGTTGGTCCAGAAGAGGTGGCTGCCGTCGGCCGCCACTCCGAGCGGGTTGTTCTGGCCGGGAACAATGACACGCGGGTTGGTGCCATCGAGGTTGGCCTCGTTGATCGTGCCGACCTTGGACGCAGCGGGGCCGGCGTTGGCCCAGTACAAGTGACTGCCGTTGACCGCTACCCCGTACGGGTCGGTCTGCTGGGCGACGATGACGTGCGCGTTGCTGCCGTTGAGGTCGGCCTCCCAGATCGTGCCCAGCAGTGTGGCGGACTGGAATTGGATGCTCCAGTAGATGTGGCTGCCATCAGCCGCCAGCCCCGTGGGTCCGTCCTGCCCGCTAATGAGAGTTTGCGGATTGCCGCCGCCGAGGTCGGCCTCGTTGATCGTGTCACCCAAGCTGCTGGTCCAGTAGAGGTGAGTGCTGTTCACGGCCACCCCGACCGGCATGTTCTGGTTCTGGATGAGTTGCTGCGAGCTGCTGCTGCCGAGGCCGGCTGCGTTGATCGTGCTATCCGCGGCGTCGGCCCAGTAAATGCTGCCGAGGTCCTGTCCGAGCCCCTTCCCGGTGCCAGTGAGCGCGTTGACGGCGTGGGCGGCGTGTTTCTTGCTGGCCACGGTAAGCGTCGCGGTGACGGTAGCGGACGTGACGGGGGTGAACCGCACCGTGACCCGGCACGTCTTCCCGGGCGCCAGGCTCTTGCAGGTGTTGCCGGTGATGGTGAACGCGGCCGAGCCGGTCACCGTCACCGTCAGCCTGCCGGTGGCCGAGCGGCCCGAGTTAGCCAGGCTGAACGTCTGCGAGGCAGGCTGCCGGACGGTGACCTGCCCGTAGTTAAACGGGGCGGGACTGAAGGACAGCGCCGGTGCGGCCGATGCGGCCGCCGCGATCCCCGGAGCGACCAGGACGGCCGCCGTCAGCATCGCCGCCGCGCCGGCCGCCGCCACCCGTCGCCGCGCGGTGAACGCCCGCCAGAGCCTGCCAGATCTGCCGCAGTAGGGCATGCATGCCGTCCCCCCCGATAGCCGCTGAGCCCTGATCCGATGCCCGATCCGGCTGTCTCTCATGAAAACCCCAAAGCGCTGGGTTTGTCCATAAGCAACTGCATCTGCCTGAAGCCCGCGCTGGCCGGCGATCTGCTGGGCACGGCGGATCCCAAGTTCAGCGAGTTCGCGCGCAGACTCCTGCGGCCGCAGGCCCGTCAGTCATGAACTGCGGAAATCAGCTCCGGGGCCAGGCGGCGAACTGGTGCCGCAACCGGGCGACGTCCTGCGGGCTGAGCCCGTAGCGGGTGAACAGCCCGTCGGGCATCCGGTCCAGCTGCGGTGCCGGCGTCGGCGAAGTCACGGGCTTCCAGGCCGGGATCCAGCCGTCTGGCGAAGGTGATCAGCTGGTCGGCGGAGTAGCGCTGGAGAGCGGCGGCCGTGTCCACGTAGTCACGCGGCTCGACCCGGCTGGCCAGCGCGCAGACCTTGGAGCCGGCCAGGTCCTCGAGGTCGAGGACGGGGCCGACGTCCATGGTCACCGGCCCGCGGGTCCGGTCGAAATAGGCCATCTGGAGCATCGTCTGCTCTCCGCCCGGAGCGGTGATGACCCACTCGGCCAGGCCCTCGCCCATCCCGTAGAAGATGTCCTCCAGGCCGGCGGCCCGGTCCCGGCGCTCGGCCTCGAACCCTGCCGCGCGCAGCGCGCCCTCTACCGCGTCGGCGGCGGCCGCCACGGCGGTCTCCTGGTCACTGAACAGGTCGACGTCGTCGGTGGGGCGGTCGATGATCCCGTGCGCGATCAGGGCGTTGCCGCCAGCCAAGGCGAACCCATGCCGTGCGGCCGTGCGCAGGGCGATCGTGGCCACCTCGCGCTGGAGTTCGTCGATCGGCATCAGGCGGCGGGAACCGCGGCGGCCCGCAGGGCCGGATGCTGCTCCTCCCACGCCTGGCGCACGCCCTTGGGCAGGAACAGACCCGGCCACAAAGCAATGAGCATGTCCTCGTCGAGGTAAGCCAGGTCCTCGGGGCGGCTGGCCTCACGGAGCACGATCTGGTACATCCACGGCAGCATGCCCGGCTCATCCAGGTCAAAGGTGCGGTCCGGGTACCAGAACAGCCAGATCGGCAGTTCGACCGAGCCGTGCAGAGGCCCGCGCAGGTCCGCCAGGCTGGCCGCGACCAGCACCCCGCGTCCGGGACGGGACGCGTGGCGGCGCCGGGGGACGGCTGCGCGCACGGTGGCCATGCTCATTACAGTACCCGTTCTGGCTTCAGTACGCCCTGGCCCGCGCCCCATTTTCTCAAACACACTAGTCATAGGTGGGTCAGGCCAGCGACCCGATCGTTATCGCGTTCTAATTTTAGCATTGAGCTTGGCCGACGCCCAGGACGTGCGGATCGTGGAATGATCCGCGGCGGGCGCGGGGTTGCCGCTCACATGACAACAGTGGGATTCATCGGCAGCGGCATGATCGGCGGCACCGTGGCCCGGCTCAGCGTGGCCGCCGGGTACCAGGTGGTCCTGAGCAACTCCCGGCACCCGGAGACGCTCAAGGACCTCGTAGAGGAACTAGGCCCGCTGGCTCGCGCGGGCACCGCCGAGGAGGCGGCCACCGCTGGTGAGCTGGTGCTGGTCAGCATCCCGGTCCGGGCCTGCCCCAGCCTTCCGCCCGCCCCGCTGGCGGGCCGGACGGTCATGGACACCGGCAACTACTACCCGCAACGGGACGGCCACATCGCCGAACTCGACAGCGGGTCGCTGACCAGCAGCGGGTGGCTGCAGGACCAGCTGCCCGGGGCCGCGGTCGTCAAGGTATTCAACAACATCTTCTACAAGCACCTGCGGTCACTGGCCCGCCCGGCGGGCGCGGCCGACCGCACCTATCTGCCCATCGCCGGGGACGACCCGGCGGCCAAGGCGGCCGTGACGGAGTTCCTGGACTCCATCGGGTACGGCGCCGTCGACGCGGGAACGCTGGCCGACAGCTGGCGGCAGGAGCCCGGGTCACCGGTCTACGGCGCCCCGTACGGCACGTTCGAGGACGAGGCCGGCAGTCCGGCCAGCGCCGACGAGATCCGCGCCGCCCTGGCCGAGGCGACCCGGTAGCTGCCCGACCGCGGCGACCGGGTAGCCGCCCGGGTCCAGATGGCCGGCCAGCGGGAGCGCTAGCCTACGGAGCATGGCAGGCAGTCAGGACGTCACCGACCCAGCGGTCCGGGCTCTTATCGCGGCGATCAACGCCGGGGACCGGGCCGCGTTCTTCGCCGTGCTCGGGACCGGCGCCACCATGTCCGACGACGGCACCGACCGCGACCTGGCCAGCTGGGCCGACCGGGAGATCTTCACCGTGCACGGCCACATGGAGGTCGAGTCCGCCGCAGACGGGGGACGCTCGCTGATCGCCGCGTTCCGCAACGACACCTGGGGCGGCATGCGGACCCGCTGGGCCTTCACGGTCACCGGCGGGAAGATCAGCCGTTTCGAGACCGGCCAGGCCTAGCCGGCGCATCTCTGCCCGCCCCGCTGCCCGCGCGTACCCGGCCAGCCAGCCCGGCCGTCCAGGTGCCACGATGGGGATGTGAGGTTACGCTTCGCACTCAGCCTGCTGGTCACACTGGCCGTGGCGGGCGCGGCCGGCCTGGCCGCGTGCTCGGGCGGGTCCGCTGGCGCAGGTGTCGCCTTGCACGTCACCCCGGCCGTGTCCGCCGCCGATCAGCCGGTCAGGATCACGGTCAGCGGCCTCACGCCCGGGACGGCAGTGTCTCTCCGGCTCCGGTCCGCCGACGCCACGCACGTTCCCTGGTCGTCCTCGGCGACCTTCCGGGCCAGCGCGGCCGGCTCGGTCAACCCGGCCCGGATGGCAGCCCGGTCCGGGAGCTACACCGGCCGGTCGGCGATGGGGCTGTTCTGGTCTATGGAGCCGCCTCTGCCGGGCCCGGTCGCGACCTACTACTGGCCCGGGACCCGGCCGGCGGTCTTCGACCTCAGCGTCACCGCGCACGACAGCACGCTGGCGTCGACTCGGCTGACCCGGCGCTGGCTGGTGGGGCCGACGTCAGCCGGGGCGCATACCGTGGCGGCCTCGGGGTTCGACGGCCAGTTCTTCCCGCCCCGGGGGGTGCCAGCCGGGCAACGGCGTCCTGCGGTTCTGATCATCGGCGGATCGCAGGGCGGGCTGTCCTCGCCGCTTCTGGCCGCCGCGCTCGCTGCGCACGGCTATCCGGCGCTGGACATCGCCTACTTCGACGCGCCCGGACTGCCCGCGTCGCTGTCGGACATCCCGCTGGAGTACTTCGCCCGGGCGCTGCGCTGGTTGCGCCGCCAGCCTCAGGTCAACCCCGCGCACGTCCTCACGCTGGGCATCTCCTTCGGCAGCGAGGCCGCGCTGCTGGTGGGCGCGCACTACCCGGGCCTGGTCCACGGGGTGGTGGCCGCAGTCCCCAGCGGGGTCACGACCAGCCCCTGCCCGCGCTGCGACTATCCCGTCTGGACGCTGCACGGCCGGGCGCTGCCTTTCACCACGCAGTTCAACACCCCCGACCCCGCCGGGGCCGCGGCTGCGGTCATCCCGGTCGAGCGGATCGACGGCCCGGTGTTCCTGGTCTGCGGCGGGGCCGACAAGACCTGGGACTCCTGCGGCTACGCCCGGGCCATCATGAGCAGGCTCACGGCCCACCACGACCGCTACCCCCACGAGCTGGCGGCCTACCCGGCCGCCGGGCACGCCGTCGGGTACCTGGTGCCTTACCTGCCCGGGGCGGCAGTGACGGCCCTGGGAGACGGTGGCCTGTCCGCCGCCGCCAACCCCGCCGCCACCGCCGCAGTCTGGCCTCAGCTGCTGCACTTCCTGGCCGGCCTGACATGACAGTGTGCGGAAACCGCTGCCGGGGCAGCGGTTTCCGCACACTCTTGACTACGAAGATCATCCGGGCGGGCCGGGCGGGCCGGGCTGGTGGAGCCGGCCCGCGCCCGGCCAGGACATCACGCACCCGGCCTGGTCAGCGAGCACTCGGGGCCAGCTGCTGGCGCCGCGTGGACCGGGTACGGTCGAGCACCACGGCGACCGCGGCGGCCAGCACCGCGGCGGCGACGATGAACAGGGCGATCTGCCAGCCGGGGGTCCCGCCGACGGTCACGGTGTGCACGACCGCGGGCGCGGCCGGGGTGCTGGTGTCCCCGATCCCGGGCGGCGGCACTTCACTTGCGAAGGCAGCCGGGGCGGCGAGGATACCCGCCAGCAGGGCGACGGCGGCGGCGGCGATAGTGGTGACGGGACGGAAGATGCGGCGGATGGTGGTCATGACGGTCTCCTTGAGGGTTGAGCGTTGATAACTGAACGCTGACGGTTGAAAGCTGACGGCTGGACGTGGCTGGCTGACAGTTCTGGTGGCTTGACGGACAGGCTTCAGGTGCCTTCTTGCACCTGGAAGATCTCGTCGGCGAGCAGGCCGTGGGCTTCCTTGTGCACGGTCGCCGCCGCTTCCGCAGACGGGGCCTCGACCAGGCAGAACACCTTGCCCTGCTGCTCGTCCACCCAGTACCGGAGGTAACGTACGTCGTGCTGGCCCTCGGCCTGCAGGTCGGCCTTGTGCGCCTCGGCGACGTCCCCGGCCGCAACGCCCCCGGAGAAGTTGTGAATGTCCATGTAGAGCGGCATTGCGCTGTCCTTCGTCTCGGTTGATGCGAACGAGACGAACGTATGGCGGCGCCCCCCAGGTGCGGATCGGGAGCGGCTCCCTAGATTTCGCGGCGTCACTCCCCAGTTTTCCGCTGATCACCTATATAGGTGTCCTCGCTGGTAGCGCTGCAGGCCAGCGGCATGGACACTGAAGACGTGCTGTTGGAACGGGATGCGCAGCTGGCCGCTCTGGCCAGTTACGCGGGGGAGGCCCGGAAGGCCCAGGGCCGGCTGGTGCTTGTCGCCGGCGAGGCGGGCGTGGGTAAGTCGGCGCTGGTCGAGGAGTTGCAGCGGGAGCTGCCGGAGGCGGCCTGGTTCTGGGGGGCGTGCGATGGGCTGTTCACGCCCCGGCCGCTCGGGCCGTTGTTCGACATCGCGGCCAAGCTCGGTGGTGAGCTGCTCGACCTCTGCCGGGCCGACGCTCCCCGCGCGGACCTGTTCGCGGCCCTGCTGCGCCAGGTCAGCGAGCCGGATCAGCTGCGCGTGCTGGTCATGGAGGACATCCACTGGGCCGACGAGGCCACCATCGACCTGCTGCGGTTCCTGGGCCGGCGCATCCGCGACGCGACCGTGCTGCTCATCGCCACCTACCGGGACGACGGGCTGAGTGCCACCGATCCGCTCCGCATCGCCCTGGGCGATCTGGCTACCCAGCGGTCGGTCCGGCGGATCGGCCTCGCGCCGCTGTCGGCCGACGCGACGGCGGTGCTGGCCGCGGACCAGGGACCACTCGACGCCGCCGCGCTCTACCGGCTGACCGGCGGGAACCCGTTCTACGTGACCGAGGTCGTGGCGTCCGGGATGGACGAGGTGCCCAGGTCGGCCCGCGACGCCGTGCTGGCCCAGGTGTCCAGGCTGAGCGCCAGCGCCCGCGAGGTCCTGGACGCCGCCGCGCTGATCGGCACCCGGGTCGAGCTGCCGCTGCTGACGATGGCCACCGCGGTGCCGTCGCCGGCGGTGGATGAACTCCTCGCGTCGGGACTGCTCGCCGGGACCGTCAACCGGACGGGCACCGGGCTCAGCTTCCGCCATGAGATCGTCCGGATGGCGGTGGCCGGGACCATCCCGCCGCTGCGTGCCGGCCTGGTGCACGCCCGGATCCTGGACGCCCTCCGTGACCGGGGCTGTGACGACGAGGCCCGGCTGGCCTTCCACGCGGAGGGGGCCGGGGACGGCCCGGCGGTGCTGCGTTACGCGCCGGCCGCCGCGCGCCGGGCGGCGGCGCTGGGCGCCCACCGCGAGGCCGCCGCCCAGTTCGAGCGGGCGCTGCGGTTCTCCGGCGGGCTGGATCCCGCGGTGGTGGCCGGGCTCTACGACGGGCTGGCCGCGGAGCTGGGGCTGCTGGACCGCTGGCAGGAAGCGCCCGACGCCCTGGAGCAGGCGCTCCGCCGGTGGCGTCAGGCCGGCGACCGGCGGCGCGAGGGTGCCACGCTGCGCACGCTCTCCCGCACCATGTGGCGGCTGTGCCGGGGCCAGGAAGCCCTCGCTGCGGCCGAGGCGGCCGTGTCGCTGCTCGAACCGCTGGGCCCAGGTGCCGAGCTGGCCTGGGCGTACGTGAACCTGGGCAGCCGGCGGATGGATGAGGGCCGGTACGAGGTAGCCGTCGGGCTGACCCGGCAGGCTGAGGCCATGGCCGAGTCGCTGGGCGTGCCCGAGGTGCTCAGCGAGGCGCTCAACACCCAGGGCTGTGCCCTGGCCTGCCTGGGTGGTGACTGGACCGGGCCAATGCGGCGCGCACTGGAGATCGCGGTGGCCGGGGGCCTGCAAGAGCAGGCGGGCCGGGCGTTCGCCAACCTCCACGTCCTGTACTGCAGCGAGCTGCGGTTCACCGAGGCCGAACCGTACTTCGCCGACGGCGTGGCCTACTGCGACGAGCACGACATCGGGACGTTCGGCATCTGCCTGCGTGGCGAGCACACCCACACGCTGGAGATGCTGGGCCGGTGGGACGAGTCGGCCGAGCTGAGCCGGGAGCTGCTGACCCAGAGCGGGGCCTCCCCGGTCAACCGGATCAACCCGCTGACCAGCCTGAGCACGATCCGGGCCCGCCGCGGCGAGCCCGGTACACAAGAACACCTCGACGAGGCGTTGCGGTCCGCCGACGGGACTAATAACCCGTCGCACATCCTGCGCGTCCGGCTGGCCCGGGCCGAGACCTGCTGGCTCCAGGGCCGGGACGCCGACGCGCGGCGCGAAGCCGAGCTGGCCGCCGACGCGTCCATGGACGACGACGCCTGGGAGAGCGGCATGATCGCCGTCTGGCTCCGGCGCACCGGTTCGCCGCGGCTGCCGCGAGGTGAGCTGGCCGAGCCCTATCGTCAGCAGATAGCCGGTGACTGGGAGCAGGCCGCGAGCCTCTGGACCCAGCTGGGTTGCCGGTACGAAGCCGCCCTGGCCCTGCTCGAGTCCGGGGAGGAAGCCGGGCTGCGCGATGCGCTGAGCATCTTCACCGACCTGGGCGCGACGGCCGCCGCCGGGGTCACCCGGCAGGCGATGCGCGAGCGCGGTGTCCGCTCGATTCCGGCCGGGCCGCGCGCCGCGACGCGGGCCCACCCGCTCGGGCTGACCCGGCGCGAGCAGGAGGTGCTGGACCTGGTCGTGGACGGCCGGACCAACGCCGAGATCGCCGGGCAGCTGTTCATCTCTGCGAAGACTGTCGATCACCACGTGTCGGCCGTGCTGGCCAAGCTGGGAGTGCCGGACCGCAACGCCGCAGCCAGGCAGGCGGCCCGGCTCGGCGTGGCCGGTGCGGTGGGGGGATGACACGGATGCTCCTGGAACGGGATGCGCAGCTGGCCGCTCTGGCCAGTTACGCGGGGGAGGCCCGGAAGGCCCAGGGCCGGCTGGTGCTTGTCGCCGGCGAGGCGGGCGTGGGTAAGTCGGCGCTGGTCGAGGAGTTGCAGCGGGAGCTGCCGGAGGCGGCGTGGTTCTGGGGGGCGTGCGATGGGCTGTTCACGCCGCGGCCGCTGGGGCCGTTGTTCGACATCGCCGCCAAGCTCGGTGGTGAGCTGCTCGACCTCTGCCGGGCCGACGCGCCGCGGGAGGAGCTGTTCAGCGCGTTGCTGCGGCAGGTCAGCGAGCCGGACCAGCTGCACGTGCTGGTGATGGAGGACATCCACTGGGCGGACGAGGCCACCATCGACCTGCTGCGCTTCCTGGGCCGGCGCATCCGCGACGCGACCGTGCTGCTCATCGCCACCTACCGGGACGAAGGCCTGACCGCGAACGATGCGCTCCGCATCGCCCTGGGGGACCTGGCCACCCAGCGGTCGGTCCGGCGGATCAGCCTCGCGCCGCTGTCCGCGGACGCGACGGCGGTGCTGGCCGCCGGCTGCGGGCTGGAGCCGGCCGCGCTGTACGGGCTGACCGGCGGGAACCCGTTCTACGTGACCGAAGTGGTGCAGTCCGGGATGGGCCAGGTCCCACCCTCGGCCCGTGACGCGGTCCTGGCCCGGGTGGCCCGGCTGGACCCGGGCGCCCGCGACGTGCTGGACGCGGCCGCGCTGATCGGCGCCCGCGTCGAACTGGATCTGCTGGAGGCGGTCACCGGCTCCCCGTCACCCGCCGTCGATGACCTGCTCGCCGCTGGGTTGCTCACCGGGGACGGCGCGGCGGCGAAGTTCCGGCACGAGATCGCCCGGCTCGCCGTGCACGACGCCATTCCCGCGTACCGCCGCGGCGAGATCCACGCCCGGATCCTCGGCGCCCTCCGTGGCCTCGGCTGCGACGACGACGCCCGGCTGGCCTTCCACGCCGAGGCGGCCGGGGACGGTGCGGCCGCGCTGGGCTACGCGGCCGCCGCCGCGCGGCGGGCGGCCGGCCTGGGCTCGCACCGCGAGGCCGCGGCGCAGTTCGAGCGGGCCCTCCGGTTCGCGGATGGGGCGGATCCCGCGATGGCTGCCGGGCTGTACGACGGGCTGGCCCGCGAACTCGCGCCGCTGGACCGCTGGCAAGACGCGGCCGATGCGGGTGAGCAGGCGCTCGCGCTGTGGCAGGTCGCGGGCGACCGGGTGCGCGAGGGTGACACGATGCGTCATCTGGCCCGGGCCATGGCCAGCCTGTGCCGGGGCGCCGATGCGGTGGCGCTGGCGGAGGCGTCGGTGGCCACCCTCGAACCGCTCGGGTCCAGCATCGAACTGGCCCGGGCCTACGCGAATCTGGCCGGCCAGCGGATGCTGGACGGGGAGAGCGAGGCGGCGATCGGCCTCGCGGCGCGGGCCGAGGACATCGCCGAGACGCTGGGTGATGCCGAGGTGCTCAGCGGCGCGCTCAACACCGAGGGCTGCGCGCGGGCCAGCCTGGGCCAGGAGTGGGCCAGCCAGCTGGAGCGGGCGCTGGACATCGCCGTGTCGGCGCGACTGCCCGAGCAGGCCGGCCGGGCCTTCACGAACATCTGCAGCATCTACGCGGATCACCGGCAATTCGCCGAAGCCGAGCGGTACTTCGCGCAGGGCGTGGCCTACTGCGACGAGCACGACATCACCACCTATGCGAGATGCCTGCGCAGCGACCGGATCACCGCCCTGGAACGCACCGGGCGCTGGGCGGACGCGGAGGCCCTGAGCCTGGAACTGCTCAGCCGGCCCAACCCCTCCCCGCTCAACCGGCTCAACCCGCTCAGACTGCTCGGCCTGATCGGCGCCCGCCGGGGCGAGCCAGGGGCCTGGGACCAGCTCGACCAGGCCATGAGCTACGCCGACGGGACCGGGGAGCCACAGCAGATCGTGCCGGTGCGGCTGGCCCGCGCCGAAGCGTTCTGGCTGGAAGGACGGCTGGACGACGCCGCCCGCGAGACCAGGCTGGCGGACGACGTCTCGGCCGTCAGCCGACATGTGGGATCGAGGCGCCGTGGCGGTCTGGCTGCGGCGCACCGGCTCGGATCGCGGGCCACGCGGCACCGTCGCCGAGGCCTACCAGCGTGAGCTCGACGCCGACCCGCTGGCCGCCGCCCGCCTCTGGCAGGACCTGGGCTCCCCTTACGAAGCGGCGCTGGCCCTGCTGGCCAGCCGCGAGGAGGAGGCGCTGCGCGAGGCCCTGCCGATCCTGGCCGACCTGGGTGCGACGGCGGCGGCCCGGGTGGCCCGGCAGACGATGCGCAGCCTGGGTCTGCGGTCCATCCCGGCCGGGCCGCGCACCGCGACCCGGGCCCACCCGCTGGGCCTGACCCGCCGCGAGCAGGAGGTGCTGGACCTGGTCGCGGACGGCCGGACCAACGCCGAGATCGCCGGGCAGCTGTTCATCTCCGCGAAGACTGTCGATCATCACGTGTCGGCCGTGCTGGCCAAGCTGGGGGTGCCGGACCGCAACGCCGCGGCCACGCACGCAGCCCGGCTCGGCGTGGCCGGCCCGGTGAGAGGATGACCGGAATGCCGCTACTGGAACGGGAAGCGCAGCAGGCCGCGCTGGCCAGCTACGCGGGGGAGGCCCGGAAGGCCCAGGGCCGGCTGGTGCTCGTCGCCGGCGAGGCCGGCGTGGGCAAGTCAGCCCTGGTCGAGCAGCTGCAGCGGAACCTGCCCTGTGCGAGCTGGTACTGGGGGGCCTGTGACGGGCTGTTCACGCCCCGGCCGCTCGGGCCGTTGTTCGACATCGCGGCCAAGCTCGGCGGTGAGCTGCTCGACCTGTGCCGTGCCGACGCGCCTCGGGAGGAGCTGTTCAGCGCGCTGCTGCGGCAGGTGAGCGAGCCGGACGTGCTCCGGGTGGTCGTGGTGGAGGACATCCACTGGGCGGACGAGGCCACCATCGACCTGCTGCGCTTCCTGGGCCGCCGGATCCGGGACGCGACGGTGCTGCTCATCGTGACCTACCGGGACGACGGGCTGGCCGCCGGTGACCCCCTCCAGGTCGCGCTGGGGGACCTGGCCACCCAGCGCTCCGTACGGCGGGTCAGCCTCGGCCCGCTGTCGGCGGGTGCGGTGCAGGTCATGGCGGGCGGCAGCGAGCGGGACGCGGCCTCGCTGCGCGAGCTGACCGGCGGGAACCCGTTCTACCTGAGCCAGGTGATCGCAGCCGGGACGGACGAGATCCCGGCGTCCGCCCGGGACGCGGTCCTGGCCCGCACCGCACGCCTGGACGCCAGCGCCCGCACGGTGCTGGACGCGGCCGCGCTGATCGGCACCCGGCTGGAGTACTCGCTGCTGGAGTCGGTCACCGACTGCCCGCCGTCCGCCGTCGACGAGCTGCTCGCGGCCGGGCTGCTCACCGGGGACGGGACGGGGCTGAAGTTCCGGCACGAGATCGCCCGGCTGGCGGTGCAGGACGCCGTCCCGGCGCACCGGCGGGGACTGATCCACGCCCGGATCCTGGACGCCCTGCGCGCGTCCGGCGGTGACGACGACGCGCGGATGGCCTTCCACGCGGAAGGCGCGGGAGACGGGCCCGCCGTCATGCGGTACGCCCCGGCCGCCGGGCGCCGCGCCGCGGAGCTGGGCGCGCACCGCGAGGCCGCCGCCCAGTTCGAGCGGGCGGTGCGGTTCGCGGACGGTGCCGACGCCGCCACGGCCGCCCGCCTGTACGACGCGTTCGGCTACGAGGCCTCGCTGCTGGACCGCATGGAGGAGGCGGTCGACGCCCGCGAGCGTGCGCTGGTCCTGTGGCGCCAGGCAGGTGACCAGCGGCGTGAGGGCGACACGCTGCGCTGGCTGGCGTGCGCGCTGAACGCGGCGAGCCGGGGCAGCGAGGGCCGGGCCGCGGCCGAGGCCGCGATAGCACTGCTCGAACCGCTGGGACCAAGCCCCGAGCTGGCCTCGGCCTACTCCAGCCTCGCCTCGCTGCGGATGGTGAACTACGAGCACGCTGAGGCGATCGCGCTGGCTCACCGGGCGGTGGCCATCGCCGGCCCGCTGGGCCGCACCGACATCGTCAGCGACTCGCTCAACACCGAGGCCTGTTCCCTTCTGGGGGTCGGCCGTGAGTGGGGCCCCACGATGCGCCGGGCCCTGGACGTCGCGGTGAGCGGCGGGCATGAAGCTCAGGTGGGCCGGGCGTACGTCAACACCTACGCCATGTACGTCGACGAGAAGGACTTCGCCAGCGGGGAGGCCTACTTCACCGACGGCGTGGCCTACTGCGACGAGCACGACCTCACGTCCTACTCGATCTTCCTGCGCAGCCAGCGGACCAACATGCTGGAGCGGACCGGCCGCTGGGACGAGGCCGTGGCCATCGCCGGGGAGCTGCTGATCCGGGGTGGCCCGTCGCCAGGCATCCGGCTGTGCCCGCTGAACCGGCTCGGCACGATCCGGGCCCGCCGGGGTGAGCCGGGAGTGTGGGAGTGCCTGGACGAAGCCGTCGGCTACGCCGACGGCGCGGGAGAGGCCCAGAACATCGTGCCTGTCCGGCTGGAGCGGGCCGAGGCCCGCTGGCTCGAAGGCGACCACGCCGCCGCGCTCCGCGAGGCCGAACTGGCCCACGACGCAGGCGCCGGCGCTGACCGGTGGGGGCGGGGCGCGCTCGCGGTCTGGCTGAGGCGCACCGGTTCAGGCCGGGAACTGCCCCGTGACCTCGCCGAGCCCTACCAGCGGCAGCTCGACGGCGACTGGGCCGGTGCGGCGCGGCTGTGGCTGGACCTGGACTGCCCCTACGAGGCCGCGATGGCCCTGCTGGACAGCACGGACGAGGACAGCCTGCGTGAGGCCCTGCAGATCCTGACCGGCCTGCGCGCCGCCGCCGTCATCCGGGTCGCCCGCAAGAAGATGCGCGACCTCGGCATCCGGTCCATCCCGGCCGGCCCGCGCTCGGCGACCCGCGAGCACCCGCTCGGGCTGACCCGCCGTGAGCATGAGGTCCTCGACCTGGTCGTGGACGGCCGGACCAACGCGGAGATCGCCGAGCAGCTGTTCATCTCGGCCAAGACCGTCGACCACCACGTCTCGGCCGTGCTGGCCAAGCTGGGCGTGCCGGACCGGACCGTGGCCGCGTCCGAGGCGGTCCGGCTGGGGCTGGCCCGCGCGGCCCGCTAGCCCCAGGTGTTGACGCGGACCGGCCTGATCGTCACGACCACCCGGGACACCCCCGGCTCGTCGTGCTCCCGCAGGTCCGAGCCGTACCTGGCGCCCACCTTGTCGGCGAACACGTAGTCGTCATCCGGGGTGATCTCCGCGTCGCCGCGCAGTTCCAGGTAGCGGTACGGGTTGGCCAGGTCCAGGATGAGGAAGCTGACGGCCGGGTTGGCCCTCAGGTTCTTGATCTTCTGCCGCGACGTGTTCAGCGAGATGGACACCGAGTCGCCCTCGGCCAGGAACCACACCTCGGAGAGCTGCGGCCGCCCGTCGGGCCCGACCGTGCCCAGCGTGCCGACCTGCGCGGACAGCAGGTCGCGATGGGAATCAGGAATAGCGCTCATCACAGCGTCCTCTTCAGGTGGAGATGTCGGGGTAGGGCAGGTCCCAGTGGCTGAGCCGGGTCGCGTACTCGCGCTGGAAGGCCAGCGGCTCGTCGTAGTCCCGCTCGAACAGCGCGATGAACAGGGTGAGGGTCAGGAAGTTGTGCGCGCCCAGCTCGAAGAGCTTGACGTAGTCGTGGCTGGCCAGGGCCTCCCGCTCGTCGCCGGTGAACTCCAGCCAGGTGCTGCGTTCCGCGCCCGGGCAGTTGAGCAGCAGGTTGGCCTGTTCCGTCTCCCACCAGGTGACCGTCCCGCGCGGGTCTTCCCGGTAGCGCTCGACCAGGTCCGGGTCGCGGTCGACGGTGTAGAGGAACTTGTTGACCAGGTACTTGCTCACCGCGCCGCCGTCCCCTCCGGGTACCAGGTGAAGTAGGCCTCCATGGTGTGGAACAGGTCCAGGGAGTCCGTGTAGTCGGCCTTCACCCCGGCCCCGGCCGCCCCCATCATCAGCATGAAGTCCATGAACCCGTGCGTGGCGTTGCCGGGCTGCCACAGGCTGTCCAGGCTGACCTGGGCCAGCGCCGAGTCCAGGTCGCCGGAGGAGATCCACTCCACCGCCTTGCGGTCGAACTCCGGGTCCGGGCCGTGCGGGCCGAACTGCCGCGGGCCGCCGAGCTCCAGCGACAGGTGGCCGGTACCGATGATCGCCACCCGGAGGTCGGACGGCCAGGACTCCACCAGCTGGCGGATGGTCCGGCCCAGCTCCACGAACCGCCGGGGCTGCGGCATGGGCGGGGCGAAGATGTTGGTGTAGATCGGCACGATGGGCAGGTCCGCGTCGGGCCGCAGGGTGATCAGCGGGCACGTGATGCTGTGGTCGATCCGCAGCTCGTTGCTGAACGCGAAGTCGAAGCCCGCGTCCATGCCCTCGCGCAGCAGGTAGCCGGACAGCTCCTCGTGTCCTTGCAGGAACATCCGGGGCAGCCCGAACTCGCGCTCCTCGTTGTACCAGTTCGCGTCGTAGCACGGCGCCTTGCCGATGAGGAACTGCGGCATGTTGTCCAGCCACAGCTGGTGGAAGTGGTCCGAGCCCACCATGACCAGCACGTCGGGGCGGGCCCGGGTCAGGGTCTCCCGGAACGCCGCGATCTTGGCCACCCACTCGTCCGCGAACGGGGGCCGGTCCGCGCCGGTGGAGGTGCTTGCGCGGTAGTAGAACGGGTGATGGGTGGAGGCGATGACCGCGGCGACGGTGGCCATGGCTGCTCCTCGGGGTGTCGGGACCGCGCTGTGCTAGCACCACTGGGCCAGCCCCACTGGGCGGCGCCAGCGGTGCTAGCCCTAGGCGGGGTCAGGGGGAAGGTACTCGGTGTTGCGGTCCACGGTCAGGTACATGTCCATGCCGACCGGGCGGCGCTGCTCTTCGGCCAGGTGGCCGAGGATCCCGGCCGCCCGGGCCAGCAGCGCGAACCCGCGCAGCAGGCTGGGGGGCAGGCCCAGGTCGGCGAGCGCGGCCCCGCAGGTACCCGCGCCGTTCAGCGGCAGGGTGCGGCCGAGCAGCTGGGGGTGGACCCGGCCGATGGCCTCGAACAGCCGCAGGTGCGGCCCGCGCAGACCTTCCTCCTCGGCGATCTGGATCAGCACCGGGGTGCGCGGGTCGGTCACCTTGTGCACCGGGTGGCCGAGGCCGGGGATGAACTTTCCCGCCGCCCGGGCCCTGGTCACCGCGCCCACCGCCAGCGCGTCCCAGCCCGCGTCGTCCGCCGGGAGCGGCTGGCCGGCCTCGGCCAGCGCCGCGGACAGGAACTGGCCTGCGTCCTCGGTGACCCCCAGGAAACGGGAGCCTCCGCCGAGCAGGCCCGCCGCCAGCGCGCCCTGCACGGAATCGGGGGCGCTGAGGTAGGTGAGCCGGGCCGCCATCGCGGTGGGCGTGAAGCCATGGTCGGCCAGCGCGACCAGGACCGCCTCGAACACCCGGACCTGGGCGGAGGTCGGCCGCCGCTGGGTGACCAGCCACAGGGCCAGCTCGCCGAAGCCGACCTTGCCCATCAGGTCCGCGGCCAGGTCCTCGCCGAGCAGGGTGATGGTCGTCTCGCTGGAGGTGCCCAGTGAGGTGGGAAAGGACGGGACCGAGTCGGAATGGGTCATGCGGTGCTGTCCTCCTGCGTGGTGGCGTCCGGCCCGGACCGGCCTGGCTCGTGCCCGTCGAGCCAGGCCCGGATCTCCGCGCCGTGCTCGTCGAGCTTAGGCGGGGGGAGGTGGTAGCGCGGCGGGGTCCGGGAGAAGGTCAGCGGGTGCCGGACGGTAGGCATCGTGTTGCCCGGCGGCCCGGCCAGCACGACCGGGTCCAGGCCGACCTCGGTCGCGAACGCCACGCCCCCGTCGACGGTGTTGATCGGCCCGCACGGCACGCCCTCCGCGATCAGCTCGCCGAACCATTCCTTGGCCGTCTTGCCGGACAGTTGCGCGGCCAGCAGCGGCCGGAGCTCAGCCCGGTTCGCGGTCCGGCCCTCGTTGCGGGCGAACCTGGGGTCCTCGGCCAGTTCCGGGGCCCCGATGACCTGGCACAGCCGGGCGAACTGGGCGTCGTTCCCCGCGGTCACGATGAGTTCCCCGTCCCCGGTCGGCAGCGGCTCGTAGGGGAACAGGCTGGGATGTGCGTTGCCCATCCGGAACGGCACCACCCCGCCGGTCACCCAGGCGCTGGTCTGGTTGACCATCCCGGACAGGGCCGACGACAGCAGGTTCGCCTCGACGTGCTGCCCGGCGCCGGTGGCGGCCCGGTCGTACAGGGCGGCCACGATGCCGAACGCGGTGTGCAGCCCGGCGATCACGTCGAAGACCGAGATCCCGGCCCGGAACGGCGGGCCGTCCGGGTCACCGGTCAGGCTCATCAGCCCGGACATGGCCTGCACCATGAGGTCGTAGCCAGGCAGGTCCTTGCCGCCGCCCGCGCCGAAGCCGCTGATCGAGGCGTAGACGATGGCCGGATTTGCCTCGCTGACGCTCTCGTAGTCCAGCCCGTAGCGGGCCAGCCCGCCGGGCTTGAAGTTCTGCACGAACACGTCCGCCCGCCGGGCCAGTTCCTGCGCGGCGGCCAGGTCGGCCTGGTCCTTCAGGTTCAGCGCGACCGAGCGCTTGTTCCGGTTGATGGCCAGGAAGTAGGTCGACCGGCCCTCGTCGTTCACCGGCGGCATCCACTGCCGGGTGTCGTCGCCGCCCGGGCTCTCCACCTTGATCACGTCGGCGCCGAGGTCGGCCAGCAGCATGGTGCAGTACGGGCCGGCCAGCACCCGGGAGAAGTCGGCGACCAGCAGGCCGGACAGCGGTCCCGCGGGGGCCGGGGAGTCCGGTGCGGGGGAGGCGGGTGTTCCCGAGGCTGGTGCTCCGGGAGCAGCGGCGTCGGGGGCCGGGTCTGGCTGGGTCATCGGCGCTGGCTCAACTTCCTGTCCCTGGCTGTCCGCTAGCCGGACACTTGTCCGGCGATCTGCAGTCTACGGCGCCTGGCGACGGAGCGCAGGGCGCCTGGAACGACTGTAGTGTCACCCGGCCGGCCCGTCCGCACTGCGGACATGCGGCGGGTCGAAGCGTTCACCACGCCCCGTAATCGGGCTCTTGACATCAGTCGGTGAACCAGCCACGCTTCCGGACTAGTTCCCTGCGGCCCGTTGTGCGGACAGCTGTCCGTGAGCAGTCCTGACAAATGCAGGCATCGCCTGCCCGCCTCGAAGTGGAGGTCTGCCATGACCCTGGTGTTCCGGAACGCGACGGTGCTGACCATGGACGACGCGCACACCGTGCACCACGGCGGCGACGTCCTGGTCAACGGTGAGCGGATCGAGGCCGTGGGCCCGCACCTGGAGGTCCCGGAGGGGACGACCGAGATCGACGCGACCGGCGGCATCGTGATGCCGGGCATGATCGACACGCACCGGCACATGTGGCAGACCGCGATGCGCGGCTACGGCGCGGACTGGACGCTGACCCAGTACTTCGTCTGGTACTACCTGCAGTGGGGCAAGACCTTCCGGCCGCAGGACATCTACGCGGGCAACCTGCTGTCCGGGCTGGAGGCCCTGGACGCGGGCGTGACCACCACGGTGGACTGGTCACACGGGCTGCAGACGGTGGACCACGCCGAGGCCGCGGTGGCGGCGCTCACCGAGGTGCCGGGGCGGTTCGTGCTGGCCTACGGCAACATCCAGGCGGGCCCCTGGGAGTGGTCGGCCGCTCCCGAGTTCCGCGACTTCGTCAGCCGCCACTTCGGCACGGCCAACGACATGCTCGGCTTCCAGATGGCCTTCGACGTGACCGGCGATCCGGCGTTCCCGGAGAAGGCCGCGTTCGAGGTGGCCCGGGACCTGGGCGTGCCGGTCACCACGCACGCGGGGGTCTGGGGCGCGACCAACGACGACGGGATCCGGCTCATGCACGAGCACGGGTTCATGACGCCGTCCACCATCTACGTGCACGCGGCCACCCTGACCCGGGACTCCTACCACCGGATCGCCGCCACCGGCGGCACCGCCTCGGTGTCCACCGAGAGCGAGCAGAGCGCGGGCCAGGGGTACCCGCCCACCTGGCAGTTGCGCGAGCACAACATCCCGGTCTCGCTGTCCATGGACACCAGCGTGTGGTGGAGCGGCGACCTGTTCTCGGCCATGCGGACCACGCTGGGCGCGGACCGCTCCCGCGAGCACCTGGAAGCCCACGGCCGCCAGGAGACCGTGACCCACTGCCACCTGCGCGCCGAGGACGTGGTCGACTGGGCCACCCGGGGCGGGGCTAAGGCCCTGGGCCTGGACTCGGTCACCGGCAGCCTCGAGCCCGGCAAGAAGGCCGACGTCGTACTGATCAAGAACGACGCCTCGCCGGTCATGTTCCCGCTGCTCAACCCGTACGGGCACGTCGCGTTCCAGGCCCAGCGCGGTGACGTGCACACGGTGCTGGTGAACGGCCAGGTGGTCAAGTCCGCGCACGCGCTGACCGGTGGCCTGGACCGGGCCCGCCAGGTGGTGGGGGAGACCGTCGAGTACCTGCAGGGCCAGCTCGGGCCCGAGGCGTGGGCCGAGGGGATGCACCCGGAGATCCCGGAGACCAAGGTCCTCGACAACCCCTACACGTACACCAAGTGGGACGCAGGCTCCGCGCAGTGGAAGGGCGGCGCCGGCCCGGACGCCCCCGGCAGGAACGGCTAGTCAGCCCCCGGTCCCGACCGTGTGATGATGTTCGGGTGACCGACGAGGTTCTGGCTGATCAGGTTGATTACTACCGTCGCCGGGCGGGCGAGTACGACGCGACGGCGTACGGCGACGTCGCGGCGGCTCGTGCGCGCATCGCGCGGCTGGTCGCGGAGATGCACCCGGCCGGAAGCGTGCTGGAGATCGCGTGCGGGACTGGCTTGTGGACGGAGGCGCTGGCGGGGTGGGCTGACTCGGTAACAGCTATCGATGCGGCGCCCGAGGCGGTGGCGATCGCTCGTGACCGCGTGCGCCCGGCGAACGTCAGCTTCGAGGTTGCCGACGTGTTCTCGTGGAACCCGGGTACCCGGTTCGACGTGATCTTCTTCTCGGCGTGGCTCTCGCATGTGCCTGCGAGCCGGTTCGGGCCGTTCTGGCAGTTGCTGGGAAACCTGCTGGCCGGGAACGGGCGGGTGCTGCTCATCGACGAGCACGTCGATGAGCGCGGGAAAGAGGCCTATGTGCCGGGCCGGGATGAGGTCATCGAGCGGCGGTTGCGCGATGGCAGCACGTTCCGCGTGATCAAGAACTTCGTGGACCCGCAGGAGCTGGAGCTCCGGCTGCGCCGGCTGGGCTGGGATTGCACGATCCGCCGGGACGGCAGCGACTGGGTCTATGGCCAGGCGCGTCTCGCGAGGTAGCACGGCTTGCTCCGGCCCGGTCATCAGCACCGCGCTGACGGGTACAGGCGAGCCGGATCAATCACCGCTAACTGGGTTATGGTGAGGGCCGGTGCCGTGGCTGTGTCCCCGGTATCCGGGCGGGGAGGTCAGCATGCCGGCGTCACGAGTTCGCGGGCTCGCCTTAGTTCTCGCCGTGGCCGCCGGGCTCAGCTTCGCGGTTCCCGGGCTGGCCGCCGCGTCCCCGGCCGCCGTGTCACCCGCTGCCGCGCTCCGGACGCGGGTGGTGCTGTCGGCCACCAGCGGGCCACCGGGCGCGGCCATCCGGGTGTCGGGATCCGGGTTCGCCGCCCGGGAGACGGTGGATGTCTCTTTCGCGGCCGCGGATGAGGCGGCCGGGCACACCAACCGCGCCGGGAGCTTTTCCGGGGTCCTGGTCAACGTGCCGATTGGCACCGTGCCCGGCACGTACCGGATCAGGGCGGTGGGCCGCCGTTCTGGCCGCCGGGCCGGCGCGAACTTCACCGTGCACACCAACTGGGCGCAGTACGGCCACGGGCCCGCGCGCACCGGATACGACCCGGACGAGAATGTGCTGTCCGCGTCCGCCGTCCCCAGGCTCGCCCTGGCCTGGCGGTTCAGCACCGGGAACGAGGTGTTCTCCTCGCCGGCGGTGGTGAACGGGGTGGCCTATGTCGGCTCGCTGAACAGCGCGGTGTACGCGCTGAACGCGGCCACGGGGACCCGGCGGTGGGTGTTCCACACCGACGGCGGCGTCGGATCCTCCCCGGCCGTGGTGGGCGGGGTGGTCTATGTCTCGGACAGCAGCCGGCTGTACGCGCTCAGCGCCGCCACCGGCGCCCGGCGGTGGACGTACCCGGCTGGCGGCCATCCCCTCTCCTCCCCCGCCGTGCTGAACCGGACGGTGTACACCGTCACGGGGAACGGCACGGTCTCCGCGCTGAACGCGGCCACCGGGGCCCTGCGGTGGCGGGTGAAGCTGCGGACCGCGGTCGGCGCCTCGCTGGCGGTGGCGGACGGCGCGGTCTACGTCCCCGGGGAACCGGGGGAGCTGTACGCGCTGAAGGCGGCCACCGGGGCCAGGCTGTGGCACGCCCTGCTGCCCGGCTACGCTGAATCCTCCCCGGCGGTCGCCGGCGGCGTGGTCTACCTCGGCACCGATCACACCGATGTGGGTGACCTCCTCGCGTTCAACGCGGTCACCGGCAGGTGGCTATGGGACATCCAGGACAGCGACGGGGCGGTCAACGCCACGCCGGCCGTGGCGAACGGGGTCGTCTACTGGGTCGCCAACGGCAGTGTGGACGCCACGGACGCGGCCACCGCCACCAACCTCTGGTCCGTCAAGCTGAGCCCGATGGTGATGGACTCCGATCCCGCGGTCGCGGACGGGGTGGTGTACTTCGGGGCCGGCGACGGGAACGTATACGCCCTGAACGCGGCCACCGGCAGCCAACTCTGGGATTTCAGCACCGGCAGCGAGACCCAGTCCTCCGCGGTGGTGGCCGACGGCCGGGTCTACATCGGCTCGGACAACGACCACGAATACGCGTTCGCCCTGCCCGGCAGTTAGCCGGGATCAGTCCGCCGGTCGCGGACGGCGGCCACCGCCTCCTGCTGGCTGAGCCGGGAGCCGGCCGCGTACGCCGGGTCGAACCGGTCCGCGCCTAGCGCCTGACGGACCTGGGCGACCAGTTCGGCCTCCACCCGCCGCATCAGCGGCCACGGCTGCAGGCCGACCCGACGGCGCAGGCCCTCGGCTGCCCCGGCCAGCAATGCCGCCCGCTGGGGGTCACCCTCCGCGAACGCCAGCTGGGCGAACGCGGTCAGGCACAAGGTCACGCTGCGAGTGCTGCGGGCCGCCAGGCTCAGCTCCAGCCCCTCTTCCATCGGCGCCCGGCCCTCCTCCGGCCTCCCCTGCTCCACGGCCAGGACGCCCGTATACACCCGGGAGACGGCCGCGAGCCAGGGGTTGCCCAACCGCTCCGCCAGGTCGCGCATCTCGCTCAGGTGGCGCAGGGCGTCGTCGTAATGACCGGCGGTCGTCTCCCCGAGACCGGCGCTAAAGGCGGCCAGCGCCGTCCAGAACGGCTCGTCCTGGCCATGGAGCTGCTCCAGGGAGACCAGCGTCCCCTGCAGGGCGCCGTCGTAGTCGTCGGTGATCCCCAAGGTCCACGCCAGGACAAGCTGGACCACAGCGCGGAGGTACGGGTCCCCGATCCCGTCGAGCAGCGGCGCCAGGTGCTCGCGCGCCTCCAGCGCCGCTTCGTCGTCGCCTACCTCGACGCCGGTCGCCGCCGCTGTCCACGCCAGTTCAACCCGGGCCCGGAGGTCGAGGGAGCTGGCGGTGGGCAGCAGCTGGCCAACCCAGGAGCGGGCCTCGCCCAGATGGTCCCGCAGGAACCAGAAGAGCCACAGGACCCGGAACAGGTGCGGCAGCGGTCCGGCGTCGTGGGCCAGGTACCAGCGCACGGTGGCGGCCAGATTGCCTGCCTCGGCCTCCAGGCGCCCGCACCACTCAAGCTGCCCGGTGCCGCGCAGCGGCCGGTCGGCCTGCTCGGCCAGCGCCCGGTAGTAGTCGGCGTGGCGGCGCTCGACCTCGGCAGCGTCCGGCCGGGTCGCCAGCCGCTCGGCGACGAACTCGCGGATGGTCTCCAGCATCCGCGGCCGGGGACCGTCGCCTGCGGGGTCGAGGTAAACCAGGCTGTGCCGGGCCAGCGCCTCAGTCAGGTCCAGCGCCCGGTCCTCGTCCAGGCCGGTGACCTGGGCGGCGGCCTCGATGGTCCAGCCGTCGACGAACACGGCCACGGTCTCCAGCAGGGACCGCTCGTCATCGGCCAGCAGCCCCACGCTCCACTCCACGGTGGCCCGCAGGGTGCGCTGGCGCTCGGGCAGGTCCACCGAGCCCGTTCCCAGCGCGTCCAGCGACCTGGACAGGCGGCGCAGCAGCGCGTCCGGGTCGAGCAGCCGGGTGCGGGCGGCCGCCAGCTCGATCGCCAGCGGCAGGCCCTCCAGCCGCCGGCAGATCTCCGCCACCGCCGCGGCGTTGCCCTCGGTGAGGGCGAAGCCGTGGCGCACCGCACGGGCCCGGTCCACGAACAGCGCCACCGCCGGCGAGGCGGCCAGCTCCGCCACCGGCACGCGGGCGGGGTCAGCGGGCAGCGGCAGCGGCGGCACCGGGTACTCCCGCTCGGCCCGCAGCCCCAGCACCGCCCGGCTGGTCGCCAGGACCACCACGCCCGGGCAGCGGGCCAGCAGCGCGTCGACGTCGCGGGCGGCGGCGACCACCTGCTCGAAGTTGTCGAGGATGAGCAGCCACCGGTCGTCGCCGAAGTACTCGACCAGGGCGTCCAGCGGCGAGTCCGCTCCCGCCAGCTCAGCCCCCACCGCCCGGGCCACGCCCGCCAGCACCAGCCCGGGATCGGTGACCGCGGCCAGCGGAACGAACGCGGTCCCCGCCCCGAAGCGGTCGGCCAGCCGCCCGCCCGCGGCCACCGCCAGCCGGGTCTTGCCGATCCCGCCCAGCCCGGTGAGGGTCACCAGCCGCGCACCGGGACGCCGGACCAGATCGGCCACCTCCTCGATGGCCTCCTCCCGCCCGACCAGCGAGGTCGCGTCCACCGGCAGCGCGCGCGGCCCGCGGTGGCCCGGCAGCGGCGCGGCGGCGGCCGGGGGGCGGGCGGCGGCGAACCGCTCGCTCAGCAGCATCGCCAGGTCATCGCGCACCAGCCGGCCCAGCTCTCCCGGGGTCCGGAAGTGACGGTAGGACACCGAAGCCTCGGCCTGGATGCGGGCCAGCAGCTCGGTGAGCCGGGGTTCGCGGTCGGGCGCCGGCCCTTTGACGTACAGCAGCCGGGGCAACGCCCGCGACAGCTCGAACTCATCCTGCAGGCCCGAGACCTCCATGCCCGGCCCGACCCACCCGTACTGCTGCCAGTACAACCCGACGAACACGTCGCTTTGGGCCAGGTACGCCCGGTACAGATCCTGCGGCGGATGCGCCCGCGCGCCCACCTCGAACATCACCGGTGTCAGCCGCAGCGCCGAGACGGCGCGCGACACCGCCCGCCGCTCGTCCGCGAGCTCGCCCAGCGTGGAACTCACGAAGACCCGCAGACGCCGGTCCGGAGTCCGGATGACCTCGTCCCCCGGCACCCCCTCGTCCACCGATCGCCCCGCTTGAGGTTCCACCAGGCAAGTCTCGGACGACCGGCCCGCACTGGCAACACGCCCTGGTAGCCAACCTGTCGGTCTTGTCCCCGCTGGCCAGGCCCGTTCGGCCACCCCGGGGTGTCACTGGGCCGGGGGTGACGGGCAGCATGTGCACTGTGACGGCTCATGGGGAGTGACATGAACGACGTGGTGGTGGTGACCGGGGCCGCCGGGGCGCTCGGGCACGCCGTGCTCGCCGAGCTGCGCGGCCGGCGTCTCACGGTGGTGGCGCTGGACCGGCCGTCAGCCGCGCTGGACACGCTGGGCGGCCAGGACGGCGTGCACCCGGTCGCGGCCGAGCTGGCCGACCGGGCTGCGGTCCGGGCCGCGTGGCAGGAGATCGACAAGGTCGGGACCCCGGCCGCGCTGGTCACGCTGGCCGGCGGGTTCGTCCCGGGCAAGCTCGCCGACCTCGACGAGGACGCGCTCGAGGGCCTGTGGCGGTCCAACGTGGTCTCGATGCTGTGGTGCTGCCAGGAGGCGGCGCCCCGGATGGCCGCGGCCGGCGGCGGCGCGATCGTGACCATGGGCTCCAAGACCGCGGTCGCCGGGCCGGCGCCGCTGGCCCACGCCACCAGCAAAGCCGCGGTGGTGCGGGCCAGCGAGCTGCTGGCCGACGAGCTCCGGCCGCAGGGGATCCGGGTGAACTGCGTGCTGCCCTCGGTCATCGACACGCCGGCCAACCGGACCTGGATGTCTGCGGACCTGGCCGCCCGGGCGGTCGCCCCGGCCGCGATCGCCAAGGTGATCGCGTTCCTGATCGGCCCGGACGCCGCGCCCGTCAGCGGCGCCCGGGTCCCCGTCTACGGCGACTCCTGAGCCGGGCGGCGCCGGTCAGGGCTGGCCCGGCCGGAGGGCGACGAACAGGCCCTCCACGTCGGCGCACAGCGTGCCGCCGTCGCGCAGTTCCCCGGACAGGAACCGCTTGCGGCCCTCCTCCCGGTCGAACCGCGCGGTCACCTGCAGTTCCCGCCCGACCGGGGTGATGGAGCGGTAGTTGACGTGCAGGTACGCGGTCCGGGACGGTGACCGCCCGCCCGCGCCCGACAGCCGGCCCAGCACGTCGTCGAAGACCAGCGGGATCGCGCCGCCGTGCGCCGCCCCGTTGCGGCCCAGGTAGAAGCGGCCGAACGTGACCCGGCCCGCGGCGTGCCGCTCGTCCTGCTCGTCCAGGTGGACCACCGGCACCAGGGCCTGGGCCCGGCCGGGTACCTCCACCTGGTCGGCGATCTGGTCCGGCTCGTCCACCGCGTACTCGCCGAGCTGGACGGCCAGGTCGGTGAGGGTCCGCGACACCTCGGCGGCGAGTTCGGCGCTCGGTGCCGCGCCGGTGATCCGGTCCTGCAGCACGCGGAGCGCGTCGATCATCCCCAGGTAGCTGGCCACCTCCGGGGTGATCAGGACCCCGGCGCCCGGAGGGCTGGCTGGCGTGGCTGAGGTCACAACACTCCCGCGCGGCCAGCGGTGACACTGCTGCTCATGGTGGTGACCTTACAAGCGCAGGCGAGCATCCCTCGCCTGCGGCTACGCGTTTCCGGCGACGCCGATCAAGTGGCCCTCGGGATCGGTGAAGTGGCCGACCACCAGCCCCGAGGGCGCCCGGGCGGGGCCCATCTGGCGCTGGCCGCCGAGGCTCTCGGCCTTCTGCAGGGCGGCTTCCACGCTGGGAACGCCGACGTAGAAGATCGCGTGGCCGTCGTAGCCCGCGCCCCCGCCGACGCCGCCCGGGATCCCGGTCCCGTCGCTGGTCGTGGCGCGGTTCACGAAGCCGTAGTTCGCTGGCTCCGACACTTCCTCCGCGACCGGGGAGCTCGTGTCGTACTCCCATCCGAACAGTTCGCCAAAGTAGCCCCGGAGCTTCTCCGGGTCCTTCCCGACGATCTCGAAGTGCACAACTGGCTGGGCCATGATGTCTCCCTTCTGCGCCGCCTGCCCGGCGCTTAGCGGTGCTCCTTTCGTCAGTAACGACGGCCGCAGCACCGCGGAACTCACCGGTGACCGGCCGCGCCGTCGCGGTTAGCTGCTCCGCCGCCGTGACGAGCGCTAGGCGGGGCGGGTCTCGGCCTGGTGCTGGCGGATGATCGAGACGAAG
Source organism: uncultured Actinomycetes bacterium (assembly GCA_963844695.1). Lineage (GTDB taxonomy): Bacteria > Actinomycetota > Actinomycetes > Streptosporangiales > Streptosporangiaceae > RYN-230. The sequence continues at coordinate 120,401 of CAWJPL010000028.1, forward strand.
TCGGGGTCGGCGGTCAGGCCCAGGCCGGCGGCCCGGTCGGAGTGGTAACGGGCGGCCCAGCCCGCCACCATTCCCGCCACCACCGGGTCCGGGACCCAGTCGATGAGGCTGGTCACCGCGGGTCCGGCCACCTGCTCCAGCGCGGCGACCATGTCCCCGACCGTCACCGTGAGACCCGGCATGGTCACCGCGGTACGGCCGCCCCACACCTCGTCCGGCGACGAGGCGGCGCACCGCAGCGCCTCGATAGCGCGGGCCGGGGCGGCCAGCGCCACCTCAGCGTCCGGACCGACCGGGCAGACCGCGCGCTGGCCCGCGAGCGGCTCGCGGATGATGCCCGACATGAAGCCGGAGGCGGCGGCGTTGGGGCGGCCGGGGCGCACGCTGACCGTCATCAGCCGGATGTTCCGCCCGCGCAGGAACCCCTTGCGGGTGTAGTCGGCCACCAACTGCTCGCCGATGAACTTCTGGATCCCATAGCTGGTCTGCGGGTTCGGCAGGGTGCCGTCTACCACCACGGCCGGCATCGGGAGCTCGGGGGACCCGCCGAATACCGCGATCGAACTCGAATAGACCACCAGCGGGTCGGTGCCCACCGCGCGGCAGGCGGCCAGCAGCGCCTCAGTGGCGTGCAGGTTCGCCCGGATACCCAGGTCGAAGTCGGCTTCACACTCCCCGCTGACCGCGGCGGCCAGGTGGAAGACCAGGTCGGCGCCGGCCAGCGCCTCCCGGCCGGCCTGCCCGGGGGCCACCAGCCCGGCCAGGTCGCCCTCGGCCACCGCGACCCGCGGGTCGGCCGCCAGGTCCGGCGGCGCCGGGGCCTGGTCGAGGAGCGTCACCCGGGTCAGCGGCTGGGCCCCGGCGCCGGCCACATCGATCGCGCCCGCGGCGAGCAGGTCCCGGGCCAGCCGGGAGCCAAGGAATCCGGCACCACCGGTAATCACTACGTTCGTCACGACGTCTCCGTCCCGGCCCGAGGGTCTGGAATACAGTGCGATCTTAGGCAGTGCTGATGGCCTGGGCCGGACCGCAGGCGCACGGGAGGGGTCAGAGTGCTGGAGGACAGGCGGCCGGACGCGGCTGAGGTGTTCGCCGGGCTGCCTCCGGCCCGCCCTGACGACGAGGGTCTCCGCGAATCGATCCGCGCCACCCGGGTGGCCGGTGACCTGCTCCTGGGGGTCCTCGACGACGACCCGACCGGGTCACAGGCCGTACACGACGTCCAGGTCGTGACCGTGCTCGAGGAAGACGCCTACGCGGCGGCGCTGGCCGGGCCGGCCGCCACGTGTTTCGTGCTGACCAACTCGCGCAGCCTGGACGGGCCGGCCGCCGCCGAGCTGACCACCCGCGCCGCCCGCGGCCTGATCACGGTGGCGGGGCAGCGCGGCACCCGTATCCAGCTGGTCAGCCGGAGTGACTCCACGCTGCGCGGCCACGTGATGGCGGAGGTCACCGCGCTGCAGGCGGTCCGGCGGGACATGGTCGGCCGCGGCTACGACGGCGTTCTGCTGGTCCCGGCCTTCCTGGAGGCAGGCCGGGTGACCGCGGCCGATATCCACTGGGCTCGCACCGCCGCCGGGCTGATACCGGTCGGTGAGACCGAGTTCGCGAAGGACGCTGCGTTCGGGTACGGGGCTTCGGACCTGCGGGTTTTCGTTGCGGAGAAAAGCGGGGGGACGATCCGGCCGGAGGATGTGCGCAGTGTCAGCCTCGCGGACATCCGGCTCGGCGGGCCGGCCCGGGTGCGCGAGGTGCTGGCCGGCGCGGCCGGCGGGGCGTGGGTGGTGGTCAACGCCACCGAGTACTCCGACCTGGACACGGTCGCCCAGGCCGTGCTGGACGCCGAGCGTGAGGGGCAGTCGTTCCTGTTCCGCACCGGGCCGTCGTTCGTGCGGGCGCTGAGCGGCCTGGGGCCCAAGCCGCCGCTGCGCGGAGCGCAGATCTGGGGAGCCGGGCGCGGAGCGCGGGCCGGGGCGGGCGGGCACGGCCTGGTCGTGGTCGGCTCCCATGTCGGGCAGACCAGCCGGCAGGTGGCCGCTCTCCGGGCGCGCGCCGCCACCACGGACATCGAACTGGACGTGCCCGCGGTACTGGCCGGCGGCCCGGACGTGGCCGCGGCCCCGGTGGCAGCCAGCACCGTGGTGGCCAGCCCCGTGGTGGCCGCCACCGCGCAGCAGGTCATCGCGGCGCTGGGCCACTCGGACGTGCTGCTGTACACCAGCCGGGAGGTCGTCGCCGCCGCCGACGCGGCGGGCAGCCTCACGATCGCCCGGACCGTGTCGGCGGCCCTGTCCCGCATCGTCCGCGACGCGCTGGCCGCCCGGCCCGCCTGGGTGATCGCCAAGGGCGGCATCACCTCGCACGACGTGATGCTGCACGGGCTGGGGATCCACCGCGCGGAGGTGGCCGGCCAGTTGTTCCCCGGGACGATCTCGGTGTTCTGGCCGCTCGACGCCGCCCCGGAGGCCGTCGGGATGCCGTACGTGGTCTTCGCCGGGAACGTCGGCGACGACGGCACGCTGGCGCAGGTGGTGGCGATTGTCCGCGGCGAGCAGGAGGTTTCCTGATGCGAGTCGGCTGGCTCGGACTGGGCGCGATGGGCGCGCCGATGGCGGGCTGCCTGGCCCGCGCGGGCCATCCGGTCGTGGCCTACGACATCGTGCCAGGGCGGGCCGCGGCGCTGGCCGCGGACGGGGTGCAGGCCGCGGAGAGCGTCGCCGGAGCGGTCCGGGACGCGGAACTCGTCGCGGTCATGGTCGCCACCCCGGACCAGGTGGACGAGGTCCTCTTCGGGCCGGGGGGCGCGGCCGCCGCCCTGGCGGCCGGGACCGTCGTGATGATCATGGCCACGGTGGGCCCCGAGGTCGTCGCGGAGGTCGCCGCCCGTCTCGGCGGCGGCGGGTCGCCGTGGTCAACGCGCCGGTGTCCGGCGGGGTGCGGCGCGCCGCCGCGGGCGATCTGCTGATCATGGTGTCCGGGGCGGACGACGCGGTCGGCCGGGCCCGGCCGCTGCTCGGCGCGCTGGCCCGCAGCGCCCCGGTGGTCGGCCCGGCCCCGGGGGACGGCCAGCGGATGAAGCTGGTCAACCAGTTGCTGTGCGGGGTGCACATCGCGGCCGCGGCCGAGGCGCTGGCGTTCGCGGAGTCGCTCGGCCTGGATCCTGGCGCGTGCTGGCGGGTGCTGCGGGACGGGGCCGCGGCGTCGTTCATGTTCGAGGACCGGGGGGCCCGGATGGTCGGCGGGGAGTTCGAGCCGCCCCGCAGCGCCCTGGACATCTTCGTGAAAGACATGGGCCTGGTCAGTGCGGCGGCAGAGCACGCGGGTGCGTCGGTGCCGCTCACCGCGGTTACCCGGCGGCTGTACCAGGAGGGTCACGAACGGGGGCTGGGCCGGAAGGACGACGCGGCGCTGATCGAGGTGCTCCGCCAGGACCGGCCGCCGGCAGGTTAGCCGCCGGGACCGGCCGCCGGCTGGTTAGCCGCGCGTTCTCTGACTAAAGTCAGAGGATGGATGAGGCCATGGTCAGCCAGGTCCGGCGGTTCAACCGGACCGTCACCCAGCGGGTCGGCGCGCTCGATGACGAGTTCCTGTCCCGGGACCGCCCGCTCGGGCAGGCGCGGCTGCTGTGGGAGATCGGCCCGGACGGCGCGGATGTCCGGGCGCTGCGCGCCCGGCTGGACCTGGACTCGGGTTATCTGAGCCGGCTGCTCCGCGCCCTGGAGGCGGACGGGCTGGTCGTGGTGGATGACTGCGAGGCAGACGGGCGCGTGCGCACCGCCCGCCTCACCCCCTCCGGCCGGGCCGAGCGGGCTGAACTCGACCAGCGCGCGGACGCTGCGGCCGGGTCGATCCTGGAGCCGCTCGGCACGTCCCAGCGGACCCGGCTGGTCAGCGCCATGGCCGAGGTGGAGCGGCTCCTGATGGCGTCGGCGGTCGAGGTCACCGTGCGCTCTCCCGCGGATCCGGCCGCGCGCGCCTGCGTCCGGGCCTACTTCGACGAGCTGGGCCGCCGGTTTCGCCGCGGCTTCGATCCCGGCCAGAGCCTCCCGGCCGAGGACCAGGACATGATCCCGCCCGCGGGGCTGTTCCTGGTCGCGACCCTGCACGCCGAAGCGGTTGGCTGCGGCGGGCTCAAGTTCCACGGCGGAGCGCCCGCGGAGGTCAAGCGGATGTGGGTCGCCCCGGCCGCGCGGGGGCTGGGACTCGGCCGGCGGCTGCTGTCCGAACTGGAGGCGCGTGCCGCCGCGCACGGGGTCACCGCATTGCGGCTGGAGACCAACGGCAGCCTGGCCGAGGCGATCAGCCTGTACCGGACGTCCGGCTACCGCGAGGTGGACGCGTTCAACGACGAGTCTTACGCGCACCACTGGTTCGAGAAGATCCTGGATCACGACGGCGCTTGACGCTTTGGACTACCGGGCGCTTGACACATTCCTATATAGGAATATTATGCTGCCATGGCGAGAGCGGCGACGACAGCAGATGCGTTCAACGCGGTGGCTGAGCCACGGCGGCGGCAGATCCTGGATCTGCTGGCCGCCGGGGAACGGCCGGTCAACGACCTGGTCGCACTGCTCGGGCTGGCCCAGCCGCTGGTGTCCAAGCACCTGCGGGTGCTGCGGGAGGTCGGCCTGGTGGACGTGCGCGGGGACGGCCGGCAGCGGGTGTACCGGCTCAACGCCGCGCCGCTGAAACCAATCTACGACTGGGTCCGGCCGTACGAGCAGGCCTGGTCGCAGCGCTTCAGCCAGCTGGACACCGTGCTGGAAGAACTCAAGGCAGAGGAGGACGGGGAGAATGGCCGTGACGAGTAGCCGCCGGGCAGTGGTAACCCTGCCGGCCGACACGCAGATCCTGATCACCCGGGAGTTCGACGCTCCCGCCCGGCTGGTCTACCGGGCCTGGACCGAACCGGAACTGGTCCGGCGCTGGTGGAGCGGGGACCGGGGCACGGTGACCAGCGTGGATATTGACTTGCGGGTCGGCGGCCCGTGGCGCTTCGTGATGACCGCGAACGCCGGCTTCGAGGTCGCCTTCCACGGCGAGTACCGGGAGATCGTCCCGGCCGAGCGGCTGGTCTGGACCGAGGTCTTCGAGGGGGTGCCCGACGCGGAGGCGCTGGCCACGGTCACGTTCACCGAGGCGGACGGGCTCACCACGGTCCAGATGCTCGTGCAGCACACCAGCCAGGAGCACCGGGACATGCACGTCAACTCCGGGATGGAAGACGGCCTGCAGGAAGCCCTGCACCAGCTGGAGCAAGTCGCGCAGTCGCTGCGCTGAGCGCCCGCACCCGCAGGCCGCGCCCGGTCAGCTGGGCGCGGTCTCCGGGTGCTGGGAGGCGGCCGCCGCCGGATCAAGGTCGGAGACGTTCAGCAGGTGCGCGGGCCGGGCCGGGAACGGCGCGCTGCTCTTGATCTCCAGCGTGCGAGCTGACGTGCAGCAGCTCGCCGGGGTCCAGCAGCCGCCAGCCAGGATCGTCGTCCATCCGCTCGCTGGCGATGACCACCGACGGCTGCTGCGCCAGGTGGGGGGACCGGGCGTGGATCCGGTTGCTGGCGGCGTCGAGGGCCCGGCCAGTACCGGTGCCTGCCCGGCCGCCGGCCGGGCGGTCCAGCACGTACAGCTCATGGGTGGCCGGGTAGCGCAGCGCCCATAGGTCGGTCGAGGTGGTCAGCACCAGGTTGAGCGCGTACACCGGCAGCCGGGCGGCTATCCAGCTGACCGCGGCGGTCAGGCCGGCGGTCACGTCGCCACCGTGGCGCCGGGTCTCCGCGGTGATCAGCGCGAAGACCCGCTCGCTGTCCGTCTCGCCGCCGACCAGCCCGGCCGCGCCCAGGCCGGCCAGGCGCCCGTCCAGCTCGCTGAGCCCCTGCACCACCCCGTTGTGCGCGAGCAGCCGCCCGTCCTGCTGGAACGGGTGGGTGTTCGCCATCGTGTGCGCGCCGGTGCTGGCGTACCGGACGTGGGCCACGAAGGTGGTACCCCGCAGGTCCCGGGCCGCCGCCGCGAACTGGGCGTCCTCCCAGGCCGCGATGGGCTGCTTGCTGACCTCCGGCTGGCCCGCGGGCCCGAACGTGCCGACCCCGGCGCCGTCCGGGTTGCGGTGGCTCTGCGCCCGCAGGCTGTCCGGGGCGTCGATAAGCCAGAACGTCGCCGCCACGTCCCGCGGGCCGGCGTGCAGTCCGAACAAACGGCACATGGCGCTCGCCTACCGGAAGGCCGCGCCGGGGAACAAGGAGCTCACCTGCCCACCGTAGTCACACCGCATCGGTCACCAGGCATCCATCTCGAACCAGACGGTCCAGCCGTGCTCGCTGTCGCCGGCCCGGCCCCAGGCCCGGGCCAGCGATGCGACGATCAGTAACCCGCGGCCGTGCTCGTCGGGCTGGGCCGGCCAGACCCACGGGCCGCCGTCGTCGCGGACTTCCACCCGGAGGTCCGTGGCGTTCAGCGCGGCCCGCACCGTGAAGCGCCCGCCGGGACGGCGGGACCGGCTGTGCAGGCATGCGTTGCTGGCCAGCTCGGACAGGCAGAGGATGGCGTCGTCGGCGGCGGGGCGGTTATCCAGCGCCGCGGCCAGGAACCGCCGGGCCTTTCCCGCTTGCTCGGGGGTGCCTGGAAAGTCCCGCGCCCAAGTGATCGCCGGCGTGCCGGCCGATCGCGACTCAGCCTGCCGGGTCGATCCCACACCTGACCTCCCTTTTTTCCGCTTACGGCCCCTCGCTAAGGACCGAACGTCCGCAGCGGCTGCCTACAGAATGTCCCGGCGGCGATACGCTGGGCTAGAGAAAAGGTGCCGCCCACGGGACTGTCGGGAACCAGAGGGGTCCGTGTCGGGATGGCCCGTTGTCTTGTCGGATGCCGGCGGGAGTTGGGATGCCGCAGTCACGAGTTCTCGATCCAGGTTCGAGCCTGCTCGCGTTCTTCGGCGCCGAACTGCGCCGCCGCCGGGCTGCTGGCGGGTTGTCCCAGGAGCAGTTAGGGCACGCGATCAATTACTCGGCTGCGTTAGTCGGCCGGGTCGAAATCGGTGAGCGGGTGCCCAGCCCGGACTTCGCCCGCCGCTGCGATGAGGTGCTGCATTCGGGTGGGCTTTTCGCTCATCTGCGGGACTCCATGAACAGCGACGTGCACGCGTACCCCACCTGGTTCTGGGAGTTTGTCGAGCGGGAGCGTGAGGCCACCAGCATCCGGGAGTTCAACGCGCTGGCGGTGCCGGGGCTGCTGCAGACCGAGGAGTATGCCCGGGCGCTGTTTCGGGCTGGTAGACCAGCGGATAGTGAGGAGGAGATCGGCCAGCAGGTCGTGGCACGTCTGGAGCGGCAGCGGATCCTCGACCTTCCTAAGCCACCCATGCTGTGGGCCGTGATGGACGAGGGCGTGCTGCGCCGGCCGGTCGGCGGTCCGGAGATTTTCCGCCGTCAGCTCGCTCATCTGGCTCGGGCCGGGCAGCGTCCGGGAACTGTTCTCCAGGTCATGCCGTTTTCGGCCGGAGCGCACGCTGGACTGTTGGGCGAGTTCATCCTGCCCGGCCTGCCGAGTGGACGCGACCTTGCCTATACGGAGTCGGTCGAGAGCGCCCGCCTGATCGAGCAGCCAGATGAAGTAGCTGCCTTCAACCTGGTCTTCGACATGATCCGCGCCGTGGCACTGTCGCCTGAGGTTTCACTAGACTTCCTAGTTCAAGCGCAGGGAGAGATCAACGGTGGACTTGGCTAGCGCTAAATGGCGGAAAAGTAGCCGTAGCAACGCCAACGGTGGCGCCTGTGTCGAAGTCGCCCGGAACCTGCCGGACGCCGTGGCGGTCCGTGACTCGAAAGACCCGGATGGGCCGAGGCTGGCCTTTAGGCCGGAGCAATGGCAGTCATTCACCGCGCAAGTCAAGGCCGGCCACTTCGACCTGACCTGATACCCCCGGCTGATCCCGCAGCGATTTCCGAGGTCCCCCCGATGTGCCAGGGCACCGTCGGCCCGCTCAGTGGTCGTCGAAGCCCCCGGCGTGACCGCTGTCCCCGTGAGTACCCGCGTGGTGCCCCCCACCACCATGGCCCTCAGCGTCCTGGGCGCCCGGGATGCGGATGCCTCCCACGCGGGTGCCGACGACTTCGGAAGCGACAATCGAGCCGTCTTCGATCACCGCGGTCAGGGCGTGCACAGTGGCCGCGATGACGCCCTCCATGGCCACCGGCGAGGCCGGGCCCGCCGCGACGTTGGTGATGACTTGCTGCCGGGCGATCTGGGTCATCCGGGCCCGCCGGGGCCGCCCCTCCCGGCCGGGGTAGAGCACTTCGCCCAGCCCGATCGCGCTGGCCAGGCGCCAGGCCGGCCAGGGCCGCCTGGGCGGGGTCGGGGTCGGGATCGGGCTGCGGCCCCGCGGACTGCGTGACAGCGTCCAGCCGTGACCGGGCCGCCGCCGCCCGCGATGCATCGGTGACGCGGTAGCGCGGGGTACCGACGTGGAAGCGCCGGATACCGAGGACCCGGCTGGACTCCAGGCGAAGTGTCCCGGCTGAGGCCAGCCGGGCGGCATAAGCGGCCCGGATCCCGCGCCGGGGGAGGCCTACCCACGTTTCTGGCCGCGGCGGGGAGGTGGCACCGGCCAGGCTGAGCAGCGCGGCGTCCAGTTCCGGGTCGCCGGTGGCGGTCTGGTCCCGGGCGACGATCCGGCCCTCAGCGATCCAGACCCGTCCGGCCGCGGCCAGCCTGATCAGCTCGGACGCCATCAGCGCAGAATCGATCCGTCCCCGGGTCAGAAGCTTCCCGTCCCGCCGCCGGATCGACAACAGGAACAGGTCCTCACCCAGGGCGGCGAGCGCGGAGCCGGGCACGGACGGGTCCATGACGCCGACCATAACCTCCGGTCCGTCGCCCGGCCACGCCCGCGAGAGGCCGCATGGATACTCTGCTTGCGGAGTGGCAGCAATAGCTGCATAATGCATGCATGCCTACGTCAATCACCATCCGTGACGTACCGGACGAGACACGGGACGAACTGGCTGCCCGTGCCGCCCTCACCGGCCGGTCCCTGCAGGAATACCTTCGCTCAAAGCTCATCGAGCTCACCCGTCAGCCGGATGCCGAGACACTGGTCGAGCGGATCCGTTCCCGGAAGACCGCGACAAGTTCGTCCTTGCCGCCGGACCGGATCCTCGTACACCGTGACGCGGATCGCCCGTGACCCTGGTCATCGACGCGTCGCTGGTCGTATCCGCGCTAGTCGACTCAGGCGCCGCCGGGACCTGGGCGGAATCGCTGCTGGCGGCCGAGCCGCTGAGTGCCCCGCACCTGATGCCGGTTGAAGCAGCCAACATCCTGCGCCGCGCGGCGGCGGCGGGCGACATTTCCCCTGATGCCGCGGCCCTGGCCTATGCCGACCTGCTCGACCTGCGGGTGGAACTCTTCCCGTACGCGCCGTTCGCCGCCCGGACATGGGAACTGCGCGCCAACCTGACCTGCTACGACGCCTGGTACGTTGCGCTCGCAGAATTCCTCGGGTCAAAGGTTGCGACCCTCGACCTCAGGCTCGTGCGGGCGTCAGGACCCCGGTGCAGCTTCGAGACCCCGCCTGCGCTGGCCTGACTTGTCGCCATGTTCACCGCGCCCCGGCTTCGGGTAGCTGCCAAGATGTGCCCGTCGATGTCCTCCGACCTGCCGCGGTGTTCGCCGCGGACCGGGAGTAGCCGTTGTGATCGCTCCGTCTGAGGAGCCGCAGGACCGCCACCCGGACGCCACCCTGGCTAGCAGCACCCCCGGCGGCCAGCACCGCGTCTGCCACCCCGGCGGACCGGGATGGGTCCGACGATCCCCAGGTCGAGGGCAACGCGGCCGAGCGGGTCATCTTCTTCTCCGACGCCGTGGTCGCGATCGCGATCACCCTGCTGGCGCTGGCTCTCCCGGTGCCGGCCGGCTTCGACGGCATGACCAACGGCCAGCTCCTGCACGCGCTGGGCAACGACTGGGACGAGTACTTTCCCTTCCTGATCAGCTTCGTGGTCATCGCCAACCACTGGACGGTGCACCGCAAGATCTTCCGCTACGTGAACCGGCTCGACAACCAGGTCATCCTGGCGAACCTGGCCTGGCTGCTGATGATGATCGTGACCCCCTTCGCGACCCGGATGCTCGAGGGCGACGGCGGTTTTGGCGTCCGCTTCACCCTGTACGCCCTGGTCCAGATCATCGCCTCGGCCTGCCTCCTGCTGATGAGCATTGAGACCGTCCGCGGGGACCTGCTCCGCCCGGACGCACCCGAATCGGCCCGGCATCCGGACCACACTGCCAGCGTGGCCGTCATCCTCGCGTTCCTGGTCTCCATTCCCGTCTCCTTCTTCACGGGATGGGCGTTTGCCCTGTGGGGGACGATCCCGCTGCTCGTCCGGGTGCTGCGGAGGCTCCCCGGCATTGGGCGGTGGACCACGAACTCGCCCGACCGCCGCCCGGCCGCCAGGGACAGCAGTTAGGCCGCCAGGCACGGCAGTTGGGTCCGTCCGGGGCGTCACGGCGACCAGGCTGGGCAGCCTTCTTTTCCCGCAGGTAACTGGGATACCTTCATGAGAGAGGTCATGAACGCCCCAGGTGCGAAGCATGGGCGTGACCGGCGAAGGCCGGCGGAGACCCGGTGCCGCCACGAGCGGGCCGGCCGAGGAGGAGTGCAGCGTGCGTGATGCGGTGATCGTCGAGGCGGTCCGGACGCCGGTCGGGAAGCGGAACGGCGGGCTGTCCGGGGTGCACCCGGTCTCGCTGTCGGCTCACGTGCTGAGGGCCCTGGCCGAACGGTCCGGGATCGACCCCGCGCTGGTGGACGACGTGATCTGGGGCTGTGTCGGCCAGGTCGGCGAGCAGACCTTCGACATCGGACGGAACGCGGTGCTGGCCGCGGGCTGGCCGGAGACCGTGACCGGCGTGACCGTGGACCGCCAGTGCGGCTCGTCCCAGCAGTCCGTGCACTTCGCGGCGGCCGGCCTGATCGCGGGCCAGTACGACGTGGTCGTGGCGGGCGGGGTGGAGTCCATGTCCCGGGTGCCGATGGGCGCCTCGGTCCAGGGCGCCAACCCGCTGGGCCCGGAGTTCGGCGAGCGTTACGGCGGCGTGTTCCCCAACCAGGGCGTGGGCGCCGAGATGATGGCCGAGCGCTGGGGCTTGTCCCGAACCCAGGTGGACGAGTACTCGGTGGGCTCGCACGAGAAGGCGGCCGCCGCCCAGGACGCGGGCCGGTTCGAGGGCCAGATCGCGCCGGTGACCAACGACCAGGGCGAGCTGATCAGCGCCGACGAGGGGATCCGCCGCGGCACCACGGTCGACGTGCTGGCCGGGCTCAAGACGGTGTTCAAGCCCGACGGCGGCGTGATCACCGCGGGCAACTCCTCGCAGATCTCCGACGGCTCGGCCGCCTTGCTGATGACCACCTCGGACAAAGCCCGCGAGCTGGGCCTGACCCCGATCGCCCGGGTGCACACGGCCGTGCTGGCCGGTGCCGATCCGATCATCATGCTGACCGCGCCCATCCCGGCCACCCAGAAGGCCCTGGCCCGCAGCGGGCTGGGCGTGGACGAGATCGGCGCCTTCGAGGTCAACGAAGCGTTCGCGCCGGTGCCGCTGGCCTGGCTGGCCGAACTGGGCGCGGACCCCAAGGCGCTGAACTACAACGGCGGGGCCATCGCCCTCGGCCACCCGCTGGGCGGGTCCGGCGCGCGGCTGATGACCACCCTCGTGCACCACATGCGCGACAACGGCATCCGCTACGGACTGCAGACCATGTGCGAGGGCGGCGGCCAGGCGAACGCCACCATCCTCGAACTCCTCTGACCTGGGAACCCTGACTGGGAGGCGGGCCCGGGAAGGTCAAAAGCCAACTTCTCCGCAACGAAGACCGCATCCGTGCCGGTCCCTCTCCACTGTCCCGGGCAGCCTGCCTGCCCGGGACGGTTCACGTTCCGGGCCGCCGGCGCTGCCCGAGACGAGTCAGCGCGATTCCGGGAGCGCCCGGCCAGGTGGCGGGAGGGAGTGTGTGGGGGGGGGGAGTGATTGGGGGGAGTGGTGGGTGGGAGAAGAGAGGGGGATGGGAATGGTGACAGCAACAGCACGGCGTATGGGGAGGTGGCGTCGCTGCGGGTAGCGCGTTGATGTATCGGTGCCGCCGATGCGGTAGGGAGGGAACGGGCCGAAGCCATTGGTGGTGCTGGCGGCGACGCGTCGAACAGGTCGATCCGCTGTGGCGGTCGACGCGACGGGTCACGATGGGCATAGACCGCCGTGATAAGCAACGGCGGTTGCGGACAGTGCGAGGCTGGGCAGCGGGGCGGCCACAGTAGCGCGCCACTGCGACTGCGCAGAGCTGTCCGGCGCCGCAACGATCTCGAGCGCCGCCGCACCCATTCTGCGGCGCATGTCGGCCGCATCCTCACGGCACGATGATTCCGTCGACCACTCCATGAGGCGCCCCCGACCAATACGGAGGACGTCCACGGTCCGATCCGACCGCGCCAGTCCGTGAGCGAGGCAACTCGGCGAGGATGGCGGCGAACAGAGCGGCGGGAAGGAACGCGCTGGTGATCTGGGCCGCGACGGACGAGCCAGCCGAAGTCCCGATGATCAGATCGGCCTCGGGGAAAAGACGGCGGCAAGGGACAGGACGGCGATGAGGCCGAACTAGCACGCAAAGCCTGCCGCACCGGCACGGCGAGGACCGAGGCCCGCTTGTCTGGGGCGCCCGCAGGCGTAGGGCGGCAACCTGCGGGAAGGACCGCGGCGGCGCGTTGCCGGGCCTGGCGTGCCGGGCGCGGCGACGCCATCGGAAGGCGACGTCGAGCTGAGGTGCGGAGTCGAAGAAGGTGTGGTGTGCATGGGGAGTCGACTTGCGCGGATGCCTGCCGGGGCCCCCGGTCGCCTGCAGCACCCCCAGCCCTCGCTTTCACAGAAACATAAGCATGTGATATAAGTAGCTTATGGATTCCGCCCGGAACCAGCCGGAGGCCCTGGCCGCCGAGGTAGCGGCGGGCCTGGAACGGCTGATTGGGCTGTTCCGCTGGCTCAGCCCGCCCAGCGGGCTCTCGCTCACCTCAGCGGCCACGCTGGCCACCCTGGAGCGAGGCGGACCCCGCCGGCTCACGGCGCTGGCGGCCCGGGAAGGGGTCACCCAGCCGGCCATGACGCAGCTCGTGGCCCGGCTGCAAGACGCGGGCCTGGTCGACCGGGTGCCCGATGCCGCGGACGGGCGGGTGGTGTACGTCCGTATCACGGCCGAGGGCCAGGCCGTACTGGCCCGCCGCCGGGCCGTGCGGGCGGAGCGGGTCGCCGCGTTGCTGACCCGGCTCAGTCCGGACGAGCAGGCCGCGCTGGTCGCGGCCCTGCCGGCCATGGACGCCCTGGCCAGCGCCCAGCGTGATGACCCGCTGGTGGGCCAAGCCTGATGAGCACGGCCGTGATGAGCACCGCCACCCGGGATCGGAAGGCCCGGGCGCTCGAGACATTCCGAAACGGAGCATTTGGATGAGTGGCACATCCACCGGGGCGGCGAGCCCGTTCAAGCAGCCGAAGGCGGTCTTCGCGGTCGCCTTCGCCTGCGTCGTCTCGTTTATGGGCATCGGCCTGGTCAACCCGATCCTGCCCTCCATCTCCCATGAACTGCACGCCTCGCCCAGCGAGGTGACGCTGCTGTTCACCAGCTATCTGGTGGTCACCGCGGTGGCCATGCTGATCACCAACTGGGTGTCCAGCCGGATCGGGGCCAAGAAGACGCTGATCGTCGGCCTGATCCTGATCGTGGTGTTCAGCGCGGCGGCCGGGGCTTCGCCGTCCATCGGCGCGATCATCGGCTTCCGGGCCGGCTGGGGCGTCGGCAACGCGCTGTTCATCGCCACTTCGCTGGCGGTCATCGTCGCCTCGGCGAGCGGCGGGTTCGCGGGCGCGATCGTGCTGTACGAGACGGCCCTGGGCGTGGGCATCGCGATGGGCCCGCTGCTGGGCGGGATCCTGGGCGAGATCAGCTGGCGCGGCCCGTTCTTCGGCGTCTCCGCCCTGATGGCCATCGCGCTGATCGCCACGATCGTCCTGGTCGAGAAGACCCCCAAACCGCCCCACAAGACCAGCCTGTCCGCGCCGTTGCGCGCGCTGCGCCACCGCGGCCTGCTGACCATGGCGCTGACCGCGCTCTGCTACAACTGGGGCTTCTTCACCGTCCTCGGGTACGCGCCGTTCCCGATGAACCTGAGCCCTATCCGGCTCGGCCTGGTCTTCACCGGCTGGGGCATCCTGGTCGCCCTGTTCGCCGTGTTCGGGGCGCCCATGCTGCAGGGGCGGCTGGGCATCGCCCGGACCATGTACCTGAACCTGGCCGCGTTCGCCGCGGTGGTGCTGGTCATCGCGATCTGGACCACGGACAATGCGGTGCTCATCCCGGCCGTTATCGTGTCCGGCGTCTTCATCGGGATCAACAACACGGTCACCACGCAGGCGGTGATGACGGTCTCCCCGGTCGAGCGGCCGGTCGCCTCGGCGGCGTACAGCTTCGTCCGGTTCATCGGCGGCGGCCTGGCGCCCTACGTCGCGGGCCGGCTGGTCATCGCCCTCAATATCCACGTGCCGTTCTACATCGCCTCGGGCGCGATTCTGCTGGGCATCGTGATCCTTTCCACGGGGCACCGTCTGCTGCGCGACGCCGAGCGGGTCCAGGCCGAGCAGGTGGCGGTTCATGTGACGACCAGCACGACCGCCCCGGCTACCCCCTCCGGCCCGGCCGCCGCGATGATTCCGGTGGAGGGCACCGCGCCCCGGCCCGAAGGCCGACCCAGCCAGGGCGTGATCCTCGCCGCCGTCGACCAGTCCCCGGTGGCCGCGCTGGTTACCGAGGCCGCGGCCCGGCTGGCCCTGGCCGAGGGGCAGGTCGTTCACGTGGTGCACGCCCAGGAAGGCGTCACCGCGGGAGACGTCGGCATCGAAGCGGAACAGCTGGACGCCGCGCGGGACCTGGTCAGCGCCCACCTGGACCGGCTGGCCGCGCATCACGTACCCGCCGAAGGCCAGGTGCTGCTGCACGCGACCGATCACGGCGGCGCCGGGCGGCTGATCGCGGAGTACGCCACCAGTATCCGGGCGACCACCATCGTGCTGGGCGCGCCGACGCACGGCGGCCTGCCCGCGCTGATGGACGCGAGCGCCAGCCAGGAACTGTGGCGGCACGCCCACAGCAACATCCTGATCATCAACCCGGACGCCCCGCCCGTCCGCATCACCGCGGACGGCTCTGTCGTGCCGGCCGCCGCCCAGGGCGCCGACGCAGGCTAGGACCTCTTGTCACGTTCTCCCGCCGCCTCGTGTCAGAGGGGTGACGAGACAAGATCTGAGGGAGAACACCATGGCCAGGATCGCGGTAGCGGGGGCGACTGGACGCGTCGGACGGCACGTCGTGGACGTGCTCGAAGGCGACGGGCATGAGGTGGTGGCGATTTCCCGCTCGCAGGGCGTGGACGTGATCACTGGGGACGGCCTCGCGGCGGCGCTGGACGGTGTGGAGTCCGTCGTCGACGCGGCGACCGGCCCGTCGGCGGAGCAGGCCGCGGCGACGAAGTTCTTCACCACGGCGGCCAGGAACCTCCAGGAAGTGGGGTCGCGGGCCGGCGTGCGGCGGATGGTGGTGGTGTCCATCATCGGTACCGACAAATTCACCGCTGGTTACGGTGCCGCGAAGCTCGCGCACGAGCGGGCCGCGCTGGCGGGCCCGGTCCCGGTCCGGATCCTGCGCGCGGCCCAGTTCCACGAGTTCGTGGAGGTGCTGATGGCGTGGGGCAGCCAGGGTGAGGTGTGCTACCTGCCCGCGATGCGCACCCAGCTGGTCGCGGCCAGGACAGTCGCCGGGGCGCTCGCGGCCCTGGCGGTGGCGCCGCAGCCGGCTGCGGCGGGGGAGCCGGTCTCCGAGATCGCCGGCCCGCGCGAGGAGTACCTCCCGGACATGGCGGCGCTGCTCGCCGCCCGGCGTGGCGACGTGGTGAAGATCGAGGCGGTCAGCAACGCGGCCGACCCGGACGACGCGCTCAACTCCAGCGGCGCCCTGCTGCCGGGCCCGCACGCGACCCTGGCCGGCCCGACCTTCGCGGAATGGCTCGACGCCACGAGCTCAGGCGGCCGGGCCTGACTCACCACGTCTCCCTGCGCAGGCTCCTGGACGAGCCCTCGGGAGACCACCCCGCGCCCGGGGCCCTTCATGCTGGCGCGATCCGGACGGTTGGCTGCGTCTGCTGCTCCTGATCCTGGGTGGCAGCGACGGCGTCGAGCAGCTTGCCGAGCTCGACGAGCTCGATGGGCTTGGTGAGATAGGCGAACGCCCCGCTGGCGAGCAGGCGGCGCACGACACCGGGAGAGGCGTCGGCGGACAGGACCACCACCGGGATAGCGGCGGTGGCGGGTTCGTTCTTGAGGTCGCTAAGCACCCGGTCTCCGTGCATGTCGGGCAGGTGCAGGTCGAGCAAGATCATATCGGGCTTGTTGCGGGCGGCGGATTCGAGGCCGGCCCGGCCAGATGCCTCCGACCTGAGACTGACGCCCGGCTTGCCCCTCAGGAACCGGGTCACCACCTCGATGTTCGCCGGGTTGTCCTCGACATAGAGAACGCTGATGCCGTCGGCCAGGGCATCTGGCTTAGCTAGCAGCGCGGCTGGCGCCAGGCTGGGGTCGGAGAGGTAAACCAGGTCAGGGACGCGTGGAAGGGTCAGGGTGAAGGTCGATCCCTGACCGAGGACGCTCGATGCGCCCAGCTGGCCGGACATGGCGTCCGTGAGTGCTCGGGCCAGCGGCAGCCCGATTCCGGTGCCCTCGACGGCGGTCGTTTCGGCGCCGAGCCGCTCGAAGGGAACGAAAATGCGCTCGAGGTCCTCGGGCGAGATACCTGGCCCGGTGTCAGAGACCATGACGCTTGCCTGGCTGGCGCTGACTTCCCGGCACGAGATCGTGATGGTGCCATCCCGGTGGTTGTACTTGACGGCGTTGGAGATCAGGTTGACCAGGACCTGGGAGAAGCGCTGCCGGTCGGCCTGGACCGCCAGGGCCGGGTGGGCGCAGTGCTGGATGATCCGGATCGAGCGCTCGGCGGCGATCGGGGCCATCAGCTCGCTGGTCTCCTCGATGACCGAAGCGACCAGGACCGGCTCGAGAGACAGGCTCAGGTCCCCCGACTCGATCCGGGCGATGTCGATGAGCTCGTTGATCAGCGCGAGCAGATGGCGCCCGGCACCGAGGATCCGCCCGACGCTGTCCGCGTCCTCGGCACTGAGCTCGGACATCTCCAGGAGCTGGGTGAAGCCGAGGATGGAGTTCAGCGGAGTCCGTAGTTCATGGCTCGTGCTGGACAGGAACGAGTTCTTCGCCTGGGTGGCGCTCGTGGCCACATGCATGGCCGAGGTCAGCTCCGCGTTCCGGCTGGCGAGCAGCCCTTCGGCCCGGCTGAGCGACTCGCTCAGCCAGCCGATCTCGTCACCCGCTCTGGGAGCCGGTTCGAGCCGCTGTCCCGCGCCCAGCCGGACCGCGTTCAGCGCGTTCGCGCCGACCCGGCTGGAGATGCCAGAGGTGAACAGAGCGATACCGGCCAGGCCCGCGAGCAGCCCTAGCGCAAGACCGGCGACGTCGATGACGTCAATAATCGAGGCCAGTCTCACGACGTTACCGTGCTGAGTGACTGACGCAGCGATCGGCCCGGCAGTGAGGCTGGCGATCTGGCGGCGCAGCTGGTCCATGGACGTTTTCTGTCTCTCGAACGCCAGACGGAGCTGACCGGGGGAGACGCCACGCCCGACGGCGGAACGCTGCTGCACAAAGTCGGCGAGGATCTTGTTTGCGGTAGCGTTCACTGCCCGCCCCTGGCGGCCGGCACCTTCGACGGCAGCCGCCTCCCGCAGCGAATTCCGGTCGGCGCCGATGCGCGCCAGAGCGAGGTCGTACGGGGCAAGGAAGAGGGGGTCCCGTACCGCGGCGAAACCACGCACGCCCGTCTCCGCGTTCACCATGTCAGCCAGGACCAGATTTGCGGCATTCGTCAGGTTGCGGGCGTTCACGCCGGCAGCGCGGTCCTGGCTTTGGCCGCGCTGGAGCACCAGGCTCGCCGAGGTCGTGGCGAACAGGGCGACCAGCGGGATGGTAATCACCATCAGGCCCTTAGACCGCAAAGACCGGTTGAGCCACCACCGCCGGAACCCGCGCGGCTGGTCCGTCCCGCCCGGCGCCGGCCTCCCTGGGCGTGATCCCATGCGATGGCCTCGCGATCCGCGCTCGTCAGGGGAGGTAGCGGTCGATGACGGACATGAACTGGTGGATATCGAACGGCTTGGCGACGGACTCAGCGGCTCCGCTGGCGAGCAGGTCGTGGAGGATCTCGTCTGAGTCGCTGCTGAGCATGACCACGGGGATGGCCGCAGTAGCCGCTGCGGAGACGAGTTGGTGGAGGACTTCGCCGCCAGTCGCGTCGGGGAGGCGGTTGTCGAGCAGGATGAGGCCGGGCTGCTGGTCGAGGGCGGCCTGGACGCCGTCACGGCCGGTCATGGCTACGTGCAACTCGATCTGCGGGCGGCGCTTGAGCAGCATTTCAACCAAGGCGATGTTGCTCTCGTTGTCCTCGATGTACAGCATGACGTGGTTCACCACTCCTCCCTTCGCAGGCTGCTGGGAAAGCGCCGGGCGCCCGGGCCAGTCATGCTGGCACGATCCGGGTAGCCGGCCGCGCCTGCTGGTCCTGGGCTTGGCTGGTGGCGAAAGTGTCGAGCAGCCTGCCAAGCTTGGCGAGTTCGATGGGCTTGGTGAGGTAGGCGAGCGCGCCGCTGGCGAGCAGACGGTGGACGACGCCGCGGGAGGCGTCGGCGGACAGGATCACCACGGGAATGGCGGCGGTGGCGGGTTCGGTCTTGAGTTCCCTGAGTACTTGGTCACCGTGCATGTCTGGTAGGTGCAGGTCGAGCAGGATGATGTCGGGCAGGTCCCGGGCGGCGCGCTCGATGCCGGCCCGGCCGGACGTCTCGGAACTCAGCGCAGTGTTCGGCTTGCTATCCAGGAACCGGGACACCAGCTCGATGTTCGCCGGGTTGTCCTCGATGTAGAGCACGCTGACGTGGGCTGCGGCCGGGGCGCGCCGCCCGGCCGCCAGTGCGTTTGGGGCGAGGCCGGGGGCGGGGACGTGGATAAGGTCCGGGGCGCGCGGGAGGGCAAGGGTGAAGGCTGATCCCTGGCCGGGGGCGCTCGACGCGGTCAGCTGGCCGTTCATGGCGTCGGTGAGTGCCCTGGCCAGCGGCAGCCCGATCCCGGTGCCCTCGACCTCAGTCTGCTCGGCGCCGAGCCGTTCGAACGGGAGGAAGATGCGCTCGATGTTCTCGGGTGAGATGCCCGGCCCGGTGTCGGAGACCACGATTGCGGCCTGGCCGCTGCCGTGTTCCTGGCAGGAGATCGTGATGGTGCCGCCCTGGTGGTTGTACTTGACGGCGTTGGAGATCAGGTTGACCAGGACCTGGATTACCCGGTGCCGGTCGGCCTGGACGGCCAGGGCCGGGTGGGCGCAGTCCTGGATGATCCGGATCGAGCGTTCGGCGGCGATCGGGGCCATCAGCTGGCCGGTCTCCTCGATCAGCGGGCGGATCAGGACCGGCTCGAGTGAGAGGCTCAGGTCCCCCGACTCGATCCGGGCGATGTCGATGAGCTCGTTGATCAGCGCGAGCAGGTGGCGCCCGGCACCGAGGATCCGTTCCACGCCATCGCTGTCGTCGGCGCTGAGCTCGGACATCTCCAGGAGTTGCGCGAAGCCGAGGATGGAGTTCAGCGGGGTGCGCAGCTCATGGCTGGTGCTGGACAGGAACGTGTTCTTCGCCTGGGTGGCCTTCATGGCCACATCTCTGGCTTTCGTCAGCTCCGCGGCCCGGCTGGTGAGCACTCCTTCGGCCCTGATATGCGACTCGGCGACCAGGCCGATTTCGTCACCTGCGTAGATGACTGGTTCGAGCGGCTGCCCCTCACCCAGCCGGCGAGCGTTCTCCGCGTTGCTGGCGACCCGGCTGGCGATGCCCGAGGTGAACAGGGCGATACCGGCCACCCCGGCCAGCAGCCCCAGCGCCAGGCCGACGATGTCAAGCAGTTCAATCTTCGTCTGCAGCGTGGTGAGCTTGTTGTGCTGCACGGCGACCAGGGCCGTGGGGTCGCTAGCGATACTGGCGACCTGGCGGCGCAACCCGTCCATGGTCACCTTTTCGCGTTTCAGCGCCGGAAGGATGCTCGTGTCAGAGATGTCGTGACCGGCCACGGAGCGCAGCTGCGCCAGCTCGGCCAGCACCGTGCTGACGGTAGCGTCCACCGCCCGCCCCTGGCGGCCGACGCCCTCTGCGACCGCCGCGTCCCGCAACGACCTGCGGTCTGCGCCGATCCGGGTCAGCGTCAGGCGATAAGGAGCGAGGAACAGCGGATCGCCGGTCCGTGCGTAGCCCCGGACACCGGTTTCCGCGTTCACCGCGTCCGCGAGAACCTGGATGGCCGTGCCAGCCAGGGCGCGGGCGTGCAGGCTCACGGTGCGCTCCTGCGTCTCAGTGTGCTGGAGGACCAGGTTCGCCGTGGTGATGCCCATCAGGGCGGCCAGCGGCGCCGCGATCACGATCAGGCCTTTCTTCCGCAAGGACTGGTCGAGCCACCACCGCCGGAGTCTGTGCGTCCGGTCCGCTCTGGGCGACACCTGGTTCGTCTCGCGGAATTTCATCCGAAACGCCCTTAATAACGCAGAGTAATCAAATCATCACTTCATGTTACAGCAGATCTCGGCTGCGCAGGTCGTCCAGACATGACTTGTTTGCCCTGGAGTGGTCGCTGGGCCTGGTCAGGCGCGCACCGGCGCTAGCAGCCGGTGCGGTGACGCCAGGGCGGTGCTGACCGGGTCGGCGCTCTCCGGCCGGGGAGCTAGGCCCGGCCCTGGTGCGACTAGCAGGTCGTGGACCGCCACGGCCTGGCCGCAAGTCGCGCAGGTGCCGTCGCCGTTGACCGCGCCGCCGTCGGCAACGTGGTGGAAGACGCGGCGGGGGCCGCCG
Source organism: uncultured Actinomycetes bacterium (assembly GCA_963844695.1). Taxonomy (GTDB): domain Bacteria; phylum Actinomycetota; class Actinomycetes; order Streptosporangiales; family Streptosporangiaceae; genus RYN-230. The sequence continues at coordinate 141,442 of CAWJPL010000028.1, forward strand.
TCGGAGTAGTGCTCGTCTCCCCAGGTGAGCAGGCTGCGCACCACGGGCCAGAGGGTGATCCCCTTGCCGGTCAGCACGTATTCGGTGTGGCCGTGCGTGCCCGAGATACCTTCCAGCACCCCCTCGGCGGTCAGCGAGGCGAGGCGCTCGGCCAGCACGGCGCGGGGGATGCCCAGATGAGCCACGAAGTCACCGAAGCGCCGGACGCCGAAGAACGCGTCCCGCACGATCAGCAGGGTCCAGCGCTCGCCCACGATCTCCAACGCCCGAGACAGCGAGCACTGCTGGCCGGCGTAGTCCTTGGGAAGCGGCATAACCCGAGCCTACTCCAGATGGTTCGTTGACTGAACTAAGAGTCTGTGCTTGCCACGATTTCCAGCGCCCAGGGTCAGCCCTTGCGCTGGGCCGGTCCAGGGCGTGTCCTTGAGGGGAGCAGGGGGAAGGAAACGTAGGTGGGCTGGGCATCGGGGGTCGTGGGCGTCATCACCGCTGGCGTACTCGCGTGCGCGCTGGCGGCGTGTGGTGCGTCCGGCGCGACCGCTCACCCGGCCTCGGCGGCCCAGGCCGGCCCGACGGCCGTCCCGGTGCGCGTGCAGCCGAACGTGGTCGGCTGGTCCGGGATGATGCAGCGCCCTGACCACATCTACGTGGGCATGGGGGGAGCGCCGATCGTCCGCCAGCTCACCTGGCGGAACTGGGGTGGCGCCCAGGCCTGGGCGACTGGCCAGCTCGACATCTACCTGCCGCAGCCAGGCCCGATATCTGGCTGGCACCCGACCACGTACCCGGTCCGGGTGCGCCTGCAGGACGTCATGACCCGCGACGGCCAGCCCGCGTACCGCAAGATGACAGACTTCTACGTCAACCGCCGTGGGGTAAGGCAGGTCCTGAACTTCACGTTCTCTGTGCTCCGCGGCGGCTCCGTGCCGGCCTGGAACGGGCCCGGGGGGACGTTCCCTCACGAGAAGTCGCCTGGGTTGGCCTAGCGCCGCCGCTGATCGTGACGCAGGACGCGGCCCGTGGCTCAGGGCCGGCCCGCGGCTGCGAGCGGACCGTGGTTCAGAGCGGGAACACCAGGCAGTTACTGCTAGCCGTGGCGACGAGCCGCCCGGCGCCGTCATGGATCTCGGCCACGGCCAGCGCGACCCGGCGGCCGGGTTTGGTCACCCGGCCGACGGCGACCAGGGTGCCGCTGTCCACCGTGACAGGACGCAGGTAGTTCACGGTGATGTCGATGGAGGTGTAGCCGATCCCGGCGTCCAGCGTGGTGTGCACGGCGCAGCCCGCGACGGAGTCGGCGAGCGTGCAGACCAGCCCGCCGTGCACCACGCCGATCGGGTTGTACGCGGACTCGTCCGGGACGCATTCGAACTGCGCCAGGCCGCGCTCGACCCGGGTTGGCCACATCCCCAGCAGCGTGGCGATGGGTGGCGGCGGGACTTTCCCGTCCGCCAGGGCCTGCATGAACTCGAGTCCGGACCGCCCGGCGGCCCCGGCCGCGGTCCGCGACGGATCCCACCACTGCACGGTCCGGCTGCGGGGCGGTCCCCATTCCGGCTGCGGTTCCGGGGTACGCACAGGCTCCTCCAGTGGGTCCAGAATCTGCACCTACTGTAGGGTCTCGCCGACGGTAGGTCCAGATTCTGGACCCAGGTCCCGGCGGCCGGGGATGGCCAGGATGGACAGGGCCTGCTCGATCAGCACGCTGGTGGGCACCGTCTCCCGGTCCGGGTCCCGGCTCAGCTGGGCGTGACGGATCATCGCGCTGCGGATCATGGCTGGCGGGGCGGGTGCACACCGGCTTGGCCGCCGCGCCGGACGTGGCCGGCGTCAGCCCGGTCCAGGCCAGCCCGGGCGGGGCCATCCTGGTCACCACGCTGGTGCCCAGGTCGCGGCCGCAGGCCCAGGCCACCGACATCCTGCTGAGCGCGCTGCGCGGCACCACCCTGCCGGACGCGCTGGCCGGAACCGGCGCCCGGGGCTACGTGACCGGGCTGACCGCCGAGCAGCTCGACTTCCGCAACCAGGTGGGCGGCCAGCTTCCGGTGGTGATCGGCGTGGTCGTCGCGGCCGCGTTCCTGCTCTTGCTGGCCACCTTCCGCAGCCCGCTGCTCGCCCTCAAGGCCGCGGCGGCGAACCTGCTGTCCATCGGCGCGTCCTACGGGGTGCTGATCGCCGTGTTCCAGTGGGGCTGGGGCAGCCCGGCGCTCAGCGTCAGCGAGAAGATCCCGATCGAGTCGTACGTGCCGATGATGATGTTCGCCATCGTGTTCGGGCTGTCGATGGACTACGAGGTGTTCCTGCTGTCCCGCATCCGCGAGGGCTGGACCGCCACCCTCGACAACCACGCCAGCGTGGCCTCCGGCCTGGCCGCCACCGCCCGGGTGATCACCTGTGCGGCCCTCATCATGGCCAGCGTGTTCCTCTCGTTCCTGCTGTCCACCAACGTCGTGGTCAAGATGCTGGCCCTGGGACTCGGGGTGAGCGTCCTCATCGACGCCACCGTGATCCGGCTGATCGTCGTGCCCGCGACCATGTTCCTGCTCGGCCGGTACAACTGGTGGATCCCGCGCTGGCTGGACCGGGCGCTGCCGCACCTGGAACCCGAGGGCCCGCGCGCCCTCTGATTTCAGGCGAGACTGCCGCGTGGCGCGATCCAGGTCTGGGGTTGGCCGGTGACGGCGGCAATGTGCTCGAAGTCGGCGTCGTAGTGAAGGACGGCCGCGCCGTGGTGCTCCGCGACGGCTGCGGTCAGGAGGTCGAAAACGCCTGCTGCCCGGTGTTGCCCACGAGCGGCCATCCGGATCTGGACATCCCTGGCCCGCTCGGCAATCGCCTCGGTGATGGGCAGCACGACGTACGCACTCTTGCGCCGCTCGGCGATGATACGGAGGTCGGCCAGGTCACGACCGGAATACCCGGCCTCCAAGTCGACCGTCACGCACGTGGCGGCGGCACGGTCCACGATGAGCCCAGCTATGACTGCGCGCACAGCGGGGTGCCGGATCCTGGCCTGTGCCGAGGTGTCGATCAGGTAGAGCTGGCCGGGGCCAGCCGGCGATGTCACCGGCGAGCCTGCCGCATGACCTCCGCATCCGCGATGTCAGGACCCACCCCGAGGGCATACGGGTCATCGAGCAGCTGTTCTATGCGTCGGCGCCGGCCAGCCACGAATTCCAGCGCCGCGTTCACCGTGTCCTTCTTCGTCGTGGTTCCCAGTTCCCTGGCCGCCAGAGCCAGTGCGTCGTCGTTCAGGTCGATCATCGTCTTCATATATACGATCCTACAGTCGCGTAAATATCAGTAGCAACACTATCTCGGCCCGCCCGGGTGAGGGCTGGGGGCTCGCAGCTGACCGGGCCGGATCATCGGGCCGGCGCAGCGCCCCTGACCCGGCCGGCAGGATCGCCGGGGGCGAGCTGCCGGCGGGAGGTCACGCCCAGCTTCCGGAACACCTTGCGGAGGTGGTAGTCCACGGTGCTGGCGCTGAGGTACAGCTGGGCGGCGATCTCGGCGTTGGTGGCGCCCGCCGCGGCCAGGCTGGCCACCCGGGCTTCTTGCGGGGTGAGCCCGTGGTCGACCTCGGCGGCCGCCGGGCCCACGGTCTCTCCGGCCGCCGACAACTCCAGCCGGGCCCGGGCCGCGAAGCCCTGCGCGCCCATCTGACTGAAGAGCTGGTAGGCCGTGCGCAGCTGCTCGCGGGCGTCCCGCGGCCGGCGGGCGCGGCGCAGCCACTCGCCGTAGACCAGGTGGCTGCGGGCCCGGTGCGCGGGCCCGCGGGTCTGGCTGTGCTGGGCGATCGCGGCCTGGTAGTGCGGCTCGGCGTCCGCGTCGCGGGCGGTCAGCGCCTGGGCCCGGGCCAGGAACCCCAGGGTCCGCGGCACCGGGCTGGCCTCGGCCAGAGCGGCGAGCTGGCTGGTCAGGCGGTGGGCGGCCGCGTGATGGCCGGAGCGCGCGGCGGCCTCGACGAGATCGGGGAGCACGAACTTGATCTGCGAGCTGTCGGGGATGCCCTCGGTGAGGCTGGCGTGGGCGTGCTCGTACCGTCCCCGCCCGAGTTCGAGGATGCAGCGCGCGTAGCCGGCGAACGCCAGCTGATACCCCTGGCCCTGCCGCGCGGCTTCCTCCGCCACCGTGTCCAGCAGGGTCTCGGCCTGCCCGGCGTGGCCCCGCCAGGCCGCGACGAGCAGCGGGCCGATACTCCAGTTGCGCCCGCGGGCCTCCTCGATGGCCACCCGCTCGTGGAAGCATCGTTCCGCCTCGGCCAGCCGCCCGGCCAGGAGCTCGGACACTCCCGCGTGACTGAGGGCGAGCGACAGCGCGATCGCCGCGCCCTGCTCCCGGGCCCGGGCTTCCATCCGCCAGGCCAGTTCGTGCAGGGCCACGTCGTCGGCCAGGATGGTGGCGTCCGAGCAGGCTGCGGCCAGCCAGCGGAAGGTCTCGGGAGCCGTTCCCGCCTCGTGCCGGGCCGCGCTGATCGCCTGGCGCAGCTGCGGCGCGGCGGCCTGGAGACCGTGCAGCTGCAGCGTGACGTCCGCGTCCAGCAGCAGGTCACCGACCGTGGCCGGGGTGCCAGGGGGCCGGGGGAGTGACCGGGCAGCTCGCGCCACGTCCGCCGGGGTCGCGCCGGCCGGGGCGAGCTGGCCGTTGATCTGGGCCTGCACCACGGCTTCGACCAGGATGTCCCGGGCCAGCCGGACGTCGACCGGCCCCAGCTCGGCGGCCGCGTCGAGCAGCGCGGCGGTGGCGTCCGCCGGGCGCCGCATGGTGTGCCAGATCCGGCCCTGCACCCGCTCGACTTGCCCGTGGTGGCGGTGGTCGCGGTACGTGGCGGCCTCGTCGAGCATGGCCTGGGCCCGGCGCGGAGTCCCGCCGTCACAGGCTGCCCCGGCCGCGCTGAGCATCCGGCGGGCCCGGGCCGGCTGGCTCGCGCTCAGCATCGCCGCCCGCTTGTAGAACGCTTCGGCGGTGGTCCACCCGCCGCGGCGCTGGGCCCGGTCCCCGGCCCGCTCCAGCTCGGCCGCCACGGCCTCGTCGAGCCCGCTGGCCGCCATGGCCAGGTGCCAGGCCCGCCGGTCCGGGTCGGCGGCCGGGTCGGTCGCGGCGGCCAGGGCGGCGTGCACCTGCTGGCGCCCGGCCAGCGGAGCCCCGTAGAACACGGCCGAGCGGATCAGCGGATGGCGGAACTCGATCCGGTCCCGGATCTCGACCAGCCGCCGGGCCTCGGCTGGGGCCGCCGCGGCCGCGGTGAACCCCAGCTGCGGCCCGGCCCGCCAGAGCAGGTCAGGATCCCCGGTTGGATCGGCTGCCGCGGCCAGCAGCAGGGTCTGGGTGTCTGGGGGCAGCCCCCGGATTTCCTGGAGGTAGCGCTGCTCGAGTTGCCGTCCGAGAGGCAGCGGCTCGGGCAGCGGTGCGCTGCCGGTCAGCTGGCCGGGCTCCAGCCCCTGGCCGATCTCGATAAGGGCCAGCGGGTTGCCCCGGGTCTCGGCCACGATGCGCTGGCGGACCGCCTCGTCCAGCCCGGGCCCGTCCAGGACCGGGTCGGCCGCGGCGGCCAGCAGCTGGCCCGCGGCCGGCTCGTCCAGGCCGGCCAGCCGCAGTTCGGGCACGCCTTCCAGGAGGATGGACCCGGGAGCGGGTTCGCGCACGGCGAAGACCATCACGATGGAGTCGGCGTACAGGCGGCGGGCCAGGAACGCGAGCGCGGCCGCCGACTCGTGGTCCAGCCAGTGCGCGTCGTCGACCAGGCAGAGCAGGGGCCGGGCCGCGGCCCGGCCAGCCAGCAGCCCGAGCGCCGCGAGCCCGACCAGGAAGCCGTCGGGCGGCGCACCGTCCTCCAGTCCGAAGGCCAGCCGCAGGGCGGTGCGCTGCGGCGGCGGAAGCTCACCGGTCGTGGTCAGGCTCGGCCGGAGCAGCTGGTGCAAGGCGGCGAAGCTGAGTTTCATCTCGCTCTCGACGCCGCTGACCCGGGCGATCTGGAAGTCCGGGGCGCTGACCGCCAGGTAACGCAGCAGCGAGGTCTTGCCCACCCCCGGCTCACCGCGGAGGACGAGCGTCCCGCTCAGCCCTTCGCGGGCCTCGCGCAGGAGCTGGTCCAGCCGTTCGCATTCGACGGCCCGGCCTACCAGCCCCTCCACGGCTTCACCCTAACCCGCCGCGTCGCGACGGCCGGCCACCCTGGGGCGCCGGGGACGCGTAGTGGCTCACCCCGGACGACTACGTGCTGCGCGGGATGCCGGGCGCGGTGCCGTCCGCCCATGCTGGGACCCATGCCGATGATCGATGTATACGCCGTCGCCGGGACCTTCCGCGACAAGCACGACCTGGCCCGCGACCTCGCAGCCGCGGTCATGCGCTGGGAGCAGGTTCCGCCGCTCGCGCTGTTCCGTAACAACACCGCCGCCTTCGTCCACGAACTGCCCGCCGACTCGCTGTCCAACGTGGCCGGGGACAGCAACTACGTCCGGGTCCAGGTGCTCACCCCGGCGGGCGTCCTTGACCGCGCCAAGCAGCTGGGCGTGGTGGGGGAACTGACCAGCATCGTGGCCGCCGCGGCGGGTGATCCTACCCTGAGCGAGCGCACCTGGGTGCTGCTCACCGAGTCGCCCGAGGGCGGCTGGGGCATCGCCGGCCACGCCAACACCGGGGCCGACATCGCCGCCGCGGCCCGGGCCGAACTCGCCGCGCAGTAGCCGGCGAACGACGAGGCCATCGCACGCCGCCCGCTGACCGGACCGTCCGGTCAGCGGGCGATGCCGACGTGGTGATGGATGGTGGCCGGGTCGCCGACGATCGCGAGCAGGTACGCGGCCAGGTCGGCCCGGGACACCGTCAGGCCGCGGGACAGGTTCTGGTCGATCGCGGTGCGGTAGGCGCCGGAGGCGGGCTTGTTGGTGAGCCGGGGCGGCCGCACGATCGTCCAGTCCAGCCCGCTCTCCCGGATCTGCTCCTCGGCGCCGATCATGTCCTCGTTCACGTGCCGCATGAACGTGCCGCGGGCCAGGGGCTTGACCAGGTAGCGCAGCACCGGTCCCTCGCCCTCGTCGGTCACGATGGATCCGCTGACCGAGACGAGCCGGCGGGTGCCCTCCTTGTGCATGGCCTCGATCACGCTCCGGGTGCCCTCGCGCAGCACGGTGGTCGGCCCGGTGCCGCGCGGCCCGAACGCGGCGAGCACCGCGTCCGCGTCCGCGACTGACTCGCTGATCGCGGCCGGGTCCATCAGGTCGGCGGTGACGACCCGCAGCCCGGTGGCGGCGGGTACGGACATCCGGGCGGGGTCGCGGACCACGGCAGTGACCTGGTGGCCGGCCGCGAGGGCCTGCTCGGTAAGGCAGGTTCCGGTGGCGCCGGTGGCGCCGAAGACGGTGAGCTCCATGAGGTACCTTGTCTCTTGTAGTCCGTACAATATGGAGATCATACTATATGAAGTCAGTAGAGCCTGCCGATCAGGGGGCGGCGCGGCGCCGGCGCCGGCTGGACCGCGAGGTCCGGGCGTCGCTGCGCGACGTGAGCGTCCAGCTCTCCCTGCTCAACCATCAGGTCCGGGGACAGCTGGAGCTCAAGGGCACCGATCTGGAGTGCCTCGACCTGATCAGCCGGGACGGGCCGCTCAGCCCGAGCGCGCTGGCCCGCCGGGCCGGACTGCACCCGGCCACCATGACCGGGATCCTGGACCGGCTGGAGCGGGGCGGCTGGATCGCCCGCGAGCGTGACCCCGCGGACCGGCGCGCGGTCCTGATCCGGGCCGAACGGGGCCGCGGCGCGGAGGTGCTCCGCCTCTACGCCGGGATGAACAGCTCGATGGACCAGATCATCGGCGAGTACGACGAGGCGCAGCTGGAGCTCCTGGCCGGTTTCCTGCGCCGGACCGCCGAGGCGGGCCGGGCCGCGGCCGAGGAACTCGCGGACGGCTGAGCCGGCCGGCCTGGCGCGGCCGCCGGGCGCCGCGACGGCCGGCGCCACCGGGCCCGGCTGATAGAACTACTCGACCAGCGCGGTTGCCGAATCCCGCGCTGCGCCGCGGACTGACCGGGGGATTGCCAGATGGAACCTGCCGCGCCGGCACCCACTTCACCGGTGTCCGCATCCGGCGCGCGAGTCGACAGCCTTGCGGGCGCGCCGCCTGGCCGCCGCGCGCCGGCGGGCCACCGCACTCCTGGCCGGGGTCACGGTGCTGTTCGTGGCCGTGACCGTGGCCGGCGCCCACGGGACCTTCCTCGGCTACGTGCAGGCCGGCGCCGAGGCCTCCATGGTCGGCGGCGTCGCGGACTGGTTCGCGGTGACGGCCCTGTTCCGCCGTCCCCTGGGCCTGCCGATACCGCACACCGCGCTGATCGTCGAGCGCAAGGACCAGTTCGCCGCCACCCTCGGCCAGTTCGTGCAGGAGAACTTCCTCAACGCCGACGTCCTGGCCGAGCGGATCCGCTCCGCCGGCCTGGTCTCCCGCCTGTCCGCCTGGCTCGCCGACCGGGCCAACGCCGCCCGCTTCGCCGGTCACGCCGCGGACCTGGTGGTCACGGTGGCCGAGGCGCTGCGCGACGAGGACGTCCAGCGCGTGCTCACCACCGAGCTGACCCGGGCGGTGGACGCGGTCGAGGTGGCGCCGCTGGCCGGCCGGGCCCTGCGGGTCGTCATCGCGGGCGGTCACCACGCCGAGCTGTTCAACGCCCTGGTGGCCAGCGCCGACCGCTATCTCGACGGCCATTACGGGGAACTTCGTGACCGGTTCGCGGGCGAGGCACCCCGCTGGATGCCCGAGCCGGTCTACCGGCGCGTCTTCGACCGGCTGTACGACCGGCTGCGCGAACGGCTGGTGGCGATGGCCGCCGACCCGGACGACGAGACCCGGCAGCAGTTCGAGCAGTGGATCGCCGGGCTCCCCGACCGCCTCGAGACCTCCCCCGAGCTGCGCGAGCGCGGGGAGCGCCTCAAGCGCGAGGTGCTGGGCAGCGCCGGGCTCCGGGACTGGTCCTCGTCCTTGTGGCAGAAAGCCAAGGACACGCTGCGGGCCCAGGCCGCCGACCCGGAGTCTGAGCTGCGCCGCCGGCTGGCCGACGTGCTGGTGGCCACCGGCGGGCGGCTCGGGTCAGACCCCCGCCTCCAGGAGGGTCTGGAACGTCTGGTCGAGTCCGGGGCCAGGGCGCTCGCCGTCCAGTTCCACGACGAGCTCGCCGACCTCGTCACCGGCACCATCGAGCGGTGGGACGCCGCCGAGACGTCGAGCCAGCTGGAACTGCTCCTCGGGCACGATCTGCAGTACATCCGGATCAACGGCACGGTGGTGGGGGCAGGCGTGGGACTGGCCTTGCACGCCATCGTCCTGGCGGTGGGCTGACGAGGGCGCCCGCCGGGCCAGGCCGGCGGCTAGCTCACGCGGGCACGACGTACGGGAAGTCCTTGCTGTGCTGGTCCTGGGTTACCGAAAGGCTCAGCCCGGTGGGCACGGCGGTGCCGGCCACGAGGGACAGCATGGCCTCGGGCGCGTTGTCGGCCTGGGTCCGGCCGTTGAAGCCGGCGAAGCCGAAGGTGGCGGGCGTCCCTACCACGTAGGGCAGGACGTCGGGATACAGCGTCCGGGCCACGGTCTGGCCGTAGGCCTGCGGGTCGCCCGAGGTCCCGCTGGCCGCCACGACGGCGGCGACCTGCTCGGCGAGGTGCTTGCCGTCGGCGTCGAAGTCCTGGGCGGGGTGGCGGGTGTTGGCGGGGTTGGCGAAGTCGGTGTCGTCAGGCCAGAAGATCGGCCACATCATCGGGTGCCCGGCGCGGTTGATCTGCCGCCAGCCGCCCGCGTCCGTGGCGAGCTTGGTCGCGCACCAGACGCCGATCCGCGCTCCGGGCCGCAGCTGCGGATGGGTGTGCGGGACCTCCAGCACGATCGAGTTGACGCTCGTGCCGGCGAAGGTGTTCTGGGCTTTGCCCGGGTCCCAGGCCGACAGGTCCGCCGCGGTGCCTTTCGCGACCGCCCCGTTGACGATGGCGAGCAGCGACAGGTCGATGTAGAACGGGTCGGCGATCCGTCCGGCCCAGATCCGGGTGCCGCCGCCGCTGGCCGCCTCGCCGGTCCGGCCCTCGAGCAGGAGGGTGCCGGCCGCGGAGTCCTCGCGCGCGCCGGCGCCGGTGAGGGCGTGCAACTGCAGGGCCTGCTGGCCGCTGGCGTCCGCCTCGCCGAAGGACACCCGGTAGGTCAGGTCCTCGAAGTCCGCTCCGCCGAAGTGCACCTTGATCTCGTAGCGCGCCTCGGGATGGAAGCCGGGCTGGGCGAAGACGCCGGTGATGTTGGAGTTGACGTCCATGATGAACACGGTGGCGTCGTTACTGTCGAAGACGTACAAGTCGTCGATGTAGAGCTGGCCGTTCTGGGCCGCGAGAGGCGTATCGAGGTGATGGGACACGAGGGTCCTTTCTGTACTGCTATTCGCCGGAGAAGGCGATGAGGCGTCGTTGGCCTCATCAGGATGGGTCCACGCGATGTGGTGCGGTCCGCCCCTAGACCGGGATCAGGCGGGCGTCCTTGACCAGGGCGGGCCGCCGCTGTGAGACGGATTCGAACGGCAGGATGCAGTCCTCGGCGCCATAGACGATGAGCACCGGTACATCGATCCTCGGCAGGTCCGCCGAGCGTGTCCTCCATTGTAGAAGCCGCGAAGGAAATACTCCAGGTAGGGACACCGCCGATCAGGCGTCCAGCGCGCGATGGGCGGAGTCGCCCGCTTGCTGCGGCCGGGATCCGCCGCGTCGTCGGCATAGGCCGGGAGAATCAGGCAAGGTGGGGGTTATGGACTATCGCACTCTGGGACGTAGTGGCTGCGCCGTGTCGAGCTTCTGTCTGGGGACCATGACTTTCGGCCTGGAGACGGACGAAGCCGTGGCGCACCGCCAGCTGGACCTCTTCGTGGCGGCGGGCGGCACGTTCGTGGACACGGCCGACGTCTACAACGGCGGAACCTCCGAGGAAATCATCGGCCGCTGGTTCGCCGCCCGTCCGGCCGACGTGACCGACCGGGTGGTGCTGGCCACCAAGGGCCGGTTCGCCACGGACTCGTCGCCGAACGGGATCGGCCTGTCCGCGCGGCACCTGACCCGGGCGCTGGACGCATCGCTGCGCAGGCTCGGCCTGGACGCGGTGGACCTGTACCAGGTCCACGCGTTCGACCCGATCACGCCGATGGAGGAGACGCTGCGCACGCTGGACGGGTTCGTCCGGGACGGGAAGATCCGCTACTACGGGCTGTCCAACTTCACCGGCTGGCAGCTGACCAAGGCCGCGCACCTGGCCCGGGAGCTGAACCTCACCGCGCCGGTGACCCTGCAGCCGCAGTACAGCCTGCTGGTCCGGGAGATCGAGTGGGAGATCGTGCCCGCCGCGATCGACGCGGGCCTGGGGCTGCTGCCCTGGAGCCCGCTGGGCGGCGGCTATCTGTCCGGCAAGTACCGGCGGGACCAGCGCCCGTCCGGCGCCACCCGGCTGGGCGAGGACCCGGACCGCGGCATGGAGGCCTGGGAGCGGCGCGGCGTGGACCGGACCTGGGCGGTCATCGGCGCGGTGGAGGAGATCGCCAAGGCCCGCGGCGTGTCCATGGCCGAGGTCGCACTGGCCTGGGTGACTGGCCGGCCGGGGGTGACCTCGACCATTCTCGGGGCCCGGACCACCGAGCAGCTCGAGGTCAACCTGCGCGCCGCGGACCTGCGCCTGTCCACCGACGAAGTGGTCGCGCTGGACGTGGCCAGCGACCCGCGTCCCGCGGACTACCCCTACGGGGAGATGGGCGTGGAACAGCGGGGCCGCCGCATCGGCGGCTAACGCCTGGGTGATGGCGGCGGGCGGCGCCGCGCTAGCATCGCTGGTGAGTGTTCGCGCGCTCCGGGGTCGGTGTAATTCCGAACCGGCGGTGATAGTCCGCGACCCGGCTGCAGCCAGCAGCCGGTTGACCTGGTGGGATTCCAGGACCGACGGTGAAAGTCCGGATGGGAGGCAGTGCGCGGCGACACGTGAGGCCCGGCGCGGGCCATTCACCGGCCGGCGTCGGCGGCGCTCTCGTGCTCGCGTCCCCGGAGCGCCCCTGGCGCACCGGAGGAAGCGAGGAAGCACATGCCCATCACGTCACCAGGCCCCGCGCGGCAGACCGCGGGCCAGCTGGAACGGGCCGAGGAAGCCATCACCGGCTTCGGCCGCGGGGAGTTCGTCATCGTCTTCGACGACGAGTCCCGGGAGAACGAGGGCGACCTGATGGTCGCGGCCGAGCACATTGATCACCGGGCCATGACGTACCTGCTCCAGCACACCGCCGGGGTGGTGTGCGCCGCCCTTCCGTTCGACCGGTGCGCCGGGCTGGACCTGCCGCAGATGGTGACCGCGAACTCGGGCCTGCACAACACCGCGTTCACCGTCTCCGTCGATCTCCGGCCCGGCGCCACGACCGGCATCCCGGCGCCGGAACGGGCCCGGACCATCCAAGCGCTCGCCGACCCTGGCACCCAGCCGGGCGACCTGGCCCGGCCCGGTCACATCTTCCCGATCCGGGCCGCCCGGGGTGGCGTCCTGGAACGTGACGGCCATACCGAGGCCGCGGTCGACCTGTCCCGGCTGGCCGGGCTGTCCGGCGTGACCGCGATCTGCGAGGTCGTCCGGCCCGACGGGACCATGGCCCGCTACGACGACCTGCGGGAACTGGCCGGCCGCGAAGGCCTCGCGCTGATCTCGGTCGGCGACCTGATCGCCTACCGGACAGCCCGCGGGCCGTTAAGCCGGTCTAGAGCCCGATCCGGGCTGCCGCGGCGTCCCAGGCCGCCGCGGCACCGCGCGGACGGCTCGAAGCGGCGCAGCGGCTGGGTGGCGCGCAGCAGGGCCCGCATCCCGTCCAGGTCGCCGGGCGCCGCGCCCAGCGCGCGCGCCTGGACCAGGATGTTGCCCAGCGCGGCCGCCTCGGCGGGGCCGGCCACCACGGGCAGGCCGCAGGCGTCCGCGGTGAGCTGGAGCAGCAGCGCGTTGCGCACCCCGCCGCCCACGACGTGCACCGTGTGCACCGCCCGCCCGGACAGTTCCTGCACGTCCCGCAGGCAGGCGCGGTACGCCAGGGCCAGGCTGTCCAGGATGCAGCGCACCACGGCCGGGGGATCGGCTGGCGGGCGCTGGCCGGTCCGCCGGGCCGCCTCGGCGATCCGCGCGGGCATGTCCCCCGGGGGCAGGAACGCCGGATCGTCGGGGTCCACCACCACCTGCAGCGCCGGGACCCGCGCCGCCTGCTCCAGCAGCGTGGCCAGGCCGGCCGGCCGCCCGGCGCCCGCCCACGCGCGGACTGACTCCTGCAGCAGCCACAAGCCCATCACATTGCGCAGATAACGGATGGTGCCGTCCACTCCGGTCTCGTTGGTGAAGTTCGCCGTCCGGCTCGCTTCGGTCAGCACCGGCTGGTCCAGCTCCATGCCGACCAGGGACCAGGTGCCGCAGGAGATGTAGGCGAAGTCGCGGTCCGCGGCGGGCACGGCGACCACGGCGGACGCGGTGTCGTGCGACCCCACCGCGATCACCGGCAGCGGCCCGCCCGGCCGGCCCGGGCCCAGCCCGGTGAGCCCGGGCTCCCCGGCGACCTCCGGCCGCAGGGTCCCGATCACGCTGCCCGGCTGGCGCAGCGCCGGGAACAACCCGGCGGGCAGGCCAGCCCGCTCGATCAGGTCCCAGGCCCAGTCCCGGGCCCGGGTGTCGTACAGCTGGGTGGTGGACGCGTTGGTCACCTCGGCGCCGATCTCACCGGTCAGCCAGTACGCGAGCAGGTCCGGGATCAGCAGCAGGGTCCGCGCCGCGGCCAGCGGCCGGGTCCGCGCCTCGGCGGCCAGCTGGTAGATCGTGTTGATCGGCATCTGCTGGACCCCGGTGACCGCGTACAGGTCGGCCGCCGGGACCTTGGCCAGCACGTCGTCCACCACGCCGTCGGTCCGGCTGTCCCGGTAGTGCACCGGGTTGCCGAGCAGGGCGCCGCCCGCGTCGAGCAGGCCGTAGTCCACGCCCCACGAGTCGATGCCCACGCTGGCCAGCCCGAACGAGCGGGCCGCCGCGCCCAGGCCGTCGAGCATCCCGCGGTACAACTCCAGGATGTCCCAGTGCAGGGTGCCCAGCACCCGGACCGGCGTGTTCGGGAACCGGTGCACCTCGTGCAACTCCAGCTGGTCCCCGCCCCGGCCCGTACTGACTTCGCCGACCATGACCCGGCCGCCGGACGCCCCCAGGTCCACGGCGGCCACCGCGGTTCCGGCCTGCGCGGTCCCGGCCTGACGCTGTCGCCGGTCATCGCCTGTCCCTCAGCGCAGGAACGCGGCGGCCACGCCCGCGTCCACCGGGATGTGCAGCCCGGTGGTCAGGGCCAGGTCGCCAGCGGTCAGCGCGACCACCGCGGCGGCCACGTGCTCGGGCAGGACTTCGCGCTTGAGCAGGGTGCGCTGCGCGTAGAACGCGCCGAGCTCCTCCTCGGGCACCCCGTACACCGCGGCCCGCTGGGCGCCCCACCCGCCGGCGAAGATCCCGGAGCCGCGGACCACGCCGTCGGGGTTGATCCCGTTCACCCGGATCCGGGACCCGCCCAGCTCGGCGGCGAGCAGCCGGACCTGGTGCTCCTGGTCGGCCTTGGCCGCGCCGTAGGCCACGTTGTTCGGCCCGGCGAACACCGCGTTCTTGCTGCAGATGTAGATGATGTCGCCGCCCATGCCCTGGGCCGTCATGACGCGGGCCGCCTCCCGGGCGACCAGGAACGAGCCCCGGGCCATGACGTCGTGCTGGATGTCCCAGTCGTCCACGCTGGTCTCCAGCAGCGGCCGGGAGATGGACAGCCCGGCGTTGCTGACCACCAGGTCCACCCCGCCGAAGGCCAGCGCCGCCTGCCGGTAGGCGGCGCTCACGCTGTCCTCGTCGGTGACGTCGGAGGTCACCGCGACCGCGACGTCAGCGGCCCGCAGCGCCCCGGCCCCGATCTCCTCGGCCACTTTGGCGGCCGCGGCGCCGTCCCGGTCGGCCACCACCACGCAGGCCCCCTCGGCGGCCAGCCGCTCCGCGATGGCCCGGCCGATCCCGGACCCGGCCCCGGTGACCAGCGCGACCCGGGTGGCCAGCGGCCTGGGCTTGGGGCGCCGCCGCAGCTTGGCCTCTTCCAGGGCCCAGTACTCGATGCGGAACTTCTCGCTCTCCGGGATGGGGGAGTAGGAGGACACCGCCTCGGCGCCGCGCATCACGTTGATGGCGTTCAGGTAGAACTCGCCGGCCACCCGGGCGGTCTGCTTGTCCGCGCCGAAGCTGAACATCCCCACCCCGGGGACCAGCACGATCGCGGGATCGGCGCCGCGAATCGGCGGCGTGCCGGTGTCCGCGTGCCGGTCGTAGTACGCGCGGTAGTCCTTCCGGTAGGCGACGTGCAGCTCGACGAGCCGGGCGATCACCTCGTCGAGCGGTGCCGACGGCGGCAGGTCGGCCACCATCGGGCGGACCTTGGTGCGCAGGAAATGATCCGGGCAGGACGTGCCGAGCGCGGCCAGCGCCGGATGCTTCTGGCGGGCGGTGAAGTCCAGCACGGCCGGGCTGTCGGTGAAGTGCGCGACCTGCGGCCGGTCGGTCGAGGCCAGGCCGCGCAGGACTGGCGCCAGCGCCGCAGCCCGGGCCCGCCGCTCCGCCTCGGGCAGCGGCTCGTAGCCAGGGATCACCGGCCCGAACGGCTCTGCCCCGCCATGCTCGTCCAGATAGCCCTGGGCGGCGGCGATGATGGCCAGCGAGTTGGCCTCGCACTCCTCGCTGGTCGCGCCCCAGGCGGTGATCCCGTGACCGCCCAGTATCACCCCGATGGCCTCCGGGTGCTCGGCGGCCACCGCCGCGATGTCCAGGCCGAGCTGGAACCCGGGCCGCCGCCACGGCACCCAGCGCACCCGGTCCCCGAAGCAGGCCCGGGTCAGTGCCTCGCCGTCGGCCGCGGTGGCGAACGCGATCCCGGAGTCGGGGTGCAGGTGATCGACGTGCTTCGCGTCCACCAGCCCGTGCATGGCCGTGTCGATGGACGGCGCCGCACCGCCTTTGCCGTGCAGGCAGTAGTCGAACGCGGCCACCATCTCGTCCTCGCGCTCCACCCCCGGGTACACCCCGGTCAGCGCGCGGAGCCGGTCCAGCCGCAGCACGGCCAGGCCGTCCGGAGGTCAGCGTGCCCAGGTCCCCACCGGACCCCTTGACCCACATCAGCTCGACCGGCTCGCCGGTCACCGGGTCACCCGCCGGTCCCTTGGCCGAGGTGTTGCCGCCGGCGTAGTTGGTGTTGGCCGGATCCGACCCGAGCCGGTTGCTGCGCTGCAGCAGGTCGGTGACTTCGGGCGGTGCCTGCGCGGCCATGTCATGACTCCTTTTCGGTGGGACTTACCCGCGGCGGTTTTCGTTCGCGTGCCTTTGAAGTTCGCCCGCCATGCTGCCGCGGAACCGGTCGCTGATCAGCTGCCCCAGCTCGCCGGGGTGCCACCCACGCGGTCGGCGATGATCTTCTCGGCGTAGCCCGAGCGCTGATAGGCGGCGATCGGGTCGGGATCCAGGCCCATGTCCTCGCGCAGCTGCGCGAGCAGCGGCCGGACGTCGGTGTTGTACGCGTCCATGAACGCGGCGTTGGCGCCGAGCACGTCGCCGGCCTGCTGCGCGGCGGCCAGCGCGCCGGTGTCGACGAGCAGCGCCTTGGCCGTGGCTTCCTGGACGTTCATCACCGAGCGGATCTGGGCCGGGATCTTGGGCTCGATGTTGTGGCACTGGTCGAGCATGAACGCGATGCCGGCCTCGGGACGCAGCGCGTCCGCGGCCACCACCTCGCGCATGATGCGGAACAGCTGGAACGGGTCGGCGGCGCCGACCATCAGGTCGTCGTCGGCGTAGAAGCGGCTGTTGAAGTCGAACGCGCCCAGCCGCCCGGCCCGGAGCAGCAGGGCCACGATGAACTCGATGTTCGTGCCGGGCGCGTGGTGCCCGGTGTCCACGACGACCTGGGCCTGCGGCCCGAGGGCCTGGCAGTGCAGCAGCGACGTGCCCCAGTCCGGGACGTCGGTGCTGTAGAACGACGGCTCGAACAGCTTGTACTCCAGCAGCATCCGCTGCTGCGGGCTGAGCCGCGCGTACACCTGCGCCAGCGCCTCGGCCAGCCGGTCCTGGCGCGCGGTGATGTCGTCCTGGCCCGGGTAGTTGGTGCCGTCCGCGAACCACAGCTTGAGGTCCTGCGACCCGGTCGCGTCCATGACGTCAACGCATTCCAGCAGCTGGGCCACGGCTTTGCGGCGCACCCGGGGGTCGGGGTTGGCCACGCTGCCCAGCTTGTAGTCGTCGTCCTGGAAGACGTTGGCGTTGACCGCGCCGATCGCGACGCCGCCGGCCGCGGCGTGCTGCGACAGCGCGGCGTAGTCGTCCACCTTGTCCCAGGGGATGTGTATCGCGACCGTCGGGGCCACGCCGGTGAACGTGTGGACCTGCGCCGCGTCGTCGATCTTCTCCTGCGGGGTGCGGGGCACGCCCGGCTGGGCGAACACCTTGAACCGGGTCCCGGTGTTCCCGAAGGCCCAGGACGGGAGTTCGATCCGCTGCGACCTCAGGGCGGTCTTCACGGCGGTCAGGTCAGGCATCTCAGGTCATCTCCAGGCAGCAGATCTCGTCCAGCACGCGTTCCCGGGGCGCGCGCCGGGTGCGGCCCCCGGGCGGGGCGCGTGCCGGGGCGCGCGGGTCCCGCGAGTTCAGTCCAGGTGAAATATCTCATCGATCCTCCGGAAGCCCCGGTCAGGGGCCTGGCCGCCGGGATCCGCGAAGTACGGCGCCATGTCCGCCTGCCAGCGCTCGTTGACCCCGGTGCCCGCCATCCGTTGCTGGGCGGCCGCGTAGTCGTCGGTTTCCAGGTAGCCCACCAGGAGGCCGTCGTCGGTCAGGAACAGGGAGTAGTTGGTCCAGCCCGCCGCGCGGAGGGCGTCCAGCATCTCCGGCCATACGGCGGCGTGCCGCTGCCGGTACTCGGCCAGCCGGCCGGGCCGGACGCGGCCGAGGAAGCAGACGCGCTCCACTGCGGGTTCCTCCTTGCCGGCGTGGGTGCCGGGGTCGGTGTGGTTCCAGGGTCTGATGTGAGCGCGGGCCGGGACGTGGGCGGCGTGATCATGACATTGGTGTCGTTCCAACGACACCAAAGTCATGATCACGCGCGCCGCCCCCGGGTGAGACGAGGATCAGAAGTTGAAGTTGTTGATGTTGGCCTTGTTGAACACGAACGGCGGGCCCAGCAGGATGCTGTCGCCCGACCCGACGGTGAACTTGCCGAGCTTGCCCGCGGTGAAGGACTGGCCCGCGGCGTTGGTGATCTTCTTGGAGGCGTAGTTGACCGCGGCGTAGGCGGCCAGGTAGCCGAGGTCAGCCGGGTTCCACAGCTCGAACGCCGGCGCCACGCCGTTGGCCACGTACTTCTTCATCGAGTCCGGCGTGCCCAGCCCGGTCACGATGACCTTGCCCTTGTACTTGGACGAGGAGACCACCTGGGCGGCGGCCAGGATGCCGACCGTGGTCGGCGAGATGATGCCCTTGAGGTTCGGGTAGTGCTGCAGCAGGCCCTGGGACACCTGGGTGGCGGTGGTCGGGTCGTCGTTCCCGTACACCGTCGTGACCAGCTTCATCTTCGGGTACTTCTTCAGCTCCTGCTTCATGTAGCCGATCCACTGGTTCTGGTTCGTGGCCGACGCGGCGGCGGACACGATCGCGATCTGCCCGCTGTCGTGGATCTCCTTGGCCAGCAGGTCCACCTCACTGGTCCCGATCTGGGCGGTGGAGGCCTGGTTCACGAACAGGTTCCGGCACGCCGGGGCGTCGGAGTCGTAGGTGACCACGGTGATGCCCTTGGCCATCGCGGCCTTCAGGGTCGGGCACAGCGCGGACGGGTCGGTGGCGGACACGATGAGCGCGTTGGCGCCCTTGGTGATCGCCGCCTGGAGGGCCGGGATCTGCGAGGCGGGCGTGGCCGCCGTCCCGCTGGTCTCGGTCGCGGTCTCGCCCAGCGTCTGCAGGGCCGCCATGGCCCCGCCGGACTTCACGCTGTCGGCCGTGGTGAAGTACGGGTTACCGAGGTTCTTCGGGATGATGAAGACCTTCAGCCCGGTCTTCAGCCCGCCCGAGGCCGACGCCCCGGAGCCGGACGAGGCCGAGGCGGACGCGGAGGAACCGCCGGACCCGCTCCCGGAAGAACTGCACGCCGCGAGCGTCGCGGAGGCGACCAGGAGCACCGCTGGTGCCCACAGAACTCTCTTCATTGAGCGTCTCATACTTGAATCCTTTCAACCTGAGCTGTACTACTGAGGTCCGTGCTGCGGAGGCCCGCGGTACCGAGGGCTGTGCTGCCGAGGCCGCCGGTACTGCGGGCCGTGCTAGCGATGGCGGTACTGGAGATGGCCACAAGGCTGGTGGCCGCGGCGGCGGCCGCTATCCGGATGGCCGCCGTATGGGTGGCGGCCGTGCTGGTGGCTGCCACTTGCTGGTGATCTCGATGGAGTGCGGGCCGGTGCCGGGGTGATCGGCCCTGGTGCAGCGCGGCCGGGCCAGGATGTGTCCCCGGGCCGGGCCTGGTCATGTCCCGCTCCCGACCGCGGGGGACTGATGGCCTCGCCGGCCGCGGGCCCACCGGGGCGGGCCCGCCCGCCAGAGCCGGCCGGCGTTCGGGGCGAACACGCTGACGAGCAGGAGGGCGCCGATCACGATGCCGGTGGCCTCCTGGTTGAAGTTGGTGAGCAGCAGGGCGTTCTGCAGCCCCGCGAAGGCGATCACCGCCAGCACCACGCCGGCCAGCGTGCCCTTGCCGCCGAAGATGGACACCCCGCCGAGCAGCACGATCGCGACCACGTCGAGCTCGAGGCCTAGCCCGTTGTTCTGCACCGCGGTGGACAGCCGGAACGTCCACAGCACCCCGGCCATGGCGCAGACCAGACCGGACACCACGTACAGCATGGTCTTGACCCGCTTGACCCGGATCCCGGCGAACAGCGCGGCCTCCGGGCTGGCCCCCATGGCGTAGATGGACCGGCCGGTCGCGGTGGAGTGCAGCACGATGCCGAAGATCACCGCGAGCACCACGAAGATGGCGATGTTGTAGGGGATCTGGGTGTGCGGCAGCGGCAGCACGCCGATGTTGGTGTAGGTCGCGGGGAAGTTGGACACCGTGTTGGCGCCCAGCAGGATGAGCGCTACCCCGCGGTACAGCGCAAGGGTGCCGATCGTCACCGCCAGCGAGGGCAGGCCGACCCGGGTGACCAGCAGCCCGTTGATCAGGCCGGCCACGATCCCGAGCAGCGCGACCACCACGAAGATGGCCGGCATCGGCCAGTGGTGGCTCCACAGGACGCCGAGCAGCGCGCTGGACATGCCCAGGATCGAGGCCACGGACAGGTCGATCTCGCCGCTGATGACGATCAGCGTCATCGGCAGCGCCATGATCGCGATCTCGCCGGAGGTGACGCCGGTGTTGAAGAAGTTGCCGCTGGTCAGGAACTGGGGTGAGGTGACGGCGCCGAAGATGATGATGGCCACGACCAGGAGGCCCAGGCCGGTCTCCCAGCGCACCGAGCCACGCGCCGTGGAGCGGAGCCAGCCCGCCTCGTCCGGCGCCGCGTCCGGGTCAGCCGGGGCCGCGGCCGGCACCGAGGCGCGCGTGTTCGGGTCAGGTTCCAACGCCGGCACTCCTTCGCCGCAGTGCGGTCATGAGGCGCACCGAGATGATCCGGTCGAGCGTGATGGCCAGCAGGAGGAGGAAGCCGGAGATGGCCTCCAGCCAGAGCTGCGGGAATCCCAGCACGTTCAGCGCGGAGTTGATGCTGCTGAGCAGCAGCGCGCCGACGGCGGCGCCCACCGCGCTGCCGCTGCCGCCGAAGATGGCCACCCCGCCCACCACCACGGCGGAGATGACGGTCAGCTCGTAGCCGGTCCCCGCGGTGGAGTCGATGGTCTGGTACTGCGCGGCCCACAGCACGCCCGCCACCCCGGCGATGGCCCCGCTCACGGCGAACGCGGTGAAGATCCGCCTGCCGACCGGGATGGCGGCCAGCCGGGCCGCCTCGGGGTTCGAGCCGATCGCGTACAGCTCGCGGCCGGACCGGAACGCTCGCATGTAGTAGGCGCCGACCCCGATCACCCCGGCGATCACGATGGCCAGGTAGGGGATGCCCGCCACGGTGGCGCGGGGGATGTCGGTGAAGGAGTTCGGCAGGGTCTGGGCGGTCACCTCGTTACCGCCCACGATGAGGATGTCGATGCCCCGGATGATGTACAGCGTGGCCAGCGTGACCACCAGGCTCGGCACCCGGCCGACCGCGACCATCAGGCCGTTGGCCATCCCGCAGGCCAGCCCGATGCCCAGGCCGATGAGGAAGACCAGCGGGATCGGGATGCCGGGGTGATGGCCGAACGTCGAGGCCGACACGTAGGCCGACAGACCCAGGATCGAGCCGATCGAGAGGTCCACGTTCCGGCTGACCACCACCATGGTCTCGCCCAGCGCGAGCAGCGCGTAGACCGTGGTGTTGATGAGCAGGAACTGCAGGTTCTGCTGGTTCAGGAACGACGGCTGGATGCTGGTCGTGACGGCCACGAACACCACCAGCACGGCGATGATGCCGAACTCCCGGATCCGGAACACCCGCTCGGTGAGCCGGCGTGAGCCACTCCCGGGCGGGGCGCCGGCGGGCTCCCGGCGCTCGGTCACGGTCGTGGTCACGAAGCCTCCTGCAGCTGGCCCGTCGCGGCGGCCATGATCTTCTCCTCCGAGGCGTCCTCATGCCCGAACTCCGCGGTCAGCCGGCCCTCGCGCATGACCAGGATCCGGTCCCCGATGTGCAGCACCTCGGGGAGTTCGGAGGAGATCATCAAGATCGCGACACCGTCGCGGGCCAGCCGCACCAGCAGCCGGTGCACCTCTGCTTTGGTGGCGATGTCGATGCCGCGGGTCGGCTCGTCCACGATCAGCAGGGCGGGCTGGCGGCCCAGCCACTTGGCCAGGACGACTTTCTGCTGGTTGCCGCCGGACAGCCGGGACACCGGATCGACCAGGCGGCCGTACTTGAGGTTGAGCCGGACCGCCCAGTCGGCCGCGAACGCCCGCTCGGCCGCGGACCGGACCAGGCCGCCCTGGCGCAGCCGGGCGAGCGACGCGAGCGCCACGTTCTGCTGGATCGACATGTCCATGACCAGGCCCTGCTGCCGCCGGTCCTCGGGAACGAACCCGATCCCCGCGGCCATCGCGCCGGTCGGTGAGGCCCGCCGCAGCTGGCGGCCGCGCAGCACGACCCGGCCCGCGTCGTAGCGGTCGATGCCGAACACGGCCCGGGCGACCTCGCTGCGGCCCGACCCGACCAGCCCGGCCAGGGCGACGATCTCGCCGGCCCGGACGTCCAGCGAGACGTCGGTGAACACGCCTTCCCTGGTCAGGTGCTCGACGTGGAGCACGACGTCACCAGCCACGCCGCGCTCGCCGGCCGCCCGCTCCTCCATCTGCCGGCCGACCATGGCCCGGACCAGGTCGTCCGCGGTCAGCCCGGCCAGTTCGCTGGTCAGCACGTGCCTGCCGTCACGCATGACCGTGACCCGCTGGCAGATCTCGAACACCTCCTCCAGGCGGTGCGAGATGAACAGGACCGCCGCGCCGCCGGATCTGAGCGTGCGGACCACGTCGAACAGCCGGGCGACCTCCGTGGCGGACAGGGCCGCGGTGGGCTCGTCCATGACGATCACCCGGGCGTCCAGCGACAGGGCCTTGGCGATCTCGACGATCTGCTGGTCGGCGATGGACAGCCCGCGGCTGATCCGGCCTGGGTCGAGTTTGACCCCCAGCCGGGAGAACAGGGCGGCGGAGTCCGCGTGCATCCGGCGCCGGTCGATCCGCCGCCCGGCGAGCAGCGGCTGGCGGCCCATGAAGATGTTCTCCGCGACGCTCAGGTCGGGGAAGAGGGTCGGCTCCTGGTAGATGACCGCGATCCCGGCGTTCTGGGCGTCGGCCGGGTTGTGCAGGCTGACCTGGGCCCCGTCGATCAGCAGCTCGCCCGAGTCCGGCTGGTACACCCCGGCCAGGATCTTCACCATGGTGGACTTGCCGGCGCCGTTCTCGCCCAGCAGCGCGTGGGCCTCGCCGGCGTACAGGTCGATGGTGCCGTCGGTGACCGCGTGCACCGCGCCGAACGACTTGGTGGCGTGGTGCAGGGCGAGTACCGGCTCGGCTGACGGCGCCAGGCCGGCCGGCGTGGCCGGGGCCGCCGGGGCGGCGGTGCTGGCCGGGTCGGTCGCGGCGGCCGGGGTGGTGCTGCTCGGTGGGGTGCCCTCCACGGCCGACGTGCCCCCGGCGGCTGGCGTGCCCTCGGCGGGCGGGGTGCCCTCGGCGGGCGGGGTGCCCTCGGGGGCGGGGTGCCCTCGACGGGTGGCGGCGCGGATGCCCGGGCGGGCGCTGGTTCCGGCGGCCCGCCTGGCACCGCGGACCCTGACGAGGGGATCTCGCCGTCGCGGCCATCGCCAGCTGTCACAGCCCGTCCCCTCTCGTCTCTCGCGGTGGGTGTCGCCCTGGTCCGCCGCAGGCCAGCTAGGGGTGCCTGAAGGCGAATGTGCTATAACGTTTCAACGTATGTGGAAGCAGTGTCGAGCGAAGTCACGAGCCTGTCAATAGAGGTCCGCGGCGATGCCCCGAATCGTTACCGACAGGTTTCTTGGCCGCTACTACCCTGGCCGGGACCCCCAGTTGACGTGTTCCCGCGCTCCGCACGACACTGACCGCACAGGAGGAGCCGTGGCGGACACGCCGGTCAGTATCAGGGAGGTCGCCGCCCTTGCCGGCGTCTCACTCGGCACGGTCTCCAACGTCCTCAACCACCCGGAAGTGGTGGCCGAGCCGACCCGGACCCGGGTCCAGGCGGCCATCAAGCAGCTGGGCTTCATCCGGAACGAGTCGGCGCGCCAGCTCCGGGCCGGCCGGAGCCGCACCATCGGGCTGGTCGTCCTGGACGTGGCGAACCCGTTCTTCACCGACGTCGCGCGGGGCGTGGAGGACGAGGCGAGCGAGGCCGGGCTGGCCGTGATCCTGTGCAACAGCGACGACCAGAAGGCCAAGGAGTCCCGTTACCTCGAGGTGCTCGAAGAGCACCGGGTCCAGGGCATCCTGATCACGCCGGTGTCCGGGGCGGACAAGCGGCTGGCCAGCGTGCAGCGCCGCGGCACCCCGGTGGTGCTGGTGGACAGCCGGTCGCCGTCCCGCGGCCAGTGCTCGGTGTCCGTGGACGACGTGCTCGGGGGTGACCTGGCCGTGTCCCATCTGCTGGAGGCCGGTCATCAGCAGATCGCGTTCGTAGGCGGCCCGATGAGCGTCCGGCAGGTCAGCGACCGCCGGGACGGGGCGGTCCGCGCCCTGGAGCGGGCCGGACGAAGCGAGGCTGACCTGCTCGTGATCGAGACGCCCGCGCTGAACGTGACCGCGGGACAGCGGGCGGGCGCCCACCTGGCCGGTATGCCCGCCGGGAGCCGGCCGACCGCCGTGTTCTGCGCGAACGACCTGCTCGCGCTGGGTGTGCTGCAGGAGATGACCACCCACCGGATCGCGGTGCCTGAGGGGCTGGCGATCGTGGGCTACGACGACGTGGAGTTCGCGGCGGCGGCCGCGGTGCCGCTGTCCTCGGTCCGCCAGCCCCGGCATCAGCTGGGCCGGGCTGCGGCCCAGCTGCTCATCGAGGAGGCCCTCGGTGACGGTACGCACCGGCACCGCCAGGTCGTCTTCGAGCCGGACCTGGTGGTCCGCGCGTCGAGCCAGAGCCGGGCCCAGGGTGGGGGCGCTGCGCAGCCGGTACCGAGTGAGGCGGCAGGCTGACCCCATGCGTATCGCGCTGTTCGTGACCTGCCTGGCCGACACCCTGTTCCCCGACGTGGGCCGGGCCACCGTCCGGCTGCTGGAACGGCTGGGCCATCAGGTCGAGTTCCCGGCCGCGCAGACCTGCTGCGGCCAGATGCACGTGAACACTGGATACCTCCGGGACGCGCTGCCCCTGGTCCGCCACTACGTCGAGGTCTTCGAGAGCTGCGAGGCGATCGTGGTCCCGTCCGGCTCGTGCACCGGGTCGATCCAGCACCAGCACGCCATGGTGGCCCGGCGGTACGGGGACGAGGCGCTGGCCCGCCGCGCCGAGGCGGTGGCCGCCCGCACCTACGAACTCTCCCAGCTGCTGGTGGACGTGCTCGGGGTGGAGGACGTCGGCGCGTACTACCCGCACCGGGTCACCTACCATCCGACCTGCCACTCGCTGCGCCTGCTGCGGGTCGGCGACCGGCCGCTCCGGCTGCTGCGCAACGTGACCGGGATCGACCTGGTCGAGCTGCCGGACGCCGACACCTGTTGCGGGTTCGGCGGCACGTTCGCGGTCAAGAACGCGGACACCTCCACCGCCATGCTCGCCGACAAGATGCGCAGCGTGCTGGACACCCAGGCCGAGGTGTGCACGGCGGGGGACAGCTCCTGCCTGATGCATATCGGCGGCGGCCTGACCCGGCTGCAGACCGGAACGCGGACCGTGCACCTGGCCGAGATCCTGGCCTCGGTGCCGCACACGTCGGTGCCGCACACGTCGGTGCCGCACAGGTCGGGGCCCCATCCACCAGAACCGAAGGCCGCGGACCAGGCGGGTACCCGGTGAGCGCGCCCACCTTCCTCGGCCTGCCCACCGCGCCCCGCGGGGTAGGCCACCTGCGCGGCGACGACCCGTTCCCGGTCGCGGCCCGCCGCGCGCTGGCCAACACCCAGCTGCGCCGCAACCTGGGCAAGGCGACCCGGACCATCCGGGCCAAGCGGGCCGCGGTGGTCGGCGAGCTGCCGGACTGGGAAGCGCTGCGCGACGCCGGCCAGGCCGTCAAGGCCGGGGCCATGGCCCACCTGGACCGCTACCTCGAGCAGCTGGAGGAGCAGGTCACCGCCCGCGGCGGCGTGGTGCACTGGGCCCGGGACGCGAACGAGGCCAACGAGATCGTGACCAGCCTGGTCCGCGCGACCGGGGCCACCGAGGCGGTCAAGGTCAAGTCGATCGTCACCGACGAGATCGGCCTCAACGACGCGCTGGCCGCCGCGGGCATCACCGCGCACGAGACCGACCTGGCCGAGCTGATCGTCCAGCTCGGCCACGACCGGCCGTCGCACATCCTGGTCCCGGCCATCCACCGGAACCGGGCCGAGATCCGGGACATCTTCCTGCGCGAGATGGGCGACGTGGATCCCGGGCTGACCGACTCGCCGTCCGCGCTCGCCGAGGCGGCCCGGCTGCACCTGCGCCGCCAGTTCCTGTCCGCGAAGGTCGGGATCAGCGGGGCCAACTTCGCCATCGCCGAGACCGGGACGCTCTGCGTGGTCGAGTCCGAGGGCAACGGCCGGATGTGCCTGACCCTGCCGGACACCCTGATCACCGTGATGGGCATCGAGAAGATCCTGCCCACCTGGGCCGACCTCGGCGTGTTCATGCAGCTGCTGCCGCGCAGCTCCACCGGGGAGCGGATGAACCCCTACACCTCGATGTGGACCGGGGTGACCCCCGGCGACGGCCCGCAGCAGTTCCACCTGGTCCTGCTGGACAACGGCCGCACCGCGGCGCTGGCCGACCCCGAAGGCCGCCAGGCACTGCACTGCATCCGCTGCTCGGCGTGCCTGAACGTCTGCCCGGTGTACGAGCGGGTCGGCGGGCACGCCTACGGCTCGGTCTACCCGGGCCCGATCGGCGCGGTGCTGTCCCCGATGCTGACCGGGGTGGAAGACAACGCCTCGCTGCCGTACGCCTCCTCGCTGTGCGGCGCGTGCTACGACGCCTGCCCCGTCAAGATCGACATCCCGTCGCTGCTGGTCCACCTGCGGGCCCGGCACGTCAACGAGGTGGCGCAGACGCGCCGCGTGCCGAGCCCGGAGGCGGTCACCATGGCGGCCGCCTCGTGGGTGATGGCCAGCCCGGCCCGGTTCGAGGCCGCGCAGCGAGCCGGGCGGGCCGGACGGCTGCTTGGCCGCAGCGGCCGGATCCGCCGGCTGCCCCCGCCCCTGTCGGCCTGGACGGCGGCCCGGGACGCGCCCCGGCCCGCCGCCCAGACGTTCCGCGAATGGTGGCGGAACGAGCACGGGGACTCCCGGTGACCGCGCGGGACGAGGTGCTCGGCCGGATCCGCACCGCGCTGGGCGGCGACTCCGGCGGCGGCGCGCACCCGCCCGGGGACCCCTCGTCAGCGGGCTACCGGACCCGGGGCGAGCTCGACCCGGCCGCGCTGCTCGACCTGTTCGCCGCGCGGCTGATTGACTACCGCAGCCAGGTGCGGCGCACCGAACCCGCCGGGCTGCTGGACACCGTGCGCGCCGCGCTGGCCGAGCGCGGCGCACGCCGGGTCGTCCTGCCCCCCGGCCTCGACCTCCCCGGATTGGACCAGCCCGAGCCCGGCCAGCCCGGTCCCGGCCAGGTCGGCACCCTCGACGGCGTCGAGTTGATCACCGACGGCGGCCTGTCCGCCCAGGACCTCGACCAGATGGACGCCGTCATCACCCGCGCCGCGGTCGCCATCGCCGAGACCGGCACGATCGTCCTCGACGCCGGTCCTGGCCAGGGCCGCCGGGCGCTCAGCCTCATCCCCGACTACCACCTGTGCCTGATCGACGCGGCCCAGGTGGTCGCGCTGGTCCCCGAGGCCGTGGCCCGGCTGCGCCCGGACCGCCCGCTGACCTGGATCAGCGGCCCGTCCGCCACCAGCGACATCGAACTCGACCGCGTCGAAGGCGTGCACGGCCCCCGCACCCTCGAAGTCATCCTGATCAGCTCCATCGAGTGACAGTTCGATTTGGGCCCCCTATAAGGGGTCGGATCCTAACTGTTAAGGCCTGGGAGGCGGGAGGGGCAGATGCGGGCGGTCAGCTACCCGGACTACGGGGTCATGCCGGAGGTGACCGACGTCGCCGAGCCGGCCTGCCCGGACGACGGCGTGGTCATCAGCGTCGGCGCGACCGGGGTGTGCCGGTCGGACTGGCACGCCTGGCAGGGGCACGACCCCGTCCCGCTGCCCCACATCCCCGGGCACGAACTGGCCGGGACCATCGCCCAGACCGGGCCGGCGGTGACCCGGTGGCGGCCGGGAGACCGGGTCACGGTGCCGTTCGTCTGCGGTTGCGGCCGGTGTGAGTACTGCCGGGCGGGCGACGCCCAGGTGTGCCCGGAGCAGACTCAGCCGGGGTTCACCGGCCCCGGGTCGTTCGCCGAGCGGGTGGCCATCCACGCCGCGGACACGAACCTGGTGGCGCTGCCCGACGCCGTGGACTTCGTCACCGCGGCCAGCCTGGGCTGCCGGTTCGCCACCGCCTACCGGGCGCTCACCGGCCACGCCCGGCTGCGCCCGGGGGAGTGGCTCGCGGTGCACGGCTGCGGCGGGGTCGGCCTGTCGGCCGTGCACATCGGCGCGGCCCTCGGCGCCCGGGTGATCGCGGTCGACGTGGCCGGCCCCGCGCTCGACCGGGCTCGCGAGCTCGGCGCCGGGCACGCAATTCTTTCCGCAACGAACACCGATCCGGCGCCGGTCATCCGCGACATCACCGGGGGCGGCGCGCAGGTGTCCCTGGACGCCCTCGGCTCGCCGGAGACGCTGGCCAGTTCGGTGCGCTCGTTGCGCCGCCGCGGGCGGCACGTCCAGGTCGGCCTGCTCCTCGGCCCCGCGGCCGCGCCGCCGGTCCCGATGGACCTGGTCATCGCGCGGGAGCTGGAAATCTACGGCTCACACGGGATGGCGGCCCGGGACTACCCGGCCATGCTGGCCCAGATCTCCGGCGGCACACTCCATCCCGCGCGGCTGGTCGGCACCGTGATCGGGCTGGACCAGGCCGGCGCCGCGCTGGCCGCGATGGATGGTCCGGGGCCTGCTGCCGGGATGACCGTTATTGAGCTTTAGGGGGTGCGGGCGGCCAGCTCACCGGCGGTGCGGGTATTGATCACCCGGTCCGGCGCGAGGCCGTATTTCTCGGCCCGGACACAGCCGTTCTCCAGCCAGTCGAGCTGGCCGGGCGCGTGCGCGTCGGTGTCGATGGAGAACAGGCAGCCCATCTCGGCGGCCAGGCGCAGCAGCCGCCCGGGCGGGTCCCGGCGTTCCGGGCGGCAGTTGATCTCGACCGCGACGCCGTGCTCGCGGCAGGCGCCGAACACCGCGTCCGGGTCGAACTCCGACTCCGGGCGGCCGCGCCCGCCCCTCCCGGTCAGCAGCCGGCCGGTGCAGTGCCCGAGCACGTCCACGTGCGGGTTGCGGACCGCGGCCACCATCCGCTGCGTCATCGGGCCGGCGGGCATCCGCAGCTTGGAGTGCACGCTGGCCACCACCACGTCGAGCCGGGCGAGCAGGTCCTCGCGCTGATCCAGTGACCCGTCGTCCAGGATGTCGACTTCGATGCCGGTCAGGATGCGGAACGGGGCCAGTTCGGAGTTGAGCCGGGCGACCAGGTCGAGCTGGGCCTCCAGGCGCTCGGCGGACAGCCCGTTGGCCACGGTGAGCCGGGGCGAATGGTCGGTCAGCGCGATCCATTCGTGGCCCAGCGCGCGGGCCGCCTCGGCCATCTCACCGGGCGGGCTGCCGCCGTCGGACCAGTCCGAGTGGGTGTGGCAGTCGCCGCGCAGCGCGGCGCGCATGGCCGTGGGCGCGGCGGCTTCCGGTGTCTCCGCCAGCAGCCGGGTCAGGTAGTCCGGTCGCTGGCCGGCCGCGGCCTGGCTGATGACCTCGGCGGTGGTCTCGCCGATCCCGTTCAGCGCGCGCAGCGTGCCGTCGCCCACGCGGCGCTGCAGTTCACCCGCGGGCAGTTCGCTGACGACCTGCGCGGCCCGGCGGAAGGCCCGGACCCGGTAGGTGGGCGCGCCCGCCCGCTCCAGCACGAACGCGATCTCACGCAACGCCTGTACCGGGTCCACGCTGCTATCCAACCCGATCGGCCAACCTGGTGTGGTGGATGAAGCCGCGCAGGGCGGGCAGGGAGAATGGGTACCTGCAGCCAAGCGAATCCCATCGCGGAGGAGAGAATCCGTCGTGACCGCAGTTCCTGAGATCTTGCTCAACAACGGAAGATCGATCCCCCAGTTCGGCTTCGGGGTGTTCCAGATCAAGCCCGCGGACACCGCGGAGGCGGTGAGTACCGCCCTGAAGACCGGCTACCGGCACATCGACACCGCCGAGATGTACGGCAACGAGAAAGAGGTCGGCGAGGCCATCGCCAAGTCCGGCCTCGACCGCGGCGACGTGTTCGTCACCAGCAAGCTGTCCAACGACGCGCACCTCCCCGACGACGCCCGGGCCGCGTTCGACCTTTCGCTGGAGGAGCTCGGGTTCGACTACCTGGACCTGTTCCTGATCCACTGGCCGCTGCCCACCCGGTACGACGGCGACTTCGTGTCCACCTGGAAGACGCTGGAGGAGTTCTACCGCGACGGCCGGGCCCGCTCGATCGGCGTGTCCAACTTCCAGCCGCATCACATCCGGCGGCTGCACGCAGAAGCCGAGGTCCCCCCGGCGCTCAACCAGATCGAGGTCCACCCGTACCTGACCCAGGACGACGTGCGCGGGTTCTGCGCCGAGCACCAGATCGCCATCGAAGGCTGGTCGCCGATCGGCCAGGGCCTGGAACTCAGCGACCCCACGATCAATGAGATCGCCGAGCGGATCGGCAAGACACCGGCCCAGGTCGTGCTGCGCTGGCACATCGAGCGTGGCGACATCGTCTTCCCCAAGTCGGTCACCGCCGCCCGGATCAAGGAGAACTTCGCCATCTTCGACTTCGAGCTGTCCGGCGAGGACGTCGAGGCGATCAGCGCGCTGAACAAGAACGAGCGGACCGGCCCGGACCCGGACACGTTCACCGGGGGCTGAGCTAAAGACGGCGGGGCTAAGGGCGGCGGACGCTCCACTCGAAGGTGCCCCGGCACACGAGCGCGTACGCCTCGTCGGTGATGTCGGCCACGGTGCTGATCCGGGCCCGTTTCTGGTACCCGGACAGCACCGGCCGCAGCGCCCCCCGCGCAGTGTCGGTCAGCTGGCAGGAGGCCACCAGCCGGCCGCGGGCGGGCGCGCGGAACTCCAGCGTCGCGGTCGCGCCGAGCGGGAGCACGCCGCGGAACTCGTCCTCGGCCTCGCAGGCGGCGATGATGGCGGCCAGGCCGGCCGCGTCGGCCAGCGTGATCAGCCCGCTGGAGTGCAGCGAGTCGATGACGTTGGTGAGCCCGGGCGGGGTGAGCAGCGAGACTTCCGCGGCGCCGTCCGCCGCGCGCAGCACCTCCAGGCCGGCCGTGCGATGCGCCGGTATCGGTTCCAGCAGCGAGCGGGCCAGTGCGGTGACGTCCATGAGCCGCCGAGTGTGGCAGACCCGGCTGACGGGAGCGTGACCATCCGGAGAACAATCGGGGGTTGTGCCCGCAGGCCGCGGCGGCCCGAAGCTGGCCTGCTCGCGCTCCCGGAAGCCTGGCCCGCTCGCGCGGGAGGCCGCCTGCTAGGAGTCCGGGCTTAGCTCGGGCTGGTCCAGCAGGCGGAGCCAGGTCCCGTCCGGCTGCCTGCGGGCCACCTGCACCCGGACCCCGGTGCCGTCCCGGGCGACGGTGGCGGTGAGCGCGATGTCGCCGCTGACCAGCGTGGGCAGCGGAGATTCCGGCTCGAAGCGTGGCGCGTTGGCCAGCACCTTCTCCCACAGCGCGCGGATCGCCTCGCGGCCGGTCGTCTGGGAGCCCGGCGGGTAGGCCATCACCGCGCCAGGCTCGTACAGCGAGGCGATCCCGGCCGCGTCGCCGGCGCTGGCGTGCTCTACGAAGAGCCGGGTGAGATCCTCCGGCTGGCGGGCCTTCTCCTGGCCAGGCATGATCCTCCGTTCCCGCGGCCGGTGTGACCGCGTCGTTGTCCCGGGTGACGGCGCGGTGGTCCGCGCCGTCCCTGCGTTCCTGCACTGCCCAGCCTGGCCGGGGCTAGCCAAGAAGTCCAACAGATGCTTCTTCTGGAAACTAGAATGACTGGTTATGGAATTGAGGCAGCTGGAGTACTTCGTCGCGGTCGCTGAGGAGGCCAACTTCACTCGTGCGGCCGAGCGGGTCCACGTCAGCCAGTCAGGGGTCAGCGCGCAGGTCCGCCAGCTCGAGCGGGATCTCGGCGCGCCCCTGATCGACCGGTCCGGCCGGGTGGCTACGCTGACGGCGGCCGGGGCGGCGGCCCTGCCGCACGCCCGGGCTACGCTCGCGGCCGCGGCGGCGGCCCGCCAGGCGGTGGACGACGTGACCGGGCTGCTGTCCGGCCGGATCGTGGTCGGGATGGTGACGGCCTGCACCGTCGCCCCGCTGTTCGACGCCCTGGCCGCGTTCCACCTGGCCCATCCGGGCGTCGAGATCGCGCTGGTGGAAGGCAACTCCGGCTGGCTGGTCGAGCAGGTCCGGACCGGCGCGGCCGACGTGGCCCTCATCGGGGCGGCCGGCGCCCCGCCCGGAGGACTCGACGCGCTCACCATCGTCAGCGAGGGCCTGGTGGCCGCGGTGCCTCCTGGCCATCCGCTCACCGGACGGGAGGCCGCCACCCTGGCCGAGGTCACCAGGTACCCGATCATCAGCCTGCCCCCGGGGACCGGGGTGCGCGCGGTGTTCGATCAGGACTGCGCCGCGCAGGGGCGGCGGCCGGACATCGCGTTCCAGGCCAGCGCGCCGGGTGCGGTCGCCGACCTGGCCCTGCGCGGACTGGGCGTGGCCATTCTCACCGAGACCATGGCGGCCGGATTCTCCGGGCAGCTGACCGCGGTGGTCATCAAGGACGTCGTGACCCCGGCGCTGCTCGCCCTGGTCTGGGCGCGCGCCGAGAGCCCCGCGCTGCGTGAGCTCCTGGTGCACAGCCGCCGGGCTTTTGCCCCTCAGCCGCCCGGGTAGGCGCGGTCAGCGCCCGATGGCCGGGCGGGGCCGGGGCTGGCGGGTCAGCCACTGCCAGAACGTCCGGCGCGGCGGGCGGGGCGGACGGGGGGGCCGCCGGGGCCGCGCGCTGATCACCCCGCTGCCGACCTTGCCCGACAACTCGATCCGGAGCACGGACGCGTCCTGGCCCCAGGGCGCCTTGACCTCCAGCGCGCCGCTGCGGACCGTTACCTCGTCCATGTCCACGACGATGCCGGGCTTGGTGACCAGGGTGAGGGCCCCTGAACCCACGTCGGCGTCGATGGGCAGCACCGGTTGCGTGATGACCGCCTCGGTGAAGTCCAGCGTCACAACCCCGCTCTTGACCCGGACCTCCATCCGGCGCGGGACGAGCCACGGGCCGGTGCGCTCCACGCTGGAGGACTGGCAGTCGATGCGGACCACGTCCTTGGGGGCGGGGGCGCCCAGCACGGTCCCGGCGGCGGACGGCAGGTCCCTGGTGACCCTGGCGAGTTCGGCGTAGGTGCGTGCGGTCAGCGCGATCTCGAGCCGCTCGTCGAGTTCTTCGGCGCTGAGGCGGCCGTCGCCCGCGGCCACCCGCAGCTGCTCGGCGATCCGGTCCCGGTCCTCATAGGAGACGCGCAACTCCGCGCGGGGGACGGGGCTCGTTCCGTCCCCCGCTGGCTGCAATTCGCCCGTCATGAGCACACTCTATGGCTCGGATCGCGGGTCAGGGGAGTGGGCGCCGGGCGAGGGCGGCCAGGTCGGCGACGGTCGGCGATGACGTGGTGCAGGCGCGTCCGGGTACCGTCCCGTGCTGCCGCCGGGAGGCCACTACGCCGCCCGGGGTGGGGGTAGCCACCGTTCAGCCGGTCGTTCCCGCACCCTTGCGCCGGCCCCGCAGCAGGCCTTCTACTCGTGAGCAGGGACGCCGGGGGTTTCGCGCGCAGTGGGCCGAGGGGGGTAGCCGGAGATGCTGATCACGCTGACCTGGCTGCGCCTGGACGGGCTCAGGCGCTGGCGGTCGCTGGCTGTCCTGGCCCTGCTCATCGCCCTGGCCACCGCGACCATCCTGACTGCCATCGCGGGTGCGCGCCGCGGCCAGACCGCGTTCGACCGGCTCTGGGCCCGCACCCTGCCCGCGACCGCCACCGTCCTGCCCAACCAGCCGGGGTTCGACTGGGCCAAGGTCGCGGCCCTGCCCGAAGTCACCGCGCTGACCAAGTTCCCGGTCGTGTTCGGGTTCGAGGCCCAGGGCTACACCGGGGCCAGCACCGGGTTCCCGCTGGCCGACGACCAGATGACCCGGACCATCGAGCGGCCCGTCATCCTGGCCGGACGGCCGTTCAACCCGCGCCGCGCCGACGAGGTCATCGAGACGCCCAAGTTCGCCGCGTCCTCCGGTAAGCACGTGGGCGACACGCTGACCCTGGAGCTGGCCAGCGTGCAGCAGGCCAACCAGGAGTACGACGGATCCACCGGGCCGCCGCTCGGCCCGAGGATCCGGGTCCGGATCGTGGGCGTGGGGCGTACCCCGTGGGGCCTCGACGCCGACACGCCCGGGTCGCCCGGCGGCCTCCTCACCACGCCCGCCCTGTTCACCCGGTACCGCGCCAACATGATGGGCACGAACGGGCAGGCCTACATCAACGCGCTGGTCCGGCTCAAAGGCGGCCAGGCCGCGATCCCGGCCTTCCGGGCCGACCTGGCCCGGGTGACCGGGCGTGACGGACATCGACGTCTGGGACAACCTGCAGCAAATCGGCGACCCCATGCACAAGGTGTCCGCGTACGAGGCCGCCTGCCTGCTGGCCTTCGGACTCGCGGCGCTGGCGGCCGCGCTGTTCCTGATCGGCCAGTCCGTCGCCCGGTACACCTCCGCCACGGTGGCGGATCTCCAGGTGCTCCAGGCGCTGGGCATGACCCGGAGGCAGGCCATCGCCGCCGCTTGTGCCGGGCCCGCGCCTGGCCGGGGTGGCCGGCAGCACGCTGGGCGTGGCGGGCGCCATCGTGGCTTCGCGATGGATGCCGATCGGCCTGGCTTCCATCGCCGAGCCGCACCCCGGCATCGACGCGGACTGGCTCGTCCTGGCCCCCGGCTGGGTCCTGGTGCCGCTGCTGGTGCTGGCCGGCTCGGCGGCTGCGGCGGCGGTCGCGCTGGCCGCGGGGCGGCGGCAGGCGCCGCAGCGCCGGTCCGCGATCGCGGCAGCGCTGGCCGCGGTGAACTTCCCTGTCCCGCTGGTGGTGGGGGCCAGGTTCGCGCTCGAGCCCGGCCGCGGGCGGTCCTCCGTGCCGGTCCGGTCCGCCCTGGTGGGCGCGGTTGTCGGCGTGCTCGGGGTGCTGGCCGCCTTCACCTTCTCCGCCGGGGTCTCCGACGCGGCCAGCCACCCGGCCCGGTTCGGGCAGACCTGGCAGCTGGACACGTTCCTCGGCTACAACGGGCAGGACTTCGGGCCGTCCAGCCGCGTGCTGCGGGCCGTGGCCGCCGACCGTGACGTGACCGGGGTGGACGACGGGCGCATCGGCGGCGCGCAGTCCGGTCAGGTCTCCATCGAGAGCTTCACCTACGCCCCGGTGGGCGGCAAAGCGGCCAGCCGTGGTGCTCACGGCCGGGCGGATGGCCGCCCGGCCGGACGAGATCGTGCTGGCCCCGACGACCGCCCAGGAACTGCACGCCCGGACAGGCTCGGTGGTCCGGCTCACCGGCGGCGGCACCGCCAAGCACGCGGTACGGGTCACCGGCATCGGCTTCGTTCCGACCGGGCCGCACAACGGGTACGCGGACGGAGCCTGGCTCACTCCTGGCGGGTACGACCGGATCTTCCAGGGCGCGCATTACGCGTTCAAGTTCCACGTCGCGACCGTGTCGCTGCGGCCGGGCGCGGACGTGCAGGCGGTCGCCCGCCGCCTGGACGCTGCCGCGGCCGTCGATCCCCGGAGGTAAGGCCTTCAAGTTCACGCCGCCCGATCCGCTGCCTGATGTCCAGACGATCAAGGACCTGGAACTGCTGCCGGTCGCGCTGAGCGCCTTCCTGGCCCTGCTGGCCGTGAGCGCGGTCGGTCACGCCCTGGCCACCGCGGTCCGTCGGCGAAGCCAGGACCTGGCCGTGCTCCGGGCGCTCGGGATAACCCGGGGGCAAGCGCGGCTGGTGGTCACGACCCAGGCCAGCTTGCTGGCCGTGATCGGCCTGGTGTTCGGCGTGCCGCTCGGCATCGCGCTCGGCCGGGCCGTCTGGCGTGCGGTGGCCGGCTTCACCCCGCTGGCGTACCACTCGCCGCTGGCCCTGGTGGCCCTGCTCCTGATCGGCCCCGCCGCCCTGCTGGCCGCGAACGCGCTGGCCGCGTGGCCCCAGCACCGCGCGGCACGGCTGCACTCCGGCGCACGTTCTGCGCAGCGAATGACGGCCAGGACGGCTAGCCTGCCTTAGAACGCCGGATCGAGCACGTCAATCACTGCGTATCACGATCGAAACTACGTTCGACAAAAACCGACCGGGACTGCTAGCGTCGCAGCGATGCATACCGCCGAGGCGGAGGTCGGAGATGAGCAGCACACGAGGTGATGCGCCGGTTCCCGGGCCCGGGAAGCTGGATCCGGAACGCGACCTCACCTCGCGGCAGCGCGACGTGATCCAGGCCATCGTGGGGTTCCGGCAGGAGCACCAGTACGGGCCGAGTGTCCGGGATATCGCCGAAGCGATCGGGCTCGGCCCGTCTGGCGTGCATCACCACCTCAAGGTGCTGCGGCAGAAGGGCTGGCTGAGCGGCGGCACCGGGCAGGCGCGGACCTCCGTGGTCCTGGCGCCCGGCCATCCCGTGATCGAGGTCATCGAGCCCCGCCAGGCGAAGGGCGCGATCCGGGCGGCCAGGTCCCGGGAGGTCCAGTCCCGGGAGACCAAGAAGGCCCCCGGCGCCGGCGGGACCCCGGGGGCGCCCGAGACGCCGCGCATGGTGGGCACGGTAGGCACGCAGAACGCGGCCTACGTGCCACTGGTGGGCGAGATCGCGGCGGGCTACCCGAAGGACGCCAAGCAGTCGGTCGAGGACGTCTTCCCGCTGCCCAAGCAGTTGGTGGGCGAGGGCGACCTGTTCCTGCTCAAGGTGGTCGGCGACTCCATGATCGACGCGGCCATCGCCGACGGTGACTGGGTGGTCATCCGCGAGCAGCAGGTAGCCGAGAACGGCGAGATCATCGCCGCCATGATCGACGGGGAGGCCACGGTCAAGAGCTACCGGATGTCTGACGGCCACATCTGGCTGATCCCGCACAATCCGGCGTTCGCGCCCATTGCGGGGGACGGCGCCACCATCCTCGGCAAGGTGGTCAGCGTCCTGCGCCGGGTACGGTGACCACCACGGGGAATGGCCAGCCCGGTCAGCCCTCGAACGGGAAGTCACGCGATGACGGTTCAGCCCGGGTGGGACGACGTGTACGTGGCGGACGAGCCACCGCCGTGGGATATCGGCCGCCCGCAGCCGGTCTTCGAGCGCCTGGCCGAGCGGGGCCTGCTCCGTGGCGCGCTCCTCGACTCGGGCTGCGGGACCGGGGAGAACACCATGCTGGCCGCCGGGCACGGCGCCGACGCCCTGGGGGTGGATGTCTCCCCGAACGCGATCGCCCAGGCCCGCCGGAAGGCCGCCGAGCGCGGCAGCCCGGCCCGGTTCGAGGTCGCGGACGTGCTGGACCTGGGCCGGCTGGGCCTGACCTTTGACACGGTGATAGACAGCGGCGTGTTCCACGTGTTCGACGACGGGGACCGGGCCCGGTACGTGGCCAGCCTGGCCTCGGCGATGCGGCCCGGGGCGACCTGTTACCTGATGTGCTTCAGCGACCGGCAGCCAGGCGACGCGGGTCCGCGCCGGGTCAGCCAGGACGAGCTTAGGGCGGCGTTCCGCGACGGCTGGACCGTCGCCAGCATCAGCGCCGAGACGTTCGCGATCAATTTCCAGGGCAGGTCGGAAGCGCAGGCCTGGCTGGCCACCATCGAGCGTTCCGGCCCGCCGCCCGGCGCCTAGTCCCGGACCGCGTGCCGCAGCAGTGAGTTGGCCGGGGCCGGGAGTCTGACGTCTGAGGCGATGGTGACCAGACCATCCTCAGTGACAGGAGGAGCAGCGACATGGCCAAGGTCGTGGTGGACATCTCGATGTCCCTGGACGGATTCGTGGCCGGGGCCCATGACGGCCTGGGCCGGGGGCTCGGCGAGGGCGGTGAGCCGATCCACAACTGGGTCATGGGCGGCCCGTGGACCTACAGCGGCGGTCCGCCGTTCCAGGCCTCGGGGGTCGACCGCGAGGTCCTCACCGAGGCCTTCGCGGACGCCGGCGCGATCATCGTGGGCCGGCGCATGTACGACGTGGTGGACGGGTGGGGCGAGGAGTCCCCGTTCGACCTGCCCGTGTTCGTGGTCACCAGCCGGCCGCGCCCGCCCCGGACGGCCGGGAAGACCAGCTACACCTTCGTCACCGGGGGCATCCACGCCGCGCTCGCCCTGGCCCGGGAGGCCGCTGGCGACCGGGCCGTGTCGGTCGGCGGCGGCGCGCGGGTCGTCCAGCAGTTCCTGGCCGACGGGCTGGTCGACGAGATGCAGCTGCACGTCGCGCCGGTGCTGGTCGGGGCGGGCACCCGGCTCTTCGAGCACCTCGGTCCCCGGCTGCCCCGGCTGGAGCAGTCCCGGGTCCGGGAGTCGGTGAACGCGACCCACATCCGCTACCGGGTGGCGCGGCAGGACCCGGCCTAGGTGCCCGCGCCGGGTCAGGCCGCCGCAGTCAGTCTTTGCGGCCGGTGAGGGCGAGGCTGGCCCCGATGCCGATCATGGCCAGGCCGCCCGCGCCGCCGATCATCTCGAGCCGCCGGGGAGAGCGGGCCAGCCACGCCCGGGCCGTGCCTGCGACCAGGGCCCAGCTGCTGTCGCAGACCACCGCGATGGCGATGAAGACCGACCCGAGCAGCAGCATCTGCTCGGGGACATGCCCGGCCGAACGGTTCACGAACTGCGGCAGCACGGCGGCGAAGAACACGATCACCTTGGGGTTGCTCACCCCGACGACGATCCCGTCCCGGAGGATCCGGCCGAGACTCCTGGGCTCAGCGGCGACGTCCAGCGCCGCGCGCAGCGAGCCGCGGTGCCGGATGGCCTGCACACCGAGATAGACCAGGTAGGCGGCGCCGGCCAGCTTGATCACCGTGAACACCGCCACCGACCGCTCCACCAGCGCTCCTATTCCGAACGCCACCGCCACGACCTGCAGGTAGACGCCGATCTGGCCGCCCGCGGCGGTGCCTACGCCCGCCGCCCGGCCGAGCATCAGCGAACGGCTGATCACGAACAGCACGTTCGGCCCGGGCACGATGATCAGCACGAAGGACAGGAGTGCGAAGGCCAGCAGGTGGCCGGTGGGAAGCATGCGTCCAGCCTAAGCAGGGCTGCGGTCCTAGGCTAAGGATTAAATCCGCGGCGGCGGCTACACCGAGGAACCGATCCAGCCCCGGCTCATCTGACGAGGAGAATCCGACGATGCGCGTCGCCCTGGCGACCGACCCCGGCACGCCGGGCTGGCCCAACGAGGATTTCGCGGCGGTCGCGCCCGGCGCCGCGGTCCTGCTCGACGGCTGCACGACCACCCCGCGCGGGACCGGCACCGGATGCGTCCACGGGGTCGCCTGGTACGCCCGGACTCTGGGCACCGTGTTCCTGGGGGCGATCACCGCCGATCCTCCGGTGCCACTGGCCGACGCGCTGGCCGGGGCGATCGGCGAGGTCCGGTCCTACCACGAGGGCACCTGCGACCTGGCCAACCCGTCCACTCCCGCGGCCACGGTGATCGCCGTCCGGTCGGGCCAGGCCGGGTTCGAGACGCTCGCCCTGTCGGACTCCAGCATCGTGGCCGACTACGGCGCGGACCGTGATCCGGTGGTGCTCACCGACCCGCACCGCGCCGCCAGCACCGACCCGGACGCGGCCCGGCAGGCCAGTACCACGGTCGTGCCACCCGACGGCCTGCGCGGGATCGCCCTGCTCAGCGACGGCGCCACCCGCATCACCGAGGTGTACCGCCTGATCGGCTGGCCGGACCTGGTGGCCGTCATCCGGGAGGAGGGCCCGGCCGGGCTCATCCGCCGGGTCCGGGCCGCCGAGGACAGCGACCCGGACGGGGCCCGCTGGCCCCGGTTCAAGACCCGCGACGACGCCACCGCCGTCTACTGGCCGCACCCCGCGGACGGGAGCAGATGAACCGGGACGGCCACGATTGCGGGCGCGTCCCGGTGGCTGGACGGCCGTTCCCGGCGCGCCACCAGGTGTGCGGGACCAGGACGCCGGGAACCGTGGCACATTAGGGGGTTGTCACCGGCCGCCGGGCTGCGCGGGGAGCGGGTAGGCGCGGAACTTCGGTGACCGGTGAAATAGTAGAGTTCGGGCCTTCCACGCCGGGCGGCTAGGGAAAGATTGCAGCCGTCCCCGGCTGAAGGCCACCTGAACAAGGAGCCAGCCATGCTGCCCTGCGCACCCCGGCGGACCAGCCTGCCCGGGCCGGGCGCCCGTCCCGGCCGGGCGCCGCTGACTGCGCGTCCCGTGGCGTCACGACGCGCGTCACTGGCATGACCGGACCACACCTCACGACGCGGGCCGGCGCAGTGACCAGCCGCGGCAGGAACGCTTCGCCCGGGGAGCCGGGCAGTCCGCCGGGCACCGGCAGGTCCTCATGGGGCGCCCGGGCCGCCCGGCTGCTGGGACGGCACTGGCTGCTGGTGGTCTTGCTGGCCGCGGGCCTGGCGCTCCGGGCCGCGGCGCAGATCGCCTACCAGCCGGCCCTGATCTACGTGGACACGCTGAAGTACCTGTACGGCGCGTCGCCCGGGGCTGACCCGCTCGGGTACACGCTGGTCCTGCGGACCATCCTGGTCTTCGGCGGCCTGAGCCTCGTCGCGCTGGCCCAGCACGTGCTCGGCCTGGCGCTGGCGGTGGCCCTGTACGCCGTCCTGCTGCGCCGCGGGACCAGCCGGTGGCTGGCCGCCGTGGCCGTGGCGCCGGTGCTGCTGGACGCGTACCAAGTGCAGATCGAGCAGACGATCATGCCGGACGTCTGGTTCGAGGCGATGATCGTGGCCGGGCTGGCCCTCCTGCTCTGGCGGCCGTCGGTGACCGTCCGGCTGGCCGCCGGCGCGGGCCTGATCCTCGGCTTGTCGGCCACGGTGCATCAGGTCGGCGAGTTGCTGATCGTGCCCGTCGTGGCGTACCTGCTGGTCGCCGCGGGCCAGCTGCGCCGCGCGGTGACCACCGTGGTCGCGGCGGTGGTGGCCTTCGCGCTGCCGGTCGTCCTGTACTGCGGCGCGAACTACGTGAAGAACGGGCACTTCTGGCTGGCCCGGACCCAGAGCACGGCGGGCCGGGTGGTCGCCGCGGCCGACTGCGCTACGCTCACCCTCCCGCCAGCGGTGCGGCCGCTCTGCCCGACCCCGGCCGAGCAGGCGAAGGGGCCGGACTGGCTCAAGACTTCCAAGTACTCTCCGCTGCACGCGGCTCCCATCCCGGCCGGGGCGAACCGGGCCAGGCTGATCTCCGAACTGACCTCGGCGATCAAGAGCCAGCAGCCGCAGCGGATCCTGGGCGGGATCGTCCGTGACTCGGTACGCCT
This sequence comes from uncultured Actinomycetes bacterium, assembly GCA_963844695.1. Taxonomy (GTDB): domain Bacteria; phylum Actinomycetota; class Actinomycetes; order Streptosporangiales; family Streptosporangiaceae; genus RYN-230. Next base: position 182,980 of record CAWJPL010000028.1, read on the forward strand.
GTTCGCGCTGACGCGGACGCCCAACCCCTGGGTCACGCCGCTGTCCCGCTGGCAGTTCCAGACCCACTACCCGACCTATCCGCACTGGGTCACGCTGGGCCCGGGGAACGTCATCGTGGTCGGGGTCCAGTACGTGGCGTTCAAGGAGTTCCACTTCAGCAAACTCAAGCCCGCCTACGGCGGGAAGGCCCAGGTCGACCGGCCGGTCGCCGGGTTCTTGCGGTCCTACCAGCTGAACGGGGGCTTCACCCCCGGCCCGTTCCTGCTGCTGTGCACCGCGGTGGGGGTGCTCGGATCGCTGCTGGCCGTCGTCCTGCAGGTCGGCCAGGCCCGCGGGTCCGCCCCGGGATCCCGGTCGGCCCGGGCCCGGCAGCTGGCCCTGGCCTGCCTGCTGTTCACGGCCACGGCTGTGGTGCTGCTCCTGGCCCAGGACCTGGTCGAGTTCTCCTGGCGGTACCAGCTGCTCGCGGTGATCACCCTCCCGCCCGCCGGGATCCTCGGTGTCTCCGCCCTGCTGGCTCTGCGCCGGGACCGGGCGGAGCGGTCGCCGGCCGTGACGGCGGACGGATCGGCTAGCACCGCGAACCCAGCTAGCACTGCGAAGCCCAGCCAGCACCGCGAAGCCGGCCAGCACCGCCAACCCAGCCAGCACCCCGAAGCCAGCCAGCACCGACGGGCCGGCCCAGCCCGGCGCGGAGCCGGGCCCAGCCGGGGCCTAAGCCTGAGGCGAGGCCGGCCCGTGAGCCGGGGCCTCAGTCGGCTCCTGAGCCGGCGCCTCAGCCAGGTCAGGAGGGCCTGGTATCGCCAGGCCAGCCGACGCCAGCACCTCCTCCGTAGGCCGCGGACTGGTCCGCAACCCCGCCGCCAGGCCCGTTATCAGGCCAGATCGAAGGGTGCCCGCGGTCGGAGGACTTGGCGAAGGTGCGGGCCCAGCGGCGCAGTGTGGAGCCGCCGTACAGCAGCCGCTCCGCGGGGGCCAGCGAAGACCCGGCCCGCAGCGTCCAGACCTTGTTCCGCACCTCGTAGAAGAAGCGCTGCCCCGGGATCGGCGTCGGTCGAGCCGAACGCGGCGGTCTTGTGCACCACGACGCTGGCCGGGCAGAGCAGGCCGGCCTGGCCGCGGAGCAGCCGGGCGGTGAACTCGAAGTCGTCGTTCCACAGGAAGTAGTCAGCCTCGGGCAGGCCGCGGGCGCGGCAGACGCCCGCGTCCACCAGGATCGACACGAACGACGCCGACCGGATCGGCAGGCACCCGGCCGCGGCCGCGGCTAGGCGCTCCGCCTTGCTGGCGAACGGCTTGGTCCGGGGGGTGTTCATCGGGTGCGGGCGGCCGTCGGTCCACACCACCCGGCTGGCGACCAGCGCGGGCGGCCCGCCCGGGTGGAGCGCCCGGGCGTCGAGCATGGCCTGCAGCGCGCCCGGCTCCGGCACCGTGTCGTCGTCCATCAGCCAGACCAGGCCGGCCGCGTCGGCCAGGGCCAGCGCCAGGCCGTAGGCGAACCCGCCGGCCCCGCCGGTGTTGCGCCGCGCCGTGGCCAGCCGCACGGCGGGAAAGCGGCTGCGGACCGTCTGCGCCGTGTCGTCGGTCGAGGCGTTGTTGACCACGATGACCGTGTCCGGGGCCCGGGTCTGCCCCAGCACCGCGGTCAGCGACTCGATCAGCAGGTCCCGCCGGTTGTAGGTGACGACGACCGCGACCACCCGGGGCGGCCCGCCGGCTGGCGGCGCCATGCTAGGAGTGCCTCCGGGCCCGGGTGCGCTCCATGGCCTGCCAGGCGAGAACGCGCAGCTTGCGCACGGCCGGGTAGCGGCCGCTCAGGTCGCGCACCGTCCGCTTCAGCCGGGGTGAGGACGCGGCGGCCGCCTCCATCCGGCTGGCCAGCCCGCCCCGGGCCGCCCGTTTCGGCTGCGGGCTGGCTCCCGGATACTCCTTGCGGTACTGGTTGACCACCAGGGCCGCGGCCGCGGCCACCGCAGCGTCCAGGACCGGGTCCGGCTGCTGGCTGGCGGGACCGGCGCTCCCCGGCTCCCGGGCCGGCCGGGGCCGCAGCTCATCGGGGTCGCCGATCACGTCGTAGCCCGAGGCGGCCAGCCCGCCGATCAGGATCTCCGCCTGCTCCTTGGCCCAGGTCTCCCGGCCGGCGGGCAGCACCAGGCGCCCCTGCCGCGGCCGGTCGGCGAGGGCGCGGTGCGCGACCCCCTCCTTCACGGTCCACATGTAGAACCAGTCCGGGACCTCGGCGGGCAGGGCCTGGTTGAGGCGCCGCAGGAACTCGATCTCCGGCAGGCCGAGCGAGGTGTTCGCCCGGGCCCGGGACAGGTCCACCCCGCCGGGATCGACGCCCAGCAGCGCCGCGAACCTCTCCCAGAGCAGCGAGTTGCCTGACCCCTGCGGCGGAGTCATGATCACGTGGATCCGGTCCGGCGGCACCTGGCCGGCCCAGAGGCTGAGGATGGCCAGCGTGTCGTGGACCCGCCAGAACCACCACTGGCGGCGGTCCGGATCGACCGACTCCCGGTCGATCACGTCCGACAGCCAGTCCTCCCAGCCGCGGTCGTTGCGGTGCTTGACCGTCTCCTGCCACTCAGCGGGCAGCAGCGACGCCATGTCCCGCACGGTCAGCACGACGTGGACCTCAGCCGGCTGGAGCGAGCGGACCGCCCGCTGCGCCTGCTGCTCGTCCACGGCCGAGAAGAGCTCGTGGGAGATGACCGCGGTCCGCGGGGCCTGACGGGCCTGGTGGGCCAGGATCTCCCACTCGCCGGTCCAGGACCCGGCCGGGTCGTCGGGCCGTTTCTCGATGCCCCGCAGGTCCTGGCTGGCGCGGAAGTGGTCCTGCGGATGATGGCCCGGCAGCACCACGCCCTGGGCCGCGAGCTCGGCCCGGTTGCTCCACATCACCTGCTGCAGGAACGTCGTGCCGGTCTTCGGCTCGCCGATGTGCACGAGGACCCGGGGACGCGGCCGGCCGTCATCAGGCGTGGCGGGAGACTGGTCGGCGGCGCGCGTGGCCATCGGTACACCTCAACAGGTCAGGGCGGGGACAGGTAAGGTCAGGCTTGGGTGGATGGCATCTGGCTGCCAGGGTAGACCAGGTGCGCTGGGTGCTCGCGCGGATGACGGTAACCCAGCAATCCGTCTCATGGCTGCCGTAAAGTGGCGTCCGCCCACCGCATTTGCTGCGGTACAACCCAAATGTCTACACGAACGCGCGCCGGCCGGGCTGCTCGCTCCCTGGTCCCCGAGCTCGCCGCAGTGTCCCCCTGCACCGGCATGAAAGGCGAACCCGGCATATGCACGAGCCCTTCACGCTCCTGCTCTCGGTCTACGACGGTGACCGCCCGGACTTCCTGCAGCGGGCGTTCTCCAGCGCGGTCGACGACCAGACCGTGCGGCCGGACCAGGTCGTCATCGTCCGTGACGGGCCCGTCCGTGCGGAACTCGCCGCGTGCCTCGACCGGCTCCAGGCCGGCAGCCCGGTCCCGGTGACCATGGTCCCGCTGGAGCGCAACGTCGGCCTCGGGCCCGCCCTGGACCGCGGGCTGGCGGCGAGCCTGGCACGACGTGGTCGCCCGGATGGACGCCGACGACGTGTCCATGCCGCACCGCTTCGAGGTGGAGATCCCGCTCATCGCCGACGCGGACATCGTCGGGGCGGGGCTGCTGGAGTTCGTGGGGGACATCGACCACGTCGTCGGCCAGCGGGTCCCGCCGACCGACCCGGAGCAGATCCGTTCCTACGCGCGGATGCACGACCCGTTCAACCACCCGACGGTGGTCTACCGGCGGACCGCGGTCCTGGCCGCGGGCGGATACGGCGACCTGCCGCTCATGGAGGACTACGCGCTGTTCGCCCGGATGCTCCAGAACGGCGCGCGGCCGGCCAACGTGGCCGAGCCGCTCGTGTACTACCGGGTCGGCGCCACGTCGTTCAAGCGCCGCGGCGGCACCGACCTGCTGCGCTCAGAGTTGCGGCTGCAGCGCGAGTTCCGGCGGCAGGGCTTCACCTCATCACCTGAGTACGTCCGCAACGTCCTGGTCCGCGGCGGCTACCGGATGATCCCCTGGCGGTTCCGCCGGGCGGTGTACCGCCCGATCGTCGCGCACTACACCGAGCACGGCGACAGCCAGGACGGCGGTGAGGCCGCCGGGAGCGGCCCGGAACCCTCCGGGGTCGACAAACACGAGCCCTGCCGGGCTTGACGCCCCCGGATCACCCGCTCCGCCGTTGACGGTGCGCCGGTGAACGTCGACCTGGTCATCGTCGGGTCCGGCTTCTTCGGCCTGACCGTCGCCGAACGGTGCACCCGTGACCTCGGCCTGCGCGTGCTGATCCTGGAACGGCGCGAGCATCTCGGCGGTAACGCCTACAGCGAGCGTGAGCCCCAGACCGGGATAGAGATCCACCGCTACGGCGCGCACCTGTTCCACACCTCGAACGCCAGGGTGTGGGAGTACGCCAACCAGTACACGGACTTCACCGGCTACCAGCACCGCGTGTTCTCGGTGTACAAGGGCCGGGTCTACCCGCTGCCGATCAACCTGGGCACCATCTGCGAGTACTTTGGCGCGGCGATGTCCCCGGACGAGGCACGCGCGCTGATCGCCGGGCAGTCGGCCGAGGTGGACGCCGGGGACGCGGCCAACCTCGAGGAAAAGGCCGTGTCGCTGATCGGCCGCCCGCTGTACGAGGCGTTCATCCGCGGCTACACGGCCAAGCAGTGGCAGACCGACCCGGTCAACCTCCCGCCGGAGATCATCACCCGGCTGCCGGTGCGGTACACCTTCAACAACCGCTATTTCAGCGACACCTACGAAGGACTGCCGGTGGACGGCTACACCGCCTGGCTGGAGCGGCTGGCCGATCACCCGAATATCGAGGTGCGGCTGAACACCGACTTCGCGCAACTGCGTGGTGAGCTGGCCGGGAACGTGCCCATTGTTTACACCGGGCCGCTCGACGCGTACTTCCAATACGCCGCCGGCGATCTGGGTTGGCGTACTCTCGACTTCGACATGGAGGTTCTCCCCACCGGGGACTTCCAGGGAACGCCCGTCATGAACTACGCGGACGAGGACGTCCCATTCACCCGTATCCACGAGTTCCGCCATTTCCACCCTGAGCGCGACTGGTACCCGAAGGACAAGACAGTGATCATGCGTGAGTACTCGCGCTTCGCCGACCGCGGCGACGAGCCGTACTACCCGATCAACACGGCGGAGGACCGGAGCCGCCTGCTGGCCTACCGGGAAATGGCCGGGCGCGAGCCGGGCGTGCTGTTCGGCGGCCGCCTGGGCACCTACAAATACCTCGACATGCACATGGCCATCGGGTCCGCGCTGAGCATGTACGACAACCGGCTCCGGCCGCACTTCGCCAAGGGTGCGCCGCTCACCGGGCCGGGGGCGGCCGAATGACGGCCGGCGCCAGTCCCGCTAGCGAGCTGCGCGTCCTGCAGCGCGTCGTGTTCCCCGGTGACGATCTCGACGTCGTCCCGCTTTACGTGGAGACCAACCCCGACCGGGGCGCGGCCGAGCTCGCGGCCGAACTGGCCAACGAGGCGCTGACCGGCGCCAAGGCCGGATCGGTGAACGTGCCGGTCGCCACCGCCCCGGTCGCGGAGACCCAGTCGAGCATCCGGTTCGGCAGCGACGTGCCTGGTTATCTGGTCGACGACGCGGGACCCCGGCGCAGCGCGCTGATCGCCGCAGACCGGCGGGTCTCGTTCGCCACCTACTTCAACGCGTTCCCGGCCAGCTACTGGCGCCGGTACACGACGGTGGACTCGGTGACGCTGCGCATCCGGCTGGCCGGGGAGTCGAAGATCGTGCTCTACCGCTCTACCGCGCGCGGCTTCAGCCACCCGGTCGAGACCATCGACGTGGAGTCGGATCAGCCGGAAGTCGTCCAGCGCACGCTTCCGCTGACCCCGTTCATCGACGGCGGCTGGTACTGGTTCGACATCATCGCCGGCCCCGGCGGGACCACGCTGATCGAGGCCGACTGGCTCGGACCCGCGCCGGCTGACCCGCCGGGCCGGGTCAGCATCGGGATTACCACGTTCAACCAGCCCGACTTCATGATCGAGCAACTGCACCGGCTCGGCGAGGCGAGCGAGACCCTGGATGTGCTGGACCGGGTGTACGTCATCGACCAGGGCAGCGACAAGGTCGTCCAGCGGCCGGGCTTCGGCGAGGCGGCGAAGAAGCTCGGCGACCTGCTCGAGGTCGTCGAGCAGGGGAACATCGGCGGGTCAGGCGGGTTCGCCCGGGCCATGGACGAGACGGTCCAGGCCGGGCGCGCCGACTACGTCCTGCTCATGGACGACGACGTCCGGCTGGACCCCGAGGGCATCCTGCGGGCCGCCACGTTCGCTGACCTGGCCCGCCGTCCCACCATCGTGGGCGGCCACATGTTCAGCATGTACGACCGGACGTTGCTGCACGCGTTCGCCGAGGCCGTCGAGCCGCACAAATGGTGGTGGGGCCCGTCCCCGAACACCAAGGCCCGGCACGACTTCGGGCGGCGGAACCTGCGGAACACGCCGTGGCTGCACCGCCGGGCCGAGTCGGACTACAACGGCTGGTGGATGTGCCTGATCCCGACCACGGTGATCCGCGAGATCGGCCTGTCGATGCCGGTGTTCATCAAGTGGGACGACGCCGAGTACGGCGTCCGGGCCCGGGATCGCGGCTTCCCGACCGTGTCGCTGCCCGGCGTGGCGGCCTGGCAGGTGCCGTGGGACGACAAGGACGACGCCCGGAACTGGCAGGCCTACTACCACCTGCGCAACCGGCTGGTGTCCGCGCTGCTGCACTCGCCCGCGCCCAAGGGCGGCGCCGTCATCTCCGAGAGCCTGGAGCGGCAGCTGCAGAGCCTGCTGTCCATGCAGTACTCGACCGTCGCGCTGCGCTTGCTGGCGGTCGAGGACGTGCTCACCGGACCCGGGCACATGCACCGCGAGATCGGGACCAAGCTCGCGCAGCTACGGGAGGTACGGGCGCCGTACACCGACGCGAAGGCCGCTGCCGACCTGGAAAGCTTCCCGCCGCCGCGGCGCAAGGCCCCGGACGAGCTGAAGCAGTCCACCACGCCCACCAACAAGCTCAACCTGATGACCAAGGCCGCGGGCGGCACCATACGGCAGTTCAGGCGGACGCCGGAGCGGGCCAGGAAACGCCCGCAGATGGCGCTGCCGTTCCAGGACGCGGGCTGGTGGGTGCTGGCCAACCTGGACAGCGTCCTGGTGTCAGCGGCCGAAGGTACCTCCGCGGCGTGGTACCAGCGCGACCCGAAGCTGTTCCGGTCGCTGGGCTGGCGCAGCCTGGTGGCGCACCGGCGGCTGCGCCGGAACTGGGCCCGGCTGGCCAAGGAGTACCGTGACGCCGCGCCCGACTTCAACTCGCCCGAGAGGTGGCGCGAGACCTTCGCGGCGTCGGTCACCGACTCACCCAGCGGCCAGTGAACTCCGTTCCTACTGGGCAGCGAGGCCAGTCCTCCCCGGCCGGCGGGACGGACGGCACTGGGCCGGGCGCTGAGCCGGACGGCAGCGGACCGGGCGGCACTGAGCCGGACGGCACGGGGCTAGCCGGGGCCGGCGGGCTGGCCGGAACCGGGCCGGCTGCCCCACCGTCCCGCTGGCGGGCGGGCGCGGGCTGGTACCTGCCCGCCGCCCTGGCGGCCGCGGTCATGGCCGGGCTCGGAGTGTGGGGCCTGGCGCGTGACTCGGCCATGGGCAACGACGAGGTGGCGACCCGCTGGGCCGCGCTGCTGCCCGCTCCATCTGCTCGCCCACCTGCTCCGTCACGTCGACGCGGTGCACGGGCTGTACTACCTGCTCATGCACGGCTGGATGGCGGTGGGCACGAGCCCGGCGGTGATGCGGATCCCCTCGGTGATCGCCATGGTCGTGGCCGTCGCGCTGGTCGTGATCATCGGCCGGCGGCTCACCGGGTCGGCCTGGGCGGGCCTGTTCGCCGGGCTGATCGTCGCGCTGACCCCCACGATCAGCTACTACGCCCAGACCGCACGCTCCTACGCGCTGGTCTTCGCCTGCGTCGCCGGCTCGACCCTGGCCCTGCTGCACGCCCTCGCGGCCGAGGCCCGGGCCACGGAGGACACCAGAGCAGCGCTTTCCCGCCGGGCGGTGGCTGGTCTACGCCGTGCTGCTGGTGGTGGGCGGTTACCTGAACGAGCTGTCCCTGCTGGTCGTGGCCGCGCACGCGGTCACCGTGCTGCTGGCCCGGTACGGGCGGCGGGTCATCACGGCCTGGGCGGCCGTGGCGGCCGTCTCGGTGATCGTGGTCCTGCCGCTCGCCGCGCTGAGCGCCCGGGAGGACGCGGCGGTGGCCTGGATCCCCCGGCCCGGCCTGTGGAGCCTGCGGATCCTCTTTCACGACTATTTCGGCGCGACGACCGCGGTCGCCGTGCTCCTGTTCTGCTGCGCGGTGGCCGCGGTGCTGCCGCCGCTGCACCGGGGGCGCCGCGCACCCGGGCCCGCGTGGTGGAGCCAGGGCGGCGTCTCGCTGCCGTCCGTCGCGGCGCCGCTGCTGGTGGTCCCCGGCGCGCTGCTGATCCTCGAATCCCTGGTGGCCCATCCGCTGTACGTGGACCGCTACGTCCTGTACGGCGAGGCCGGGGCCGCCCTGCTGGCCGGGGCGGGGGCGCTGCGGATCGGGCGCTGGCTGGCCGGGGTGACCGGCCGGCGGACGCTGCTCTGGGTCCCGGGAGTGGTCGTCTGCGTGCTCGCCCTGGTCCTGCAGCTCGCGCCGCAGCAGCGGGTCCGTACGCCGCAGAGCCGCCTGTTCGACTTCGGCGGCCCGTCCCGCTACCTGGCCGCGCACGCACGCCCGGGTGACGGGGTCTTGTTCTTCAGCGACTTCTACCGCAAGGCCCGGCTCGGCTACCCGGCCGACTACCGGAACGTCCGCGACTTCGCGATGGCGCAGTCACCCGCGGCGGCCGGAAACTTCCAGGGCCGGGACAAGCCGGCCGGGACGGTCCAGTCCCTGATGACCGGCTACCAGCGGATCTGGGTGGTGGGCCGGTCCCCGTTCGCGCACCTCACGGCCGGGCCGGTCCGCGCCGAGGACGCCGTGCTCACCAGCCACTTCTCCCTCGCCGCGAAACGGCATTTCAAGGGCATCTTCGTCACGCTCTGGGTGCGCCGCTGACCGCCGTGGCGGCCAGCACGATGGTGGGGTGGGCTTCGGCCGAGTCGCGTTTGCGGTGGCAGACGGGCCGCCGGATCACCGGCCCGTAGCCGTAGCGGTCAGGGGCTCGAGCAGCTCGGCGACGGCCTCCCGGCCGTGCTGCCGGGCGCTGTCCAGCGGCGTCGCACCCCATTCGCTCCTGATGTTCGGGTCGGCACCCAGCCCCAGCAGCAGCCGCGCCATCTCGACGTCGCCCGTCTGCGCCGCCTCGTGCAGCGGGGTGAACCATTGCTGCTCGAGCGGGATGTCGAGGCGGCCGCGGGCGTTCACGTCGAAGCCGAGCTCGGCCAGCAGCGCGATCGCGTCCAGCTTGCGGCCCGACGCCGCCCAGGCCATCAGGCCGGGCCGCCGCTCGCGCGCCTCGGGGGCGAATGCCCGCAGCCGCGTCGCGGTGTCCCGATCTCCGGCCAGGACGGCGGCGATCAGCGAGTTGGCCTCGTCGAGCGCCGGCCGGGCGGCGCCGTGGCTGACCAGCCACCCGGCCAGCTCCGGGTACCCGCTCAGCTTCGCCACCTCGGCTGGGGTGAGCCCGTCGGAGTTCCGCAGCGCTGTCGGCCGTCCGCCCGGTGCCGCGTACGGCGTACGGAAGTCGACGCCGTGCTCGACCAGCAGCCGGACCCGGTCGCGCATGTCGTGCACGATCGCCCACCACAGCTGCCCGCGCAGCATCTCGCGCGGCGAGTCGGCCCTGTCGCCGAACCGCATCGCCCACGGCCCGCCGTCCCCCCGGCCGAGACCATGCTCGAACAGCAGTACCAGGTGCCGGTCGTCGCGGCCGAACTGGCGGTCATACAGCAACTGCCCGTCGTTCGCGTCGGCGCCCGCGGTCAGCAGCAGCTCGGCGAGCGCGAACGCGTGCGGGTGCTCGTCCTCGTCGTGGCTGCCCAGCGCGCAGGTCACCGCCGTGTACGGCGGGTACAGGCCGTGCCACAGGTAGCCGGCGTTCGGGTCGCCGCCGCGCTCCAGCAGCGCGCGGGCCGTGCCGAGCGTGGCTTCCTCGCTGATCCCCAGGTCGTGCCGGGCGCTCGCGAGGTACAGCAGCGGCTCCCACCGGTACGGGCCGCCCTCGCGGCTGGCCAGCGCCGGGTCGGCCGCGACCTGCGCCCGGACCGACACCTCGTCCCCGGCGGCGGCCGCGACATAGATGCTGGAGCGGGTCAGCTCCGGGTGGGCGGCCAGCACCCGGGCCGCTCGTTCCCAGCGGGAGGGCTCGTCGTCGCCGCCGAAGCGCACGCAGGCGAACGCGAGGAACTCATCCGCAGCTCCGGAGGTCTGGTCGACCTCGTCGGGGGAGCGGCGGTACCTCTCGATCATCTCCAGGTGCTGCTTCAGCCGGGCCCAGGACGCGAACCCGTTGTGCCGGGCGACCACGAGCTGCGCGCCGGTCAGCGTGACCGCGTGCGCGCCCTTCGGGTGATACTCGGCGACCAGATCCAGGGCTCCGGGCACGCCCGCGCGGGCCAGGTCCCGCACGTCCTTGGCCTGCTTGCGGAGCTGCTCCAGGCTGGCGTCGTCGGGCAGAGACACGGATGGCATGTTGCCAACCCCCTTTCACCGCCTGCGGTCCGCATCGTCAGGCCGAAAGGAGGCTGATCAGCCAGTACCGTTCGTGACGAACCTGCTCGGGTGGGCTCGGCCCTGTCCGCGGACCCGGCGGCGCCCCGCGCGCCGACCCCGAGACTACGCCCCGGCGGGATGTCGCGTGAAGGAAGCATGATGAGCAGCAGCCTGACCGCAAGGGCATCCTCGTCACGCTCTGGGTGCGCCGCTGACCGATCCCTGCCGCGTGCCGGGAGACCGGGCTCAGGACGACTCGGCGGCCTTCTTGATCGCGGCCAGGGTGACCGGGATGCCGCGGTGCGCGGCCTCGCTCCGGTCCGCGATCTGGGCCGGCGCATCCTCCCCGTACCGCTCGTGGAACCGGGCGACGCCCGCCGGGAGGAAGTCCCACGACTCCGTCACCTCGGTCCCCCCGGTGACCGGGGCGAACGAGTAGCCCCACCGCACCAGGCCCCCGCCCACGAGGAACGCGAACTCGCTGGCCGCGCTCCGCGGTGACGACCTGGGAACGAGTCTCCCAGGTGCGTTCGGGGGTCTCGTTGTGGCCGGTGAACCAGGCACCCGCCCGGGGCCCGGCGCCGTCGTCCCACCAGCAGGCGGTGCAGATCGGGCTCCACTCGCCCATCCGGGTCACGTCGGAGATCATGTCGTAGAGGAATTCCGCGGGCCTGGCGATGACGACCGACTCGGCGTGCCGCAGGCTGCTCATCAGCCCAGTATTGCCGGTGCCCCGTACCCAGTCGTCTCGGTGCCCCCGGGCTCGCTGGCGGCCAGCCGGGTGCCGCACACCGGCCTAGCTAGACGGCGTGCCGGACGAAGAAGTGTTCGCGCTGACCGCGGTGGAGCGCCGCCGGGCGGCGGACATGTTCGCCGGGCTCAGCGACGAGCAATGGGCCGCGCGGAGCCTGTGCGCCGAGTGGACCGTGCGTGACGTGGCCGGGCACCTCATCGGGCCGTTCTGTGTCAGCGTCCCGCGCTTCATGCTGGGCAGCGTGTTGTCGGGCGGTCCTAGCCGCTACTCGGTCAAGAGGTCGCGGCAACTGGGCCGCCGGCCAGCCGGGGAGATCGCCGCCATCCTGCGCGAGCACGCCAGCCAGCGGTTCGTGCCGCCGGGGACCGGCCCGCTGGCGCCGCTGACCGACCTGGCCGTGCACACCCGGGACGTCGCGCGCCCGCTCGGGCTGGACACCACCGCCTCGCCCGCGGCCTGGCGCGGCGCGCTCGACTTCCTGACCTCACCGCGGGCCCGGCGGGGTTTCGTCCCGTGCGGCCGCACCGACGGACTGCGGTTCCGGGCCACCGACCAGGACTGGGCGCACGGCCAGGGACCGGAAGTCACCGGGCCGTCCGAGGCGCTGGCCCTGGCCATCGGGGGCCGTCCTGGTGGCCCTGGACGACCTGGCCGGGCCAGGACTGACAGTCCTGCGCGGCAGGCTCAGCTAGCCCCGGTTTTCGTCAGACCCCGCGATTAGCCGGGGCCGGGGCCGGTGCCTGGCTCGCCGGGGCCCCGCCCGGGCGATGAGTTCGCCTAGCCCTGTTCGTCATAGCGGCCAAACGCTAAGTGGGGACGGAGTTTATGGGTTCGCGGATCAGGCGGCACTGCCGATAGGTTCGGGATCGCTGGGCGATGACGACCGGGGGCCCACCCAGGAGGAAGTAGTGACAGAGATGAGTACCGGGCCAGCCATTCTGGTGGAGGGCCTGACCAAGTCGTTCGGGGACGTGCACGCACTGCGCGGCATCGACCTGTCCGTACCCCATGGCACGGTGCTGGGAGTGCTGGGGCCGAACGGTGCGGGCAAGACCACCGCGGTCCGGATCCTGACCACCCTGCTCCAGCCGGACGGCGGGCGGGCCCTGGTCGAAGGGCGCGATGTCGTGCGCGACGCCGCCGCTGTCCGCCGGTCGATCGGCCTGTCCGGGCAGTCTGCGGCCATTCAGGAAGAGCTCACCGGACGGGAGAACCTCGAGCTCATCGGGCGTCTGTATCACCTCAGCCGGCCGCAGACCCGCAGCCGGGCCACGGAACTGCTGGACCAGTTCGACCTGATGGACGCCGCCGACCGGGCGGCCAAGACCTACTCCGGGGGCATGCAGCGCCGTCTGGACCTGGCCGCCAGCCTGGTCGGGAGACCGCAGGTGCTCTTCCTCGACGAGCCGACCACGGGCCTGGACCCGCGGGCCCGGCTGGGTATGTGGGACATCATCCGCTCTCTGGTGGCCGACGGCACCACGCTGCTGCTCACCACGCAATACCTGGACGAGGCCGATGAGCTGGCGGACGAGATCGTGGTCATCGACCACGGGCTGGTCATCGCGGCGGGCACGTCCGAGGAGCTGAAGGGCCGGGTCGGCGGGGACGTTCTGGAGTTCACCGTGCCCGACCGGGCCAGGGTCGCCGACGCCGCCAGTGCCATCGGCAAGGTCGGCGAGGGCGAGCCGCACGTGGACGAGGAGACCGGAGTGATCAGCGTAGGGGTCGGGGGGCGTGGTTCCGAGGCGCTCATCGAGGGGGTGCGTGCGCTGGACAGCGCCGGGGTCGCCACCCAGGGGCTGTCGCTGCGGCGGCCGTCCCTCGACGACGTGTTCCTGGCCCTGACCGGGCACGCCGCGGAAGAGGAAGAGCAGCCAGCGAAGGGCCGCCGTGGGCGCCGCCGGTCTGCCAAGAAGGACAAGGACACTGCGAGGGCCGCCTCATGACCACCATCACCGTTCCCGCCACCCAGCCCCCGGTCGGGGACCCGGGCCTGCTCACCCGGGTCCGCTGGGGGGTGAGCGACACGCTCACCATGGCCCGGCGGAACCTGCTGGTCTGGACGCGGGTGCCCGCCTACATCGTGTTCACCGTGATCCAGCCGGTCATGTTCGTGCTGTTGTTCGCCTTCGTGTTCGGCGGTGCGATCCCGGTCAAGGGCACGACCTACGTCAACTACCTGATGCCCGGGATCATCGGGCAGACCGCAGCGTTCGCCAGCTTCGGCACGGCCATCGCCCTGGCCCAGGAGCTGAAAAAGGGCGTGATCGACCGGCTGCGGTCGATGCCGATGGCCCGGTCGGCGGTGCTGGCCGGCCGGCTGGTGGCTGACACGGGGCGGATGGTGGTGACCATCCTGATCATCGTCGCGGTGGGCTACGCGGTTGGTTTCCGGTTCCAGAACGGCTTCGGGCCGGCCGTCGCCATGGTCGTGCTGGCCACCGTGTTCGGCCTGTCGATCTGCGTGATCGCGGCGTTCACGGGGCTGGCCATCGGGGACGAGGAGTCGGTGCAGGCGTTCGGCCTGATCTGGCTGTTCCCGCTCACCTTTGTCAGCTCGGCTTTCGTGCCGATCCAGAGCATGCCGGGCTGGCTGCAGGCCTTCGCCAAGCACCAGCCGGTAACCGCCGTGGTCGACGCGATGCGTGCCCTCGCCCTGGGCGAGCCCTTCTCAGCTAACCTCACGGCGGACCTGTGGAAGAGCGTCGCCTGGCTGGCCGGGATCTTCATCGTGTTCGTGCCGCTCGCGATCCGCGCCTACCGCCGGGCCGCCTGAGGCTCCCGGCTGTTCCTCCGGCCGGCTGGCCGGAGGACAGCTCCTCCGGCCGGCTACGGCCGGGCCGGAGATGGCGGGTAGTCCTTTGGCTCAGCCAAAGGACTACCCGCCATTGGTATTGACGGCCCAGAACGGCGGGGCTATGGTCACGTCACAACAAATAGGAAACTTTCCTTATAGTGTGTGACCGATGGAGGTTGCGGCCGATGATGGGCTTACTACGACACCTGCGACGTGCTGACCAGGCCACCGTGATCGTCCCCCGCCGTGGTCGCCCAGGCCGCCGTCTGGGGATCCTCGCCGCCGCGGCGGCCCCCATCATCGCCCTGCTCCCGGCCGCCCTGCTGTCCACCGCAGGGCCGGCCGCCGCCGCCTCTGCCGCCGGGGCGCGGTTAGCGGCAGCAGCCGCACCGGCCGCCGTCCCAGGGCCACCCTCAGGCTGGTCCACGATCTTCAGCGACGACTTCAATGGCTCCTCGGGCAGCGGCCCGTCGTCGGCCTGGCAGTACGACACCGGCCCCGGCTCCAGCTTCGGCACCGGCGAGATCGAGACCATGACGAACTCGTCCAGCAACGTCCACCTCGACGGCAACGGCAATCTCGACATCACCGCGCTGGACCAGGGCGGTTCCTGGACGTCCGGCCGGATCCAGACCACCAGCGCCAACGTGGGCGCCCCGGCCGGGGGTGAACTCGAGGTGACCGCCTCGATCCAGCAGCCCACCGGCGGCCTCGGCTACTGGCCGGCGTTCTGGATGCTCGGGCCCGGGCAATGGCCGGAGAACGGCGAAATCGACATCATGGAGGACGTCAACGCCCTCTCCGAACTGTCCGGCACCGTGCATTGCGGGACCGATCCCGGGGGACCGTGCAACGAGCCGAACGGCATCGGCAGCGGGCTGCAGTCCTGCTCCGGCTGCCAGACCGGGTACAACACCTACACGATGATCCTCAACCGCACGAACACGTCGGATGAGTCGGTCACGTTCTACCTGAACGGGAACCAGTACTTCAGCGTCAGCGAGAGCCAGGTCGGCACCTCGACGTGGCAGGCCGCCTTCGACCACAACCTGTCCATCATCTTCGACCTGGCCATGGGCGGCGGATACCCGAACGGGGTCTGCGGCTGCACCACCCCGGCCAGCAGCACATCCTCCGGCGGGACGATGAGCGTGGCGTACGTCGCGGCGTACCAGACCACTTCCAGCTCCGGCGGTGGCGGTGGGTGGCGGCGGGACCGGGGCGACCGGGCAGATCACCGGCTACGGCGGCCTGTGCGTCGACGACCGCGGCGCCAGTACCGCCAACTTCAACCCGGTGCAGGTCTACACCTGCAACGGCACCGCGGCGCAGCAGTGGACGGTAGTCGAGGCGGGCAGCACGCTGCACGTCCTGGGCAAGTGCATGGATATCAACGGCGGCGGAACGGCGGACGGGACCACGGTGGACCTTTACGACTGCAACAACACAGCCGCGCAGGTCTTCGTCCCGCAGTCGAACGGTTCGCTCTACAACCCGCAGTCCGGCAAGTGCCTGGACGACACGGGCTGGTCCACCACGCCGGGGACCCAGCTCCAGATATGGGACTGCACCGGAAACGCCAACCAGCAGTGGAGTCTGCCCTGACGTGAGCCCGCGGGGCCGTTCTGGCGGCCCCGCGGGAAGTCAGCCGCCGTCTCGCTGGGGCAGCCCGGTGGCTGATCAGGCCCGGTGGTCGTTCAGGCCCGGTGGTTGATCAGGCCGGGTCGTCGATTAGGCAGAGAGGCGGACGGACAGGATGCGGCGAATGTCCGCCGTCTCCTCCGCGCTGTGCCGGTCGAGGATCGCGCCCAGGTCGTTCAGGTCGGCCTGCGAGGTGTAGCCGGCCAGGTCGTGCTCGAGAGCCTTGCGCGCGGCACGCGCCGCACGGGCCTCCCGGAGCTCGTCCCGGACGCTGGTCCACAGCTGGGTGACCGGCGAGGTGTTGCTGTCCATTGTTCCTTCCTTAGGGCTAGTGCTTCGATATCTAGTCTCACCGAACAGCACTCATGCGTCCAATGAAAAGAAATCAAGTAACCCATGAGTAGTTGTCATGTATGGCCTTCAGCAGCCAAGACGGGGCTGCGCCGTCCACGCGGGCCGGAAATTGAGGGCCCCGAGGGTGGGTGGCCGGGAACGGCGGCGCGCTGTAGCTTTGGGTGCCTCAGCGGACGTGGCCCGGGCGTCCGGTGCGGGTCGCCGGCCAGCCCGCCTGGCCACGGTGGGGGACGTCATGGACAAGGACCTGGTCAACCACGTCATTGACACCGCTCAGCGGGTCGTGGCCAGTGGGGCGATCTCCGCCAACGGGCACGGGAACGTCAGCCTGCGCGTCCCCGGGGCAGCGGAGATGTACTTCACCGCAGGCCCTTCGCTGCGCAACCACCCGGCCGCTGCGGTGGTGCGGGTCGGGCTGGATGGAACGCTGCTGGAAGGTGAGTTGCCGCCCATCCAGGGCGCCGTGGTCGCCATGCACACGGCTCTGTACGCCGACCATCCGGAGGTCGGCTGCGTCCTGCACACCCACTCGCCCTACGCCACGGCCTACGCGGTGGCCCGCCGGCCCATCGGCTGCTGGGTCGAGGCGCTGGCCATGTTCGGGCTGCCCGGCGGGGTACCGGTGGCGAACTACGGGCCGCGCGGGTCAGAGCAGGCCATCGCGGGCATCCGGGCCGCGGTCAGGCCCGGAGTGCCTGCGGTGCTCCTGGCCAACCACGGCGTGCTGGTCTTCCACCGTTCCCCGGACCTGGCGATCCTGGTCGGAGGGGTAGTCGAGGAGGCCGCGCAGGCTGGCATCAACGCGGCCGCGCTGGGCGGCCCGGTGGAGATCGCCGAGGACCTGCGGGCCGCGGCGCTGCAGCGGAGCATGACCTTTGCCAGCCGCGGCACCATACGCGCCTAGGGCGGCGCCGGGTCCCGCTTGAGGTCCGGCACCGTGGTCCCGCCTGATGGTCCGGCACCGTCCCGCTTCGCGCGGTGACCACCTGATCGGGCGACGGCTGCGGGTCCGATCACGTCGCTGCATGGCCTCGCGGGCCAGGCTGACCCAGCGGCTCGGGTCGCGGCCGCACTGGCGCGGACCCAGTGCCAGGCAGAGTTCGAGCAGCATGGTAGAGGCGGTAGATGGCCAGCCGCCCGGCCGCAGGCCTGGGCCGCACGGGACCGTGACGGCCGCAGACCCAGGCGGCCAGCCGGAGTAAGGCCAGGCCGCGCCGCAGGCCGATCAGGCCAGCGGCGGGATCGGCGCGGGTATGCCGCGCTTGCGCGGGGGAGGTGCTGAGGCTTCGGCCGGCCGGGCCGGCCCGTCGCCTGCCGCAGCCGGTCCGGGCAGCCCGTTGATCAGCAGCTCGGCTTCGGCCGCGACCTCGCGCAGCACTGTTTGCGGATCACCGCGCTCGACCCGCAGCCGTACCGGGACACCCATACCGTACGGGCATTCGTGCCTGGTGAACTCCCCGAGCTTCACCCTGGCCAGGATGGACGCCGGGCCGTCCGTGCCGTCCGGCACGATGACGACGATGTCGAGCAGTGCGTTGCGCTGCCGCGCCTGGGACGCTGCCTGCCGGAGGGCCGCGCCCGAGTCGGGGGAACCGTCCACTACCACCACGACCACCCGCTGATGACCAGGCTGGGGTGTCCCGTGGCCGGCCTGACTGGCTCGTCGAGTCCATGGTGGTCCGCTCCTCCCGCCCGGCGCTTCGTGCCGCCTGACGCCTCGTGCCTTCCAGTCTCACACTGCTTCCTGGCTGGTCAGGCCACTAGAGGAGAACGGCCCGAAAGCCGGCCCGGACGGTTACCACCAGATGGCTGCGCGGGTGGCTGGCCCGGACGGCCGCCACGAGGTGCTACGCCGGTGGCGCAGGTAGCAGGTGCTCTGCTGGCAGGCCGGGCTGGCCCGGACAGCGGCACGCTCAGGAAACGGGCTCGGCCGCCCGGGCTGGCAGCCCGGAGTCCTCCAGGGCCGTGTGCCCTGGCCCGGGAGCATCCCTGACCTTCCAGCGCCCACTCAGGCACAGCGCCACGAAAGCGGCCGCCGCGGCCAGCAAGACGATCGGGGTGAGCACCCGGACCGCGAAGTGGTCGATGCGCCAGAGCAGGAGGCTGTGCTGGAGATAGGGGTTCCCCGGCATGTTGGAGATCGTCCCGGCGGCCAGGCGGCCCAGTACCAGCCAGTCCAGCCGCGACGCGGGGTAGAGGATCAGCACGCAGATGAGCATCGCGTCGTACCACGGCAGCTGGTAGGGCCAGAGGAACAGCCAGGCGGCGCAGAGGGCCACGGTGGGCCGGATGGCCGGACGGGTGACCGCGCCCGGCGGCAGCCGGCGCAGGGCCAGAATTGCCACGGCGACCACCAGGATGGTGGCGATCAGCCCGAAGTCGTGATGCCAGCTGTGCGGGAGGAGGGCCCGGTAGAAGTTGTCAGCGCTGCTCTGGTTGCGCCTGCTGAGCAGGGCCCGGACCGCCGGTATCCCGAAGTAGGCGTAGCTGGGCACAAGAACCGCGAGGGCGGCGGCGCCCGCGAGAGCCAGCGCGAGGAGAGAGCGGCGCAGGGCCCAGGCCGCACCCAGGCCGAACAGCACGTAGTTGATCTTGATATCTGCTGCGATGCCGAGCAGGGCACCCGCGGCCAGGACACGCACCAGGCCAGGGCGGTCCAAGGCGGGGTGCTCACCCAGCACCAGCAGTCCGAGCAGCCCCGCCATGACGGCCAGCACGTCCAGGTGCCCGGCCGCGACGATGTCCCACAGCAGCAGGGGGTTGACGGTCCAGAGCAGGTGGGCGCGGAGCCGCCGGGCCGGGTTGTGGCGCAGTACCCGGTCCAGGACTATGGCCACGACCGCGAACGCGGCCGAGTCCCATAGCTTGAGCCAGAACGTGATGCGGGCGGCGGAGGCGCCGCCGAGCTTGGCCGCCAGGAACTGCTCCATGGTGGCCAGCGGCCCGTAGACGCTGACGTAGTGATCCCAGACCCGGGGCACGGAGAGGGCGAAGGCGTTGTGCAGGTGCCGCAGGTACGCCGGGGTGGTCACGTACGGGCTGTGGCCGAGGGCCACGAGCCGGCCGTAGGTCGCGTAGTCCAGCGCGTCCGTGGAACCGGTCGGCGGCAGCACGGTCAGCACCGCCACGGTGATCAGGCCGGCGACCAGCAGTATCCGCGCGCTCAGCCGGGCTCCGCGGTGGACGGCCAGCAGTCCGGCCACCACACCGCCGGTGCCGAGCAGCGCGGCCAGCCAGAGCGCGTAGGTGACCAGGTCCGCGGACACGTGCCGGATCGGGATCTCCCAGGGTGGCCCGGCGGCCGGCATCACCACGGGCGGCAGCATCCAGCTGCCGCGCACCAGGGACACGGCGATCATGATCAGGATGGCGACGCCGATCCCGATCGCGGCCAGCACGGTGAGGCCACGGCCGCGGCCTGGCTCCCGGGGTTCAGCGGTGATCAGATCCCGGCCGGCGGACCCAGGGCGGGCCTGGTCACGGCCGGGCGGCCCGGGCTCACCCGGGGCCGGCCTGCTGAGGCCCTGGGCGGCTGCGTCACGGGCCGGGCCGGGAGCCAGGGCCGCCAGGCTGGAAGCCTGCCGCGACGCCGGTGCCGCCGGGAAGGCCTCCGGCCCCAGGGCAGGAATTTCCCCCGTGGCACTGGTGTCGCTGCTCATTGTCCCCCGGCGGTCGGTCGCGGCTGATCGGTCGAGTGCCAGGCGCAGACGACGACCGGCAAGGGCCGAGAATAGCCGGAACTTCCGCATGAATGGGACAAAACTAAAAGATTCCTAAGTAGCGGCCGAATTGTTCTGTGTCAGCACTACATTGCCGCGGAGGGACAATAACGAGTCGATGACTAAAGTTCTGCTTTCGCATTACCTTCAGCCGGGGGTACGCAAGGCGCGCGTTCGCGGGTGACCGATGGGACGACTGGGATCGAAGCGATTCGTGGGGCAGGAGTCAGCGCCGGACCGCGCCGGTGACCAGCCACCGGGAGGACCTGGCCCGCAAGGTGAGCGTGACGAACCGGGCCGCCAGCCACAGGCTTATCGCCAGCCACAGCGCGACCAGGCCCGCGTGCTGCGCGACGACCAGCGCCGCGCCGGCCGCGAACACGCCCGCGGCCACCAGCCCGGCCAGCGCCAGGTAGTCCTGGTCTCCGGCGCCGATCAGGACGCCGTCGAGCACGAACACGACCCCGGCCACCGGCTGCTGCGCGGCCGCGATCAGCAGCACCGCGGGCAGCAGCCGCCGCACGTCCGGCGCGGCCGAGAACAGGGCAGGCAGCAGCGGGATAGCCGCGACCAGCAAGATCCCGAACACGACCCCGTAGACCGCGCCCCAGCCGATCATCCGGTTGGTGGCGGCCCGGGCTCCGGCCACGTCCCCGGCGCCGAGGTAGCGGCCCGTGATGGCCTGGCCCGCGATCGCGATGGCGTCGAGCGCGAAGGCCAGCAGGGTCCAGGCCCGGAACGCGATCTGGTGCGCGGCGATGGCCGCGTTCCCCTGCCGCGCGGCGATCGCCGTGACCACGATCAGCACCGCCTGCAGCGCAAGCGTGCGTACCACCAGCGACGCCCCGGTGATGGCGGCGGCCCGCAGGCCGGTGAGGTCGGGACCGAACCTCACCCCGGCCCGCCGGGCGCCCCGGGCGACCATGGCCAGGTACGCGGCGGCCGCCCCGGTCTGCGCGCCCACCGTTCCCCAGGCCGAGCCGGCGATGCCCCAGTGCACGCCCAGCACCAGGAAGGCGTTCAGCGCCACGTTGACCACGTTGGCCGCGACCGCGACGGTCAGCGGCGTCCGGGTGTCCTGCAGCCCGCGCAGCACCCCGGTCCCGGCCAGCACCACGAGCATGGACGGCGCGCCCAGCAGGCTGATGCGCAGGTACGTGGCGGCCTGGCCGCTCACCCCAGGAGAGCCACCGAACGCGTGCACGATCTGCGGCGCCAGCGGCCATCCGACGGCCAGGACGACGGCTCCGATAACGCCGGCCAGCCACAGGCCGTCGATGCCCTGGCGGATGGCCGCTTCCCGGTGACCCGCGCCAAGCTGCCGCGCCACCGCGGCTGTGGTGCCGTAGGCGAGGAAGATCGAGACGCCCACCAGGGCCGTGAGGGCCTGGCTGGCCACGCCGAGGCCACCGAGGGGCGCGGTACCGAGCCGCCCGACGATCACCGAGTCCGCGAACAGGAACAGTGGCTCGGCGACCAGCGCCCCGAACGCCGGGACGGCCAGCCGCAGTATTTCCGCGTCGTGCGGGTTCCGGCCCCCGGGCCGGAACCGACGCCGGCGAGGCTGGCTAGGAGCAGGGCTGGGTGCGCGGGAGGGGGATGCCGGGGAGGGCATGGCTCGCATGCTAAGTGCGACAATTGCCTACTTGCAAACTTTTTGCAGTAGTGCTCCGGCAGCGCGAACGGCCGGCCGGTGCCGGCAGGACCAGGTGCCCGCCGCACCGGCCTGACCGTTCTATCCGGTCTACCGGCCAACGGGCCGGGGTCCGCCGCGCCGGGGGAGAAGGCGGGTGACCGGCGCCCGGCCCGGCACGACGGCTGTCAGCCGGCCTGGCACCGGACCCGGGATCCGGCCACTGGCCAGGGTGGTGGGCAGAGGTGGTCAGCCACGGTGGCCAGCGGGCGCGGCGAGGCCGCCTGGAAAGGCGCGGGAATGGCGTCTCCCTGATATTCCGTGTCTTTGTTCAGCCCGGGGGAGAATACGGTCCAGTTACCATTCTCCGCCGCGGGATCTGGCTTACTGCCCGGTGATGCGGCCCGAGCCGGTCACGTGCCGGACCGTGTTGTAGGACTGCCAGTGGACCGAGCGCTGCCCCCGCCGCAGCGCATAGCTGAAGAACTTCTGCTCCCCCACCTGGACGGTCTGGACCCGGAGGGTCTGGCCGCTGGCGAGGGTGATGATCACGTGCCGCACGTCCGCCGCCGCGGTTCCGTAGACCACGACGAGCGGGCCGCTGGCCGAGCCCAGCACCGTCGTCCCCTGCGGCGAGGAGACGGCGTCACAGACGCTGGTTGGGCCGCCGTTGCCGCGGGTGGCCAGGCACTCGCCCCACGGTCCCACGTAGGCCGTGCTCGACCAGGCGTGGCCGTCCACCGTTCCGGACCCGATCAGATGAGTGGCGCGGTCCATCCCCGTCTGGCCTGGCCGCAGCCACACGCCGGTGTTCAGGGTCGCATCCGGTGCGTTGAACGGGATCGTCGAGGCCAGTTCCCCCCGTGCCGAATAGGCGGTGATGCTGCTGACCTGCACGCTCCGCGGAACGGCGTAGGCCACGAAGCGGGTGCCGTAGACGGAGACCGGGTGCAGGGTGAGCGCCGCGCCGTCGGACAGCCGGACCGTGACGTAGCGGACTGCCGCGCTCACCGGCCCGAACTGGACGTCGGTGAAGCCGTCGGAGCTGCCCGTGAAGGAGACCGGATCCGAGCGGCTGGGCCGGGGGCTGGCGACCGGGCCGCAGCTGCGGGCTGAGATCACCGTGAAGCACTGGCTGGCCTGCGCGGCCCCGGCCGGGCCCGGCCTGGAGGCGGTGAGCCGCCAGTGCCGCGCCCCCGCGGTGCCCGAGGCGATCAGCCCGGCCGGAGCGTGCGGCCCGGCCGGGGACACGGTTACGGCGGGATGCCGGGGCTCGTTCAGGGCCGGCTGGGCGGCCTGCTGGTGCAGGAGGACCGGGACGGCGACGCCGGCCGCCACTACCGCCAGGCCCGCTGCGGCCGCGAGGCGCCGCCGGAGCCGGATCAGCCGGCCCTGCCGGATGGCCTGGTCCAGCGGCGGCTGGCGCGGCGTGATGGCCTGGAACGCCTGGTCGAGCCGGTCCTGCAGGTCGTGCTCATCGCTGACGCTCACGAGAGCCCTCCATCCACGAGTTCGGTGCTGGTGCGGAGGGCGGCCAGGGCCCGGGAGGCCTGGCTCTTCACCGTCCCGACCGAGCAGCCCAGCACGACCGCGGCCTCGGTCTCGGTGAGTCCCACCCAGTAGCGGAGGACCACCACGGCCCGCTGCCGGGGTCCCAGCTGCTGGAGCGCGGCGATCAGTGCCAGCCGCTCGTCGTGGCGGCCGGTCGTGTCGGCTACCGCACGCTCGGGGAGCTGGTCGGTGAGGTGCTCAGGCACCCGGTGCTTGCGGAACCGGTTCCGGTTCTCGTTGACCACGATCTGCCGCACGTAGGCGTCCGGGTTGCCGCTCCGCCTGACCCGCGGCCAGGACGCGTAGGCGCGGGCGAACGCGGCCTGCACCACGTCCTCCGCGTGGCCTTGATCCCCGGTGAGCCCATACGCCAGCCGGACCATGCTCGGCCACCGGCCATGCATGAACTCGCGGAACTCCTCGCCTGACCGCTCGTCCATGGGCCACACCCCCTTCGTCCCTACAGACCACGGGTGTGCCTCGTACCGTTGCACGGCCGGCGGGGCCGCGGGAAGGGGGCAGGCCAGGCCCGGGCGGCCTCAGCCGCAAGGCGGCCCCCGGGCCCGCGGGTGGGCCCAGGCCCAGGGGCAGCGGGCTCAGGCGACCGCGTCGTACGCGGCCGCCTGCAGCGCCTCGTGCACCGGCGGCGGCTGCGGGCCGTCGAACATCCGCTGGGTCAGCACGATGACGGTGAGGTCCCGGACCGGATCCGCCAGCCAGGTGGTGCCGAAGCCGCCCGCCCAGCCGAACGCGCCGGCCCGGGGCCCGGCGGTGACCACCGAGGTGCAGAAGCCCCAGCTGATCTCGTCGAAGAATCCCGGGCCGAGGCCACCGCGCGCCTTCTGGGCCGGGGTCAGCTGGTCCCGGGTCATCTCGGCGACGGCGGCCGCGGACAGCACCGGGTCCCCGCCGCGCAGCAGCATCCGGGTGAACGCGAGCAGGTCGTCGGCGGTGGAGACCAGCCCCGAGGCCCCGTCGCAGAACGCCCGCGGCCCGCTCCACAGACCCTCCGGCTTGTCCCAGACCTCCAGCCCGCCGCCGGGAGCGGACCGGAACGCGGACCCGAGGCGTCCGGTGTCCGGCGTCCAGAACGCCGTGTCGGGCATGCCCAGCGGCTCGAAGAGGCGGGTCCGGAGCACGTCCGCGAACGGCTGGCCCGCCGCGCGTTCGAGGAGGACGCCCAGGACCGAGGCCCCGGTGTTGTAGAACCAGCGCTCACCGGGCTGGGCCAGCAGCGGCAGCGAGCCGAGGCCCGCGATCCAGAGGTCCGGGCCGGGCTGCTCGGCAGGGTCGGGTGGCCCGATCGTGGACAGGTGCAGCGCGTCGGCCTGCGCGACCACCGGCCACGGCTGCTCCGCGCTGAACATCTCGGCGGTCACGCCGAACCCGAACGTGAACGTCAGCAGATCGCGCACGGTGACCGGACGCCGGGCCGGCCCGGTGTCGTCCAGCGGCCCGTCCATCCGGCGCAGCACCCGCCGGCCGGCCAGTTCGGGCAGCAGCCTGTCCACCGGCTCGTCCAGGGCCAGCAGCCCTTCCCGGATCAGGGCCAGGGTCGCCGCACCGGTCACCGGCTTGGTGGTGGACGCGATGCGGAACAGCGAGTCGCGCCGGACCGGGGGCCCGCCGACGGACAGCGACCCCAGCGCCTCCACGTGCACCTGATCTCCCCGGGCGACCAGCGCCACCAGGCCGGGCACCGTCTCGTCCGCCACGTGCGCGGCCGCGGTCGCGCCGAATCGGTCAAGACCGTCGGCGGTCAGCGGGTCAGGCATGGTCAGTCAGCTCCCTCTGGTGACGCGCAGCTCTAGTTGACGTACCGGCCGCTCTGATGGACATGCCGGTCGCTCTGTTGACGTACCAGCCGTGGGAGACTCACCGCCGTCCGGCCGGGCCAGTGAGCCTAGCCGTGCAACTGCTCCAGGGCCTTCTCGATCCGGCGCTCGGACACCGGGCCGGAGGTGCCGAGGGTCTGCGCGAACAGGCTGACCCGCAGTTCCTCGATCATCCAGCGCACCTCGCGGACGTCCGGATCATCCCGCCGGGCGGGCGGGAGGTCAGCCAGGGTCTGCTGGTAGTCCTCGCTGACCTGCTGCACCACGGCCATCCGCTCGGCGTCGCGGCCCAGTGCCTCCGGCATCTTCTCCAGTCGCCGGCTCATCCCGCGCAGGTAGCGGACCAGGTCGGGAAGCCGCCGGGCCCCGGTCTCGGCGACGAAACCCGGGTGAACCAGCCCGGCCAGCTGGGCCCGCAGGTCGGTGAACGCGGCCCGGACCGGGGGTCTGGGCGTCGTGGCCAGGCTGGCCTCGACCTGGTGCGCCTCGCCGAGCGCCCGGGCGACGAGCGCGACCACGTCCGCGGTGCGGGCGGCCAGCGCCGACCGCGCCGCCTCCAGCAGCCGGGCGAAGCCCGCCTCGTCCCACGCCGGGCCGCCCGCCTCGGTGATCACCTGGTCCGCGGCGGCGGCCGCGCAGTCGTCGAGCAGCGCGTCGGTGCTGGGGTACGGGTGCCGGCTCATGGCCAGCTTGGCGCTGACCGGCAGGCGGCTGGCCACGGCCCGGGCCCCGGAGGGCTACCTGGAGCAGGAGCAGGCGGCGGGTGCCGCGCAGCATGGCCGCGTCCGCCTGGGCCCGCGTCTCGAACAGCCGGACGTCGACCGCGTCGCCGGTGTCGGCCAGCGCCGGGTACGCGCGGACCTCCCCGTGGCTGAACACCCTGGGCAGCGTGCCGATGTCCCAGGTCCGCAGTCCGGTCCGGGTGATGCCGGTAGCCGCCTCGCTGAGCGTGGCCTGCAGCCGCGGGCGCAGCTGGCGGCGCAGTTCGTCCAGGTCCTTGCCCTCGGCGAGCACCCGGCCGTCCTCCACCACCCGGAAGGTGATCCGCAGGTAGGCGGGCAGCCGTGACGTGTCCCATGCCGACCGGGGGATGTGCACGCCGCCGAGCCGGGACAGTTCGGTGCCCAGCGCGTCGAGCAGGTCCCCGCGGGCCGGGCCGAGCCGGGGCAGTACCGCCCGGGCCGTGTCCGGCACCGGCACGAACGTGGTCCGCAACTGCTTGGGCAGCGACCGGATCAGCTCGGTCACCATCTCCTGGCGCAGCCCGGGCACCTGCCAGCTGAACTCGTCCGCGCTCACCTGGTTCAGCCGGGCCAGCGGGATGTCCACGCTCACCCCGTCGTCCGGCTCACCCGGCGCGAACTCATAGGACACCGGGAGGTCAGCCCACTCGGCTGGGTAGTTGTCCGGGCTGACCTGCTCGGCTGACGCCGTGATCAGATCGGCGGGGGAGAGGTCCAGCAGCGCCGGGTCGGCCGCGCGGGCCTGCTTCCACCAGCTGTCGAAGTGCCGCGCGGAGATCACCTCCGCCGGGATCCGCTGGTCATAGAACGCGAACAGGGCGCTGTCGTCGGCGATGAGCCCGCGCCGCCTGGCCTTGCGTTCCAGGTCCTCGGCGTCGGCCAGCGTCTGCTGGTTGCGGGCGAAGAACTTGTGGTGGGTCTGCCAGTCGCCCTCGACCAGGGCGTGCGTGATGAACAGGTCCCGGGCGGCCGCGGGGTCGATCCGGCCGAACATGACCGTCCGGGCGGCCACGATCGGCAGCCCGTACAGGCTGACCTTCTCGGTAGCCACCGCCGCGCCGCGCCGGGCGTCCCAGCGGGGCTCGCTGTAGCTGCGCCGGGCCAGGTGCGCGGCCAGGGTCTCGGCCCATTCCGGTTCGATGCGGGCCGCGACCCGGGCCCACAGCCGCGACGTCTCCACCAGTTCCGCCGCGACCACCCACTGCGGCGGCTTCCTGGCCAGCGACGAGTCCGGGAAGATGGCGAACCGGGCTCCGCGGGCCCCGGCGAACTCGGTCAGCGGGCGCCGCTTTCCGCGCGGCCTGGCGTCGGTGTCCTGCATGCCGATGTGCGACAGCAGCCCCGAGAGCAGGGACATGTGCACCCGGTCAGCCAGTTCGGGCGGGAAGTGGCTGCCCGCTTCCGCCTCGCGGGGAGCCTGGGCCGCTCCCGGCCGCCCGCCCCGCCGGCCCGGCCGCCGGCCCCGGCCGGCCTGCCGCTTCGCCGGGCCGCCGGCCCCGGCCGCAGCCTGCTCATCGGCCTGCCCTGCGCCGCCCTGCTCCTCAGCTCCGCGCGCGCGGCCCCGGCGCTCCCGGCCCGCCTGGATGCCGAGGTCCGCGGCGGCCTGCCGGAGCTGCCCGTACACGTCCTGCCACTCACGCACCCGCAGGAAGTGCAGGTACTCACGCCGGCACAGCCGCCGGAACGCGGACGTGGACAGCTGGCTCTGCCGCTCGCGCAGGTAGTCCCACAGGTTCAGGAAGGCCAGGAAGTCCGAGCCCGGCTCCGCGAACCGGGCGTGCATCTCGTCGGCCGCCTGCCGCGCGTCCGTGGGCCGCTCCCGCGGGTCGATGATGGACAGCGCCGCGGTGATGATCAGCACTTCGCGGACGCAGCCGTGGTGGCCCGCCTCGAGGATCATCCGCCCCAGCCGCGGGTCCAGCGGCAGCCGGGACAGCTTGCGGCCGGTCTCGGTCAGCCGGGTCCGGCCCCGGCCCGGAGCGTGGCCCGGGGAGAAGGCGCCGAGTTCTTCCAGCAGCCGCACGCCGTCCGCGATGTTCCTGGACTCGGGCGGCTCGACGAACGGGAAGTCGGCCATGTCGCCCAGGTCCAGCGCGGCCATCTGGAGGATGACCGAGGCCAGGTTGGTGCGCAGGATCTCCGGGTCGGTGAACTCGGGGCGGCTCTCGAAGTCCGCCTCGGTGTAGAGCCGGATGCAGATGCCGTCCGACGTCCGCCCGCAACGGCCCTTCCGCTGGTTCGCCGAGGCCTGCGAGATCGGCTCGATCGGGAGCCGCTGGACCTTGGTCCGCTGGCTGTAGCGGGAGATCCGCGCGGTGCCCGGGTCGATCACGTACCTGATGCCGGGCACGGTCAGCGAGGTCTCCGCGACGTTGGTGGCCAGCACCACCCGCCGGGAGAAGTGGCTCACCTGGCCGGGTTTCCTGTCGAACACCCGGTGCTGCTCGGCGGAGGACAGCCGGGCGTACAGCGGCAGCACCTCCAGCCCGTCCGTCCCGTCCAGCGCGTCGGCGGTGTCCCGGATCTCCCGCTCGCCGCTGAGGAAGACCAGGACGTCGCCGGGACTCTCGGCGCGCAGCTCGGTGAGCGCGTCCAGGATGCCCTGGACCTGGTCCTTAGGTTCCTGGTCCGGGTCGTCCGGGTCGGCCAGCGGGCGGTAGCGCACCTCGACCGGGTAGGTCCGCCCGGACACCTCGACGATCGGCGCCCCGCCGAACTCCGAAAAATGATCACTGAATCGCTGGGGGTCGATCGTGGCCGAGGTGATGATGACCTTGAGATCCGGGCGGCGGGGCAGCAGTTGCTTGAGGTAGCCGAGGATGAAGTCGATGTTCAGCAGCGCTCGTGCGCTTCGTCGATGATGAGCGTGTCGTAGCGGAGCAGCTGCCGGTCGCGCTGCAGCTCGGTGAGCAGGATGCCGTCGGTCATCACCTTGATCAGCGTGCTGTCGCTCGAGGTGTCGGTGAAGCGCACCTTGTAGCCGACCGTGCTGCCCAGCTCGGTGCCGAGCTCGCTGGCGATCCGCTCCGCGACGGTGCGCGCGGCGATCCGCCGCGGCTGGGTGTGCCCGATCTGCCCGGTTATCCCCCGGCCGAGCTCGAGGCAGATCTTGGGTAGCTGGGTGGTCTTCCCGGAGCCCGTCTCGCCAGCGACGATCACCACCTGGTGATCGCGGATGGCCGCGGCGATCTCGTCCTTGCGCTGGCTGACCGGAAGCTCCGGCGGGTAGCGCAGCACGGGCACGCTGGCCCGGCGGGCCTGCGCCTGCGCCGTCGCCGTCTCCACCTCGGCGAGCACCCGGCCCAGCGCGTGCTCCCGCGCGCCGGAGTCGGCCAGCGCGGCCGCCTGCTCGGCGCGGCGGCCGAGCCGGCGCTGGTCCCGGAGCATCAGCCCGGGCAGCCGGTCCTGAAGCTCGGCGAGCGAGGTGGTCACGGCGGAACTCTCCATGCGGGGGGTAGAGCGGAAGGGGCAAGAGCGCAGCGGGCGGGACGGCCATCTGCCACGGTGCCAGTCCAGGCCCTGCTTACCTAACGCTTTTGCGCGGCAACAACTTCCACGGCCCGCGCCCCCGCGCCGATGTCAGCCAGGCCTGTCCACCCAGACCCGGCTCAGCCGGCCTGGTGCACGCTGAACGAGGTGATCACGCCGTTCGTGACGACGTAGGTGCCCATGTAGCTCAGCACCGTGCCGTCCGTGTGCACCGCCTTGAAGTCAGCCGTCACCGTGTCGCCCGTCCAGCCGGTGATGACGACGAGGTCGCGCTTAGTGGTGCTGAAGCCGGCCTTGAAGCTCGAGAAGCTGGACGTGGTGTGATCACCGCCCAGCTGCCAGGCCCGCAGATAGGCCCGGCGGCTGATGGCCGCGTAGTAGCGCTTCACCACCGTAGGCGGCTCCGTCGCCACGACCGCCCCGACGGTGGGCGAGGAGCCCGCGGACCCGCCGCCGCCCGTCGTCCCGTGCTCGGTCAGAGACCCTTTTTTCCACAACGCCAACCCGACGGCGAGCACGGCCAGCACGAGCACACTGGTCGCTAGCACGGCCAGCCCACGGCGCCGCCCGCGCGGCCGCTGCCCCGGCGGAGGCCCGGGTGGCCGGGTGGGCGGGGCCGGCCGGAACGGGCCAGGGCTGGCTGGCGGGGCCGGGCGGGAGGGCTCGGCCCCGGCCCAGGAGGCCGGGCGGGAGGGCTCGGCCTCGGCCCAGGAGGCCGGGCGGGAGGGCTCAGCGTCGGTCCAGGGGGCCGGGCGGGAGGGGTCGGCCCCGGGCGGCCCGGCCCGGCCGGGGGCGCCGGCGCTGGCTGAAGAAGCCAGCCGGGGCGGGTCGGCGCTGGTCGGCTCGGCCGGGCGGGGCGGCGCCGGGAACCCGGCCGCCGGGCTGACCGGAACCGCCGGGCTGACCGGAACCGCCGGGCCGACCGGAGTCGTCTGCCCCCGGGCCGCGATCGGTGCGGCCGCCGGATCGGGATGGGGCCGCCGCGAGCCGCCCGGGTCGGTGGGGGCCGAATCGGGGCCGCCGGGCGGGGGAGGGACCAGCTCCTGGGCGGCCAGCGCCGGGCGCGGCCAGCTCGCCGGCGCTGACCCCGCAGGCTTCCTGGAGCGCCGCCGCGAACGCACGGCAGCTCGGGTAACGGTCCTCCGGGGGCTTGGCCAGGCCCCGGGCCATCACCTGATCCACCGCCGCGGGCAGGTCGCGGCGCATGCTGGTCAGCGGAGGCGGGGGCGCGGACAGCTGGGCCCACATGACCGCCAGGCTCTGTTCCCGCCGGAACGGCGGCTCGCCGGCGAGCATCTCGAACGCCGCGCACGCCAGCGAGTAGGCGTCCGCGCGGCCGTCCACCCCGCGCCCCTCGATCTGCTCCGGGGCCAGGTAGTTCAGGGTGCCGAGCACCTGCCCGGTCAGGGTGAGGTTGGTGGTCGCCTGCGAGGTCTTGCTGATGCCGAAGTCGGACAGGTAGACGTGGTCGTCCGACCCGTCCCCGGCCAGCCCGTCGAGCAGCATGTTGGCCGGTTTCACGTCGCGGTGCACCAGCCCGCAGGCGTGCGCCGCGTCGAGCGCGGAGGCCACCTGGGCGACGATCCCGGTGGCGCGGGCCGACGGCAGCGGGCCCATCCGGTTCAGCAGGCTGTGCACGTCCTGGCCGCCGACGTAGCGCATGGCGATGAACAGCATGCCGTTGGCCTCGCCCGCGTCGAAGATCGGGATGATGTTCGGGTGATCCACCGCGGCCGCCGCCCGGGACTCCCGGATGAAGCGCCGCCGGAAACCCTCGTCCCGGGCCAGATCCTCGCCCAGCACCTTCAGCGCCACCCAGCGGCCCAGCCGCACGTCGCGGGCGCGGTACACCACGGCCATGCCACCGCGGCCGAGTTCTTCGACCATCTCGTAGCTGGCGATCTGCCCCGTGTTCCCCGGCACCGGGCGGTCAGCTAACCCCGAAGGGAAGTCCTCAGCCACCCATGCCTCCAGCGTTCTGGCCCCTGGCACACGCCGGCCCCCGTGGCCGAACACGGCGGCCCGTACCGCCGGCGCATACGCTAGCAGTCACCCTAAGCCAGGCGCCGCTCAGTAGCCCAGCGGGTGAGCTGGTGCCGGGTGGAGAGCTGGAGTTTGCGGAGGACCGACGACACATGGCTCTCCACGGTCTTGACCGAGATGTACAGCTCGCGGGCGATCTCCTTGTACGTGTAGCCGCGGGCGATCAGGCGGAGCACCTCGCGTTCGCGGGGAGTCAGCTGATCCAGTTCCGGGTCCAGGGACGGGACGCCCGGGCCGTCGGCGGGCAGGGCCGCGAACGCGTCCAGCACGAACCCGGCCAGCCGGGGGAGAACACGGTGTCCCCGCCGGCCACCCGGCGGACGGCGTCCACCAGGTCCGGCCCGGAGATGGTTTTCGTCACATAGCCCCGCGCGCCGGCCCGGATGACCCCGATGACGTCTTCTGGCGCGTCCGAGGCGGACAAGGCGAGGAAACGCACCTGGGGCTGGCTGGCCCGCAACGCGGTGATCACGGCCTGCCCGCCCCCGCCCGGCAGGTGCACGTCGAGCAGCACCACGTCCGGCAGGCACTCGGAGATCACGGCGATGGCGGGCGTCACGTCGTCGGCCTCACCCACCACCTCGACCTGGTCGCCTAGCTCGGAACGGACCCCGGAACGGAACAGCCCGTGGTCGTCGACGATGACCACCCGCGGGCGGCCGCCCGGCCCCGGGCCGGCCCCGGCCGGGCTGGTCACGACCGTCCCGGCTGGCGTTCCCCGGCCGGGCGGGGCATGGTCAGCGCCACCTCGGTGCCCTCACCCGGGGCGGTGCGCACGACCACGGTCCCGCCCCGGCGGGCCATCCGGGCGTGGATCGACTGGGCCAGGCCCTTGCGGTCCGGCGGCACGGCCCTCGGGTCGAATCCCTGGCCGCGGTCCCGCACGAACAGTGCCACCTGGCCCGGCTCCACCTCGGCGAAGATCGAGACCACCGGGGCGCCGGACCACTTCACCGCGTTGACCGTCGCCTCCCGGGCCGCGGCCAGCAGCGCACGCAGGTCGTCGTCCAGGTCGCAGTCGCCGACGGTGACCGCCTCGACGGGGACCTCGTGCTGCGCCTCCACCTCCTGCTGGATGAGCCGGACCCCGGCCGCGAGCGTCAGGTCCTGGCTGTCCAGCGAGCCGGGAGCCTGGCCGTCGAACAGCCACGCGCGCAGCTCACGTTCCTGGGCCCGGGCCAGCTGGATGACCTGCTGGGGGTGGTCGGCGCGGCGCTGGATCAGGGCGAGCGTCTGCAGGACCGAGTCGTGCACCCGGGCCGCCATGTCAGCGCGTTCCTCGGCCCGGATCCGGGCCTGCCGCTCGACCACGAGGTCGCGGGCGATGCGCAGCCACCAGGGGCCCAGCAGGATGGCGATGGCCGCCACGACCAGGATCACCCCGGCGATCTGGCGCAGGGCGCTCTGGTCCGGGTGGCCGGTCAGCAGCCAGATCAGGCCGAGCACCAGGGCCAGGGCGGCGATCACGATGCGGACCACCGTGCGCCGGCGGCTGCGGCTGCCCTGGGCCAGGCCGAGCAGCGGGTCAGCCAGGCGCTGCAGCACCGCCTGCTCGTCGGGCGGTGCGTTCCGCCAGATCAGGGTGACGCCCCCCACGCAGATGACCAGTGGCCAGGCCAGGGTGCTGAGCCAGCCCGCGTGCAGCGCGGACGCGATGACCAGCACCACGACGAGCAGCGAGGCCAGGCCGGCCGCGAGAGCCATGCCGCGCCGGTCGGCCAGCGCTTTGCCGGCGATGTTGCCGTCCGCCGCCCTCCGCGGGGATCAGCAGCCAGGCCACCACGTACGCGGCCGCGCCGAAGAGGCTGAACAGGGCCGTGACCACGAAGCCGGTCCGGACGAGGTTCACGTCCAGGCCGGTGCGCGCGGCCAGCCCGGCGGCCACGCCGCCGCCCAGCCGGTCCTCGCGGCTGCGCCGCAGCGGCCCGGTGCCCGGGGGATGGCGGATCCAGGTATGACGGCTGCCGAGCCGCCGGAGGATGCCCTCGCCGCGGCCCGTGCCGTCCGGCTCCGGGTTCACTGGGCCGGGCCCAGGATCGGTGCGCGCGGTCGGCCCGCGATCAGTGCCTGCCGCCATCCCCCCATCATCGCCCCATCTACCCCCGCCGGCTATCAGGGATGACCCTGATCCTGGCCGGCCCCGGTTTCAGGGACAGGCTGGGGGTGTTCCCGATGGTGGCACCGGCCGCCCGGGCGCACGCTGGAGCCATGGAGACAACCACCAGTTCCGCAGCGAGTGACCAGACCTCGCAAGCCCGACACGACCCACGCCCGGCTCAGGCGATCAGCCGCCCGGTGCACGACCGGATGCTGGCCGGCGTGGCCGCCGGCATCGCCCGCTACCTCAACGTGGACGTGACCGTCGTCCGCATCGTGTTCGCCGTGCTCACCGTGGTCGGCGGCGCGGCGCTGCCCATCTACCTGGCCGGCTGGCTGCTCATCCCCGAAGATGGCGCGGACCAGTCCATCGCGGCGGGCTGGTTTCAGCCCCGCACCAACTGAGCGGAGAGGCCACCTTCCCATGTCAGTGGTACGGACGCGGGGATCCGGAGCGCGCCAGCGCGCCACCGATGCCACCATGCGAGTCTCCGACGCCGAGCGGGCCGAGGTCGCCGACCAGCTGGCCCAGCACTACGCAGACGGGCGGCTCGACCAGGCGGAACTGGACGAGCGCCTGACCCGGACGATGAGCGCCAAGACCCGGGCGGATCTGACCGGAATTACCGACGACCTGCCTGAGGCTGGGGCCCGCCCGGCCGCCCGCACCAGTGCTTACCCGGCCCGGTCCCGGGCCGTCCCGCCGGCGCCCCGGGCCCGGCGGCAGTGGCCGCGGGCGCTGCTGATCGTGCTGCTGATCGCGGTCGTGGCCACCACCTGGCACGGGCTGGTCTCGTTCTGGCCCTGGTCGTGGTTCGGCTTCGGGTTCGGATTCGGCCCGTGGCTGTGGATCGCCCTGCTGGCGTTCTGCTGGCTGCGCTTCGGCCCCCGGCGCCACCGCCAGTAGCCGGTCCCCAGCGTCAGCGCGGTGCGTTGTGTGTCCGGGAGCACACACAACGCGCCGCGCTAGCCGCGGTCCTGCCTCGGGCGGGCCCGGGCGGCCCGCCGCCGGGGCGCGGCGGGCCGCGCGGGCCCGCCGCTTGCCCTCGTGCATGGCCTGGACCCGGGCGATCGGGATGGTGTGGCCCTCCGCGACCAGGTCGGCCGGGAGCCGCTGCGGCGGGGGCAGCTGGCCCGCCCACCGGGCCCCGGGAGCGATCAGCCGGGCGGCGGTGCGCACGGTAAAGTCGGCCGGCGTCACCCGGTCCAGCTCGTCCCAGGACAGCGGGAAGGACACCGGGACCCCGGGGCGGATCCGGGGGCTGTAGGCCGCCGCCACGGTGGCCCCGCCCGCCCGGGTCGAGTCGAGGAAGACCTTCCCCTCCCGGTCCTCCCGGATGAAGGCGGTGGTGGTGAGCACCGGGTCGAGCCGCTCAGCCCGGGCCGCCACCGCGCGGGTGGCGGCCGCGGCGTCCTCAGCCGAGGCCTGCGTGATCGGCACGAATACGTGCACCCCCTTCGCGCCGCTGGTCTTGACCGCGCCCGCCAGCCCGCAGCCGGACAGCGCCTCGCGGACCAGCTGGGCGGCGCGGACCGCCAGCCGGAACTCGCCGCCGGACGGCGGGTCGATGTCCATCACGAGGTAGTCGGGATGGTTCTGCTGGCCGGCCTCGGACAGCGTGGGGTGATACTCCACGGCCCGCTGGTTGCCGAACCACAGCAGGGTGCGGCGGTCGTCGCAGAGCGCGTAGGTCACCTCGCGCCGGGAGCTCTCCGCCCACAGCCGGACGGTCGGGACCCACGGCGGGGTGTACTTGGGCACGTTCTTCTGCATGAACGGTTCCTGGCCGCGCAGGACGCGCATCACCGACAGGGGCCGGCCGCGCAGTTCGGGGAGAATCTGGCCGCGTACCGCGTCCAGGTAGTCCACCAGGTCGCGCTTGGTCGCGTCCGCCCCGCCGAACAGCGGCTCATCGAGGTTGGTCAGCGGTACCCCGTCCCGCTCCTCATCGACGCTGATGACGCACCATCCCTTCTAACGGCCCGTGGCTGGCCCCATCGTCTCGCCTGAGCGTCCCCGGGGCTCTTCCTTCCCACCCGGGTGCTGCTGATGTGCCTGGGTTCGTGAGACGGTTGGCGGGTGAGGGATCAGTACCGGGACGGGCCCGACGTGCTGCTGGTGGGTGTGGACGGCTCGGACACCTCGCTGCGCGCTGGCGCGTACGCGGCGGGCATGGCCCGGCGGCAGCAGGCCCGGCTGGTCATCTTGTATGTCCGGCCGTTCAGCGCGGTGTCCGGGATCGGCGCGGGCGCGGTCACCTCCATGCAGGAGGCCTACGACGCGGTGGCGGCGGAACTGCGGCAGAACGCGGAGGAGCAGGGCCCCCGGCTCGGCATCGACATCGTGTTCGTCGAACGCGACGGCAACCCGTTCACCGAGATCGTCCGGCTGGCCGACGAGATCCAGGCCGACGCGGTGATCGTGGGCGCCTCGACCAAGGCCGGCCACCGTTTCGTGGGTTCCCTGGCCGTGCACCTGGTCCGGGCCAGCCGCTGGCCGGTCACCGTGGTTCCCTGAGCAGTCGTTCCCTGAGCGGGGTTTCCGGGAGCGCCGCGATCGCGGCCACCACGTCGTAGCGCAGCGGGCGCGGGTGGACCAGGAGGGCCCGGGCGACGTCGCGGATCTGCAGCCGCAACGGGGTCAGGACCTGCTCGCTGTGCCGCCAGGCGCGCACCTCGTCGCGGCCGTACCGGGCGGCGGCGGCCCGGCGGAAGTGCCGGGCGTCGCCGCCGTCGCTCTTCCAGCGGGGCAGCCAGGCGCGCAGGTCGTCCTCGCCCTCCAGCATGGTCCAGTTCATCAGCCGCTGGGCGATCTGGCCGGCCGCGTCCACGACGAAGGCCAGGTCGTCACCTCCGCGGATGCCGTGCACCCGGCCTTCGCTGCCCGGGCTGTGGTGGATGCTGGCCGAGCTGAAGCGCGCTCCCACGGCGAGCGCGGCGACCGCGTGACCGGCCTCGTGCCAGGCGGTCTCCACGGTGGCTTTCCGGGCCGGCGCCAGGCTGGGATAGCAGCCGCAGTCGTAGCGCTGCCTGATCCAGTCGTCGTGCACGACTGACTGATCGTCATACCGGGCGAGGCGGCTGAGCTCGTCCCGGATCGCGGCATGCGCGCGCAGGTCCGCAGGCTTCATGGTGTTGACTAAACGGTATGCCTATCGACGGTGAGTACGAGCCGAGCACGGCCGCCTGGGTCCGCGACCAGGTCGAAGAATATGAGAGCTCGGGTGGCACGCGCGGGACGACCCTCCGGGACTCGGGCCTGCCCGTGGTGGTCATCACCAACCTCGGGGCGCGCTCGGGAAAGGTGCGCAAGACCCCGCTGATGCGGGTCGAGCACGACGGCCGGTACGCGGCGGTCGCGTCCCAGGGCGGCGCTCCCGAGCACCCCTTCTGGTACCACAACTTCCGCGCTCACCCGCAGGTCGAACTGCAGGACGGGCCGGCCAAGGGAGACTTCGTGGCCCGCGAGGTGACCGGGGAGGAGCGCGCCGAGTGGTGGAAGCGCGCGGTCGCGGCCTTCCCGCCGTACGCGGAGTACCAGGAACGCACCTCGCGGACGATCCCGGTCTTCGTGCTCGAGCCCGCCGACGGGGCCTGACCGGGTCTCCGGCCTGACCGGATCTCCGGCCTGACCCGCTCGGCTGGCCTGGGCTGAGGTGCACGCTTCCCGCCCGCCTGGCCCGGCCCAGGCGGGCCGGGGCTTTGTGCTGCCCGGGCTCCCGGGTGGTTGCCGGGTCAGCGGCACCGGCTGGTTGTCGTTATTTCATATTAAACCTATCGGAATACTTGACATCTACCGGATGGCGGCGCATCTTGCTGCTAAAGACCAGCCATCCGAAAGGTGCCTTCGCATGACCAGCGTCCAGGACCATCCGGTCCGCAGTCATGGCTCGTACCAGCACATCGACGTCACCCAGGTGGGCGGCGTGATCGGTGCCGTCGTCGGCGGCCTCCGCATCGGCGGTGACCTCAGTCCCGCCGCCGTGGCCGAGTTGCGCGCCGCGCTGCTCCGGCACAAGGTCGTGTTCCTGCGCGACCAGCAGCACGCCACCGACGCCGACCAGCGGGCTTTCGGCCAGCTGCTGGGTCCCCTCACCAAACCCCACCCCACGGTCGCCGGGGAGGGCGGCGTGCTGCCCGTCGACGCCGAGCAGGGCACGGCCAACAGCTGGCACACGGACGTGACGTTCGTGGACCGGGTCCCGGCGATCAGCGTGCTGCGCGCGATCACGCTGCCGCCCTACGGGGGGACGACCGTGTGGGCGAACACCGCCGAGGCCTACCGGCGGCTGCACCCGGCGCTGAAAGCCCTGGCCGGCGACCTGCGCGCGGTGCACACCAACCTCTACGACTACGCCGCGGAGCGCCCGCAGATCGGCGGCGTCGACGTCAGGGAAGAGGAGTACCGGGAGGAATTCCGCCACCTGGCGTTCGAGACCGAGCACCCGGTCGTCCGCATCCACCCGGAGACGGATGAGCCGACGCTGCTGCTCGGCCACTTCGTCACGTCGTTCCCCGGGCTGAGCAGGACCGACTTCCACGACCTGTTCGGTGTGCTGCAGCGGCACATCACCCGGCTGGAGAACACCGTCCGCTGGACCTGGCGGGACGGGGACATCGCGATCTGGGACAACCGGGCCACGCAGCATTATGCGGTCGCCGACTTCGACGACCTGCCCCGGCTGCTGCACCGGATCACGATCGCCGGCGACGTCCCGGTGGGAATCCACGGTGACACCAGCATCGTCCGCAAGGGCGACGCGAGTCACTACTCGGAGCTAGCCGCCTGAGCCGGTGTAGGCGGCCAGGGTCCGGCCGGCCGCGGCCTGGGCGGCGGCCTCGTCCGTGCCCGGCCGCGACGTCCGCGTCGCGCCACCGGTCGCTGCTCAGCCTGATGAACTCCCGGCCCGGGGCGGACGCAGCCCAGGCCGCGCCCTCCTGAGGGTCGACGGGCTGTCCCGACGTCAGGTGGACGACCAGCCCGATCAGGGCCATGTCCCAGCCCACGCCCACCGCGCCGGGGCCGAATTCGGTCCACGGCGTCCCGGGGTCGGCGATGTGCTCGAGTTCGAGCCGCGTCCCGCCCGGCTCACTGGTCAGCCGGACCTCGATCCAGGTGGTCTGCCCGCCGAACTCCCAGGTGGCCGCGAACTCCCGGGGAGGGTCGCAGCGCTCGACGGTGCCGCCCGCGTTGCCCTCGATCTGGTAGTGGCCACCGGGCTTCAGGTCGCCGGTGACCGGCAGGAACCAGCGGGGGATCCGGACGGGGTTGGTGCAGGCGTCCCAGAGGTCGTCGATGGGGGCGGCGTAGACCTGGCTGATGATCACGCTGTGCGCCTCGCCCGCGTCGAGGGTGCGGTGGCCCACCCGCCTGCGCACCGCGTTGATCTGCTCAACGACCTCGATCATGCTGAGCTCCCGTCGTCAGTGTGTCCGGTGCTTTCCCGGGCCGGCGTATCCCGCCGGCGCCCCGGCGTACCCGCCGTCCGGTGCTCTCCTGAAGCCGGCGTGCGCGGCGGCCGCGGGCCAGTTCCGTAGCCAGCGCGTCCAGGTGCGGAGCCCAGAAGCGCCGGAACGGGTCCAGCCACTCGGCCACCTCGCGCAGCGGCTCCGGGCTCACCGCGTACAGCCGGCGGGTGCCCGCGGCCCGGACCGTGGCGAAGCCGCTGTCGCGCAGCACCCTGAGGTGCTGCGACACCGCAGGCTGGGAGATGCCGAACTCGGCCCGGATGACGGCGCACACTCCGCCGGAGGTCACCTCGCCGTCCGCGATCAGTTCCAGGACCCGGCGGCGGACCGGGTCGCCGAGCACTTCGAAGGCCTGCATGGCCCCAGAGTTACAGTTACCACTTATATAAGTCAACTCCTATAGTTGTCCGCGACCGGCTACGATCGGCGGATGCCCGATGCCCCAGTTCGCTACCGGTCGGACGAGGAGGACAGCGGACGGTGGTCCGGGTTCCCGTTCCGGGACGGCGACATCGTGATCAGCACCCGGTCCAAGAGCGGGACCACCTGGATGCAGATGATCTGCGCGCTGCTGATCTTCCAGACCGCGGAGCTGCCCGGCACGCTGCCGGAGCTGTCGCCCTGGCTGGACCGGCTGACTGATGTCGCGCGACGAGAGGTTCGCCGGGCTCGCCGCGCAGCAGCACCGCCGGTTCATCAAGACGCACACGCCGCTGGACGGGATTCCCATCGACCCCCGCGCGACCTACGTCGTGGTGGCCAGGCATCCGCTCGACATGGCCGTGTCCCTCTACCACCAGGGCAGCAACATCGACCGGGCCCGGCTGCGGCAGCTCACCGGCCAGCCCGAGCCCAGCGAGCCGCCGCCACCGCGCCCGCCGCTGCATGACTGGCTGATCGGCTGGATCCACGAGGACACCACGCCCCAGCAGCGGATGGACTCGCTGCCCGGGGTGATGTGGCACCTCGCCGACGCCTGGGCCCGGCGCGACCAGCCGAACATCGTGCTCGTGCACTACGAGGACCTGTCCGCCGATCTCGACGGGGAAATGCGCCGCCTCGCGGGGCGCCTGGGGATCTGCGTGCCGCCGGAGGTCTGGCCCAGCCTCGTGCAGGCGGCTACGTTCGGCCACATGCGGGACAACGCCGAGCGGCTGACCGGGCCGCCGGTGATCATCAAGGACGCCAGCGATGTTCTTCCGCCGCGGTGTCTCAGGGGCCGGCCGCGAGGAGCTCAGCGCGGCTGAGCTGGCCGGCTACCAGGCCCGGGCGGCCCAGCTCGCCCCGCCCGGGCTGCTGGCCTGGCTTCACCGGAAGTCGTGAGCCGGGCCGCGCGCTCGTACGGTTAGCTGGGGGTACTAGGGGGACAGTCAGTCCCAGCTAGCGGGATGGAAGGTCAGCGGATGGCGCACGGCACCCGGATCGGCTCAGCTGTCATGTTCGTGCAGCAACTGGACCGCTCGGTCAGCTTCTACACCGACCTCCTCGCGATGCGGGTCGCTGACCAGAGCCCCACCGCCGCGCTGCTGGTCAGCCCGGGCGGGACGCAGCTGTTCCTGCGCGCCATGGGCGCTAACGCGGGCCATCCGCTCGGCGGCGTCGGCCTGCAGTACGTGATGTGGACCGCCGACGGAGCCGAGGACTTCGAGCGGTGCGAGCAGGTGCTGAAGGCGCGCTCCGCGCACCGCGACACGCGCAGCAGTGACGGGGTGAAGCTGGTGGAAGGCCGTGATCCGGACGACACGGTCGTGATGGTGACCTATCCCGGCCCCGACCAGATCCCCCTCCACAAGCTCCCGGTGCGCATCTACGGCTGGTAGGCCGCCCCCGCGGCGCCCGCCGCCGGGGCCACGGCTCATCCCGGGGCTCCCCAGGCCCTGCTTGCTGCCCACCCGGAAGCCACCGAACAGCAGCGACAGCAGCAGCAGGACCAGGATCACTCCGACTATCCAGAGCAGGCATCCTGCCCGGCCCAGCCTCCGGCGCCGGACCCGCCTGGGACGCCTCCTGCGCCTGCTCCAGCCCACCCTGCACCACCGCCACCCACGATCCGGCCTGCACCTGCTGGCTCATTCTTCCCGATCGGCGGGCGTAGCGGAATGTCTTGGTCACGCTGGGGTACTGGGACCGGGCAAGGTCCGCGCGCTACCGCGCCGGCCTGACCCGCAGCGGTCGACCGGGAGGTTGGAGGGACCATGGTACGTAGCACGCCCACGCAGCAGGATCGAGACACCGAACCGCAGCTCGTGCGCGTCCGCGGCCGCGGGATGGTCGGGAAGCTGATGGCGGGCGCGGTCGCCGTCGTGGCCGTCGCGGTGCTCATCGTCGTGCTGTCCGCGGTGAGCCTGCTGCCCCGGCTGCACAACCCGTTCGGCGAGACCACCTCCGTCCGCAGCCAGCCCGTGCTGCTCAAGTCGATCACGGCCCTGAGCCGTTACCAGGCGGCCAGCGGCTCGTTCCAGGTCGTGGTGAACCTGACCCAGAAGGCGAACCTGCTGCCGGCCTTCCTGGAAGGCAGCCAGACGCTGTTCGTCGGCCAGGGCAGCGAGATCGCGTACGTCGACTTCGGGCGGCTCAAGGGCTCGGCCATTCAGGTGTCGGCGAACCGGACGGCGGTCACGATCCGGCTGCCCCGGGCCCAGCTCGAGCCCGCCGTGCTCAACGTGAAGCAGTCCTACGTCTTCGCCCAGCAGCAGGGGCTGCTGAACCGGATCGGGAACTTCTTCTCCGGCAACCCGAACAGCGAGCAGCAGGTCTACGTCCTGGCCCAGCAGAAGATCCAGACCGCCGCGCGGCAGAGCCCGCTGCTGGCTGAGGCGCAGCGCAACACGACCGGCATGCTCACCGGGATGATGCACTCGCTGGGCTTCCAGCGGGTCACCGTGACCTTCGCCGGGCCGGCCACCCAGAAGGGCTGAGCGGCGCGGGCCGGTCAGAGCTTGCGCAGGAAGGCGTTGGCCACCGGCCCGGCGCTGTCGGCCCCGAGGCCGCCTCCCTCGACCAGGACCGCGAAGGCCAGATCGCCGCGGTAACCGATGAACCAGCCGTGGGAATGGGTGCCGGTGCCGTACTGGGCGGTGCCGGTCTTGCCGTAGACACCGGCCGGGAACCCGACCCCGGCGGCGGTGCCGCTGGTCACCACGGCCCGCATCATGGGCCGCAGGGTGTCCAGAATGCTGGCGCTGATCTTGCGCGGCGAGCTGGACTGCCGGGGTGCCGGGCTGGTCACCAGGACCGGGGAGCGCCAGGTGCCGTCCGCGATGGCCGCCGCCACGCTGGCCTGGCTGAGCGGGTTGACCAGATCGGTCCCCTGGCCGAAGGCGTCGGCGGCCAGGTCGACCGGCTGGTGCGGGGTGGTGAACTTGCCGAGCGTGGCGGGGATGCCCAGGTTCGCGGTGGTGTTGAAGCCGAACCTGGCGGCCATCGACGCGAGCGAGGAACCACCCAGCCGCTGATAGGCGAGCATGGCGAAGGTGGAGTTGCAGGACACCGCGAACGCCGTCTGCAGGCTGGTCGTGCCCAGGTGCTCGTTGTCGTCGTTGTGGAAGGTGCGGCCGCCGATCGTGACCTGGCTCGGGCACTGCACGGTGCTGGCCGGCCGCATCCCGCCCTGCGCGAGCGCCGAGGCGGTGATCACCTTGAAGGTCGAGCCAGGCGGGAAGATGCCGGCCAGCGCCCGGTCGAACCCGCCCGGGCGCTCCACCACGGCCAGCACCTTGCCGGTGGACGGCTGGATGGCCACCAGGTCAATGGGCTTCGAGGTGCGGGCGGCCGACACGGCCGCCGACGCGGCCATCTGGTCCTGCATGTCG
Source organism: uncultured Actinomycetes bacterium (assembly GCA_963844695.1). Classification (GTDB taxonomy): domain Bacteria; phylum Actinomycetota; class Actinomycetes; order Streptosporangiales; family Streptosporangiaceae; genus RYN-230. The sequence continues at coordinate 225,691 of CAWJPL010000028.1, forward strand.
AGGCTGGTCTGCACGGGCTTGCCCGGCGTGGCCGCGAAGCGGGCGGCCGTCGCGTCGACCCGCTTGCCGGGTCCCGCGACCTGGATGGTCTGCGACGGCTTGCCCGCCAGCTGCGCCTGGTAGGCCTGCTCGATGCCACCCTGGCCGACCAGGTCGCCCGCCTGGTAGGGGGCGCCGAGCGCCTTGGCCTGGGCCTTGGTGGCGGCGACCACCGTACCGGTGAGCAGGGCGATGGAACCTGACTGGGCGACCACCGCGGGCGAGCTCAGCGCGGTGCCGTCGGCGGCCAGCACCGCGGCGCGGGCCGGCCAGGTGGCGCTCAGCACGAACCGCTCACCCGCCCGGAGCCCGGGGTAGATGGCCGACGGGCTCCAGTTCACCCACCAGTGCCGGTTCCGGACGACGAGCTGAAGCTGTCCCGGATAGGTCCAGGTGTGCCCGCTGGCCAGATCGGCGCTGGCCGTGAAGCGGGCCCGGGCCGATCCGCCGTTCACGGTGACCCGGCCGAGGTGCAGGTGGATGCTGCGCAGGCCGAGCTGCTGCGAGGTCTGGCGCAGCGGGGTGGCCAGGCCGCCGGCCGGCACGTTCACGCTGACTTCGCCCATCGCCGCGTAGCTGCCCTGCTGCCAGTCCCGCAGGTAGCTGGCCGCGGTCTGCTGCGGGCTGCCCTGGGTGCGGGTCAGCAGGACGTAGCCGCCCGCCGCGCCGGTCGCCACCACGACAGCCGCGATCACGGCCACCACGATGATCAGGGACCGCCGCTTGGTCCGGCGCGTGCTGCCGTGGCTCATGGACGGCCTTTCCCGCTGGTCTGCCGCAGACAGCTGGTCCGCGGACCGGGCCACAACGATAGTCGGGCCGGCCACGGGCGTAGCCACGAACGGGGTTAAGCCGGGCGGCCGCCCGGGGCCGTGGCCCGCGACCCGCCGGGGCCGCAGTTACGCGACGGGCTGAAAGGGGCGGGCCGGCCAGGCCGGGCCGGCCACGGTCAGGCAGGCTGGTGGCATGGCGGACAACCTCACCCTGATGGCAGTGCACGCGCATCCCGACGACGAAGCCTCCAGCACCGGGGGAGTCCTGGCCAGATACTCGGCCGAGGGCGTCCGCACGGTCGTCGTCACCTGCACGAACGGCGAGTTCGGTGACGCTCCCGGCGGGATCAAGCCGGGCCAGGAGGGTCACGACGAGCAGGAAGTGGCCGAGATCAGGCTGGCCGAGCTCAGGGAGTCCGCCAAGCTCCTGGGGGTCACCGACCTCGAGCTGCTCGGCTACCACGACTCCGGGATGGTGGAGTGGGACTACAAGAGCCGGCCGAACGCGTTCTGCAACGTGCCGCTGGCCGACGTCGCGGCCCGGATCGGCGGCCTGATCGAGCGGTACCGGCCGCAGGTCGTGGTCACCTACGACCCGGAAGGCGGCTACGAGCATCCCGACCATGTGCACGCCAGTCTCGGCGCGGCCGAGGCGGTGCGGCTCACCGGGATCCCGGCGAAGCTGTACCTGACCGCGATGCCGGTGAGCAAATGGCGGGAACTGTGGACCGCGCTCCGGGAGGCCGGTGCGGACGTGCCCGGCCGGGACGACATCAGCCCCGAGACGCAGCAGCAGATGGAGGCCTCCGAGCAGCGCATCACGACCACCATCGACATCCGCCCGGTGCTGGCCCGCAAGCAGGCCGCGCTGCTGGCGCACGCCAGCCAGATCAGCGAGTCCTGGTTCAGCAAGATCCCGCCCGAGCTCGGCGAGCGGGTGTTCGGCGAGGAGAGCTTCATCCGGGCGATGGACTCGACCGGGGCCCCGCTGCCCGAGGACGATCTCTTCGCGGGCCTGCGTTAAATAACGCTCTTATCGTCGCCGGTCACCGGCCTGCCGGTGGCCAATTTGCCGCGCGTGGCCGGGGACGGGGGACAGGCGGATCCGCGGCCTTTACGAATTATTGCCCTGCGGAGCCCTTGGCATTCCGGCGAATCCGGGGTTTGACTGATCACTGCGGCACGGGCGAAAGCGCCTCGCCCGGGTGGGACCGGCCGCGACCGTCTGCAGGCAATGGAGGCCGTGCTATGACGAGTATCCGCGGTTCACGCACCAAGCGCCTTCCAGGAATGGCGGCTGCCGCGTTCCTGGCCGTCTTACTGCCCGCCGGGCTGGCCACGGCCGCCTCCGCGTCGGCCGGCTCCTCTTCGGCGCGCTCCGCCCCCGCGCACGACGCGGCCCGGACGGCTGCCTCGTCCGCCTCCTGCCCCTGGCTGAACCAGTCGCTGCCGGTCAGCCAGCGGCTGAAGATGCTGATGGCCAAGATGACCCTGGCCGACAAGATCAACATGGTCACCGGGGCGGGCACCAGCCAGCCTTACGTCTTCTACATCTCGGCGATCCCGAGCCTGTGCATCCCGGCCATGGGCGAGGAAGACGGGCCGGTCGGGGTGGGCGACGGCCTCACCGGCGTCACGGAGATGCCGTCCGCGGTCTCCCTGGCCGCCACCTGGGACCAGGCCCTGGCCAGCCAGTACGGGAAGGTCGTCGGGTCGGAGGAGCGCGGCAAGGGCGCCATGGTCAACCTGGGCCCGACCGTGAACATCGACCGCGACCCGCGCTGGGGGCGCTCGTTCGAGGCCTACACCGAGGACCCGTACCTCAACGCCGCGCTGACCGTGTCGGACATCGACGGGGTGCAGAGCCAGGGGGAGATGTCCCAGGTCAAGCACTTCGCCGTGTACAACCAGGAGACCAACCGGAACACGCCAGCCGATGACGTGATCATCAGCCAGCGGGCCGAGCACGAGATCTACCTGCCCGCGTTCTGGGCCGCCACCAAGCAGGCTCACGCCTCCTCGGTGATGTGCTCCTACAGCACCATCAACGGCCAGTACGCCTGCGAGAACGACTACCTGCTGCACCAGACGCTCGACCAGCGCTGGAAGTTCCCGGGCTTCGTGACCTCGGACTACGGCGCGACCCACTCCACGGTCGCCTCAGCGGACGCCGGCAACGACCAGGAGATGCCCAGCGCCGTGTTCTACGGTCCGGCGCTGCAGGCCGCCGTGCAGGCGGGCCAGGTCAGCATGGCCACGCTGAACGGGATGGTGTCCCGCATCCTGACCGAGCTGTTCCGGTTCAACGAGTTCAACAACCCGCCCACCGGGACGACCAGCGCGACCGTCACCACCCCGGCCCACCAGGCCACCTCGGCCGCGGTCGCCGAGGCGGGCACGGTGCTGCTGAAGAACAGCGGCGGCACGCTGCCGCTGAAGGCCAGCGGCGGCGGATCGGTCGCGGTGATCGGGCCGGCCGCCTCGGCCTCGCCCACCTACACCGGCGGCGGCAGCGCCTACGTCACCGCCCCGTTCCACGTCACCCCGCTGCAGGGCATCCAGGCCGCCGCCGGGAGCGGGACCAGCGTCTCGTACACCCAGGGCCTGCCGACAGACACGTCGCTGACGCCCATCCCCGGCTCGGCGCTCAGCCCGGCCTACGCGCCCACCGGCTTCGGCGGGACCTACACCGGCACCCTGACCGCCCCCGAGACCGGCACCTACGTGCTGGCCTTCGAAAACCCGTGCGGCTGTTACTCCTCGGTGAACCTGACCCTGGACGGCAAGACTCTCCTGGCCAACCCGGGCACCCCGCCGGTGTCAACGTACTCGGTGGGCGTGAACCTGGTGGCCGGCCAGACCTATACGCTGCAGCTGTCGGGCGGCGGCGAGTCGGCCAACCTGAGCTGGGCCACCCCGTCTGACCTGGCGCCCGACATCAGCCAGGCGGTCGCCGCGGCCAAGTCGGCGTCGTCCGCGGTCGTCGTGGTCTCCGACGACACCGAGACCGAGGCCGCCGACCGGCCCGGCCTGAACCTGCCCTCGGCCCAGAACGAGCTGATCTCGGCGGTGGCCGCGGCCAACCCGCACACCGTGGTGGTCGTGAACGCGGGCGCCCCGGTGGCCATGCCCTGGCTCAGCCAGGTGGCCTCTGTCGTGGACGCCTGGTACCCGGGCGAGAGCAACGGGACCGCGCTCGCGGCGGTCCTCTTCGGCGCGGTGGACCCGTCCGGCCATCTCCCGGTCACCTTCCCCGCGGACCTGTCCCAGGTCCCCGCGTCCACCCCCGCCCAGTTCCCGGGAGTGAACGGCAAGGTGCTGTACTCCGAGGGGATCAACGTCGGGTACCGCTACTACGACGCCAACCATGAGACGCCCTTGTTCCCGTTCGGCTACGGGCTGTCCTACACCAGCTTCAGGTTCAGCGGCCTGAGGATCACGCGCCAGGCGGGCCAGCAGGTGGCGGTCTCCGCGACCGTCACTAACACCGGCCGGGTGGCCGGGGCCGACGTCGCCCAGCTGTACCTGAGCGATCCGGCGGCCGCAACCGAGCCACCCCGGCAGCTGAAGGGCTTCCAGAAGGTCACCCTCCGGCCCGGGCAGTCCGCCACCGTGCGCTTCAGCCTGAACGGCCACGACCTGTCCTACTGGAACAGTGCCGCGAACCAGTGGGTGGTCCCGGCCGGCCAGTTCGGTGTCTACCTGGGCGACTCCTCGGCCCTGGCCGGGCTGCCGTTGCACGGCGGGTTCACCGTGGCCAGCTGATCGGGGCGGACCTGGTTCAGGTCCGCCGCGGTGCGGAAGGGATCGCCGATCCGGGCCAGCCGGCCCGGCACGTCCCGGATCGGCGATCCCATCCGGCCGCAGCAGCGGGTCCTCCAGCTCGTCCCATTCGATGGGCGCGGGCACCTGCGGCAGGACGTCCCCGGGACGGCCTTTACGAATTATTGCTCCGAAAGGCTCTTGGCATCCCGGGGCGGCTGGGGTTTCACTATTCAGTGCGGCACGGGCAGCGGAATGCTCGCCCCGGGTGGGACCGGCCGCGATTTTGCTGCGGGCAATGGAGGCCGTGCTATGACGCTTATCCGCAGTTCACGCATACGGCGCCGGCCGGGAATGGCGGCGGCTGCCGCGTTCGTGGCCGTTTTTGTGTCCGTCGGGCTGGCCACGGCCAGCCCCGCTCCGGCCCGCGCGGCCTCCGCCGGCGCAGCCTCGGCCGGCCTGGCGTCGGCCCACTCGGCCGCGGCCAGGTCAGGCGCGGACTCCTCGTCCTGCCCCTGGCTGAACCAGTCGCTGCCGGTCAGCCAGCGGCTGAAGATGCTGATGGCCAAGATGACCCTGGCCGACAAGATCAACATGGTCACCGGGGCGGGCACCAGCGAGCCGTACGTCTTCTACATCTCGGCGATCCCGAGCCTGTGCATCCCGGCCATGGGCGAGGAAGACGGCCCGCTCGGGGTAGGCGACGGCCTCACCGGCGTCACCCAGCTCCCCTCCGCGGTGTCCCTGGCGGCGACCTGGGACCCGGCCCTGGCCAGCCAGTACGGGAAGGTCGTCGGGTCGGAGGAACACGGCAAGGGCGCCATGGTCAACCTGGGGCCGACGGTCAACATCGACCGGGACCCGCGCTGGGGGCGGTCGTTCGAGGCCTTCACCGAGGACCCCTACCTGAACTCCGCGGTGGCGGTGTCCGAGATCGACGGGGTGCAGAGCCAGGGAGAGATGTCCCAGGTCAAGCACTACGCCGTGTACAACCAGGAGACCAGCCGGAACACCGCCGCCGACGACGCGATCGTCAGCCAGCGGGCCGAGCACGAGATCTACCTGCCCGCGTTCTGGGCCGCCACGCAGCAGGCCCATGCCTCCTCGGTGATGTGCGCCTACAGCTCCATCAACGGCCAGTTCGCGTGCCAGAACGACTACCTGCTGCACACCACGCTCGACCAGAACTGGGCCTACCCGGGCTTCGTGACGTCGGACTACGGAGCCACCCACTCCACCGTGGGGTCGGCCGACGCGGGCAACGACCAGGAGATGCCCAGCGCCGTGTTCTACGGTCCGGCGCTGCAGGCCGCCGTGCAGTCGGGCCAGGTCAGCATGGCCACGCTGAACGACATGGTGTCCCGCATCCTGTTCGAGCTGTTCCGCTTCAACGAGTTCAACAACCCGCCGACCGGCACCACGAGCGCGACCGTCACCACCCCGGCCCATCAGGCCACCTCGACCGCGGTCGCCGAGGCCGGCACGGTCCTGCTCAAGAACAGCGGCGCCACGCTGCCGCTGAAGGCCAGCGGCGGCGGATCGGTCGCGGTGATCGGTCCCGCGGCGTCCGCAGCGCCGGCGGACACCGGGGGCGGCAGCGCCTACGTCACCTCCCCGTTCCAGGTCACCCCCCTGCAGGGCATCCAGGCCGCAGCCGGGTCGGGCACCACCGTCTCGTACACGCAGGGCCTGCCCACCGACACGTCGCTGACGCCCATCCCCAGTTCCGCGCTCAGCCCGGCCTACGCGTCCACCGGGTACGGCGGGACCTACACCGGCACGCTCACCGCCCCGGAGACCGGGACCTACGTGCTGGCGTTCCAGAACCCCGGCAGCTACACGGTCACCAACCTGTCCCTCGACGGCAAGACCCTGCTGGCCAACCCGGGGACCCCGCCGGTGTCCACCTACTCGGTGGGCGTCGACCTGAAGGCGGGCCAGACTTACACCCTGCAGTTGAGCGGGGGCGGCCCGTCCGCCAACCTGAGCTGGGCTACCCCGTCCGACCTGGCGCCCGACATCAGCCAGGCGGTCGCCGCGGCCAAGTCGGCGTCGTCCGCGGTCGTCGTGGTCTCCGACGACACCGAGTCCGAGGCCGCCGACCGGGCCAGCCTCAACCTGCCCTCGGCCCAGAACGAGCTGGTCTCGGCGGTGGCCGCGGCCAACCCGCACACCGTGGTGGTCGTGGACGCCGGCGCCCCGGTGGTCATGCCCTGGCTGAGCCAGGTGGCCGCGGTGGTGGACGCGTGGTACCCGGGGGAGAGCAACGGGACCGCGCTCGCGTCCGTGCTTTTCGGCCAGGTCAACCCGTCCGGCCACCTGCCCGTGACCTTCCCTGAAGACCTGTCCCAGGTGCCCGCGTCCAGCCCGGCCCAGTTCCCGGGGGTCAACGGCGAGGTGCAGTACTCCGAGGGGATCAACGTCGGCTACCGCTACTACGACGCCAGCAACGAGACGCCGATGTTCCCGTTCGGATATGGCCTCTCGTACACCAATTTCTCCTACAGCCACCTGGCCGTCACCCCGCAGCAGGTGCAAAACAGCTCGTCGAACCCGGGGTCGACCAGCTGCCGGTGCAATGGCCAATCGAGCCGCCAGGTCACGGTGTCCGCGACGGTGACCAACACCGGGAAGGTGGCCGGATCGGACGTGGCCCAGCTCTACCTGGGTGATCCGGCGTCGGCCGGCGAGCCGCCGCGCCAGCTGAAGGGTTTCCAGAAGGTCACCCTGCAGCCGGGGCAGTCCACCACCGTGCGCTTCGACCTCACCGGCCACGACCTCTCCTACTGGGACAGCGCGGCCAGCGGGTGGGTGCTGCCGGACGGTCGATACGGCGTCTACGTGGGCGACTCCTCGGCCCTGGCCGGGCTGCCGCTGCGCGGGGGCTTCGCCGTCACCCGCTCCGTGGGTGCCCGGTACGCCACGGTCAGCGCGCCGTCCACGGTGTCGGCGGGGAGCACCGCCACGGTGAGCGTCACCGTGGTGAACCACGGTGACTACGCCCTGCCGAACGCGCGGTTCAGCCTCGCCGTGCCGGACGGGTGGTCGGTGGCCAGCCCGGCCCCGGTCACCGTGGGCCCGGGCCAGACCGTCACCCGGAACGTCCAGGTCCGGGTGCCCGCGAGCGCCCAGCCCGGCACCGTCACCCTCACCGCCACGGTGACCGCCCCGGGCGGCCCCGGCGGCAGCCCCAGCCTGGTCGAGGCGTCCACGACGGTCGCGGTCGCCGCGGCCTCGCTCAGCGCTGCCTACAACAACACCGGGATCAGCGACAACGCCGACGAGAGCGCGGCCGACTACGACGGCTCCGGGGACAGCTTCTCGGCGCAGGCGCTGGCCGCGGGCACCCCGACCGCCCTGACCCCCGGCACCAAGGTCACGATCGGCGGGACCACCTTCACCTGGCCGAACGTCGCCGCGGGGACGCCAGACAACGTGGTGGCCTCCGGGCAGACCATCGCGCTGTCCGGGTCCGGGACTGACCTGGGCTTCCTGGGGTCCAGCCAGAACGGCACGGCCACCGGCACAGTGACCGTCCACTACACCGACGGCAGCACCACCTCGACCTCGCTCAACATGGCCGACTGGTACGCCAACGCCCCCGCGGTGGGGAACCAGCTCCTCACCACCACGTCGAGCTGGAACTTCCAGAGCAACCCGCTGGGCGCACACCCGGTGAGCCTGTACTTCGCCTCGGTGCCGCTGGCCAAGGGGAAGACCGTGGCGTCGGTCACGCTGCCCACCCTGAGCACCGCGGGCGGGACGACCGCGATGCACATCTTCGCCATGGCCACCGGGTCGGGAACGCCGACGGTGGGTGCCCCGTACTCGTCGGTGGCCGCGGCCTACGACAACGTGGGCATCAGCGACAACTCCAACCCGGCCGCGGCGGACTTCGACGGCACCGGGGAGAGCTTCTCGGCCCAGGCGCTGGCCGCGGCCACCCCGAACGCCCTGAGCCCGGGGCAGGTCAGCGTGGACGGGACCACCTTCACCTGGCCCGCGACGGGCGGGCCTGACAACGTGATCGCGGACGGGCAGATCATCGACGTGTCCGGGTCCGGGACCGAACTCGGCTTCCTGGGCGCCGCAGGGTTCGGCGAAGCGTCCGGCAACGGCACGATCACCTACACCGACGGCAGTACCCAGACGTTCAGCCTGAGCATGGCCGACTGGTACAACAACGCCGCGGTCAGCGGGGACGAGGTAGCCGCCACCACGTCCAGCTGGAACTTCTCCAGCAGCACGCAGACCGCCCACCCGGTCAGCGTCTACTACGCCTCCGTGCCGCTGGACAAGGGCAAGACGGTGGCGTCGGTGACCCTGCCCACGGTGAGCAGCGGCGTCGGGAACGGGGTGAACGCGATGCACATCTTCGCGATAGCCACCGGGTCAGGCACGGTGACTGGCTGAGCGGGCTGGCCGGGCCAGCTGGCTGGGTGGGCTGGCCGGGCCGGCTAGCTGATAGGCGGGAGCACCTGGCCGGGCCCCAGCACGGTGCGGAACGGGTCGCCGAGCCGGGCCACCCGGTCCGGGACGGTCCGGATCGTGAACGCGTCGGGCCGCGGCGCCGGATCGTCCAGCTCGTCCCACTCCAGCGGGGTGGACACCGGCGCCCCGGCGGCGGCGCGCGGGCTGTACGGCGCGACCAGGGTCTTGTTGCTGGTGTTCTGCGTGTAGTCGAGCCGGGCCAGCCCGCCCCGCTCACGCACGTCCCACTTCCAGCTGACTATCTGCGGCACGACCGCGCCGATCGCCCGGGACAGCTGCTCCACCCAGGCCCGGGTTTCCTCGAAACCAGGCCCGGCCGCGACGGGGATCCAGATCTGGATGCCCCGCCGGCCGGTCAGCTTAGGCTGGCCCCGCACCCCGAGGTGGTCGAGGGCGGTGCGGTGCAGCCGGGCCAGCACCAGCACCTCGTCCCACGAGGTGGCCGGGCCGGGGTCGATGTCGACGAGGGCGTAGCTGGGCTGATCCGGGTGGTCGGTCCGCGCGGTCCAGGCGTGCCACTCCAGGGCGCCGAAGTTGGCCGCCCAGATCAGCGCGGCCGGCTCGTTCACGACCAGGTAGGTCGTGGTCTTGTCCGGCCCGGCCTCGAGGTTGTGCCAGCGTGGCAGCCACCCGGGAGCGTGATCGGGCAGTTGCTTGTGCCAGAAGCCCTTGGTGTCGGCGCCCCCCGGGAAACGGTGCATGTTCAGCGCGCGGTCAGCCAGGTAGGGCAGGGCCACCGGCGCGATCTGCGCCGCGTAGCGGATCAGGTCCCGCTTGCTGGCCGGCTCCTCACCCGGGCGGCCGGGAAACAGGACCTTGTCCAGGTTGGTCAGCCGCAGGTCGCGGCCGAACACGTGCCAGGTGCCGCCGGCGCCGAGCGCGTCCAGGGCGGCCAGCTCGTCGGGGCTGGGCCCGGCGACCGGGCTGTCCGGCTGACGCCCCGCCGCGGGGCCCGGCGGTCCGCCGGGAGGGCGGCGCAGCGTCACCGAGGCTTGCGAGGGGGGCAGATCCGAGCGCCACATCCGGTCCGGGTCGGCCTTGACCTGGTCGTTGGTGCGCCCGCTGAGCACCGAGGCCGGGTAGTCCTCGGGGTCCCAGCCTTTCACCGCGTACTCGTCGTGCTTGTGCACCAGCAGCCACTGGTCGGAGTCCGGCCCGCCGGTGCGCACCAGGATGAACCGGCCGCGCAGTTTTTCCCCGTACACGTCGGCGTGGAACTCGCCCGCCTCGACCGCCGCGGCTGGGTCATCGGTGGCGTGCGGCTCCCAGGTGCCACGGTCCCACACGATCACGTCCCCGCCGCCGTACTGGCCCCGCGGGATGACGCCCTCGAAGTCGAAGTACTCCAGCGGATGGTCCTCGACGTGTACCGCGATCCGCCTGACGTCCGGATCGAGGGTGGGCCCCTTAGGCACCGCCCAGCTGACCAGGACGCCACCGATCTCGAAGCGGAGGTCGTAGTGCAGCCGCCGGGCACGGTGCCGCTGCACGACGAACCGCTGCTCGCCATGGTCCGCCGTCTCGCCCGCCGCCTGCCCGGCTGGTTCGGGTGTCCGGCTGAAGTCACGCTTGCGCTGGTACGGGGTGAGCTTTCCGGGCACTGGTCACCTCCCTGCCCCGCTCCTGGCATGCCCGCGCCCGGCCTGGTCACACCCGCCCGCCCCGGCCCCGCCTCAGGCAGCGGCCGGTGGCGGGCGCGGTGCCCCCGGCCAGTCCGGTCACCAGCTAAAGTCTTTGCTATATAGCAACTATGTGGCGACGAAGGGTGCGGCCCGTGACAGCTGCCGGCGGCCAGGCCGGGAACGGGACCCCGGCGGCGCTCCCCGATCCCGTCGAGGCCGCGGCCAGGACCGAGACCGCGGCCCGGCTGCGCACGGCGGTCGGCCGTCTCGCCCGGCGGATCCGGCCGACCCGGGTCGGTGCGGACCTGACCCTGACCGAGGCCACCGTGCTCGCCACCACGGCCCGCCACGGGCCCGTGGGCCTGTCCTGGCTGGCTCGCGAAGAGGGCATGAACCCGACCATGCTCTCCCGGGTGGTGTGGCGGCTGGAAGACGCCGGGCTGCTGGCCCGGCGGCCCGATCCGCGGGACCGGCGGGCCGCCCTGGTCGACGCCACTCCCGCCGGACGGCGGCTGCACGAGCGGATCAGGGCGGAGCGCACGGACGCGCTGAGCCAGTTGATCGAGCATCTCGGCGCGGACGAGCGGGATGCCCTGGACGCCGCGTTGCCGGTGCTCGAGCAGCTCGCCCGCGACCTCAAGGAACGCCAGCCATGACCGGCCCTGCCGGTGGCCTGGATGGCCCCGGCCAGCCGCTCGCGACGGACCGGCGCGCCAGGCCATCCGCCGCCGGCCACGCGCTCGTCCCATGGCGGGTCGCTGCCCGCGCGTAGCCGGCCCGGCCGCGGGTAGCTGGATGTCGTGGACAAGACCACCGAAGGCGCCGGACGCGACGGCGAGCCCGCCGAGCTGACCGGCCAGCCCGCGACGCCCGGGGAGATAGCCGAGTTCGTCGGCGAGATCAGCGAGGAGCGCGGCCTGACCCGGCGCCGTCGTGCGCTGGCGGCCACCTCCCGGCTCGCCCGCCGGGGCAGCCGCGCGGGCTGGTCCGGCGCGACCACGGGCGGCCGATGGCTGACCTCCCAGGTGCTGGCGATGGCGCCGCGGCTGCCCGTCCGGGATCAGCAGAAGCTTCGCGCCCAGTTTCCCGGCCTCGACCGGGAAGAGCTCGCGGACCAGCTGATCCGGGGGGCGTCCCGGGCTTCCGCGTCGGTGGGCGCGGCCGTCGGCGCGGCCATGCTGCTGCCGCTGCCGTCGGCCCCGGTGGAGGTGGCGTTCGAGACCGTGGCGGTCGTCGGCATCGAGTTGAAGCTGGTCGCCGAGCTGCACGAGGTCTACGGGATGCGCGCCCCGGGCTCGGCCCCGGAGCGCATGCTGGCCTACGTCGTGGCCTGGGCGCACCGGCGCGGCGTGGCCCTGGTCCCTGGAGGCCTGGCGCTGGCGGTGGGGTCCCCGCTGCGCAGGCAGCTGGAGCGGCGGCTGCTGGCCCGGGCCGGCCGGAGCGCCGTGTCCCTGGGGCCGCTGCTGACCGGCGCCGCCGCCGGGGCGATGCTCAACCGCCGCGAGACCCGGCGGCTGGGCGCCGACGTGCGCAGCGACTTGCGGCGCCGCTCGTCGCAGGGCTCAGCCTGGCCCGACTGACCCCGGGGCCCGGCTAGGAGGGCAGCGGTTCGACGGCCAGTCCGGGGAGCGCGTCCCAGCCGGTGACGGCCAGCGCCACCCGCATGTGGTGCGGCACGTTGTGCAGCAGGACACGCCGGACGGGACCGGCGCGGCCGTCGTCCGCCAGCCGCACGATGGCCCGCAGCCCGGCCAGGTCGCAGTAGCTCACCCCGCTCAGATCGAGGTGAAACTCGCGATGCCTCTCGGCGATGTCGTGCAGCGAGGTGACCAGGGCGGGGTAGGTCGCCTCGTCGATCTCCCCGGTGATCGCCAGGCCGGCCGGGCCGGCGGTTTCGGTGATCCGCAGCACCCCATTGTCATAAGCGGGATGACGGTCGTCGCAGGCGGCATGACGGTCCATCGCGGATCTACCTCCCTCGCGCGGGTATGAGGCACCTGCTGCCAGGTGGGGCGGGATGAAGAATACGCTGACCAGCGGCCCTCCCGGCGGGAATTCTGGTCCCGGCCGGGGCCAGCCGGCGGCCCGGGCCGGGCGGGATGCCCTCACAGTGAATACGTGGCTGGCCGGGGCGGTGGTTGCAGGCCGGTCAGGGTCAGCGTGCGTCCCAGGGGCGGGCCAGCCGGGCCGCTGACTCGAACATCGCCGCACGCTTGAGGCCAGGACCGGCGACGCCGTAGCCTTCCCCCGCCGAGGCGACCAGTTCGCCCAGCACGCTGGTGAGCTGGGTCCGGGCGGCGGGCGGCAGGCCGGCCACGATCCGGCCCAGCTCTCGCTGCCGCCACTGCGAGACGGCGCTGACCAGACCCTCCCCGCTGGGGGTGAGCTCCAGCGTCACTACGCTGCGGTGCCGTGGGTCGCTGCCCCGGGCCACGTGGCCCGCGCTGACCAGCCGGTCGGCCAGCCTGGTCACCGTGGACGCGTCCAGCGCGAGGGCCCTGGCCACCCGCGAGGACCGGGTGCGGCCCAGCTCAGCCAGGACGGCCAGCATCCGGAACTGGGGCAGCGTGATCACGCCGTCGAGGACGTCCAGGCTGTGCAGCGCGACTCCGGCCAGCACCCGGGTCGCCTCCTGCAGTGCTTCCACCTGCTCGGCGAACTCCGCGGAGCTTTCCACGGCACAACATTGTATTGGGAAACACTTGTCATCTGCCAGAGTTGACCGGCCTTTGGTGTAGGCAGCCCGGGCACGGGTAGTGCGGCGGCCAAGGTTTTCTAGCGAACGCGGCACGGCCAGCACAACAGGGCCCCGGGAGGGACGGCGGAAGATGACCCGTTGCGGGAACCCCGCCCCGCGGGCCAGGTGCGGCCGCGATCGCGGGAGGGATAAGCACGCGCAGTCCAAGAGACGCTATGCCAGCGCTGGTAGGCTCTCCGCCGGCAGCACGGGCGGGCCCGGGTGCTGGCCGGATGGTGATCCTGATGGGATACGACATGTTCCGGGGTTCCAGGGATGAGCAGCTTGAGGTGAGTACCGCTGAGCGGGGCCTGGCCGCCCTGATCGAGGTAGCCGAGCGGGCCGTGGAGAAGATCGGCTCTTCCGTGCCGCCTGCCCAGCTGCGCGCGCTGCTGATCATCGACCGGGCCGGAAGCCTCAACCTCAACCGGCTGGCGACCTACGTGGGCGCCTCCGCGTCGGCCACCAGCAGGCTGTGCGACCGGATGGAGGTCGCAGGCCTGCTGACCCGGGACCGGGCGGAAGAAAGCCGCCGGGAGATCGTGCTGCTGCTGACCGAGTCAGGCCGGAGGCTGGCCGGCTGGGTGCGGGACCAGCGGCGGGCCGCCCTGGCCGAGATGCTCCAGGCCATGACCCCGGAAGGCCGTGACGCGCTGGTGCGCGGGCTCGGCGAGGTGGCTGCCGAGCCAGGCTGATTACTCTACATATGGAAACATTTGCATTGTGCGGCGTAGTCGTGACAGACTTGATATATGGAAATACTTGTCGCAGGTGAAACAGCTGCGGCGAGTCCGCCCCGGACCATGGGCCGGCCCGCTGACCTGGCTGTGAGCGAGCTTGAACAACTGGACGACGAAGAATTGCTGCACGAGATCCGGTCGCACCCGCCGGACGACCCGCGCCGGGAGGGGGCGTGCGACGTGCTGGTGAGCCGGTACCGGGGACTGGTCCGGGCCTGCGCGAACCGCTACCGGCGCAGCCCGGAACCGACCGAGGACCTGGTCCAGGTGGGTTACGTGGGCCTGCTCAAGGCGATCAACAACTTCGACCCGGGGGTCGGCCGGAACCTGGCTGCCTACGCCCAGCCCTGCATCACCGGGGAGATCAAGCGCTACTTCCGGGATAAGCGGTGGCAGGTGCACGTCGAGCGGCCGGTCCAGGAGCGGCTGCTGGCGCTGCGCGAGACGTCCCGCGAGCTCACCCAGCGACTGGGTCACGCGCCCAGCGACGGTGAGCTCGCCAGCGACCTGGGGATCACCGAAGCCGACGTGCAGGAGGCCCGGGGCGCCGACATGATCCTGCAGCCCGCCTCGCTCGACGCGCCCCTGTCCGGCCAGCCGGACACGGCCAGCCTGGCCGACCTGCTCGGCGGGGACGACCCGCAGATGGAGCACACCCTGTCGATGGAGGCGCTGGCGATGCACTGGGGCGAGCTGCCCCGGCGGGAGCAGCGGATCCTGCTGATGCGCTTCTACGGGGACATGACCCAGGCGGAGATCGGCAGCACCCTGGGCATCTCGCAGATGCACGTCTCCCGGCTGCTCGCCCACGCACTCACCTTCCTGCGCCAGCGCATCCTCGCCTCGCCGGACGCCGCCTAAGGCCGGCTCGCCGCCACCTGAGGGCGGGCGCCAGTCCATGTTCTGGACCGGACTCGCCTCCGGCGGGGCTTGCGTGGCCCGGCGTTCCCGGCCACGCTTTTCCTAGCCGGGCAGTAGACAGGACGAAAACGGAAGTTTCTGGCCTTTCGCACACTATTGTGTCGCGGAACACCGAGCGTGGCGGCCGCTAGCCTCGAACCAGGGGGCTAGCGGTCTGACGTTGAGGAGCGTGGGTTGAGGCTACGTCGCGCGGGCGCGTGGTGAGCGTGCCGACCCGGGCGGGCGTGCCTGCTCCGCGCGGCCCGGCCCCGTCGCACCTGGAGGACACCAGCACGGACCCCGGCCGCTTCGCGTGGCTGGGCGACCCGGACACGATCCTCCTGGTCGAAGACGACGCCGGTGACGTGCTGCTGGTCGAGGAACTGCTCGCGGACAGCGGCGTGGCGGCCTCGCTGTCCGCGGTGCGCTCGCTGGCCGAGGCCACCGACCTGCTCAGCCAGGGCCCGGCCCCGGACTGCGTGCTGCTGGACCTGCACCTGCCCGACGTGCAGGGGCTGGACGCGGTCACCCAGATCCTCGCGGCCGCGCCGGGAGCGCCCGTGGTGGTGCTGACCGGGCTGGCCGAGGAGAGCGCCGGGCTGGCCGCGGTCGCCGCGGGCGCCCAGGACTACCTGATCAAAGGCCAGGCGCCGCCCGACGTGTTCGGCCGCGCGATCCGCTACGCGACCCAGCGCAAGCACGTGGAACTGGCGTCCGCCGCATTGCAGCGCAGTGCGCTGCAGGCGGCGGAGAACGCCCGGCTGGAGCGGGCTCTGCTGCCGACCCCGCTGATCCGCACCGAGGCGTTCGGCATGGTCGCCCGGTACCGCCCGGGCCGGGCCAACGCCCTGCTGGGGGGCGATTTCTACGACGTGGTCGAGACCCCGGACGGCATCGTGCACGCGGTCATCGGCGACGTGTGCGGTCACGGTGCGGCCGAGGCCGCCATCGGGGTCTGCCTGCGGGTGGCCTGGCGGTCCCTGGTGCTGGCGGGCGCGGCCCCGCCAGCGCTGATGGAGCTGCTCGAGCAGATCCTGATGGCCGAGCGAGAGGACGAGCACCTCTTCGCCACCCTCACTCACCTGGTCTTCGGCCGGGACCGGCGGAGCGTCCGGGTGCTCCGGGCCGGCCACCCGGGGCTGCTGCTGCGCACGCCGGGGCACGTCAACCTCGTCGAAGGACCGGCCGGCCCGGCGGTGGGCCTGGAGCCCGGGCAGCACTGGCAGGAAGAACACCTGCCGCTGCCCGCGGACGCGGGCCTGGTGCTGTTCACCGACGGGCTGTTCGAGGGCCGGGCGGGGCCGGGCAATGAGCGCCTCGGCGAGGGAGGACTGCTGGCCATGGCCCGCGATCTGGTCATGCTGCCCCCCGCTGGTTTCGTGGATAGCCTGCTGGACACGACCGAGGCGGCGGCCGCCCCGTACGGCGGGCTCGCCGACGACGTCGCCATCGTCCACCTCGGCTGGAAGGCAGCGCAGTGAGCGCATCCGGTCCGGCGGCTCGCCGTTCCCGGTGGCTGGGACTCGGCGTTCAGGACTGGTTCCGGCTGGTGTTCGCGGCGCTCGGGGTCCTGGCCGTGCTCGCCGGGGTGCTCGTCGCCTGGCTCACCGCCCAGACCCGGGGCACCTCGAACGAGCTCACCAACTCGATCCTGCCCGCCCAGGCCCAGGCGTACCGGCTGCAGGGCGCCCTGATCGACCAGGAGACCGGGGTCCGCGGCTACGGTCTCACCGGGGACGTGCGGTTCCTTCAGCCGTTCACGGCCGGCCTGGCCACCGAGAAGGCGGCCGCCGCCCAGCTGCGCGCCGTGATCGGCGGGAAGCAGCCGCTGACGACGGATCTGGCCCGGATCGAGCGAGCCGCCCAGGCCTGGCGGACCGGGTACGCCCAGCCGGTCATCAACCGGGCCCGCCGCGGCCCGCTGTCCGGTGACGACCTGACCCTGCTGGACCAGGGCAAGGCCGCCTTCGACCGGCTCCGGGTGCTGTTCGCCACGCAGAACACCCACCTGACCGGGCAGGCGGTGGCCGACCGGGCTGCTCTCGGCCGGGCCCGTGTCTTCCAGAACTGGGTTTACGTCACCACCCTGGTGGTCTTCCTGCTCGCCGCGGCGGCCCTGGCGGTCCTGCTGGACCGCACCGTCATCCGGCCGCTGCACCGGCTCCGCGCGGCCTCCGACGAGGTGGCGGACGGTGACTACAGCCACCACATCGAGCCCAGCGGCCCCGCGGACCTGCGGGCCCTGTCCGCGGCGGTCGAGGGGATGCGCAGCGAGCTGGTCACGGCGCTGGACGCCAGCCGGGCCGCGCAGTCCGTCCTGGACGCCCAGGCCGCGGAGCTGCGCCGGTCCAACGCCGAGCTGGAGCAGTTCGCCTACGTGGCCTCGCATGACCTGCAGGAGCCGCTGCGCAAGGTCGCGTCGTTCTGCCAGCTGCTCGAGAAGCGTTACCGCGACAAACTCGACGAGCGGGGCCTGAAGTACATCGACTTCGCCGTGGACGGCGCGAAGCGGATGCAGGTCCTGATCAACGACCTGCTGACCTTCTCCCGGGTCGGCCGGGCCAGCGACGTCCTCCAGCCGGTGCCGCTCGATGAGCCGCTGAACGTGGCGGCCACCGCCCTGTCCACCGCCATCGAGGAGACGTCGGCGGTCATCGAGCGTCCCGGATCGCTGCCGGAGGTGATGGGCGACGCGACCCTGCTCGGCATGCTGTGGCAGAACCTCATCGGCAACGCGATCAAGTTCCGGGCGGCGGACCGTACCCCGGTGATCCGGATCACCGCGGACGAGCAGCCGGACGGGGGATGGCGGATCGGCGTGGCCGACAACGGCATCGGCGTGCCGGCCGAGTTCGCCGACAAGGTCTTCGTCATCTTCCAGCGGCTGCACGCGCGGGACGCGTACCCGGGCACCGGGATCGGGCTGGCCCTGTGCAAGCGGATCGCCGAACAGCACGGCGGCGAGATGTTCCTGGACACCACCTATTCGGGCGGGACGCGCATCTACTTCACGCTGCCCGCACCTGATACGGCCGCCGCGCACCCGCCTGACCGCGCTGAGATCATCAGTACCCTCACGCTCACCGGCCCGGCCGCCGCGGGCCCGGGCGAGGAGGACACCGGCACCAGCCCCGAAGGGACAACGCATGTGCGACCTGGAACCGATCGAAGTCCTGCTGGTCGAGGATGACCCCGGCGACGAGCTGATGACCCGGGAAGCCTTCGAGGACAACAAGATCCGCAACCGGCTGCACGTGGCGCGCGACGGGGAGGAGGCGCTGGACTTCCTGTACCGTCGCGGTCCGCACGCCGACGCGCCCGCGGCTGACCTGATCCTGCTCGACCTCAACCTGCCCAAGTACGACGGGCGGCAGATCCTCGAGCAGATCAAGTCCGACCCGGAGCTCTCGCACGTGCCGGTGGTCATCCTGACCACGTCCTCGTCGGAGGAGGACATCCTGCGCAGCTACAAGCTGCACGCCAACGCGTACGTGACCAAGCCGGTGGACGTGGACCAGTTCATCGCGGCCGTGCGGCAGATCGACGAGTTCTTCGTCTCGGTGGTCAAGCTGCCCAAGCGATGACCTCCGGCCCGGGCCCGCCGCGAGTTGCGGGCCGGTGGCCGCTCACGCGCGGTCGCGGGCGTGGTCTTCTTCCGCCGCGGCAGGCGTGCCGCCGTTCCCGCCGGCGTCGGGGTGGCGGCGCCCCATCCGCTGGGTCTGGGCGGTCCGCCGCTGGGTCGCCCGGGCCTGGGTCGCCCGGGCCTGGGTCACCTGGGCCTGGGTCACCGGGCCTGGGTCGCCCGGACCTGGACCGTCCGGGCCGGGGCTGCCGGGCCCGGGTCGGTTCGGTCCTCGTCGCCGTCGTGGTTGCGTCCTGACCATGTCAGCCAGCGCCTTGCGCCTGTCGGCCCAGCTGGAACCGCGCGGCACCTTGAGCGAGATGAAGGCCACCGCACCGGTCGGGATGGGCAGCCAGAAGTTGACCAGCCGCCAGGCCAGCACGCCCAGCGTCGCGACGCTGCGGGTCAGGCCGAAGGTGACCAGGAGCACGGGGGTCACCGAATCGATCACACCCAGCCCGGCCGGGGTGATCGGGATGGCGCCGAGCACGTTGGCGATCCCGTACGCGGCGAACAGCCCCACCGGGTTGGTGAAGCTGCCGAACGCGGCGATGAAGCACCACAGCGACGCCGCGTCCAGCAGCCAGTTCAGCGACGCCCAGGTCAGCGAGCCGACCAGGACCCGCCGGTCACGGGCCAGGCGGCGCAGTGACTCGTCGGCCTGCAGGACGATGTTCTCCAGCCGCGCGCCGCCGACGTAGGGGATCTTGTCGCCGATCGCCCGCAGGATGCGCCCGGCCCGTTCCGCGCCCCGGGTCAGCCCGACCACCAGCGCCGCCATCAGCCCGAGCAGGACCGCGCCCACGATGGCCACGGTCACGTAGATGGGCCGGAACCCGGCCAGCGGGATGGAGATGACCAGCGCCAGCCAGAGCAGCACGTTGAGCACGACGGTGGAGCCCATGCCCTTGGTCGCCATCATCACGCCGACGTCGGTACCGTCCAGGCCCTCCGCGGTGAACAGCGTGAACCCCACCCCCGCGCTGCCGACGGTACCGGCCGGGATCATGTGGGCCACCGCCGCCGCCGCGAGGTCGATCCGGAACAGCCGGGAGATCCCCGGGCGGCCCTTCGGGGGCAGCAGCTCCCGGGTCAGCAGGGCGTAACAGAACAGCGAGAGCCCTTCCAGGACGATCCCGGCGATCATCCAGCCGATGCCCAGCCGGTCGAGCAGGTACAGGTCCTTGCTCGCGCCCACGAGTTCGGGGATGACCAGGTACTCGATGATCAGGGCCAGCAGGAACAGCAGCACCACCCGGCGCAGCGGCCGCCGGGCCGCCCGCGCCCAGCGGGTGTGCAGCCAGCGGGCCCGCAGCCAGCGTGGCAGCGGGGGAGCGCCACCGCCCTGCGGTGCGTCCCCCGGTTCCTCCTGCTGCGGCGTGGTCAGCTTCTGTCCAGCCGGCGGAAGGTCACCTCGTTGAGCAGGAGGCGCAGCGCCGCCGCGGCGGGGATGGCGACCAGGGCCCCGATGAGACCCATCAGCGCCCCGCCGAGCAGCACTGCCACCACCGTCACCACCGCTGGCACCTCCACCGTCCGCCCCATGACTCTTGGCACTATGAGGTAATCCTCCGCCAGCCGGTACGCGATGTAAAAAGCGAGGGTCGCGATGGCCACCGGCAGGGACACGGTCAGGGCGACCAGGGTGACGATCGCCCCGCCGATAGTCGACCCGATGACCGGGATGAGGTCCAGCAGGGCCACCAGGAGACCGAGCAGCAGGGGGTAGGGAACGCCGAAGATCTGCAGCCACGCCCAGGTGCCGACGCCGGCGATCAGTGACGTGAGGAAGTTCCCCAGCATGTACCCGCCGACCTTGACGAAGATCTCGTCGCCGATCAGGATGACCCGGGACCGCCGGGACTGCGGGGCCAGCCGGTACAGGAACAGCTTGATCCGCGGCATCGCGGCCAGGAAGTAGATCACCAGCACGACGACGACCAGCATTTCGCTGGCCGCGCTGAGCACCAGCGCGCCGGCCCCCAGCACCCCGCCGACCAGCGCGGTGCCCTTGCTGGACAGCAGCTTGGAGACCCGCTGCTCGATGTGGTAGCGCGAGTTCAGCTTGCCGAGCTCGGAGTTGTGATCTTTGAGCGTGGTCACGTAGTGCGGCAGCTCGTGAACCAGGGCGGTGACCTGGGCGGTCAGCGGCGGGGCGGCCGCGGCCACGAAACCCGCGACGACGGCGGCCACGACGAGCAGGATCACGATCACGGCGGACCAGCGGGGCAGCCGCCGCCGGGTCAGCCAGTTCACCGCGGGGTCCAGCCCGGCCGCGATGAACAGGGCCAGGCCGATGAGGACGAGCACCGAACGGGCCCTGATCAGCAGCTCGACCAGCCCGTAGGTGACCGCCACGCCGGCTGCGGCGGCCATCCCGACGAAGAAGGGCGAGCGCCGGTTCATCGGGCGGCCGAGCCGGCCCAGCCCCCCGGTCTCCTCGGCGATCGAGGCGGCTGTCTCAACCGCCCGCTGCATGTGGTCGGGCGGCTGGTTCCCGCGAACGTCCCCGGTGCCTCCCGGGTCGCCGGGACTCCGGCGGCCCGGCTGGGAGCCCGCGCCGTCCCCGGCCCGGGCTGTCCGTCGCGCTCTCCTCGCGGAGTCACGTGGTCGTTGGCCAGGGCTGGTTCGCTGGGGCTGGTCTCCGGATGGTCGGGGTACGGCTCGCCCGGCTGGTCTGCGGCCCCGTTACGTGGCTGGTCCAGGTCGCCGCGCGTCACGTCGCCCAAGCCTCCTGCGGGCACTGCGGGCCTCCTGCGGGCACTGCCGGGCTGACCGGAGGCCGGCGGGGGGCGGCAGAGCCATGGGGCTCTACGGTGCCCTGCCGCGGCCCGTTCACACATTCTCCCCCGGGCAGATCCGGCCTCCACTCCAGCCGGGCCAGCGGCCGCGGCCACCCCCGCCGGACCCGGCTACCTGCTCCCCGTGGCGGGCTGCGGGCTGGCCGTGCGGCAATTGGCGCCCCCCATGTCCACGACGCTGCTCCCCGCAGCCTGGCCGCCGGTCGCCCGCTGCCGGGCCGCCATGACCATCACCGCGGCCTGCCCGCACCCGCGCCCGGCTGTCCCGGTGCTGACCAGGCTCGAGATGAGCAGGCCCACCGCCGCGATCAGCAGCAACGGAAGCAGCACGACCCGGCCGAGCCGGCGGTCGGCCCGCTTCGGGCGCTGCCGCCCCGGGCGGTAGGGGCGGCCCGGCAGCCGGTACCGGGTCCACCACCGGCCGGGCGGCATCGCCTCCACGGCCGGCATCGCCTCCTGCCGGGTGAGGTGGGTGAAGACGCCGAACATCCTGGCCAGCCGGGGCTCCGTGGACTGGAGGACGTCGTCGATCGCGTCCAGCGCATGCTGCTGGCTTGCGGGCAGGGTCATGGCTACTCCCCGGGGTCAGACGCTAGGTCTAGCGCTACCCGCCAGCCGCGGATTAAACGGCCGATCGCGGCGCCGCGTACCGCCCCAGGTCAGGCCACCCGAGGTCAGGCCGCCCGAGGGTGGAGGGCGCCCGGGAGCAAACGGGTATGAAGCTCACCGGCACGGGTAGAGGCGAACGCTCCGTAACTGATGAGGAGCGCCGCAGATCATGACGAGCATCCAGGCCACGCGCGGTGAGCTGGACGTGGACCGCCCGCCCGCGTGGCGCGCGACCGCGGCCGCCTTCACCGCGGCGGTGGAATCGGGGCGGCTGGATCTGCCGCTGCCGGGCAGCGGCCGAACCCGGGAGCGCTGGGCCCGGCTGGCCGACCTGGCGGCCGAAGACCTGTCCCTGGCCCGGCTGGGCGAGGGGCACGCCGACGCGGTGGCCATCCTGGCCGAGCTGGGCGGCCCGGCGCCCAGGCCGGGCAGCCGCTGGGGGGTCTGGGCCGCGCAGCCCCCGGGCAGCGGCGTGACCGCGACCCGCGCCGCGCGGGGCTGGCGGCTCACCGGCGTCAAGCAGTACTGCTCCGGCGCGCGTGTCTGTACTGATGCGCTGGTCACCGCGGCCACGCCGGACGGGACGCGGCTGTTCGCCGTGGTCACCGACGGTCTCGCGCCGGTACCGGGCAGCTGGCCGGCGACCGGCATGGCTGGCAGTGACACCCTCAACGTCGACTTCGACGACGTTCCCGCCGAGCCGGTCGGGCCGCCCGGCGGCTACACCGGGCGGCCCGGCTTCACGCACGGCGGTGCAGGCGTGGCGGCGTGCTGGTACGGCGGGGCCCGCGCCGTCGCGGGCACCCTGCTCGCCGCGGCGCGCCGCCGCGACGTGGGCCCGCACGCCCTGGCCCACCTGGGTGCGGCTGACATAGCGCTGACCAGTGCCCGGGCGGCGCTGGACCGGGCCGCGGACGAGATCGACGCCGATCCCTGCGACCTGGACGGAACCGGGCCGGCCCGGGCGCTGCGGGTCCGGGCCCAGGTCGAGGCGGCCGCCGCCGAGGTGATGACCCGGGTCGGCCGGGCGCTCGGGGCCGGTCCGCTGGGCCACGACGAGGAACACGGCCGCCGGGTCGCCGACCTGACCGTGTACCTGCGCCAGCATCACGCCGAACGGGACCTGGCCCAGCTCGGCGCCCTGGTCGCGGAGCAGGGTGCGACGTGGTGAACCTCATCGAGCGGCCCGGCACCGATGAGGCGGACTGGCGGGCCTGGGCCGGGCTGCGCCAGCTCCCGGTGGCCGACCTCACCGGCTGGGCGCGCGTGCTGGTGCTCGCCGCCCATCCCGACGACGAGGTGCTCGGCGTGGGCGGCACGATGGCCTTGCTGGCCGCCGCCGGAGCCCGGCTGCGGCTGGTCGCGGTGACCGACGGCGAGGCGTCCCATCCCGGCCATCCCGACCCGGCCGCGCTGGCCGCCCTCCGGGCGGCCGAGACCGCCGACGCGCTGCGCGCCCTGGGCGCCCAGGACACCGAGGTGATCCGGCTCGGCTTCCCCGACACCGGCGTGGCAGCTCGTGAGGACGCCCTCGCCGCCCGGCTGCGCGATCTCGCGGCCGGCTGATGACGCGGTCCTGGCCCCCTGGGACCAGGATGTGCACGCCGACCACGAGGCGGTGGGCCGGGCCGCCCGGCGCGCCAGCCCGCTCACCCACTGGTACCCGGTGTGGACCTGGCACTGGGCCGCCCCGGGCGACTCGCGGGTGCCGTGGCATCAGGGCCTGCGAGTTTCGTTGCGGCCCTCGATCGTGGCCCGCAAACGCGCGGCCATCAGCTGCTTCGCCAGCCAGCTGGAACCCCGGGGTTCCGGCGCCGGCCCGGTGCTCACCCCGGAGACGGTGGCGCATTTCGTCCGGGACTACGAGGTCCTGCTCCGGGCGGAACACGGATGAGCCTGGACACGGGCTACTTCGACCAGATGTACGCCGCCTCCGGCGACCCGTGGGGACTGGCCAGCCGCTGGTACGAGGCGCGCAAGTACGCGCTCAGCCTCGCCCTGCTGCCGGAGCGGCGCTACCAGGAGGCGTTCGAGCCCGGCTGCTCCGTCGGGGTGCTGACCGCGATGCTGGCCGCCCGCTGCGGCCAGGTGCTGGCCTGGGACGCCTCGGCCGGCGCGGTCCGCTCAGCGGCGGCGCGGACCGCCGGGCTGCCGAACGTCTGCGTGCGCCGCGGCGCGATTCCCGGGGACTGGCCGCCCGGCCAGTTCGACCTCGTGGTGTTCTCCGAGGTGCTGTACTACTTCGCCGGCCGCGAGCTGGACGAGGTCCTGGACGCGGGCGTGGCGTCGCTGCGGCCCGGCGGCACGGTGCTCGCGGTGCACTGGAGGCACCCGGTGGCCGACTATCCGCGCAGTGGCGACGACGTGCACCGCGTCCTGGCCGCGCGCCGGGACCTGGCTCTGCGGGTCGGGCACACCGAGGCGGACTTCCACGCCGGGGTCTACCAGCGGGCCGGCCACCCCCTGGTCTCGGTGGCCGAGGCCGAGGGCCTGGTATGACCAGGCCCGGACCAGGGAGCAGCGTGTCCAGCAGGCCCGTGTTCAGCAGGCCCGTGTTCAGCAGGCCGGCGTGATCGGCGCCGTCGGCGTGGTCATCCCCGCGCACGACGAGGAGGACCTGCTGCCGTCCTGCCTGGCCGCGGTGCGGCTGGCCGCGGCCCCGCTGGCCGGGATCGCTGTTCACGTGGTGGTGGTGGCCGACGCCTGCACCGACCAGACCGCGCGGCTGGCCCGGGCCGGGGGAGCGGCGGTGCTGGACATCCAGGCCCGGAGCGTCGGCGCCGCCCGCGCCGCCGGTGTCGAGGAGGTGCTCCGCCGGACCGCGCCGCTCGACCCGGGCTCCGTCTGGCTGGCCACGACGGACGCGGACACGCTGGTGCCGCCGTGCTGGCTCACCCGGCAGTTGCGCTACGCCGGGGGAGGCTGGGACGCGGTCGTGGGCACGGTCACGGTCACCGACTGGCGGGCCTACCCCGCCGAGCTGCCGCCGCTGTTCGCGCGGCTCTACGACACGGCCGGCACCGATGCCCCGGGTAGCACGGGCCACCCGCACGTGCACGGCGCCAACCTGGGCTTCAGCGCGGCCGCGTACCTGGCCGCCGGCGGTTTCGGGCCGGCCCGGACCGCCGAGGACCACGCGCTGGTCAGTGCGCTCACCGCCGCGGGCCGCCGGGTCCTGCGCACCACCACGGTGAGCGTGGTCACCTCGGCCCGGCGCCGGGCCCGGGCCCCGCACGGCTTCAGCCATCTGCTAGTCCAAGCTGGCCGCACCGGCGGGCCTGGTCCCCGATCACGTCCAGCCCGCCGAGGCCTAGTCCCTGGTCAGGTCCGGGGTCGCTGGCGGCCGGCGGGCGGCCGACCGGCGGACAGCGCCCTGGTGGACGGCGCTTTCGGGGTCGTCCTCGTCCGACGCGGTCTGGGTCGGGTCGATGAACACGTACGGGGTGACCGGCAGCCGCTCGGACAGCCGGTGGTCGATGTCCTCGGACAGGTCCTCCACCTGGCCGGCGCTGGAGTCGTCGCTCAGCGCCACCCGGGCCGCGACGATCAGGCTGTCCGGGCCCACGTGCATGGTCTGCAGCTCGAGCAGCTGGTCCACGCCCGGCGTCTGCTCGATCTCCTCGCGGATCACCTCGCGGACCTTGGGGTCGGCGGACCGGCCGATGAGCAGATCCCGGCTGTCCATGCCGAGCCGGAAGGCCACCACGATCAGCAGCACCCCGATGGCGATCGAGGCCCCCCCGTCATAGACCGGGGAGCCGGTGATCTGCTCCAGCAGCAGGCCGCCGGCGGCCAGCGCGAGCCCGATGACCGCCGCGGTGTCCTCGAACAGCGCCGCCTTGACCGTCGTGTCCCGGCTGGTCTTGACGTGCTCCAGGGTGTGCGTGTGCGAGCTGTGCGCCTCACCGCGCAGCTGGCCGTAGGCCCTGAAGAACGAGGTGCCCTCGGCGACGGCGCACACGGCCAGTACCACGTACGCGATCAGGAAGTCGTTCGTCTTGCTGTGCAGCGAGAGAATGCCCTCGAAGATCGAGAAACCCGCGCCCGCGACGAAGATCCCGAACGCGGCGAGCAGCGACCAGAAGTAGCGTTCCTGCCCGTACCCGAACGGGTGCTCCTCGTCGGCCGTGCGCTGGCCCCGGCGGACCGAAGTGAACAGGAAGACCTGGTTGAGCGTGTCCGCGAACGAGTGGGCCGCCTCGGCCAGCATCGCGCTGGAGCCGGTGAGGACCCCGGCCACCAGCTTGGCCAGCATGACGATGACGTTGGCCCCGCCGGCGATGATCACCGTGCGGGTGGTGGACTGCCGCGACTCGGCCTGCTTCTCCGCCCGCGCCTGTCCTGGGCCGGAGGTCATGGCCGGCCTGCCCCGGCCGCGGTGGCTTTCATCGCCGTCCAGTTGCCCGGGGCAGGTCCGGCTAAACCGCCGGGCCGCTCAGCGGCGTCCCCCAGAACGGCCGGTGGCCGCTCAGCAGCGTCCCCTGAGCGGCCTACAGGCCGCTCAGCCTCGGTGCTGCAGCGTGTAGCGGACCGTCTGGACCTGGATCAGGCCGTCCCGGAACACGAACGTGTCGATGCCGTCGTCCGCGAAGGTGGCGCCGGCGTCCGCGGCCCACTCCAGGAACAGCACGTCACCCTCGTAGATCTGGGTCTTCAGGGTCCAGTCGGCGTTCGGCACGTCCGCGAGCAGCTGGGTGAACGCGGCCCGGATCCCGTCCTTTCCGTGCAGCGAGCCTGCGGGCGTGATGAGCACCCCATCCTCGGCGTAGTCGGCGACGATCTCGTCCAGGTCGCCGGCGCCGAGCGCCTCGACGTGGTGGCCGAAAACTTCCTCTGGTGTACGTGCCATCGCCATCTCCCTTGGTCGCGAGCCGTGCAGACCTACCATATGGTCTCGGCCTCGGCCCCGGCAGGACCCAGAGGGCCCCGGCCGGGCCGGGTATGTACCTAACTCCCGGACAGCCTCATCGCAGAAAGCAGAGACCCATCGTGACCGCAACCGCCCCCGCCACCCCGGAGCCGCCCGCCACCGCCGGCGTCCAGCGCAGGATCGCCGAGGAACTCGGAGTGCGGGAGGGGCAGGTCAGCGCCGCGGTCGAGCTGCTCGACGGCGGGGCCACGGTGCCGTTCATCGCCCGGTACCGCAAGGAGGTGACCGGCGCCCTGGACGACGCGCAGCTGCGCACGCTGGAGGAGCGGCTGCGCTACCTGCGCGAGCTGGACGAGCGGCGGGCGGCCATCCTGGAGTCGATCCGCGCCCAGGGCAAGCTCGACGGCGAGCTGGCCGCGCGCATCATGGCCGCCGACTCCAAGGCCCGGCTGGAAGACATCTACCTGCCTTACAAGCCGAAGCGCCGGACCAAGGCCCAGATCGCCCGGGAGGCGGGGCTGGAGCCGCTCGCCGACCAGTTGCTCGCCCACCCGCAGACCGTCCCGGAGCAGGCCGCCGCGGACTACGTGGACGCGGAGCGCGGCGTGCCCGACGTGGCCGCCGCGCTGGACGGCGCCCGGGCCATCCTGGTCGAGCGGTTCGCCGAGGACGCCGACCTGATCGGCGAGCTGCGGGAGCAGATGTGGTCCCGCGGCCGGCTGGTCTCCCGGGTCCGCGAGGGCCGGGAGGAGGCGGGCGCCAAGTTCGCCGACTACTTCGAGTTCGCCGAGCCGTTCACCGCGCTGCCCTCGCACCGGATCCTGGCCATGATGCGCGGGGAGAAGGAAGAGTTCCTGGACCTGACCCTGGATCCGGGTGAGCCTCCGGCTGACGGCCTGGCTCCTTCCGCTCCCTCCGACTACGCAACGAAAATCGCCCGGCGCTATGACGTCCGCGACCAGGGCCGTCCGGCGGACCGCTGGCTGGGGGACACGGTGGCGTGGGCCTGGCGCACCAGGATCACCGTGCACCTCGGGGTCGACCTGCGGATGCGGCTCTGGCAGCGGGCCGAGGACGAGGCGGTGGCGGTGTTCGCGGCCAACCTCCGTGACCTGCTGCTCGCCGCGCCCGCCGGTTCCCGGTCCACGATGGGCCTGGACCCGGGGTTCCGCACCGGGGTCAAGGTCGCCGTGGTGGACGGGACGGGCAAGGCGGTCGCCACCGACACGATCTACCCGCACGAGCTGAGGCGCGGCGGAACTGGCGGGGCCGGCTCGCCGCGCTGGGCGGAGTCCCTCACCACGCTGGCCCGGCTGGCCGCGGCGCACCGGGTGGAGCTGATCGCGATCGGCAACGGCACCGCGTCGCGGGAGACCGACCGGCTGGCCGCGGACCTGATCAAGGCGCACCCGGAGCTGAAGCTCACCAAGGTGATGGTGTCCGAGGCGGGGGCGTCGGTGTACTCCGCGTCCGCCTACGCCTCCCGCGAGCTGCCCGGCATGGACGTGTCGCTGCGCGGCGCGGTCTCGATCGCCCGGCGGCTGCAGGACCCGCTGGCCGAGCTGGTCAAGATCGACCCGAAGTCCATCGGGGTCGGCCAGTACCAGCATGACCTGGCCGAGATCAAGCTGTCCCGCTCGCTGGACGCCGTGGTCGAGGACTGCGTGAACGCGGTCGGGGTGGACGTGAACACCGCGTCGGTCCCGCTGCTGGCCCGGGTGTCGGGCATCAGCGAAGGGCTGGCCGCCGCGGTCGTGTCGCGCCGGGACGAGGCCGGCCCGTTCCGCAGCCGGACGGCGCTCAAGGAGGTGCCGAGGCTGGGCCCGAAGGCGTTCGAGCAGTGTGCCGGGTTCCTGCGCATCCCCGGCGGCGACGACCCGCTCGACGCGTCCAGCGTTCACCCGGAGGCCTATCCCGTGGTCCGGCGCATCCTGCGGGCCGCCGGGACGGGCATGCCCGGGCTGATCGGGAACGCGTCGTTGCTGCGGTCGCTGCGGCCGCAGGACTTCACCGACGAGCGCTTCGGCCTGCCGACCGTGACCGACATCCTCAGTGAGCTGGAGAAGCCGGGCCGTGACCCGCGGCCCGCGTTCACCACGGCCAGCTTCGCCGAGGGGGTGGAGACGCTGGAGGACCTGGCGCCGGGCATGGTGCTGGAGGGCGTGGTCACCAACGTGGCGGCGTTCGGGGCGTTCGTGGACGTCGGCGTGCATCAGGACGGTCTGGTGCATGTGTCCGCGATGTCGCGGAACTTCGTGTCCGATCCGCGTCAGGTCGTGAAGTCGGGTGACGTGGTCCGGGTCCGGGTGCTTGGCGTGGACATCGCGCGCAAGCGGATCTCGCTGACCCTGCGGCTGGACGAGGAGGCGGCTGGCCGGGGCGGCGGGCCGCGCCGTGAGCCGGGCCGCCCAGACCCGGCGCCGCGCCGGGAAGGCCCGGCGCCGCGGCGGGAGCCGGGCCGGCCCTCCCGGCCCGGGCGGGGTGACGCCGGGAACAGCGCTGGCCGGGAGCGAGGTGGCCGCGAAGCTACTGGCCGGGAGAGCGCGCCGGCCGGGAGCGGGGGGGCCGCGATCGGGCGGACCGGGGCCAGGAGGGCGGGTCCATGGCCGACGCGCTCCGGCGGGCCGGCCTGGCCGGGGACCAGCCTGACCAGCGGTCCGGGGGCGGCCGCGGCTGAGCTCAGCCCCGGTGGCCGCGGCTGAACTCAGCCTCGGTGGAGCACGTTAAGGCCTACGCGGGTAGTAAGTAGAGAGCACGCTCTGTCTAGAGTGTGCTACTGATTGTTAAACGTGAGCCTGCTGTGGCAGATGTCCGCACATCGGCCTGGGTGGGCTCCTGGCACCAACCGGGGGAGAGCGACCCCGCTCTCACCTGCGGGTGGTGGCGTGCGAGGGAGGTCACGCCAGGCAGATTCTCGTCCGCCGGGGTTCAGGCCCGGGCGGAATCCCGGGCGGGGGCCCGGGAGGCGTGCGGGGGGTGGTATGCGTTGGCGTGGCGACGGGGAATGATGGCGGCCTACACCGCCTGGATCGTGCTGCTCGCCTCCGCCTATTTCCTGCTGCCTGGGCAGCGGGTCGTGTTCTGGGGCCTGCTCGCGCTCAGCGGGGTATTCGCCATCGTGGCGGGCGTCTTCCTGCACCGGCCGGCCGCTCCGGCGGCGTGGCTGCTGCTGGCCGCCGCGAACCTGAGTTTCGCCATCGGCCAGATCAGTTTTCTGGTCATCACCGAGGTCAGGCACGAGAGCCTGACGTTCCCGTCTCCGGTAGACGGGTTCTACCTGAGCACCTACCCGATCTACGCGGCCGGGCTGGTGATCTTTATCCGGCGCCGCGGGGGCGGCCGCGACCGGCGCGGCCTGCTGGACGCCCTCACCGTGACCGTCAGCCTGGCCCTGCTGTCCTGGCTGTACCTGATCCTGCCCTACGTGCACAATCCCGCGCTGTCCTGGCAGCAGAAGGCGGTCTCGGTCGCCTACCCGATCGGGGACGTGCTGGTGCTCGCCATGCTGGCCCGGTTCCTGGCTGCTGGCGCCTGGCGGACCAGGTCCGTCCAGCTCCTGGCCATCGGCTCGGTTGGCTTGCTGGCCTCGGACGTCTCCTTCGGGCTTCTCCAGCTGTACAGCTCATTTCATCCGGGTACCGCCACTGACCTGGGCTGGCTGGTGTTCTACGCCGCCTGGGGAGCGGCCGCGCTGGATCCGAGCATGACCACGCTGACCGAGCCGATCCCGCGTTCGCAGCCGCCGAGCTCACCCTTCCGGCTGGTTCTGATCATGCTCGCCGCGCTGGTCGCACCGGTGGTGCTGTTCGTCGAGTCGGTCCGCGGCCGCGTGGTCGACGCCGGTGTCATCGCGGTCTGCTCCGTCCTGCTGTACCTCCTGGTGCTCTCGCGCCTCGCGGACGTGGCGGCGGCGCTGCGCCGGGCGCTGGTCCGTGCGGAGGTCCTGCGGCAGGCCGGGGCCGCGCTGGCCGCGGCGGCGACCGTCGAGCAGGCGGCCGGCGCGGTCCGGTCCGGGGTGGGATCCCTGCTCCCCGGGTATCAGCCGGAGGCCGTGGTGCTCGCCGTGCGGGAGGAAGGCCGCCTCCGGGTCGTGGGTGCCGCCCCGGGCGAGCCTCCCATCTCACCGGACCTGCCTGCCGCCGTGACCGACAACTGGCCGTCCCTGCTGTCCGGGCCCGCCTCCCGGATCCGGCCCCTGGGGGACGCCGGGAGTGACAGCGTCCTGCTGTGCCCGCTGGCCCTGCAGGACCGGCCCTCCGGTGACCCGCTGATCGGGGTGCTGGCCGTGTTCGGCCCGGGCCAGGACCTGGCCGCGCTGTCCGGGACCCTGGAGGTACTGGCCCGGCAGGCGGCCCTGGTGGTCGAGCGGGTGCTGCTCAGCCGGGAGGTGATCCGGCGCGACAGCGAGGCGTACTTCCGCACCCTGGTGCACGACACCTCCGACGTCATCCTGATCGTGGACGACGACGGCCGGGTCCGGTACGCGACCCCGTCGGCGCGCGGCATCTTCGGCGAGGTCCCGGTCGAGGGGGAGCACCTGTGGGATCTCGTCCAGCCCGACGAGCGGGGCGAGATCACCCGGGCGCTGGCCGAGATGCGCGGCGGCGAGAGCCAGGTCGTCGCCGAGGACTGGCGGATCACCTCCCCCGAGGGCAGCTACGTCGAGGTGGAGGTCAGGTGCAGCGACCTGCGGCACGAGCCCACCGTCGGCGGCCTGGTGCTCACGCTGCGGGACGTCACCCAGCAACGCCAGCTGGAGCGGGAGCTCAAGTTCCGGGCCTTCCACGACTCGCTCACCGGGCTGCCCAACCGCATGCTGTTCCAGGAGCGGGTGGTCCGGGCGATGGCCCGCGCCCGGCGCACCGACGCGGTCGTCGGGGTGCTCTTCATCGACCTGGACGACTTCAAGGTGACCAACGACACCATGGGGCACAGCGTCGGTGACGAGCTCCTGGTCGCGGCCGGGATGCGGTTGTCGGCGCTCACCACCGGCCGCGGCACCGCGGCCCGGCTGGGCGGCGACGAGTTCGCCCTGCTCGTCGAGGACGCGCCGGACGGCGCCACGGTGGAGAACCTGGCCGAGGCCATCGTGCTGGCCTTCCGGGAGCCGTTCATGCTCGCCATCGGCTCGGCCATCGTCACCGCGACCGTCGGCGTCGCCACCAGCGAGGACGCCACCAGCGCCGGCGACCTGGTCCGGGAGGCGGACCTCGCGCTCTACGCCGGCAAGGCCGCGGGCAAGCGGCAGTGGCGCCGCTACCAGCCGGTGCTCAGCGCCGGCATGATGCGGCGCCGCGATCTGCAGGCCGCCCTGGACAGCGCGGTGGCGGACTCGGCGTTCACGCTGGCCTACCAGCCGATCGTGGAGCTCAGCACCGGGGCGGTGGCCGGGTTCGAGGCGCTGCTGCGCTGGCCGCACGCGGAGTGGGGCATGGTGCTGCCGGACCAGTTCATCGCCCTGGCCGAGGAGACCGGCCACATCGTCCCGCTCGGCGCCTGGGTCCTCCAGCAGGCCACGGCCGACCTGGCCCGCTGGCAGCGGGGGGCCCGGGACCACCTGCCGGTCTATGTGAGCGTGAACGTGGCCGCCCGCCAGTTGCGTGACACGGGCTTTGTCGGGGAGGTCAGGCGGCGGCTGACCGAATCCGGCGTATCCCCGTCGTCCCTGGTGCTGGAGCTGACCGAGAGCGGCCTGCTCCGCCCGGACCAGCGGTTCCGGGCCGACCTGGACGAGCTGAAGGAGATGGGGGTGCAGCTGGCCATCGACGACTTCGGCACCGGCTACTCGTCCCTCAGCTACCTGCGCGAGCTGCCGATCGACGTACTCAAGATCGACAAGTCCTTCGTGGACGGGATCGCCGTGTCCACCAAGCGGCTCGCCCTCGCCGAGGTCATCGTCCGGATCGCGAAGACGCTGGGGCTGACCGTGATCGCCGAGGGGATCGAGAGCGAGGTGCAGCGGGACATGCTGGTCTCGATGGGCTGCGACTACGGGCAGGGCTACCTGCTGGCCGCCCCGATGCCGGCCGCTGAGGCCGAGGCGCTGCTCCGGGTCGGCCGTGGCCTGGTTCCGCAGCTGCCGGGTTCCAGCCGGTTAGGGCCGCTGCCGGCCTCCAGCCGGCTGGTGCCACCCCAGCTCGTCTTGGCCTGCTGACCTGCCCGCCCCGCCCTCCTACCTGGCCCCTCCTACCTGGCCCCTCCTGCCCCTCCGCCTCGCCCGCCCCGCCCGCCTCGCCGGGCTGGCCTGGTTGACCTGCCCATCGTTCTAATGCTCTTATTAAGCAGAGGAATCAGATGATATGAGGGGTTAGCCATGGCGCAACGAGGCGCGGACGGCCATCACTATCAGCCTGGCTTCGGGAACGAGTTCGTCAGCGAAGCGGTCCCGGGCGCTTTGCCCGCCGGCCGCAACTCGCCGCAGCGCGCCCCGCTCGGCCTGTACGCGGAGCAACTGAGCGGGACCGCCTTCACCCAGCCGCGTGCGGTCAACCGGCGGACCTGGGTCTACCGGATCATGCCGTCGGCGGCGCACCCGCGCTTCGACCGGATCGGCAACGGGTCCTTGCGCGGCGCACCGTTCGACGAGATCGAGCCCGACCCCAACCGGCTGCGCTGGGACCCGCTGCCGCTGCCCGCGGATCCCGGTCGACTTCGTCGACGGCCTCTACACGGTGGGCGGGAACGGGGACCTGCGGACCCGCACCGGGATGGCCGTGCACCTGTACGCGGCCACCTCGCCGATGACCGACCGCTATTTCGTGGACGCGGACGGGGAACTGCTGTTCGTGCCGCAGCAGGGCACCCTGGTCCTGCATACCGAGCTGGGCCCGCTGCAGCTGGGCCCCGGTGAGATCGCCGTCGTCCCGCGGGGGATCCGGTTCCGGGTGGACCTGCCCGGCGGCCCGGCCCGGGGCTACCTGTGCGAGAACTACGGTGCGTCCTTCACCCTGCCTGAGCGCGGCCCGATCGGCGCCAACGGGCTGGCCAGCGAGCGTGACTTCCTGGCCCCCACGGCCGCCTACGAGGAACGCGGCGGCCCGGTCGAGGTGGTGCAGAAGTTCGGCGGCAATCTGTGGGCGGCGCCGTACGGCCATTCGCCGCTGGACGTCGTGGCCTGGCACGGCAGCTACGTGCCGGTCAAGTACGACACCGCGAACTTCATGGTGCTGGGCACGGTCAGCTTCGACCACCCGGACCCGTCGATCTACACCGTGCTCACCTCGCCGTCCGAGTCCCCCGGCCAGGCGAACGTGGACTTCGTCATCTTCCCGCCGCGCTGGCTGGTCGGTGAGGACACCTTCCGGCCGCCCTGGTTCCACCGGAACGTGATGTCGGAGTTCATGGGGCTGGTCGAGGGAGCCTACGACGCCAAGGCGGAGGGGTTCCTGCCCGGCGGGGCCAGCCTGCACAACACGTTCACCTCGCACGGGCCCGACGCCGAGACGTTCGCCCGGGCCAGCCAGGCGGAACTGGCCCCGCAGAAGGTCACCGGCACCCTGGCGTTCATGTTCGAGAGCCGCTGGATGATCATCCCGACCCGGCAGGCCATGGAGGCCGCGCACCGCCAGCCGGACTACGACTCGGTCTGGGCCGGCCTGGCCCCGTCCTTCGCCGGGCCCGCCGCCCAGCGGTGACCGGGCCAGCGGTGACCGGGCCAGCGGTGACCGGGCCAGCGGTGACCGGGCCCGGTGCGGGAGGCGGACCCGCAGGCCCCCGGCGCCGCGCTGCTGGCGGCGCCGCCGCCCCGGTTCACCGGCATGCTGCCGCTGTGGTATCAGCTGGCCCAGAGCCTGCGCGCCGCCATCCTGGTGCTCGACCGGGACGGCCCGCTCCGGCTGCCGACCGAGGTGCAGCTCGCCCGGCACTACGGGGTGAGCCTGACCACGGTGCGCCAGGCGCTGAGCTCCCTGGCGGCCGAAGGCCTGATCAGCAGGCACCGGCGGCGTGGCACGTTCGTCAACGCCGACGCGCTGCGGATCCGGGCGCTGCGCGTGCTGGGCTCCGCGGACGCGGTCATGGCCCAGCAATCCAGCGACGAGGTCCGGGTGCTCGGCCGGACCCGGGTGCGCTCCGGCGCGCTGCCCCCGCGGCTGGGCCCGGTGCGCGAGGCCGTGCTGATCCGCCGGCTGCGCCTCGACGACGGCGTGCCGGTCAGCTACGCGGAGAACTACCTGCACCCCGAGCATGCGGCCCAGGTCAGCGACGAGGCCCTGGCCCGCGACCCGGTCACCAAGATCCTCCGCGACGAGCTGTCGCTGCCGCTGCGCAGGATCGACAACGAGGTCTCCGCCCGCCTGGCCCCGGCTGACGTGGCCGCGCTGCTGCAGATCGACGCGCTGACCCCGGTGCTGGTTTCCGAAAACGTGACCTACGCGGCGGAGGCTACCCCGGTGGACGTGGCCCGGATCCACTACCGTGGCGACCGCTTCACATTCGCGATCTCCCTGGACATTCCTTGACCTCGCTGACTTTCACCGAGCACGCCCTGCCGTACTGCGTGTTCTCCCGCGGCACCGGACAGCCCCCGGGTCGGGGCGGGCCTCGGCACGTACGTGGTCGACCTGTACCGGACGTTCGGCGACCAGATCTTCGCCGGGCCCTCGCTCAACGCCTTCATGAGCCGCGGGCCGCGCGCCTGGCAGCGGACCCGGGAACGGCTGCTCGCGTCCGTGCGCGGCGGCCAGATCAGCGAGCTCGTCCCGATCGCGGACGCCACCTTGCATCTGCCGTTCGAGGTGGCGGACTTCGCCGACTTCTACTCCTCACTGGAGCACGCGACCAACGCCGCGCGGGTGCTGCGGCCCGGCGATCCGCAGCTGCACCGCAACTGGCGCGAGATGCCGGTCGGCTACCACGGCCGGGCCGGCACCGTGGTGGTCAGCGGCACGCCCGTGCTCCGCCCGTGCGGCCAGCTCGCCCCCGGGCACGCCCGGCCCGAGCTGGCGCCTACCCGCCGGCTGGACTTCGAGGCGGAGCTCGGCTTCGTGGTGGGGGCCGGATCGCGGCCAGGCCAGCCCGTCCCGGCCGGGGCGTTCGCCGAGCACGTGTTCGGCGTGGTGCTGCTCATCGACTGGAGCGCGCGGGACATCCAGGAGTTCGAGTCCCGGCCGCTGGGGCCGTTCCTGGGCAAGTCCTTCGCGACCACGATCTCGCCGTGGGTCGTCCCGCTGGCCGCGCTGGAGCAGGCCCGGATCCCGCCCCCGGTCCAGGACCCCGAGCCGCTCGGCTACCTGCGGTCCAGCCCGCCCTGGGGCCTGGACATCGACCTCACGGTCAGCATCAACGACCAGGTGATCTCCCGGCCGCGCTTCGCCACCATGTACTGGACCGCGGCGCAGCAGCTCGCTCACCTGACCGTGAACGGCGCCGCGCTGCGCACCGGCGACCTGTACGGCTCGGGCACCGTGTCCAGCTTCCGCCGGGACGAGATGGGCTCGCTGCTGGAGATCACGGCCGGCGGCCGGGACCCGATCACGCTGCCCGACGGCCGGAGCCGCGGCTACCTGGCCGACGGCGACACGGTCACGCTGTCCGGTTCGGCGCCCGGGCCGGGTGGCTCGCGGATCGAGCTTCGGCAGCGCGTCCGGCCAGATCGTCAGCCGGGGTGGCGGCTAGGCCGGCGCCCCGCCCCGCTGGGCGTTGAACGCCTCGAGGGCCTCGCCCGGCGTGTCGAAGTAGTCGTCCGGGCCGGCGGCGCCGCTGATCCCGTAGTGCTCGAGCTGCTGGCGCACCGGCGTCATCAGGCTGGTCACCACGAACTGGATGTGCCGCTGGTGCAGTTGCGTGATCGTGCCGCTGAGCACGGCGGAGGCGGTGTAGTCCACGTCACCGATGGCCGCGCCGTCGAGGACGAACCAGCGGATGGGGCCGCCCTGGGCGGTGACCGCCATGAGGTCTTCCACCAGCCGGGACGCGTTCGCGAAGTACAGGCTGGTGCCGAAGCGGTAGATGACCAGGCCGGGCTCGGTACGGGCGCCCGGGGTGACCGGCGTGGTCCGCCAGTGCCCGGCCGGCGACTTCACCAGCACGCTGTTGCGCGGATGGTAGCTGTGCCGCAGGTGGTCGATGATCGAGGCGACCACGGCGACCACGATGCCGCCGGAGATGCTGAGCCCCACCACGGCCGCCGCGGTGATCAGGGCGACCGCGAACTCGGGCGGGCGGACCTGCAGCACCCGCCGCATGCCGCGGACGTCCACCAGTTCGGCGCCGATCAGGAACACCACCGCGGCCAGGGCCGGGGTCGGCAGGTAGCTGAGCGGGCCGGTGGCGACGAGCAGCACGATGAGGACCAGTGCGGTGGTGGTGAGCGAGGCCACCTGGCTCCGGCCACCGGCGTCGTCCACGATCTGGGTCTTGGTCGGGCTCCCGTTCACCACGAAAGTCCCGGTGAACGCCGCGGCGACGTTGCCGGCCCCGAGCCCGATCAGGTCGGTGTCGGTGCTGAACGGCTCGCCGTACTTGGCCGCGTACGCGCGGGCGGTGGCCGCGCTCTGGGCCAGGATGACGAGGAAGATCGACGCCGAGGTGCCCAGCAGCGCGAGGATGTTGTGCAGCCCGAAGGCCGGCAGCCCGAAGGCGGGCAGCCCGCGGGGGACGTAGCCGAGGACGCTGACCCCGTGGGCAGCGAGGTCGGCCACCCGGCTCGCGATGATCGCGCCGACCACGGCGATCAGCGCCCCGGGGATCCGCCGGGTGATCCGCCGGACAGCCAGCACCACCGCGATGACGCCCAGGGACACGGCGACGGTCAGGCCCTGGGCCTGGGGCAGCGCCGCGACCGTCTCGCCCAGCGCGACCAGCGTGTGCGGGCTGGACGCGGTGACCCCCAGCATGGCGGGTAGCTGCCCGATGGCGATCTGGATCCCGACCCCGGTGAGGAAGCCGAGCAGGACCGTGCGGGACAGGAAGCTGGCCAGGAAGCCGAGCCGGGCCAGCCGAGCCAGCAGGAGCAGGACGCCGGTGATCAGGGCCGCCAGCCCGGCCAGCCGGATGTACTGCGCCGAGCCGGGGACGGCCAGCCGGATCAGGGCCGCGGCCAGGATGGCCGCGGTCGCGGAGTCCGCCGCGACGACCAGGTGGCGCGAGGCGCCGAGGACGGCGAACAGGGCCATCGGGAGCAGCAGTGTGTACAGCCCCGTGACCACCGGCATCCCGGCGATCCGGGCGTAGCCGAGCACCTCGGGGATGCCCAGCGCGGCCAGCGTGATCCCGGCCACCAGGTCCCTGGGCAGCCCGGCCCGGTGCACCGGCCGGAGCCCCTCCAGCACCGGCCAGTCCCGCGGCCGCGCCCACCCGGCTGCCAGCCTCACCCGCCTACCCCCGTCCCGCGTCCTGGATCCCGCCATCATGCCCTGTCGCCCGCAGGGTGTTGCCTTGCGGCACGCCGGTCTCGATCGCCGCCCACGACGACGACGTGCTCACCGTGGTCCGGTTCCGGGCCAGGTCGCGCGGCACGGGAAAGACCGCGGCGATGGACCTGCACCACTTCTTCAGGTTCCGGGACGGAAAGATCGCCTACTACCGGGGCACCGAGGACACCGCCCAGACCGCGAAGGCGCTCCAGCCCTGAGCGTGCGGTGGGGCACCGCCCATGATCACGGTCAATATGTGGCGTCATGTGTCAGAAATTGACCGTGGTCCCGGGTAAGGCGGCGGGGGGTTGGGAGCGGGTCAGGCGTCGCGGACGCGGGTGTTGGCCGGGTCGAACGGCGGGCGCAGGGACACGGTGGCCGGGAACAGGTCGCCGCCGGCGTTGACCTGGTACCGGCCGGCGCCCAGGAACTCGGGCGTGACCACCTCACCGGCCGGGTGGCGCAGGTAGCCGAGGCCTACCGCCCGGCCGAGGGTCTCGCCCCAGGCTGCCGAGGTCAGCTGGCCGACGGCCACCCCGTCGCGGAGCACGAGCTCGCCGCCCCACAGCATGGGCTCGCGCCTGGCCCGATCCGGTTCCAGCACCGGGCCCGGGGCTGGCCCCCCATCCAGCCCCGGGCCCGGTTCCCGGTCCGGGTCACCGACCAGGACCGAAACCAGCCGTCGCCGCGGGCCCTCAGCCCGGGCCTTCTCCACCGCGTCCCGGCCGAGGAAAGGGACGCCGCCGCGGAGCTTGCACGCGAACAGCAGTCCCGCCTGGACCGGGCCGTACTCCGGGGTCAGCTCGCGGCCGAAGGCCCGGTACCCCTTCTCCAGCCGCATCGACTCGATCGTGTAGTAGCCGGCCTGGACCAGCCCGAACTCCGGACCCGCGCCGGCGAGCAACTCGAACACCCCGGCTGCGCACTCGGCGGGCACGTACAGTTCCCAGCCCAGCTCGCCCACGTAGGTGATCCTGGTGGCCCGCACGGTGAAGTAGCCCAGGTCGATCTCGCGGCTGGTCCCGAACGGGAACGCCGCCGGGCCCAGGTCGGCGCTGGACAGCGCGGCCAGCAGGTCCCGCGACCTCGGCCCCATCACGCCGAGCACGGCGTACGCCGAGGTGACGTCGACCAGCTGCGCGGAGGCGTCTGCGGGCATCCGCCGCCTGATGTGGTCCTGGTCGCGCTCCGTCGTGGCTGAGCTGCTGACCAGCAGGAACTCCTCCGCGGACAGGCGGGTCACGGTCAGGTCGGACTCGTAGCAGCCCCGCTCGTTGAGCAGCCCGGTGTAGACGGTCCGGCCCGGCGGCACGGCCACGTCCGCGGTGCACACCCATTGCAGGGCCCGCTCGCTGTCCGGCCCGGTCAGCAGGTACTTGGAGAACGACGTCTGGTCGAACAGGGCCACGTCGCGCCGGGCCGCCCGCTGCTCCGCGGCCGACCAGGGCAGCCAGTTCGGCGCGTCCCAGGAGTACTCGATGACCGGATCCACTCCGACCGGCGCGAACACGTTGGGCCGCTCCCAGCCCATCCGGCTGCCGAAACACGCGCCCGCCGCCGCCACCAGCTGGTGCACCGGAGAGCGGCGCAGCGGCCGGGCCGTGGCCAGTTCCCGGTTCGGCCACGGCAGCGCGTAGTGCAGGCCGAGCACCTCGCGGACCCGGTCGTGCAGGAACCCGGTGTTGCCGTGGAACGGCGCGAACCGGCGGATGTCAGCGGCGGTCAGGTCCAGCCCCGGGTCACCGCTGAGGATCCATTCCGCCAGGGCCCGCCCGGCGCCGCCCGCGGACGCGATGCCGACCGAGTTGAAGCCCGCCCCGACGAAGAAGTTCCGCAGCCCGGGTGCCTCACCCGCGATGAACTGGTTGTCGGGGGTGAAGCTCTCCGGGCCGTTGTAGAACTTCTTGATGCCCGCGTCCCGCAGCGCCGGGATGCGCCGCTGGGCCTGCTCCATCAGCGGCGCGAAGTGCTCCCAGTCCTCGCCGAGCAGCTGGAACTCGAACGGGTAGGGGATGTCGTCCGGCGACACCCAGGGCTTGGCG
Organism: uncultured Actinomycetes bacterium; assembly: GCA_963844695.1. Taxonomy (GTDB): domain Bacteria; phylum Actinomycetota; class Actinomycetes; order Streptosporangiales; family Streptosporangiaceae; genus RYN-230. The sequence goes on from CAWJPL010000028.1 coordinate 266,053, forward strand.
TCCGGCTCGAACCCGCCCACGACCAGGCCGCCCACCTCTTCCTTGAAGTAGGTGTAGCCGTCCGGGTCGCGGAGCACCGGCAGGTCCCGGTGGATCCCGTCGATCTGGTCGGTGACCACGTAGAAGTGCTCGCAGGAATGCAGCGGGACGGTGACCCCGCACCAGGCGGCGACCTGCTTGGCCCACTGGCCGGCGCAGTTGACCACGATCTCGGCCCCGACGTCGCCCTCGGTGGTGCGCACCCCGGTCACCGCCCGGCCCGCCCGGGTCTGCGTGGTCAGGATCCCGGTGACCCGGGTCCGCTCCCGGATCGTGACGCCCCCGTTCCGGGCCCCCTTGGCCAGCGCGTAGGTCAGGTCGGCCGGATTGGCCTTGCCGTCGTCGGGCAGCCAGATCGCCCCGGTCAGGTCGCCGGACTCGATGACCGGATACCGCTCCCGCGCCTGCCCGGGGCTGAGCATCTCGGCCTGCAGGCCGAAGGCCTCGGCGGCCGCGGCGGTCCGCCGCAGCTGGGTCAGCCGCTCCGGCGTGCGGGCCACGATGAGCCCGCCGCAGCGCCGGTACCCGGCCGACAGCCCGGTCTCCGCCTCCAGCCGGGCGTACAGGTCGGTGGAGTACTGCACCAGCCGGGTGCCGCTCTCGGTGGCGCGCAGCAGCCCGACCAGCCCGGCCGCGTGCCAGGTGGTCCCGCAGGACAGCTGGCCCTGCTCCAGCAGCAGCACGTCGGTGCAGCCCCGCTCGGCCAGGTGGTACGCGACGCTGGTGCCGATCACGCCGCCGCCGATGATGACGACCCGGGCCCGGTCAGGCAGCGGCGCCGCGCTAGTCATCGCGGGCCGCCTCGTCCAGCAGGCGGTCCCAGGCCGGGCTGGTCATCGCGGCCGCGGCCGTCTCGAACCGCTCCATGGCCCAGCCCCAGAAGTCGAACGCGATCGGGCTGCTGGCCTGCTGGATCGCACCCCACAGCGTCCATCCGTACTTGCCTATCAGCCCCAGGACCTGGGCGCGCGCGATCTTGTTCCGCAACGAAAAGCCGTGGTAGGCACGCACCAGATCCGCGAGGGCGTCGGTGGACAGGCCGCATTCGCCCCAGATGTTGCCGAGCTCGAAACAAGGGTCGTTGTTGCCCGCGTACTCGTAGTCGATCAGCCAGAGCTTCGCGCCGTCGTCGATGAAGTTCGCGGCGAGCAGGTCGTTGTTGCACGGCACGGTGCCCGGCGCCCGGACCGCGAGGGCCCGGCGGGCCGCGGTCAGCTGCGGCGTCAGCTCCGCGTACCCGGCCGGGATGGCGAACCCGTGCGCGGTGGCCACGGCCAGGTAGCGCCGCTGGACCTCGAACATGTCGAAGTCGCCGGCGAACCTCGGACCGGCGTGCAAGCGCCGGCACGCCTCGGCGACCCTGGGGATGTTGCGGGGGTCGGCCAGGTCTTCGTTATTGAAAGTACGGCCCTCGATGAAGCCGAGGACGAGCAGGCCGTGCTCGGGCCGGTAGGCGACGACCGGCGCGCCCACCCCGGCCGCGGCGGCGGCCACCGAGTTGCGGTGCTCGTGGTCGCGGTCGATCGCGAGCAGGTCGCCGGGAGCCCAGACCCGGGCCACGAACGTGCCCTCGGGGGTGGACACCTTGTAGTTCCGGTTGGTGAGCCCGCCGGGCAGCGGCGTCACCGTCCGCGGGGTGGCGGCCAGGCAGGGCACCCGGTCCAGCAGGTCGGGGTCACACAGATCGTCCATTGCCACGCAGGTTAGATGCTCGCGACGCATAAGGTCTAGACAGAATCACGGGATTGTCGCGGTCACGACCCAATTCGGCGCTGTCTGAACCCGATGCGGCGATTGGGTCTAGACAGTAACTTCGCCGGGAACTTACGCTACGCCTCAACCTGCGGCCCATCGCAGCCCCCCATCGCAGCGCCCTGAACCAGGGGAGGACCCGCCGATGACTACCGCCTCCGACTCCGCCGCGCACGAACGGGATTCCGCCGACCTCGCCCAGTTCGGGTACAAGCAGGAGCTGAAGCGATCGCTGGGGCTGGGCAGCTCGTTCGCGGTCGCCTTCAGCTACATCTCGCCCTCCACCGGCATCTTCACCCTGTTCGCGCTGGGCCTGACCACGATCGGCGGGGTGTTCATCTGGACCTGGCCGGTGGTGGCGGCGGGCCAGTTCCTGGTCGCGCTCAACTTCGCCGAGGTGTCCAGCCACTACCCGGTGGCCGGGTCGGTGTTCCAGTGGACCAAGTACCTGGCCGGCCGGACGTATTCGTGGTTCACCGGCTGGATCTACCTGTTCGCCGGCATCCTGACCGTCACCGCGGTGGTCGCGACCATCCCGATCGCGCTCATTCCCGCCCTCAACGGGCTGGGCTGGCACAGCCTGAACGCGGCCAGCCTGCACACCCAGCTCGTGGTCGCGCTGATCATCCTGGTCGTCATCACGGTGCTGAACATCTACGGGGTGCGGCTGGTCGCGGTGATCAACAACACCGGGGTGGTGTTCGAGATCCTCGGCATGTTCGTGTTCGCGATCGTGCTGCTGATCTTCCACAACCACCAGGGCTTCAACGTGGTGACCAACAGCGGCGGCCTGCACGTCGGGGCGAACTCGTTCCTGGCCGCCATGTTCATGAGCCTGTTCGTCATCTACGGGTTCGACACCGCCTCGACCCTGGCCGAGGAGACCCGGGACCCCCGGCGGGCCGCGCCCAAGGCCGTGCTCTACTCGGTGATCGGCGCGTTCATCATCGGCGGGGTGTTCCTGCTCGGCGTGCTGATGGCCATCCCGAACCTGAACAAGGCGATCAGCCAGGGGTGGACCCCGGCCACGATCATCGAGGCCAACTTCTCGACCGGGCTGGCCACCGTCTACCTGCTGGTCGTGTCCGCGGCGATCTTCGTCTGCTGCCTGTCGATCATGGCCGCGACGATCCGGCTGTGCTTCGGCATGTCCCGGGACAACCAGCTGCCGTTCTCGGGGCTGTGGTCCAAGGTCTCGCCCACCCTGCACACCCCGGTGTGGGCCTGCGTCGTGGTCGCGGTGCTGGCCGCGGTGCCGTTCCTGAAGTACTCCGGGGCCGGGATCATCGCCATCGCCGCGACCGGCATGATCTACCTCAGCTACTTCCTGGGCAACCTGGTGATCATGCGGGCCCGGATGCGCGGCTGGCCGAAGGTCAGCGCGCCGTTCAGCCTGCACCGCTGGGGCCCGGTGGTCAACATCCTCGCGCTGGTCTACGGCGGGGCCATGCTGGTCAACTTCGCCTGGCCCCGGGTGGCCAGCAACCCGGAGCCGAGCCAGACCGGCGGGCTGCTGAGCTTCGGCATCGGCTTCGTGGACAAGATCCCCATCCTGTGGCTGGTGGTCCTGGTCATCACGATTATCGGCGTGATCTACTACCTGGCCGTGGGGCGGCGCAAGCAGTTCGCCCCGGTGGTCGCGCCGGCCGGGGACGACGAGCCGCTGGTGTCCGGGGCGGCCCAGCCGGAGGCCTGAGCCGTTGACGCAGCAGTCCCAGCCACGCGGTCAGGGCGGCGGCCAGCCGGACCGGCCCGCGGCGGGCCTGCTGGGCCTGGTCCCGCCGGTGATCGTCAAGGTGCGGGGCAGCACTGCGCACGGGCAGATCGAGGAGTGGCTGGCCGAGGCGATCGAGGGGGGCCGCCTCGCCCCAGGCGACCGGATGCCCACCGAGCAGGACCTGTCCGAGTGGCTCGGCGTCAGCCGGATGACGCTGCGCCACGCGCTGGCCACGCTGGCCCGCCGCGGCCTGGTGGACCGGGCGGTCGGCCGCAACGGCGGCACGTTCGTGGCCCAGCCCAAGCTCGAGCAGGACCGCACCACCCTGGCCGGGTTCTCCGAGCAGCTGCGGCGGCACGGCATGGTCGCGGGCGCCCGGGTGCTGTCCGCGGCCGAGCGGCCGGCCCGGCCGGGGGTGGCCGCCGCCCTGAAGATCGCCGTGGGCGACCCGGTCTGCGAGATCCGGCGGGTCCGGCTCGGCGACGGCAGCCCGATCGCGGTCGAGTGCTCGGCCTTCCCGTCCGCGCTGTTCCCCGGGCTGCTGCAGTGCCGGCTGGACGGGTCCCTGTACGACTTGCTGGACGAGAAGTACCAGCAACGACCGGGCCGGGCGCGGGAGAGCCTGGAGCCGGTGACGGCCGGGGTGCGCGAGGCCGAGGCGCTGGAGATACGCGAGGGCGCCCCGCTGATGCTGGTCGAGCGGATCGCCTACGCGCAGGCGGGCCACCCGGTCGAGTTCGCCCGGGACCTGTTCCGCGGCGACCGGACCCGGATCGTCATGTGGACCAGCGAGCTCACCCATGTCGGCTGAGGCCGGCCCGGCAGGGCCGGACTCCGGGGAGCCAGCGGCCGGCCCCGCGGGATCGGCCGCCGGGGAGCCAGCCCGGCTGCTCGCCGTCAGCGACCTGCATGTGGGTTACCCGCAGAACCGGGAGCTGGTGGCGGCCCTGCGGCCGCGGTCCGCGGCGGACTGGCTGCTGGTGGCCGGCGACGTGGGGGAGCGGCTGCCCGACATCGAGTGGGCGCTGCGCACCCTCAGCGAGCGGTTCGCCCGGGTCGTCTGGGTGCCGGGGAACCACGACCTGTGGACGCACCGCACCGACCCGGTCCAGCTTCGCGGTGAGCAGCGCTACCGGCGCCTGGTGGAGTTCTGCCAGCGGCTGGGCGTGCTCACCCCCGAGGACCCGTACCCGGTCTGGGACGGGCCCGGCGGGCCGGTCCGGATCGTGCCGCTGTTCCTGCTCTACGACTACTCCTTCCGGCCGGACGGCGCGCAGACCAAAGCCGAGGGCCTGGCCCGCGCTTACCAGACCGGGGTGGTGTGCACCGACGAGCGGTGGCTGCACCCCGACCCGTATCCGAGCCCGGAGGAATGGTGCTGGGCCCGGGTCGAGGCGACGCAGGCGCGGCTGGCGGCCCTGCCGCCGGGGCCCCCGGCCGTCCTGGTGAACCACTTCCCGCTGATCAGGGAGCCCACCCGGGTGCTGCGGTATCCGGAATTCGCCCAGTGGTGCGGCACCACCCGGACCGACGACTGGCACGTCCGGTTCAACGCCGCCGCCGTGGTCTACGGCCACCTGCACATCCCGCGGACGATCTGGCGGGACGGGGTCCCGTTCGTGGAGGTGTCGCTCGGCTATCCGCGGGAGTGGCAGCGCCGGCCCACCCCGCCGGACCTGCCGCGCCAGGTACTGCCCCGGACGACGGAACCAGCAGTTAACTGAACGGTCAGTGTGATAGCGCTCACACTCCGCTGCGGGCCTGGCTGGCCCGGCGCGGGGCGAACCAGCCCAGGTCGGGCTGGTCCTGATCGAGGTGGACCGAGAACAGGGCCCACACCACTTTGCCTGCCTCGGTGGGGGCGGTGCATCCCCAGCGGTCGCTCAGGGCGCTGATCACGTGCAGCCCGCGGCCGCTCTCGGCCAGGTAGTCAGGCTCCTTCGGCTCCGGCAGCCGGGGGCTCGGGTCAGCCACCGCGCACAGCACGAAGTGGCCCGGCTGGACCAGCGCGAGACGGACCGGCCAGCGACTCGGGGCTGCCGCCCCGGCCCGGGCCTGCAGCTGGGACCGGGACTGGGCCGGGGCGTGGGGCACCCCGTGCCGCAAGGCGTTGGTCAGCAGTTCCGACACCACGACGGCCATATCGTCGCCACGGTCCTGCACGCCCCAGCGCCGCATCGTGGAGAGGCAGAAATCGCGGGCCACGCCGACCGACTTCGTGTCCGTCCCCGGCCTCCGCTGGGCGAGCCGCGGGAAACAGGTCCAGTCCGTTGAGGCCAGCCCGGGCGTCCGCTGGCGGGCGCCGCTCGCCGCAGCCGCCATCGCCACCGCAGGCGCCAGCCAATGCCAGCCCAAGTGGCTTATCGCGGGCCCTGCCTGGCCTAATGGCTGCGCCGTCATTGCCTTCCGAGGAATCTGTTCGTTACCGGGAACGGTCAACAGGGGCCATCTTGCCCCATGCACGTTACGTTTGCAACGCCTGCTGCACGACCGCATGCACGTGCATTTGGTCTGTTAGGCTGCACAGTGCAGGTACGCGTTGACCGCACTCACGACGGGTGCGCTTTCCCTCGTCCAGGGAGGAAAAGTTGCAGGCCAAGAACGGTATCCCGGCTGGAGAGCTGGACGCCCGCTGGCGGAAGTCCACCGCCAGCAACCCCAGCGGCAGTTGCGTGGAGGTGGCCGAACTGCCGGGCGACTCGATCGCCATGCGCAACTCCCGGTTCCCGGCCGGCCCGGCCCTCGTCTACACCCGCGCGGAGATCGCCGCGTTCCTGGCCGCGCTCAGGGACGGCGAGTTCGACGACCTGTAAATCCGCCCGTGAGCTGGGCCGGCGCAGCAATGAACTGGGCTGAAACGGGCGAAACGACCGATCTGGCTCGTGTTAATACCCGGTTGGGGCGCCTGCAATCGAATGCGGGCCCACCGTGAATAAAACGTGAAATTCGACCCGGGACACGGGCGGGTCCCGGTGATATCGTGCTCTGTGTGTTCCGCTTAGTAGTGGTTCATGCTGCTGTTGGCAGATACCATGCGCCCGCAATGGCGCCACTGGGCTGAGCGTCTGACATCGGCCGGGGGGTCTGAGAAGTGGCTGGTCAACCATTGGGTCGGGAGTGGCATGGAGCCGGAAGCTGAGATGGGATCTGTCTACCCGGCCGGCAACCCGTCGAACGGGTCACTGACCGGGCCGCGGGCCGGCGCCACCGTCGTCCGGATGGTGCTCGGCGCCCAGCTGCGCCGCCTCCGCGAAAAGGCCGGGCTCACCCCGGAGCAGGCCGGCTACGAGATCCGGGCCTCGCGGTCGAAGATCAGCCGCCTGGAGCACGGCCGGGTGGGCTTCAAGATCCGTGACGTCGAGGACCTGCTGACCCTGTACGGGCTCACCGACCAGAAGCTGCGCCTCGGCCTGCTCGCGCTGGCCGAGCAGGCGAACGAGCAGGGCTGGTGGACCCAGTACAGCGACATCCTGTCCGACTGGTTCGAGACCTACCTGGGCCTGGAGGCCGCCGCCTCGCTGATCCGGACCTTCGAGCTGCAGTTCGTCCACGGCCTGTTCCAGACCCGGGACTACGCGCGCGCGGTCACGCTGCTGGGCTACAGCGCCTCCCCCACGGTGGAGGTCGACCGCCGGGTCGACCTGCGGATGGCCCGCCAGGAGCTGCTCGTCAGCCCCCAGCCGCCCCGGGTCTGGTCCGTCATGGACGAGGCGGCGCTGCGCCGGCCGATCGGCGGCCGGGACGTGATGCGCGCCCAGCTCGCCCACCTCCTCGAGGTCGGCACGATGCCCGAGGTGACCCTGCAGGTCGTGCCGTTCCGCCGGGGCGGGCACGCGGCGGCGGGCGGCTCCTTCACCGTGCTGCGTTTCGGTGAGCCGGACCTGCCGGACGTGGTCTACATCGAGCAGCTCACCAGCGCCCTGTACCTGGAGCGGCGTTCCGACGTGGACCATTACATGGAGATCATGAACCGGCTGAGCGCGGAAGCGCTCACCCCGTCCGGGACCACCCGCCTGATCAAGGAAATAATCAGGGACACCTAGGACGACGCCGTGCTTGCGCCGGGTTTCCGCGTACCCCGCGGGACCCGGCGCCGTCATGTCCGGCATAGGGCGACATGCGTTTGCCAGAATGGGCGGAGGGCACTTCTCGGGAGCCAGGCCCTGAGACAAGCGGTAAGCGGGAGGCGTTATGGTCGCATGGTCCACGTGATGAACACGCCCGGCCACGGGGTGCGCGTCGCGGAGGCAGGCCGGCACATCGACCAGGGGCGGACATGGTGGCGCAGGAGGCTTTGATCTGGCCAGGCAACAGCTATCCGCTCGGGGCGACCTTTGACGGGGTGGGTACCAACTTCGCCCTGTTCTCCGAGGTGGCTGAGCGGGTCGAGCTGTGCCTGTTCGGCGAGCGCGGTGCCGAGACCCGGGTCGGCCTGCATGAGGTGGACGGCTTCGTCTGGCACGGCTACCTGCCCGGCGTGAGCCCGGGCCAGCGGTACGGCTACCGGGTGCACGGCCCCTACAACCCCGCGGCCGGGCAGCGCTGCAACCCGGCCAAGCTGCTGCTCGACCCGTACGCGAAGGCCGTCGAGGGCAGTGTGCAGTGGGATCAGGCCGTGTTCGCCTACCCCTTCGGCCACCCCGACCAGCGCAACGACGAGGACTCCGCGCCGTACGTGCCCCGCTCCGTGGTGGTCAACCCGTTCTTCAGCTGGGACTCCGACCGGCACCCGCGGACTCCGTACCACGAGACCGTGGTCTACGAGACCCACGTGCGCGGGCTCACCAAGCTGCATCCCGAGGTGCCGGAGACGCAGCGCGGCACCTACCAGGGGCTGGCCCATCCTGCGGTCATCGATCATCTGCAGAACCTGGGCGTGACCGCGGTCGAGCTGATGCCGGTGCATCAGTTCGTCAGTGACGCCATCCTCGCCGAGCGCGGGCTGGCCAACTACTGGGGCTACAACACCATCGGCTTCTTCGCCCCGCATAACGCCTACGCGGCCAGCGGTACCCGCGGCGAGCAGGTGCAGGAGTTCAAGTCGATGGTCCGGACCCTGCACCAGGCCGGTATCGAGGTCATCCTCGACGTGGTCTACAACCACACCGCCGAGGGCAACCATCTGGGGCCCACGCTGTCCTTCCGGGGGATCGACAACGCCTCCTACTACCGGCTGGTCGGCGACGACCCGCAGTTCTACATGGACACCACCGGCACCGGCAACAGCCTCCTCATGCGGCACCCCCACGTGCTGCAGATGATCATGGACTCGCTGCGGTACTGGGTGACCGAGATGCACGTGGACGGTTTCCGGTTCGATCTGGCCGCGGCGCTGGCCCGGCAGTTCCACGAGGTGGACCGGCTGTCGGCGTTCTTCGACATGGTCCAGCAGGACCCGATCATCTCCCAGGCCAAGCTCATCGCCGAGCCGTGGGACGTGGGCGAGGGCGGTTATCAGGTGGGGAACTTCCCGCCGCTGTGGACGGAATGGAACGGCAAGTACCGGGACACGGTGCGTGACTTCTGGCGAGGTGAGCACGCCACCCTGCCCGAGTTCGCCTCCCGGCTGACCGGCTCCAGCGACCTGTACCTCGACGACGGCCGCCGCCCGGTCGCGTCGGTCAACTTCGTCACCGCGCACGACGGCTTCACCCTCGCCGACCTGGTCTCCTACGACCACAAGCACAACGAGGCCAACGGCGAGGACGGGCGGGACGGCACCGACGACAACCGGTCATGGAACTGCGGTGTCGAAGGCCCGACGGACGACCCCGCCGTGACCGCCCTGCGCGACCGGCAGAAGCGCAACTTCCTGTCCACCGTCCTGCTCTCCCAGGGCATTCCGATGCTGCTGGGCGGGGACGAGATGCACCGCACCCAGCACGGCAACAACAACGCGTACTGCCAGGACAACGAGATCTCCTGGGTGCACTGGCCGCCCGCGCAGGACGAGGCCGGGCCCGGGGGCTACCAGGGCGACCAGGAGCTTCTCGACTTCGTCCGCGGACTGCTCCGGCTCCGCGCCGACCATCCGGTGTTCCGCCGCCGCCGTTTCTTCAGTGGCCAGGCGGTCCGCGGCAAGAGCGGCAGGCCGGATCAGCCAGGCGACATCGTCTGGTTCACCCCGGCGGGTGAGGAGATGACCGACGACGACTGGGCCGTGGGCTTCGCCAAGTCCCTCACCGTGTTCCTGAACGGAGACGCGATCACCGAGCCCGACCCGCGGGGCGAGCGGATCCGCGACGAGTCCTTCCTGCTCCTGTTCAACGCGAGCGAGCTGGATCTGGAGTTCACCGTCCCGCCGCAGCGCTACGGGGATCAATGGGTGAAGGTCCTGGACACCGCGCTCCCCATGAGCGCCCTGGCGGACGCGCCCGCCGCCAAGCCCGGTGACGCGGTCGCCATCCCCAGCCGGTCCATGCAGGTACTCGGACGTGTCTAGTGCTGACCCGGGGGGACACCTCCCGGCCCCCGGACTGGCTCGGCCCCCGCACACGCCTGCGGCGCGCCCCGCCTCACCGGCGTCAGCCCGGTGTCGACCTACCGGCTGCAGCTCCAGCCAGGCTTCGGATTCTCGGCCGCGGCAGCCAGCGCGGACTATCTGGCCGACCTGGGTGTCACCCACGTGTACCTGTCGCCCATCCTGCAGGCCACGCCCGGCTCGACGCACGGCTACGACGTGGTGGACCACTCCCTGGTGTCGGAGGAGCTGGGCGGGGAGGCCGCGTTCCGGGCCATGGCCGGCCGGTTCCGCGAGCTCGGGCTCGGCGTGATCGTGGACATCGTGCCCAACCACATGGCCGTCCCGGTGCCCGAGTCGCTCAACGGGCCGCTGTGGTCAGTGCTGCGGGACGGCACCGGCTCGCCGTTCGCGGCCTGGTTCGACGTTGACTGGGCCGCGCAGGACGGCCGGCTGCTGATGCCGGTCCTCGGTGGCCCGGTCGGTGAGTGCCTCCGGGACCTGAAACTGGACACCGGCGGCGCGGAGCCAGTGCTCCGGTACTTCGACCATGTGCTGCCCGTGCGCCCGGGCACGGCACGCCTCCCGCTGACGGACCTGCTGGACGCCCAGCACTACCGGCTGGCCGACTGGCGTCTCGCCGCGACGGAGCTGAACTGGCGGCGGTTCTTCGACATCAGCTCGCTGATCGCCGTCCGGGTCGAGGATCCGGCGGTGTTCGAGGCCACCCACGAGGTGATCCTGCGGCTGGTGGCCGAGGGACTCATCGACGGGCTCCGGGTGGACCACCCAGACGGGCTCGCCGACCCCCGCGGCTACCTGCGCCGGCTCGCGGACCGCACCGGCGGCCTGTGGGTGTGCACCGAGAAGATCCTCTCCGGGCACGAGGAGCTGCCTGCCGACTGGCCGTGCGCCGGGACCACTGGCTACGACGCGCTGGGCGTGGTCGGCGGCCTGTTCCTGGACCCGGCCGGGGCCGAGCCGCTGACCGCCGCCTACCAGAGGCTGACCGGCGGGCCCGGCGAGTTCGCCGCAGTGGCCGCCGGCGCCAAGCGCGAGGAGGCCGGCCAGGCGCTCGCGGCCGAGGTGTCCCGGCTGGCCCGGCTCGCCGCCAGCGCCGGGCATCCGGGCCTGGATGGGCTCAGCCACAGCGACCGGGTGGCTGTCCTGGTCGAACTGCTCACCGCGATGCCGGTGTACCGGGCCTACGTGGTGCCCGGCGAGCCGGCCCCGCCGGAGTCGGCGGTGATCGTGGCCGGGGCGGCCGGGGCCGCCCGGGTGCGGCTGCCGGAGCGGCTGCATCCTGGCCCTGGACGCCATGGTCAGCCTGGTCCTGGGCCGCGGCCCCGCCGGCGGCGCGGAGACCCGGCTGATCGTGGCGTTCCAGCAGGTCTGCGGGCCCGTGATGGCCAAGGGCGTCGAGGACACCGCGTTCTACCGCTGGTCCCGGCTGGTCGCGCTGAACGAGGTGGGCGGCGACCCGGATGCCTTCGGGACCAGCCCGGCGGAGTTCCATGAGTTCGCCGCGCGGCTGGCCCGGGACTGGCCGGCCAGCATGACCACGCTGTCCACGCACGACACCAAGCGCCAGGAGGACGTGCGGGGCCGGCTCGCGGTGCTGGCTGAGATCCCGGAGGCCTGGGCCGCTGAGGTGACGCGCTGGCATGATCGGGCCGAGGCCCTGGCCAGCGGGGCGGTGCCGGAGCCGGACACCGAGTACCTGATGTGGCAGACCCTGGCCGGGAGCTGGCCGCTGGACCGCGAGCGGCTGACCGGGTACCTGCGCAAGGCGATGCGCGAGGCCAAGAGCCGCACCTCGTGGACCGACCCGGACCCCGAGTACGAGTCGCAGGTGCTGACCTTCGCCGAAGCTGGTCCTGGAGGACGAGGATCTGACCGGGCAGATCGCGCGTTTCGTGACCGGGCTGGCCGGGGACGCGGGGGCGAACGCCCTCGGCGCCAAGCTCGTGCAGCTCACCATGCCCGGCGTGGCCGACACCTACCAGGGCTGTGAGCTGGCCGGCCTGCGCCTGGTCAACCCGGACAACCGCGGGCCGGCCGACTTCACCCGCGGCCGGGACCTGCTGGCCGCGCTGGACGCCGGGGACCAGCCCCCCGGTCTGGATCCCGGGTCACCTGGACACGGCGAAACTGCTGGTCACGGCGCTTGCGCTGCGGCTGCGCCGGGCGCACCCGGCGTGGTTCGCAGGGGAGTACACCCCGCTGGGTGCCGAGGGGACGGCGGCCCCGCACGCGGTCAGCTTCGCCCGGGGCGGGAACGCCGTCACCGTGGTCACCCGGCTGCCCGCCGGCCTGCGGCGCCGCGGTGGCTGGGCCGGTACCGTGCTCCCCTTGCCGCACGCTGGCCCCTGGCGGGACGTGCTGACCGGTGCCTTGCACGCCGACTCGCGGCCGCTGCTGTCCGATCTGCTGCAGCGCCAGCCCGTCGCCCTGCTCGTGCCGGAAACGCACCAGTGAGCGTGTTCCGGGTCTGGGCTCCGGACGCCGAGCGGGTCGAAGTGCAGCTGGGAGAGCAGGCCCTGGGGGGCGGGACTCCGCAGCCCATGCGCCCGGCCGCGACCCCGGGCTGGTGGGACGCGGACCTGCCGGAGGCGTCCGCCTCGGGGACCGACTACGCGTTCCGGGTGGACGGCGGCGAGCCCTTGCCGGACCCGCGGTCCCCCTGGCAGCCGCTGGGCACCGAGGGCCCGAGCCGCACCTACGACCACGAGGCCTTCCGCTGGACGGACCGGGGCTGGCGGGGCGGGCCGCTGCGCGGCGCGGTGATCTACGAGATGCACGTGGGCACGTTCACGCCGGAGGGGACGTTCGACGCGGCGATCGAGCATCTCGGTCATCTCGGTGACCTGGGCGTGGACATGATCGAGCTGATGCCGGTGGCCGCGTTCCCCGGCCAGCACGGCTGGGGCTACGACGGCATCGACCTGTGGGCCGTGTACGAGCCGTACGGCGGCCCGGACGGGCTGAAGCGGTTCGTGGACGCGTGCCACGCCCACCGGGTGGCCGTCCTGCTCGACGTGGTCTACAACCACGTCGGCATCGGCAACCGGCTGGCCGACTTCGGCCCCTACTTCACCGACGCACACGTGACCCCGTGGGGTCCGGCGGTGAACCTGGACCAGCCCGGCTCCGACGAGGTGCGCGGCTTCCTGATCGGCAACGCGCTGATGTGGCTGCGCGACTACCACCTGGACGGGCTGCGGCTGGACGCGGTCCATGCCTTCGAGGACCATCGCGCGCTGAACTTCCTCGAGGAACTGGCCGTGGAGGTCCAGGCGCTCGGCACCCGGCTGAACCGGGACCTGGTCCTCATCGCCGAATCCGACCTCAACGACCCGCGGCTGGTCAGTTCCCGGGAAGCAGGCGGGTACGGCCTCGCGGCCCAGTGGAGCGACGACTTCCACCACGCGGTGCACGCCGCGATCACCGGGGAACGGCAGGGTTACTACGGCGACTTCGGCTCGATCGGGGCCCTGGTCAAGACGCTCACCCGGGTCTTCTTCCACGACGGGAACTACTCGTCGTTCCGCGGCCGCAGCCACGGCCGGCCGGTGGACCTGCTCCGCATCCCCAGCTTCCGCTTCCTCGGGTACCTGCAGGACCACGACCAGATCGGCAACCGGGCGACCGGGGACAGGATCTCCAGCGGGCTGTCCGCCGACCTGGTCAAGGTGGGCGCCGGGCTGGTGCTGACCTCGCCGTTCACCCCGATGCTCTTCATGGGCGAGGAATGGGCCGCGTCCACCCCCTGGCAGTACTTCACCGACCACATCGACCCCGGGCTGGCCAAGGCGGTCGCCGAGGGCCGCCGGGCGGAGTTCGGCGCGCACGGCTGGGGACCCGCGGAGGTGCCGAACCCGCAGGACAAGCAGACCTTCCTCCGCTCGAAGCTGGACTGGGCTGAGCGCGACACGCCCCGGCACCAGGAGATCCTGGCCTGGTACCGGGAGCTGATCGCGCTGCGCCGGGCCTGGCCGGAACTGACCGATCCGCAGCTGGACCGGATGCAGGCCGACTACGACGAGGCGCAGCGCTGGCTGGTGCTGCACCGCGGGCGGCTGCGGATCGTGGCCAGCCTGGGCGAGCAGCCGTTGCTGCTTCCGCTGGGCGCCCGGGGGAGCGCCGTGCTCGCGGCCAGCAGTTCGGCGGTCGCCCTCGACGGGGAGCAGCTCAGCATGCCGCCGCAGTCGTTCGCGGTCGTGGCTACCTAGGACTCAGCACCTGAACCCGGCGACCGGGGTTCTGGCCGCCTTAGGATCAGGTCTATGCAGCAGCGGGTGGAATCGGTGCGTACCGCCGACGGCTCCTTCGACCTGACGGTGTGGATACCTGACAGTGGCAGCGGCCCGGGCCTGCTGCTGATCCAGGAGATCTACGGGGTGAGTGACTACATCCGGGCCGTGGCCGAGGATCTGGCCGCCCTGGGGTACGTGGTGGCGGCGCCGGACCTGTTCTGGCGCCTGCAGCCGGGTTACCAGGCCGCTCACGACGAGGCGGGCCTGGCTTCGTCGCTGGAGATGGGGTCGCGTTTCGACCTCGCCCAGGGCGTCGCGGACTCGGTGGCGGCGCTGGGCGTGCTGGCCGGGCTGCCCCAGGTGGACGGGGGCATCGGCATCATCGGGTTCTGCCTCGGCGGGTCCATCGCGTACCTGGTCGCCGCGCAGACCCCGCTGGACGCGGTGATCTCGTTCTACGGCTCGGCCGTGCCGGACCAGCTGGGCCTGCTGGACCAGATCACCGCCCCGCTGCTGTTCCACTTCGGCGGCAGCGACCCGTATATCACGCGGGAGTCGGTCCAGGCGGTGCAGGACGCGGCGGCCGGACGGCCCAACGTGACCATCTACGTGGAAGAAGACGCCGGGCACGCCTTCCACAACCGTAAGGCGCCCATGTTTCACCAGCCGGAACCGGCGGCCCGGGCCTGGCGGCGTACCGAGGAGTTCCTCCGCCGCCACCTCCCTCGCCAGCACGTCTCCTAGCCGCCGCCAGCGCGGCCGTGCGGCTCGCCGGACAGGTAGGTGGTGATGCGGCGGAGTTGCTCGGCGTAGCGTTCCCGGAACTCCGCGCTGGACGGGTCCACGCCGAACAGTTCCCGCGCGACCTGCGGCATGGCGATCGGTGCGGCGACCATCCCCATCCCGGCCAGCAGTACGGCGGCCGGGTCCAGGTCGGCGGCGACCTCGCTGGCGGCCTGCCTGCGGCCGACCCGGTCCAGGTCGGGCTGGCGGTCCGGCCTGCTGTCCGGCGCGGAGTCGTCGGCCAGGCCGCGCCAGAGCAGCAGGCGCAGCGAGCGCGGATCGGCGAGCGCGTCGAGGAGGTAGCGGACGACCAGGTCAGGCAGGGGGACCTCGGGCGGCGCGAAGCTCTCCTCCCGGTCCAGCCAGGCCCGCTGCAGGGCCAGGTACAGCCCCTCCTTGGACCCGAAGTAGTAGTTGATCAGCTGTTTGTTCACCCCGGCCCGCCGGGCGATGTCGGCGACCCGGGCACCCGCGAAGCCGCGCAGCGAGAACTCCTCCAGGGCGGCGTCCAGCAGCGCCCGGCGGGAGCGGTCCGCGTCGCGCTGCCGCTCCGGCCCGGTCGGCGCCCGCCGGGGCCGCGGCGCGGCCCCGGGCTCGCCGGTCCCGGGCTCTGCGGCCCGGGCGCCGGCCCCGGCTCAGCCCGCCCGGCCGCTACGCCTCCGGGGGTTCCCTTCTTGCTGGTCGCGGTCATCCGCCCACGTTATCACCCAGTTGCCTGACACAGCCATTCATCCGTTTGGTTGACAAATTTTGATGGACGTTTGATAGTGGCCCTGGACGCCGGCCAGCCGGGCCGGCCGGAAGGAGGAAGCATCATGACCGCGGCTATCGACGCCCGGGAGCTGCGCAAGCGCTTCCCGGGCGGCCGGGACCAGACGATCGAGGCGGTGCGCGGGGTCAGCCTGCAGGTCGCCCGGGGTGAGATCGTCGGGTTCCTGGGCCCGAACGGCGCCGGCAAGACCACCACGCTGCGGATGCTGACCACCCTGCTGCCGATCGACGGGGGCAGCGCCACGGTCGCCGGGCTGGACGTCCGGCGCCAGCCGGGGCGGGTCCGCGGCCGCATCGGCTACGTGAGCCAGCTGGGCGGGGCCGACGAACTGGCCACCGGCCGCGAGAACCTGACCCTGCAGGGCAGGCTGTACGGACGCAGCCGCACAGCCGTGGCCCGGCGGGTGGGGGAGATGCTCGACCAGTTCGACCTGGCCGGGTTCGCGGACCGCCGGGTGCGGACTTACTCCGGTGGCCAGCGGCGGCGGCTTGACGTGGCGCTCGGCGTCGTGCACCAGCCCGAGGTCCTGTTCCTGGACGAGCCGAGCACCGGGCTCGACCCGCAGAACCGGGCCAGCCTGTGGGACCACATCCGCGGCCTCCGGGACGGGGGGACCACGGTGTTCCTGACCACGCACTACCTGGACGAGGCCGACGTGCTCTGCGACCGCATCATGATCATCGATCACGGGACGGTGGTCGCGGAAGGCACTCCGCGCGCGCTGAAGCAGCAGGTGGCGGGCGACGCGATCGTCCTCGTCACCCGCGACGCGGACGCGGCCACGCGGGCCGCCGCCGAACTGGCCGGGCAGGCCGGGGTACGCGACCTCACCGTGGCCGGCGACGCGGTCCGGCTGTACGCCAGCGACGGTCCGGCCGCGCTGCCCGCCCTGCTCCGGCTGCTCGACCAGGCAGGCCTGCCCGTCCGGTCGCTCCGGCTGTCCGAGCCCAGCCTGGACGACGTGTTCCTCCGCCAGACCGGCCGGTCCCTGCGGGACGGCGGACCTCCGCCCGCCAGCCCGCCGGCCGCCGGTTCTCCCACCGCCGGTTCTCCCACCACAGGTTCTCCCACCACCGGTTCTCCAACCACGGGGGCGCCGGGCCA
Organism: uncultured Actinomycetes bacterium; assembly: GCA_963844695.1. GTDB lineage: Bacteria > Actinomycetota > Actinomycetes > Streptosporangiales > Streptosporangiaceae > RYN-230. Next base: position 282,936 of record CAWJPL010000028.1, read on the forward strand.
CGAGACGACAGGAGCGCGGGCATGAAGCTCCTGACCGACATCGGCCTGCTCTTCCGCCGCCACCTGATCCAGTTGCTGCGCAGCCCGGTCTGGCTGGTGGTCGGGTTCTCCACCCCGATCCTTTACCTGGCCCTGTTCACCCCGCTGCTCAAGCACCTGGTCGGTGCGGCCGGCCTGCCCGCCGGGAACGTGCTCGACCTGTTCCTGCCGGGCATCCTGGCCCTGCTGGCCTTCGCCAGCGGCAGCGGCCCCGGCTTCAGCACCATCTTCGAGCTGCGCTCCGGGGTCACCGAGCGGCTCAGGGTCACCCCGGCCAGCCGGTTCGCCATCCTGGCCGGCCCCATCCTGGCCGCCATGCTGCTCATGTTCGGCTTCGACGCGGTGGTCGTGGCCATCGGGACCGCCTTCGGCTTCCAGGTGCACGCGGCCGGCCTGCTGCTGCTCTGTGTCGTGCTGGCCCTGCTGATGGCCACGATGGCGGCCTTCTCCATCGCCGCGGCCCTGACCACCAAGGACATCAACGGCTTCGCCGCCATCATCAACGGCCTGAACCTTCCGGTGCTCCTGCTAGGCGGGGTCTTGCTGCCCATCTCGCTCGGGCCGGACTGGATGCGGGTGCTGGCCCACTGTCAACCCGCTGTACTACGCGGTCACGTCCGCCCGGGTCCTGGCGGGCGGCACCCTCGGCGCTCCCGCGGTGTGGCAGGCGTTCGCGGTGCTGGTGCCGCTCTGTGCGGTCGTGCTGGGCTGGGCCACCTCCGTGGTCCGCACGGCCGTGGCCTGACGCTGGCCCGGCCCGTCCGGCCTGTCCGGCCACCCTGGCCGGGGTGCCCGATCCGGCCTGGCCGGCCACCCCGGCGAGGACCAGCGCCGCGGCGAGGATGACGGCGCCCGCGATCCCGCTGGCCCCGAGCCGGTCACCGAGGACGAGCGCGGCGAGCACCGTGCCGGTGAGCGGCTCGAGCAGGGACAGTTGCGCGGCGGTCCCCGCGGGGGCCGTCCGCAGGCCGCGGAAGTACAGCGTGTAGGCCACGGCCGTGGGAGCGGTGCCGAGCAGGGCCAGCAGGCCGAGGGTGGCCGGGCTGGGGGCGAAGCCCAGCCCGCCGGAGACCGCGGCCGCCGGCAGCAGGATCAGGCCGCCGAGGGTGAACCCGAAGCCGGTCGCGGTCAGGTCGTCCAGGCCCGCGACCGGCCGGGCGCCGGTCAGCGTGAGCGTGGCGAACCCCGCGGCGGCGAGGACCGCCAGGCCCGCGCTGGCCAGCACCGCGCTCTCCGGGATACCGCCGGCCGGCAGGCCGACCAGCAGGCTGAGGCCGATCAGCGCGAGGCTGGTGGCGCAGCCCGCGAGCCGGCCGATCCGGCGCAGGCCCCGGGCCCGCTCGACGGCCAGCACGATGACCGGGGCACTCCCGATCGTGACCAGGGTGGCCAGGCTGACCGAGCTCAGCGACACGGCCATGAAGTAGCAGCTCTGGAACACCGCGGCCAGCAGGCCGATAACGGCGACGCGGGTCCAGGCGTCCCTCCCTGACGGCCAGGGCCGCCTGGCCGCCCGCCGGCGCCCGGTCAGCACCAGGAACGCCAGGATCAGCGTGCCACCCACCGCGAGCCGGTAGGCGGCCACCGACAGGGCGGGCAGGCCGGCGCTGCGGCTCAGCAGGCTGCCGGTCAGGCCTCCGGTGCCCCACAACAGCCCGGCCGTCACCAGGTAGGTCAGGCCCGTTCCCGGCCGGCGGCGGGCCGCGGTCATGGTCGGTTCAGCGGGCGTCGTGCCAGTAGTCATGGAAGATCGCTCCTGCGACGAGAAGGGGAGGGTCGCGGAAGCGGGGCACATCTGGAGGCCAAGAACCGTGCACGCCAAGAAACGTGCACGCCAAGAACCGGGCAGACCAAGAGCCGGGCACACCAGGAACATGGTGGGCTAAGAAATCACGCGCGCGGACTCAGCGAGTCCGGCGCGCGGCGGCTGCACCCCGCTTAGGAGCGGGGCGGCGGGGTGATGGGGAATAGCCGGTGCACGCCGCCCATCCTACGGGTCAGCCCGCCCTGGCTAACTCGCCGGGGTGACGATGCCGTATTCGTGGATCTTGCGGTAGATGGTCGCCCGGGACATACCCAGCGACTTGGCCGCCTTGACCTTGTTGCCCTGGTAGTCGAGCAAACCCTGGACGATCGCGTCGCGCTCCATGGACTCCAGCGGGGAGAGCAGCCGCCTGCTCACCGTCCAGCATTCCGGCGGCAGGTCGGACGGCTGGATGGACCCGGTCCGGCGCTTCTGCATGACCCGCTTGAGCACCTGCCACAGCTGCTCGGTGTTGCCCGGCCACTTCGAGCGCAGCAGCAGCTGCATGGCCTCGGGCGAGCAGGTCAGGCGCCCGTGCTGGCCGAGCTTGGCCACGAAGAACGGCACCAGGACGTGCAGGTCCTCGATGTGGTGGCGCAGCGGCGGCAGCTCGACCGTGCTGGGGAAGAAGCGCAGCAGCTTGGTCAGGTCGCCGTGCGCGCGGCTGCGGTCCAGGGTGACCGCCACCCACAGGTCATTCTGCCGCGAGGCGGTCCTGGCCTCCTGGAGCGCCGAGGTCAGCGCGTTCAGCTGCCGGGCGTTGAGCACGTCCACGTGCCTGATCACCAGCGAGCCCTCGCCGTCGAGCAGCTCGCGGCGGGCCCGGAGCAGCCAGTCGGTGTCGGCGGCCTCGGTCGCGTCGAGCACGTAGAACCGCTCGGCCGGGTTGCGGCGCTGGTGCACCGCGCGGACCACGGTCAGCTTGCCGGTCCCCGGCTCCCCCTCCAGGGCGAGCCATTCTCCCGAGTCGTAGATGGTCTCGACCTGCCGGCAGCCGCGCAGCCAGAGCGCCCCGCCACCGACCAGCCCGGGCAGGGACATGGGGGGTTTCGCGGCGCTGTCCGCGGCAGGCCGCTGGCTGGCCGGCTCGATGAGCTTCACGTGCACGACACCGCCCGCGACGTGATCGTCGCCGCGGACCGGACGGCAGTACATCCGGGCCTGGATCCCGCTGGGCAGCTCGACGGACACCGCGCCGGCCTGCTGGCTGGCCAGCATCTCAGCCGCCTGGCCGAGCAGCACGCCCTGGTCGCCCGGGTCGAGGACCTGGCGGGCGTACTCGTTCATCATGACGACGTCGTTGTTCAGGGCCAGCACGATCCCGCTGGTGCGCCGGCAGGCCCGCATGTACTCCTGCATGAGCTGGAGTTCCCGCGCGCTGCTGTCGGCCAGCATGGCCTGGGTGATCTGGTCCGCGGTGGTCTTGGCCAGCGCGATCAGCAGCGGGTCGGCGTCTCGGCGCCAGCAGGTCAGGTTGACCGCGCCGACGGCCTTCCCGGAGATCGGATCGTGGATCGGCACCCCGGCGCAGGCCAGATCCTCGAGGTCTTCGGCGTAGTGCTCGTGCCCGAACACGGCGGCGGGCTGGCCGCCTTCCAGCGCGGTGCCGATCCCGTTGGTGCCGACGTACTCCTCGGCGTAGCTGAAGCCCGGCGCGAGCTGGACCCCGTCCAGGTGACGTTCCAGGTCGTGGTCGGCGGTCATCCGGGTGAGCACGACGCCCGCGGCGTCGGTGAGGATGACGCTGATCGGCTGCCCCTCCAGGTGCTGGCGGAGGTTGCGCAGCACGGGCATGGCGTTGCGGGTCAGCGGTGTATCAAGATTCGGGTCCCGGACGTACGGCAGCGCTACCCGGTCGGCGGCTACCTTCCACTGCCGGGAGCGCCACCAGGACGCCAGGATCGGCTCACGTACTTCGCTCGGCCGGACCGACTCGGCCGTCAGGAAACGCTCCCGCGTCTCGGCCAGCCCCTTGCTGTCAGCCGAGGCGGGCGGGTGCACTGCTGTGGGCACCATCGGGCCTCCGTACCTCCCGGTACGCCCGCGCAAGCACTCAGCTCGCGGTCGCGCATCCCGGGTTCGCGTCTTAACTACCCAAAATAAGTGTGGCGATACCGATACCTGTCTCAAGTTGAGACCGGCAGCCCTACGGCGCCGGAGTTTTGATCGGGGGACACCGGCCTACTTACGCCTGCCCGCTGAAGAATCCGGAGGCGCCTCATGAGTCAACCAGCTATGCCGCCGGACGAGACGTTCAACCCCTGGAGCGTCGTCAACCTGGTCTTTCATCATCTCGCTGACCAGGGACTGCACCCGGTTCTGGGTGAATCGGGCGACCCCGGCCCTCCCGCCGCGGCCCTGCTCCGCTGCCTGGGCATCGAGCCGGCCGCCGAGGGTAATCAGCGTAACTCCCAGGAGATCCAGGACCAACTGGCGCAACTGCGGAACATCTTCTTCGGTGACCGCTGAGTTTTACCGCAGGCAGCCGCTTGCGCAGGTCGGGGGCGTACCAGACGGGCCTGTCTCATGTTGAGAGCCCAGCCCCCGCTTTTACAGGTTGTTATTCGGCACATAGGGACTTTCGAGCGGACTCGTGCACCCGGCCGCCGGCCAGGCGCTGGTGGCGGAGATTGAAGCCAGACCGCAGGCACGAGGCCTAGCGGGAACCCACAAGGGGAAAGGGGTGACCATGAGTCGCCAGAGTGTGGCTAAGGCCCACCAGAAGATCCAGGAACTGTCCTGGGAACCCATGTATCACGAACCGGTGGCGCAGTACGGGACGGACTACTCGTTCCGTAAGGCGTCCAAGAAGGACCCCCTGAAGCAGGTCCTGCGCTCTTACTTCCCGATGCAGGAGGAGAAGGACCACCGGGTCTACGGAGCCCAGGACGGCGCCATCCGCGGCAACATGTTCCGCCAGGTGCAGGAGCGCTGGCTGGAGTGGCAGAAGCTGTTCCTGTCGATCATCCCGCTCCCGGAGATCTCCGCCGCGCGGGCCATGCCGCTGCTGTTCCGCACCGTGCCCAACCCGGAACTGCACAACGGCCAGGCGATCCAGATGATCGACGAGGTACGCCACTCGACGATCCAGCAGAACCTGAAGCGCCTGTACATGAACAACTACATCGACCCGGCGGGCTTCAACAACAGCCTGCGGAACTTCCAGAACGACTACTGCGGGACGATCGGCCGGCAGTTCGCCGAAGGGTTCATCACTGGTGACGCGATCACCGCGGCGAGCATCTACCTGACGATCGTGGCCGAGACGGCGTTCACGAACACGCTGTTCGTGGCCATGCCCGCGGAAGCCGCCGCTAACGGCGACTACCTGCTGCCGACGGTGTTCCACTCGGTCCAGTCCGACGAGTCGCGGCACATCAGCAACGGGTACGCCACCTTGCTGATGGCCCTGGCCGACGAGGAGAACCACCAGCTGCTCGAGCGCGACCTGCGCTACGCGTGGTGGAACAACCACCGGGTGGTGGACGCCGCCATCGGCACGTTCATCGAGTACGGCACCAAGGACCGGCGCAAGGACCGTGAGTCCTACGCCGAGATGTGGCGCCGGTGGATCTACGACGACTACTACCGCAGCTATCTCGTGCCGCTGGAGAAGTACGGGCTGGTCATCCCGCACGACCTCATCGAAGAGGCGTGGAACCAGATCTGGAACAAGGGCTACGTGCACGAAGTAGCCCAGTTCTTCGCCACCGGCTGGCTGGCGAACTACTGGCGGATCGACCCGATGACCGACACCGACTTCGAGTGGTTCGAGTACAAGTACCCGGGCTGGTACGACAAGTACGGCAAGTGGTGGGAGAACTACAACCGCCTGTCCATGCCGAACGGGCACCACCCGATCGTGGCCGAGAGCGTCAACTACGTGTACCCGCACCGCTGCTGGACCTGCATGGTGCCCTGCCTGGTCCGCGAGGACATGGTCATCGACGAGGTCGACGGCCAGGTCCGCACCTACTGCCACGAAGAGTGCCGGTGGACCGACGTCGAAGCGTTCCGGCCCACCTACCAGGGCCGGTCCACCCCGAACATGGGCCAGCTCATCGGCAAGCGCGAATGGGAGACCCTGTACCACGGCTGGAACTGGGCCGACGTGGTGTCCGACATGGGGTACGTCCGGGACGACGGCAAGACCCTCGTCGCCCAGCCGCACCTGAACCTGGACCCGAGCAAGATGTGGACCCTGGACCACCTGCGCCGGATGGGACCGGTGCTGAGCCCGAACGTCATCCTCAACGAGATGACCCCGGAAGAGAGGACGGCCTTCAAGGCCGACTACAACAAGCAGGGCCCGGCCGGCCGTCCCGCACCTGTGGACGCCTGACCGAACCTAGCTAGACCGGGAGGTGGGCCGCAGGCCAGGCCCTGCGGCCCCCTCCCAACCACTTCTCCGAGGCGATTTCCCACTATCCGCGAGGGGGCCATGGCCGACAAGCACGTCGTACGGTTCGAGCCGGTCGGCATCGAAATCGAGGTTCGCGAGGATCAGACGATCCTCCGGGCCGCAGCCGAGCAGGGCGTCATGCTCATGCACGGCTGCAAGGAAGGCCAGTGCGCCGCGTGCAAGTCGTTCATCCTCGAGGGCGAGGACATCGAGCACGACCGTTACTCCACCTTCGCGCTCCCTGACTACGAGCTCGATGAGGGCTACACCCTGCTGTGCCGGGCGCACGCCTACGAGGACGTCACCATCGAGCTGCTGAACTACGACGAGGAGATGATCCGGTCCGGCCTGCCGATCCAGGAGGGCGTGGCGGAGGTGGTGTCCAAGGACGCGGTCACCCACGACATGCGCCACCTGGTCCTGCGGCTGCTCGAGCCGGACGAGATCAAGTACTTCCCCGGCCAGTACATGGACATCGCCGTGCCCGGGACGGAGGAGGTGCGGTCCTTCTCGATGGCGAACACCTCCAGCCGCGAAAGCGGGCTGCTGGAGTTCATCATCAAGGTCTACCCGGACGGCGTGTTCTCCAGGTTCCTGGCCGAGAGGCTGGCCGAGGGGGACCGGCTCGACCTCAGCGGCCCGTTCGGGGTCTTCACCCTCCGCGAGGGCGAGAACGACCTGATCTTCGTCGGCGGCGGGGCGGGCATGGCTCCCATCCTGTCGCTGCTGCGCACCCTGGCCGAGCGCGGCATCCAGCGCAAGGCCACGTTCTTCTACGGCGCCCGGGCCAAGCGGGACCTGTGTTTCGAGGCCGAGCTGCACCAGCTCGAGGAGAAGCTGCCGAACTTCCGGTACATCCCGGCGCTGTCCGAGGCGGACGTGGATGACCAGTGGGACGGCGAGACCGGCTTTGTCACCGACGTGGTCAAGCGGCACGCGGCCGACCTGACCGGAGCCCACGCCTACGTCTGCGGCCCGCCACCCATGGTGGAGGCGGCCCTGCCGCTGCTCGCGCAGCTGGGCGTGGAAGAGAAGCGAATCTATTACGACAAGTTCACCACCACCGGGGATCCCGGCCAGCAGTGAGGAGCAACGGACGTGCCTGCAAGCCCATCGGCAGAGCCGCCGGTGGCAATCCGCGCCTGAACTCTCACGATGAAGGAGAGACCTCATGACAACCGCTCCAGAACGCAGTGTTCCCAAGCCGGTCTTCACCGACGCGGAGGCCGGGGCGAAGGAATTCCCGGACTCGAACGCCCGCCGGTTCAACTACTACACGCCCGCCAAGCGCAAGCAGACCCACTACGAGGACGTGACGGTCGAGGTCCAGCCCGACCCGCGGCACTACCTCGCCCAGGGGTGGCTCTACGGTTTCTCCGACGGCCGGGGCGGGTACCCGCTGGACTGGACGGCGCTCAAGTCCTGGGGCTCGGACCGGCCGGAGCCAGAGCGCTACCCGGGCTCGGGTGGCAAGGGCTACGACTGGCCAGCGCTGGGGTGGCACGAGTTCCGCGACCCCAACGAGGAGTGGGAGCTCACGTTCTACCGCTACAACTCCAACGTCGTCCGGCAGCTGAACCAGAACATCGACGCGGCCCGGCAGGCGAAGGCGTTCGAGCAGTGGAACCGGAGCTGGGTGACCTTCGTCGAGCGCAACGTCGGAGCCTGGATGCACGTGGATCACGGGCTGGGGCTTTACCTCTTCGCTAACGCCAACCGGCGGGCGCCCACCAACATGCACAACAACGCGATCTCGGTGAACAGCATGCACCGGATCCGCGCCGCCCAGGACCTCGCGCTCTACAACCTCAGCCTGACCGAGGAGATCGACGGCTTCGACGGCACGGCGCACCTGGAGACCTGGAACAGCGACCCGGCCTGGCAGGGTGTCCGGGACGTCGCCGAGCAGATGACCGCCATCGACGACTGGTGCGAGGCGATCTTCGTGGCCAACGTGATCTTCGAGCCGCTGGTCGGCGAGCTGTTCCGCAGCCAGCTGGTGCAGCACGCGGCCCCGCGCAACGGCGACTTCGTCACCCCGACGGTGGTCGGCGCGGAAGAGTACGACTACGCCGAGCGTGACCTGCGCTACACGCGGCCCCTGTTCGAACTGCTGACCAGCGACCGTGAGTTCGCCGACCAGAACAAGGCCAAGCTCCAGGAGTGGCTGTCGGTCTGGACGCCCAAGGCCATCGCCGCCTCCCGGACGCTGCAGCCGCTGTGGTCGCAGCCCGAGTCGAAGCCCCCCCGGTTCGAGGACGGCCTGGACGCGCAGAAGGCTCGGTTCAGCGGCATCCTCTCCGACCTGCACCTGGAAAACCCGAAGGAGCTGGCCCAGTGACGACGTACAAGACTTCCGAGAGCCCATTCAAGGCCGACAGCACCGCCTCGAACCAGTGCGGCGTCACCCTGATGAACAACCAGGTCGGGGCCGTGGTCGCCGAGGTCATGAGGGAAAAGCCCAACGTGTCCGTGCGTTTCCTGCCCTCGATGATCCGGGTCGACGCGATCGGCCGGATGGACTTCGTCTACGACGAGATCTCCGAGGCGCTCGGCGAGGAGCCCGGGTTCTACGACTCCGCGGAGTTCGAAGAGAACATGTCCACCCACTACGGCCGGATGATCCACGAGGATGACCGGACGATCATGTTCGCCAACCCGGAGGACGCGGCCGAGTACATCGGCTTCGATCTCACTGATCTCACCCCGTCCAGCTAGCCCGGCGTCCAGCGCTTCAGCACCGGACCCCCACGAGGAGGAACCGTGTACGAAAAGGACGGCGAGAAGTACTTCGTTGTCGATAGTCATATGCACTACTGGAACGCCGCCCCGGACAACTGGGTCAAGGGAGCCGAGCAGTACGCCAAGGGCTGGATCGAGTGCTTCCACGCCTACCAGGGCCTGGGCCCGCCTGAGACGCACTGGTCGATCGAGCACTTCCAGAAGTACTCCGAGGACGACCTGATGAAGGACGTCTTCGAAGACGGTTACGTGGACGTGGCGGTCTTCCAGCCGACGTACCTGAAGGAGTGGTACTCGGAGGGCTTCAACACCACCGAGCGCAACGCCGAGATGGGGAAGCGGCATCCGGGCAAGTTCATCTACAACACCCGGTTCGACCCCCGCGACGGCGACCCCGGGCTGGAAGAGCTCAAGAGGAACGTCGAGACCTACGGCTCGAAGGGCGTCAAGCTCTACACCGCCGAGTGGAACAACGGCTCCCGGGGCTACAAGCTGTCTGACCCCGGCGCCTACCGGTTCCTGGAGGCGGCGCAGAACCTGGGCATCAAGAACGTCCACGTGCACAAGGGCCCGACGATCTGGCCGCTGGACAAGGACGCGTTCGATGTCTCCGACATCGACCACTGCGCGACCGACTTCCCCGACCTGAACTTCATCGTCGAGCACGTCGGCCTGCCCCGGATCGAGGACTTCTGCTTCATGGCGACGCAGGAGCCCAACGTCTACGCCGGCCTGTCCGTGGTCATCGGCGGCCTGATGTACGCCCGGCCGAAGTTCTTCGCCAAGGTCATGGGCGAGCTGCTGTTCTGGGTCGGTGAGGACAAGATGACCTTCGGCAGCGACTACGGCATCTGGGAGCCGAAGTGGCAGATCGAGGGCTTCGTGGACTGGGACTACCCCAGCGACGAGTTCTCCGACTTCCCCAGGGTCAACACCAACACCAAGAAGAAGATCCTGGGCCTGAACGCGGCCAAGCTGTACGACATCGAGGTGCCGGCCGAGTTCCAGATCAAGGACACCAGCGCCCCGGGGGCGCAGGATGACGCCAAGCTGGTCGAAGACGACCCGCAGCTGGTTACGGGAGCATGACTGTTTCCGCCACCAGCGGATCACGTCGCACTGGTCCAGGTGAGGCCGTCAGGCCGCCTGGGCCAGCGCGCGTCCTCGCCGCGCTGGAGACGGTGCGCGACCCGGAGCTGGACGAGCCGGTAACCTCGCTCGGCTTCGTGGCCTCGTGCACCGTCTCCCCGGACGGGGACGCCCAGGTCCGGCTGCGGCTGCCCACCTACTTCTGCGCGCCCAACTTCGCCTTCCTGATGGTGGCCGACGCCTACGACGCGGTGTCCGCCACCCCCGGGGTGCGCCGGGCAGAGATCGTGCTCGAAGACCACTTCGCCTCGGACGCGATCAACGGCGGGGTGGCCGCGCGGGCCGGATTCGCCCAGTCGTTCGACGGAGAGGCGATCGGCGAGCTGCATGAGCTGCGGGCCGACTTCCTGCGCAAGGCGGTCATGGCCGGCACCGACCAGGTCTGCCTGGCCGCTGCTCGCCGCCGGGACCGACCCGGCCAGCCTGCCGGGGATGACCCTGGGCGAGGTGCCGCCCTCCGCCGCGCTGCAGCGGCTCCGCGAGCGCCGGGCCGAGCTCGGCCTGCCCGCTGGTGACGACGCGTGGCTGCTGATCGACCCCAAGACCGGGGAGCAGGTGCGCCCGGACTCCCTGCGCATGCATCTGGGGCGGGCCCGGCTGACCCGGACCAGCATCGAAGCGAACGGCAGCATCTGCCGCGGCATGCTGCAGCACCGATACGACGACACGGCGGGGCTGGGTCATAAGCCCCAGGCCGAGGAGGACCAATGAAGGCCGTCCGCTTGCACGCTTTCCACCAGCAGCCGGTGATCGACGAGGTACCGGAGCCGGCTGTCCACGGCCCGCTCGAGGTCCTCGTGAAGATCGGCGGGGCCGGCGTCTGCCGTACCGACCTGCACATCATCGAGGGCCAGTGGGACGCGGCCATGGGCACCCCGCTGCCCTACATCCTGGGTCACGAGAACGCCGGGTGGGTGGCCGAGATCGGCTCGGCGGTCACCAACGTGGCCCTGGGTGACACCGTGATCCTGCACCCCACCCCGACCTGCGGGCTGTGCCGGGCCTGCCGGGCCGGCGACGACATGCACTGCACCGGGGACAGCTCGTTCCCGGGCCTGTCCCGCGACGGCGGGATGGCCGAGTACCTGCTCACCTCGGCCCGGGCCTGCGTGAAGCTGGACCCCTCGACCCAGCCGCAGGACGTGGCGGCGCTGGCCGACGCGGGCATCACCGCCTACCACGCGGTCCGCAAGGCCCTTCCGCTGCTCTACCCGGGCACGACCGCCGTGGTGATCGGCGCGGGCGGGCTGGGTCACATCGGCATCCAGTGCCTGGCCGCGCTGTCCGCGACCACCATCGTGGTGGTGGACCGGAACCCGGACGCGCTCAAGCTGGCCGAGCAGCTCGGCGCGAGCCACACCGTGGTCGCCGACGGCACCCAGGTGCAAGCGGTCAAGGACCTGACCGGCGGGGCCGGCGCCCACGTCGTGCTGGACTTCGTGGCCGAGCAGGGCGCCGAGATGGACGGCTGGAACATGACCGCCCCGGCCGGTTCCTACTTCGTCATCGGGTACGGCGGCACGCTGGAGATCCCCACGCTCGACATCATCTCCACCGAGCGCAACATCGTCGGCAACATCGTCGGCACCTACAACGACCTGGCCGAGCTGATGTCGCTGGCCGAAGCGGGCAAGGTCACCCTGCATACCCGCACCTACCCGCTGACCAGCGCCGTGGAGGCGTTCGCGGATCTGGATGCGGGCCGGGTGCGCGGCCGCGCCATTCTCGTCCCCTGACTACCGCCACTGACTGAGAACACGTCCTAGGAGGACCTGATGGCTAAGGAACTGCGTTTCGGCGCGGAAGCGCGCAGCCTGCTGCTGGCCGGTGTAGACAAGCTGGCCGAAGCCGTGAAGTCAACGCTGGGGCCCAAGGGACGCAACGTCATCCTGGAAAAAATTACCGGGACCCCGGTGGTGACCAATGACGGCGTGACCATCGCCCGCGAGATCCATCTGGCCAACCAGTTCGAGAACATGGGCGCCCAGCTGGTCAAGGAAGCGGCCATCAAGACCAACGACGTGGTCGGGGACGGCACCACCACGGCCACGGTCCTGGCCCAGGCCATCATCACCGAGGGCATGCAGGCCATCGACGGCGGCGCCAACCCGGTGCTGGTCAAGCGGGGTATCGACGTGGCGGTGGACCGGCTGGTCAACCACCTGCAGGGGGTGGCGCACCCGGTGGCCACCGAGCAGGACTACCGGCGCGTCGCCGCGATCTCCGCGAACGACGACGACGTCGTCGGCGCGGTGATCGCCAAGGCGCTGCACACGGTGGGCGACGACGGCATCGTCACCGTCGAGGAGTCCAACGCGAACGGGATGAGCGTCGACTTCGTCGAGGGCTTCCAGTTCGACAACGGGTACCTGTCGCCGTACCTGGTGACCAACCCGGCCAGCCTCGAAGCGGTGCTCGACAACCCCTACGTGCTGATGACCAGTGAGAAGATCACCAAGGTCCAGCAGCTGATGCCGGTGCTGGACAAGATCATGCGCGAGCCCCGGCCGCTGGTCATCCTGGCCGAGAGCGTCGAGGGCTCGGCGCTGTCCATGCTGGTGCACAACCACGTCAACGGGATCTTCCAGGCCGTGGCGGTCCGCGCGCCCGGCTTCGGCGACCGGCGGCTGCGCAAGCTGGAGGACATCGCCGCGGTCACCGGCGGCGCGGTGGTCAGCAAGCACTCCGGGTTCTCGCTGGAGACCATAACCCTGGAGCAGCTGGGCCGGGCCGGCCAGGTCCGGGTCACGGCCGACCACACCGCCATCATCGGCGGCTCGGGCTCGGCTGAGGACGTCGAGTTCCGGCTCGGCCAGTTGCGCGCCGAGGTGGACCGGGCCCAGTTCGGGATCGACGAGGACGTGCTCAGCGAGCGGATCGGCGCCCTGTCCGGCAAGGTCGCGGTGATCCGGGTGGGCGCACCCACCCCGGCGGAGCTCAAGGAACTCCAGCACCGGGTCGAGGACGCGCTGGCCGCGACCCGGGCGGCCATGGCCGAGGGCATCGTGGCCGGCGGCGGCGCGGCGCTGCTGCACGCCTCGGGCGCGCTGGATGACCTCCAGGTCAAGGACGACTACGCGACCGGCGTGGAGATCGTGCGCCGGGTCCTGACCGCCCCGGCGTACCTCATCGCCGCCAACGCCGGCTACTCCGGTGAGGAGGTCGTGGCCCAGATGACCCAGCTCGGCCAGGACGAGGGCTTTGACGCACTTCAGGGCCGGTATGGCAACATGATCGACATGGGCATCATTGACCCGCTCCGGGTCGCGCGGTCTGCGTTGCAGAACGGGGCGTCCGTGGCGGGCCTGCTACTCACCACCAACACGCTGGTCGCCGAGGAGCAGACGCCGTGGGGCGGCAGCCGCTCGCTGATGACCGAGTTCGGGCCGCTCGATGAGGGCCTGAACCAGCCGTCGCCCGACTCCAGCACCCCGCAGTCCCTCGGCCTCGGCCCGTCGGTCGGCTAGGGCAGCTGGTCCATGGCGGCAGATCCCGCGCTCCGGCCGCCTCCGGACCCAACCCCAGATCCGCCCGTAGCAGCCGTGCGGGCGGGTCCGGGGTCCGGGCAGCTCAGCCCGCTGCGCCTGATGCGCTCCCGCGGGCGACTGCGGGGCGGGCTGGCGTTGCTCGGGCCGGCCTTCGTGGCCTCAGTGGCCTACATCGACCCGGGCAACTTCGCGACCAACTTCGCGGCCGGGGCGAGGTTCGGCTACGCCCTGGCCTGGGTCATCGTGCTCGCCAACCTGATGGCCATGCTGGTGCAGTACCTGTCGGCGAAGGTGGGCGTGGCGACCGGGCAGGACCTGGCTGAGCTGTGCCGGGCCCACCTGCCCCGGCCGGTGTCCGCCGGCCTGTGGGTCCAGGCCGAGCTCATCGCCATGGCCACCGACCTCGCGGAGTTCGTCGGCGCCGCGCTCGGCCTGAACCTGCTCTTCCACGTGCCGCTGCGCGTCGCCGGCCCGCTGACGGCGCTGGTCGCGTTCGCCATCCTGGCCCTCGACCAGCGGGGTTACCGCCGGTTCGAGCTGGCCGTGTGCGGCCTGCTGGGCATCATCTTCCTGGGTTTCGCCTACGACCTCGCGGCGGTTCATCTGGACCCGTCCGCGCTGGCCAGCGGACTGGTGCCGGGGTTCGCCTGCCCGGGCGGCCCGCTGCTGATCGCCGGCATCATCGGGGCCACCGTCATGCCGCACGTGGTCTACCTGCACTCCGCGCTGACCAAGGGCCGGGTGGCCTGCGCCGACGACGCGGAGCGCCGCGAGCTGCTCCGTTTCCAGCGGCTCGACGTGGTCATCGCGCTCGGCGCGGCCGGGCTGGTCAACCTGACCATGCTCGTGGTGGCGGCCGCGATGGCCGACCAGGCCCCCGGCGTTCAGCTCGGGTCGCTCACCGTCGCGCACGCCGACCTGGGCCGGCTGGTCGGCGGCGGCGCCGCGCTGGCGTTCGCGGCGGCCCTGCTCGCCTCGGGCCTGTCGTCCTCCAGCGTGGGCACCTACGCGGGCCAGGTGGTCATGCAGGGTTTCATCGGCCGCCGGATCCCGTTGTTCCTGCGCCGCGGGATCACCATGCTGCCCGCCCTGGTCGTCCTGGAGCTCGGCCTCCCCACCACCGCCAGCCTGGTGATCTCGCAGGTGGTGCTGTCGTTCGGCATCCCGTTCGCGCTGGTCCCGCTGGTGGCGCTGACCAGGCGCAAAGACGTGATGGGCCCGCTGGTGAACCGCGAGCTCACCACCGCGGCAGCCAGCCTGATCACCGTGATGATCGTCGCCCTGAACGTCTACCTGCTGTACGCCACCTTCGTCCGCTGAGCGGCCGAGGACGACGGGCCAGGCGGCCGGGTACCCTCCTCGGCATGACGACTGCACCGGGTGAGCTGGACCAGACGATGATGACGGCCGCGCTCGCGCAGGCCCGGGCCAGCCTGGCCGCCGGGGGTGTCCCGGTCGGCGCGGTGCTGGCCACCGGCTCCGACATCGTGGCTGCGGGCCACAACGAGCGCGTGCAGCTCGGCGACCCGGTCGCGCACGGTGAGATCGCCTGCCTGCGTAACGCGGGCCGCCAATCCTCCTACCGGGAGATGACCCTCTACACGACCCTTTCCCCGTGCCCGATGTGCACCGGTGCCATCCTGCTGTTCCAGATCCCGCGCGTGGTCGTCGGGGAGGCCGAGAATTTCGCCGGTGACCTGGACTTCCTGATCGGCCAGGGCGTGTCGGTGACGCTGCTCGATGACGAGCGGTGCAAGGCGGCGATGCGGGAATTCCAGGACCGCTACCCGGCCGTTTGGAGCGAGGATATCGGCGGCCGGTAGCGCCGCCCATCCACTCGGGGTTGTTTCCGCCATTTCGGGGAGAATTCAGACACAGATTGCCGATCCGCTGCGGATGCGGGCACTTGGTGCCGATACTCGGCATCGTGATCGGCGAGAAGTTTGGGCGCCTGCTCGCGGCCGCGCAGCGTCGCAGCGATCAGGGCCGTCCTGATCAGCGTTACGCCGCTCAGGGCCATCCCGATCCGGGCCATCCTGATCGGGGCCATCCTGATCCAGGCCGCGGTACTGATGAGGCCGACGGGGCCTTTTCCGTGTTGTGGCGCGACGCGAATCCCGCCCTGCTGCGTTACCTGCGGGTGATCGCGCCCGAGGCCGCCGAGGACATCGCCGCTGACACCTGGGTGCAGGTGGTCCGCGGGCTGGCCGCGTTCCGCGGCGATGAGGCCGCCTGGCGGGCCTGGCTGTTCACGATCGCCCGGCACCGGGCGATCGACGAGGGCCGCCGCCGGTCGCGGCGGCCGGTGGTCTCCATGCCCGAAGTGGCCGATGTGACCAGCCCGGATATCCCGGACCCTGCCGACCTGGTGCTGGAAAAGCTGAGTACCCAGGCCGCGGTGGCGCTTATCGCCACGCTGCCCCGGCTCCAGGCCGAGGTCATCCTGCTCCGGGTGGTCGCTGGGCTGGACACCCCGACGGTGGCGCGGCTGGTGGGCCGTAGCCCCGGGGCGGTCCGGGTCGCCGCCCACCGTGGTTTACAGCGACTGGCCGCGACCCTGGCCGAGGTCGGCGTCACGCACGGTTCCGCGCCGTGAGCATCCGCGGCCGCAGGACGCGTGAACCGGCGCCGTGTAACGCATCCGGCTGCCCCGTCGTTTCGAAGGCAGCATGACAAAACGCGAGCGGAGCAGCCGGCCGGACCGTCCCAGCAGGGAGCGGTTCCCTGACGCGCTGCTGGACCGGTACTTGCTGGACCGGAGCTCGCCCGACAGTGGCTCTGGGGACCGGGGCGTGCCGGACCGGGACTCGCTGGACCGGGGCGTGCCGGACAGAGGTTTGCCGGACCGGGGCGCTATGCCGGGCGGTGACCCCGCCCGGTCGCAGCCGGTCGTCCGGGTACTCGCCGCCCTGACCTCGGCCCCGGAAAGCAGCGAACTGACCGGGGAGGCCCGGGCGCTCGCCGAGTTCCGGGCGTTCGCGGAGTCCGGGGCGTTCGCGGAGTCCAACGCGTTCGCGGCGGCCCCGGCGCGCGGCGCGGACCTCCGGCCCCCCGACCCGCGCCGGGACCCGCGCCGGATGACCTGGCTGCGCGGGGGCAGGCTGGCGGTGGCCGCGGCGACCGGCGCCGTCCTGATGGGCGGACTCCTCGCGGTGGCCTACGCCGGGGAACTGCCGGTGGCGGCCCAGCGGCTGGCCCATCACACGATCGACGCGCCCGCCGCCCGCCCTGACCGGGACCCGGCGGTCTCGCCCCAGCTGTCCGGGTCGCCGCACTCGGCCGGGCAAGCCGGCCAGCAGGCCACCCATGCGCTGGTCAGGCCGGACCGCAAGGTACCCAGCGGTCCCGTGTCCGGCCACCCGCATCGGCATGGGTCATCCAGTTCCCCATCCGCCAGCGCCGCTGGCCACCTGGGTTCTGGTCGCCCTGGTTCGGGCCAGCCTGGTTCGGGCCAGCCTGGTTCGGGCCGCCTGGTTCTGGGCGCCAGGGCCAGTCCGGCCGCCCCGGCCGCGCTGGCGAGCCTGGGCCGATCCAGGCACCGTGGCCCTCGGCGAGTGTCAGCCCCCCGGCCAGCGCGACCCCGTCGCCGTCGGCTGCCCCGAGCCCCAGCCAATCCGCGCCGGCCTACCCTCAGCAGAGTCCGTCCCGCTCCCAGAGCCCGTCCAGCCCTGGGAGCACGCCCCCCTGACCACCCGCCGCCTCCTGTTGCTGCGGCGGGTGCCGTGCGGCGGGCCGGGTCCCAACCCCCCCGGGGACTCGGCCCGTCGCACACCCACCGGGTAACTCAGTTCAGCGGCTGAAGTCGACCGCGGTGGTGTTCGCCCCGCTGATCACGACCGCGACCGTCTCGTCCGGGCCAGGGGAGTACCCGCCGCTGAGCAACGCGGCCAGCGCGGCGCACCCGCCGGGCTCGGCGACCAGCCGGAGCCGGTCCCAGAGCAGTTCCTGGGCCGCCGTGATGTCCTCGTCGCTGACCAGCACCACCTGGCGCACGAACTCGCGGATCACGGCGAAGGTGTGCTGGCCGACCTGGCGCGGGGCCAGCGAGTCAATAGCCACGCTGCCCACCTCCGCGTCCACGGGCCCGCCAGCCCGCAGGGCCTGGGTCAGGGTGGGCGCGCCGGTGGGTTCCACCCCGACCACCCGCGCCTGGCCCGCGTAGGCCGCGCTGGTCCCGGCGAGCAGCCCGCCACCGCCCACGCTGGCCAGCACCGTGCTGACCGCGGGGGCCTGGTGCCTCAGCTCAGCCCCGAGTGAGCCAGCCCCCAGGATCGTCTCGATCTGGTCGAACGCATGCACGGGCAGGGCGCCCGACGAGGCCGCCCACTCCTCGCTGGCGGCCAGCGCCTCCGCGTACGAGGCGCCCCCGACGACCAGGTCAGCTCCGTAGCCGCGGATGCGCTCGATTTTGGCCGGGGACGAGACCTCCGGCACGAACACGTGGGCGGTGACCCCCAGGGCCTGGGCCGCGTAGGCGACCGCCGCGCCGTGATTGCCGCCTGACGCGGCCACCACCCCGGCGCTGGGCAGCGGACGGAGCAGCAGGTTGGCGAACGCTCCCCGGGCCTTGAACGACCCGGAGTGCTGCAGTTGCTCCAGCTTCAGCACCAGCGGGCCCGGACCTAGCCCGAAGATGGACCGGTCCAGGAAGACCACCGGGGTGCACAGCACATAGGGCCGGATCAGCGTGGCCACAGACGCGATCGCATGCGGGGTGATGTCGCCGACCGTGGTCGTCGGGATGCTGGTGTTGCTCACGCCGCTCCTTCTCACCCGATGCTCTGCGCGTGCCGGTTGCCGCCTCATGCTATGCGCGGGCCGGGCCGGCGCACTTGGTTGGCGCGCGGCGCGGGTTGTACCGTTTGGGCCATGTCTGGCTCAGCTGCACCGGCCCCGAAGTCACCGTCCCCCCGGCTATGGCGGATGCGGCGCGTCCAGGTCGCCGGGACGGCCGCGGCCGCCGCCCTGGCCGCGGGCGTCGTCTGCGGATTAGCAGTGGGTGCCCCGGCCGCCGCCCTCGCGGTGGCCGGGGTCCTCGTCGCCGGGCTGGCCGCCTTCTGGTTCGCCCGTAACCGGGTCCGGGCCTGGACCTACACCGAGCGTGAGGACGACCTCATCGTCGCCCGCGGGGTGCTGGTCCGCCGTCTCTCCGTGGTTCCCTACGGCCGGATGCAGTTCGTGGACGTGACCGCGGGCCCGGTGGAACGCGTGTTCCGGCTGGCCACCGTGAAGCTGCACACCGCGGCGGCGGCGAGCGACGCGCGGATCCCGGGCCTCGAACGGGAGGAAGCCGCCCGGCTGCGGGACCGGCTGGCCGCCCTCGGCGAGGCGAAGGCCGCGGGCCTGTGACGGACCAGCCGGGGGAGTGGCACCGGCTGCACCCGTTGTCACCCCTGGTGCGGTCCGGCCGGGCCGCCGTCGGCGTGCTGGCCATCGTGGCGATCTCCGCGTCCGGCCAGTTCGGCCCCGACGGGTCGCACCTGTACGACTGGGCGGTGGCCGTGCTCGTGGTGCTCGGGGCCGTGGTCAACTGGCTGGTCACCCGGTGGAAGCTGGACGGGGCCACGCTGCGTATCGAGACCGGCCTGCTGCGCCGCGACTCCCGGCAGCTGCCGGTGGCCCGGATCCAGGCGGTGGACGTGGTGCGGCCGTTCCTGGCCCGGGCCCTCGGCCTGGCCGAACTGCGCGTCCGGCTGGCCGGATCCAGCCACGCTGACGGACGGCTCGCCTACCTTCCCGAGCAGGCCGCGCTCGACCTGCGGGCCCGGCTGCTGGCCGCGCATCATGGGCTGGACCCGGCTACCCCCGAGCCGGGCGAGCGGATCCTGGCCAGCGTCCCCAACGGCCGCCTGGTCGGGTCGGTGGCAGCCTCCCCGGCCAGCCTGCTCGGGGCGCTGCTGGTCGCCGAGGTCGTGGCGATCGTGGTGTCGCCGAAGGTGTTCGCCGCCGTCGGGGGCACGCTCGTGGTGTCCCTGATCACGCTCGCGCCCGTGGTGTGGCGGCGGATCGCGACCGAGTACGGCTTCACCCTCGCGCAGTCGCCGGACGGCATCCGGATCCGCCGCGGGCTGCTCGGCACGGTAGCGGAGACCATCCCGCTGCGCCGGGTGCAGGCGGTGCGGATGGTCGAGCCCGTGCTGTGGCGGCCGCTGGGCTGGTGCCGGCTGGAGATCGACGTGGCCGGCTCCCCGGGCCGCGATCACGCCGACGGGTCGGGCCGGATGCGCAAGACCCTGCTCCCGGTCGGGCACCGTGAGCCGGCCTGGGAGCTGATGCGGCTGGTCATCGGGTCCGGGCCGCCCCCGCTGTCCCGCCCGCCGCGGCGGGCCCGGCGGAAGGCCCCGCTGAGCTATCACTTCCTGGCCGCCGGCCACGACGCGACCACCGCGATGGGGGTCACCGGCCGGCTCCGCAAGGTCACTACCTGGGTGCCGCTGGAGAAGGTGCAGAGCGTCCGGATGGTCACCGGCCCGGTGCAGCGGGCCCTGTCCCTGGCCACCGTGCACGTGGACGCGGCCGGGCGGCGGGTCCGGGCCGAGTTCCGGGACCGGCCCGCCGGCGAAGCAGACCAGCTCGTCGGGGACCTGGCCGCGCTGTCCCGCGTCGCCCGGCGCCGGGCGACGGGGCCCGGCGTCCCGGCGGTCCCGGTCATCCCGGCCCAGTCACCCCCCGGATCGTCCCCCGCGCCTGGCGGCGATCCGCGCGGTGAGGACTCCGCTAGGCAACCAGAGCAGCGCCGGTGAACGCCGCCCAGAGCGCGGCGTAGGCGCCGTCCGCGGCCAGCAGTTCGTCGTGGGTGCCGAGTTCCACGATGCGGCCCTGGTCCACCACGGCGATGCGGTCCGCACGGGCCGCGGTGGTCAGCCGGTGCGCCACCACGAGCGTGGTGCGCCGCGCGGTCAGCCGCTCGGTGGCCGAGACGACGGCCGCTTCCGCGGACAGGTCGAGCGAGGCGGTCGCCTCGTCCAGCAGCAGGATGTCCGGGTCCACGAGGTAGGCCCGGGCCAGGGCGATCAGCTGGCGCTGGCCAGCGGACAGGTTCCGGCCGCGCTCCGCGACCTCGTGGTAGAAGCCGCCGGGCAGCTCGGCGATCATGTCCAGCGCGCCCACGGCCCGGGCCGCGGCCTCCACCTGGGCGTCGGTGGCCGCCAGGTTGCCGTACGCGATCGCGTCGCGCACGGTGCCCGCGAACAGGTGGGGTTCCTGCGGCACCACGCCCAGCCGCCGCCGGTAGCTGCCCAGGTCGTAGTCGCGCACGTCCACGCCGTCCACCAGCAGCACGCCGCCAGTCACGTCGTAGAACCGGGCTACCAGCTTGACCAGCGTGGACTTGCCTGCCCCGGTCTGCCCCACCAGGGCGACGGTCTCGCCGGGCGTGACCGTGAGGTTCACGCCGCAGAGCGCTTCGGTGTCCCCGCCGCCGTAGTTGAAGCGCACGTCGCGGAACTCGATCCGGGCGCGGCCCCGGGCGGACGGCCGCGGGTGCTCCGCCTCCGGGGTGCTGGTCCGGGTGCGCAGCAGCCCGCTGATCCGGCGCAGGCCGACGGCGGCCTGCTGGTAGCCGTCGAACACCTGGGACAGCTGCTGCACTGGCGAGAACAGCATGTCGATGTAGAGCAGGTAGGCGACCAGCGCGCCAGCGCTGAGCAGCCCGGCACGCATCTGGCCGGCCGCCACCAGCAGCACGAGCGCGGTCGCCGCGGTGGACAGGGACTGCACGAACGGGAAGTACACCGCGATGTAGCGCTGGGCCCGGAGCCGGGACCGCCGGTAGCTGGCGCTGAGCCCGGTGAACCGGGCCAGGTTGACCTGCTCCCGGCGGTAGGCCTGGGTGACCCGCAGGCCGGCCACGTTCTCCTGGAGGTCCGCGTTCACCGCGGCGACCTTCTCCCGCGCCTCGCCATAGGCCCGGGAGGACTTGACCCGGAACACCAGCGTGGCCACGACGACGAGCGGGATCAGGGTCAGCACGGTCAGGCCGAGCCGGAGGTTGATGATCAGCAAGGCGACCATGACGCCGGCGAAGGACAGGACCGAGTTGACCATGGTGATCAGCCCGGTCTGCAGGAACGACGACAGCGCGTCCACGTCGGTGGTCATCCGGGTCATGATGCGCCCGGACATCTCGTGCTCGTAGAAGTCCAGCCCGAGCCGCTGCAGCTGGGCGAAGATCTTCACCCGCAGCGAATACAGGACACGTTCACCGTTGCGCCCGACGACCACGGTCTGCACCGCGTTGATGACCCAGTCGGCCAGAACCACGGCCAGCGCGAGGCCCGCGATCAGCAGCACAGCGCCGGTGACTTTCGTCTCCACGCCGTGATCGATGCCGCCCCGGACCAGGGCCGGCATGGCCAGGCTGGCCAGCGCGTCGAGGGCGTCCAGTATCAGGCCGATGATGAGCCCCACCGCGAACGGGCGCAGCACCTGCCGCAGCCTGAACCGGGGCGCCGGGGCGCGGGCCCACCCGACGTCCACGCCGGGCACGTCCTGGGCCGGTGGCAGCGCGTCGACCTTCGCCAGCAGCTCCGGCGAGGCGGGAATGCCGGCCATCATGCTGCTCATCCCGGCTCCGCCGCCGCCCCCACGGCCGCCGGTCCGCCCGCGGGCCCCGACCCGGCCGGCCGGGCGCGCCGCTCCGGGCAGCGCGGCCAGGCCCGCCAGCTGGGCCGCACCGGCCCCGGCCTGCCCGTCTGCCACGGCCGCCAGCGCGGCGCCGGACTCCGGGGCCGCCTCAGCGGGCCAGAGCCACGGAGTGACGGCGTTCCCGGCCGTCCCGGCGGCCCGCTCGCGGGGACCGCCGGCCTGCTCGTAGCCGCGAGCCACCGCGGCGTCGGTGCCCTCGGCGTCGTCGTCCGGCCCGGTGATCAGGTCGCGGTACAGCGGGCAGCGCGCCTCCAGCTCAGCGTGCGTGCCGATATCGACCAGGCGGCCCTGGTCGAGGACGGCGATCCGGTCGGCGAGCTGGAGGGTCGAGCGCCGGTGGGCGATGAGCAGTGTGGTCCGGCCGGCCATGATGTGCTTGAGCCGGGCGTGGATCTCGGCTTCGACCCGCGTGTCGACCGCCGAGGTGGCGTCGTCGAGGACGAGGATGCGGGGATCGGTCAGCAGCGCCCGGGCCAGGGCCACCCGCTGGCGCTGCCCGCCGGACAGGGTCAGGCCCTGTTCCCCGACGACCGTGTCGTAGCCCTTCGGCAGCCCGGCGATGAACTCGTCCGCCTCGGCGGCCTGAGCCGCGGCCAGGACCTCCTCCCAGCTGGCGTCGGGACGCCCGTAGGCGATGTTGGCCCGGACCGTGTCGGAGAACAGGAAAGAGTCCTCGCTGACCAGCCCGATCGAGGCCCGCAGCGAGTCCAGGGTGAGGTCACGGACGTCCTGGCCGCCGACCCGCAGCGTCCCGCCGGTCACGTCGTAGAACCGGGGGAGCAGGTAGGCGATGGTCGATTTGCCCGACCCGGAGGTGCCGACCAGCGCGACGGTCTCGCCCACGTTGACGTGCAGCGACAGCCCGCGCAGGACGGGACGTCCGGGCACGTAACCGAAGCTGACGTCGTCGAGGTCCACGTCGGCCGGAGCGGATCCGAGCGGCACCGCGCCGGGCCGGTCGGTGACGCCGGGCTCGGTGTCGATGACCTCGAACACCCGGATCACGCTGGCCCGGGCTTCCTGGCCGGTGGTGACCAGCGCGGCCAGCGCGCGGACCGGGCCGACCAGCTGGAGCAGGTAGGAGGAGAACGCCACGAACGTGCCCAGGGTGATGGAGCCCTCGATGGCCAGCCACCCGCCCAGCGCGAGCACCCCGACCTGGCCGAGCGCGGGTACCGCCTGCAGGGCCGGGTTGTACCGGGCCATCAGCCGCACCGCGCGCACCCGCGAGGCGTAGAGCAGCCGGCTGGCCCGTTCCAGGCGGCCGATCTCCTGCTCCTCCTGGCCGAAGCCCTTGACCACGCGGACGCCGGTCACGGCGCCGTCCACCACCCCGGCCACCGCGGCCGCCTGCTGCTGGGCGTCCCAGCTGGCCGGGAACAGCGTCCGGCGCGAGGCAATCGAGATGAACCACAGGGCGGGGCCGACCGCCAGGGCGATCAGGGTCAGCAAGGGGGAGAGGAAAAGCATGATCGCCAGGGAGGCCACGAACAGCACCGCGTTGCCGAGCAGCATCGGGATCATGCTGAGCAGGGCCTGAACCATGGACAGGTCAGAGATGGAGCGGCTGACGATCTGGCCGGTGTGCAGCTGGTCCTGGCGCTTGCCGTCCAGCCGGGACAGCGCGCCGAGCATCTCGGTCCGCAGGTCGTGCTGGACATCCAGGGAGACCTGGCCGCCGCGGTAGCGGCGCAGGTAGAGGCCGCCGAAGCTGGCCAGCGCCGCGCCCAGCAAGAGGACCGCGAGGGGCCAGACGGCCGGGTGCCCCGGGCCGACCAGCTCATCCACGATCTGCCGCTGGATCAGCGGGACGACCGCCGCGATCGCGGTCACGACCAGGGTCCCGCCCAGCGCGAGCACCACGTTGCGCGGGTAGCGCCAGCAGTACCGTGCGAGCCGCTTCAGCCAGCCCCGGCCCGTGCCGTCGTCAGTGCCGGCCCGATCCCGGCCCGCTCCGCGCGCTTTACGCACCGCCTTCCTGCTGCCCCGTGTGGTCGTGGTGGTCTGTCGTTCGGTGTCCGTGGGCCCGTTCCTTTCCGTCCCCGTCTGTGTTCCCGCCGTCGTTCCCGCCGTCGCGAGGGGCGAGACCCTGCTTGGCCCGCCTCGCCTCGGTCATCGCCGAGCCGAGTAGCTCGAGCGCGTCCAGTACCGCCTCCGGATCGCCGGTGCCGTCCAGCAGCTGGCCTAGCCAGCCCGTATAGGCGGCGTCGGCCCGGTCCAGCGCCGCGCGGCCCGCCGGGGTCAGCGAGAGCCGTACCACCCTCCGGTCGCCCGGCTCGGCCGCCCGGCAGGCGTACCCGGCGGCGACGAGGCCGTCCGCGGTCGCGGTGAGGGTCGGCTTCGCGACCGCCAGCCGCTGGGCCAGCCGGGTAGAACGCTCACCGCCGGCGCTGGCCAGCTTCATGATCCGGTACTGGGAGGGGGTCAGCCCCGCGTCCACGCACTCCAGGCCGCGGAACAGCCGGAGGATGACCATGATGGCCTGGGACATGTCCGTCCCGGCCGGCCCCGTCATGTCGGTCACCGTCATGTCGGTCACCGTCATGCCGCTGACCGGCGTCTTCCCTGAGGGCGCCTGGCCGGCCGGGATCTGGCCCGCCGGGACTGCGCCCGCCGGGCTCCCGGCCGCTCGAATCTCATACGCTGGGCTCACAGTTAGCTAGTCTAACAAGTTTTCGGTTAGCCTCTCTAACCATAATCAGGACCCGGCGATTCCCGGGGAGACACTCCGGGCCCCTGATACTCAGCGTTATCTCACCGCTACAAGTTGCTCACGCTGCCGCGGCGCCGTGACGGCCGGGGCGCTGGCCGCAGCCGCCGTGACGGCCGTGGCCGTGGCTGTGACGGCGGCCTGGCCTGCGCCTACCGGAACGGCACGGCCCGCCGGGACCGCAGCGAGGCCGTGGTCGCGCGGATCGGATCCTGCGCCGGACCCGGGTCAGTAGTCCTCGCGCTCCCGGAAGCCGTACCCGGCCGCGGCGCCGCCCACGATGAGGACGAACAGCAGGAACGTCAGCGCGTGCACGCTCGTGCACCAGAGGCAGATCGCGTCCAGCGTGAACAGCTCGGTGTACACCAGGTACAGCACGAACCCGATGCCGACGACGACCGAGGCGATCCGGATCCAGGTCAGCGCCGGGAACTTCAGCCGCCAGGCCCACGGCGAGGTGGCCGCGGCCATGAATACGTAGAAGGCCAGCCCCAGCACGGCCACCGGGAAGACGCCGAACACCATGGACTCGGCGCTGTGCGTGACCAGCGCGCAGTTGATGGTGCCGGTGTCCGAGCAGGCCAGCGGGATCGAGGAGTCGTAGTGGGTGATGGTCAGGTAGGTCGAGACGCCGAGGCCGGCGATGGCCAGCGCCCACGTGACGAGCTGGAACCAGAGCGGCGGGATCTTGATGCCCGGCTCGGCCGGCGGGGCCGCCGGGGCGGCCTTCCGCTCGCGGGCGCGCTGCGCCTGGGTGGGTCGCTGGGCCTGCCTAGCCTGGGCCTGCCTGGTCTGGACCCGGGCCGCCTGAGGTTCGGGGCGCCCGCCGCGGGTCCCCTTGTCCTTCTTGGCCCCCGTGCCTGCGGCCTGCCGGGGCGCGGCCATCAGATCTGACCCTCGATGGCCTTGATGGTCGGCGTGGTGCACACGTTCGAGGGCTGGTTGTTCGTGGTCTTGCAGATCGTCGCGGTGATCATGTTGGCCGCGCCGTCCGCGCCCTTCGCGATCGCGCTCGACGGGTCCTTGAGCGCAGCGGCCACCTGGGCCCAGGTCTGGCCGGACAGCACCTGGGGGTTGTACTGGGCGCCGTGCACGAAGTACTTGCCACCGAAGTCGATGAACGGGATGGCACCCTCGTCGGCGGACGAAACGTACGGCGGGGCGTCGTACTTGGTGATCAGCGCGGTCTGCGCGCTTGGTCAGCTTCTCCAGCGGCTTCTCGCTCACGGTCTCCTGCTCGACCGGGGTGAACGTCAGGTACTTGCTGGCGTACTTGGTCTTGTAGAAGTTGAGGGTGGCGGTGTGCGGGTACACCTCCTGGCCGCCGGCCGAGTGGATGCCGCTCAGGCCGCTGAAGGTGCCGAACCTGCTGAGCGCCTCGGCCAGGGCCCACCGCTCGGTCGCGCAGTACGGGCAGTACTGGGCGCCGATGTAGAGCACCTCCGGCTTGCCGCCGGACGTCAGCGGCGCGGCCGAGGACACCGTGGTCACGCTCTTCGGGTCGGCGGTGCCGGTCGCCACCGACGCGAGCGTGGAGGACGGCACGCTGGTGACGTCCTTGACCACGCCGGCCGGGAGGGCGGTGCCCGCTGGCGAGCTGGAATCCGCGCTGTTGGCCGAGGCCGGGCTCTGGGTGGTCTTGATCACGATGAAGGCGACCACGATGACGATGACGCCCAGGATGCTGCCCCCGGTCCACAGCATCCGGTTGCGCACCTCGCGCTTGTGCTGCGCCGCACGCTGCGCCGCTATTCTCTCGCGGGCGTTCTCCCGCTTGACTCTGGTCGCCTTGCCCATTACCCGTCCTAGTGACTGATGCCAATGGTCGCCCGGCCAGGGTCCATCGTAGGCGGCATCACGGGATGAGGCTGCCCCGTTCGTGGGCCGCAGACGGCTGGATTGACCCGTTCCCCGCAGCCCAGGCAGCGATCTGGGCCCGCGAGGTGAAGCCCAGCTTGGACAGGATATTCGCAACGTGGCGTGCCGCGGTAGCCGGACTGATGACCAGCTCCTCGGCGATGCCCTTGTTGCTGTGCCCCTGGGCGATGAGCGCGGTGATCTCGCGCTCGCGAGGGGTCAGCGAAGGCGGCGTGGCGAGCGAGGGCGGGGCCAGCGAGGGCGGGGCGAGCGACGACGGCGGGTTTTCCGCCGGGGCCGCGGCGAACCCGTCGTTACTCTCGCCGCCGCTCCCGCGGCTGCCCGCGGTGGCCTGCGGGCCGGAACTCAGGGCCAGGGTCACCGCGGCGTCGGGGGACAGGCCCAGGCCCTGCTCCCACAGCTCAGTCAGGGCTTTCTGGCCGAGGCCGCCCGCCGCGTCCAGGTACTGCTGGGTCCGCCGGGCGGCCGCCGCGGGCAGGCCGGCCGCCTCCCGCAGGGCCGCGGCCGCCGCGGTCAGCAGGACCGGCAGGCGGGCCCGTCCCGCTGAGGCACCCTGTCCTTCCTGGAAACCCTGTCCTTCCTCGAAACACAGGGCCGCGAACGCTTCCAGACCGCGGGCCACGCCGATCCGGGCCCCGGTCAGCTGGCTCAGCCGGAGGCTCTCGGCCAGGTGCAGCCGGGCCAGGGTGAGCTGGCCCTGATCCAGGGCGATCCGGCCGATACCTGCCTGGCAGCGGGCGATGTCCGGCCGGGAGTCGATCTCGCGCAGGATCGGCAGGGCCGCCTGGTAGCAGTCGACGGCGCCGGCCGGGTCGCGCCGCAGCCGGGCCAGCGCGCCCAGGCCGAGCAGGGTGCGGGCCACGCCCCAGCGCTGGTCGATGCCGCGCATCACCCCCAGCGCGGCCTCGCCGAGCTGCTGGGCCTCCCGCAGCCTTCCCTCGGCGGCGGCCAGGGCGGCCTGGGTGCCGAGCGCGTACCCCTCGTTCCAGGCGTGGCCCGCGTCCCGGGCGGTGGCCACGGCGCTGGCCGCCCACTGGGCAGCTTCCGCCAGCTGGCCGGTCTGCAGAGCGGCCTCAGCCAGCACGTTCTGGGCTGTGGCGGCCCAGACGAGCTGGCCCTCGGCCTGGCACAGCCCCAGCCCGGCGCGGGCCCAGTCCTGCGCCCGCGCCGGGTCGTTGGGCAGGATGAGCTGGGCCCGCCCGATGAGCGCGGTGCCCAGCACCCGGTCGGACACGGCCTGGCGGCCCAGGCGGAGGAAGCGGGCGAACCAGCTCTCCCCCTCGTCGAACGAGCCCCGGACGATCCACGATGGCCGGACCGCGGCGCAGATGCGCAGCCCGGCCTCCGCGTCCCCGCTGGCCAGGCAGCTACTGAGGACCTGGCGCAGGTTGGCGACGTCCACGTCGTAGCGGCGGAACACGGCGACCACCATCGGCCAGCTGGACGGGATGGTGGCCAGTCCGACCGCCTCGTTGCGTTCGCACACGGCCACCGCGTAGTCGCGCAGCCGGGCCTGGGTCGCCGCGGCTTCGCCCGCTTCGGTGAGGCGCTGGGCGGCGTAGGCGCGGATGCTGTCCAGCATCCGGTAGCGGGCCTGGCCGAGCACCTCCGGCTCGACCACCACCAGCGACTTGTCCACCAGCCCCGCGGTCAGGCCGATCACGTCCTCGACGGGCAGCAGGCCGTCGGCGCAGACCTGCTCGGCCATGTCCAGGGACCAGCCGGAGAACACGGACAGGCGGCGCAGCAGGATCTGCTCAGGCGCGGAGAGCAGGTCGTGGCTCCAGTCGATGGTGGCCCGCAGCGTCCGCTGCCGCGGCGGCGCGGTCCGGTCGCCGGAACCCAGCAGCGTGAAGCGGTCGCCCAGCCGGGCGGCGATCTGCTCGGCCGACAGCACGCTCACCCGGGCGGCGGCCAGCTCGATGGCCAGCGGCACGCCGTCCAGGGCGCGGCAGATGTCCGCCACCGCCATCGCGTTCCGCTCGGAGATCGCGAAGCCGGGCCGGGCCGCCGCCGCCCGGTCGGCGAACAGCTGGGCCGCCTCGAAGCTGGCTAGCTGCGCAGCGTCCCGGGGAGCGTCCGGGGGCGGCACGGCGAGCGGCGCGACCTGCCACACGGATTCCTGCGGGATCCGCAGTGGCTCCTGGCTGGTGGCCACGATGCGCAGTTCCGGGCAGCAGGCCAGCAGGTGCTGGCCGAGCGCGGCGCACGCGTCAACCAGATGCTCGCAGTTGTCGAGCATGATCAGCGCCTGCCGGGTCTCCAGGGCGCCGGCCAGCGTGTCCTGCAGCGGGTGCCCGGCCTCGGCCTCAACGCCGATGACGGCGGCCACCCGGGAGACGATCAGGTCTGGCTCCCACAGGTCGCCCAGTTCGACCGGGTAGATACCGTCAGCGAAGTCCCCGGCCATGGTGGCCAGCAGCCGCAGCGCCAGCCGGGTCTTGCCGATCCCGCCCGCGCCGCACAGAGTCAGCGCCCGGGTGCGGCGCAGTGTGTCACGCAGCCGGCCGAGTTCACGCTCCCGCCCGATGAACCGGTTTGGCTCCTCAGGCAGTGCCGGTCCCAGTGCCGGTGCCAGTGCCCGTGATTCCCGTGCCGCTGATTCCATTGTCCCTTTAAACAGGATGGCCCGCTCGCCGCCAGTGTCGCATCATTTCGCATGGCCTGCCGCCAGTCCCGGCTGGCCCAGGCTAACTGCATTTACCGCACGTCAAGCCCCTTTGAGCTGAGACTTCACACCGGCCTGCCCGGTCAGCCGGAGGCAGCTATTAGCGGTTACTCGATTCTGGTACTGCTGATGCTGCCGGGACGGAAGACTTTCGTTTGCGCTACCCACATTGGCAGCTCGCTGCGAATTGGGCTAGTCCCCGAATCCGGGGTCAGGCCGCGATCCGTTGCCGCGCGCGTCCAGGGCCGGCCGCGCGACGTCCGGCCCCGGGGGCCTGCGGGCCATTCCGCGGGCCCGGCGGGGATCGGCGGCGAACGGTCTTCGTTGCGGGAACTTGACGGGATCTTGACGTTAGATCTTCTTGCGCCGCGCAATCACAGGTAGCTATTTTCAGGGGCATGGTGGCTACCCCGCGCTTCAGCGCGCGT
The DNA here is from genome assembly GCA_963844695.1 of uncultured Actinomycetes bacterium. Classification (GTDB taxonomy): domain Bacteria; phylum Actinomycetota; class Actinomycetes; order Streptosporangiales; family Streptosporangiaceae; genus RYN-230. The sequence continues at coordinate 312,890 of CAWJPL010000028.1, forward strand.
ACGAACATTGATTCGCAGGCCAGTGTGGCAAGACCCGGTGCTGCAAGACCCGGTGCCGCAGGACGGGGAATGCGGCCCTGGCGAATTCCTATACTGACGATCGCCTTTGCCGGATTGGTCGCCGCGGGGTGCAGTTCCTCGTCATCCGGCTCGTCAGGTTCCGCTTCCTCGTCGTCCTCGCCGTCGAGTGCCGCCCCGAAGGGAACCGCGAGCGTGGCGTACGCCTCGTCGCTGCAGTTCCTCAACGAGAAGGTGGCCGCCCCGGCGTTCACCACGGCCACCGGGTACAAGTACACCGGCCGCGGTGACTCCTCCGGCGCGCTGGAGGCGGACATCGCCGGCGGCGAGATCACCCCCAACGTGTTCGAGGCGGTCGGCGGGGACAACATCATGCCGCTGGAGCCCAAGTTCACCAAGTGGTTCATCCCCTACGCGGGCACCCAGATGGTGGTGGCCTACAACCCCAAGAGCAAGTACGCCAGCCAGTTCAAGGCCTACGCGGACGGCTCCAAGCCGCTGCAGGGGCTGTTCACGCTCCTGCAGACGCCCGGCCTGAAGCTCGGCCGGACCGACCCCAACATCGACCCGCAGGGCCGCGACTTCATCTACATGCTGGAACTGGCGCAGATGCACTACAACCTGCCCAAGGACACGGTCAGCAAGATTCTCGGCACCTCGGACTACGGCACGGCCAACTCCTCGCAGATCTACGCCGAGTCCTCGCTGGACTCCACGCTCCAGTCCGGCCAGCTCGACGCCTCCAGCGCGTTCATCACCCAGGCGGTCGAGCTGCACCTGCCCTACATCAAGCTGCCCCCGGCCATCAACCTGGGCGACGCCGCGCTGGCCGACCAGTACGCCAAGGCGACGGTGACCATCAAGCCACCTGGCATGCCGAAGTCGACCAAGATGGGCTCGCCGCAGGTGATCGACATCACGATCATCGGCAAGCCCACCCCGGCGGGCACCGCGTTCGTGAAGTACACGCTGTCCCCGGCGGGCCTGGCCCAGTACAAGCAGGGAGGGTTCACGCTGATCACCCCGACGGTCACCGGTGACGCCAGCGCGGTTCCCTCAGCCGTGACGAGTGAGCTGGGCGGCTAGCCCTCCGGCCCAGGCCGGCGGGTCGGCCCTGCGCCGGACCGCGCGCTCGGCCAGCGGGGTCGCCTCGCTGGCCGGCGCGGCGGTCATCTGGGTCGCCCTGCTCGGCCCGGTGATCACGCTGCTGGCCCACCTGTCCTGGTCGCAGGTCAGCGCCGCGCTGTCGGTCCCGGGCGCGCTCGGCCCGCTGCTCACGTCCGTCGAGTCGGGCCTGGTCACGCTGGCCGTGCTGCTGGTCCTGGGTACCCCGCTGGCCTGGAAGCTGGCCCGCGGTTCGCTCCCGTTCCCGCGGTTCTGGGAGGCGGGCGTGCTCTGCAGCCTGCTGCTGCCGCCGCTGGTCATCGGCCTGCTGCTGGTCTTCATGGTCGGCCCGTACACGCCCATCGGCGAGCTGCTCGGCCACGTCCACCTGTCCGCGACCAACACCTTCCTGGCCCTGGTCATCGCCGAGGTGTACGAGTCGGCGCCGTACTACGTGCTGGGCGCGCAGGCCGCGTTCGCCGCGGTCGACCCGGCCATCGAGGAGCAGGCCGCGCTGCTGGGCGACCGGCCCTCCCGGGTGGCGCGCCGGGTGACGCTGCCGCTCGCCGCGCCCGGCCTGGCCATGGCGCTGGCCGTGGCCTGGGCCCGGGCCATGGGCGCGTTCGGCGCCGTGGTGATCATCGCGTATCACCCGTACGGGATACCGTTGCAGATCTGGACGACGCTGCAGGAGACGGGGCTGTCCACGGCGCTCCCGTTCGCCCTGGTCCTGCTGGTCGTCGCCTTGCCACTGCCGCTGGCCGCCTATATCTGGAGCGCGCGTGCTCGAGGCCGACGTCGAGCTTGACCGCCGCGAGTTCCGCCTGGCCGCCGCCTTCACCGTGGCCGCGGGGCAGCGGCTCGCCCTGTTCGGCCCGTCCGGCGCCGGGAAGACCACCATCCTCGAGGTCGTCGCCGGGCTGCTGGAGCCGGCCCGCGGCACCGTGACGCTGGACGGCCGGGTGCTGACCCGGACCGCCGCGCCGCGCCGCCAGGTACCCCCGTGGCAGCGCCGGGTCGGCCTGCTGCGCCAGGATCCGGCGCTGTTCCCGCACCTGTCGGTCCGGCAGAACCTGGCCTACGCGGCCCGCGCCCGGCCCGGGCCCGCAGCGGCCGGGCCGGACGAGATCACCCGGATCGCGGAGCGGCTCGGCATCGGCGGCCTGCTGGACGACCGCCCGGCCCGGCTGTCCGGCGGCCAGGCTCACCGGGTCGCGCTCGGCCGGCTGCTGGCCAGCCGGTGTGACGCGCTGCTGCTGGACGAGCCCTACACCGGGCTGGACGCCAGCCTCCGGCGCGATCTCACTGACCTGGTCCGCGAACTCGTCGCGGCCCGGCAGGTGCCCTCGGTGCTGGTGGCCCACGAGCTCGAGGCCGCGCAGGGCTTCGCGGACCAGATGGCGGTCCTGGACCACGGGCAGATCCGGCAGACCGGGACACCGGCCGAGGTGGTGGCGGCGCCGGTGGCCCGCCGGGTGGCCGAACTGGTCGGCTACCGGAGCTTCGTACCGCTCCCGGGCGCGGCGGAGGGCGTGGTGGCCGGGGTGCACCCGGACCGGGTGGTGGCCGGCCGTCAGCCCGGCCGGGGCGTGGTGCTGGCCGGCCCGGTCCGGTCCTGCCGGCCGTCCGGGGCCGGATGGGAGGCCACGATCGAGACGGCCGGGACGCTCGTGCCCGCCCAGTTGCGTGCGCCGCCCGGCGACGGGCCGGACTTCGCGTTCACGGTGCTGGACCCGCCGTGCTTCGGCCCCGACGGGCTGCGGGTCAGCCGTCCTGAGGAGGTGCCCACGTGACGCTGCGCGCGCTGCGCCAGGCCCGCGGTTACTCCCAGCAGCAGCTGGCCAGCATGGCGGGCGTGTCACGGCAGGCCGTGTCGGCGGTGGAGGCCGGGCACTCCGACCCGTCGTTGCGGGTGGCCCTGGCCCTGGCCAGCGCGCTGGGCGTGACCGTCGAGGAGCTGTTCGGGCCGGGAATCCCGGTGCCGGTGGTCGGCGCCCGGCCGGTGGCACCCCTCGGCGGGGAAGGCGCCCGGGTCACCCTGGCCCAGGTGGGGGGGTCCTTCGTGGCGCTGCCGCTGGCCGCGGACTCCGCGATCCGGGCCGGCTTCCTCCCGGCGGGCGGGCTCGTCGCGATGCCGTCCGGCCCGGCCCCGGCGGCCCCGGTACGGCCGCTGGGCCCGCCCCGGCCGACCCTGGTGGTGGCGGGCTGCGACCCGGCCCTGCCGCTGCTGGAGACCCCGCTGGCGCTGCTCGACCCCCCGGTCGCGTTCAGCTGGTGGCCGTGCAGCAGCGGCGAGGCACTCCGGCTGGCCGCGGCCGGGCTGGTCCACGTGGCCGGCGCGCACCTGCTCGGCCGTTCCGGTGAGTACAACACCGGCCCGGCCCGGCGGCAGCTGTCCCCGGGCGGGGCGGAGGTGTTCGGGTTCGCGTCCTGGCGGGAGGGCCTGGTGCTCCGGCCGGAGCTGGAAGGCACCGTCCGCGGGCTCGCCGACCTGGCCGAACGTGGGCTGCGCCTGGTGAACCGGGAGAAGGGGTCCGAAGCGCGCCGCGTCCTGGACCGGGAACTGGGCCGGGCCGGGCTGACCGCCGCCGCGCTCCGCGGCTACGGCACCCGGGCTGGCGGGCACCTGCAGGTGGCCTCGGCCACCGCGGCGGGCCTGGCCGACGCCGGGGTGGCCAGCGAGCCGGCCGCCCTGGCCTACGGACTGGGCTTTGTCCCGTTCGCCGAGGAACGCTTCGACCTGGTCGTCCCGGCGGCCCAGGTCGGTTCGCGGGAAGTCGACGGCCTGCTGAAGGTGCTGTCTTCGCCCTGGCTGGCCGGTCAGCTGGGCAGCCTGCCCGGCTATGACCGGGGCCGGTGCGGTGAGCACGTGGCCACGCTGTAAACCCAGCCGGTTAAGGTAAGCCCGTGTACGACCACGATCTGGGTGAGCTCGAGGACCTCGGCTGGGACGAGTTCGTCCGCCGCCAGTGGGACGCCGTGTACACCGCCTACCGGACCGGGCGGGGACGGCGCACGCTCTGCCGTGGCTGGGCCGACCTGATCGAGGCGGGCCTGAGCTGTTCCCAGGCCCTGGCCGACCTGCTGGTCCGGACGGAGATCCTGGACCGGGCCGACCGTGACCTGGAAGGGACCGTGGACCCACGGGCGTTGGTGATCGGGATGACCGAGGTGATCGCGGACGTCCGGGTGGACCTGCTCGAGTTCGCCCTGGAAGAGCCCGGTTTCCGGGAACTGGGCGCGGCGCAGCTGGCCGGGCTGCTCGACCGGCAGGCGGCGCTGCTGGGCTTCGTGCGGGACTACGCGGGCGTGGAGGACACCGACGTCGCGGACGCGGGGGTCGGGAACGCGGGCGTCGAGGACACCGGCTGAGTTCAGCGCCGCGGCGCCGCTGCGGGCCGCGCTCGAAGATCAGCGCCGCCGGGCCAGCCACATCCGGGTCTGGTAGGGCACGACCATCGGGACCCCGGGAAAGTGCGTGCCCAGCAGCTCCTGGATCCGGCCCAGCAGCCGGTTGCGGACGGGCGTGGCGAGCTGCGCGATGTAGGACTTACTGCGCTCCTCCGCCATCCAGGTGCCCACTTCCACCTGCCGGGTCCACGGCACCACGATCCGCATACCCGGCTCGAACAGCCCGGTGCCGGCGATGCCTTCCTCGCTCCAGTCCGGATCGCGGTGATGCCGGCGGTAGCCCGGGCAGGCCGCCTCCATCACCTCCTCGTAGGTGTCGAACCAGCTCTGGCCGTCGGCCCAGGCATGACTCCACCAGGCCACCCACGAACCGCCCGGGCGCAGCACCCGGGCCACCTCCCAGCTGGCCAGATGCTGGTCGAACCAGTGCCAGGACTGGGCGAAGCAGGTCAGGTCGACGGATCCGGCCCGGATCGGCAGCGTGTTGCCGTCCGCCTGCAGGTAGGCCAGCTCCGGGCTGCGGTCCCGGGCCCGCCGGAGCATGATCTCGCCGAAGTCGATCGCGACCGTCCGCGCCCCGCGGGCGGCCAGCTGGCGGGTGGCGATGCCGGTGCCGGCGCCCACGTCCAGCACCACCGCCCCGCGAAGCCCGCCCGCGGACCGCTCGATCTCGCGGAACACGCCGTCGGGGTAGGACGGGCGCCCGGCGTCGTAGTCGGCCGCGACCGGGTCGAACGGGGACCGGCCCACGGACGTCACCGCGGCGGGCCGGCCCGGGTGACCGTCAGCCCGTCACCCGGGCCGCTGATGCCTTGTTTCACGGCCCGCAACGAAAACCACCCGTGGTCAGTGCCCATACACCGGGACCAGCAGCCCGCGGGCGATGGTGTGGAAGCGCAGGTTGAAGCCGGTCACCGCGGCGGAGACGTCGGAGTCGATGCCGAGCTTCTCGCTGTCCACGGCGTGCACCGCGAACACGTAGCGGTGCGGACCGTCGCCCTCCGGGGGTGCGGCCCCGCCGAAGTCCTTGGTGCCGTAGTCGTTGCGGACCGAGAACGCGCCCGCAGGCAGGCCGGCGCCACCGGCTGCGCCCGCACCGGCGGGCAGTCCGGTCACCGAGACCGGGATGTCGACCACCAGCCAGTGCCAGAATCCGGAGCCGGTGGGGGCGTCCGGGTCGTAACAGGTGACGGCGAAGCTCTTGGTCTCGGCGGGAAATCCGGACCAGCGCAGGCTCGGCGAGATGTTCTCGCCGGACATGCCGAAGCTGTGGTAAACCTGCGCGTTTCCCATCTGCTCGCCGTCGGCGACGTCGTCGCTCAGTACTGTGAAGCCCGGCACTGGCGGGAGGAAGTCGTACGGAAGCGGTGCGCGATCGGCCATGATCTCCCTACCTTCTTTTAAGGACTACTGCTAAGCGGTACCCGGGAAAACCTTAACTGGCCCGATCGGAGACATTGACGTGACGCCCGGTTCGCTGCGGCCTGGCTTCCTGAGGCCTGGTTCGCGGAAGCCTGGTTTCCTGAGATCCGGTTCGCTGAGGCCTGGTTCGCTGAAGTCACTGCGGCGTGCCTCGTTCATCGCGATCCTCGTCGCGCTGGCGGTCGTGCCCGGCCCGACCTCCGCGGCCCGGCCCTGCACCAACCGGGCCTGCCAGTCCGCGGGCCTGGTGCGGTGGGCCCGGCTGCTGCCCGGCGCCTGGGTGGCGCAGGCCGGGCTGGCCGGCACCACGCCGGCCCAGGGCGCCGCGTACGCGGCCATGGGGCGGCATATCGCCGTGATCGGCATCGGCACCACCGTGTTCGCCTACCAGTCCCGCTCCGGCGCGCCGGCCTGGGACAGTTCCCTGGCCGGCTTCCGGGCTGGCTCACGGATCGTGTCGGTCCGGACCTGGCCGGCTGTGGTCACCGTCGGGGTCGACGTGCCGGGACGGCGGGCCGGCAGCCAGGGCACGCGGCACGAGGTGATCCTGGACAGCCGTACCGGGCGGCTGCTCCGGTCCGTCCCGGCCGCGCCGTTCGGCGGGGCCGTCGCGGCGGGCCCGGCCCGCACGGTCGTCGTCGGGAGCGCCGCGGTGACCAGCTACAGCAACCGGACCGCGGCCGTGCTGTGGAGCCATCCGACCGGGCCCGCCGCCCAGGCCTGGAAGGTCAGCGGCAACGATCTCTACCTGACGGTGTCCGCGGGTGGCTACCTCAGCAACGGCCCGGTCCGGGCGCTGCGCAAGATCTTCCTGCGGTCCGGTGCGCAGCGGATCATCCGCCCGCCGGGCAAGTCCTTCCGCGGCGTGCTGAGCCGCGTGTTCGCGGGCGTGGCGGTGTTCACCGACGCGCGGGGCACCATCGCCTACAGCGCCACCACGGGGCGGCGGCTGTGGCGGCGGCTGGGCGCGGTCCCGGAGAACGCGGATCCCCTCGGGGGACTGCTGTACCTGACCGACGGCAGCAGCCTGGCGGGCGTGAACCCGGAGACGGGCCGCACGCAGGTCCACGTGTCCGGCGGATCGACCACCGGCACCTCCGGCTTCTATGCTGTGCGGGACGGGGTGGTGCTCGGCCTCGATCAGGGAGCCCAGGGGGACGCGTGGGGCTACGACGTGGCCGTCGGCCGGGTGCTCTGGACCAACGCCGACCTGCCGTGGCCGCACTATTTCGAGGATCTGTCGGGTATCGGCGGCAGCGCCAGCCCGGAGTCCGGAGCGATCCTGCTGGCGGTCTGCGCCCAGGCCGGGGCGTCCGCGGCGGGCAGCGGCAGCCAGGTCTGCGACCGCCCGGAACTGGTCGCGCTGAACTGGTGAAGTACCGGTCTCATCCGCCGGATGTAGCTCCGTCCGGTGGCTAATTGTGAGTAGTGTGCCATCCTGCAATTGTTAGGCAGTCTTACGCTCGCGCAGCAGCAAGACAGGAGGCGGCGTGGCCACAGATGACCTGGCCCGCCGGGCCCGTGAGTTGCTCAGCATGACCGGCGGATCCGCCTCCCGGTCGCTGAACCAGCTGGTGGGGCTGGTGTCTCGTCAGGTCCCGGGCTGTTCGGGGGCGACCTCCGCCGTCTGGCGCGAGGACGAGCCGGTGATCCGGGCGGCCAGCCATCCCGACCTCGCCGAACTGTTCGAGCTGCAGCTCACGGCCGGCTCCGCCCCGTGGCTGGACGCCCTGGCCAGCGACGCCCCGGTCAGCTGCCTGGACACCCTGGAAGAGGAGCGCTGGCCGGGGTTCGCGGCCGCGGCGCTGGCCCGCGGCGTCCGGTGCTGCGTCACGCTGGCCCAGCGGTCCGGGGAGCAGGCCCTTACCTTGACCATGTTCGGCGCCCGGCCCCGGTCGCTCGACCCGGACCAGCTTCCGCTCGCCGAACTGCTGATCGCGTTCGGGGGAGCGGTCATGGGCAACGCGGACGCCTACGACGGGGTCCAGCGGACGGTGCTGCGACTGCGTGACTCCGTCGAGTCCGGGGCGCTGCTCGATCAGGCCCGGGGGGTGCTGATGCACGCGAGCGGGTGCACCGCGGCGGAGGCGCTGACCCAGATGGGTGCCATGGCCACCGCCCAGCACACCACGCTGACCGAGGTCGCGCAGCAGATCATCGCGTCGCAGGGGGCAGGCACGCCGGAGGCCGGGGCAGGCTGAGCCTGCCCCGGCCTCCGGCTGATCAGGCCGGGCTGGCCTGGCTTAGACCGGGCTGGTCCTGCTCAGGCTGCGGACCGCTCGTAGATGGCCAGCGTCTCCTGGCCGATCCGGTCCCAGGAGTACCGGGCCCGGGCCCGGTCCACGGCGGCGATGCCGAACCCTTCCAGCAGCATCGGGCTGGCCAGCAGGGTCCGGATCCGCTGGGCGATCAGCCCGGGGCGGGCCGGCGGGACCAGCAAGCCGGTGGTGCCGTCGATGATGGTGTCCAGATGACTGCCGATCGCCGAGGCCACGACCGGGGTGCCGCAGGCCATGGCCTCCAGCGCGACGGTCGCGAAGGGCTCGCCGGTCGGCGCGTCCACCAGCAGGTCCGCCGAGCGCAGCAGCGCGGGCAGGTCGTCGTCGCTCACGCTGCCGTGGAAGACGACCCGGTCCCGCACGTTCAGGTCGCTGGCCAGCCGGAGCAGCGCCCGGTAGGCCTTGTCCCCGCGCAGCTTGCCGTGCTCAGGACCACCCGCGATGACCAGCTCGGCCTCGGGGATGTCGGCGAGCGCGCGCACCGCGACGTCTACGCCCTGATTGGGCGCCAGCGGCGCCACGCACAGCAGCCGGGGCCGGCTGCCCCGCGGGGCGACCGGGCCCTCCGGGGAGAACGTCCCGGTGTCCACCCCGCGCGGGATGAGCCGTACCGAGTCCCGCCGCACGCCCAGCCGGGCCAGCGCGGACATCTCGCTGGAGGAGCTGGCGAGCACCGCGCGCACGCTGCGCGCGATGACTGGCTCCAGCCGAAGCCGGGCCGCGCCTCCGCCGTTGCCGGAACGGGTCTTCGCCCGGGCCGGCTTGGCCTGGGCGGGCAGAGCCTGGACGGGCCGGGCCGAGGCCGGGTCCGTGGCCTGCAGCGACAGGAAGGTCTGCACGACCGGCACGCCCAGATCGCGGGCCCCCGCCAGCGCGGCGAGCCCGCTGGTCCAGAAGTACGCGTGCGCCACGTCCGGCGCGTTGTCCTGCCAGTGCCGCGCCAGGTACTGGCCGAACTCCGCGGCGTGCGGGGCCAGGCTGTCTGGGGAGAGCTCCTTGGCCGGGCCGGCGGGCACGTGCTCGACGGTGACGCCCGGCGCGGGCTCCGACTTCTCCGGCTGCTCGTCAGAGTCGCGGCGGGCGTACACGGTGACGTCGTGGTCCTGTTCGGCCAGCGCGGACACCAGGGACGCCAGCCGCTGGTCCTGCCTATCTGGTCCGGCCTCCGGGGTCTGGCCGAACGGGTTCCCCTGCAGTGTGACTAGGGCAATCTTCATTGGGGAGCAGCCTCCTCGATACGGGGTGCCCACGCGGTACGCCACGAGTCGCCGAAGAGGCAGTTAGACGGGATCTACGAAGGTCCAAGCCAGACCAGGAAAATTTCCATGGCAAGCACGCCTCTCCGGCCACGCCAGACGGCGTGGGGGCGTGCCTGCGTCGTAGACACTGCAAGCAATATAACCCCGAAACGGACTGCTGCCAACCCGCCACGCGCAGGGGAGACCGGCGGCCCTCGGGGCCGGCCCGCTCCAGCCAGCCCGCTCCGGCCGGCCCGAAGGCGGCCCGGGGGATCCGGCTACCGTGATCCCGGGTTAGCTTGGATCATCAGCTGTCCGCTACCCCCGTTGTCCCGACCTAACCTGCGCGACACCCTTACCATCGTCCGCTCTTGTTCCCCGCGATTGGACCTCGATGCCGCAACCCGCCGGCCCGCCCGGACTCGACCTGGAGGTGGCCGCGCTCAAGGAGCGCTACGCCGGGCTCCGGCAGGCCGCCGCGCTGCCGGGCGCGGACGCCAGGACCGTGCTCGAGGCCGCGTTCGCGGAGCTGGACACCGCGGTGGACGTGCTCGGGGCGATGCGGGCCGGGCCTGCTCCCGGTCCGTCCCAGGCCGGTGGCCCGGGCCCGGAGGCGCTGCTCACGGAGCGGCGGCTGCTGCGCGCGGTGTTCCAGGACGCGCCGGTGCCGATGTTCCTGCTCGGCCCGGACGCCACCGTGCAGCGGGTCAACACCCGGGCCGCCGAGCTGCTCGGCTCCGGCCCCGGGTACGCGGTCGGCAAGCTCTTCACCGCGTTCGTGGACCTGCCCGCCCGGGCTGCGGTGCAGAGCCAGCTCGCCGCGGTCGCGCGGACCGGCAAGACCCGGCGGATCCAGTGCCGCCTGCTGCACCCGGACGGACCAGCGGGCACCGAGCTGACCGTCGGGCTGGCCCAGGTCCGGGGAGACGGCGACCAGCTCGTGGTGGTGGCCAGCACGCCCGGGACGGGCGCGGACACCGGGCCCGACGCGGATCAGCCGGCCAGCGCGAAGTCGCCGGGCGCTCCGGGCACGGGCCCGGACGGCCCGGCCCGCCTGATGGAGGCGATGATCCACCGCTACGACCTGGTCACGTCCGCGACCAGGCTGTTCCTGGAAAACGCGACCTACAGCGAGTCGGTGACTCTGCAGCGCTGTGCCCGGCTGCTGGCCAGTGAGCTGGCCGCCTGGGTCATCGTGGACGTGGAGCGGCGGCAGCGGCTGCGGCGGCAGTTCGTCATGGGTCCCGAGGACCAGCCCTCTGACCTGGCCAACGCGGTGGGGCAGGTGGACCCGGCCGCGGGCACCGCGCCCCGCCAGGTGCACGAGTCGGGCAGTTCGCTGCTGGTCGCGCACGCCGAGGACGCCGGGATCCTGGGCGCCGGGCCGCAGGGCGTGCCGGTCATGATGATGCTGGACGCGACCTCGGTACTCTGCGTGCCGCTGTCGGACGGGGAGCACACCTACGGCACGCTGACCCTGGCCCGCAACGCCAGCGAGGGTCACTTCGAGATGGCCGACCTCGGCGTGGTGGAGGAACTCGGCGAGCAGCTGGCCCTGGCTATCAGGGTGGACCGCATGTTCCGGCGGCACACCGAGATCGCGGATGCGCTTCAGTCGAGCCTGCTGCCGCGTGATCTGCCGCAGATCCCCGGAGTAGAGATCGCGGCGGCCTACGTCGCGGCCACCGAGGGCCTGGAGGTCGGCGGCGACTTCTACGACGTCTACCGGACCCCCGGCGGGTGGGGGGTGGCGATCGGGGACGTGTGCGGCAAAGGCGAGGAAGCCGCCGCGGTCACCGCGGCCGCGCGGCACGCCATCCGGGTCCTCGCGCACTGGACCGCCGACCCGGCCGAGGTCCTGGCCAAGGCCAACGAGGTGATGCTGGCCGAGGAGTTCGGCGACCAATTCGTGACCGCGAAGAACGCCCACCTGCGCTGGCAGGACGGGCGGCTGCATGTGGTGCTGGGCAGCGCGGGGCATCCGGGCCCCGTGCTGGTCCGCCCCGACGGCCGGACCACGATCATGAACCCGGGCGGGCTGCCTCTCGGCCTGTTCCCCACCGCGCAGCCCGGGCGGGAAGAGATCGACCTGGAGCCGGGGGATGTGCTGTTCTTCTTCACCGATGGGGTGACCGAGGCACGCAGCCCGGAGCTGACGTATTTCGAGGACCGCCTCACCGACGAGCTGGCCGGCCTGGCCGGGCAGCCGCCCCGGGACATCGTGGCCGGACTGCAGACGCTGGTGGTGGAGTTCTGCCGGAACGAACTGCGGGACGACATGACCATGCTGGTGCTGCGCGTGGCCGAGCCGCCAGACCAGTGAAGCCACGCACTGGCCCGGCGGCCCGGGTTACCGGCGAGAGCGGCCGGGAGGGATCCAGCGCCCCCGCCGTCAGCCCGGTGCCGTGCCCAGGCCGGCGGGACGCCAGCCCGGCCGCTACTCCTCCAGGTATTCCTCGATCGTCTCTGAGGTGGCGGAGCCCGGCGGGCTGGCGGCGACCTGCTCCTCCACCTCGGCCTTGCTCAGCTGGCGGCCGGGAAATACCTCGGGCTCGGTCTCCAGGAGGGCGCCGGCCTTGACCGCCTCCGCCTGTTCCGGGGTGAGCACGACCGCGCCAGGCGGCAGCGCGGTGCCATTGCTAGCCACCACGTTGCTGTCTATCACGTGGCTGGCCGTCACGTGGCTGGCCGCCACCGCACGGCGGGGGGGCCTGCGCACTACCTGGCGCCGCAGCCAGCCGAAGCCGCTCCGTGGGATGAACATCCCGGCCAGCCCGACCAGTATCAGCACCCACCCGGCCGCCTGCACGTTCAGCCAGCCTGGGTGGCCGGTGACGGCGAACGCAAGAATGGCGCCGACGGCGACGATGGCCAGACCCGTGGCGGTCTTCATGCCTGTCTCCTTGCTTCTTCTGTTATGGGCGCGCGGCTGGAGGCGCGGGCGCCACGTCGTCGTCGGGGTCCTGGCCGAGCAGGCATCCCCGCAGGTAGCGGAGGGCTGACGCCTGAAGGCGCGACACGTGCATCTGGGAGATGCCGAGCCGCTCGCCGATCTCGGCCTGGGTCAGGTTCCCGTAGAACCGCATCAGCAGGATGCGCCGCTCGCGCGACGGCAACTCGTTCCAGTGCGCGCCGACCGCGTCCATGTCCACGGCCCGTTCCAGCTCGGGGTCGTCGGCCCCGAGCAGGTCCGCGAGCTTGGCCAGGCCGTCCGCCTGGCTAAGCGGGGCGTCCAGTGAGGACGTGTGGAAGAACATGTCGGCCTGGCGGGCCTCATGGAGTTCCTCGTCGGTGACACCCAGGTGCCGGGCCAGTTCCGCGTCGGCGGGGGCGTGCCCCAGCTCCTGGGCGAGGTCTCCGGTGGCCTTCCGGATCTCGAGCAGCAGTTCCTGGGCCGAGCGCTTGACCCGGACCTGCCACCTCTTGTCCCGGAAATGCCTCTTGATCTCGCCGCTGATGCACGGCTGGGCGTAGGCGGCGAGAGCGCCACCGAACGAGGGGTCGAAGTTGTTGATCGCCTTGAGCAGGCCGACGTACCCGACCTGCATCAGTTCCTCGACTGATTCGGGGCTGTCCCGGTAGCGCAGTACGCACGACCGGACCAGGGCCTCGTAGCGAGTCACCAGGACCTCGCACGCCGCGCTGCGCACGGCACTTCCAATGGGTTCGGATTTCACGAGCTCGAGGAGCTCACTGTCGTCGCGGCTGAGCAGGTTCGCACGCGACCACGGCGGCGGCAGGGCCAGATCTGCGCCTTCCCCGGACGGGCCAGGGAAGGGCTGAGCATCCGCGCCAGCCGGGCGACGGCGAAGGGCCGTCTTCGTCATGATCACCTCCGCGCCTGAACTTCGGGGGGAAGCTCAGGCGACCCATTCGTGCCCGCTGAGGGGAAGATAAACATGCCGCCGGCCATTGTTTCGAATCCGTGATCCATTCCCGCCGCGGTGTCTGGCTTATCCCCAGCTCAGCGAGGGTTTGGGGCGATGCGAGTAGCGCTGCCGCCACGGCATGTTCCAGGTGGTGGCGCTGTTGTACCGAGTAGGAGTACCAAGCAGGAGCAGCCGGGCAGGAGTACCCGGCGCGAAGAGAGGGATCGGGGATCGAGGTGGCAGGAATGTGGCGCACCCGCCGGCAGCCAGCCGGTGACGCTCCGCGGGTGATCGTGGTGGGCGCCGGGTTTGCCGGGATGGCCGCGGTGCAGGAACTGGACCGGGCCGGAGCCCAGGTGCTGCTGATCGACCGCAACGTCTACAGCACCTTCCAGCCGCTGCTCTACCAGGTGGCCACCGGCGGGCTGAACCCCGGCGACGTGTCCTACCCGGCCCGGGCGTTCACCCGCCGCCACGGTGCCCGGTTCCGGCTGGGCGAGGTCGTCGGCCTGGATCCGGACCGCCGACGGGTCACCCTGGCCGACGGCGGCTCGTTCGACTACGACTACCTGGTCCTCGCCACCGGGGTGTCCGCGGCCTACTACGGGGTGCCCGGGGCTGCCGAGCACAGCCTGGGCCTGTACACCCGCCGCGACGCGGTGGAGTTGCGCAACCACATCATGGCCCGGCTGGAGCGACTGGACATCGCCGGTCCCGGCAAGAACGTGAACTTCACTGTGGTGGGCGGCGGCGCGACCGGGGTCGAGCTCGCCGGTGCGCTGGCCGAACTGCGCAGCACCGCGCTGGACGCCGCGTTCCCCGAGGTGAACCTGGCGTCGGTGCACATCCGCCTGGTCGAGCAGGCGGATGCCCTGCTGCTGCCCTTCGACCCGGCGCTGCGTGAGTACGCGCGCCGTCAGCTGGAGCAGCGGGGCGTGGAGGTCCGGCTGAACACCGCCATCCGGGAAGTGCGCAGCGACCGGGTCATCCTGTCCGACGGGGAGGACCTGCCGAGCGACGTGACCGTATGGGCGGCCGGGGTGACCGCGCCCGCCGAGGTGGCCGGATGGCAGCTGCCGCAGGGCCCCGGCCGGCGCATCCTCACCGGGCCCGATCTGCGGGTCCTCGGCCAGGAGCGCATCTTCGCCCTGGGTGACGTCGCGTTGATCGAGGACCAGCCGCTGCCGCAACTGGCGCAGCCCGCCCTGCAGACCGGACGGCACGCGGCCCGGCAGATCCAGCGGCTCGTCGCTGGCCAGCCGGCCGAGGCGTTCGAGTATCACGACAAGGGCATCATGGCCACGATCGGGCGCCGGTCCGCGGTGGTGGAGTTGCCGCAGCGGCTCAAGATCCGGGGAACGCTCGCCTGGCTCGCGTGGCTGGCCCTGCACCTGGTCACGCTGCTAGGCAACCGCAACCGCATGTCCGCCATGCTCAACCTGTCCTGGCGGTACCTGACCTGGGGTCACGGCGGCGGCGTCATCGTCGGCGACGATCCGCCCCCGTTCCTGGTGGACGGGCCGCTTCCGGTGGGTAGTGATCGTGGTCACGGGACGGTCCCTTCCCGGATCTAGCCATCCGGCGGTTGCTTACTATGAACCATGCCCCCGGCGACTGAGCGATCCGCAGCTGGACAGGGTGGCGGCACAGCAGGCCAAGCCCCGCGGGCCAGGCACGGCAGGCCAAAACATGGCTGGCCAAGATCCAGCGGTTCAGCCCGCCCCCGCCGAAGAGGTGCGGTCGCGGCGGCTGGTGCTGCGCCGGGTCCACCTGGATCAGGCGGATGGCATCGCGCTGGCCGTCGGCGCGAGCCTGGACTACCTGAAGCCTTGGATGGCCTGGGCCACCCGGGACGCCGCCGAGCCGAGGACCCAGCGCATCCGGGTGGCCGAGGCGGACGAACTGTGGGAGAGCGGCAGCGACTTCATCTACTCCATCCTGCTGCAGCCTGACCGGACCGTTGTCGGGGAGATCGGGCTGCATCGCCGGGTAGGAGAGGGCGGCATGGAGATCGGGTACTGGATCGACGTCCGGTACGCGGGTCGTGGCCTGGGTACGGAAGCGGCCGGGATGCTGACCGATGTTGCCCTGGCGCTGCCCGGCGTGACCCGGGCGGAGATCCATTGTGACGAGGCGAACCAGGCGAGTGCGGCCATCCCGCGCAAGCTCGGTTATCGGCTGGACCGGATCGACCCGCACGAGCCGGAGGCGCCGGGGGAACAGGGCCGCCGGATGGTGTGGGTTACGGAGTCCCCGGTGAGCACGGGACGCGACCGGGTCACGGAGTCCCCGGCGAACCGGGACGAGATCAGGTCATGGAGTCCCCGGTGAACCGGGACGAGACCGCATAGCGGAGGCCCGATGAGCACAGGACGGGACTGGGCCGCCTGGCACGAGGCCTACGACAACCCGGATACGCCGCTCGCCCACCGGCTGCGCGCGGTGCAGGCCCGGATCGCCGAGGCGCTCGACCAGGCCCCGCCGGGGCCATTGCGCGCGATCAGCATCTGCGCGGGCCAGGGTCGCGACCTCATTGGCGTGCTGCGCGAGCATCCGCGCCGCCGTGACGTCAGTGCACGCCTGGTCGAACTGGACCCGCGCAACGCGGCGGCCGCCCGCCAGCGCGCCGCGGACGCCGGGCTGAGCCAGGTGGAGGTGGTCACCGAGGACGCCGCGCAGACGCGCGTGTACGCCGGGATGATCCCGGCCAACATCGTGCTGGCTTGTGGCGTATTCGGCAACATCACCGACGAGGACGTGGCCCGGACCATCCGCTGCTGCACTGGGCTGTGCGCCCCCGGGGGCACGGTGGTGTGGACCCGCGGGCGCCGTAAGCCCGACCTCGTCCCGCAGATCTGCGACTGGTTCGCCGCGGAAGGCTTCGCCCTGCTGGGCGTTTCGGAGCCAGTGGGCGTCCCGGAACCGGGGACACACTGGGCGGTCGGCGCGCACCGGTTCGAGGGACAATCCAAGCCGCTGCCCGACCAGAAAATGTTCACCTTCGCCGGCCGCGACGTGCTGAGGGCGGATCACGACCGCGCTTAGGCCGTGCGGGGACCAAGCCCGGACGAGGCCACTTTGATGGTCAGGACGTGCTGAGCCGGACCCGGCCCTGGTCAGTGCGCGAAGAACGGAACCGCAGGCCGGGCCAGCGTGAGCCGGCACTGCCGGGCCTTGACGATGAGCTCGGTGGCCGGAGCCCGGACCGTCGCCGCGCAGCGATGCGCAGCCGGGCCGCTGCTCCCGATAAGCAGGGCGCAGGTCATCGCGGCCAGCGCCGCGGGGAAGACCAGGATCGCCTTCAGCCGGCGGGGCACCCGGGAAGTGCGGCGCCGCACCGGCTCCGCGCGCCGGGCAAACCAGCTGCCGATCCGGGTCAGCCTGGCCCGGACCTGCTCGATCCGGGGTATCTCCTCGTCCCAGGTGAGCCGGGTAAAGATGGTAAACAGCGCGGCCAGGCGGGGATCTGAGTCCCGCAGCATCCGGTCGATCCGGTTTAGCATCCGCTGCTGGCGCGCCGGCAGGCTCACGGCCGATCTCCCATCGTTCTTCCCCGGGTCCGCTTCCCCGCCAGGCCGTCCGGCCGGCCCGAAGGTTGGCACCGGCTGGAGGTTCCTGGCTTGAGGCCAGGCTACCGGCCGTCCCCGGCCGTCTGCAGGGCACCCGCCTGGTCCGTAATCACAGCGTCAGATCACGGCTGCTCTCTGTACCCAGTGGTGCGGGAGTTGCGGTGGAGGTCTCCGTACGCTCGTCTCACGTTGCTCACGCCCGGAATGGTGACGTGCTCGCGAACCAGCGGGACGGGATTCCGGTGGAACGCGGTGCAGGCGGCGGGCGATCCGGCCAAGACTTTCGCCCCGATTGACTGCGACCACGGGGAGATCCCCGGCCGCTGCGCGCTCTGGCGTATCGCTAAAGCCAGCGCCCAGCTAGGAGCCCGATGAGCAAGCCCCGCCGCTGCACCGAGGGAAATCAGCGGAGACCCAGCGGTCTGCCATCGCGGCCTGTTC
Organism: uncultured Actinomycetes bacterium; assembly: GCA_963844695.1. Taxonomy (GTDB): domain Bacteria; phylum Actinomycetota; class Actinomycetes; order Streptosporangiales; family Streptosporangiaceae; genus RYN-230. The sequence goes on from CAWJPL010000028.1 coordinate 330,241, forward strand.
CGCGACTGGCGGCTCGAATCGACAGGCAAGCAGCTCGAGGAGGTGACTACGTCAAGCGCTGGATGCACCGGGCGCTGGCGCCCCGATGACCGACGTGATCGCCGAATTCGAACACAAGGCCCAGGATGGCCTGCTCACGCTGAAACTCGTCAACCGGGACGGGGACCGGGCCGTCGCACTAGCGGTGGCCAATGACCCGGCCGACCCAGTGATCGTCGAACTGGGCCTCGCCACCGTCCGCCTGCTCGCGCAGGACGTGAACTTCCTGGCCGACCTGGCCGGGCTCTAGAGAGGATGCAGCAGTGAAGACGATCAGCACGGTCGCGCTCCTGGCCGCCGGGACCGTCCTGGCTTCGGGGTGCGGCTCCCATGCCGCCAGTCAGGCCGCCGCGGCGGCCCCGGCGACGACCGCCGCATCCTGCCACGACCAGTACCAGGACTGGAAGAACGGGCCAGCGCACGCCGAGGTCAAGAAGCTCGTCGCCGCGCTCAAGTCAGTGCAGTCGGCGGGTGCCAGCGAGGACATCTCGCTGACAGAGTCGGGGCTGAAGCGTGTCGGGAAGGTAGCGCACCAGCTCCAGAGCTACCCGATTCCGGCCTGCGCGGACCCGGCTGGCGACTGGGGCAAGGTCTTGGCCCGCTTGCGGGCGGCCGGTGACAATGTGGGTTCGATGTCCGGCCTCATGGGGCTCTTGGCTGCAGAGGCGCCGCTGAAGAAGGTCAAGCCGCTGGTGAACAGGCTGGGCGCGGAGGTGAAGCGCAACACCGGTCAGTCAGCGCCAACCAGCTAACCGCCCGCTCACGAAGCGCCCGGAGGTCATCACGACCTCCGGGCGCTTTACACGCCAGGGCCCGGCGTTCGCGCTCGCTGGCCAGCGGCTTCCGATTCAACCACTACCCCCCCGAGCCCTGCAGGCGGTCTGAGGGCGCCTCAGCGCGTCTACATCTCACGAGGTCTGATGCAGAACCCGAACGCCTGCGCCAGTGCTACGGCCGGGCGACCACGTACGCGCCACGGCCCGGCACGATCCGCACCAGGCCTTCGTCTACCAGGATGCCGACAGCCTTAGCGGCGGTGCCCCGGGCCACGCCGTAGTCCTGCACGAGCGTGACGAGCGAGGGCAGCGGACGATCTGGCTGAAGCTCGCCGCTCGCGATCCGCTGGCGCAGGATCGTGACGAGCTGCTGGTAGACGGGTGTGCCCCCGAGATGATCAATCGTCACAAGATCGACTGTAGGAGGCTCTGGTAGCGCAATGTGACTGGGGTAGACCATGAGATACCTAGACCACCATGGGCCGCCATGTGTAGTGTGTAGAAACATGGATGCAGAGAGCGCGGCCCCGGCGGCCAGCCGCGGGGCCGGGGGCGTGTTAAGCGTGCTCGACGAGCGCAAAGCAGAGCTGGAGCGCGACTATCCCGGCTGGCGGATCTGGTTCGTGCCCCGGGTGACCGGCGACGTCCGATGGTGCGCCCAGCAACTCCCACTGCTGAACGAGGACTCGCCGGACCACCTGGCCGAGTCCATGACCGAGGTAGACGAGGACCGCTGGCCGGACGGCAAGACGGGTACGTTTCCACTGCCCTACCCCAAGGCCACGTAGACGCTGGCGCCCGGCCCGGCGCACCCCGGGCTGGGCGTCAGCCACCGAGGGGTGCTGGCTAACCCGCAGGTGGACTGGATTGGTGTCGTGGGGCGCCTGGTTCTACGCCGTGGATGAGCCCGAAATGTCCCCGTGGATGGACGGCATGGCCAGGCAAGCAGACTGCATCAGCCGCGAGATGCAGCCGGTCGTCGAGATGGCTGGGTCGGTGGAGCCGTACATCCGACAGGTCGCTGAGGCGGCTGCGGTCGTGGCCCCCGGCGTAGAACTGGTTTAGCGCCAGCACACAGGAATGACCGCCGTGCTCGAGGCGGTGCGGCGCTACGCGACCACGGATCTCGCCTACCAGATGAGCGGCGAGACGGACGAGGCGGTAGCCAAGATGTGCCTCGACGTCCAGGCGAATGACGTTGAGGCCGCGGCCGAGGAGATCCTCGCGGACCCCGAGGCCGCCGAAGTCATCGACCAGGCGTCGGCTCAGTTGTGCGCTGCCGGAGCAGGGAAGCTACCGCCCGGCCAGTTGTTCGTGATGCTATTGATCTGGTTCGTGTGTATCGGCGCGGTGGCTGCGCCGGAGCTGCCCGACGTGCCGGCGAAGCTCGATCTGCCGATCGTCCTGGTGCCTGCGTACCTCACTCTGGCGCTGGCCCTTCAGTGGCGCATCCAGGACACCTTCAGTGGCGCATCCAGGACAGGCGCAAGCGCTGAGCGGCCAGACTCACAGACGTCTGATCAGCGCATATGGTTCTGTTTGGCGATATGTGCGTGTTGCGCCGCTCGCATGGTGGATGCGGCGGACAGCTTCAGACCCGACCCAGCGGGGAGAATAGATGCGCCGAGCGGAGCGGCCCGCCGGGGCTGCTCCCGGCGCGTCCCCGGCCCGCCGTGTCGGCGCGGCCGCGGCCCGCGGTGTCCGCGCCGCCGTAACTGTCTGGCGTACCTTTTCCGGCCCGGGCCGTCGCCCCACGAAGACTCTGGCCGCCGTGGTAGCCGCGCTCGCGGTGCTAGCCGTCCTCACCCCCGCCGCCCCCGACGGCACGCGGCTGGCGGTCCGGCTGGCCGCCGCGGTGCAGGGCCTTGGCCGCACAGCACATCAGGCCGCGATCGGGGCCAGTCATCCGGCGCCACCGTCCGACCCCATCGGGGCGTTGTTCCGTATCACCCATGGGGGCGGGCTGACCGGCGGCCACTTCTGCACCGCGAGCGTGGTCGACAGCCCCCAGGGCGACCTGGTCATGACGGCCGCGCACTGCGTCAGCGGACTGGGCGCCGGCCAGTTCGCCTTCGTTCCGGGATTCCGTGACGGGCACACCCCGTACGGGGTGTGGCCGGTGACCCGGGTGACCGTTGACCAGGTTTGGGCCACCTCGGCCGATCCTGATCACGACGTGGCTTTCCTCCAGGTCAAGAAGCCGGGCATCGGGTACCACCGTGCAGTCCGTCACCGGGGGCGAACGGGTCGGCCTCAGCCAGTCGGCGGGCCAGTTCGTCCGGGTCACCGGCTATCCGGATCGCCGGTCCGCCCCGATCACCTGCGAGAACTGGGTGTCCGCCTTCAGCCCGACTCAGCTCAGGTTCGACTGCGCCGGATATACCAACGGCACCAGCGGCAGTCCGTTGCTGGCCGACATCAACCCCACGACCGGCCTGGGCACGGTGATCGGGGTGATCGGCGGATACCAGCAGGGCGGGGATACCGATTCGGTGTCCTACGCGGCCCGGCTCGGCGCGAGCGCCGCTGCGCTGTACCGGGCAGCTACCAGCCCGTCGTAGGCGAGCCAATCACAGGCCAACCAGTCACAAGGCCAGCCACAAAGCCCAGCCAGTCACAAGCCCAGTCACATAAGTGGGGGCCGCCCCAAACGTTTGTGGCGCCGGTGCTTAGGTAGTAACTGCCAAATCCGGCCTCGGCAGGAGAGGATGTGATCGTGGGCGCGCGCACCTGGATCGAGTCCTGGCCCGTCTACCGGCAACTGACCGGGACGGACCGCCGAGGCCTCGGCGCGGCCACCAAGACCGACCGCAGCGCGGCCCTCCGCCCCCGGACCGCCACCGCCGACAAGACGGTCAAGTCGGTCTGCCCGTACTGTGCCGTCGGCTGCGGCCAGAACGTGTCCGTCAAGGACGAGAAGGTCGTCCAGATCGAAGGGGATCCCGACTCCCCGGTCAGCCGCGGCCACCTGTGCCCCAAGGGGTCAGCCAGCCTGCAACTCACCACCGGCGATGCCCGCCAGTACCAGATGCTCTACCGCCGCCCGGGCGGCACCGACTGGGAGCGGCTGGAGCTGGACACGGCGATGGACATGATCGCCGACCGGGTCATCGAAGCCCGGCGCAAGGGCTGGCAGAGCGAGTACGACGGCCGCCGCACCCGCCGCACGATGGGCTTCGCCAGCCTGGGCGGCGCCACCTTGGACAACGAAGAGAACTACCTGATCAAGAAGTTGTTCACCGCGCTGGGCGCGATCCAGATCGAGAACCAGGCGCGCATTTGACACTCCTCCACAGTTCCCGGTCTGGGAACTAGCTTCGGTCGCGGTGGCGCGACCGGTTTCCAGCAGGACCTGGCTAACGCCGACTGCATCCTGATCGAGGGCTCGAACATGGCCGAGGCCCACCCGGTCGGCTTCCAGTGGGTCATGGAGGCCAAGAAGCGCGGCGCGAAGATCATCCATGTCGACCCGCGGTTCAGCCGGACCAGCGCCGTCGCCCACCTGCACGTGCCGATCCGGGCCGGCGCCGACATCGCGTTCGTCGGCGGGCTGATCAACTACGTGCTGCAGAACAACAAGTACTTCCGCGAGTACGTGGTCGCGTACACCAACGGCCCGACGATCATCGACGAGGACTTCAGGGACACCGAGGATCTCGACGGGCTCTTCTCCGGGTGGGACCCCGAGCACCGGACCTACGACTGGGAGACCTGGCGTTACCAGAGCGACGACGACATCGCGCCGGCCAGCGGCGCCCGGGGCATGCAGCGGCCCGCCAAGCGGGAGGTCCGGGAGGCGGCCCGCGGCGAAGCGCACGGCTCCGGCGGCGCGGCCGCGCACCCGGACCCGGACCGCGACCCCACGATGCAGCACCCACGCTGCGTGTTCCAGATCCTCAAGCGGCACTTCGCCCGGTACACGCCGGACATGGTGGCCCAGGTGGCCGGGGTCCCCGAGGAGAAGTTCCTCGAGGTGGCCCAGGCCATCACCGAGAACTCCGGCCGGGACCGGACCACCGCGTTCGTATACAGCCTGGGCTGGACCCAGCACACGGTGGGCGTGCAGTACATCCGCACCGCCGCGATCCTGCAGGCGCTGCTGGGCAACATGGGCCGTCCGGGCGGCGGCATCTTGGCCCTGCGGGGGCACGCCTCCATCCAGGGCTCGACCGACATCCCGACCCTGTTCGACCTGCTGCCCGGGTACCTGCCGATGCCGTTCGCGCACCACGACCGCCTCGACGATCTGGACAGCTACGTCGAGGCCGAGAAGACCCAGAACGGCTTCTGGGCCAACACCAGCGACTACATGGTCAGTCTGCTCAAGGCGTGGTGGGGCGACGCGGCCACGGCGAACAACGACTTCTGCTTCGACTACCTGCCCCGGCTGACCGGCGACCACAGCACCTACGAGACGGTCAAGGCCCAGATGGCCGGGCTCTGCAAGGGCTACTTCCTGTTCGGCCAGAACCCGGCGGTCGGCTCGGCCAACGCGCGGATGCAGCGGATGGGCCTGGCCAACCTGGACTGGCTGGTAGTTCGCGACCTGGTAATGATCGAGAGCGCCACGTTCTGGCAGAACGGCCCGGAGATCGAGACCGGGGAGATGCGCACCGAAGACATCAAGACCGAGGTGTTCTTCATGCCCGCGGCGGCGCACACCGAGAAGAGCGGCAGTTTCACCAACACCCAGCGGATGCTGCAGTGGCACCACACCGCGGTGGAGCCGGCCGGTGACGCGCGCAGTGACCTGTGGTTCACCTACCACCTGGGCCGGCGCATCCGGGAGAAGCTGGCCGCCGCCGACCGCCCGAAGGCCGAGGCCGCGGAGACCGTGCTCGGCGAAGCGCAGGCGCTGGAGATGGACCGGCCGATCCTGGACCTTACCTGGGACTATCCGGTCGAGGGCCCCCTTGACGAACCAGACTCCGACGCGGTGCTGGCCGAGATCAACGGGTACGCCGACGGCAAGCCGGTCTCGTCCTACACCCAGCTCAAATCTGACGGCTCCACCTCCGCCGGCTGCTGGATCTACTGCGGAGTACGCGCGGACGGGGTCAACCAGGCGGCTCGCCGCAAGCCCGGCCGCGAGCAGAACTGGGTCGCCAACGAGTGGGGCTGGGCCTGGCCCGCCAACCGCCGGGTGCTCTACAACCGGGCCTCAGCCGACCCGGACGGCAAGCCGTGGAGCGAGCGCAAGGCCCTGGTCTGGTGGGACGAGGAGAACGCCAAGTGGACCGGGCACGACATCCCGGACTTCATCGCCAACCGGCCGCCGTCCTACCGGCCCCCGCCAGGCGCCACCGGGGTCGCCGCGATCGCTGGCGACGACGCGTTCATCATGCAGGCCGATGGCAAGGCCTGGCTGTTCACCCCGGCCGGCCTGGTGGACGGCCCGATGCCCACGCACTACGAGCCGCAGGAATCGCCGCTGCCTAACCTGTTCTACGGCCAGCAGCACAATCCGGCCCGGCAGATCATCACCGACCCTCAGGACCGCTTCCAGCCGAGCGGCGCCGAGCCTGGGTCCGAGATCTTCCCGTACGTGAGCACCACCTACCGGCTCACTGAGCACCACACCGCGGGCGGGATGTCGCGCTTCCTGCCCTACCTGGCCGAACTCCAGCCCGCGTTCTTCTGCGAGGTGTCGCCCGAGCTAGCGGCCGAGCGAGGACTTGAGCACATGGGCTGGGCGACGATCATTACCGCCCGCAACGCGATCGAGGCGCGGGTGATGATCACCCGCCGGATGAAGCCGCTGCGTGCGGGCGGGCGGACCGTGCACCAGGTCGGCCTGCCCTGGCACTGGGGCCCCAACGGCCTGACCACCGGGGACGCCGCCAACGAGCTGTCCCACCTGGCCCTGGACCCGAACGTGCACATCCAGGAGGTCAAGGCCATGGCCGTCGACATCCAGCCCGGCCGCCGCCCGCGCGGTCCGGCGCTGCGCGACCTGATCCGTTCCTACCAGGAGCGGGCCGGCATCACCGATGAGACGGGGACTCAGGCGTGAGTGACATGACTGCGAATTCGCCGCAACGAACACCACCAGTCGCGGCTCACTCCGCCTCGCCGGATGAGTTGGGGCTGCGTGATCCGGCGGCGCACGCCGGTTATCCCGAGCACCCGCCGCGGATGGGCTTCTTCACCGACACCTCGGTGTGCATCGGCTGCAAGGCCTGCGAAGTGGCCTGCAAGACCTGGAACGAGGTTCCCGAGGACGGGCTCAACCTGCTGGGCATGTCCTACGACAACACCGGCGCCCTGGGCGCCTCCACCTGGCGGCACGTCGCCTTCATCGAGCAGATCAAGCGCCCGGGTGAGGCGCCCGGGCCCGGGCACGGGCACGCGGATGATTCCGGCGCGTCGGTTCTCACCGAGTCGGCGCTGGGGGAATTCTCCGCCGACGGCTCCCGCTGGCTCATGGCCAGCAACGTGTGCAAGCACTGCACGGAGTCCGCCTGCCTGGACGTCTGCCCGACCGGGGCGCTGATGCGCACCGAGTTCGGCACGGTCGTGGTCCAGTCGGACATCTGCAACGGCTGCGGGTACTGCGTCTCGGCCTGCCCGTTCGGGGTCATCGAGCGGCGCGAGGGGGACGGCCGGGCCTGGAAGTGCACGCTGTGTTACGACCGGATCGGCGACGGACTCGAGCCCGCCTGCGCTAAGGCCTGCCCGACCGAGTCAATCCAGTTCGGCCCGGTGGACGAACTGCGCGAGCGGGCCCAGCTGCGGGTCGAGGCGCTGCACGAGGCGGGGGAGCCGGGGCGCGGCTGTACCTCGAGGACCCCGACGACGGCATCGGCGGCGGCGGCGCGTTCTTCCTGCTGCTGGACGAGCCGGAAGTGTACGGGCTGCCGCCGGACCCCGTGGACACCACGCGGGACCTGCCTCGGATGTGGAAGCACGTGGCCGTCGCCGCCAGTGCCCTGCTGCTCGGCGGTCTGGCCGCCTCGCTTCGCCGGGACCTGCGCCCATGAGCGGTCCGGAGTCCTCGTGGGGCGTGCACGGCCGCGGCCAGCATGAACGTGAGCAGCATGAGCCTGACCAGCACGACGGGCCCGCGCCGGACCAGGCCGGCGGTCCCGGTGGCGGGAACGGCCGCCGCCAGGGCGGCCGCGGTGGCCGTGGTGGCCGGGGCGGCGAACAGCTCGTGGTGCCGCGGGCCCGCCCGGACTCCTACTATGGCAAGCCGATCCTCAAGGTGCCGGTCTGGGGAGCCCGCGACGTGGGCGGTTACCTGTTCTTTGGCGGGCTGGCCGGCGCCTCCTCGGTGCTGGCCGGGTTCGCCCAGGCGGCCGGCAACCACAAGCAGGCCAAGGCGTCGAAGATCGCCGCAGCCGGTGCGATCGGCATATCCGGGGTGGCCCTGGTAGCCGACCTCGGCCGGCCGGAGCGCTTCCTGAACATGCTGCGCGTGTTCAAGCCCAGCTCGCCGATGAGCGTCGGCTCCTGGCTGATCTCCGCGTTCGGCGGGGCGTCCGCGGCCGCGGCTGCCTGTGCGGTGACGGGGCGGCTGCCGAAGGTGGGCGCCGCCGCCACCGCCGGCGCGGCGCTCGTGGGCCCGGCCATCTGCACGTACACGGCCGCGCTGATCTGCGACACCGCGGTGCCCGCCTGGCACGACGCGCACCGCGAGATGCCCTACCTGTTCGCCGGCTCCGCCGCCAGCGCGGCGGGCGGCCTGGGCATGATGGCCGTGCCCGCTGAGGACGCCGGGCAGGCCATCCGGTTCGCGGTGCTGGGTGCCGCCACCGAACTCACCGCCAAGAGCCTGCTGCTCAGGCGCCTGGGTGAGACCGCCGAGCCGTACCAGAGCGGCCGGTCAGGGAAGCTGATGGAAGTGGCCGAGATCCTCACCACGGCCGGGCTGGCCGGGGCGGTGCTGGCCGGCCGGAGCGGGATCGTGGCCCGGCTGGCCGGCGCGGCGCTGGTGACGGCCTCCGCGCTGACTAGGTTGGGCATCTTCGAGGCGGGCCTGGCCTCGGCCCGCGACCCGAAGTACACGGTCCGCCCGCAGCGCGAGCGCCTCGCCGCCAAGTCCCTAACGCCCTAAGGAACGGGGAGCGCTTCGCTTAGGCGCATCGTCCTCAGCGGCGCTTTCCCCGGCGGCGTTGTCGCCTCCGGCGGCGCTGCCCTGGGGTGCGTTCCCCCCAGCGGCGCGGTCCGCGGCGGGACGGTCCTCGGCCGGTTGCTCCGGATCGGTGGTCTGCCGGACCGGGGACGCGACCTGGGTTTCGATGTTCACCTCGCGGCGGCGTTCCTGCATCTTGGCGTACATGTCGAACGCGCGGAGGTCCTCCGGCGTGAACGGAGGCGGCGCCAGGCTGCGCGGCCACAGCCGCCGCACGCTGACCACGTTGGCCTCCACCGCGTAGAGGGTGAACTGGGCCTGCAGGTAGAGCCAGGCGAGCAGGCCCAGGACCACGCCGAACACGCCGTACACCGATTCAGACTTCAGCGTGTGGGCCACCAGGTAGGTGCCGAGCAGCTGGAGGATCTGCCAGACGATCGCGGACAGTACCGCCCCGAGCAGCATCTCCCGGGCCTTGATCTCGCGCTGAACGGCGAGCCGGAAGCCGAGCCAGAAGACCAGGACGTTCAGCACCAGCGAGACCACCAGGGCGCCAATCTGGGCCGCGAGGCCGCCGAGCACGTGCGCGCTCGCCCCGGCCAGTCCGGACAGCAGGGTGGTGGCCAGCAGCCCGATGCCGACGGCCAGGATCAGGCCGATCTGCTTGAGCAGCGACCACGGGAAACCCGCGCGCCGGGAGATCGGCACGCCCCACACCGAGTTCAGCGCGTTCTGCGCCGCGGCGGCCACTCCCCGGGCGCCGAGGAAGGTCAGGACGAGCCCGATGACCAGGGCGATGCCGGTCCCGCTCACCGTGTGCCCCGCGGTCGCGTTCCTGAGCGTGTCCCCAATGCCCGGGAAGTGGGAGAACGCCGAGTTCAGCACCTTGGCCTTGAGCTCCGGGTCGTGGGCCAGCACGATGTCGAGCACGGTCACCAGGACCAGCAGCAGCGGGAACAGCGACGCGAACCCGTAGTAGGCGATGAGCGCCGCGAGGTTCCCGGCCTGGTCGTCGCCGAACTTCTTCCACACGGCCAGAGGGAACGCCAGCCACGGCCGGCTCTGCTGCAGCCGGTCGAGCTTGGCGATGAGTTTCTTCAGGGCGTTCATCGCCGATGAACTACCCCGCAGGCCGCGACTTAACAGGGATAACGCGCCGTTGATCATGTGGCAGGCCCGGGTCAACGGGGGCGGGCCGGGGATCGCGGGGCGGGCTCGTGATCATCCAGCGGGAACGGCGAGCAACGTCCACGGCAGCAGGTCGGGCCCCCGCCCCCGGCCCGGCGCCTGCTCCTGGCCTGCCGCTGGCCGCGGGCCTGGCCCGGCCAGTGGGACGAACCCCGCGGCCCGGGGCCCGCGGGGCAGCGCCACACCGGGCGGCAGGCTCGCGCTGGTCGAGGCGATGACCCGGCCGTGGGCACTGGCCAGCACCGCGGTGCAGCCCAGCTCGGCCAGCCCCAGCCCGGACAGGCCGGGCAGCACCAGTCGCTCCACCTGAGTGGCCAGGATGTCCGCCGCCGCGACACCGATGAACCGCCCAGCCCGGCGGACCGGGGCGGCCAGCGTGAACGTGTACTCGTGGGTGCAGATGAAGTCCACGTAGGGCCCGGCCAGCGTCGCTGCGCCGGTACGCTCCGGCTCCCGGTACCAGTCGGTGGTGGTGTAGTCGTAGAACTCCGCCGACTCTGGGTCCAGGTCCACCTCCAGCGGCACGATCCGCGCGCTCTGGTCGGCCCACCACCACTCGATGCAGCGGGGCGCATCGGCCACCGTGTGCGGGGCGAGCACGACGCCCGCCCCGGCGGCCAGGCCCGCGTGCTCCCGCAGCAGCCCAGCCACCAGCGGGCGCGTCGCCGCGAACTCGTCGCGGCGAAGCGCTGGCCTGGATGGTGCCTGACCGTCGGGGAGTCGGCGGGCCGCCCCGGCGATGGACTCGGCCGCCGCGACGATGCCGGCCACGGAACTGAGCACCTGTTCCATCCGGCGGGTGACGTCGGCCAGCAGCCGGGCCCCGCGGCCGGCCGCGGCCGCCGTGACGCTGACCCCTGAGCTGCTTACCCCCATGCCGTTCACGCCGTTCAACCCAGCGCCAGGCGCAGGTCCAGCAGCCGCGCAGTCTCCTCGAACACATGCTGCTCGGCGAGCTGCCGCGCCCGTTCGTCATCCTGCTGCCCGATCGCCTCGACCAGCGCGTCATGCTCGCCGGTCACCCCGGCGATCTGGCCGCCGGTCACCGGCAGCCACACCAGGTCGCCGACCTCCGACCAGAGGTTCATCTCCTCGCGGGTCAGCCGGGGGGACTGGGCCACGGCGGCGATCTCGATGTGGATCCGGGCGTCGGCCCGGCGCCGCTCGGTCAGGGTGCCCGCGGCGCGCAAGCGCCCGACGTGTTCGCGCAGCGTGGCCACCTCCCCGGTCAGTGCCCGCTGCGCGGCCAGCCGCGCGGCGGCGCCCGCCACGGCCGCCCGGTGGTCCCCGATGTCCCGCAGTTCATGCAGGGACAGCTGGCCGAGCTGCGCGGTGAGCTGGGCCGCCTGAACGCCGTCGGGGGCGTGCACGAAGGAGCCGCCGCGGCGGCCGCGCCGCGTCTCGACCAGGCCCGCCTCCCGCAACTCAGCCAGCGCCTCCCGCAGCGTGACCGGGGACACCCCGAACTGGCTAGCCAGCTGGGCCTCCGCGGGCAGCCGCTCGCCGTCGAGGAGGAGGCCGAGAGTAATGGCCTGGGCCAGCCGCCGGGCCACGGTCCCGGCTCGGCCGCCTTCGTCCAGCGGGGCGAACACGGTGCGGGCCCGGACCGTCGTCAGGGCGGGAAGGGCCACGCCAGCTCACTCCTCGGCAACGGTGCCTCAATACGGACTATCAAGCATGGGCTGTCCAGCACGGGCCTTCAAACACGGGGATCACGACGGCAACGAGCGGGTCACGGCACGAAACCAGTCGCGCATCAGGCCCTTGACACTGTATTCCTCTAGTCCTGTAGTTTACGGGCTCATTACCGTCCAGCGGCGAACCCATACCCAGGAGGACACCACAGTGCCGAGCACGACCCCGGCCGGGCCGTCCGCCCTACGGCCGCGGGCCGGCCCGGCTGCCGTCCGGCTCGTCGGCCTGCGCAAATCGTTCGGCTCGCTCGCCGCGGTGGCCGGGGTCGACCTGGAGATCGGCGAGGGCGAGTTCTTCACCATGCTCGGCCCGTCCGGGTCGGGCAAGACCACGCTGCTGCGGCTGATCGCCGGGTTCGAGCGGCCCGATGCCGGCACGGTCGAGCTCGGCGGGGCCGATGTCACCCGGCAACCGCCCTACGCGAGGAACGTCAACACCGTCTTCCAGGACTACGCACTGTTCCCGCACATGAGCGTGCTGCAGAACGTGGAGTACGGCCTGCGGGTGCGGCGGGTGGCCCGGGCCGAGCGCCGCCGCCGCGCTGAGGCGGCCCTGGACATGGTCCGCCTCAGCGGGCTCGGCGGCCGCAAGCCGATCCAGCTCTCTGGCGGGCAGCGGCAGCGGGTCGCGCTGGCCCGGGCCATCGTCAACGAGCCTGAGGTGCTGCTGCTGGACGAGCCGCTCGGCGCGCTGGACGCCAAGCTTCGCCAGGGCATGCAGCTGGAGCTGAAGCGGATCCAGCGCGAAGTCGGCATCACGTTCATCTACGTCACGCACGACCAGGAGGAGGCGCTCACCATGAGCGACCGGCTGGCCGTGTTCAACCAGGGCCGGATCGAGCAGCTGGGCACCCCGGTCGAGGTGTACGAGCAGCCCGCCAGCGACTTCGTGGCCGGCTTCATCGGCATCTCCAACCTGCTGGAGCGGGACGGCCGGCACATCACCATCCGGCCGGAAAAGGTCCGGCTGCTGACCGGCGGCGAGTCGCCGCCGCCGGGCAGCCACGCGGAGCCGGGCCGGATCGACGAGGTCGTCTACCTCGGCATGCTGACCCGGTACGTGGTCACCCTGGACGGCGGTGGCCAGCTCACTGCCGTCCGGCAGAACCTCGACGGCTACGCCGCCGACGTGGCGGGGGACCGCGGGGCCAGGGTCACCGTGGCCTGGCCCGACCTGCAGAGCGTCGAAATCACCCATGATCAGGAGGAACAGGCATGAGGAGATGGACGCGGGGCGGCGCGCTGCTGGCGGCAGCATCCGCTGCGGTGCTGATGGCGGGCTGCGGATCCTCGGGCGGATCGGCCAGCAACTCCTCCGGGGGCGGGGGCGGTAGCGGGGGTGCGACCGCGGGCCTGACCGCGCCGCAGGCTGGCACGGCGGTGCCGTCCTCGGTCGGCAAGACCGAGGGGCACCTGAACCTGATCGCCTGGGAGGGCTACGCCCAACCGCAGTGGGTCAAGCCGTTCCAGTCGGCCACCGGCTGCCAGGTGAGCGTGAAATACGCCGGATCCTCCAGCGAGATGGTGTCGCTGATGGCCAACGGCGGCGGCGGCCAGTACGACCTGGTCTCCGCGTCCGGCGACGCGGACCTGCGGCTCATCTACGGCGGCGACGTCAAGCCGATCAATATCAACCTGATCCCGTCGTGGAAGCAATTCCACCCCTTCCTGCAGTCGCCGCCGTTCAACACCATCGGCGGCAAGCACTACGGCGTCTCCTACGAGTTCGGCCCGAACGTGCTGCTCTACTCGACGAAGACCTTCTCGTCCGCGCCCACCTCGTGGGCGGTGCTCTACGACAAGAAGTACTCAGGGCAGATCACCGTGCCGGACAACCCGATCCAGATCGCGGACGCCGCGCTCTACCTGTCCAAGACCCAGCCGAGCCTGGGCATCACCGACCCCTACGAGCTCACCCAGGCGCAGTTCACCGCGGCGGTGAACCTGCTCAAGCAGGAGCATCCGCTGATCAAGAAGTACTGGGCCCTGGCCTCGCAGGAAATCTCGCTCTTCCAGAGCGGCACCACGGTGGTCGGCGCGGCCTGGCCTTACCAGACCAACACCCTGGTCGCGGCGGGTGCGAAGGTCGCTGACACGATTCCCAGCCAGGGTGCGACGGGCTGGGCGGACACCTGGATGCTGGCCACCAAGGCCCCGGACCCCAACTGCGCCTACAAGTGGATGCAGTGGGTGACCACGCCCAAGGTGCAGGCCCAGGAGGCGGTCTACTTCGGTGAGACCCCGGCCAACAAGCTGGCCTGCCCGATCATGAACTCGATCCAGAAGGGCTCCTGCGCCGCTTACCACGCCGACGCGCCCGAGTCGTACTTCCAGACCATCAAGTTCTGGAAGACCCCGCTGGCGCAGTGCGGCAACGGCAAGAACGACTGCGTGCCGTTCCAGCAATGGGTGAGCGCCTGGACCCAGATCACCGGGTAGGGCAGCACCGGATGGCATCCACCACCGCGCAGCAGGGCGGCCCCCCGCCGGGCCGCCCTGCTGCGGGCCCACCCCGCCGGCCGGCCAGCGGCCCGGGAGCCCGCATCTCCGCGTCGCTGTGGCGCCGGAGCTGGCTGCGGGCCACGCTCACGCTGACCCCGCCACTGGCCTGGTTCCTGGTCATCTACCTGGCGTCCTTGGTAGTCATGCTGGTGACCGCGTTCTGGACGGTGAACCCGTTCACCAACACGCTGGTGCACAGCTGGACGCTCACCAACTTCCAGCAGCTGTTCACCAGCACCTACCTGACGATCATCGGCCGGACCATCGGGATGGCCGCCCTGGTCACGGTCACCGACGCCGTGCTGGCCTTCCCGTTCGCCTACTACATGGCCCGGGTGGCCAGCCATCGTGGCCGGCAGCTGCTGTTCACCGCCGTGCTGCTGCCGCTGTGGGCCAGTTACATCGCCCGGGTGTACGCCTGGATCGTGATCCTGCAGAAGGGCGGGACGCTGAGCTGGTTCTTCACCAAGATCGGCTTCGGGGCGGTCAACATCGGCTACACGAACACCGCGATGTGGCTGGTGTTCTCCTACATCTGGCTGCCGTTCATGATCGTCCCGGTCTACGGGGCGCTGGAGCGCATTCCGGACTCCCTGCTGGAGGCGTCCGGGGACCTGGGCGGGCGCAACTGGCGCACGCTGCGCAGCGTGCTGCTCCCGCTCGCACTGCCCGGGGTGGTGGCCGGCTCGATCTTCACGTTCTCGCTGACCCTGGGCGACTTCATCACCCCCCTGCTCGTGGGCGGGGCCAACTCGAACTTCATCGGCAACGTCATCTACTCGAACATCGGCACAGCAGGCAACCTGCCGTTCGCGGCGGCCCTGGCGGTGGTGCCCATCGTGATCATGGTCTTCTACCTGCTCGGCGCGCGGCTGCTCGGCGCGTTCGAGTCGGTCTGATGGAAGGGCGCCTGGCCCGCATCGGCCTGCGGATCTGGGTCGGCGGCGTGCTGCTGTTCCTCTTCGTGCCGATCGCCATCATCGTCATCTACGCCTTCAACGCCTCCAACGTGCAGAGCTGGCCGATCCAGGGGCTCAGCCTGAAGTGGTTCCCGGTGGCCTGGCATGACCCTCAGGTCCGCGCGGCCTTCGTGCTCTCGCTGAAGGCCGCGGTGTTCGCGACGGTGATCGCCCTGCTGCTCGGCTCGGCCGCCGCGTTCGGCGTGCACCGGTACCGCTTCTTCGGCCGGGAGGGCGTGTCGCTGCTGCTGGTCCTGCCGCTGGCGCTGCCCGGCATCATCACCGGGATCGCGCTCAACTCGGCGTTCAACTTCGCCGGGATCGGGCTGTCCCTGCTGACCATCGTCATCGGGCACGCCACGTTCTGCATCGTGGTGGTCTACAACAACGTCATCGCCCGGCTCCGCCGGGTCTCCGGCTCCGTCTACGAGGCCTCGGCCGACCTGGGCGCGCACGGCTTCTTCACCTTCCGCACGATCACCATGCCCATGCTGTCCACCGCGCTGATCTCCGGCGCGCTGCTCGCGTTCGCGCTGTCCTTCGACGAGGTCATCGTGACCACGTTCACCGCCGGCGCGCAGAACACGCTGCCGCTGTGGATCTTCGGTGCCATCCGGCTGGGCCAGCAACTCCCCGAGGTGAACGTGGTCGTGGTCGCGGTGCTGGCGCTCACCGTGGTGCCGGTGATCATCGCGGCCCGGCTGACCGGCGGCGGCGGGATCACCCGCGGCTCAGCCACGGGCGGCGGATCCCCGGGCGCCTGATCCCCGGGCCTGGCCCTGCTGCTTATTGCCGGGCGGCTGATCCCCGGGACGATGACGGCCGCAGCGTGGCCACCAGGTAGGCCACCCCGAACGGGTCGCCCGCGTACCGCACCTCCGTGGCGAGGCCCGCCATTCCTTCCAGGGCCCCGGCCAGGACCTGCCAGGCGGGCCTGCCCGTCGCCATCAGCTCGCGGGCCAGGGCGGGGTCCAGGGCCAGCAAGGCGGTGAAGTCCCCGGCCCGCACGGCCCGTTCCACCTCCGCGTCGAAGGCGCCGGCCCGCTCGTCGAAGTGGCCCGGCGCCCGGGGCCCGCGCCGGGCGCTGCCGTCCCCGATGGCCAGCAGCGCGGTGCGGGTGCTCCCGCCCGCCAGGTCCGCGCCCAGCTTCCGGCAGCCGGCCACCGGCTCGTCCGCGCTGACCGACCAGATCAGCCGTTCCCCGTGGTAACCCGCCTGGTCCAGCAGGTAGGCGCCGATTCCAGGGGCAGGTGGCAGCACAGGCCGCTCCGCAGTTCCCGGGACGGGTGGCAGCGTCGGCCGGTCCGCAGTCCCGGCGCCCGCCGCGCGACCGGCCACCTCCGCGCGATCGGCGGCCGTCGCGCCTGGTCCGAAGGCGGCGATGTTCAGCCGTCCATCTCCTGGCCACGAAGCGGTCGCGGTCCCGGGTCCGACCACGGCCACCACCTCAGGGCCGTCGCGCAGCAGCGTCGCGACCGCCTCGGCGCAGGCGGCGCGCAGTTCGGGCAGGACCGGGTCAGCCCCGGTCAGCTCGCGGACGAGCAGCGGGGGCCAGGGGCAGAGCGCGGCGCCGGTAATCATGGGGCCGGCCTAGTCAACACGGCCCACTCAGGCCAGCCCGCGGACGGTCCGGGCCGGCGGCTGCTCACCCTGGATCGCCGACACCATAGCCAGCACCTCCCGGGTCTCACGGACCTGGTGGACCCGGAACACGCGGGCGCCCAGCCAGGCGCAGATGGCCGTGGTGGCGAGGGTCCCGGTCAGCCGCCGGTCCGGGGGTGCGTTCAGCGTCTCCCCGATGAAGTCCTTGTTGGACAGGGACACCAGCACCGGCCAGCCGGTCGCCACCATCTCGTTCAGCCGCCGGGTGATCTCCAGTGACTGCCAGGTGTTCTTGCCGAAGTCGTGCGCGGCGTCGATCAGGATGCGGGACGGCTCCACCCCGGCCGCGGTGGCCCGCGCCGCCTGGGCCAGCGTGCGGTCCAGGACATCGGCCATCACGTCGTCGTAGGCGACCCGGAACGGCCGGGTGCGGGGGGCCTGGTCACCGGCGTGCGCACAGATCAGGCCCGCGCCGAACTCGGCGGCGACCTCCGCGAGCTGCCGGTCCTGGCCGCCCCAGGTGTCGTTGAGCAGGTCCGCGCCGGCCCGGCAGGCCTCCCGGCCGACCTCGTGCCGCCAGGTGTCCACGCTGATCACCAGGTCCGGGTAGGCCGCGCGGACCGCGGCCACGAACGGGACGGACCGGCGGATCTCCTCAGCCACGTCGACCGGGGCGCCAGGGGCGGCGGCCACGCCGCCGATGTCCAGGATGTCGGCGCCCTCGGCCACCACGGTGTGTACCCGGGCCATGGCCGCGCCGGTGTCCCAGGTCGCGCCGCGGTCGTAAAAGGAGTCGGGGGTGCGGTTGACGATGCCCATGACCAGCCGCCGGTCCGGGGTGAACGAGTGCCGTCCCAGCCGGAGGACCTGCTGCGCAGCCGTGGTGGTCACCGGGCCGTCTTGACCGTGCTGGCGGGCGGCCGCTCGTGGCTCGGGATGGCCCGGGACCGCGGCCGCGCCTCACCGTGCTCCCGGACGAACTGGTGCAGCAGCTGGCCCGGCGGCTCCGGGTGCTCCCGCCGTGCTTCCGCGACGACCAGCAGCTCCGCGGCCATCAGGGCCAGGTCGTGGTCGGCCTGGTGGTGGTGCGCCCGGGACCCGAGGTCGACCTGGGCCAGCGCGCCGAGGCCGAACCGGGTGAAGGTGTCCAGCAGGGTGGACAGCTCCACGCCGTAGCCGACCGGGATACTGAGCGACTCCATCAGGTCACGCCGGATCGCCCACTCGCCGGCCAGCGGCTGGACCACCCCGGCCAGCTGCGGCCACCACAAGCTCAGCAGCGGGCGGGCCACCAGCTCGGTCACCCGGCCGCCCTCGGTCGAGGTGGAGCCGTCACGCTCGGTCTTTACCCGCTCGTAGAACCCCTTGACCAGCTGTACCTGGGAGTCGGCCAGCAGCGGCCCGAGCAGGCCGGTGACGAAGTGCGGTCCCCAGCGGGTCAGATCGGCGTCCACGAAGACCAGCAGATCGCCCCGGGTGACCAGGAGGGACTTCCACAGCGCCTCGCCCTTGCCTGGATAGGAACCGAGCGCGGGGGCGATGTCACGGGCCCGGTGCACGACGGCACCGGCCCGCTCCGCGGCCCGGGCGGTCCCGTCGGTGGAGTCCGAGTCCACCACGACGATCTCGTCCACGAGCGGCGTGGCCGTCAGCAAGGCCTGCCGGAGCGCTGCCACCACGCGGCCCACGGTGCGTTCCTCGTTCCGGGCCGGGATCACCACGCTGATCTGCGTGCCCGCGGCGCGCTTGGCGGCCAGCAGCCGTTCCGGCGGCCAGTCCCGCCAGTGCGAGGTGCGCTGCCGCAGCCACGTCTTGACGTCGTCCTGCATGTCCGGGGTGGTCCCCGGCGCGCTACCTGGCGGCACGACCGGCATGTTACCCCGTGGTCATCAGCGGCCCAGCCGGTCGTGTGCGGCGCGTCCACTCGCCAGCCTGCCACGCCGACCGGTACTCTCCTGCGGTCGCAGCTTCCCTTTCACGTTCAGGGAGGCATTCCCGCGTGAGTGGGCATTATTACCGGTGTGGTCCGCGGGGCAACCGTGACCCCCGGTAGGACGTCTAGGAAAGTGGTCGGGAAATCTGTTAAGGGTCGCGCTGTCGGCGTCAGCATTCCGCGTATGCGCGGCATGACTCGCGGTCAGCCATCGAGCGAGGACAAGCGAGGAACCGCCATGAGGCGAAGAGTGTGGGGCTGGCTGACCACGGCGGGGGTGGTGACCGCGGTGGGCGCGGCGATGCTCGGCCAGAGCAGCATCGCGGACGCGGCGGCGACGTCGCCGGCCGCCCGCAGCGCCCCGGCCGCCGGCGCCGTCTATACGCCGCCGAAGGGTCCGCTGAACTACGGCATGCGCGGCCCGGTGGTGCGGCGCCTGCAGGAGCGGCTGGCCTATCTGCATTACTACCCGGGCAAGGTCGACGGGCAATTCGGCCAGAACACCCTGGAGGCCGTGTGGGCGTTCAAGGAGGTGCAGGGTATCCAGACCGCCATCGCCCCCAATACCGTCACCGGGAAGATGAAGCGGGCGCTGGTTCACCCGCGGCAGCCGAAGGTGCTCGTGCCCAAGGGCGGCAGCTGGCGGATCGAGGTCCACCTGACCCTGGGGTACCTGGTTCTGTACAAGAAGAACGTGCCCGAGCTGATCAGCCACATCTCGCCCGGCGGCGGCTACTACTACCCGTGTGGCGGCGACCCGAGCGAGACCTGCGGGCCTGCGATCACCCCGGACGGTAACTACCGGGCGCACTGGTTCGCCAGCGGCTGGGTGAAGGTCCCGCTCGGCACGATGTACAACCCGGTGTTCTTCATCGGCGGCTCGTACGCCATCCACGGCGACGTCCCGGTCCCGCTCGCCGCGGTGTCGCACGGCTGCGTGCGCATCCCGATGGACATCGCCGCCTTCTTCCACAAGATGGTGCACGTCAACGAGACCAACGGCACGCCGATCTACATCCGGGGCCGCGTCGGGAGCTGATCCGGACCAGCTCAAGCTTGACCACGAGTACTTGAGCACTGGTACTTGAGCACTGGCGGCCCCCGCCCTGGCGAAACAGGGCGGGGGCCGCTTGACTCTGACCTGGCGAAATAGGGCTGGTGCCGGCAGATGGTGTGGTAGTGGTAAAGGCCGGGTAGGGCGTTCCGGCCGGGTGACATTCTTGCGTCGTGGCATCACCTAAGCTCCGCCAGGACGAGGCCCGCGTCCCCCGGCCGTCCGGGGCCAGCAAGGTCCCGTACCGGATCACCGCCTACTTCTGGATCATCAAGATCCTCACCACCGCGATGGGCGAGGCCCTCTCCGACTTCCTGGCCCTCCGGTACGGTGCGGTGCTGGCCGGGGTGGTGGGGACGCTGGTCTTCGTCGTCGCGCTGGTGCTCCAGTTCCGGGCCCGCCGGTATCGGGTCTGGATCTACTGGTTCGCGGTGGCCATGGTCGCGGTCTGGGGCACCCTGGCCGCCGACGGCCTGCACATCAAGCTGGGCGTGCCCTACGCCCTGTCCAGCGCGTTCTTCGCCGTCTGCCTGGCCGTGGTCTTCGTCGCCTGGTACGCCACCGAGCGCACGCTGTCCATCCACAGCATCACCACGCCGCGCCGGGAACTGTTCTACTGGGCCACGGTGCTCGCCACGTTCGCCCTCGGCACCGCGGTCGGCGACTTCACCGCAACCACGTTGCACCTGGGCTTCCTGGCCTCGGGGCTCCTGTTCACCGGGCTCATCTGCCTCCCGGCGCTCGCCTACTGGAAGCTGGGCCTGAACCCCGTGCTGGCCTTCTGGATCGCGTACGTGCTGACCCGGCCACTCGGCGCGTCCTACGCGGACTGGCTGGGGGTGCCGCATCGCTACGGTGGGGTCGGGCTGGGCCGCGGGCTGGTGGCGCTGATCCTGTCCGTCGTGATCGTCGGCTTCGTCGCCTACCTGGCCGTGACGCGCAAGGATGTGCAGCCGGACGAGACGGTGCAGGCCGCCAGCGGCGCCCGCCGCCCGGCACCGCCGCGGTAACGCCCGGCGCGCTGCGACTGGCCCAGCGGCGTCAGTAGGCTACTGGTAGTCATTTCTTTGCTCCGTACTGTTGAGTGTCCGGCGGAGGCCGCGATGATGAGCGACGGGCTGGCCGGGGCCGTCATGGACGCCCTGCCAGACGCGACCGCAGTGGTGGACCCGGACGGGACGATGGTGGCCGTGAACCGGGCCTGGCTGATGTTTGCCATGGACAACGGCGGCCAGCCGGAGAGCACCGGCGTTGGCGTCAACTACTTCGATCTCTGCGCCCGGTCCGCCGCGGCGGGCTGCCAGGACGCGCAGCGGGCCGCGGACGGCCTCCGGGCCGTCCTGGCCGGGCGCATGGTGCACAGCGAGGTGGAGTATCCCTGCCCGTCCCCGGCGGTCAACCGCTGGTTCCTGCTGCGCATCACGCCGCTGGCAGGCGACATGACCGGGGCGGTGATGTCGCACGTCAACATCACCCGCCGGAAGATGGCCGAGCAGGAGCTGGCTCACGAGGCCGCGCACGACCCGCTCACCGGCCTGGCCAACCGGGGCCTGTTCGCGGACCGGCTGACCGCCGCCCTGACTGGCCGCCGGAGCCAGGTCACGGCCACCCAGGTGGGCCTGATGTTCTTGGACGTGGACAAGTTCAAGCAGATCAACGACACCTACGGCCACGAGGCGGGCGACGAGGCCCTGCTCACCATCGGGCATCGGCTCCGCTCGCACGTCCGTCCGCAGGACACGGTGGCCCGGCTGGGCGGGGACGAGTTCGCGGTCACTGCTCCCCGGATCAACGCCGCCGGACTGGACGGGTTGTCCGGGCGGGTCAGGTCCGCGTTGAGCCAGCCGCATCTCATCCACGGGCACCTGGTCCCGGTTCCGGTCAGCATCGGCATTCACCTCGCAATGCCTGGCGAGTCCGCAGAAGCGGCGCTGCGTGAGGCCGACCGGGCCATGTACGCGGCCAAACGGCGCACCCGGTAGCTTGCTAAGCGTGCCTGAACCGTTGCTGAGCACCGCCGACTGGTTCGCCAGCCTGTCCACCGTCTATCTGTCCGCGAGCATGCTGATCACCGATCAGGACGACCGGGTCCTGCTGGTCAAGCCCAACTACCGGCCGGACTGGGGGATCCCCGGCGGCATCGTCGAGGCCGACGAGGCGCCGGATCAGTGCGCTGCCCGGGAGATCGCCGAGGAACTCGGCCTGGACATCCCGGCCGGTGATCTCCTCGTGGTCAACTGGGTGGCCGCCGCGGGGGACCGGCCGCAGGCGATCATGAACTTCGTTTTCGACGGGGGTGTGCTCGCCGACCCCAGTGCCATCCGGCTGCAGGAGGAGGAACTGGACGACGCCCAGTTCCTCGGCTGGGCCGAGGCCGAGGCCCGGATGGCGGGAGGGATGGCGCCCCGGGTGCCCGCCGCCCGTCAGGCCCGGCAGAGCCGCCGCACCGTGTACCTGCCCGGCCAGCGCTAGCCGCGGTAGCGGCGGGTAGCCGGGCGCACGCTAGCCGGGCCAGGGCCGGTAGCGGCGGCGAGCGCAGCCTGGGCAGCGCCAGCCGGAGTAGCGGCGAGCGCCGCCATTCCAGCACCGAACAAGGGCATCACCTCTCGTGATAACAGCAAGAGGCGGGCAGTCAAGGGGATAGTGGCTGGTGCAGGTATTCCAGCCCGGGCGCCATAGTGGCTGGCGCCGGTGTCAAAGCCAGGCCGCGGCGATGAGGCCGGAGCCCAGAGCCCTGGGCCGGGCGCCCTTCTCCGACACATATAGCCCGGTGCCGGCCAGATACAGCAGCCACTTCCCGGAATGGCTCACCGCCAGGCTGGTGTGATCGAGCCCGGGGAAGCCGATCGCCACCTGGTGCCTGAGCACCCCGGCCGGGGTGATCTCCCACATCAGCTTGGAGACGTTGCGCACCGGCTCCCCGGCGCAGCAGGCGCGGCTGACGAACAGGTTGCCGTCGGGCAGGTACACGCCCTCGCGCCAGTAGCTGCGGCGGCGTTCCGGGCCGGTCATCGGCACCGGCGTGACCCCGGTTCCGCCCAGGTAGTTCTGGGCCGTCGCGGTGTCCAGCAGCGCGATCTGCCAGCCCTCGTTGTCCTGGATCGCGGCGATGGACACGGCCAGCTCGGTGCCGTCCGGGGCCCAGGACAGGTGCGAGATGGGCGCAGGCAGCCCACTCGACTGGCCGGCCGGCAGCACCGGGTAGACCCGCTCCACCCCCGTGCTCAGCGTGCGGGTGACCAGGTCGTATTGGGTGGAGAGGTCCCCTGAGCCCGCCATGCAGTGCCTGGTCGGCGTCGGCTGCCGGGCGAACGCCAGCGTGCTGCCGTCCGGGCTGATCGCGGGCAGGCTGCCGGTGGTGATCAGCGTGGGCTTGCCGCCCGACAGCGCGACCGATTCCACGTCGTCCACGCACCCGTGCCGTCTGCTGAAGTAGATGGTCTGGCCGTCCGCGGAGACCGAGATCTCGTCGCCGACAACGCCGCCCCGCACCAGCGCCCGGATCGGTGCCCCGGTCACCGAGCTCAGCAGGACCAGGGAGCCCCTGGCGGTCACCCCGACCATGGCCGGGGGCCGGGCCGTGGTCTGGCTGACTGGGTGGGCGCCCGTCGTGGCCGACGGCGTCGAGCTCTGAGCCGTGCTCTGCGCAGCGCTCGGGCTGCTGCCGCCCCCGCAGGCCGCCACCAGGGTCAGCGCGGCTGGCACGGCCAGCACCCAGAGCAGCTTCACGTCGCCTCCATCGCGAAAGCCTCAGCTGGACGAAACTACCGGGCCGTGCGGGGCGCGGCGTGGTGGAATACCCGAGCGTGAGCTTCCCGAAAGGTACCCTGGGTGACGATGCCGACATATCGGGGGAGTCTGGCGTGACACCCCTCTAGGCGTTGCCCGGGGGGGCAGGGTGGGGTCAGGTCCGGTTTCGCGGGGGCGCAGTTCCAGCCGCCGCCTCGCGGTGCTGCACGAGCTATTCGCGGCCGTTCCGGTCCCGGTGGCCTATCTGGCCGGTCCCGAACTGGTCTTCGAGTTCGCGAACGACGCGTACCGTCGGCTCGTCGGCCGCCAGGACCTCATCGGCCGCCCGGCAGGCGAGGCGCTGCCGGAACTCGCGGTGCAGGGCCGCACCGAGCTCATCGCCGCCGTGCTGGAGTCCGGGCAGCCGTTCCAGGGCTATGAGACCGAGCTGCTCGTCCCCCGGGGGGGCGTGTCCGGCCCCGAGCAGGTCTTCGTTGAGTGCCTTTACCAGCCGGTGTCCGGCGTGGAGGGGCGGGCCGACGGGGTGCTGCTGCTGGTGAGCGACGTGAGCGAGCAGGTCCGCGACCGGCGGGCGCAGGAGGCGCTCGCCATCCAGCTGGCCGGGGCCCAGGAGCGGTACCGGACGCTGTTCGAGACCCTGCCGCAGGGCGTCATCTACTACGACACCAACGGCCTGATCCTCGGGGCCAACCCGGCGGCCTGCCAGATTCTCGGCCTGGACGAGGAGGAACTGATCACCTGGCCGCTGGTCGGCTCCACGCAGGCCGTGCACGAAGACGGTTCCATGTTCCTGGCCAGCGAGCTGCCGGTCGCGGTCGCGCTGCGCACCGGTGAGGTAGTTACCGACGTGGTGATGGGAGTCCCGCACGGCCGGACCGGGGAGCAGCGCTGGCTGCGGGTCACCGCGGTGCCGGACGCCCGGGACGCGGACGGCCGGCCGCAGCGGGCGTACGCCATGTTCCGGGACCTGACCCGGGAGCGCCGGGCCTCGGCGGCGTTGCGTGAGGGCGCCGAGCTGATGGGCCGGCTGCGCGAGGCCAACGTGATCGGCGTGGTGGTCAACGGCGAGGACCACGTGCACGACGCCAACGACGCCTTCCTCGGCATCATCGGGTACACCCGGGACGACGTTGAGGCTGGCCGCATCTCCAGTGAGGTGATCACGGCCCCGGAGTGGCTGGAGGCCGACGCCGATGCCCGCCGGCAGCTCAAGAGCACCGGGGCTTTCCGGCCGTACGAGAAGGAGTACGTGCACCGGGACGGGCACCGGGTTCCGGTCCTGGTCGGCGCCGCTGTGGTCAGCAATCATCCGCTGCGCTGGGTGACCTACGTCGTCAACCTGACGGCCCGGCAGCGCGCCGAGGAGGAGCGGGCGGTGCTGCTGACCCGGGAGCGGATCGCCCGGGCCGAGGCAGACGGCGCCAAGGAGCGGGTCGCTTTCCTGCTCCAGGCCGGCGACCTGGTCGCCGCCGCGCAGGACCGGCACGAGCTGCTCCAGCACGCCGCCCAGCTGGTCGTGCACAGCCTGGCCGACTTCTGCCTGGTCTTCCTGCCTGGCCCGGACGGGGTGATACGGGCCGTCTCGATCGCCCACCGCGAGCCCGGCGGCGGCGTCGAGTTCACCGACCTGCGCGACGAGCCGGTCCCCGCCCTGGGGACGTGGACCGTCAAGACCGCCTACCTCACCGGGACAGCCCATCTGGTCCATGGCGCCGCGGCCCAGATGGCCACGCACGTCGAAGGGACCCCGCCGCTGCGCGACATCGTGGCCCGGATACGTCCCGGGGACGTGCTGGTCGTGCCGCTCGTAGCCGGCCCGGAAGCGCTGGGGGTGCTGGCCGTCGGCCGCAGCGCCGACCACCCGGGATTCGCGGACACCGACATCGCGGTGCTCGAGGAACTGGCCCGGCAGACCGCCGTCGGGCTCGTCAACGCGGCCACCTCAGCCCGCGACCACACGGTGGCCGAAACCCTGCAGCGGTCAGTACTGCCCGACTCGCTGCCTAAGATCCCGGGGCTGGACCTCGCGGTCCGCTACCTGCCCGGGACAGCCGGCGTGGACGTCGGCGGCGACTGGTACGACGCGTTCCCCCTGGACGGCGGCCGGGTCGGGCTGGTCATCGGCGACGTGGTGGGGCACAACATCGGCTCGGCGTCGGTGATGGGCCAGATACGGCACCTGCTCCGGGCGTACGCGGTGGACACCATGCAGCCGGCCGAGGTCCTGCAGCGCACCGCCCGGGCGCAGGCCAGGCTGCTGCCGGACGCGCTGGCTACGGTGGTCTACGCGCTGCTCGACCCGGCCACCGGCGAGCTGAGCTACGCCAACGCCGGGCACCCGCCGCCGGTCTGGGCCAGCGCCTCGGGCCAGACCGGGTACCTGGATGACGCGTCCGGGGTGATGCTCGGCGTCCCGGGCGAGGCGGAATTCGTCGTGGGCCGCCGGACCCTGGACCCCGGCACCAGCCTGCTGTTCTACACCGACGGGCTGATCGAGGACCGTCGCCGGGACATCACCGACGGGCTCAGCGACCTGGCCGGGGTGATGGGCCAGGTCCCGTCGCTCAGCGCCGAGAAGACGTGTGCCGTGGTGCAGGCTGCGTTGCTGGGCGAAACCCCGCGCGCTGACGACGTGTGCCTGCTGGCGGTCCGGTTCCTGGGCTGAGCCAGGAGCGGGGAGGCTGGGACCGGCCCGGTGCGCCGTGGCCCCAGCCGCCGTCCAGATCGCTGCCCCGCCCCGCCGTCGTCGCCGTCTGGGTCCCGGGCGGCGATGTACCCGGAAGGCTACATCCAGGTGACGAAGCGTTAGATAGAGCACGAGATGCGGACGAGACGGTCCGGTGACAGATAAGACGGTTACGAAGTAACGACGCAACGTAATCCGCAGTCAGGATCTCAGTGATGACTTCACCGGCACTGGCTAGTCCCATACTGAAGCGCCTGTACGAATGGGGCGTCGTCGCAGACGTCGAAGGCCGGCCCCGGCGGCTGCCGGCCGGCGTGACCAACCTGGCGCCCCAGGCCCAGGCCCTCATGCTGGAAGCACTGGACGCTGTGCCTGGGGGCCTGCCCGCCACCGGGTGGGTCACCGAGCTCGATTTCATCTGGGACAGCTTCGACCGCCAGCAGACCTCGGTCCTGGTGATGCGCGACTCGTCCGGGACGAGGCTCTGGCTGGCGGGCCGCGACAGCGAGTGACGGCCGGTCCCGGCCCGGGCGGCCGCTGGGTCTCCCGGGGCTGCCCGTCTACCCGAGCGGGTGCGGCAGCACGCTCGAGCCCCCGGCCTCGCGTGCTGTCGCACCTTCCAGGCAGCTAGTGGTGGCCGCCGCCTCCGTCGTAGCCCCCTCCGTGGCTGCCGTGCCCGCCGTGCCCATGGTCGCCGAGAATGTGCCCGTGCCCGCTGTGGCCGTGTGAGGCATGTCCGCTCGACCGGCCGTTCAGCCCGTTCGCCGGGGGGACCAGGAGGTTGCCCTCGAACGCGTCCGCGTCTCCGAGGTGCGGCCGCTCGCCCTCCCGCCGGCGCTTGATCATCATCGTGACGCCCCATAGCGCGACCATCACCGCGACCACGACGAATACGGCGGCGTAACCAGACATGGGCCCTCCCGGGGGCGGCTGCTAGCCCCAGCGTAGGCAGTCGATCCCCCCGCGTCGATGGCGTGGCTCACTCCGCCGAGCGTCCGCAAACGCGGCGGAGCGGGGTGGCATCCCGCCAGGACGCGCTAACGCCCCGCCAGGATGTCTAACGCTCGGCGTAGTCAGGCTTCTGGAACGGCCACGCGCCGGCCAGCCATTGGCGGATCAGATCATGCAGGGGTTTGTCCAGCCCGGCGTGATCGGCGCGGACCCAGGAGCGCACGTCGACGTCGTAGCCGCTCCGGCGGGGCGGGTAGATGTACACGCAGCCGATCACGTCGCCCGACGCGGGATCGAGCACCGTGTAGGTGAAGCCGGTCCGGTCGGCGAAGTCCTGGGCGTGCTTGACGAGGTCAGCGGCGTTCTCCTGCAGCGACATGGGCGCGGGCCACGTGCGGCCCGCGAAGCCCGGGGTCGCCCTGATGTGCTCGATGCTGGACGTCCAGGCGGCGTGATCGGCCACGTTGTGCTGGACGCCGAGCGGCTCGAGCACGAACAGCTCGCTGCGAAGCCCGGCCGGGACGGCGAAACCTTCGGGGACGAGCGGTGACGTCACGCCGCCACGTTACTAACTCAGGTCCAGAGAAGTGTGACTGCGGTCCGGGGGTGTGACTCGGACCCAGGGGAGTGGCTACCTCAGCACGATGCGCTCGCCGCCGACGTCGGCCACGATCTCCAGCCTGCCGCCCAGGGCGCGCACGTAGGCGGCGAGCGTGCGGACCTCGGTGGCGCCTGGCTCGGCGCGCTCGATGGCGGAGACCCGTTCCTGGCGGACGTTCATGCGCGTGGCCACCTGTGCCTGGGTCAGCCTCATCCGCTGCCTGGCCTCCGCCAGGGTGTGGGCCCGATCGCGGGCCACCAGCACGCCGGCGCCGACCTCGACCTCGGTCCCCTCACCCGGGAAGAATTCGTCCAGCAACGATTCGGCGTTATAGGAAAAGAAGTCAGCGGGAGAAGACGTGCCCGCCGGCGGCAGGCGGCTTGCCGCGAGCTCGATCACGTCCCGGTAGCGGTCAGGCGGGCCGCCGGGATCGTCGACCCAGGCCACCAGGACCGCGGTGTCCGGCGGCTCGACGGCGAACAGCAGCCCGGCCCGCACGTCGTCAGGAGCGCCGGGCCGCAGTTCCATCAGGCCAGGCGGCGGCTGGACGCCGACCTCATCCGGGCCGGGGCTGACCGGGAACGGCGGCGTGAGATCCCGGATTTCCTGCAGGATCTCGCTCGACGTGGAGGTGGCGCTGGCGAACCTGGGTGAGATGTCTGCCTGCACCGCTTCGGGATCGTCGGTGTCCGTGCCGGTAACTGCGAAGGCCTCACGAACGGTCTGGGATGCCTCGGCGGCCGTATAGGTGGCCTTGAGCGTCTCCTTCTGGACCCGGAACGCCTCGACCTTGGCCTGCAGGCGCTGACTGGCCATGGTCAGCTTCTCTTCCTCATCAGTCAGGATGAGAACCTGTTCGCGCAGCCTGGCGAGCTGTTCCTGGACCCCCGCTTCGCGCATTTGCGCTTCCCGGGCCAGGTCTTCCCGCCCAGCCTCCATCGCGCGCTCCTGCTGGCCGGCCAGCTTGCTGGCTTGCCGCTCCAGGGTGGAGACCTGCAGCTCGATGCGTTTGTGCGAGGTCGCCACGTCCGCGACGCCGCGGCGCACCTTGGTCAGGCTTTCCAGCTGGCGCTGATAGGAGTAGTCGAGAGCTTCCCGGGGGTCGTCCGGTGGCCGGAGCGCAGATTCCAGCGGGACCACCAGCGGCGGGCCGAGGCTCTCGCCCGCGTCGAGCAGCGCCAGCACCGCCTCGCCGACCAGGCGGGCCAGCTCCGGTTCGCCGGCACGGAGGCCGGTGAGCCGGTCGCGGATCTCGCGGTGCATCCGGAGTTGGTAGCCCATGACCAGACCTCCCTCGCCTAGTACTTCAGTGTACTGGGATCGGGGCGGGACATGCGGGCCGCCAGTGCTGCGACCTAAGGTGTGGTCATGGCGACGGTCCAGCAGTTCAGCCGCCGGGCAGTGGCCGGTGACCTCCCGGCCATCCTGGGCATTGACCACCTGGCGGCCAGTGGAGATCGCGAGCGGGCTGAGTTCCTCCGGCACTGCGTGGACCTCGGCGAATGCCGGGTGTACGTGACCGGTGAGGTGGTGGCGGGTTTCGTCGTCGTGCTGCCGGCGCATTTCTTCGGCCGTGACTTCGTCGAGCTCCTGATGGTCGATCCGGCTCGCCGCCGGTCGGGCGTCGGCCGGAACTTGCTGCGGGAAGCGCTGGCTACGGCGGGCACGGCCCGGGTGTTCACGTCAACCAACGCCTCTAACCGCCCGATGAGGGCGCTGCTGGCCGCGGAGGACTGGTCCTTCAGCGGCGGACTCGGCGGACTGGACGAGGGCGATCCGGAGCTGGTGTTCTACCAGGACCGCCCGGCCAGGCCCGAACCTCGCACCGACTGACTCGGCGTGCTTCCTAGTGCAGGTGGATGAGCACCAGGTCTTTGAGCCCGATCATCACCAGTCCCAGTCCCGCGGCGACCGCGGTGGCCAGCAGGAGCCGCCAGCCGTGCAGCTGCGACGAGCGGGCCGCCCACCAGCCGTGGATTACCAGCAACACCGTCGCGGCCACCAGCCCGACGTTGGCGGCCGCGAACGCCGACGCCCCAGCCAGCCGGGCCACCAGCAGCGCGAGCAGGGGCACGAAGGACGCGCTGACCATCGGCCAGGTGGCGCCCAGGGCTTCGCGAATGGACGCCCACGTCGGCAGGACCCCACCCTCGGCCTGCTCGGCCAGGATCTCGGCGTACTCTTCCGCGACCCAGTACACCAGCAACGTGACCACCACCGAGACCACCAGCGCGTCGGTAGGCAGCCGCCCGCCGATCGCAGCGAGGAGCGCCGCGGTGACAATCGCGCCGTAGATGCCCGCGGCGCGGCGTTCCCGCTTCTTGGCGGCCGGCCCCAGCTGGGCGGTGCCACTGGGCGCGATGCCAGCCATGTTCGCCTTCCGGTCGAGAGCGCTTGGATCCTGCCATGCGAGATTCCCGGTGACAACGTATCCGGAAGAGGTGAACGGACTGGGTGCGCGAAGGCTTCATCCGGGCTGGGTGATGCCGATGCCGGCGGGATGGCGTGATGGTGGTCGGTGCCGAGCCCCAGGAGACGTGATGAGTGACCAGCCGGGAATCCCCGAAAGCGTCCGCGCGGCGATCTCTGTGCCGGACCTGGTGTCGTCCCCGCTCGGGGACCTGCACTTCTTCGACGGGCTACCCGACCTGGAGTCGGTGGAGACGATTTACGACCTGCTCGACCTGGTCCGCGGGATCGAGGTGTACCTCAACACGATCCCCGGCGCGTCGCTGGTCGCGATGCGCAACGGGTTCCGCAGCGTTGGTGTCGACAATGCCGGCGTGCTCGGCTACACCGCGCCAAGGGCGAACTCCGGCAGCTTCTTCCTTACCGCGAACACCGAGACCACCTACGGGTCAATGTTCCTGGACCTGAAAGCGGACGGGCCGACGGTCATCGAGAACCCGCCGAAACTCGCTCTGCGTCCTCGACGACTTCTGGTTCCGCTACGTCGCCGACCTCGGCCTGGCTGGCCCGGACCAGGGTGCGGGCGGCAAGTACCTCATCCTGCCGCCCGGCTACGACGGCGACGAGCCCAGCGGCTACTTCACCTACCGGAGCCCCACCTTCACCAACTGGCTGGTGGTCCGCGCGCTGGGCGGTGTCGAGGACATCGTCAAGACCCGGGTCTACCCGCTCGCCCAGGCGGGCGACACCGCCGAGGACCTACCTCAACATCGCGGACAAGACCCAGAACACCGTGCACGCCAACGACTTCTCCTTCTACGAGGAGATCAACACCCTCATCCAGGAAGAACCCGCCGAGGCCCTCGACCCCGAACGAGCCGGGCAGTGCGCGGCGATCGGCATCGTCAAGGGCCAGCCCTTCGAACCGGACGAGCGGATGCGCCGCATCCTGTCCCAGGCCGCGCCGCTCGCCGCCGCGGCCGCCCGCGCCATCACCTACAAGCCGCGCGACCCCGCCGCCTACCTTTATCCCGGCAGCGCCTGGCTCAGCGCCTTCATCGGCGGGAGCTACGAATTCCTGCGCAACCACGCCCGCCTGCTCGACGCACGCGCCCAATTCCACTACTTCGCCACCGTCATCACCCCAGCCATGGCCGCCGCCAGGGTGGGCACCGGTTCCGCTTACGCCTACACCGCCATGGACGCCAACGGCGACTGGCTCGACGGCGGCCGGACCTACCGGCTCACCCTCCCGGCGGGCATCCCGGCCAAGAACTTCTGGTCGGCTCTGCTACGCCCAGACCCGCTCGCTGCTGGAGACCGCGACCCCTATCCCTCGGTGAAGCAGCCCGGCAGCACAACGACGAAGGCAGCACCAGCCTGTACTTCGGGCCTGCCGCCCCG
Source organism: uncultured Actinomycetes bacterium (assembly GCA_963844695.1). GTDB lineage: Bacteria > Actinomycetota > Actinomycetes > Streptosporangiales > Streptosporangiaceae > RYN-230. The sequence continues at coordinate 361,863 of CAWJPL010000028.1, forward strand.
AGGGTACAGTCAACTGGGTGCGACCGTACCCAGTCCTGGTTCGCCATGCTGCGGCTGACCGACGCCACCCTGGTTCGACGACCGGCGCCCCGCGAGATCGAACCGCTCAGCGGCGCTCGGTGCATGACAGGGTGGCAGGACGTCGAACAGGCAGAGCCGGAGTTCGCGCAGCGCGTACGGGGCGCTGTTCGACGCGCACCGGCACCACCCCGGACGGGATGCCGCGGCCGGCGCGGGCCAGCCCGGGATCGGCGAGCCGAGGTCGCCGCGGACCTGCTCGGCACGCCGCGCGCAAGGGCGCGTCTGCGCCGGGATCCGCGGTTCGCCCTGCACAGGGGCCGCCGGCCGGGGCTTCGAGGCCCGGTGCAGTGGCCGGGACGAGGCGAAGATCTCCGGCCGGGTGATCGCTGCCGGAGCGATCACCGAAGGTCCGGACGGCGACCGCTTCCACGCCGAATCGCTCGAGGTCGTGCACACACACCTCAACGAGGCGGCCACGATGCTCGTCATCGAGTGGTGACGGCACGGCGGCCGCAGGGTCGAGCGCGAGTAGCCACAGATGCCCAGCGGCGCTCGCCATTGCCGCCACGCTTTGGCCCCTGGCGACCGGCTGCCGGCGACAAGCGAGGCGGTTTGTGCATACACAACCCAGGATACCTAGGCGGCCCTGGCGGGAGAGGTTGCGACTCATGGGGAGCCGACGATGGTGGCGGCGCCTGTTGTGGGGCCCGAACGGCTAGCGTCTGGGTACGCCGTACACCGATCGCTAGCCGGGCGTCCCGTCGCGCTCGCTTCTTCGGGCGAGGCCCTGGAGTTGCCGTGCGTGCACGCCGGCCACCCAGTCCCAGCCGTCCTTGGCCGATGGGCCGACCCGCGGGTCGCTGGGAACGTGGGCGTCACGCAAGGCGTGCACGTACGCCCGATCCTGGTCGATCCGTGCGTGTACCTGATCAGCTCCGCCGATGGACCCGTGGCCGGGGACGAGGACATCGACGTCGCCTGCCACGCCCTCGAGCAGCCGCAGCGCGGCGAGGTAGTCCTCGATCGGGTCAGCGGTGCCGTTCAGGTCGAGCATCGGAATCAGGACATCAGAAAGCATGTCGCCGGCGACGAGAACCCCGCGTTCCTCAATCAACAGCGCCGCATGGCCCGGGGCATGCGCTTGATGCTCGACAATCCGGACTTGAGGGCCGTCCCAGGGGATCTGCGCCATCTCGGCGGGCAGGCCGGTAATGAGGCCGAGCAGGTCCAGCGGTACCTGCTCGGCGATGTCCGGCGGTATCAGCTGCTCGGCGATGCGGGCCTTCGCACCCGGGTCCGACAGCCGATCTCGGACAGTAGCCGCGCAGCGCGCGGTGCCGTAACGGGGCGCCGCGCCGAGCCTGGCGTCCCAGAGCAGGTGATCCCAATGCGGATGCGTCGAGAAGCCTGCCACAACGGTCTGGCCCGAATCGGACAGGTCGTTCGCGAGGCAGGCCATTTCGTCGCCGAGCACCCCGGGGTCGATGAGCAACACGCCAGCCCGGCCGTGCACGACAACGGCGTTGCTCTGGCAGAACTCGCTCTCGTGGATCAGCACACCCTCCGCGACCTGCCTCAGCACGGGTGGCTCCTTCCGCTTGTGGTTTGCAACCGCTTGTCGGGACGGTAGTACCTGGCGGTAGCAGATTGCAAGCAGTATGGGCGAAGCGCATGAGCCGCGGTCGGGGTGCCCGATCAACGCCACCATCGAGGTGTTCGGGGATCGCTGGAGCCTGCTCGTCCTCCGCGACATCGTCTTCGGAGACCGCCGCTATTTCCGAGAGCTGCAGGCCGGTCAAGAGGGGATCGCCTCAAATATTCTCGCCGACCGACTCAAGCGACTCGTCAAGCTGGGATTGCTCACCCGTGAGGACACGCGAGCCGGCCAGCGGGCGCGCTACAGCCTGACCGAACCCGCTATCCAACTCGTACCCGTGTTCGCGCAGCTCGGCAGCTGGGGACTTCGCCACCGGCCCACGAGCCGCGCGCTGCGCGTTCGCGCCGAGCTGCTCGAACAAGGCGGCCCCGCGCTCTGGCAAGAGTTCATGGACGAGCTTCGCCGCTCGCACCTTGGCTCCGAATCCCCAGCGCGATCACCGAGCGTTCGCGAGCGCCTGAACGCGGCCTACCTCGCTGCTACCAACTCCTCGTAGCTGCCAGGCAATACTCTAGGTGCTGGCTAGAACGAGGATCAGCTCGATGGTGCCTGAAGGAATTCCCCGAATTCTGGTAGCGCGGCCGGGTCCTGGAAGAGGAACAGATGCCCTCCGTCGTAGCCGCGCAGCTGGGCTCCGCGAATGCGCGACGCGATCGCGGCGCTGTTTTGAGCTGGCGCGATCCCGTCGTAGTTGCCGTAGCCAACCAGCGCCGGGCATGTGATCGCGCCGAGCCGGTCCCACACGTCATGGCCTGCGCGCGCCTCGAGCTGGGCTTGGAGGCGGCTGCGGCGGCCTGGTCCTGCTGACCTTGGCCAGCGCGGGTGAGGCCCTCGGCCAGCACGCGATCTGCTGGGTGGGCCTTCAGCCAGCGCTCGTCCCAGCGGCTGTCAGCCAGCTTGAGTCCCACCGCAGCACGCTCCTCAGGCGGGAGCCCCTGCAGCTTCTGCAGCGGATAGGAGGACCCGCCGCCGCCACCTGCTGAGGTGCACGCCAGAGCCAGGCGCTCTACCTGCTCCGGATGGGTGACGGCGAACTCCTGTGCCACCATCCCGCCGAAGCTCACCCCAAACACCCGGCAGGTGTCCCATCCGGCGAGCGCCAGCAGGCCAGCAGCGTCGGCGGCGAGATCGGCGATCGTATAAGAACCTGTCAGCGGGACGCTACGACCCAGGCCACGGTAGTCCCACGCCAGCAGGTCAAACTGGCCAGCAAGTGAATCAAGCAGCGGCCGGACGACCTGCAAGGTCGTGCCAGACCCGTTGCAGAACAGCAACCGGGGACCGCTGCCGCGGTGCTCCCAGTACAGATCCACCCGGTTTACATGATCAACCGGCATCGCTTCAGCCCTATCTACGATGGTCAACCGGCAACCCGCTCCCCGACGCTACCCCCTGCCGGTTTCCGCTCACCGCCCACGGCGGGTGATCGCCAATCCAGCTCCCGTGGCTCCAGAAGACGCACACGAGTGCATCACGGGCGGCTGGCAGGTGACCGGAGCAGTTCGTGGGGAAGTTGACGCCCGAGCTGGAGAAGGCCGCGCTCAAGGAGATCGCGCGGGGAACTTCTGAGCCCGGAGCGATGCCGGGCTGCCGTGCATCACCTGATGACGACGCTGGGGCTGTCCGAGCGGTTCGCCTGCCGGGTCACCGGCCAGCAGCGCTCGACCCAGCGACGAGACGACCGAGTAGGTTACAGAGAAGCCACAACGACACCGGAGAGCATGACCATATGGCTGACACGATCCTGACGGAAAGCGAAGCGTCGCTGGCAGTTGAAGACCTCGGCTGGCGGTACCTCCTCGACTGCCTCACCACCGCCGTCACGGTCGACTCTCTCTTCGACGCGTGCGAAGTCATCCGCGCTGCGGTCGACATCGCCGGCCCGCACGCGAACGACCATCTGCGCCTGCGCGCGACCGCCGACCGAGTGGAACTCACGCTGGAGACACGTGGCAAATTTCGGGTGACTACGCAGGACGTTGATCTAGCCCGCTCTATCACGAAGGCAGTTCGCACGGCCGGTTACCAGACGGTCGCGCACCCTGCTCATCATTCGGTTCAGTCGCTTGCAATCGCGATCGATGCGATGGACATCCCCGCAGTGCGCCCGTTCTGGAAGGCGGTACTCGGGTATGACGACGTCACTGCGCCCGCCGACCTAGTGGACCCGTCCGCTGGCGGTCCGTCTCTCTGGTTCCAGCAGATGGACGAACCGCGCACGCAGCGCAACAGAATTCATCTTGATCTGACTGTTCCGCACGACGATGCCGTTGCCCGAGTCGAAGCCGCCCTCGCGGCCGGCGGCCGGCTCGTCAGCGACGACCATGCGCGAGCATTCTGGATCTTGGCAGACTCCGAGGGCAATGAAGTCTGCGTGTGCACATGGCAGGACCGTGACTGACGCGTCGCCGCCTCTAACGACCAGCTGAAGGCGCGGATAGCGGCGCGCGCGCGACCTAGAGATACACCGGGCTGTCCAGGCCGCTGATCGCGCCGAACTGGGCCGGGCGTGGCAAGACGCCGGCCTCTTTTCCGTACCAGAACAGGAAGGCCTATCGAGCCGCGCACCCTCGTCCGGTCATTCCGGCGGATCCGTGCGCACAGCAACCTGCGCCTGATCAAGGTGCATCACCTGCGGCACACGACCGCCACACTGCTGAAGAACCCTCGGCGTTCCGGCTCGCGATGCCCAGCTCATCCGGGGCCACTCTCGGCCGGATCAGCGATGCACTCGGCCACCGCGGGGCTGTCAACTAGACGGTGTAACTGATCTTGGTTGTTAGTTCCGGCCTGCGCTGAGGCGTCCGTCGAAGGTGATGTCGAAGGCGTTCAGCGCGGCCTTCCACCGGTTGGTCCAGCGTTTGCGGCCCTTCCCGGTCGGGTCGAGGCTCATGATCGCCAGGTACAGGCACTTGAGCGCGGCCTGCTCGGTGGGGAAGTGACCGCGGGCGTTCACCGCCCGCCGGAGCCGGGCTTTGATCGACTCGATCGCGTTGGTCGTGCAGATCACCGTCCTGATCTCCCGGTCGAACTGCCAGGAACGGGACGAATTCCGCCCACGCGTTCTCCCAGAGCCGGATGATCGCCGGGTAGCGTTTCTCCCACTTGCCGGAGAACTCGGCGAACCGGTCGAGCGCTTCCGCCTCGGACGCCGCGGTGTAGACGGGCTTGAGGTCTTTCGCGATCTCGCGCCCAGTCCCTCTTCGAGGCGTACTTGAACGAATTGCGCAGGAGATGGACGATGCAGGTCTGCACGATCGTCTTCTCCCAGACGGCGTTGACCGCGTCGGGCAGGCCTTTCAGCCCGTCGCAGACCAGCATGCACACGTCCCGGACGCCGCGGTTCTTGATCTCGGCCAGGACCCGCAGCCAGAACTTGGCTCCCTCGCCGTCGCCGTGCTCCCCGGCCCACAGGCCGAGCACGTCACGCTCGCCGTCCACGGTGACGCCCAGCGCCAGGTAGACCGGCCGGTTCGCGACCTGGCCCTCGCGGATCTTCACGTTAATAGCATCGATGAACACGACCGCGTAGACCGGGTCGAGCGGCCGGCTCTGCCATTCGGCCATGCCCTCCATCACCCGGTCGGTGATCGTGGTGATCGTCTGCTTCGACACCTCCGCGCCGTAGACCTCGGCCAGGTGCGCGGCGATCTCCCCGTGCGTCAGCCCTTTCGCCGACAGGGAAATCACCATCTCATCGACGCCGGTCAGCCGCCGCTGCCGTCTTAGCGACGATCTTCGGCTCGAAGCTGGCATCCCGGTCCGCGGCACGCGTGATCTCCACCGGCCCGATATCGGTGAGCACCGTCTTGGCGCGATGGCCGTTGCGGGAATTGCTGCCATTACGGCCCGGCCGGGTCGTGCTTCCCATAGCCGAGATGGTCATCCATCTCGCCTTCCAGCGCGCCCTCGACCACCATCTTGGTCAGCTTGCCCAGCAGGCCGCCGTCGCCGGTCAGCTTCAGCCCGCCGGTGCGGGCCCGCTCGGTAAGCTCCCGCAGCAGCTGCTCATCAGCCGCCGACAGCTCCGCCGGCTCCGGGCTCTGGCCCGTCGATCACATCAGTCACTGGTGTCTCCTCTGTCTCAGGAGTTACACCGTTGAGATTACAGTCCCGCCACCGCGGCGTCGTGGGCAGCGAATAGGTGTCAAACGTGGGTGTCACTGCGCCGCTGCCGCTGATCTTTTTTGGAGCTTTGGCTGGTCAGGTGTTCACGTTTGGCTATGAGCTGGGCTTTTGCGGGCTGGCTGGAGGCTTGACCACAGGTTAAGCGGGCGGCGTCCACATGATCTTGGTTCAGCGGTGCCAGCGGGGGTCGTTGTCGGCGATTTCCTGGCTGAGGGTTTCCAGTTCGGCGACGAGGGCGTGGAGGCGGCGCTGGTTGTCGAACCAGGGCTGGTAGTCGGCGAGCTGGTCGTCGGTCAGGATCCGGGTGACGGTTTTGCCGGCGATTTTGCGGGTCCACTGGTGGTAGGGGCCGTGCAGCTGGGGCGGGTCGGCGCGGCAGCGGCAGTTCGGCGTATCCGCAGCGGGTCATCCGCTCGGTCAGGGTGCCGGGCAGGATGAAGCCGGCCTGGGCAAGCTCGGCGATCTGCGCGGCGAGGCGGGCGGCGCGGGCCTGCTGGGCCGGGGTGGGCGACACGCTGTCATTTTCGCAGCCGGGGTCCGGTGTCTCGCGCATTCCTTACAGTATAAGTGCTGTATGGATTCAGCGGGGGTCGCCGGTTATGTGCAGCGGTGGCGGCCGTCATCAGTGTCCCTGCGGGCCGCGGAGTTCGCCCGGACCGTGGTGACCCAGGCGGCACCGGGGGGGCAGGAGCGGGCGAAGAACCTGCTCTGGGCGGCGGGCAGGCTCGCGGACTGGGGCATCGGGCTGGGCCTGGACCCGGTCCCGCGGGTGCTGCTGCACTCCGTCGGTGATCGAGCGGTTCACCGCGCACGCGCCGGGGCTGAGCGGGGTGACGCGGCGGACGCTGCGCACGAACCTGCGGTTCCTGGCCCGGCGCGTCGTGCCCGGGCTGGCGCCGGCGGACGCGCCGCTGCCCCGCGAGCGGGCCAAGGCACCCTATGCCCCGGCGCAGATCGACTGCTATCTCGCGCTCGCCGCCGCGCAGCCCACGGCTGGCACGGCGGATGCGTGCCACCGGGCTGGTCTGCCTGGGCGCCGGCGCCGGGCTGATCCGTGCCGACCTGCGGGCGGTCCGCGGCACCGACATCAGCGCCCGCTCCGGCGGCGTCATCGTGGCGGTGACCGGGAACCGGCCCCGGGCCGTGCCGGTGCTGGCCCGCTACCACCAGCCGCTGCTGGCCGCGGCGGAGTTCGCCGGGACCGGCCTGGTCACCGGCGGGACTGACCCGGCCCGCCGCAACGTGACGACCCCGCTGACCCGTGCCCTGGCCGGCGGCACCGGCCTGCCCCGGCTGGACACCAGCCGGCTGAGGGCGACCTGGCTGGCTGGCTGCGCCCAGCAGATCGGGCTGGCTGCGTTCATGCACGCCGCCGGGATCACCTGCAGCCAGCGGCTCGGCGACCTGCTCGCCGGCCTCGACCCGGGCGATGAGGCCGGAGCGGTCGCGCTGCTGGGCGGGCAGCAGCGAGCATCCCGCCGCGCCGCGCTGGAGGCCATCATCGAAGCCTCCGGGATCGCCCCGCGGATCGAGGCCCTGCTCCCGGCCGGCGTCCGTCACCGGCAGCTCAAAGCCGGCACGTTAATCCTGGGCATGATGCTCACCCAGGCAGACCGCCGCCCCGCGCACCTGACTGAGGTGCACGCCGCGCTGACCGCCCTGCCCGCCGCGGATCAGGCACGGCTGGGGGTGACCGAGGACTGGAAGAGCGGTCCGCACCAGCTCACCTACCGCCAGGCCGAGCGCACCTTCGGCCTCATCACCGCCGCGCTGGCCAAAGACACCCCGGACGGCATCCCCTCCGCGGCCCTTACCACCGTGCTGGATGAACTGCTGGAAGCCAGCATCCCGCCAGAACACAAGGACACCTCGGCCTCACTGGCCGTGGACTGGACCGACGTGGAATCCTTCTCCCGCCCCCCGCACCACGGCAGCAACCACTGCGCCGGCCCCGAAGCGTCCTGGGGACACCGCAACTCCAACCTGCCCGGCCCCAAAGGCGAGATGTTCTTCGGGTATTACCACTCGGCCGCCACCATGGTCCGCGAGGAAACCGGCCCCGAGGTGCCAGGGCTAACCCGCCGGATCACCCTGTCTTCCTGCCACGCCGACCCGGTCCGCGCCTTCACCCCCGTGCTCACCCGCCTGCCTGCCGCCGGCATACGCGCTGGGTGACATCCTGGCCGACTCCGGCTACGCCCACCGCGACGCCGGCGCCTGGGCCCTGCCGCTGCGCACCGCCGGCGCCCAGCTCATCTGTGACCTGCACCCGCACGACCGCGGCCCCCAGGGCACCATCCACGGCGCCATCATCACCAACGGCAGCCTCTACTGCCCCGCCACCCCGCAGTCGCTGCTGCACCTGGGGCCCCTGCCCCCCGCCGCCACCGCGCAAGACATCGCCGCGCATGACCAGCAGACCGCGGAACTCGCCCGGCACAAACTCGGCCGGCTCACCGCCGACGACGCCGACGGCTACCACCGCGTCACCTGCCCCGCCACCACGGGCAAACTCCGCTGCCCGCTGCGCCCGGACTCGATGACCCTGGACCGGTCCCGGCCGGAGATCCTCACCCCGCCGCAGCACCCGCCGGCCTGCTGCACCCAGCAAACCCTCACCATCTCACCGGACATCGCGGCGAAGACCCGGCAGAAACACGACTACCCCTCAGCGGCGCACCGCCGCTCCTACGCCCGCCGCACCGCCGCCGAACGAGGCTTCTCCACGATCAAGGACCCCGCCAGCAACAGCATCGGCCGCGGCTGGTGCCGCCTCATGGGACTCACGCCCATCGCGTTCTGGCTCGCTTGCCTGCACGCCATCCGCAACCAGCGCATCCTCGCCGCCTGGAACGCCCGCCAGGCCGACAACCAGCGCCGCGCCGCCGCTGGCCTCCCGCCCAGGACACGCAAACGCCGGCGGAAAACCACCCTCGCCAGCCTCACCACACCACCCTGACCAGACCCGCACACCGCGCCACCGACGCCGCTCACCAGCACCCGCCCAGCCAGCCCCGCACGCCCAGACCCGAGCAAAACCCGGCCAGCACATCCTGGCCGCAGCCATGCACCAGGGAAAACAAAGACCGGCTCAGGCCACGCGTCCAGGCAACAGAAATGTCAGACCTAAACGTGAACATGATCCCCACCAAAACGTGAAGACCACTGGTGCGCCTGGCAGGATTCGAACCCGCGACCCGCTGCTTAGAAGGCAGCCGCTCTATCCAACTGAGCTACAGGCGCCGGACAACTTATTGTGTAGGGCCAAGGTCACGCGCCGGACACAGAGCAGAGCCGGGTTGGTCGCTCTGCGGAGTTGGCCTAGGAGGATACTGTCCCAGCTTAGGGGCCGCGAACCGGGTCAGCGGTGCGCAGCCGGGACTGGGTTGCCTAAGGTCGTGGGGTGACCGCCGCCAGAACGACCGCTATCCGCCGGTACGTACCAGGGATCCGCCCGTGAAGGGCGGCCTGCTCGTCGCCGGGACCACTTCGGACGCCGGGAAGAGCGTGCTCACCGCCGGGCTGTGCCGCTGGCTGGCCAGGCAGGGAGTCCGGGTCGCGCCGTTCAAGGCCCAGAACATGTCCCTCAACTCCTTCGTCACCCCGGACGGCGCCGAGATCGGCCGGGCCCAGGCCATGCAGGCGACGGCGGCAGGCATCGAGCCGGACGCGCGGATGAACCCGGTGCTGCTCAAGCCGGGCAGCGACACCCGCACCCACGTCATCGTGCTCGGCCAGCCCCGTGACGAGGTCAGCGCCGCGGAGTACCGCACGCACTCCGGGGACCTGCTCAAGATCGCCCTGGACAGCCTCGAAGACCTGAGGGCCGAGTACGACGTGGTCATCTGCGAGGGCGCGGGCAGCCCGGCGGAGATCAACCTCCGGGACACCGACATCGCCAACATGGGGCTGGCCCGGGCGGCGGGGCTGCCCGTGATCGTGGTCGGCGACATCGACCGGGGTGGCGTGTTCGCCGCCCTGTACGGGACGCTCGCCTTGCTGCACCCAGCGGACCAGGCCCTGATCAGCGGGTTCGTCATCAACAAGTTCCGCGGCGACCCCGGCCTGCTCGCCCCCGGGCTGCGGATGCTGACCGGCCTGACCGGCCGTCCCGTGCTGGGGGTGCTGCCCTGGCGCGGGGGACTGGGCCTGGACATGGAAGACTCGCTGGCCCTCGACGCCGCCGCTCCGGGCACCCCCGCCGGGCCGGTCGGGAAGGACATCCTCCGGGTCAGCGTCATCCGGACGCCCCGGATCAGCAACTTCACCGACGTGGACGCGCTGGCCGCCGAGCCGGGCGTGCTGGTCCGGTTCGCGGCCAGCCCAGCCGAACTGGCCGACGCCGACCTGGTGATCCTGCCCGGCACCCGGGCCACCGTGGCCGACCTGGCCTGGCTGCGGGAACGGGGACTCGCGGCGGCCGTCGCCGAGCGGGCCCGGCGGGGGCAGCCGGTGCTGGGCATCTGCGGTGGCTACCAGATGCTGGCCCGGGAGATCGACGACCCGGTCGAGTCCGGTACCGGCGTGGTGGCCGGCCTGGGCCTGCTGCCGGTGCGGGTGACGTTCGGGAAAGACAAGGTGCTGGGGCGGCCGAGCGGCACCGGCTACGGAGCCGTCGTGCGCGGGTACGAGATCCACCACGGGGTGGCCACGGTCGAGCGGCCGGGCGTGGACCCGTTCCCCGGCGGCTGCCGGTCGATAGCCGTCTGGGGCACGACCTGGCACGGGACGCTCGAGTGCGACCAGTTCCGGCGGGCCTTCCTGACCGAGGTCGCCGCGCTGGCCGGGCGGGACTTCACCGTCGCGCCGGACACCAGCTTCGCGGCGGCCCGGCAGGCGCGGCTGGACACGCTCGCCGACCTGGTCGCCGGGCACCTGGACACCGGCGCGGTGACGAGGCTCATCGAAGGCGGGGCGCCCCCGGGGCTGCCCGTGGTCCCCCCGGCGGGTGCCGGCTGACCGCAAAGATGGCACTGCCCGGCCCGGTCTGCACGAGGTCGCGAAGGTCCGGCGGCTCAGCGCCATAGGACACCGCGGTCGGCCTCAGCGGGCGGCCCGGCGTCGGCATCCTGCTGTGGCCTGGCGATCATTCGCTGGAGGGCCGCCACGTGCTGCTCGAACGCCTGACGGCCGGCTTGGCTGAGGGCGGCTGAGGTGCGCGGGCGCTTGCCCACGAATCCTTTGCGGATCTCGACGTACCCAGCCGACTCGAGGGTGGACAGCTGCTTGGACAGCGCCGAGTCGGACAGGCCGAGGTCGTCGCGGATGTACTTGAAGTCGGCCCATTGCGCCGCCGCGAGCAGCGAGACGATCGCCAGCCGCGTTGGCGCGTGAATCAGCTCATCGAAACGAGCCGTGCTCATGCAATGCCTCCGGCCTCCGGCGCGTCGTTCGTTTGCTGCCGGGCCTGGCCCAGCATGAGCCCGCGCAGGTACCGGTTCACCAGTGGCCCGCCGATCACGAGCACGGCCGCTCCGGCGGCGGTGCCGATGGTGGCGGGATAAGGAACGCCGGCCGCGTGCAGGCTGGCCGCGGTGCCCAGGATCGCCCCGTCGACCAGCAATATCAGGCCGATTATCGCGGCGGCCCCGCGGGCGTCGGGCTGCGTGGCGCTGTGCACCTGGACACGGCGGCGCAGGGCAGGGATCATCGCGCCGGTCAGCCCGGCCATGACGAGCACGGCTAGCGGGATCGCGATGGCCTGCGCGAGAAAATCCCCGGTGTCCCTGGCGGCACCAATAGCGACGATCCCGGCCGCCATCGCCCACCAGTACCAGCCTGGTACGAGCACGGCCTCGATGACATGTCCCTGCCGCCGCTGGATCTCGGCCAGCGCGGCTGCCGCTTCGGCAGCGGTCGCGCTCGTTCCGGCGGGCTGGGGTTGCTGCGTGTCGCCCATGGTCTTCTCCCAACCGGGAAGTATTTTCCTAGTAGGAAAGTAGCACGGTGCTTTCCCATTTGGCAAATACTTTCCAGCGTCCCAAGGCTGGCGGGTGCCGGCTGGCCGGAAAGATGGCCCTGCTCGGCGCGGTCTGCACGAGCCCGGGCGGCGTACGCTGAAACGGCGGCCGGTCTCCCGGCCGGCGAACAGGCATCCCGCGGAGGCATCACCCGTGATCCCGGTCCTGACCAGCGTCTGGCACAGCCTGCCCCTGCCCGGGCTGGCCCTGCCCGCGCTGGTCCTGCCGGGGCCGGCGCCGTCCGGGCTGCTGGTGCTGGCCGCCATCGCCCTCACCGGCATGCTGGTCGCGCTGCTCGCGCACAGCGCGCGGGTGGCCGCCGCGGTCACCGCGATCCCGCAGGGCCGGGCGCGCCAGCGCCCTGCGCGAGAAGTCCTGGCGCGCGGGGTTCCTGCCTCAGCGGGACCCGGACGCCGCGGGCCGGGCCCGGCCCCGGGCGCCCACGGCGGCCCTGGCGGCCGCCTGATCATCCGCTTGACCTGAGTCTGAGTCTGAGTCTGACCTGAGCCCTCAGCGCCGCCCGGCGCCGGGTGGCGCTGGCCTCCCAGGCGGCCGCCTCCAGCTGTCATCCGATTCCGGCCCGCTGGAGGGTGTTCGGTCATGTCCCTGTTCTTGAGCAACACTGTCTTTAGCAACACTGTCTTTGGCATTCCTGTCGATCTCGCGTATCACCTCGTCTGCTGGATCGCCGCGCTGCTGGTCCCGCTGCTGGGCGGCCTGGCCACCGCGGCGGCGATCGTCGCGTTCACCGTGGCCATCCGGCTGCTCCTGCTGCCGCTGGGCTACTTCGCGGTCCGCGGCTCGGTCCGGGGCGAGGGAGCCCGGGCCCGGCTGCAGCCCAAGATCGCCGAACTGCAGCGGCGGCACGCCCGGAACCCGCAACGCCTGCAGGAGGAACTCGGCGCCCTGTACCGGGCGGAGGGGTCCGGCATGTTCGCTGGCTGCCTGCCGCTGCTGCTCCAGCTGCCGTTCTTCAGCGTGATGTACCGCTTGTTCCTGGACCACTCGGTGGGCGGCGCCCCGAACACGCTGCTGAGCCACAGCCTGCTCGCGGCGCCGCTCGGCAGTCACTGGCTCGCCGGGGCGGGCCCGCTCAGCGCGCAGGGAGCCGTGTTCGCGGGGCTGTTCGCGCTGCTGGCCGTCGTCGCGGTGCTGGCGGTCCGGGTGGCACGGCGGGCGACCCCGCCAGGGGACCCGGCAGCCGGACCCGCAGCGCCAGGATCGGCGGCCGCAGCGCCCGCCGCGCCGGGCGGCCGCGCGGCCAGCCTGGCAGGCTGGGTGATCCCGTTCGCGTCCCTGGTGACCGCCGCGATCGTGCCGCTGGCCGCCGGTCTCTACCTGCTCACCACGACCGCCTGGACGCTCGGCGAGCGGACCATACTGCGACGTCGCTTTATCTCCCTAACGGAAACCCGCCAGCGCCCCGCCCCGGGAGCGGGGGATAGCGACTAGGGCGCGGCAGCGGCGGCGGCTGGGGCAGGGCAGGCAGCGAGCGGGGCGGCACCGGGGCCGAATGGACGATCGACGTCGTGGTCCGCCCGTGAGCCACGAAGCGGTCCAGGATCGACTCGAGATCGTCGATGGAGCGCAGGTACAGCCGCATGAAGTAGCAGTCCTCGCCGGTGATCCGGTAGCACTCGGTGATCTCCGGCGTCTGCCGGGCGATGTCGGGGATCGCGTGCACGTGCCCGCTCATCGGGCTGACCCGCACGATGGCCGAGAGCGTGTAACCGAGGGCCCGCGGGTTCACCTCGGCCCGGAACGTGACCGCGCCGGTGTCCTCCAGCCGCCGCAGCCGCTCGGCCACCGCGGGCGGGGAAAGCCCCACCCGGCGGCCGAGTTCGGCGACCCGGGCCCGGGCGTCCGACTGGAGCTCGGCGATGAGGCGCAAGTCGATGTCGTCAGGCGGTTGAACGGTATCCCGGGGACTTTTCCTTAGTTCCGACGCCATACTCATGCGTGCTCCGTTGTTTGGCCATTCACAGCTGGGCCTGACCTTCGTATGGTTACCCACGTGCCGTACCGAAGGCAAGCAGTGCTTGCGCCGCAGGCGCTGGCCGGGTCGCGGGCAGGCCCGGCCAGCGGGCTCGCCGCGCGCTTGCCGCCGTCATCGTTCTTCCTGGTCAGCGCCGTATTCCACTACCTGGGGCCGTCGCTCGCGGTGCTGCTGTTCCTCCGCGTCCCGGACTTGGGGATGGCGTGGCTGCGCATCGTCTCCGCCGCCGTGGTGTTCGCCCTCTGGCGCCGTCCGTGGCGGCTCGTGTCCGGGCTCGACCGCGCCGGACGAGGCCTTCTCGTCCAGCTCGGGGTGGTGCTCGCCGCCATGAACACGCTGTTCTACCTGGCGCTGGCCCGGCTGCCGCTGTCCACGGTGGGCGCCATCGAGTTCCTCGGCACCGTGCTGCTCGCCGCGGCGGCCGCCCGCAGCCGGCGCAACGTCGTGGCCCTCGCCCTCACCATCGCGGGGGTGGCCACGATCACCGACGTCCGCCTGGCCGGGCAGCCGCTGGGCTTCGCCTGCGCGTTCGGGAACGGTGTGCTGTTCATGCGGTACGTGGTCCTGGGCCACCGGATAGCCAGCAGCGGGCCGGCCCGGGACGCCCCCGGGGCCGCGATCGACCAGCTGGGCGCCTCGATGCTCATCGCCGCCGTAGTGATCACTCCCGTCGGGCTGGGCGGCGCGGTCCGGGCCTTCGGTCATCCGGTGCTGCTGCTCGCGGCGGCAGGGGTCGGGGTGTGCTCGTCGGTCATCCCCTACGTCACGGACCAGCTGGCCATGGCCCGGCTGCCCCGCGCCACGTTCGCGCTGATGCTCGCCCTGCTGCCCATGTTCGCCGTGGTCATCGGGGCGATCGTGCTGCGCCAGATACCCACGCCCCAGGACCTGGCCGGCGTGGCCCTGGTGATCGCCGGGGTCGCGGTACACCAGGGCCCCCGCCCCGACACCAACCCCACCCCCGGGATCAGCCAGCGATAAGGAGAGTGCCTCATGCAGTACACGCGACTGGGCTCGTCGGGACTGCAGGTGTCCCGGATCTGCCTGGGCATGATGAGCTACGGCAGCACCACCGAACGCGCGTGGCATCTGCCGGAGGACGCCGCCGAGCCGATCGTGGCCCGGGCGGTGGACGCCGGGGTGATGTTCTTCGACACCGCCGACGTGTACTCCGACGGGCTGACCGAGGAGATCACCGGGCGGCTGCTCGCCAAGCTGTTCCGCAGCCGTGAGGACTACGTCCTGGCCACCAAGGTCTACTTCCCGATGGGACCCGGCCCCAACGACCGCGGACTGTCCCGCAAACACGTGCTGGCCAGCATCGACGCCTCGCTGCGCCGGCTCGGCACCGACTACGTGGACATCTACCAGATCCACCGCTGGGACTACGGCACGCCGATCGAGGAGACGATGGAGGCGCTGCACGACGTGGTCCGGGCCGGCAAGGCCCGCTACATCGGCGCGAGCAGCATGTTCGCCTGGCAGTTCGCCAAGGCGCAGCACACGGCCCAGGCCGCCGGGTGGACCCGGTTCAGCTCGATGCAGAACCACTACAACCTGGTGTACCGGGAGGAGGAGCGGGAGATGCTGCCGCTCTGCCTGGACCAGGGCGTGGGCGTCATCCCCTGGAGTCCGCTGGCCCGCGGCCTGCTCGCGGGCAGCCGGCCCGGGGCGCCGCGGGCCCGCGGCAGACCGTCCGGTCCGGCAGTGACCCGCTGGCCGACGAGATGTACACCAGCGACGACGACTTCGACGTGGTGGACGCGGTCCGCGCGGTGGCCGCCGGGCGGGGCGTGCCCGCCGCGCAGGTCGCCCTGGGCTGGCTGCTCCGCCAGCCGGCGGTCAGCGCGCCGATCGTGGGCGCGACCCGGCTGGCCCACCTGGAGGACGCGATCGCCGCAGTGGACCTGACCCTGGACGACGCGGAAGCGGCCCGGCTGGAGGCCCCCTACCGTCCGCACCGCGTCCTGGGTCACTCGTGAGCGGGTGAGCCGGCCGTTAAAGCGTTAGGGATAGTTCTTAGATCGCAGTAAAATAGAGGGCATGCAGGTCAACTGGCAGCACACCGCGGCCGCGCGAGCTATCGGCTCGCCGGTTGCCGCTGCCTGACCTTTCTCACTGTCCTGGCGACCGGAAACTGGTCGCCAGGTTCCAGTTCCTGTGTTCGTCCTGCGGCTCGTCTCCGGTGCCCAACCCGGAAAGACACCGTCATGCACTCACAGCAGGTCATCAGCACATTCATCGAATTTTTCCGCGAACGCGGGCATCGCCCCATCCCGGGCAGCTCGCTGGTGCCCCGGCCCGGGGACCCTGTCCTGTTCACCACGTCGGGCATGCACCCGCTCACGCCGTACCTGGAAGGCCAGCCGCACCCGGGCGGCGGGCGGCTCACCGGCGTGCAGCGCTGCCTGCGCACCACCGACCTCGACGAGGTGGGAGACCGTACCCACCTGACCGTGTTCGAGATGCTCGGCTCGTGGTCGCTCGGTGACTACCCGGGCGAGCAGAGCCTGCGCTGGGGCCACGATCTGGTCACCAGCGGATTCGGCATCGACCCGGGCCGGCTGCACGCCACCGTCTTTGGCGGCAGCGATCAGGTCGGGCCGGACACCGGCCTGCTGGAGGTCTGGGGTGAGCTGGGCGTCCCGGTCGAGCTGACCGGGACGGACAACTGGTGGTCCAACGGCCCGACCGGGCTGTGCGGCACGGACTCCGAACTGTTCGTGTGGACCGGGGCACCGTACCCCGGCCGCGAGGGACCCCGGGCACGGACGGGCGCTGGGTCGAGGTATGGAACCACGTCATGCTGCGCTACCGGCGCCTGGACGACGGCACCCTGCTGCCCCTGTCCCGGCCCTGCGTGGACACCGGCATGGGCCTGGAGCGGCTGGTCATGGTGCTCCAGGACCAGGACTCGGTGTTCGGCACGGACCTGCTCCGGCCCTGGACGGACACCGTCGGCCGCCTGTGGCCGCTGGGGGAGACCTCGTGGCGGCTGGTCAGCGACCATCTGCGGTCCAGCGTGGTGGTCGTCGGGGACGGGGTGACGCCGTCCAGCACCGGGCGCGGCTACGTGCTGCGCCGGCTGGTCCGCCGGACGCTGACCTCGCTGTGGCGCGACGACCCGTCCCGGACCCTGTCCGACCTGCCCCCGGAGCTGGTCGGTGGGACGCTGGATCACTTCGGGCAGCTCACCGGGCCCCAGCAGGTCATGGGCGTGCTGCTCGACGAGGAACGCCGGTTCCGTGACCTGCTCGACCGCGGCCGCCGGGTGCTGTCCCGGCGGCGGAACAGCGGGCCGCTCACCGAGGAGGAGTTCCGCTACCTGCACGAGACGCACGGGCTGCCGAGGGAGTTCGTGCCCGCGATGCTGCCCGGGTAGAGGTCACCAGGGCGCGGGCTTACCAAGGCACCGGACCCGCTGCGCTGAAGTACCCGCCGGTCGGCCCGTCGGGGCCGATGCTGGCCATCGCGACGATGATCTCCGCGCCTTCCTCGACGGTCTGGGTGCCACGGTGCTGGTTGAAGTCGGTAGCCGTGAAACCGGGGTCCACGGTGTTGATCCGCATGCCCGGGAACGCTTTCGCGTACTGGACGGTGACCATGTTCAGCGCCGACTTGGAGGACGGGTAGGGCAGGAGCTCCAGGCTGGACTCCAGCCGGCTGGGGTCGGTGGCGATCGCCAGCGAGCCCAGGCCGCTGCTCACCATGACGATGACCGGGGCCTCGCTGGCCGCCAGCAACGGCAGGAACGCGTGCGTGACCCGGACCACGCCGAAGACGTTCGTCTCGTACACGGCCCGCATGTCGGCCGCGGTGACGTCGGCGGGAGGTTTGCGGCCACCGCTGATGCCCGCGTTGTTGACCAGGACATCGAGATGGCCGGCCTCCTCGCGGATGAGGGCCGCTGCGGCCTGCACCGAGTCGTCACTGGTGACGTCGATCTGGACTGGGCGGGCGCCGATCCGGCCGGCCGCCTCCTTGCCCCGTTGCTCGTCGCGGGAGCCCAGGTAGATGGTGTGCCCGGCCTCAGTCAGGCGGCGGGCGGTCTCGAATCCCAGGCTCTTGTTGGCTCCGGTAATCAGTGTTGTCGTCATGCCTGCCAGCGTGGCCGGCGCTCCACCAGGCAGCCAGCGGACTCCTCTTCCTGGGAACGCCGGTACCAGGCTGCGGCCGGCCCGGCGGCGCATACTGGGCTGATGAGCCAGCACACCGAGCTGGGCGCGGCCCTGCGGGCCTGGCGGGACCGCCTCGCCCCGGCCGACGCGGGCCTGCCGGACTATGGCCCCCGGCGGGCGCCCGGCCTGCGCCGCGAGGAACTGGCCCTGCTCGCCGGGATGTCGGCCGACTACGTCACCCGCCTGGAGCAGGGCCGGGCCAGCGCGCCGTCGGTCCAGGTGCTCACCGCGCTGGCCCGCGCGCTGCGGCTGACCGGCGCCGAACGCGAGCACCTGTTCGTCCTGGCCGGCCAGCCGCTCCCGGGTCCGGGGATCATGCCGACCCATCTCACCCCCAGCCTGCAGCGGCTGCTCGACCAGCTCAGCGGGATCCCGGTCTGCGTCAACGACGCGAGCTGGACGCTGCTGGCCTGGAACCCGCTGTGGGCCGCGCTCGTCGGCGATCCCGCCGGGCAGCGCGGCCGGGACCGCAACGTGCTGTGGCGGCACTTCACCGGCGCCCCCGGGCGGGTCACCCACACCCCGGAGGACCAGCCGCGTTTTGAGGCCTCGGCGGTGGCCGACCTCCGGGCGGCGGCCGCCCGGTACCCGCGGGACGCGGGGCTGCGGCGGCTGGTGGCCGACCTGCGCGCCGCCAGCCCCCGGTTCGCGCGGCTGTGGGACGACCGCTGCGTCGGCACCCATGAGCGGGACCACAAGACCGTGCACCACCCCGAGCTCGGGCCGATCACCGTGGACTGTGACGTGCTCACCGTGCCCGCCGTCGACCTGCGGGTGGTCGCGTTCACGGCCGCCCCGGGCAGCGCCGACGCGGACAAGCTGAGGCTCCTCGCGGTACTCGGCACCCAGGATCTCGCCGCCTCGGACCATGACGTGCCGACCTTGCGTGGGTAGCCTCGTGGCGAGGACGAGGAGGTCGTCATGCACCAGCCGCCCATCCCGCACGTGGCCAGTACCGACCCGGAGATCGCCGGCCTGATCGAGGGGGAGGCCCGCCGCCAGTTCGAGAAGGTCCGGCTGATCCCGTCGGAGAACTACGCCTCGGTGGCCGTGCTGGAGGCGACCGGCTCGGTCCTGACCAACAAGTACTCCGAGGGCTATCCGGGCCGCCGCTACTACGAGGGCCAGCAGTTCATCGACCCGATCGAGACGCTGGCCCGGGAACGGGCGCAGGCGCTGTTCGGCGTGGACCACGCCAACGTGCAGCCGTACTCCGGATCCCCGGCCAACCTCGCCGTCTACCTGGCGTTCCTGCAGCCGGGGGACACGGTCATGGGGATGGCGCTGCCGATGGGCGGGCATCTCACCCACGGCTGGCCGGTCTCGGTGACCGGCAAATGGTTCCGCGCGGTGCAGTACGGGGTCCGGGCCGACACCGGCCGCCTCGACCTGGACCAGGTCCGGGACCTGGCCCGCACCGAGCGGCCCAAGATCATTTTCTGCGGTGGCACCGCGATCCCGCGGACCATCGACTTCCCGGCGTTCGCGGAGATCGCGGGCGAGATCGGGGCGATCCTGGTCGCCGACATCGCGCACATCGCGGGACTGATCGCGGGCGGGGCGCACCCCTCGCCAGTGGGATACGCCCCGGTGATCACCACCACCACGCACAAGACCCTCCGCGGCCCGCGCGGCGCCATGATCATGTCCGCCGCCGAGTACGCGTCCGCGCTGGACAAGGCGGTGTTCCCGGGCCTGCAGGGCGGCCCGCACAACCACACCACCGCGGCGATCGCGGTCGCGCTGCACGAGGCGGCGCAGCCGTCGTTCCGGGACTACGCGCGCCAGGTGGTGGCCAACGCGCAGGCGCTCGGCGCGGCGCTGACCGAACGCGGCTACGACCTGGTGTCCGGCGGCACCGACAACCACCTCATCCTCATCGACCTGACCCGGCAGGGGATCGGCGGCAAGCCCGCCGCCAAGGCCCTGGACCGGGCCGGCATCGAGACGAACTACAACACGGTCCCGTTCGACCCGCGCAGGCCCTTCGACCCGTCCGGCCTGCGGATCGGCACCCCGGCTATCACCACCCGCGGCCTGCGCGAAGAGCACATGACCCAGATCGCGGCCTGGATGGACGAGGCGATCGGCGCGGCGGTCAAGGAGGACGAGCCGGCCATCGGGCGGATCGCCGCGCAGGTCCGCGACCTGCTGGCCGGCTTCCCGATGCCCGGCTGGGTACCAGCCTCGTCCTAGCGGGCGAGGCTGGTACCGGCCTCGCCTTAGCGGGCGCGGAAGAACTCCCGGATGTCGGCGGTGAGGAGGCCGGGGGCTTCGAGGGCGGCGAAGTGGCCGCCGCGGTCGAACTCCGACCAGCGGACGACGTTGCTGGTCTTGCTGGCGAACGGGCGGATGGAGATGTCGGTGGGGAAGACCGCCACGGCGGTCGGCACGGTGGAGCGCTCCTGGGGCATCCACATGGACGGGTCGTTGAACCGCTCGTAGTAGGTGTGCGCGGCCGAGCCGGCGGTGGCGGTGAACCAGTAGATACTGACGTCGGTCAGGATCCGGTCGCGGTCCACGGCGTCCTCGGGCAGCAGGGCGGCCGGGTTGGTCCACTCCTGGAACTTCTCCACGATCCAGGCGAGCAGCCCGGTGGGGGAGTCGGTCAGTGCTTGCCCGATGGTCTGCGGCCGGGTGCCCTGGACCTGCAGGTACGCGCTGGACTGCTGCTGCCACTTCTCCATCGCGGCCAGCCGGGCGCGCTCGGGCTCGGTCAGTGCGGCCATCTCGGCCGGGTCACCGGAGGGGAAGGTGACCAGCGCGTTGACGTGCACGCCGATGACCCGGCCGGGAGCCATCCGGCCGATGAGCGGGCCGATGAAGGCGCCCACGTCGCCGCCCTGCACGCCGTAGCGGTCGTAGCCGAGCCGGTCCATCAGCTCAGCGAGCGCGGCGGCGGTGCGGCCGTCCGTCCAGCCGGTCTCGGTCAGCGGGCCGGAGAATCCGTAGCCAGGCAGCGACGGGATCACCAGATGGAAGGCGTCGGCGGGGTCGCCGCCGTGCGCCGCCGGGTCGGTGAGCGGGCCGATCATGTCGAGGAACTCCACGATCGAGCCTGGCCAGCCGTGCAGGAGCAGCAACGGGGTGGCGTCCGGCTGGGCGGAGCGCAGGTGCAGGAACTGCACGCTGGCCCCGTCGATCGTGGTGATGAACTGGGGGAGGGCGTTGAGCGCCGCCTCGTGGGCCCGCCAGTCGTACTCCTTAGCCCAGTAGCCGGCGAGCTCACGCAGGTAACTGGTCGGGACGCCGCGCTCCCAGCCGGCGCCGGGCAGGTCGCGGGCCCAGCGGGTCCGGGCCAGCCGCTCGCGGAGGTCGTCCAGGTCGGCCTGCGGGACGCTGATGCGGTAAGGCCGGATCCGGGCGTCAGTGGCGGCGTCGGTGCCGGTGCGGGCGGCCGTCTGCTGTGAGGTGAGGTCGTTGCTCGTCATGTACCTCAAGGTAGAGAGCATTGGTGTCAGGTTCTGGCACCAATGCGCGGCACAATGAATCGCATGCTAGAGACCTCGGCCCGCCTGCTCCGCCTGCTGTCGCTCCTGCAGTCCCGGCGGGACTGGCGGGGCGCCGAGCTCGCGGGGCGGCTCGGCGTCGGGCTGCGCACCGTGCGGCGTGACGTCGACCGGCTGCGCGACCTGGGGTATCCGGTGGACGCGTCCCCAGGCGCGGCGGGCGGTTACCGGCTCGGCACCGGCGGCGCTGCGCTGCCGCCGCTGCTGCTGGACGACGAGGAGGCGGTCGCCGTGGCGATCAGCCTGCATTCCGCGACGACCGGCAGCGTGGCCGGGCTGGAGGAGACCGCGCTCCGGGCGCTGACCAAGCTCCAGGCGATGCTGCCGTCCCGGCTCCGGCACAAGATCACCGCCTTTCACGCCACCACGCTCCCGCTCACCGGGTCCTCGCCCGGCACCGTGGACCCCGAACTTCTGACCTCGGTCGCGGCGGCCTGCCGGGACCAGCGGCAACTGCGGCTGCGCTACCAGGGCCGCAGCGGCGTCACCACCCGCAACGTCGAGCCGCACCGGCTGGTGCACAGCACGCACCGCTGGTATCTGCTGGCCTGGGACACCAGCCGCGGCGACTGGCGGACCTTCCGCCTGGACCGGATCGAGGGACCGCTGGGCCTGCCCGGCGCCCGCTTCACGCCACGCCCGCCGCCGTCGGATGACGTGGCCGCCTACGTGTCGCAGTCCATCTCCTCCGCCCCCTACCGCTACCAGGCCCGGATCCTCATCCACGCCCCGCTCGAGGCGGTCGCCGAGCGTTCGTCCCCCACGGCCGGCCGGCTGGAAGCCACCGGCCAGCACACCTGCGTGCTGCACACCGGGTCAAACTCCCTCGAAGAACTGGCCCTCTACACCGCTATCAAGGGCTTCGACTTCCAGGTTCTCGACCCACCCGAGCTCATCCCCGTGCTGCGCGCCCTGGCCGGGCGCCTCCGCCAGGCCGCCGACGCCTCCTGACCGGGCCGGGCCTACGGCCGGCTGGTGGTTCGCCCGGTCCCGGCCCACGGTGGCCGCGGTGATGACGGCACCCAGCAAGAACGCGCCGCCGCACACGGCCAGGGCCACGTGCAGCCCGGGCACGAACCCCACCGCCCCGCTGACCAGCGAGCCGGCCACGGCGACGCCGAGGGCCCCGCCGACCTGCCGGGCGGTGTTGATCAGCCCGGCCGCCGTCCCGCCGCGGCTGTCCGGCGCCGCGTCCATCACGGCCGTGGTCGCCGCGGGCATGGTGAGCGCCATCCCCGACCCGGCGGCCACCATGGGCAGCACCAGGACCCAGTACGGCGTGCCGTGCGCCGTCACGATCAGGCCGAGCAGCCCGGCCGCCCCCAGCACCAGCCCAGTGATCATGGTGACCCGCGGTCCGCGGCGGCTGGTCAGGCGGCCGGACAGCACGGAGGCGACCGGCACGGCGGCGGCCTCGGGGAGCAGCGACAGTCCCGCGATCAGCGCTGAGTCCCCCCGGACCTGCTGGAGGTACAGGCTGTACGCGAACAGCTGGCCGTAGAAGCCCAGGTTGATGAGCAGTCCCACGGCGCTGCCCCCCGACAGCGCCGGACGCCGCAGCAGCGGCAGCGGCAGCATGGGGGAGCGGACCCGGCGCTGCGCGGCGACGAACGCGGTGGCGCCCGCGGCCGCGATGGCCAGGCCGGCCGCTACCGGCCAGGAAGCCCACCCGTGCGGACCGGCCTCGATCAGGCCTGCGACCAGCGCGGTCAGCGCCACGATGGCGGTGATCTGGCCGATGGGGTCGCCGCGCCGGTCACGTTGACCCATGGGCGAGGCGACCCGGCGGCGGGTGAGCCACCAGGCGAACAGGCCGACCGGGATATTGATCGCGAACACCAGCCGCCAGCTCGCGGCCGCGGTCAGCGCGCCGCCCAGGACGGGTCCGGAGGCGGCGGCCAGCCCGCCGATCCCGCCCCACAGGCCCACGGCGCGGGCCCGGCTGGCCCGGTCTGGGTAGCTGGCCTGCACCAACGCGAGTGAGCTGGGCACCAGCAGCGCCGCGGCCGCACCCTGGATCAGCCGGATGAGGACCAGGACGCCGATCGCCGGGGCCAGCGCGCAGCCGGCCGAGGCGGCCGTGAACAGGACCAGCCCGGTCAGGAACACCCGCCGCGGCCCGAACCGGTCCGCCGCCACCCCGGAGGACAGCAGCAGCGCCGCGAAGGCCAGCGTGTAGCCGTCGACCACCCACTGCAGCCCGGTGATCCCGCCGCCCAGGTCCTGACCGAGCGCGGGCAGGGCCAGGTTCACCGCGGTGGCGTCGAGGATGACCATGAAATAGCCGAGCGAGACGGCCACCAGCGGCATCCATGAGGTCCCGCCGGCCGAGGCCCCGCGGGCCTGGGCGCTGGTAGCCGGGTCGGGACTGGCCGGGTCTGGACTGCGTCGTAGTGAGGTGCCCATGCGGCGCAGTCTGCCCGCCAGATCGTTCGGTCCGCACCGAAGTGTTCCGTTGCTAGCGTGCAGATATGCGTACTGAGCAGCCGTTGCAAGGCGATGCGGATATCGCCCCGATCGCGGCGCTGATCGGCGACCCGACCCGGGCCCGGGTTCTCTCGGCGCTGACCGACGGGCGGGCGCTCCCGGCCAGCCGCCTCGCCGCCGAGGCGGGGGTCGCGCCGTCCACGGTCAGCGAGCACCTGGCCCGGCTGCTGGCGGCCGGGCTGGTCACGATGCGGCCCGAGGGCCGGTCCCGGTTCTACCGGCTCGCGTCGCCCGAGGTCGCCGACGCCCTGGAGGCGATTTCCCGGATCTCCCCGCCGGAGCCGATCCGCTCGCTGCGCCAGGGCACCCACGCCCGCGCCCTGCGGGAGGCCCGCACCTGCTACAACCACCTGGCCGGCCGGCTCGGGGTCGGCCTGCTCGCCGGGTTGCTCGAGAGCGGGCTGCTGTCCGGCGGGGACGGCCGGCATCACCCGGAGCGGGCCGTAGCGGACCGGCTGTCCGCCCCCGGCCGCGACCTCTCCTACCGGCTCACCCCGCGCGGGGAGGCCGCGCTCGCGGAGATCGGCGTGGACCTGGACGCGGTACTGGCCCGGCATCCTGCCGTCCGGTACTGCCTCGACTGGTCCGAACAGCGCCACCATCTGGCCGGCCCGCTGGGCACGGCCCTGGCTGACCGGCTGTTTGCGCTGGACTGGGTGCGGCGCACTGACCGGCGCCGGGTGGTCCGGGTCACTGAGTCAGGCCAGGAGAACCTGCCCGGGACCCTCGGGCTGCCCCGTGACTGGCACCAGCCAGCCGAGGTCAGCCGCCCCCTCACCGCCTAGCAGCGGTACGGGGTCAGCGCTGGCATCAGGCCTGGCGGAGACGTTGGCCACTGATTTGGCTGGGATGGATCCGGATGAAGTGCTCGGGTTCGCCCTCGACCCACGACTCAAGGCCGAGGCCGGCGACCGCTGCACGCTCGGCCTCGGTGTCTATGTGATGGGCAGCGCCCTGGACGAGCACCACCCATCCCATCCGCGCTTCGGGATCAGTCTGGTTCGACCTCGAACGCGACCTTGTACTCGGCATACGCGATGCCGGTACGCAGGTCCTCCTCCGTGAAGGTGGTCCGGTAGGTGCGGAAGACGATCGATTCTTCTTGGATCTTGTACTCGGACGGCAGCGCCACCGGCCCATACCGGCTGTTGTAGACCAGGCGCCCGATCTTTGCGGTGCTGAGCAGCCTCATGCATTCGGGCTCATCCAAGCGCTCCACGACGCGCCGGGCGCTCACTCCCGAGCCGGGCGAAGCGGAACCAGTAGGAGAACTGAGGTCGGCTTTGTTGTCCGGCATAGCTCTACACCCTAGCCACCGCCCTTGGCGAAGGGTAACCGCCCACGCAGGTGCGAAGCGTGCCGTCCTCGACCTGCGGCGCGGTGCTGGCTGACCGCTTAGCCGGGTCCCGCTGCCGCGAGGGCCCGTTCAAAACGCGCGAGGTCTGAGGACAGGACCAGCCAGGGATGACCACCGTCGCGTCCCTTGGCCACGAACACCCTGCGCTCGATCAGGACCTCGGCCGAGATTTCCAGGTGCTCATGCTCACGCCGCAGGCGTTCGATCGTGGCCGCTAACTCCGCGTCGTCTCGTCCAGTCATGTGAGTCACGATAGACAGATTAGACACGAGGGTCAACTTAGACAGGATGCGCAGGTCAGTCAGCATGGGAAAGATCAAGATGTGCCACGTTCCGAGCAACTGCCAAGCGCGCGCGTCGAAGCTGACCTACGGCGCAGGCTGGACGCGGGCGAGTGGGCGACCGGAGAGGCACTGCCTCCCGTGGCTCAGCTGGCGGGTGAGTACGAGGTTGCCCGGGGCACGGTGGCTAGGGTGCTGGCCAAGCTGGCCGGCGAAGGCCTGGTGCGCATCGTGCCCAGGTGGGGGACTTTTCGCGCCTAGATGCGCCTGCCCGGTCAGCTAGTGGCAGGACGGGGTGGGGGAAGCGGGGACCGGGCGCGCGGACGCCGCGGCGATGCTGATGCCCTGACTCTGGTCCGGGCTGGCGGTGGGCCGCGCGTGCCGGTGCCGGTGAGACCTGCGCGCCTTGTGCGCCACGGCCGGTGCGGCGGTGGTAGCCGTAGCGGTGGGGGTGACGGTGACCGGGCCGTACATCGACGTCCCGGTGGGCTGGACGACGCCGGGACTGATCGTGATCCCGTGCACCGTGGCCTGATGTCCCAGGGCGTCGGTCAGCCGGACCGAGAACGGGCCCGGCCCGGCGCCGGAGGAGGCGAGCCAGTAGCCGTACGTGGTCCGGCTCAGTTCCTGCCAGCCTCCCGAGCCCTGGCTGACGGCCACAGTGGCCAGCGGATTTCCGTTATTGATCGGAAGCAGCGCCAGCCAGTAGGCGGAGGAGCCGGTCTTGACCAGCATGGACAGTGGAGCGGGCAGCGGCGGGTCCGCGAGCGTGCGGTAGGTCACCGGGACGAGGCCGGCGCTGAGCGGGGCGATCTTGGCGAAGGCCTGCTCGCTGAGGTCGATGTGGCCCGCCTGGCACTCCGGGCACTGGTCGACGACCTCGACCGTGACGGAGCCATCCGGGCCGCTCACCTGGAGATAACTGCCGCACGCGGCCGAGCCGCCGTACTCCGACGGCGGGAGGGCCACGTAGAGCTGCCCGGCGGGCGGAGACGGGTAGGAGCAGTTCCCCGTGCCGCCGGACGCCAGTTCGTAGTGGGTGGCCTCGCCGCTGGTCTGAGCGCCCGCCGCAGTACTGCCGCCAGCAGCGCCGGTCAGGGCCGCGGTGCCGGTGACAGGAGCGCTGGCGGGCACGATCACGGACGCGCAGGCCGGGGAGGCGGTGGCCTGCGAGATGCCCACGCGCCAGCGCCACCACGACCACGACCACTCCCGGCCCCGGCGGCGGCCAGGGTACTGGCCCGCCAGCCCCGCAGCGCGGGCAGCCGCCGACCAGGAACAGGTCCTGAGCCACTGGACCGGGGACCACTGGGCCGGTGCGCCATGCGGTGAGCCTAGAGATCGCCAGCCGCCAGGAATGGGGTAATGCGTCATCTTGTGCCTGTTCCGGGCCTTAAGTGCTGTCCCCTCACGTCCCGTCCCCGGGTGCCTCCGGGCTCAGTTTCCGGAACAGTGCGCCACCGTTCACGGGAAAGGTCGCCGCGAGCCCGCTACACCTTGAGGCCTGCGGAATTACCCGGGTGGACCGGGCCGATCTCGAGCGACTTCACGCAGAAACTCTCGTACCTGCCGAGCCGGGTGGACTTCCGCTGGTCTGGTGCGGTGACGAGCAGTCCGGGCACGCTGGTCAGCTTGGTGCACGAGGCGGTGTTACCGGTGATCTCGGCGGACGCGACCTGGCCAGGAGCCAGGGTGACCAGCGGGATCCTGACCCCGGTGGCCCGGGCAGCCTGCTGGATCTGGTTCCCGGCGGCGTTCAGCGCGGCCACGCCCGGGTAGCCCTGGATCCGGCAGGCTGCGGAGCCGGTGTTGGTGAACGTCACCACGTTGTCGGCGTGGCTCATCCCGGCCAAGGCGCCCTGCCGGATCTGCTTGTTATCGGTGTAGGCGATAGCCAGGTGGGCCGCGGTGCATTCGGTCCCGGCGCCCGCCGCGCCAGATCCGCCCGGGCTGGCCGAGACCATCGTCCCGCCCGGGTTCACCGACGGCACAGGTGAGGCCCCTGAGGTGGCCGCGGTGCTGTCCGCCGGGGCCGCCTGGGCCTGCCCGCCCGCGGGGCTGGCGCTCTGGCTGCCCGACGGGCTGGCACTCCCGCAACCCACGATCGTCATGGCCGACATGGCCACGGCGGCGACCGCGAGGGTGGACTTGACGATCATGCTGCGCGCCTCCAATTCGAGGGCTTCCGGTCCCCATCGGCGGCCCTGACGAGCGACACGGCCACTGCCCCGTCACCAGGGCAGAATTCCGCTGGTCACCGTCTCCAGACGGCGATTCCTCTATCCCTGGGACGACGATCAGGCGGGTTTGGTTGGTCAGCGCTGTTCGAGGGTGGTTTTCAGGGCGGTGAGGCCGATGATCGCTGGTTATGGTCAGCGCTGTTCGAGAGTGGTTTTCAGGGCGGTAAGCCACCGTTGGTGGCCGGCCTGCAGCTGGCTCGGGCGGTACAGGAGAGGGAGCAGGGGGCCGGCCAGCGACTCCCTGATCGTGACGGTAGTGCGGCCATTTCCGGCAGGTTCGAGAAGGTGCTGGTCCACCGCTTTGTAGCCGAGGAATCGCCCGGTCCAGGTCAGCTCATGACCGGGGTTGACCACGGCGAAGGTGGACCGCATGGTGAGCCCGCCGAGCTTCCAGCGCATCGGGGCGCCCGGGCGGACCTCGCCCAGCTCCAGCACGGTGAACTCGGGGTACCAGGCCGGCCAGCCCGCGACGTCGCTCAGGACCGCCCAGACCACGGGGCCGGGCGCGTCGATGGTGATGCTGGCCACCGAGACCAGCGGCGCCTGCTCGTCGATGCGGGACTTCTTGGCGTACTCCTCGTGCAGGGTGTCCAGCGAGGGCCCGGTGTAGAACAGCTTGGCGGGCATGCCGCCTCCTCTTTAGTGCGTTGCTCTTGCCTGAGAGCAATGCTCTCGCATAGTCGGGGAAGATTGCAAGAGCATTGCTCTCTTTTCGTGTCGCTGCTCTGTTACGATGGCGGCGTGAATGCGAGCCGTACCGCCCGGGAGCGGGTCCGCGCCGAGCTCACCCGGGAGATCACTGACGTGGCGCGGGCCCAGCTGGCCACCGAGGGAGCCGGCGGCCTGTCGCTGCGGGCGGTCGCCCGGGAGATGGGCATGGTCTCCTCGGCCATCTACCGCTACTTCCCGAGCCGGGACGATCTGCTGACCGCGCTGATCGTGGACGGCTACAACGCGATCGGCGAGGCGGCCGAGCAGGCCGACGCGGCGTGCCCGGCCGGGGACTACGCCGGGCGCTGGCTGGCTGTCTGCCGGGCCATCCGGGACTGGGCGCTGGCTCACCCGCACGAGTACGCGCTGGTCTACGGGTCGCCGGTGCCGGGTTACCAGGCGCCGCAGCAGACCATCGGGCCCGCGGCCCGGGGGGCCGCGGTATTCGGGAAGATCGTCAGCGAGGCCTTCCGGGCGGGCGCGCTCCAGCCGCCTGGGATCTGCCCGCCGCCCCCGGAGTCGTTCACCGCGGACGCGGCCGCGCTGCGCGAGTCGGTGCTGCCCGGGGTGCCCGACGACGTGATCGCCGTGGCCCTGGCCACCTGGACCGCCCTGTTCGGCATGGTCAGCTTTGAGCTGTTCGGCCAGTTCGAGAACGTCATCACCGACCGGGCCGCGTTCTTCGGGCACGCCATGGCCTGCCAGGGACGGCTGGCCGGGCTGCCCGGCTGAGGAGTCGCCGCCTGGACCGGCCCCGCTGAGGAGCCGCCGGCCGGAGCGGCCGGGCCGAAAGTCGCCGCCTGGATTGCCCTGGCTGGGGAACACGCCGGCTGAGGAACCTGCCGCCCTTGAATCGCCGGCCAGGCCGGCGTTGCAGGCCTGTGACCTGGCCTTCCGGATGACCGCCGGGCGGCGGGCTGGCCGCCCCGGTTGCTTGCGTCGAACCTATGTTCGATGTAATAGTGTCTGCCTGCCTTCCCCGGGGTGGCGAGCGGAACAACAGGGAGCGGGCAGCCAGGTGAGCAGGACGTACGCGGAGCCGGTGGACGTCGGGGTCTCTGACGGCAGGCCGGCCAGGTTTGTGTGGCGGGGAAGGCTTTACACGGTGCTCGGGGTGCTGGACCACTGGGTGATCAGCCGTGAGTGGTGGAAGCAGCAGAACCCGGATCTGGACACCCCGGCCGAACGTGAGTTCTGGCGGATCGAGGCGGCGCCCGGGGTGCAGCGCGCCGGGCGGGTACCTACGAGCTGCGTCATGACCTCGCGACCGGCCAATGGATTCTGGCCCGGGTATGGGATTTAACGGGGTGAGCTGGGCGGCCGACTTCGTGCACCTGCACGTCGCGTCGGCCTATTCGTTGCGGTACGGCGTCGCCACCCCGGCCGCCCTGGTGGCCCGGGCCGCCGAGCACGGGATGCGCGCGCTGGCGCTGACCGACCGGGACGGGCTGTACGGGGCGGTCAAGCACGCGGTGGCCTGCGCCGAAGCGGGTATCTCCACGATCCTCGGCGCCGATCTCGCGCTGGCGGGCCCGGCGGGCCTGGCGGGCGACCCGTCTGGCCGGGTCCTGAACTCCGCGGCGCCGACCCGGCTGCGCAGCGAGGACGCGGCCCGGGTGACCCTGCTGGCCTCGGGCCGCCGGGGATGGGCCTCGCTGTGCCGGCTGGTCAGCGCGGCGCATCAGGCGGGCGCGCGGGGGGCCCCGGTGATCACCCCGGGCCTGGTCGCCGAGCACGCCGAGGGCCTCATCATCCTGCTCGGCCCGGGCAGCGACGTGGGCCGGGCCATCGCCGCGCGGCGGCCCGACCACGCCGCGGCCGCCCTGGCCCGGTGGCGGGAGCACGGCGAGGTGGTCATCGAGATCACCGACCACCGCACCCGGGGGAGCACCCATCGCGCGGCCCGGATGCTGCGGCTGGCCCGCGAGGCCGGGGTCACGGCCGTGCTCACCAACGCGGTCCGCTACCTCGACCCGCCCGACGCCGCCGTGGCCCAGGTGCTCGACGCGGCCCGCCAGCTGGCCCCGCTCAGCGAGCGTCATCTGGCCCGGCGTAACGCCCGCGCCTACCTCGCCAGCGGCGACGACATGGCCGCGATCGCGGCGCGGGTCTGCGGCACCCCCGGTGGTGATATCTCCGGCGGTGGAATCCCGGGCGGTGGTGGCCCGGGCAGGGGCGCCCCGGGTGACGGGGGCTCGGGCGACTCCGCGATGACGCAACTGCTCCACGCGACCGCGGTGCTGGCCGAGCGGTGCACCCTCGATCCCCAGCGTGATCTGGGCCTGGGCGGCCGGTTCATGCCGGAGACCACCGGCGGCGCGCCGCTGGTCACGCTGCGGATGAGGTGCGCGGAAGGGCTGCGCCGCCGGTATCCGGGCGGCATCCGGGCCCGCGGCCAGCGCCGGGCGCGGCGCCGCGCGGCCCAGCGGCTGGACCACGAGCTCTCCATCATCGCCAAGACGGGGCTGGCCTCGTACTTCCTTACCGTGGCCGACGTGGCCAGCCTGATCAGGAACCGGGGTATCCGCTGCTCGATCCGCGGGTCCGGGGCCGGGTGCCTGGTCAACTACCTGATCGGAATCTCCAACATCGATCCGCTCGACTACGACCTGATCATGGAGCGGTTCCTGTCCGAGAGCCGTAAGGGCCTGCCCGACATCGACCTGGACGTGGAGTCGGCCCGCCGGATCGAGGCGTACCGGGCGATCGTGGATGCCTACAGTGAGCAGCGGGTCGCCTGCGTGTCGATGATGGAGACGTACCGGGCGCGCAGCGCGATCAGGGACGTCGCGGCCTCGCTCGGGCTACCGCCGCACGAGATAGACGCGGTAGCCAAGGCCTTCCCGCATATCCGGGCGGGCCGCATCCGCAGCGCCCTCACCGAACTGCCCGAACTAAGGACCAGCGGGCTGGCCATCCCCCAGCTCACCGCCGTGTTCCAGCTGGCCGAACGGCTCGACGGGCTGCCCCGGCACGTGGCCATGCACCCGTGTGGCGTGGTGCTCTCCGACACCTCCCTGCTGGACCGGACCCCGGTGGAGCAGAGCTTCGAGGGACTGCCGCTGAGCCAGTTCGACAAGGACGACGTCGAGACGGCGGGCCTGATCAAGCTGGACGTACTCGGCGTGCGTATGCAATCGGCGATGGCGTACACGCTCACCGAGATCGACCGGACCCGGGGCGAGCAGGTGGACATCGACACCGTCGGCTGCGCCGACGAGCCGACGTTCGAGATGATCCGCAGCGCGCGGACCCTCGGCTGCTTCCAGATCGAGTCACCGGGCCAGCGTGAGCTCGTGGCCAAGCTCCTGCCGCGCACCATGGGCGACCTGATCGTGGACATCTCGCTGTTCCGCCCGGGCCCGGTCAACTCCGACATGGTCACGCCCTACCTGGAGACCCGGCACGGCCGCCGCGAGCCCGTCTATCCGCACGAGGACCTGGCCGCCACGCTCGCCGAGACCGGCGGGGTGGTCATCTTCCACGAGCAGGTGCTGCGCATCATCCACGCGATGACCGGCTGCGGGCTCTCCGAGGCCGAGCGGATCCGGCGCATGCTCTCCGACGACCGCTCCCGGGCCAGCGCGGGGGAGTGGTTCCGGGAGGCGGCCCGTGACCGGGGGTACAACGCGGTGACCGTGGTGGGGGTCTGGGAGGTGCTCGAGTCGTTCGGCGGGTTCGGCTTCTGCAAGGCGCACGCGGCGGCGTTCGCGGTCCCGACGTATCAGTCGGCCTGGCTGAAGCGGCACTATCCGGCCGCGTTCTACGCGGGGGTGCTCACCCATGATCCCGGGATGTACCCCAAGCGGGTGATCGTCGGGGACGCCCGGCTGGCCGGCATCCCGATCCTGCCGGTGGACGTGAACGCCTCCGCCGGGGACTGGTGCGTGGAACGGGTGCCCCAGCTGCCCGGGGAGGGGCTGCGGCCGGGTCTGCGCGAGGTCAAGGGGATCAGCGAGGCCGAAGTGGCCAGGATCGTGGCGGGCCAGCCCTATACGTCGCTGCGGGACCTGTGGGAGCGGGCGGCGGTGTCCCGCCCCGTCACCGAGCGCCTGGTCCTGGTGGGCGCCCTGGACTCGCTCTACGACCCTGATGAGCCGACCGTGGGGGAGGTGCCCCGCGTGGCAGGAGAGCCCAGCGCGGCGGGGGAGCCCGGCGCGGCGGGGGAGCCCAGCGCGGCGGGGGAGCCCCGCGCGGCGGGGGAGCCCCGCGCGGCAGGTCAGCCCCCGTCCCGGCGCGACCTCCTGGCCCGCGTCGGGGTCCTGGACCGCCGCACACGCCTCTCCCGCCACGGTACGGGGACGTCCTCGCGACTTCTCCCGCGTTCCGTGCCCGCAAACCCTCCCAAAAAGGACATCAAAGCGCACCATTCGCGGGAAAGGTGGGAAGGCGGGCCAGCGGCGGGCGGGCGGGCCGCCGGGTGGGCCAGCGGCGGGCGTGCCAGCGGCGGGTGACGGGCGCGCGGTGGCGGGTCGGCCGGCGGGTCTGGTCGGAGGGCTGGTGGCCGGGGGGAGCCAGGCGTTGCTGGACCTGGGCGCGGACCGGGACGGGTTCGCGGAACTGGTGCCCGCCGGGGAACTGCGGGAACTGACCCCGGTCGAGCGGGTCGAGACCGAGCTGGAGATCCTCGGCATCGACCTGAGCCAGCACGTGGTGAGCTTCTACGAGGACCTGCTCGCCCAGCTGGGCGTGGTGCGCTCCGCCGACCTGCACCGCAGCCCGGCCGGGTCGCGGATCCTGGTCGCCGGGGTGAAGATCGCCACGCAGACCCCGGCCATCCGGTCCGGGATGAGGATCATCTTCGCCACCCTCGATGACGCGACTGGCCCGGTGGACCTGGCGTTCTTCGAGTCGGTCCAGCCGCGGTGCGCGGCCCGGGTGTTCGGGTCCTGGCTGCTCGTGGCCCGCGGCCGGGTGCGCCGGACCGGCGGGGCGGTGTCGGTCAACGGGGAGGAGTGCTGGGACCTGGCCGCGCTGGAGGAGATCCGGGTGTCCAGCGGCATCGAGGCGGTGCGCGCCGCGATGGCGGCCGGTGACGTCCCGGCCCAGGGCGGCCCAGCCCCAGGCAGGAGGCCGGGCAGGCCGCCGGTCCCGCCGGAGGCAGGCGAGAAGATCATTTACCCGAACGGCTTCGTGCTATCCCCCTACGCGGAGACCGGGTCGCCTGGCCCCGGGCTGAAAGGGCCGCCCCGCAAGCTGTGGCATGCGAGCCCCGGCAGTTCCGGCGGACTGGACGCTGGTATTAGTAATTCGGACTAGTTGTCCGGCTGAATCATTTCTTGCTTCTATTTCCTTGATTGTTTGGCAAGTGGCTTCTTGCGAAAAATGACCAGCTCCCGGGGAGTCGCTCTAGTCAGGCGGAACTTTAGCCTTTAAGCTCAAGTCGTAGATGAAGAGTGGCCGCGTATCACCGCCCGGCGCCGCAGGGGGCAGCAAAAATGCGGGTTGCCGGAAATGGGAGTGAACGCGGCTTGCCCGGGGGGGACTCATCATGCATTTCAATAGGTATGCCCGAAAGGCCGGGCGCCGCCGTGCCCTGACGCCGGCCTGGCTGGCCTTCGGCCTGCTGCTCGCCACCGCGGGACCGGCGGTGAGCGTTACCGGGGGGCCGGTGATGCGCGCTACCGCGAGCGTCACGCACGCCGGGTCCCAGCCCTCGTCACGGGGTCAATCCCAGGTACGGGCTCAGCGGGTGGCGTACCGGGGGTACACCTTCACGGTCCCGCGCACCTGGCGGGTGGTCCGCCTGGCCGCGCACCCGCACAGTTGTGTCCGGTTCGACCGGCATGTCCTTTACCTGGGCACGCCCGGGCGGAACCAGGACTGCCCGAGCACGCTCATCGGGACCACGGAAGCGCTGCTCGTCCAGCCGGCCGCGGCGCGCGCCACCGCGGCGGCGGCGATGTACCCGGTGGACCGCCTGGTCACGGTGACCACCGCGCGGATCAAGGTCACCGCGACCTATTCCACCGACCGGGCCCTGGTCGACCGCATCCTGGCCAGTGCGTCGCTCCGGGTCCCGGCGCGGGGGACGCGCCGCACCGTGGCGGCGCCCGACGTCCCTGGTCACGCACCCGCCCGGGTGGCGTCCACGCGGGCGACGGTGCCGATCAGCGCGACCGACTTCACCGGGAAGGGCTTCGATGCCTGCGCCGCGCCCAGTGCCGCCACGATGGCGACCTGGCTGCGGCTTTCCCCGTACCGGGCGGTGGGCATCTATATCGGGGGCTCGGACCGGGCCTGCGCCCAGCCTGCCCTGACCGCTTCCTGGGTCAGCCAGCAGCAGGCGGCCGGATGGCACTTCATGCCCATCTACGTAGGCCCGCAGGCGGGCTTCGGGGAAATCAACTCCGCGGCGAGCGCGGCGAGCCAGGCGGTCAGCGCGGCCCAGGACGCGGTGAGCCAGGCCCAGCAGCTGGGCTTCGGCCCGGGGACGCTGCTGTATTACGACATGGAAGCCTATCCCGCCACGCTGAACGGCCGGGTGCTGCGTTTCCTGACTTCGTGGACCAATGAACTGCACACCCTCGGATATTCGTCCGGCGTGTACAGCAATTCGCTGTCCGGTATCCGGGCTCTGGCCAGCAACTACACCAACACGGCCGACACGATGCCCGACGTGATCTATGACGCCCTGTGGAATGGGACCGCGAATACCCTCGACCCCGTCCTGTCGAGCACGCAATGGGCCGGGCACCACCGCGTCCACCAGTACCAGGGCGGCCAGAACGTCACCTACGGCGGTGACACCGTCAATATCGACAAGGACTACCTCGACGTCCAGCAAGCGGTAGCGGTCGCGGTCACCGGGGGATCATCGCAGGCGTCCCAGGCGGCGGCTCAGTCCGCCGGGGACGTGGACGCGTTCTTCAAGGGGACGGACGGCAAGCTCTGGCACGACTGGTACGCGCCCGGCAGCGGCTGGCACGGCCCGGTCAGCATGGGTGGCTCGCTGGCGAGCCAGCCGTCCGCGGTCGCGTCGGTGCCAGGCACCGTGGCGGTGTTCGCCAAGGGCAGCAACGGCCGCCTGCTGGAGGCCTCCTACGCCCCCGGGACGAACTGGTCCAGGCTGCGGCGGCTGAAGATGGGCATTATCGGCAGCAAGCCGGCTGCGGTGGCCCAGGCCGACGGCCAGATAGACGTGTTCTGGCGCGGTTCTTCGGACCATCACCTGTGGCACGCCGAGTACCGTCCGGGGAAGGGCTGGAGCAAGCCGCAGAACCTGGGCGGCCACCTGGCGTCGGCCCCGGCCCCCGCGGTGTCCGGCCACGGCGCGCTGACCGTCGCGTGGAGGGGCGCCAACGGCCACCTCTGGGTGATCCGCGGCTCTGGCCGGTCCTGGGGCACACCGGTCGACCGGGGCATGGGCAAGCTGGGCAGTGCTCCGGCGGTCACCGGCCTGGCCAGCGGCCTCGTGGTTGTCGCCTGGGCCGCGAGCTCACACAACGGCGTGTGGCACACCACCTACACGCCCGGCTCCGGCTGGAGCAAGGCCACCGAGCTGAGCGGGGGCCTGGCCGCAGGCCCGGTCGCCGTCAGCGTGCCCGGCAAGGGAGTGGACGTTTTCTGGAAGGGCACCGACGGCAAGCTCTGGTGGTCGGCCAGCCAGGGAAGCAGCTGGCCGAGGGCGGCGGCGCTGGGAATAGGGGGGCTGGGTGGCGCGCCATTCGCCGCCGGCCAGCCCAGTGGCGTGATCGACGTGTTCTGGAAAGGCGCCAGCAGTAACCTCTGGCGCGCCCGGTACAGCGGGAGCATCTGGGGCGGCCCGGCCAGCCTGGGCGGTGCGGTCAGCTAGGCGGCCAGGTCAGCCCGGCGGCCAGGTCAGCCCGGCGGCCAGGTCAGCCCGGCGGCCAGGTCAGCCCGGCGGATCAGGTCGGCCCGGCTGGCCAGGCCTGGCGGGCCAGGTCAGCCCGGGCCGGGACGGACGTGGCTGGCGCGGACAGCTGGGCGTGTCAGGCCGGCCGGCGTGGGACGGATGTGTTAGTGCAGTACTTAGTGGGCAGCTGTAGTGGGCAGCTAGGGATCTCATGCACCGCTCAGCGACAGGTGATACTGAATGATTGCTTTGAGGAGGTCCGTACCTGGGACACCAGCGGGGTCCCGTACTGTATACCTATCTGGGTGACCTGTCGGTCTCCGAAAGAGCTAGGACGCTAATGACTCTTGTTCCGCCCAGGATTTCTGACGCCCTGTGGCGAATCGTTCCCGCACCGTTGCAACGCAGGCTGCGGAGTACGGTCGTGAAGCGTTTCATCCGCTTCGCCCCGGCGGCGTTCTGTGCGGTAGCGGCCACGCAGATCACGTACATCATCTGCCTGGGGCCAGCCAACCTGACCGCGGGCGTGGCCGGGTTCGCCGGCTGGTTCGCGGGGGCGGCCGTCAGCTACGTGATCAGCCGCTGGGCGTGGGAGCGCAAGGGGCGTCCGCATCTGCTGAAGGAGACCCTGCCGTTCGTCCTCGTCTCGGTAGGCGCGGGCGTCATCCTGACCCTGGCCAGCAAGTTCGGCAACCACGTGGCCATGGAGATGGGCCTGGACGGTGCGGCCCGGGTCATCGTGGCCGACCTCTTCTACTTCGCGGCGAACTGCCTGACGTTCGCGCTCCGGTTCCTTATCTTCCACTTCGTCCTGTTTGCCGACCGGAACGCCAAGGTTGACACGCTGGAGGTCGTCGAGGGCCGGGCGCCGGTCACGGACGAGCCCGTCGAGCCCCTGCTGACCACCGACCACCACCGGGCCAGGTCGCAGGCCGACCAGGCCCGGTTCGCCGACACCATGGGCTCGGCGCGGGTCAACGGTCGTTCTGCGCTGGGCCAATGGACTCAGCCGGATCGCACGCCCCCGCGCAGCACGACGAGGCGGACGGCACGATCGCCCCGGAGCACGGTTCCCGCCGCTGAACTTGCACGACGAAGCGCCCGGCTGGTGATCACCAGCCGGGCGCTTCGTCGTTCGTGCAGGGCCAGCCGCCGCGTCGGGTCAGCCGCGCTGGGCCGGTCCGGGGTCCGGCACGGCACCGGCCGAAGCTTCCGGGGTCTCGGACGGCGCGGACGACGCGGACGGCAGGGCGGTTCCGCCCGGTACCCGGTGCCGCCGCTCCCGCCACCAGGTGCCGGTGACCACACCGGCGTAGTGGAGGCCGTAGATCGCGTTGTGGCCTTTCTTGCTCTCGCCGACCTGGCGCTTGTGGATCGTGGCCGGCACCTCAGCCACCCGGAACCCGCGCGCCAGGACCGCGATGAGCAGTTCGGCTGACTGGTACTGCGGCTGCTCCAGCCGTACCACCCCGGTCACCTCGGACCGCATCGCACGCAGCCCGAACGACGAGTCGGTGATGTGCGTCCCGGTCAGCACGCTGATCGTGGTGGCGAAGACCCAGGTGCCCATCCGGCGGACCAGGTCCTTGGTCTCCTGGCTGCCCAGCTTGCGGGAGCCGGTGACGAAGTCTGCGTCGCCCGCCACGACCGGAGCGAGCACACGCTCCATCTCGGCCGGGTTGTACTGGCCATCCGCGTCCGTGGTCACGATGTACTGAGCGCCGCCTTCGCGGGCCAGCCGGTAGCCAAGGCGCAGCGCAGCGCCCTGACCCCGGTTGACTGGCACGTCCGCGACGAGGGCGCGGTGCTCGCGGCCCTCGGCCACGGTCCCGTCCGCCGAGCCGTCCGAGACCACCACGGCCGTGGTGGCGAGCCCGCAGATGGAGGCCGGCAAGGCATCCACGACGGAGCCGATCACGCCCTGCTCGTTGTAGGCGGCAATCACGATGGCGACGGGCGGCATGTGCTCGGCCGGCTCGCCGAACTCGGCGAAAAAGGCCTTGGCGGCCGCGTCGTCGATCGCCTCATCCGCTTCCCATGTGCCGCTCACGATGCTGCCTCTCGCAGTGCCGCCTCCATTGGGCCCATCAACTCTCCATTCGCGACGCACGTCGTCCAGTTGCCACCCGGTTGTACCGGGCTCCGCCGGATTCTGCCACCTCGGCAACCTGAGGGTTACCTGACGACAGGCCGGGGATTCAGCCAGTCCCGGGACCTTGCCGGTCCGCCCGCCATCGCGGGCACAAACCGGTCCGTTCTTATCCCGGCTTCATACGCGGTTATCGCGTGGCGGGCGGCGCACTGGAGCCGCCGGGCGCGGGACGCAACCACGGATGCGCCTGGCCAGTGTAGCGGCGCAGCGCCGTGCCGCATGCGGATGGCTCACGACTCGGCAAACCCTTATGCCATGCTGATGAGCCCATGGCAGGTGAGAGATTTAGCTATTCAGTTGATCTGAAAACCATGGATTATGGGTCGATTGCCAGTGGGAAGGGACCATGGTGACCGGAGTTCCTATACCGGACGCGGGTGCCGGGGACGCGGGTGCCGGGGACGAGGCTTACCGGATCGTGAGATCCCGGATCGATCTGAGCCGCCTCGCCCCGCTGGGCCGATATGTGACCGAACGCGTCATCATGGCCAGTGCCGACTTCGACTACGCGACCGACCTGGTCTGCGACGAGCAGGTACTGGCCGCCGGAGTCGAGGAAATCGCGGCCGGCGTGCCGGTCGTCGCGGACGGCGTGACGGTGGCCGCCGGCATCCCCGGCTACCCGGTGATCTGCACGAGCGAGGACTCGCTGACCGCGCGGCTGGCGCGGACGGCCGCGATCAGCAGGCCCGCGGCCGCCGTCCGGCTGGCCTTCGGCCAGGCCGGGCCGGGCGCGATCTGGGTGGTGGGCTGCGCCGCCGAGGCGGTGGCGGAGATCATCAGCCGGAACGTCCAGCCCGCTCTGGTCATCGCGCTCCCGGTGGGCCTGGTGGGTGCGGCCGAGGCCAAGGACGCGCTGCGGGCCAGCGGCCTCCCGGCCCTGACCAACGTGTCGGAGAAGGGTGGCGCGGCGGTGGCCGCGGCCGCGTTCTGTGCCCTGGCTGACGTCGCGCGGGCCGCGGCGGGGGCGCGGGGCAGGGTCTCCGGGGATGGGCGTTGCGGGCGAGGGGCCCGGAAGCCACTAGTCTCTGTCACCTGGGAATGATGTGTCCCGGGAACGATGTGACCTGGGAATGAATCGCTGGGCGGTGGCCCGGCCGTAGCCGAAGGAGGGCGGACCGCCATGGTCGCCGGCACGGCTGCGCCTTACTTTCTGGCTCTGCGCCTGGACGGCCGCCGGGTCCTGGTGGCCGGGGGTGGCGGGGTGGCTACCCGGCGCGTCCCGGGCCTGCTCGACGCCGGTGCGGACGTGCTGGTCGTCTCGCCCCAGATCAGCGCCTCGCTGCATGACCTGGCCGCGGCAGGCCGGATCCAGTGGCAGTCCCGCGAGTACGCGCCGGGCGACTGCGCCGGGGCGTGGCTGGTCTGTGCGTGCACCGACGATCCGGCGGTGAACGCGGCCGTGGCCCAGGAGGCCGAGGCGGCCGGGATCTGGTCGGTCCGGGCCGACGACGCGGCCGCCTCCGCCGCCTGGACACCCGCGTCCGGCCAGGCCGGGGACGTGCGGTTCGGCGTGGTGAGCGGTGATCCGCTGCGCAGCGCGGGCATCCGGGACGAGGTGCTGGCCGGTCTGCAGTCCGGCCGGGTGAACGCGCGGCGCCGGCGCCGGCCCGGCGGCCGGGTCGCGCTGGTCGGCGGCGGCCCGGGCGACCCGGGCCTGATCACGGTCCGCGGCCGGGAGTTGCTGGCCGAGGCGGACGTCGTGGTGGCCGACCGGCTCGCGCCCCGGTCCCTGCTCGACGAACTCGCCCCGGACGTGGAACTGGTCGACGCGGCGAAGATTCCCCGCGGCCGGGCGATGGCCCAGGAGCAGATCAATTCCGTGCTGGTGGAGCGGGCCCGGCGGGGATTGTTTGTCGTCCGGCTCAAAGGCGGTGACCCATTTGTCTTCGGCCGGGGCGGCGAGGAGATTCTCGCCTGCCTGCAGGCCGGTATTCCGGTCACGGTGGTGCCGGGCGTGACGAGTGCCGTGGCGGTGCCGGCCGCAGCCGGTGTGCCGCTCACCCACCGGGGCATCACCCAGGAATTCCGGGTGGTCTCGGCGCATATCCCGCCCGGTGACGAGAGGTCCACGGTCAACTGGGCTGAGCTGGGTAGCTCGCAGGCCACCCTGGTGCTCCTGATGGCGCTGGAGAATCTGGAGCCGATCACCAGAACGCTGATCCGTTACGGCCGGGATTCGCAGACGCCAGTTTCGGTCATTGTGGACGGTACCCTGCCCACGCAGCACATAATTACCACAGGGCTCGCCACCGTCGCCGAGGAGGTCGGCGCGGCCGGGCTGCGTCCGCCAGCGATTGTGGTCATAGGTGAAGTGGTGAATGTCGGGGCACAGATTGCCGAACTCTCGCGGAAAGTACTGAGGGAAGCGCAGAGTGTAGTCGTGCCCACGTCTTCCGGGCCTGCCGGAGTCATCCCGACGCGCGAAGGGCAGTGACAGGAGAGCAATGACGGAAGGGCAGGGCCTAGCTGCCGCATCAGCCCGTGCGACGGGCACGGATGCGGTACCTGCGGCCGACCCCGTCCGGCCCGGGCAGCCGCCTGCTGCCCCGCCGGGCTCAGGTGCCGGTGCGGCGGGACCGGTAACTCCAGGGGACGGCGAAGCGGGACGGCATCGCAGGGTCGATGCCCGGCAGCTCGAGGCGGCCCTGCTCACGCTACGGCGCCGGATCGTCGACGTGAACCTCGTTTACGAAACCGATGGGGTGGAAGCGACCCGGGCCGAGCGGCGCAAGCTGCTCAGCCAGATCGATGACTACCTGCTGCCCCGGATCCGGCAGTCCGAGGCGCCTATCCTGGTCGCCCTGGTGGGCTCGACCGGCGCGGGCAAATCGACGCTGGTCAACAGCATCGTCGGAGCCCAGGTCAGCGCGACCGGGATCCGCCGCCCCACCACGAACAGCCCGGTGCTGGCCTGCCATCCCGACGAGGCCGACTGGTTCGCGGAAAACGTGTTCCTGCCCACCGTGCCCCGGGTCCGCCAGGAAGGGCTGGCCCGGTCGGGCCGCGACGGGCTGCTGGTGCTGGCCGCGAGCGAGGGCATGCCCAAGGGCGTCGCCCTGCTCGACACCCCGGACATCGACTCGGTGGTGTCCGCGCACCGGGACTTCGCGCACCAGTTCCTGGACGCCTCGGATCTGTGGCTGTTCATGACTACGGCGAGCCGTTACGCCGACGCGGCGGTGTGGGAACTGCTGGAGTACGCCAAGGAGCGGGGCGCCGCCCTGGGCATCGTGCTGTCCCGGGTCCCGTCGTCGAGCGGAGCCGAGCTCACCAAGCATTTCGGGGCCATGCTGGACGCCAACGGGCTCGGCGACAACGACCGGTTCGTGATCAACGAGACGATCATCACGGACGGGCGGCTCCCGGCCGAGGTCTCCGCGCCGGTCCGGGAATGGCTGCAGGACACCGCCGTGCGGGCCGACCGCCGGGTCGCCGTGCTGACCCAGACCATGGCGGGCGCCCTGGACACCTTCCGCAGCCGGGTTCCGGCGCTGGCCGCCGAGGTGGAAGCCCAGCTGGTCATCCGCTCGGACCTGAAGGCAGCGGTAGAGGGCGCCTACGCGGCCGGGCTGGCCGAGGCCGACGAGGCACTGGCCGACAGCTCACTGCTGCGGGGCGAGATCCTGGCCCGCTGGCAGGACTTCGCCGGGACCGGCGAGCTGCTGCGCGGCCTCCAGGCCCCCCGCGGCCGGCAGGCCAGCCGCCAGCGCAAGCGCGGCGTCCCGGCCCGGGCCCAGTCGCTCAAGAGCGCGCTGCGGTCCGGGATCGAGTCGCTGATCCTCTCGGTGAGCGACCGGGCCGCCGAGGAATCTGTCCGGCGCTGGCGCAACCATCCGGCGGGCGGGGCCCTGCTGGACGCGTTCGCCGCCGCCGAGGCCGGCGAGAGCTGGACCGGCTCGCAGTTCGCCGCGGACGCCGGGCTGATCTTCGGCACCCCGGCGGACGCCGTCCCGGACGTCACGGACGCCGACGGGGCCAGCCCGCTGCGCCAGGCGACGCTGCCGCTGGCCCGCTCCTCGGCGGACCTGCCGACCCGCGCGGCCCGGGCGGTCAGCGCCTGGCAGGACCACGTGATGCGGCTGGTCAAGGCGGAGAGCGTGACCAAGCGCTCCATCGCCCGGGTGATGTCCTTCGACGATGACTCGCTGTCCACCGTGCTCATCGTGGCCATGCTCGGGCAGCGTGACGCCGACGGCGCCGCGGCCGAGGGTGCGGGTGCCGTGCCGCAGCTCCTGCTGACCTCGTTGTTCGGGGCGGAACCGCTGCGCGAGATCGGCGCCAAGGCCCGGGCCGACCTGCGGGAGCGGATACGCCGGCTGTTCGACGAGGAGATGCTGAGGTTCGTCGAGGTGATTGACTCGGCAGGGACGCTGGACGCCGCTGCGGCGGTCCGGCTGTACCAGGCCACCTACTCACTTGAGATGGCGAGATGAGCATCGGGGAATACCCGTCAACCTGGCTGACCGGGGCCGGGGCGGCGGGAAACGGGGGACCGGCAGGCCACGGCGGGCCGGCGTCCAACGGGATGGCCGCCCCGCGCCGGGGCGGGTCGCAGCCGGTCGCGGACTTGTCCGGGCGGCTGACCGCGCTGGCCCGCGTCATCCAGATCGGCGCGGCCCGCAGCGGCCCGGAAGGCTTCCCCCAGCCGCTGCTGACCGAGGCCGAGCAGCTGGTGGCCCGCGCGGGTGAGCGGCTCCGGCTGTCGCCCAACCACACCGTGGCGGTGCTGGCCGGCGGGACCGGCAGCGGTAAGTCGTCGCTGTTCAACCAGCTGGCCGGGGCGGACTTCTCGGCCGTGGGCGTGACCCGGCCCTACACCAAGGATCCGCACGCCTGCGTGTGGGGCATGGACGGCGCCGGGCCCCTGCTGGAATGGCTGGGCATCCCGCACCGCAACCGCTACGCCCGGACCAGCGCGCTCAGCGAGGGCGAGTCGTCGCTGAGCGGCCTGATCCTCATCGACCTGCCCGACCACGACTCGGTGGCCGCCGGGTCGGCGATGGAGACGAGCCGGCTGGTCGGGCTGGCCGACCTGATGCTCTGGGTCCTGGACCCGCAGAAATACGCGGACGCGTCCGTGCACCGCCGCTACCTCACCCCGCTCGCGGGCCACTCGTCCGTGATCGCGGTCGTGCTCAACCAGTCCGACCTGCTCACCCCGGAGCAGTCCGAGGACTGCGTATCCGACCTGACCCGGCTGCTCGACTCGGAAGGGCTGCACGACGCCCGGGTCCTGGTCACCTCGGCGCGGACCGGCGCGGGCGTGGACGACCTGCGCAAGGTGCTGGTCGAGACGGTCAGCGATCGCCGCGCCGCGACTGACCGGATCGCGGCCGACCTGGACGTGATGGCCGAGCGGTTCGTGCGCTACGCCGGTGAGGCGCGCGGCGCGGGCCTGGACGGCGGCGACGAGGACTTCGCCGAGGTCCCGCCGGGCAGCGCCGTGGTCCTGGGGGAGTCGTTCACTAAGGCAGCGGGTGCGGCCGGGGTCGGCCAGGCCCTGCAGAGCGCCCGTGAGCTGCGGGCCGTGGACTACGTCGGCTGGCCGGTGTCCTGGCTGGTGGACCGGGCTCTGGGCCATGACCCGGTGCGCAAGCTCCGGCTCGGCAACCTGTGGGAGGAGCTGCGCGGCGTCTCGGCCGGCCCAGCCGGGGCCCAGCAGGCGGAGATCGACAACGCGCTCACCGCGATCGGCGAGCAGATCGGCCCGGCGCTCCCGGCTCCCTGGTCGCAGACGGTCCGGATGGCGGCCCGGTCGAAGCGGGACGAGATTCCGGGCGCGCTCGGCGCGGCGATCGGCGCGGCGCTGCCCGAGGAGAACAGCGTGGAGCCCTGGT
The DNA here is from genome assembly GCA_963844695.1 of uncultured Actinomycetes bacterium. Taxonomy (GTDB): domain Bacteria; phylum Actinomycetota; class Actinomycetes; order Streptosporangiales; family Streptosporangiaceae; genus RYN-230. The sequence goes on from CAWJPL010000028.1 coordinate 406,196, forward strand.
GGCGGCTGGTGGCGGTCTGGCAGGGGCTGCTGCTGGGCTGCGTGGTGGCCGGGCTGGCGTGGATCGCCGCGCTGCTGGTGATCGGGGTCTTCCACGCCGCGCATCACGCCGCCGCCATCTTCAGCGACGTCGCCCTGCTGCCCTGGGTCGCGGTCCTGATCGTGGCCATCCTCGCGCTGGGCTGGCTGACCGCGTCCGGCTGCATGAGCCTGGTCAGCGCGGCCGCGTTGCGCGAACGCGGCCAGGTCGAGGCCCAGATGCGGTCCCAGATGCAGGACGTGGCCGAGCAGTTCGTCCTGGTGCCGGTCAAGCAGGAACTGTCGGAGTACGCCCGGTTCTGCAGCGCGCTCGCGGCGGCCCGGCGGTAGCCGGCCCAGGAGAGAGCGCCCGGCGATAGCCCCCCGTCCCCCGTTCCGCCGACGGCGTAAACCGGGGGGAAGGCCCGGCCGCGGGCTGGCGTTAGGAGACTGCACAAGTTGTAATTATGTAATCCCCCGCAGGATCTGCACTCTCTCCGGATCCGCCGGGGTAGGAGGCAGCGTGCCAGAGAAGCAACCACTGGACAGCTACTCGCAGATCGTGACCGGGGTCGCGGCCGAGCTCACCGGCAAGGTGGCCAGCCTGCGAGTGCCCCAGCCCGGCCGCGGCAACGCCAGCCGCGGCGGCGGCCGGGGCGGGGAAAGCCTCGGCTCGGGCGTCGTCTTCACCGGGGACGGCTTCTTGCTCACCAACGCGCACGTGGTGGGCGGGGCCACGTCCGGTACGGCCGCGTTCGCGGACGGCTCCACCACCCCGTTCCGCGTGGTCGGGGCCGACCCGCTGTCCGACCTGGCCGTGCTGCGGGCGTCCGGGGCCACCCCGCCGCCCGCCGTCCTGGGCGAGGCGGACGAGCTGGTGGTCGGCCAGCTGGTCGTGGCGGTGGGCAACCCCCTCGGCCTGGCCGGCTCGGTCACCGCCGGGGTAGTCAGCGCCCTGGGCCGGTCCCTGCCCACCCGCAGCGCGGGCGCGGGACGGCTGATCGAGGACGTGATCCAGACCGACGCGGCGCTGAACCCGGGCAACTCCGGCGGGGCCCTCGCCGACAGCCACTCCCGGGTGGTCGGCATCAACACCGCCGTCGCCGGGGTCGGCCTGGGCCTGGCCGTCCCGGTCAACGCCACGACGCGGGGCATCATCTCCGCGCTGATGCAGCACGGCAAGGTCCGGCGGGCCTACCTGGGCCTGGTCAGCGTCCCCGCCCCGCTCCCGGCCATGCTGGCCGAGCGGGTCGGGCGGTCCACCGGGCTGCGGGTGGCCGAGGTGGTGGCGGGCGGCCCGGCCGACCGGGCCGGACTGCGGGCCGGGGACCTGCTGGTGAGCGCCGGCGGGCACCCGGTGAGCGCGGCGCAGGACCTGCAGCGGCTGATGTTCGCCGAGGCGATCGGGCGGCCGATGGCGATCACCGTGATGCGCAACGGCGCCTTGGTCAACGTGATCGCCGAGCCCTCCGAGCTCGTCTCCGCCTAGCTGCGGCCGGTTTCCGGATGGCCCGGACCCGGTTCCGGGGTCACCTGGGGCCGGTGTCCGGGTCGTCCAGGCCGGTGTCCGGGCCGCCCGGACAGTGCGCGGCAGCCGGATTGTCGCATCTGGTACCGCCGTTTTCCGCCTCCTTGTCCACAACCTTCCTGAGTTGGCGCCGCTATCCACAGAACCCGGTTCGGCGTGGCCCGCTCCCGCCCCCGGCGGTGATCGTGGACAGCAGCGGACGGCACCGTGCCACCGCGGGCGGCGCCGCTCACCGGGCCGCCGGGGCAGACCCAGGAGGACGACATGATCAACGAGGCCCAGGTGTTCCTGGCCGGGTACGTGGCCCGCGAGCCGCGGTTCCGCTTCACGACCCGGGGTATCTCCAGCGCCACGCTGCGAGTGGCCTGTACTCCACGGTGGGTGGACCGGGAGACGGGTGAGTGGACGGACGGGGAGACGTCGTTCGTCACCGTGCTGTGCTGGCGGGCGCTGGCCGACAACGTCGCGAAGTGCCTGCACAAGGGCGAGCCCGTGCTGGTCAAGGGCCGGCTCCACGTCCGGCCGTACGAGAAGGACGGGGTCTCACGGCTGGCGGTCGAGATCGAGGCCACCTCGGTCGGGCACGACCTGGCCCGCGGCGTGGCCAGCTTCCAGCGGCCCCGGCGGCCCGCGGCCGAGAACGGGACGCCGCACAACGGAACTCCCGGAACCGGCGCTGAGGGTGGCCTGGGCCTGGATGCTGCCGGTCTCACCGCGGCTGACCTAGCTGTGGCCGGTCTGGATGGCGCTGGCCTGGATACCGCTGGTCTGGACGCGGCTGCTCTGGGTGGTGCCGGCCTGGATGGGGCCGGTCCGGATGGCGCCGGCGTGGACGAGGCCGGTGAGCCCGCGGGGGTGTCCGCGCCGTTCTGAGGGCCCGCCGGACCGGTTCCGCGAAATTGCCTGCCAGGCAGGCCCCTTGGCCCTACGCTGTTACCCAGCGTCATAGTTCGGCCGCTTCTTGGATACGGAATGTGACCGAAATGCCGGAGGGGCCTGCCTGCGGCAGTGATGGACAGGTGGCATGTCGGCAGTCCAGCGCACGATGCACTGTGAGGACCGCGGCGGGTCAGGGGACCGCCCCGAAGCGCCATGGGCCTTCGAGCGGTTGCCCCGTCGGCGGCGGCTGCGCGCGTACCTGATCGCGGTCACCGCCACGGAGTTTCTCCTGGCCGCCTGGCAGCTGCCCCGGCTGCAGCCGCACACCGGCCAGCTGGGGCTCTTCGCCGCCGTCCTCGGCTGCGGGGTGGTCTGCGTCGAGGCGACCCGGCGCGGCGGAGCGCCGCCGCCAGGTACCCATGACCTGCTCACCGCCTGGTGGCTCCCGGCCGCGCTGCTGCTGCCGCCGGAGTACGCGCTGCTGGGCCCGGTGCTGATCGGCGGGTACGCGCACTGGCGGGCCCGGCAGGGACCGCTGTACTGGCGGGCGTTCACGGCGGCCGCCCTGGGCCTGGCCGGGGCGGCCAGCTCGTTCCTGTTCCACGGCCTGTCCAGCCTGGTCCACCCGCACGGACCGTGGCTGCGCGATCCGGTGATGGTGCTCGGGGCCGCGTGCTGTGCCGCGCTGTTCGTGCTCGTCAACGCCGCCCTGATCGCCCTGGCCGGGCGGGCTGCCCGGCCAGGCGAGTCATGGCCCGGTGCCTTCCGGCCGGGCGCCACCCGGGACTTCGAGAGCCTGCTGGTCAACGCGGCCGGGCTGTGCGCGGGTGTGCTGGTCACCATCGCCTGCACGTTCAGCTGGGTCATGCTGGTCGTCGCGCTGCCGCCGGTCATCCTGCTCCAGCGCAGCCTGCTGCACCAGCAGTTGCGCGCCGCGGCCCGGTCTGACCCCAAGACCGGCCTGCTCAACGCCGTGGCCTGGCAGCGGGACGCGGAACGGTGGATCCGCCGGGCCCGGCGGCTCAGCGTGCCCGCCGCGATCCTGCTGGTGGACATCGACCACTTCAAGCGGGTGAACGACACCTACGGGCACCTGGCCGGCGACGAGCTGCTCGCGGCGACAGCCAGCACGCTCGGCCAGCACGTCCGGGCCTGCGACGTGCTGGGCCGGTTCGGCGGCGAGGAGTTCGTGGCCGTACTGCCCGGGGCGGGGCAGCAGCAGGCCTGTCACATCGCCGAGCGGCTGCGCGGCCGGGTCCGGGACATCGCCGTGCAGGCCCGTGGGGCCACGGTAACCGTCACCGTGTCGATCGGGGTGGCTGCGCTGGACGTGGACGGCGGTGACCTGTTCGAACTGCTCGCCGCGGCCGACGCGGCCCTGTACCGGGCCAAGAAGTCGGGCCGGGACCGGGTGTGCACGCTTCCCCCGGGCGCCGGGCCGTCCGACCCGCTGCGCTGATGCCCCTAACCTTGGAGCATGCCGGAATTTATCTATCAGATGCATGCCGCCCGTTTGGTGAAGGGCGACAAGGTCCTCCTTGACGAAGTGACGTTGGCGTTCTTCCCCGGGGCCAAGATCGGGGTGGTGGGACCCAACGGTGCGGGCAAGTCCACCCTGCTGAAGATGATGGCGGGGCTGGAGCATCCGTCCAACGGCGATGCGCGCTTGTTTCCCGGCTTCACGGTGGGGTTGCTGAGCCAGGAGCCGGCGCTGGATGAGACCAAGACAGTGCTGGGCAACGTCCAGGACGGAGTGGCGGAGACCAAGGCGCTGCTGGACGAGTACAACGAGATCGCCGAGAAGATGGCGACGGACTACTCCGACGAGTTGCTGGAACAGATGGGCAAGCTCCAGGAGCAGCTTGACCACCGGGACGCCTGGGACCTGGACAGTCAGCTTGAGCAGGCCATGGACGCGCTGCGCTGCCCGCCCCCCGAGTCCGATGTGACCGTGCTGTCCGGGGGAGAGCGCCGCCGGGTGGCCTTGTGCAAGCTGCTGCTGTCCCAGCCGGACCTGCTGCTGCTGGACGAGCCCACCAACCACCTGGACGCGGAGAGCGTGCAGTGGCTGGAGCAGCACCTGGAGAAGTACCCCGGGACAGTCGTGGCGGTCACCCACGACCGGTACTTCCTGGACAACGTGGCGCAGTGGATCCTGGAGCTGGACCGCGGCCACACCTTCCCTTACGAGGGCAACTACTCCACCTACCTGGAGACCAAGGCCTCCCGGATCAAGGTCGAGGGCGCGAAGGACGCCAAGCGCCGCAAGCGGCTGGAAGACGAGCTGGAGTGGGTCCGCTCCAGCCCCCGGGCCCGCCAGTCCAAGAGCCGCGCCCGGCTGGAGCGTTACGAGGAGATGGCGGCCGAGGCGGACAAGCACCGCAAGCTCGACTTCGAGGAGATCCAGATCCCGCCGGGCCCCCGGCTGGGCAACCAGGTGGTCGAGGTCGCCGACCTGAGCAAGGGCTTCGGTGACCGGGTGCTGATCGACGGGCTGGGCTTCTCGCTGCCGCGCAACGGGCTGGTCGGTGTCATCGGCCCGAACGGGGTCGGCAAGACCACGTTGTTCAAGATGATCGTGGGCGACGAGCAGCCGGACTCGGGCCTCATCAAGGTCGGTGACACCGTCAAGATCGCCTACGTGGACCAGCTGAGGTCGGGGATCGACCCGGCCAAGAACGTCTGGGAGGCCATCTCCGGCGGGAGAGTCCACGATCCGGGTGGGCAACGTGGAGATCCCCAGCCGGGCCTACGTGGCCGCGTTCGGCTTCAAGGGCCCCGACCAGCAGAAGCCGGCCGGGATGATGTCCGGCGGCGAGCGGGGCCGGGTCAACCTGGCGCTCACCCTGCGCCAGGGCGGCAACCTGCTGCTGCTCGACGAGCCCGCTAACGACCTGGACGTGGAGACCCTCGGCTCGCTGGAGCGGGCGCTGCTGGAGTTCCCGGGCTGCGCCGTGATCACCAGCCACGACCGGTGGTTCCTGGACCGCATCGCCACGCACATCCTGGCCTGGGAAGGCGGCTCGAACTGGTTCTGGTTCGAGGGCAACTTCGAGTCCTACGAGAAGAACAAGATCGAGCGGCTCGGTGCGGAGGCGGCCCGGCCGCACGCGGTCACCTACCGCAAGCTGACCCGAGGGTAGGTCAGGCTGGACTGAGCCCCAGGTCGGGCCGGCCCGGCCCGGTGGGCACGTTGATCAGGCTGTTCGCGGCCATGATCAGGTAGTCCCAGAGCTGGGCGTCGAGCGCGGGCTCCAGCCCGATCTGGTCGAGCGCGGCGCGCATGTGGCGCAGCCAGGCGTCGCGCTCGGCCTCGCCGATGGCGAAGTGCCGGTGCCGCATCCGCAGCCGCGGGTGGCCCCGCAGTTCGTTGTAGGTGGCCGGGCCGCCCCAGTACTGGATGAGGAACAGCCGCAGGTGCTCCTCGGCCGGCCCCAGGTCCTTGCTGGGGTAGACGGCGCGCAGCGCGGGGTCCGCGGCCACGCCCTCGTAGAACAGGCGGGTCAGGCGGCGGAACGTTTCCTCGCCGCCGGCCGCCTCGTAGAAGCTCAGTTCCCTGGTGTCGTCCATCGCGTGCTCCAGGGTAGTGCCCGCGCCGCAGCGGCGGAGGCGGTGAGGGTGGCGGTAGAGCCCGCTCAGCCCTCGCCGCGGGCGCCGACCCGGGCCGCGGTGCCCGCACCGATGGCCGTGGCTACCGGCTCCCCGCGTACCGACGCGGAAGCCAGTGCGTTCTTCAGCCGCTCCCGCAGTTCCCGGGCCACCTCCCACTGCCGCAACGGCAGCGTCCTGGCTACCAGCCGCATCACGATGGCCTCGCTGGACACCGACTCGACGCCCCAGACCTCCGGCTCCTCCATGATCACGTCATGCCAGCGCGGTTCGGTCCACATCTGGTCGGCGGTGTCCTTCATGGTCTGGCGCACCCTGGGCAGATCCTGGTCGTAGGCTACGGGGAAGTCGACCACGGCGCGGGCCCAGCCCTGGGACTCGTTGCCGATCCGGTTGATGGTCCCGTTGCGCACGTGCCAGACCACGCCGTTGACGTCGCGCAGCCGGGTGACCCGGAGGCTGACCGCCTCGACGGTCCCGGTGGCGTCTCCTGCGTTGATCACGTCGCCCACCCCGTACTGGTCCTCCAGCAGCATGAAGATCCCGGACAGGAAGTCGCGCACCAGGCTCTGCGCCCCGAAGCCGATGGCCAGGCCGAGGACGCCCGCGCTGGCCAGCACCGGAGCCAGGTTCAGGCCGAGGTCGCCGGCGATGGTCACGGCCGCGATGCCGAAGATGAGCACCGACGCCGCGTTGCGCAGGATCGAGCCGAGGGCCTTGGCCCGCTGCCGCCGCCGCTCCCCGAGCAGTACCGCGTCGGCCCTCCCGTTGCCTCCCTCCTGCGCCACCCGGGCGGTGATCTTGTTGATCAGCCGGTGCGCCACGATCCGGATGAGGATCGCGATCAGCAGCACGAAGACGATCCGCAGTACCGTGCTGGCCGGCTGGGCCAGCCACACCTTGACCAGTTCGGCGGCGTTGCGGTTGTGCAGGATGTCCCAGGTCAGCCGGCAGGCGATCCCGGGCTGCTGGCCTTTGTCGGCGCAGACGGAGTCCAGGGTGTCGCTGGATGCGGAGCTGAGAGCGCGCGCCGCGAGGAGCGCTTGCGAGATCACGGAGGATTCCTTTCGCCACTCGGGGGAGAAGCCGGCCGGGCTGGACGGGGAACGCCAGCGGCGAGGCCGGGGCCGCTCCCCATAGTGGCCGGCGGGCCCGGCTGGCCTGGCCATCTCGCGGCGGCCGGGGTTATATCTCCGAAGCGGTTTGGTATCAGTCCGTGTGATTGTGGTGACGCAGCCCGGGGAGAGCGTGCAGGATGCAATGTGTAGAGAGAGAATTGCACGGCTCGTTTCCGGGTCGGACCGGTAGTTTCCGGGCCAAACCGGTAGCAGGTATTTCCTTGATTTGAGCGGCGGAGAGCACTTTAGATGTAACAGTGAGTTAGCTCAGCTGGCGGGCTTGGCCGGGTGGACGCGGGATGGGGCCCAGAGGAGGAACGGGACATGGGAGCAGGGCGCGCCCGGTCAGAGGCAGGGGTGGCTGCACCACGACTGCTGCTCAGCGAGGTGAGCCAGGCCGGTGTGGTCAGCCCGGGCCGGGCCGGGGCGGGTGGCGTCCCGGGACCCGGGGGCGTGGAAGCCCGGCAGGAGATCTCGATGGCCCGGGCCATCCGGGCGCACTGCCTGGCCGATGGCCAGTCGGCGGCGGACATCGCGCTCATGATCCACAGCCAGTGCGGTCCCGCCTTCGGCACCAGGCTGGTCCGCGCCCAGCGGCTCGCGCTGGGCATCGCTCTCGCGGACGTGGTCGCGCAGGTCAGGGCGCGGTACGTGAACGAGGGGCGGACCGCGCCGCGGTTCAGCGAGACCTTACTGTCCTCCTACGAAGGCGGCCAGAAGCGGCCCGGCCCTGAGTACCTCCACTACCTGTGCTGCGTGTATCAGGCCGAGCCGGCGGACCTTGGTTATGAGGGGCCCTGCCTGTGCGGGCAGTGGCACCGCGCCCCGGTACTGACGCTGTCCGGGCCCGCCGCCGCCGCCGCGCCGGAACCGGGTGGAACCGGCTGGTCCGCCGGGCACAGCGGTGCCGTCCCGGGCGCCGGTCATACCGCGCCGCCGATACTCACCGCAGTCCCCAGCGCGGGCGACGCTGACGCGGCGGAGCCCGGTGCCGCACGGCCCGGAGCGGCCGTCGCGAGGCCGATCGGGCTTACCGCCACGCAATTGCCTGCGCTGGAGCCGCCCGGTCCGGCCCAGCCAGCGCCGGCGCCGCCGGCCGCGGCCGGCCCGGCGGTAGCCCCCCAGCCGGCGCCGGGCTTCCCGCGTCAGCCCTTCCGGGGTCATCCGGTCCCGCGGCCGCGCCCGCGCCCGCTCCCGCGGCCCAGCCGGGCGTCGGCGAGGTTGACGACGACCTGGTGCGCCGCACGCTGCTGCGCCAGATGGCCGATCCCGGGGCCGCCGTCGACGGCTGGTTCTTCGGCGCCGTCGAGCGGATCCGCCGTCGGCTGGACGAGGCGCTGCTCGGGGCGTCTGTCTCGGTGGCGATGCTGGACCACTGGGAGGGGATGGCCGGCGAGTACGGCCGGCAGTACATGACGGTGCCGCCGATGCGGCTGCTCTGCGACGTGCTCCTCGATCTCGGCGACGTCCGGCGGATGTGTGAGCAGCGCCAGCCGCTGGAGTTCGTGGAGCGGCTCTGCCGCCTGGCGGCGCGGCTGGCCGGGCTGGCGGGCATGACCATGATCGACGCCGGGGACCACCGCCTGGCCCGGTCGTTCTTCAGCACCGCGCGGACCGCGGCGGACGAGACCGGGGACCGGCACCTGCGCGCCTGGGTCGCCGTCCGCGAGTCGCTCGTGCCGCTGTACTACGGGGATCCGGCGCAGGCCGCGGCGGCGGCCCGGGCCGCCGCTGACCTGGCCGGGCACCAGCCTTGCGTGGCTGGCGTGATGGCCCCCGTCGTGGAGGCGCGGGCGCTGGCCCGGCTGGCCCGGGCCCGGTCCGGCGGGAACATGCGGGGCGATACCGGCGGGCGGGGCGGCGCGGGCGGGGCCGAGGTACGGCGGGCCAGCGCGGCCCTGGACCGGGCGCACGAGACGCTCGACCAGCTGCCCGAGGAGGAGCGGCGGGACACCGTGTACGGGTACACCGAACGGCAGTTGCTGTTCCACCAGGGCGACGCGCTGGTGACCCTGGGCGACAACCGCGGCGCCGACGACGCGTTCGGGCAGGCCTTGCGGCTGTACTCACCGGCCGAGGTCCTCGACCGCGCGCTGGTCACGCTCGGCCAGGCCTGGTGCCGGCTGCAGGCCGGCGAGCCCGAGGAGGCGCTGCGGGTCAGCCAGGACACCCTGCTCGGCCTGCCCAGCCAGCATCGCCCCGGCATCGTGCTGCGCTCGGCCCGGTCGCTGGGCGAGGCGGTGGCCGCCAAGCACGGCGACTTCCCGGCCGTCCGGGACTACCGCGAGGCGCTGGTCAGCGGCTGAGGTCCAGGCCGGTCTGGGCGGCGAGGAAGGCCAGCGTGTCCGCGGACAGCGTGACCGACCGGCTGACCGCGCGGGCGCCGTGGCCGACCTCCCGCTCCCGGCGGAGCAGGACCGGGCGCTCCGGCCACGGCGCCGACGTCGCGTGCTGCAGCGCGGCGCACATCTTCCACGCGTGCACCGGGTCGACCCGGGTGTCGTTGTCGAACACGGTGAACAGCGTGGCCGGGTACCGGGTGCCCGGCCGTACCCGGTGGTACGGGGAGTAGCCGAGCAGCCAGCCCAGCTCCACCGGGTCCGCCGCGGTGCCGTACTCGTCGTTCCAGGTCTGGCCGAGCCCGAACCGCTCGTAGCGCACCATGTCCAGCAGCGGGGCCGAGCACACCACGGCCCGGTACTGCTCCGGCCGCTGGGTGAGGGCCGCCCCGACCAGCAGCCCGCCGTTCGAGCCGCCGGAGATGCCCAGCTGCCCCGCGGTGGTCCAGCCGCCGGCGATGAGGGCCTCCGCCGCCGCGTGGAAGTCGTCGAACACGGCCTGCTTGTGCTCGCGCATCCCGGCCCGGTGCCAGTCCTCGCCCTCCTCACCACCGCCGCGCAGCGCCGCGATCGCGTACACGCCGCCGGCCTCCACCCAGGCCAGGATGGACGCCGAGTAGGCGGGCACCATGCTGATGCCGAAGCCGCCGTAGCCGTACAGGATGGCTGGCCGGGGCCGGTCCGGGGGGTCGCCCTCCAGGCCAGCGCTGATGACCAGCATCCGGACCCCGGTACCGTCCTTCGAGGTGAACGTCACCTGGCGGGTGCGCACGTCCGGTACCTCGACCGCGCCGGGAGCCTGGGCCCAGCGGGAGACCTCCCCGGTGCGGGCGTCGTAGTGGTACACGGCCGCCGGGGTGGTGTTGTCGGTGTAGCCGAACCACGCCTCGTGGCCGCCCTCCGGCCGCGCGCTGATTCCCCCGGTGGTCCCCAGCCGGGCGGCGCCGCCCGCGTGGCCGGTCCCGGGCAGGGCCAGCGTGCCCGTCCGCTCGCCGGTGGCCAGGTCGTGCACCGTGATCTCGCTGATGGCGTGCCTGGTCCAGGAGACCACCAGCACCGGGCGGTCCAGGCCGGCGCCGTCCAGGATGGCGAAGTCGGCCAGGATCGCGGTGGGATCCGGGCCGACGAGGTCGCGCCAGCGGTCCGGCTCCGGGTGCGCCGGGTCGGTCACCGCCAGCCTGCCCCGCGGCGCGCCCGCGTCGGTGAAGACGTAGAGTCGGCCGTCCCGGCCCACGTGCACCCCGGTCCGGGCGTCCACGCCCTCCTGCACGACCCGCAGCAGCGGCCTGGCCGGCCCGGAGCCGGCCAGGTCGGCGAGCCACACGTCGTTGCGGGGGGCGGTGCCCTGGGCCGCCGAGATCACCAGCCAGCGGCCGTCCCGGCTGACCGACACGCCGTAGTAGTTCGTCTTGTCCCGGCCCGCGCCGAAGACCAGCACGTCCTGCTCGGCGGGCGTGCCGACGGTGTGCAGGTACACCCGGCGGTGGAACTGCTCCTCACCCGGCGGGACCTGGTCCGGCGGCGAGCTTGCGGACGTAGTAGAACGCCTGGCCGCCGGGCAGCCAGGCCACCGGGGAGTAGCGGCAGCGGCTGATGGGGCCGTCCACCGGCGCGCCGGACGCGACATCCAGCACCCGGAGTTCGGACTCCTCGTCCCCGCCGGAGGACAGCTGGTAGGCGAGCAGCCGGCCCTCCTGGTCCGGCTGCCAGGAGTCGAGCGTGGTCAGCCCGGAAGGATCCAGCGCCGCCGGGTCGATGAGCACCCGCTCCGGCTCGCCTGGCCCGGCGGTCAGCAGCGCCCCGTGGTCCTGCCCGGGCAGGCGGCGGACGAAGAACTGCCGCGGCCCGCGCCACGCCGGGGCGCCGACGTACCCGGCGGCCATCAGTTCCTGGAGACGGGCCGTCAGCCGGGACCGCCCGGGCAGGCCGGCCTCCGCGGCGGCCCACAGCGCGTCCTGGGCGGCCAGCCACTCCTGGGTGTCCGCACTGGCCGCGTCCTCCAGCCAGCGGTAGGGGTCGGGCACCCGCCGGCCGTGCAGATCCTCGGTCAGGTCGTCGCGGTGAGCTGGGGGATACGCCGGTGCCTGCGGGTCCGCGGGCGCCGTGGGAGAGCCGGGGGCAGTCATGGACGCACCCTATGGGAACGACACTTCGCGGAACCGCCACGCCGGCGTTATGCCTCTCCGGGCTCCGCCAGTTACGCTGTTCTTGGCTCGCACGCTGTGCTTCCCTGAGACCCCAGGGGGCCTACCTGGACTCCCGGGGGCTGGCCCGGCACACTAGTGCTTGCCTACCGCACCAGGCAGGAGGCGGGCTTGCGACGGGTACTGCTGCTCAACGTGACGTATGAGCCGTTGACCACGGTCGGCCTGCGGCGTGCGGTGTGCCTTGTCCTGGGCGAGAAGGCCGAAGTCGTGCACGACGATTCGGAGGGTGCCTTGTTGCGCTCCTCCTCGATGGTCATCGTCACGCCCTCGGTGATCAGATTGCGCCGGTACGTCCGGATTCCGCATCGCAGCCGGGTCCCGCTGACCCGGGGTGCGCTGATGCGCCGGGACAACTACCTGTGCGCGTACTGCGGCCACAAGGCGGAGACCATCGACCACGTGATCCCGCGCAGCAAGGGCGGCCCGCACGCCTGGGAGAACTGCGTGGCCTCCTGCATGCGCTGCAACCACAGCAAGGCCGACCGGCTGATCGAGGAACTCGGCTGGACCATGAACCGGATCCCGGCCGCGCCGCGCGGGGCGCACTGGCGGCTGATCGGCGCGGCGAACGACGGCGACCCGCAGTGGGCCGCCTATCTTCCGGAATCCACCGCCGCCTGAACTGAGCCAGCAGGGATCCAGGCGGGCGGGGCGGCCCGAGGCAGCGAGGCGGCGGCAATGCACCGCGATATCTTCACCCCCGAGCACGACGCGTTCCGGGAGATGGTGCGGGAGTTCATCGCCCGCGAGGTGACGCCGTACCACGATCAGTGGGAGCGGGACGGGATGGTGTCCCGCGAGGTGTGGCTGGCCGCCGGGCGGGCGGGCCTGCTCGGCATCGACGTGGACGAGAAGTACGGCGGCGGGGGCAATCCCGACTACCGCTTCTACCTGATCCTCGACGAGGAGTTCGCCCGGGCCGGGGCCACCGGCCCCGGGTTCGCCGTGCACAACGACATCAACGGCCAGTACTTCCTCCGGCTGAGCCACCCCGGAGCAGCGGGACCGCTGGCTGCCGGGGTACTGCTCGGGCGAGCTCATCACCGCCATCGCGATGAGCGAGCCCGGCGCGGGCAGCGACCTGCAGGGCATCCGCACCACCGCGGTCCGCGATGGGGACTGCTATGTGCTCAACGGCCAGAAGACCTTCATCTCCAACGGCCAGCTGGCCGACCTGGTCATCGTGGTGGCCCGGACCGACACCGGCGCCGGGCACCGGGGGATCAGCCTGCTCGTGGTGGAGCGCGGGATGGCCGGGTTCGGGCGGGGCCGGAACCTGGAGAAGGTCGGCATGCACGCGCAGGACACCTCGGAACTGTTCTTCTCCGACGTGGCCGTGCCCGCCGCCAACCTGCTCGGCGAGGAGGGCGGCGGGTTCGTCGCGCTCATGCAGAACCTGCCCCGGGAGCGGGTGGCGATCGGCGCGACCGCGCTGGCGGCCGCGGAGAAGGTGTTCGAGGACACGCTGGCCTACTGCAAGCAGCGGCAGGCCTTCGGCCGGCCCATCGGCAGCTTCCAGCACAACCGCTTCACGCTGGCCGAGATGGCCACCGAGCTGGCCGTGGCCCGGGCGTTCACCGACCGGGCGGTGGCGCAGCACACCGACGGCGAGCTGTCCAACACCGACGCGTCCATGGTCAAGTGGTGGGACACCGAGCTGTGCAACCGGGTGGTGGACCGCTGCCTCCAGCTGTTCGGCGGCTACGGCTACATGACCGAGTACCCCGTGGCCCGGGCGTTCGCGGACAGCCGGGTCCAGACGATCTTCGGCGGGACTACCGAGATCATGAAGGAGATCATCGGCCGGGACCTGGGAGTCTGATTATCCGGGACCGGGGGTGACCTGGTCAGCCTGGTCGCCCCGGGTGGTCCTGAATCCCTGGAAGTGGCCGTTGAGCACCTGCCCGGCCTTGGCCAGCAGGTCGGCCTCGGAGAACGGCTTCTCCACCAGGGCCACCCCGGGTTCGAGCCTGCCCTGGGAGGCGAGGACGGGCCGGGCGTAGCCGGACATGTAGAGCACTTCGGTCCCGGGCTTGATCACCAGTACCTGCTCGGCGACTTCCTTGCCGAGCATGTGCGGCATGACGACGTCCGTGACGAGCAGGTGGATCTCGCCCCGGTGGCCGCGGGCGATGTCGAGGGCTTCCGGGCCGCTCGCCGCGGTGATCACCTGGTAGCCGTTGCGGGCCAGGATCCGCCTGGTGACCTCGCGCAGGGCGGCCTCGTCCTCGACGACCAGGACGGTCTCGCCGCTGGGCGTTCGCTGGTAGGTGACCTCCGGTACCTCCGGGGTGGCGGCCTGCGTGGTGGCGGGCAGCGTGATGCTGAAGGTCGTGCCTCCGCCGGGTTCGGAGTAGATGCGGATGTGACCGTCGGCCTGCTGGAGGATTCCGTAGACGGTGGCCAGGCCGAGCCCGGTCCCCCCGTCGTCTGACTTGGTGGTGAAGAACGGCTCGAACGCGTGCTCGACGACCTCCGGGGTCATCCCGGCGCCGGTGTCGCTGACCCGTAGCCGCACTTGCTGTCCCTGCGGTGATTCCGATCCGCCCGCGATGGAGTCCGCGTCCACGGTGATGTTGCTGGTGTCGATGCTCAGCGTGCCGCCGCCGGGCATGGCGTCGCGGGCGTTGACGGCCAGATTCACCAGCACCTGCTCCAGCTGCCCCGGGTCGGCCAGGACCGGGTGCAGGTCACCGGCGAGCGAGGTGACCAGCTCGACGTGCTCGCCGAGGGTCCGGTGCAGCATGCCCTCCACCGCGGTGATGACGGTGTCGAGGTCGAGCACCTGGGGCTGTACCACTTCCCGGCGGGCGAAGGCGAGCAGCTGGCGGGTCAGGCTGGCCGCCTGTTCGCCGGCCCGGCTGATCTGCCCGAGGTCGTCACGGGCCGATCTCGCAGCGCCCGGCCCAGTCCGACTCGGTCGCCGCGGCGAGTTCCTCGGCGGCGAACTCCGCGTAGTTGAGGATCACCGCGAGGAGGTTGTTGAAGTCGTGCGCGACCCCGCCGGCCAGCTGGCCCAGGCTCTCCAGGCGCTGGGCCTGGGCCAGCCGTTCCTGCGTCTTGTCCGTGCCGCCGCCTGTCCGTCATGACGTGCGCGCCGCGTCGAGGGTGAAGTAGAAGGTGGCACCGGCGTCCACCGCGCCCTGGGCCCAGATGCGGCCGCCGTGGCGTTCGATGATCCGCTGCACGCTGGCCAGGCCGATGCCGGTGCCGGCGAACTCGGTGTCGGCGTGCAGCCGCTGGAACGCCTGGAAGAGCTTGCCCGCATGGGCGGGGTCGAAGCCGGCCCCGTTGTCCCGCACGAAGCAGCAGATCTCGGCGTCTTCGGCGGCCATGCTGCCGAACTCGATGGTGGGATCCTCTTGCCGGGCGGTGAACTTCCAGGCGTTCTCGATCAGGTTCTGCAGCACCGTGCGGATGAGACCGCGATCCGCGGTCACCCGGACGCCGTCCTGGATCGTGATCCGGATCCGGCGGCCGGGCTCCGCAGCCTGCAGCTCCCCGGCCACGGCGGCGGCCTCCGCGCTGAGGTCGACGGGCCCGAGGTTCATCTGCCTGCGCGAGACCCGGGCCAGCTGCAGCAGGTCATCGATGAGCGTGGCCATCCGCTCGCTCGCGGCCTGGATACGCTCGGCGTAGCCGCGGCCGGTTTCGCCGAGACCGTCGCCGTACTCCTCCAGCAGCGCTTCGGCATACCCGCTCAGCGCCCGCAGCGGGGCGCGCAGGTCGTGGGAGACCGAGTAGCCGAACGCCTCCAGGTCCTTGTTGGCCTGGGCCAGGTCGGTCGTGCGCCGCTCGACGCGGGTTTCGAGGTCGGCGTTGAGCGTCCGGACCTCGGCCTCGGCCTGGCGCTGAGCGGTGATGTCGCGCACCGCCCCGACGAACAGCAGCGGGTTGCCGTCCGGGTCACGGACCACGGCGCGATTCGCCTCGACCCAGACCACGCCACCGTCTTTCCGCAGGTCGCGCTTTTCCATCGAGAAGCTGTCGATCTCTCCGGAGCGCAGCCGCTGCATGTTGGCCAGATCGGCGTCGAGATCGCCGGGATGGGTGATGTCCTGGATCCGCAGGGAGCGCAGCTCGTCGGCGGTGTAGCCAGTGATCTCGCAGATGCGCGGGTTGACCCGGACCAGCTCGCCGCTGAGCGTCAGCTCCTCGATGCCGATGGGCGCGTTATCGACCAGGGCGCGGAGCCGCTCCTCGGACACGCGCAGCGCCTGGTGCGCCACGGCCGTCTGGGCCTCCGCGGCGCGCTGCGCCGACAGGTCGGTGAGCACCAGGCACCGCAGCAGCATGCCGTCGAGGTCGAAGCCGCTCACCGCCAGCAGGACCGGGACGGACGTGCCGTCCGGCCTGGCCAGCTGCATCTCGCCGCGGGCGTTGTCGCCGGCGCCGACGTCGAGCAGCCGGGTGAACTCCGCCCGGTGCGGGCCAGGGATCAGGTCGAGCACCGCGGTACCGGTCAGTTCGGAAGCGCTGCGGCCGGTCATCAGGCCCAGCCGCGGGTTGGCGTCGAGGATCACCCCCCGGGGCGAGACGGTGGCGGCGCCTTCGCTCATCGCCTCGACGACGAGCCGGTAGGTGCGGTCGGCGCTGGCCAGGGAGTAGACCTGCTCCTGGCCGGGCGGCCCGATCACCAGTGAGTCGACGCCACCGCCCTGGATCGCCTCGATCGTCTCCCGCGCCTCGCGCAGCTCGGCCCGCAGCTCGGCCAGTTCGCCGAGGCTCGCCCGGGCGGCCCGGGTCAGCGCGGCCTGGGCCTGCGACCTGGGGAACCGGCGATGTGGACACGGCCTCACCCACCCGGTGTGGCGTGCTGGTCACTGCTCTCCGGCGGCCGAGGTCGAGGGCCTGGCGCACCTGGCCGATATCGGAGAGATCCCCGACGAGCTGGCGCAGCGGCGCAGGCATATGCCTGACCAGCGTCGGCGCGGCGACGACCTGGTCCCGCACGACCAGCGCGGGCTCCTGCTGCACGTCAATGATGTCCAGGTCGACCTGGCCGCCGAGTTCTTCTTCGCAGAGGCGGCGGGCGTTCTCGATGGCGTGGATGGAGAGTCGGTGACGCCGCCATTGATATAGAGGGTCAGCGCCCAGCGGTCAGCAGGGCTCGGCCGGTCATGTCGGGGCCTTCCCCGGCGGCCGGACCTGCAGGCCGACGAGGAGACGGTCGGTGTCGGAGAGATCGCCGACGATCTTCCTGATCGGCACCGGGAGCTTGCGGACCACGGTGGGCACGGCCAGGATCTGATCATCGGCGGCCAGCCGCGGGTTTTCCAGCAGGTCCACCACCTCGATCCGGTACTGGCCGGGCATATATTCTTCGCACAGGCGCCGCAGGTTCTCGATGGCCCGGACGCTGTTGGGCGACTGGCCGGTCACGTACAGGCGCAGATCCCAGGACTCACCGGGATCGGTAGCTGTCCCGTTTCCGCCGCCGGCCATGCGGCTGGCCATCGCTGTCCTCCGTTGCGGGCCTTATTGACTCAGCGTCTGCCCGGGCACGTGGGGCCGGGGCCGCATCGGCCCAGCGCTGGGTGGCCATCGACACCCGGTCCGCCTCGGCCTCGGCGACCTGGCGGCGTTCGCGCCGGTCGATCCGGTCGATTTCTGCCTGCTCGGCGTCGAGCTGGTCCTGGACCGCGACGAGGTGAGCCTCTCCCTCGCTGATCTGGCCGCGCAGCTCACGCCGGTGGCGCTCCAGATCGTCGGCCTGGGCAGCTTCCGCGTCGCGCTCGACGGCCTCCTGCGCCAGCCGGGCGGAGCCGGCCAGCATCCCGGCCGGCCCGACGTACACCTCGACCAGCTCGATCCCGTGGTCGGTGAGCACGAACTCCCGCACCTGATTCGAGTGGGCCGTGCCCCGGGACTTGAGCACGAACAGCAGCCGGTTGCGTTCCCCGTTGGTCTCGACGTTGCGCAGCAGCAGCCAGTTGTCCACCAGCGATGACATGCTCATCGTGCTTGACTCGTCCTCGCGGCCAAGCGAGGTGGCCATGGTGGTGATCCCGCGGCTCTTGAGCAGGTCGAGCTGGCGGGCCACCAGCGAGGCCACCTCCGAGCTGGACACGCCGGCGGCCAGGCCGCCGATCCCGTCCAGCACCGCCACCGACGGCGACGACCTCCTCGATCAGCTGGTCCAGCACGGCCAGATGGGCCTCCAGCCCGTACGCGGACGGGCGCGCCGACCAGATGCGCAGCAAGCCCGCGTCGACCCACGGCCGCAGGTCGAGGCCGAGCGAGCGCATATTACGCAGGACCTGGGCGGGTGACTCCTCGAGCAGGACCCACAGCGCCCGCTCACCCCGCGCGCAGGCCGCGTTCACCAGATGCGCTCCGAGCGAGGTCTTGCCCGTGCCCGCCGTCCCGGTCACCAGGGAGGTCGAGCCACGGAACACGCCGCCGCCGAGCATGTGGTCGAGGCGGTCCACCCCGGTGGACACCCGCTCATCGGAGGCGCCGTAGTCGAGCGCGACCGACGTGATCGGCAGCACGACGAAGCCCTTGGCGGAGATCAGGAACGGGAACTCGTTGGTGCCGTGCGCGGACCCGCGGTACTTGACCACCCGGAGCCGGCGGGTGGAGATCTCCTCGGTGACCCGGTGGTCGAGGACGATCACGCAATCGGTGACGTACTCCTCGATCCCGTGCCGGGTGAGGCTGTTGTCGCCGCGTTCCCCGGTCATGATGGCGGTCACGCCCCGCTCTTCCAGCCAGCGGGCCAGCCGGTTGAGTTCCGCCCGGACGGTCGAGTCGTCGCCGAACGCGCCGAACAGCACCTCGACCGTGTCCAGCACGACCCGCCGGGCGCCGATGCGCCCGATCGCGTCGTCGAGAATCAGGAAGAGCGGCCCGAAGTCGAACGCGCCGGTGGCGATGATCTCGGCGGGCTCGACCTGGAACGCGATCACCGTGAGCAGGCCGTCCCGCTGGAGCTGGTCGAGGTCGAAGCCGAGCGAGCGCACGTTCAGGGTGACCTTCTCCGCGGACTCCTCGAAGGTCACCAGCACGCCGGGCTCACCGTACTTCTGGGCCCCGGCGACCAGGAATTCCAGTCCCAGCAGCGTCTTGCCCGCTCCCGCGCTGCCCGCCACCAGCGATACCCGGCCCCGGGGCAGCCCGCCCTCGGTGATCTGATCCAGCCCGGGGATTCCGGTCGGCGCTTTCTCCAGCCCGGGGCCCATCGCGGCATCCTCCGCGCCCGTCAGCATTGTGGTGCTCACGTCCACCCTCCCCCGACTCGGGCGTGTCACGAATACCCTCAGAGGAATACCCGTGTAAAGACAATATACAGTTAAAACGAATATATTGCAGCGTACCTGCGCCCGGCCGGCCGGGTATTGCAGCGAGAGTATATATCGGGCAAATCATACTACTTTGCGATCTCAACACCTTTTTGTAAATAACGATATCCGGTCCAGGTGTATAGTGACTTTAAAGATAACGCCGGACAGGAATTAATCTTATGCCATCCGGCAGGCAGGCTCCTGGAAAACGGGTTTATGCCACGACGGAGGATAGATGTGGGCCAGCTAAAGCTTGAGGACGGTCCGGGCTTCCCGGAGTCCGAGCTTCTCCCAGCGATCGTCAAGTCCTCAGATGATGCCATCGTGGGCGCAACTACCGGCGGCCTGATCACGACCTGGAATCCGGCGGCCGAGAACATTTACGGATACCGCGCGGCGGAGATCATCGGCCAGCCGCTGACCATCCTGTGCCCCGCTGAGCTGGCCGGTGAGATCGAGGAAACTCTCGCCAAGATCGGCCGTGGCGAGCGGGTCGTGCACCGCGAGACCGTGCGGCGGCGCAAGGACGGCACCACGTTCGCGGTGTCGGTGACGGCCTCGCCCATCCACGACGAGGACGGCAGGCTGATCGGTGTGTCGGCCATCTCCCGCGACATTACCGAGCAGCAGGCCCGGGCCGCGGCCGAACTCCGGCGCCGGGCGGACGACCTGGAGCGGGCCAACCAGAGCGTGGAGTCCTTCACCTACTCCATCGCGCACGACCTGCGCGCTCCGCTGCGCGCGCTGGGCGGGTACTCGTCGGCGCTGATGGAAGACTGCGCGGACGATCTCGGCGAGGCAGGGCGGGGCTACGCCGAGCGGATCCTGGCCGCCAGCCAGCAAGATGTCCGCGCTCGTCGACGGCCTGCTGGTCCTGTCGCGTGTCGCCCGGGCGGGGATGCACCCCGAATGGGTCGATCTCGGCACCGAGGTGGCCCGCATCGCCGCTGACCTCCAGGGCGGCGAACCGGAGCGCCGCGTCCATTTCGCTATCGAGCGTCCGGTCCAGGCCCGGGCGGACCGGGCTCTCATCCGCACCGTCCTGGAGAATCTGCTGGAGAACGCCTGGAAGTTCACCTCCGGTCAGGAGGACGCGCTGATCGAGTTCGGCACGGTACCGGCCGGGGAGGCGGGCGTCTGCTGCTACCTGCGCGACGACGGGGTCGGCTTCGACCCGGCTTACGCGGGCAAGCTGTTCCAGCCATTCCAGCGGCTGCACCCGGCCAGCGATTTCCCGGGAACCGGCATCGGTCTGGCCAGCGTCAAGCAGATAGTGGAGCGGCACCGGGGGCGGGCCTGGGCCGAAGCTGCGGTCGGCGAAGGCGCGACTTTCTACTTCACCCTGGACGCCGAGGAAATCGCATGACGACCCGGTCCATCCTGCTGGTCGAGGATAATCCTGACGACGAGATGCTCACCCTCCGGGCGCTGAAAAAGAATAATATCCTCAACGCCATCACGGTGGCTCACGACGGTGCCGAGGCCCTGGAGCTGGTCTTCGCCAAAGCCGGCGGCGGCGGGCCGCTCCCCGGCCTTATCCTGCTCGACCTGAAGTTGCCTAAAGTTGACGGGCTGGAGGTACTGCGCAGGCTCCGGGCCGACGAGCGGACGCGCATAATCCCGGTGGTGGTGCTCACCGGCTCCAAACTGGAAGAAGACATTCTGGCCGGCTACCGGGGCGGCGCCAATGCCTATGTGCGCAAACCGGTGAATTTCGCGGAATTCGCGGAGGCGGTCAAGACTCTTGGCCTTTTCTGGCTGATCCTGAACGAGCCCGTGCCCGAGTTCATGCCGCAACCGGACTGACGAAGGTGGGATCCATGAACGATGGGCATCAGGGCAACGGCCTGGACGCGGCTGCGCCGGAGGCGGCCGCCGGTCCAGGGCAGCAGCCCGGCAGTTCGGCTGCTGACGCGGCGGACGGCCGGGACGGCCGGCCCGCATCCTCATCCTGGAGGACGAACCGTGGGACGCGGAGCGCGCCCAGAGCCTGCTGACCAGCGCCGGCCTCGACTTCACCTGCGTCGTCGTGGCCACCAAGGCCCTGTTCGTGGAGAAGCTGGACTCCTTCCGCCCCGACGTCATCCTGTCCGACTACCATCTGCCGGGCTTTTCCGGTGCGGCCGCCCTCGCGATCGCGCAGGAGCGGTACCCGGACGTGCCGTTCATCATCTGGTCCGGTGTGCTCGGAGACGAGGCGGCGGTCGCTCTCATCAAGCAGGGAGCCACGGACTACGTCCTGAAAGACCGGCCGGCCCGGCTGCCCTCGGTCATCGGGCGGGCCCTCGCCGAGGCCGAGCAGCGGTCGCGCCTGGCTGATCTCGACGAGCAGTTGCGCGAGGCGCAGCGCCTGGCCAGCCTGGGCCACCTGGGCGCGGCCGAGCAGGCCATGAACCTGACCCGTGAGCTCCTCGCCACGGCCCGCCAGGAAGTGACCACCGCGGAACCTCACTGCCTGACCACGCCAGCGCCTGGATCGCCCGCGATGTCTCACTTATCGTGATAGAGTGATTACTATCCGTTCGACACGAGATTATCGAGGTGTGACCAGGCGCAGATCGACCGTACCCGCCCCGTCACTGAGAGAAGTTGGACGACATGGCGAGCAATCGGTCCCTGCTCCACCGCCGCAGCCGTCAGCCCCCGGCCGCTCCTCCTGACGTGGCCGCGGCCGCGAGGGAGGCGGTGGTCGGCTTCCTGCACGACTCGTCGATGGGCTCCCCGGCCGCCGTGACGGCCCAGCTGGCCGGGACCATGCTCGCCCCGGCTCCGGAGGATGGGGGGAGCGCGGTGGCGGTGCAGGCCGCCGCGGACCCGGCGAACGGCGGCTCGGCCGCGCTGCGGGTGAGAATCCCGGCCAGCATGACGTCGGGGGCATCTGATGCCGCCGCTGAGTCGGTGGCGGTGCGGGCGGCGGTCGCCGGCGTGGCCACCCTGGACCGGATCGAGGCGGCGGCCGCCAAGGTGGAGGCGGACATCCGGTCGGCCCTCCTGGCGCAAGCCGAACTCCAGGCCGGCGCCGGGGTCGCGGCCGAAGCGGCGGTCCGGGCGGCCCAGGCGTCCTGGGTAGCGGCCCGCGCCTCCGAGGCGGCCGAGGGACGCGCCCGGGTCATCCTGGGCGTGATGACCCGTTACCTGGCGGTCACCATCGCGCTCGTCGTGGTCACGCATCATCTTCGTGGTCATCACCGCGACTGTCGTGCACTAAGCCGACCCTGCCCCCGGATCAGCACGGCCTCGCTGGCCACGCAGAAAAGAATCTTCATCACGGTACGTAACGTCCTCGCGACCTAGGCCGATATCCAGATAGACGCGGTTGACGTGGGTACCCCCGAGCTCACGTCACCGCGTCTTCAACGTGACCGGAGGCGGGGCACGGTGGCCGCAGCGCGCCATAGCCCGGTAGCGTTCAGTTCATGACAGCAACCCAGCCCGCGAACGCGGACGCCCCGTTCGGCCGGATGCTGACCGCGATGATCACGCCGATGACCGCCGACGGCGGCGTCGACTACGACGGGGCCGCCCGCCTCGCGACCTATCTGGTCAACGAGATGCGCAACGACGGCCTGGTGATCAGCGGGACCACCGGCGAGTCGCCGACGACGACGGACGCGGAGAAAGAGCGGCTGCTCCGCGCCGTGATCGGGGCGGTCGGCGACCGGGCCGCCGTGGTGGCCGGGGTCGGCACCAACGACACCGCCCACACCTGCGAGCTGGCCCGTCAGGCCGAGCGCGCCGGGGCCTCCGGACTGCTCCTGGTGACGCCGTACTACAACAAGCCGCCGCAGAGCGGGCTCGTGGCCCACTTCACCCGGGCCGCCGACGCCACCAGCCTGCCGGTCATGCTGTATGACATACCGGGCCGGACGGGCACCCCCATCACCACCGAGAGCCTGTTCCAGCTGGCCGAACATCCCCGCATCGTCGCCGTCAAGGACGCCAAGGGTGATCTGGGCGCGGGCTCCCTGGTGATGCTGGCCACCGGCCTGGTCTACTACTGTGGGGACGACGTGCTGAACCTGCCCTGGCTCTCGGTCGGGGCGGCCGGCTTCGTGAGCGTGGTCGGCCATGTCGCGGGCGACCGGCTGCACGACATGATCGGCGCGTACCGGGCGGGACGCGTGGACGAGGCCCGGCGGATCCACGGTGACCTGCTCCCGCTCTACACCGGCATCATGACCCGCACCCAGGGTGTGATCACGACCAAGGCCGCGCTCAGCCTGCTCGGGCTGCCCGGCGGGCCAGTCCGCGGCCCGCTGATCGACGCGACGCCGGCCCAAATCGAACAACTGCGAGCCGATCTGGTCGCTGGAGGCGTGAAGATCAAGTGAGTCACCCGCATCCGGAGCTGGGCACACCGCCCGCCCTCCCGTCCGGCACGCTGCGCATCGTGGGCCTTGGCGGCCTGGGCGAGATCGGCCGGAACATGTCCGTGCTGGAGTACGAAGGCCGCCTGCTCATCGTGGACTGCGGGGTGCTGTTCCCCGAGCCGGACCAGCCCGGCGTGGACCTGATCCTGCCGGACTTCAGCTCGCTGGAAGGCAGGCTGGACGACATCGAGGCGATGGTCCTCACCCATGCGCACGAAGACCATATCGGCGGGGTTCCCTACCTGCTGCGCCAGCGCGACAACATCCCGCTGATCGGCTCGCGCCTCACGCTCGCCCTGGTCCGCAGCAAGCTCACTGAGCACCGGATAACGCCCGTCACCGCCGAGGTCGCCGAGGGCGGGACCGAGTCCTTCGGACCGTTCGGCCTGGAGTTCTTCGCCGTCAACCACTCCATCCCGGACGCGCTCGCGGTGGCCGTCACCACCCCGGCCGGGGTGGTCCTGCACACCGGCGACTTCAAGATGGACCAGCTCCCGCTGGACGGCCGGCTCACGGACCTGGGCGGCTTCGCCCGGCGCGGGGCCGAGGGCGTCAACCTGCTCATGTCCGACTCCACCAACGCTGAGGTCCCGGGCATCGTCACCAGCGAGCGGGACATCGCCCCGGTGCTGAACGAGATGTTCGCGGAGACCAAGCAGCGGATCATCGTGGCCTGCTTCGCCAGCCACGTGCACCGGGTGCAGCAGGTGCTGGACGCGGCCGCGGCGCACGGCCGCCGGGTGGCCTTCGTGGGCCGCTCCATGGTGCGGAACATGGGTGTCGCGCGCGACCTCGGCTACCTCAAGGTGCCCTCGGTCCGCGGCGGGCTGCTGGTCAACCCGCGCGACGCCGAGGGCATGCCGCCCGGCGAGGTCGTCCTGGTCTGCACCGGATCCCAGGGCGAGCCCATGTCGGCGCTGTCCCGGATGGCCGCCCGGGACCACCCGATCCGGATCGCCGAGGGGGACACGGTCATCCTGGCCTCCTCGCTGATCCCGGGTAACGAGTCGGCGGTGTACCGGGTCATCAACGAGCTGACCCGGTGGGGCGCCCGGGTGGTGCACAAGGGCAACGCGCTGGTCCACGTGTCGGGCCACGCGCCCGCCGGTGAGCTGCTGTACGTGCTGAACCTGGTGAAGCCGCGCAACTTCATGCCGGTGCACGGGGAGTGGCGGCACCTGCGGGCGCACGCGCACCTGGCCGAGCTCACCGGGATCCCCGAGGACCACATCGTGATCGCCGAAGACGGGGTCGTGGTCAACCTGGCGGGCGGCCAGGCCAAGGTGGTGGGCAAGGTCCCCTGCGGCTACGTGTACGTGGACGGCCTGTCCGTCGGCGAGGTGACCGAGACCTCGCTCAAGGACCGCCGGATCCTGGGTGAGGAAGGGTTCCTGTCCGTCGTGATCGTGGTCAACTCGACCACCGGCAAGCTGGTGGCCGGGCCGGAGATCCACGCCCGCGGGTCAGGCATCGACGACTCTGCGCTCAGCGAGGTCCGGCCGAAGATCGAGGAAGCGCTGAACCGCGCGGCCGCGGACGGGATCAACGACGCCCATCAGCTGGGCCAGCTGGTCCGGCGGACCGTCGGGCGCTGGGTCAACGACGGCTACCGGCGCCGGCCCATGATCATTCCGGTGGTCATCGAGGTATAGCCCGGCCCGGCCGGGTCAGTCCCGGTCGGCGACCAGCGCGGGCCGAGGGGCCGGGACGTCCTCGCGGATGGGGGACGCTGGGCGCCCGGCAGCCAGAGGGACAGCAGCACGGCGACGGCGGAGAAGCCGGCGGACCACCAGAACGCGACGTCGAACGCGCCGGCCACCGCTCCGTGGTGCGAGGCGATGGCCTCCTCGAGGATGACCGCGAGGACGGCGGTGCCGAACGAGCCGCCAATCTGCTGGCTCGTCCGGGTGAGCACGCTGGAGTGCGGGATCTGCTGCTTGTCCAGGCCGACGTAGCCGGCGACCATCACGGGCATGGTGACGCAGCCCAGGCCGAACCCGCGGATGACCATCCACAGGGCGAGCAGCCACTCGCTGGTGTGCGGCCCGGCGAAGGCGAACGGCACGGTCGAGGCGGCGACGACGGCGAAGCCCAGCAGGGCAATCCGGCGCGATCCGTACTTGTCGATCTTGCTTCCGGCGACGGTACGGGACAAGAGGGCGCCGACGCCCTGCGGTACGAGCAGCACGCCGGCCGTCAGCGCGGTGGCGCCGCGCACGTCCTGGTAGTACAGCGGCATCAGGAGCATCGCGCCGTAGAGCGAGAACCCTGAGAAGAACAGCACCGCGCTCGACGAGGCGACGGACCGCCTGGCGAGCAGCCGGACCTCGACGAGGGGCTGGCTCTTGCGCAGGGCGTAGCCGGCGAAGGCGGCCAGCAGCGCGACGCCGGTGACGAGCGGGATGATGACGTCGGGGTGGCCGAACCCGGCGGAGGTCCCCGCTTTGGCCAGGCCGAGCAGGATGGCGACAATGCCCGGCGCGAGGAGGAAGAGACCTGGCAGGTCGAGCCGGGGCCGCTGGGCGGGGTCCGGCCGGGCGGGCGCGTCACCAGCTAGGTAGCGCCAGGCGAGCAGCAGCCCCACGACGCAGAACGGCACGTTCACCCAGAACATGAACCGCCAGCTGAGGTGGGTCAGGATGGCGCCGCCGACGAGCGGGCCGAGGATCGGGCCGAGCAGCGCCGGCAGTGCGACGTAGGTGACGAGCCTGCCGAGTGACCTGCCGCCCGCGGCCTGGAAGATGAGCGTCGTCATCAGCGGGAGCATGAGGCCGCCACCGACGCCCTGGACCACCCGCCAGCCGATGAGCGAGCCAACGTTCCAGGCCAGGCTCGAGCCGATCGAGCCGATCAGGAACACGGCGAGGGAGAACATCCACAGCCGCTTGCCGCCGAACCGCTGCAGGCCCCAGGTGCTGAGCGGCACCGCGATGCCGAGGGCCAGCAGGTAGCCGGTGCTCACCCACTGAATCGTCGTCACTGAGGTATTCAGCTTCAGCGCGAGCGTGTGCAGGGCGACGCTGACGATCGTGGTGTCGAAGATGACAGCCATCACGCCGACGACGAGGATCAGCGCGGTCCTGACCACCTTCGGGTCAAGCTGGCCGGCGGCGGGCGCTGGTGTCGCGGCCATGACACCCCTCTCCATAAGAGATGAATCATTCTCTTATGGAGAGTAGGGCACGACATTAAGGAACGCAAGCCTCTCTTATCGACGGTCTGGAGGTATCCTGCTTGGCATGACGGAGCAGCTGCAGCAGGAGCGGCCACGCCAGCGGCGGCGCGGGAAGGAGCTTGAGGCCGCGCTGCTCGAGGCCGCGTGGGAGGAACTGGTCTCGGCCGGCTTCGCCAGGCTGACGATGGAGTCGGTGGCGGCCCGGGCCAGGACGGGAGTCGCCGTGCTGTACCGGCGCTGGCCCCGCAAGGACGACCTCGTGCTCGACGCCATCTATCACTACGGCGTGACGCATCCGGTGGATCTCCCCGACACCGGGAGCCTGCGCGGCGACATGATCGGCCTGCTCAGCGGCTTCAGCAGCGGGCGGGTCGCCTTCGTCACGGTGGTCAGCGCCGCCTTTTCCGGCCTGCTGGCCAGCACCGGGCTCACCCCGGCCGAGATCCGCGAGAAGCTCGTCAACGACCGCCCGCTGTGGTCCCCGGAGATCTTCCGCCGGGCGCACGAGCGCGGCGAGATCGACCTCGACACGACCCCCCGCGCCATCTTGACCATGCCGTTCGACCTGATGCGCCACGACCTGCTCATGACGCTCAAGCCGCTGCCCGAAGAACGGGTCCTCGAGATTGTGGACGAACTCTTCATGCCCCTCGTCGAAGCCGCCCGGCGCCCCGCATGACCGGCGCCGGGGCCTACCGCGCGGCGCCGGCCTCGCGCTGGCGGACCAGCTGGCGGAGCAGCCGCTGGTAGTAGCCGAACGCGGGCACGATCGCCTCAGGGTCCTTGGCCGCGTCGTCCCAGCGGCGCAGCCGCAGCGCGGACTGGCACCACGGGCTGGCCTCGAACTCCGCGCTCTGCGCCGGGGTCATCGGTCCGCCCTGGATCCGCAGCGTGTGCACGGAGGCGGCGGACAGCCCGCCGAAGTAGCCGGGTTCCACGGCGCACAGGTACCGCTTGGCCGCGACGTGCAGCCGGACCGGCTCGGTCACCCCGGGTCCGAACCACTGGGCCAGCCAGTCCGCGCCCTGGTCGCCGTGCCGGTTGTCGGTGCCGCTCATCAGCTGATGACCGCTGACCGCCCCGCGGAAGTGCCCCACGTCGTGCAGGAGAGCCGCCGCGACCAGCTCAGGCGCGGCGCCCGCTCCCTCGGCCAGGGCCGCGGCCTGGAGCATGTGCTGGGCCTGGGTTACCGCCTCGCCGAGATATTCGCCGGCTCCTTCGGCGGCGAAGAGGTCCGCGATGACCCGTACCGGGTCGGCTGCTGTCATATCCGGTCCTTCCTGCGGATGATCCCCGTTGCCGCGCGTTCTCCCACCGCCACGGCTGACTCGACGCCGTCGAGATCGGCGTAGCAGCCCTGCAGGTGCCGGGGTCCCGCCTGGGCGAACCCGGTCCGCGCGTGCAGCACCCGCGTGTTGTCGAACACGGCGCAGTCACCGGGGCGCAGCCGCACGGTCAGCATCGACGGCGCCGCGCCGAGCAGCTGCGCGAAGGCGCGGTAGGCGGCGTAGAAGGCCGCGGCCTGCGGCCCGGGTAGCCGGACGGGCTGGAGACTTCGCGGATTGATCCGGATCTCCCGGATCCGTCCCTGGGCGTCCAGGCTGATCAGCGGACGGGTGGCGGACAGCTCCGTGGTGGCGTCGCGGTATCCGAAGGTGACCGGGGTGACGGCGAGCGTGGCGAACGCGGCCGGGTCCTGCGCCCGGAGCGCGGCGGCGGCGTGAAACCCGTCCACGAACCCGGAGTCGCCACCGTCGGCCGCGTTGTGCAGGCAGTGCAGCAGCTGCACGGTCGGCACCGGGTCGCGGTACGGGTTGTCCGTGTGCGGGGGGATGGGCAGGCTGGTGAAGGCCAGGTTGGACGGCGAGCTCTCGACCCGCACGTCGAACAGCCGGCCGTAGTTGGTCTCCCGGACGTAGCCGAGGCTCGCGGCCACCGCCAGGACCGCGCCCGGGTCCGTGGGCACGTCGCCGAGCAGCAGCAGTCCTTCGCGCAGGATGGCGGACTGGCAGGCCCGCCGGTAGCTGGCCTCGGCCAGGTAGCGGGGCCAGGACCCGCGCGGCGGTTCGCCGCCCAGGTCAGCCGCGGACCACAGCCGCTTGGCGTCCTCGGTGCGGGGGTCCGGGGGCCCGTCCCGGGCCGGGTCGGCGTGCCGGGCCAGCCAGTCCCGGTCGAACACCGCCCGGTGGCCGTCGGGGTGGAACAGCACCGACACGGTGCCACCGGACGAGACGACCTCCGCCACGGCGATATCGGCGGGGATGTCGGTGATGTGCAGCAGCCGCTGGCCGCTGACCGGGTCACGGCAGAGCGGGCACGGGCAGTTGTCGCGCAGCCAGACCGCGGGCATGCCGACCAGGGGCGGCCTGGTGGCCTGGCTGGGCATGGGTGCTCCGCTCATGATCGGTTACGGGAGATTCTCTCCAGAGTGGACCGCCGGAAGGCTGCTGCCAACGGGAAGCGCCGAGTATTCGCAGACCGGCCAGACCAGGGATGACCGCCGTTCACCCCAGCCCGAAGATCACGCCGACACGCCGCACGCTTCCGGCTGCGCCGCGCCGATCGTGGGTACTTTGGGCATCATGGCTACTCGTGTCGCTAAGGGCACCCCCCGCCCCGGGGACGCACCGGGTGGGCAGGCGCGCGCATCCGCCCGGCCCGCCAGCGGGGGGACGGGCAGCGCGCGGACAGCCAGCAGCAGGAACGCGATGCCAGCCCCCGCCCGTCAGGGCCAGAGCCGGAACGCCACGTCCCGGTCCGGCCAGAGCCGGTCGGGCCAGAGCCGTTCCGGGCAGAACCGGTCGGGAAAGCAGCCGGCCGGGCGGAACCGGCCCGGCCAGAACCGCTCCGGCCGGGGCAAGAAGCGGCCGGCCAGCAAGGGGCGGCCCCGCGGCACCGCGGCCCGGCCGCCCCAGCGGACCGCCGACCCGATCCTGATCCTGGCCGGCTGGCTGGGCCGGCTGATAGCCGGGATGTGGATGGTGGCCGCGCACGCGGTCGGGTTCGGTGCGCGGGGGTTCGGCCGGAGCGCCCGGGACATGGACGAGGCGCACCGCCGGGACGGAATGGGACTGGCCTTCCTGGCCGCGGCCTTCGTGGTCGCCGCGACCACCTGGTTCCACCTGCACAACACCGCCGGCCGGTTGCTGTCCGACGTGTTCCTCGGCGCGTTCGGCTCGGCGGCCTGGACCGTGCCGTTGCTGCTCGGCCTGCTCGCCTGGCGGTTCCTGCGCCATCCCGAGCGCAACGCGCAGCGCGGCCGGATGGTGATCGGCTGGACCTGCCTGCTGCTGGGCGGGCTCGGCCTGGTGCACATCGCCGCGGGCACGCCGCAGCCGGGCGCCGGGGCCGACGCCATGCGGGCCGGCGGCGGGCTGATCGGCTTCTTCGTGTCGGCCCCGCTGGTGGCCGCCCTGACGCCGTGGATCGCCGCCCCGCTGCTCGCGCTGGTCAGCGGGTTCGGGCTGCTGGTCATCACCGGAACACCGGTGCACCGGGTTCCCGACCGGCTGGCCGAACTGCGGGGCTTCACCCAGCGCGCGGGCGACACCCTCATCTACGACGACGAGGACGAGACCGGGGAGTTCGAGGGCCCCGCGACAGCGGGCCCGCTGCCCCGGGGCGGCCGCAAGCGGCCCCCGGCCATCGAGGCCGGGGACCATCACCGGCCTTACGACACGCCCATCCTCGGGGACGGCCCGGCCGGGAAGGCGGGCCGCCTGCGGCGCGGCGCGGTGGTGCCGCAGCCCGAGGACCCGGCCGCCGGGCCGGGCGCCGCGGACCCGGACGAGCCGCCCTTGCTCGACGCGCTGGGCTTCGGGTCTCCCGGAGCCCCGGCCGGGCCCGAGACGCCCGTGGCGGGACCCGACGGCGCCGCCGGGCCGGGCGCGGCGGGCGACCCGGTCCCGGCCCCCGGGCTGGCCCGGGGCGAGCAGCTCACGCTGGCCGGGTCGGCGGAGTCGAGCTACATCCTGCCGCCGATGGCGCTGCTGAAGCCGGGGAGCGCGCCTAAGGAGCGGACCAGGGCCAACGACGTGGTGGTCCGGGCGCTGTCGGAGGTGCTGGAGCAGTTCGAGGTGGACGCCCGGGTCACCGGGTTCAAGCGCGGGCCCACCGTGACCAGGTACGAGATCGAGCTCGGCCCGGCGGTGAAGGTGGAGCGGGTGACCGCGCTGACCAAGAACATCGCCTACGCGGTGAAGAGCGCGGACGTGCGGATCATCTCCCCGATCCCGGGCAAGTCGGCGATCGGGGTGGAGATCCCGAACGCGGACAAGGAGATCGTCAGCCTGGGGGACGTGCTGCGCTCCCCGGTGGCGGTCAGCGACCACCACCCGATGGTGGTGGGCCTGGGCAAGGACGTCGAGGGCCGGACGGTGGTGGCGAACCTGGCCAAGATGCCGCACATGCTGATCGCGGGGGCCACCGGCGCCGGGAAGTCGACGTGTATTAACGGTCTCATTACCTCGATTTTGCTGCGGGCTACGACGGACGACGTCCGGATGATCCTGGTCAACCCCAAGCGGGTCGAGCTGGCGATTTACCAGGGAATACCGCACCTCTACACGCCAATCATCACCAACCCCAAGAAGGCGGCTGAGGCGCTGCAGTGGGTGGTGGGCGAAATGGACCGCCGTTACGACGATCTGGCGGCTTTCGGGTTCCGGCATATCGACGACTTCAACAAGGCGGTGCGCTCGGGCAAGCTGACCGTGCCCGCGGGCAGCGAGCGGGTCCTGGTCCCCTACCCCTACCTGCTGGTCATCGTGGACGAGCTGGCCGACCTGATGATGGTCGCCCCGCGCGACGTCGAGGACTCGGTGGTGCGCATCACCCAGCTGGCCCGGGCCGCGGGAATCCACCTCGTGCTGGCCACCCAGCGGCCCAGCGTGGACGTGGTGACCGGGCTCATCAAGGCGAACGTGCCGTCGCGGCTGGCCTTCGCCACCTCCAGCCTGACCGACAGCCGGGTGATCCTCGACCAGCCGGGCGCGGAGAAGCTGGTCGGCCAGGGTGACTGCCTGTTCCTGCCGATGGGCGCCAGCAAGCCGCTGCGGCTGCAGAACGCCTTCGTCACGGAGAAGGAAATCCGGGAGGTGGTCGCCCACTGCACGAAGCAGGCCCAGCCTGCCTACCGCGAGGACGTCGCGGTCCGCGGAGGGCAAGCAGCGGGAGATCGACGCCGACATCGGCGACGACCTGGAACTGCTGATGCAGGCCGCGGAACTGGTCATCCGGACCCAGTTCGGCTCCACCTCCATGCTGCAGCGCAAGCTGCGGGTCGGGTTCGCCAAGGCGGGCCGCCTGATGGACCTGCTGGAGAGCCGCAACATCGTCGGCCCCAGCGAAGGCTCCAAGGCCCGGGACGTCCTCGTGCGACCGGACGACCTGGACAGCACGGTTGATTCGCTGCGGGGCGGGCAAGACTGACCTAGGCCCACGGCTTCTGCGTCGTGCGTCGGGGGAATGTCTACACTTGTTAGTGGCTCAGGTATTTGGCGGGCTGCTCGCATCCGGTTACTGCTCCCGCACCCCGGGCGGAGTGCAGTGCGATATGGCAGTGGAGGCGTGGCGTGAGCATTGGTGACGCCCTGGCAGATGCACGCCGCCAGGCGGGTCTCACCATTACGCAGGTTAGCCAGCGAACCTGCATCAGAGAGACAATCATCCGGGGGATCGAGCACGACGACTTCTCCGCCTGCGGCGGGGACTTCTACGCGCGGGGGCACATCCGCAGCGTCGCGCGGGCCGTGGGGGCCGACGACGAGGAGCTGATCCGGGAGTACGACGCCGCACACGGCGCACCCCAGGCGATCAGGGCAGCGGACGTGTTCGAGCCGGCCACGCCTATCAAGATCAAAGATCGGCGGCGGCCCAACTGGAGCCTGGCCATGGTCCTGGTCCTGGCGGTCGTCGCCGGATACGGGATCTACCGCGTGGTGGACTCCGCCACGGCCCACTCCGCGCGGACCCAGGCCAGCTCGGGACGGGTGTCGACGCCACCCACGCACCCCGCCGCGGCGGCGTCTACGCCAGCGGCCACGCCGTCTCCGCCGACCGTGAACCCGAACGTGGTGATCAGCCTCACCGCGATCCAGGACTGCTGGGTCGAGTTCACCAAGCCGGACGGCCGGTTCCTCGTCCAGGCCTACGTGGTCGGCGGAAGCTCGAAGACCTGGACCTTCGCCCGCGCGGTGCGCATGGACATCGGTAATCCCGGGGGGATCGTGCTCACCGTCAACGGCAAGAAACTGGGCCGGCCTGGTGCCGCGGGCCAGCCCGTCACGCTGAGCCTGGGGCCCGGCAAGCCGGTCGCCAGCTAGCCGGCCCCAGACGGCCCGGCCAGACGGCGAGCTCCTGGCTAGCCCGGCCGGACGGGCCGCGGCTAACAGCAGCACCAGCGCGCTTACCGTAGGCTTCCGGTGTGTCATCGAGTAAGCCAAACACCCAGCCGCCGCCCCGCACGGTCAGCCTCGTCACCCTGGGCTGCGCGCGTAACGAGGTGGACTCCGAGGAGCTCGCGGCCCGGCTGGAAGCCGCCGGATGGAGCCTGTCCGGCAGCGACGAGGCCAGTGTGGTGCTCGTGAACACCTGCGGGTTCATCGAGGCGGCCAAGCAGGAGTCGGTCAGCGAGCTGCTGGACGCCGCCGGGAGCGGCGCGAAAGTGGTCGCCGCGGGGTGCCTGGCCGAGCGGTACGGCAGTGAGCTCGCCGCCGAGCTGCCCGAGGCGCAGGTGCTCAGCTTCGACGACTACGCCGACATCGGGGCCCGGCTGGACGACGTGCTGGCCGGGGAACGGCGCCCGGCCCACGAGCCGCGGGACCGGCGCCGGCTGCTGCCGATCTCACCCGCGGCCCGGGTCGCGGACCCGGCCCATCAGCCCCCCGGGCACGGCATCTCAGACCTGCCGTCCGGGCTGGCCCCGGCGTCCGGCCCGCGGACGCTGCGGCGCCGCCTGTCCGGCGGCCCGGTGGCCCCGCTCAAGATCGCGTCTGGCTGCGACCGGCGGTGCAGCTTCTGCGCGATCCCGGCCTTCCGTGGCGCGTTCTTGTCCCGGCCGCCGGAGGACCTGGTCGCCGAGGCCGGGTGGCTGGCTGGCCAGGGCGTCCGGGAGCTCGTGCTGGTCAGTGAGAACTCCACGTCGTACGGCAAGGACCTGGGCAACCCCCGGCTGCTGGACGAGCTGCTGCCCGCGCTCGCGGCGGTGCCGGGCATCGACCGGATCAGGGTCAGCTACCTGCAGCCCGCGGAGGTACGCCCCGGGCTGATCGAGGTGATGGCCACCACCCCGGGCGTGGCCCCGTACTTCGACCTGTCCTTCCAGCACGCCAGCGGGAAGGTGCTCCGGGCCATGCGCCGCTTCGGCGACCGCGAGCGGTTCGGCGCCCTGCTCGCCCAGGTCAGGCAGGCCTGCCCCACGGCGGGCGTGCGGTCCAACTTCATCGTCGGGTTCCCCGGTGAGACCGCTGCCGACGTCGATGAGCTGCAGCGGTTCCTGTCCGAGGCGCGGCTGGACGCGATCGGCGTGTTCGGCTACTCCGACGAGGACGGCACCGAGGCCGCCACCCTGACCGGAAAGCTCGACCCGGCCGAGATCGCCCGGCGGGTCGACGAGCTGGCGGGCCTGGCCGACGAGCTGATGGCCCAGCGGGCCGCGGACCGGGTGGGCGAGGTCGTCGAGGTGCTGCTGGAGGAGGATCTCGGCGACGGGGACTACCTGGGCCGGGCGGCGCACCAGGCGCCGGAGGTGGACGGGACCACGACCGTGCGCGGCGTGTCCGGGGCCGCTGTCGGTGAGCTGATCTCCGCCCGGGTCGCCGAGGGCGATGGTGTGGACCTGGTGGCCGACTGGCTCGGCGTGCCTACGGCGGCCGCCGGGCGCGGGTGACCGCATTGAGCCAGCCCGCCGCCGAGACGGGCGGGGGAGCGCGGCCGGCCCCGTCCGCGTCAGCGGCTGGCGTCCCCCAGCCGGGCGTGCGGAACGTGGCCAACGCGCTCACCGTGCTCCGGCTGGTGCTGGTGCCGCTGTTCGTGGTGCTCCTGCTGGAGGGCGGGACGGGCTGGCGGATCGCGGCGTTCGCCGTGTTCCTGGTCGCGTCGGTGACCGACGTGCTGGACGGGCGGATCGCCCGGCGGCGCGGGCTGATCACCGACTTCGGGAAGATCGCGGACCCCATCGCCGACAAGGCGCTGACCGGGGCGGCGCTGGTCACGCTGTCCGCCCAGGGCGAGCTGCCCTGGTGGGTGACCGCGGTGATCCTGGCCCGCGAGCTCTGGGTGACCGGGCTCCGGTTCTGGGTGATCCGGCACGGGGTGATCGCGGCCAGCCGGGGCGGCAAGATCAAGACCGTGCTCCAGGTGCTCGCCATCTGCCTCTACGTGCTGCCCGGGCCGCCCGGTGCCGTGCGGGCGGTGGTGATGGGGCTGGCCGTCGTGGCCACCGTGGTGACCGGCGCCGACTACTCGATCCGGGCCGTGCGCCTGCACCGCCGATGACTGCGCCCGGAGGTCCAGGCACCGGGGGTCCAGGCGCGGGGGCCAGGCGCGGGAGCCAGGCGCCGGGGAGCCAGGCGCCCCGGCCGCCGAGCTCATCGCCCTGCTGACCGCCCGCCAGCAGAGCATCGCGGTCGCGGAGTCGCTGACCGGGGGGCTGCTCGCCGGGGCCCTCACCGACGTCCCGGGCGCCTCGGCGGTCTTCCGGGGCGGCGTCGTGGCCTACGCCACCGAGCTCAAGGCCGTGCTGCTGGGGGTGGACCGCGCCCTGCTGGCCGCCCAGGGGGCGGTGTCGGCGGAGGTGGCCGGGGCCATGGCCGCGGGCGTACGGGACCGGCTGGGCGCGACGGTGGGCGCCGCCACCACCGGGGTGGCCGGCCCGGATCCCGCCGAGGGAAAACCCGCAGGCACGGTGTACATCGCGGCCAGCGCCGGGCCGGAAACCCTGGTCCGCCGGCTGGCCCTGTCCGGCAGCCGGGCCGCCATCCGGGCCGCAACCGTCCGCGAAGCGCTGGCGCTGGTCCTTGTCATCGTGCGGGAAGAGACCTGATGATTACAGTGTTACGTTAGCAGCGAACACAGGTACAGGTGCTTTCCCTACTGTCGGTGAGGGCGAGTACGGTAGAGGTATCGAATGACACACTTCGCGAAGGGAGTGCCGCGATGGTCCTGCTTCGTCACTTGCTTGGTGACGTGCTGCGGCGGCTACGTCAGCGGCAGGGTCGCACCCTGCGCGAGGTGTCAGCCTCCGCCCGGGTGTCGCTCGGATACCTGTCCGAGGTCGAGCGCGGGCAGAAGGAAGCATCTTCTGAGCTGCTCGCCGCGATCTGCACGGCGCTGAACACCCCGCTGTCGCACGTCCTGGGAGAAGTCTCGGACAGTTTCGCCCTGGCCGAACTGCAGAACGAGGCCGAGCTGCAGAGCGAGCCCGTACTCACCTCCGCTGGCGCGTCCCGCAGCGGCCAGTCCCCGGTCGGGCAGTCCGCGGCCGCGCAGTCGGCGAGGGTGCCGTCCCCGATGGGCCGCCCCCCGCTGGAGCGCGCGGAGCGCGAGCTGCAGCTTCCGGTCGCACGGGCGTTCTCCGCCCCGGAGCGGCTCCGGGTCCCGGCCGGGCATGCCCGCGGCATGGACTCCGAGCCGGTCATCACCCCGGTCGGCATCAACGAGGATCACCCCGCGTTCGACGAGGTCACCCGGCGGGTACGCGATCTGGGCGACATGGTTCCGGTGTAAGTCCGGAGTATCCGCTCGCTGGATCTGCCCCAGTAGCTGGATCTGCCCCCGACGGTCAACTCCGTCGGGGGCAGTTCTCGTTTCGCCAGGTCTCTTAGGCCCAGGCCCGCGGGTCGTCGGTCAGCTCGACGATCCGCTCCGGCAGCCGCCCGGTCGCGATGTGCTCGAGCGTGACTTCTTCCAGGATGGCCCGCTCGTTGGCGCGCAGCGCGATCCAGACGCTCTGCAGCGGCTCGGCCACCCCGATGTAGCCGATGTTCTCCGGCCGCTCCCCGCGCACCCCGACCAGCTGGCCGTCGATGGCGCGGATGATGTCGGCCAGCGCGATATCCGCGGCGGGCTTGGCCAGCCAGAAACCGCCCTCCGGGCCGCGCTGGCTGCGGACCAGGCCCGCCCGGCGCAACTGGGTGAGGATGGCCTCCAGGAACTTGCCCGGGATGTGCTGCGCGCGGGCCAGCTGTTCAGCGGTGATGTGACCGCCATCCGCGGCGGCAAGTTCCACCGCGGCGCGTAGCGCGTAGTCAGCGCGGGCAGAGAGCCTCATGTCCAGCATTATGCAGGTTGCCGGGGACTAGACGGGCCGCCTGGCCGATCTGTGGGACCGATTTAGTAGGAATCTGGTCCCGGCCGGGCCGTCGCGGGTGGTGTCCGGGCGGCGCCCGGCCCGCTCACCGGGCCAGGCCCAGCACCTCCGCCGCGGCCTGCGCGTTGGCCCGCGCCGCGCCGTAGGTGGCCAGATGCACCCCCGCGGGTGGCACCCAGAGCGGCAGCCCCATCTCCAGCACCACCGTGTCCGGGCGCGCCGCGGTCAGCTCGCTGACCACCGCCCGCACGGCCGGATACCGGTGGGCGTCGCGGACCACCACGACCAGCGGCCGGCCCGCCGCCCGGGCGAGCGCCGCCTGGGTGACCTCGGCCGCCTCACTCACCGCCAGGCCGGCCGGGACGCGCTGGACGCTTTCGGCCGGCACCCAGGGACGCAGGCCCCACGGCACGTCCCCGACCGCGATGTTCTCCTGGGCGGCCAGTTCCACCACCACCGGGTCGGCCAGCGGGCCGGGGGCCGGCCCGGTGCTGACGCTGGAGACCCGCACCGCGCGCCGCGCCGCCACCAGGCCGATGTGGTCACCGGCTCCCCGGTGGTCACCGGCGCCCCGGCGGCCGCCCGCGCCCAGGTGGCCGCCCGCGCCGTCCCGGCGCGCCCGCGGGACCGGGCCGGCCAGCCAGTCCCGCAGCCGGGCGACGTTCTGCTGGGCGTCGGCCAGCCGCTCGGCGGGCAGCCGCCCGCTGGCCACCGCCTCGCTGAGCGCCCGGCGCACCGCGAGGTAACTGTCCTCCGCGGCGTCCCGGCCGAAGCAGAGCAGGTCGGTCCCGGCGGCCACGGCCAGCACCGCGGCCTCCGGGATGCCGTACAGATCGCTCACGGCCCGCATTTCCAGTGCGTCTGAGATCACCACCCCGGTGAACCCCAGTTCGCCCCGCAGCAGGCCGTTCAGGGCCGCGGCGGACAAGGTGGCGGGCGCGTCCCCGGTGAGTTCGGGCACCCGCAGGTGCCCGGGCATCACGCCGCGGACCCCGGCCGCGATGGCCGCGGCGAACGGCGGCAGGTCGCGGCGGCGCAGCAGGTCCAGGCTGGCCTGCACGGTCACGATGCCGTGGTGGGAGTCGGCGCTGGTGCTGCCGTGCCCGGGAAAGTGCTTCGCGCACGCGGCGACCCCGGCCGCCTGCAGGCCGCGGACGGCCGCGGCGGCGTGCCGGGCCACCAGGTCCGGGTCCGAGCCGAACGACCTGATCCCGATGACGGGATTGTCCGCGGCGGTGTTCACGTCCACCGACGGGGCGAGGTTCACGTTGACGCCCAGGGCGGCCAGGTCCTGCCCCAGCGCCCGGTACACCGCCGCGGTCAGCGCCGCGTCGTCCACCGCGCCCAGCGCGGCGTTGCCCGGGTAGGGGCTGCCGGTCAGGTGGGCGATCCGGGTGACGTCGCCGCCCTCCTCGTCGATGGCCACCAGCGGCAGGCCGCCGGCCGAGCGGAGCTGGGCGGTCAGCCCGGCCAGCTGCTCTGGCCCGGCGATGTTCGGGCCGAAGATGGTCACCCCGGCCAGGCCCCGCTCCAGCGCGGCCAGCACCCAGCGGGGGGCCCGCTGACCCGGGAACGGCGGGATGAGGATCGCGTCCGCCATCCGCTCGAGGACCGGGTCGGAGGACACGCCGGTACTCATCCCTTCACCGCCCCGGCGACCAGGCCAGAGGTCATCCGCCGCTGGACGATGAGGAAGAACACCACCACCGGGATGGTGTACAGGGTGGATGCGGCCATGATTGGTCCCCACTCGGCGCCGCCGCGCGTGAAGAAGTACGTCACATAGATCGGCAGCGTGTAGTCGGAGTGCGCCTGGCCCAGGAAGGTCAGGGCCACGATGAACTCGTTGTAGGCGGTGATGAACGAGAAGATGCTGGTCGCGATCAGGCCGGGGGCGACCAGCGGGAACAGGATGCGCCAGAAGATCCGCAGGCTCCCGGCCCCGTCCACCGCGGCCGCCTCCTCCAGTTCCCGGGGCACGGTGGCCACGAAGTTGCGCAGCATCCAGATCGACACCGGCAGCGCCTGCGCGGCGTACACCAGGATCAGGCCCGGCAGGCTCTGCAGCAGGTTCAGGTGGTCGAAGTCCAGGAACAGGGCGATGATCAGGGCCTGTCCCGGGATCATCTGCACGATCAGGAGCATGATCAGGTACGACGCCCGGAACCGGAACCGGAACCGGGCCACCGCGATCGAGGCGAGCAGCGAGATCCCCGACGCCAGCACCACGGTGGACAGCGTGACCAGGAGGCTGTTGCGGAAGAACAGCCAGACCGAGCCGATCCCGGACGCCTGGCCGCTCATGACGGCCGAGAAGTTGCCCAGCGTCGGGTGGGACGGCAGCAGGTGCGGGGTCAGTGAGTAGATCTCCTGGGAGGGCTTGAACGCGGTGGAGACCATCCAGAAGATCGGGAACAGGGTGACCAGGGCGACCAGCACCCCGAGAGCGTTCAGGCCGAACCGCCTCGTCTTCCTGGCGGTCCTGGCCCGGGAGCGGGCGTTAGGGAAAGAAATACGGCCCGGTGTCGTGAGTGCCATCAGGTCAGGGCTCCCTGCCGGACGGAGGCCCGCACGTAGCCGACCGTGATGATGAGCAGGATGACGGTGAGGATCAGCGCCAGCGCGCCGCCCAGGCCGTAGCTGGGCGGGAAGGTGAACGCCTTGTCGTACAGGTAGAGCGACAGGTTGTACTCGTCGCGGTTACCGAGCCCGCCGGTCAGCAGGTAGGTCTGGGTGAACACGTTGAAGTCCCAGATCACCGACAGCAGCAGCAGGACCAGGAAGATCGGCTTCAGCAACGGGAAGGTGATCCGCCAGAAGCCGCGCCAGGCGGTGGCGCCGTCCACCCGCGCGGCCTCCAGCAGTTCGGCGGGCACGGTCTTGAGCCCGGCCAGCACGGCCACGGCGATGAACGGGAAGCTCTGCCACACCACCAGGATGACGGCCACCGTGTAGGCGGGCAGCGCGCCGCTGGTGGTCCAGTTGAAGCCGCTCCAGTCGGTGCTGCCCACCAGCCAGTGCGGCAGCCGGGCCAGGCTCCAGTCCACCAGCCCCCCGTCCGGGTTGAACAGCCAGTAGAACAGGACGCTGGCCGAGACCGGGGGAGTGGCCCAGGCCAGCAGGGCGGCGGTGCCCACGACGACGGACATCACCCGGCCCAGCTGGTGCAGCAGCAGCCCGACCAGCGTCCCGGCCAGCAGGGTCAGCGACACCGCGGCCACCGCGAACAGCACCGTGATCCGCAGCGCCAGCCAGAACTCCGGATCCGCGAAGGTAGCGGTGAAGTTGGCCAGCCCGATCCACTGGACCGGCGCGGCCCCGTCCGTCTGCGGCAGCCCGTAGTTCTGGAACGAGTACAACGTCACCTGCACCACGGGCCAGAGCAGCACCAGGGCGATCGCGACGATGGACGGGAGCAGCAGCAGGTACGGCGCCAGGCGGTAACGCCGGACCAGCGACCGGAATCGTGCCCCGGGCGGCGGGCCGGACCGGGCCGGGCGGGCGGCGGCCCGGTCGCGGGCCGCCGGCTGCGGGGTGACGGTATCCACCATGACTGTCGGCACTCTCCTCATGCGAGGTCCCGGCCGGCGGCCACCCCCATCCCCACGCATGGGGGGATGCTGGCCGCCGGCCGGGACAACCCGGGGTGCTCAGCCGGTCTCGGACCCGGTGTTGAGCACGTTCTGCAGCTGCGTGTTGGCCTTGTTGACGGTGGCGCTGAAGTCCGCGCCCTGCATCAGCGACTTCATCATGGTCGGGATGATCGCGTCCGTGGCGTCCGCGGTGGCCCAGTTCTTCGAGTTGAGCGGCGCGATCTGGGTGTAGGCGGCGGCCTTGGCGAACCCGGCCATCACCTGGTTGCCCGCGTACGCGCCGCCCTTGAGCTTCGAGGTGAACTCCGGGAAGAAGCCCGCGGCGTTCGCGAACGTGGTGGAGTTAGCCGGGCTGTCCATCAGCGAGACCAGATCCCAGTCGGCCTGGGAGTACTTGCTCTTGACCCAGACGCCGAGGTCGGAGCCGCCGGAGAAGGCCGGGGCCGGGTTCGGCCCGTTCTCGCTCGGGATCGGGAACGAGGCCCAGTCCGCCTCGTACTTCTTGCTCACCGCGGTCAGCTCGGCCTGCGCCCACGGGCCGTCGATGTACATGTCCAGCTTGCCGAGCGCGAAGTCCTCGTTCGAGCCGCCCGAGGTCGCCCCCGGAGCGCCCAGCTCGGTCTGGCCGACGTACTTCGCCGGGGAGACGTGCTCGGTCCGGTACAGGTCGGCGTAGAACTTGATGCCCGCCTCGGCCTGCGGGGTGTTCAGCGTGGCGGTCCACTTGCCGCCGCTCTGCGTGGCCACCTGGCCGCCCGCGCCCCAGATGAAGCTGACGATCGCGTTGGTGTAGTTGCTCGGCGCGCCAAGCCCGAAGGTGCCGGGATATTTCTTCTGCAACGTCTTGGCGTCGGCGACCAGCCCGGCCCAGGTGGTGGGCGCCGAGGTGATCCCGGCCTTGGCGAACTCGTCCTTGCGGTACCAGATGCCGCGGACGCCGCCGAACCACGGCACCGCGTAGGTCTGCCCGCTGACCTCGTCGTTGGCCATGTTGCCGGGGATGATCCCGGACCCGTAGGACCAGGCCTTCACCTCGCTGCTGATGTTGGCCAGCGCGCCCTGCGAGGCGATTCCGGGGGTGTCGGTGTTGCCCAGCTCGGTGATGTCCGGGCCGCCCTTGCCGCTGGTCAGGGCGTTGGTCCAGTCGGTGACCCGGTTCCCCCAGGGGATCCAGTCCACGACCACCTTGGTCTTGGCGTACTGCGGGAACTTCTGGTGGAACTGGGCGACCACCCCGTTCATCCAGGTGACCTGGGACGGCACGGACGAACCCATCCGCCAGACGACCAGCTTCGCAGGCGCGCCGGACGACGACGAGTTGTTGCTGCTGCTGCTCGAGCCGCAGCCCGCCGCGGCCCCGGCGAGCAGGGCCGCCGCACCGAGCGCGGCCGCCGATTTAGTGAATTTCGCGGATCTGGTCAACTTCACTGGGGGATCTCCCTTCCCGGCATGATCCTTGGCACTTCACGTGTTTCCTCGTGGCCCCAGGGCGCTCCGGTTCCGTCGGCCGTCTAGGCTGTCGCTGCCTGTGTAAAGCACCTAGCCGGCCCCGGGCGGCGACGTCTGGGCTTGACCGGTCGGCCCTGGCTTTGACTGACGCTGTGGGGATTCTGGGGAGAAACTAACAGTAAAGTTTCCTATTAGATAGACCCTGTGGCCAGATTGAGACAGAATTCAGCCAGGTGTCCGTCCGCCCGCCGCTGGCGGCCCGGCCGGGCCCCGGCTGGCCCGGCCCTCGCCGTTTACGAGCAGGTGCTGGGGGGGGACGTCATGCGACGGAGGGAAGGCATGGAACAACGGCCTGGGACACCCCGGCTGCTGCGGGAGCTCAACGACCGGGCCGCCCTGGAGCTGCTGCTCGCCGGCGGCCCCATGACCAGGGCCCAGGTGGGCGAGCGGACCGGGCTGTCCAAGGTGACCGCGTCGCAGCTGCTGTCCCGGCTGGAGGAACGCGGCCTGGTCAGCACCGTGGGGGAGCAGGCCGGCGGCCGCGGGCCGAACGCGGCGCTCTACGCGGTCGTGCCCTCCAGTGCGTATGTGGTCGGTCTGCACGTCGAGCAGGACGAGGTCGGCGCCGGGGTGGCGGACATTACCGGCGAGGTCGTGACCCAGGTCAGCGTGGCCCCGAACGGCGCGGCCAACCCCGTCGAGCTGGTCCGCGGCGCGGTGGCCACCGCCTGCCGCTCGGCGGGAGTGGAGATGTCACGGCTGAACGCCCTGGTCATCGGCACCCCCGGGGTGCTCGATCCGAGGACCGGGGATCCGCGGCTGGCCGTGAACCTGCCCGCCTGGCACGAAGGCGTGCTGGAGGCGCTGCGCAGCGACCTGCGCCAGCCGGTGACGATCGAGAACGACGTCAACCTGGCCGCCATGGCCGAGCGCGCGGTGGGCGTCGCCCAGGGCGCCGACGACTTCGTGCTGATGTGGATCGGGGTGGGCCTCGGGCTCGCCACCATCATCGGCGGGCGGCTGCACCGCGGGGTGGCGGGCGCCGCGGGT
This sequence comes from uncultured Actinomycetes bacterium, assembly GCA_963844695.1. Taxonomy (GTDB): domain Bacteria; phylum Actinomycetota; class Actinomycetes; order Streptosporangiales; family Streptosporangiaceae; genus RYN-230. The sequence goes on from CAWJPL010000028.1 coordinate 449,125, forward strand.
GAGATCGGCTACCTCCCGGTCCCCGGAGTGCCGCTGCCGCAGGACGTCAGCCATCCGGCCACCGGCGCTTTTCAGTCCCTGGTGGGCGGCGCGGCGGTGCGGCCGCTGGCGGAGAGCTACGGGTTCCCCGCGCCCACGGCCGCGGCGGCCGTGCAGGCCGCGGTGGCGGCGGCCGCCGCCGGTGACGAGCGGGGCCGCGGCCTGCTCGACGAGCTGGCCGCCCGGGTGGCCACCGGCGCGGCCGCGGTCAGCGTGGTGCTCGACCCGGGCCTGGTCGTGCTCGGCGGCGAGGTGGGGCTGGCCGGCGGGACCGCGCTGGCCGACCGGGTGGCCGCCGAGGTGGGCCGGATCTGCCCGGCTCACCCGCAGGTGGTGCCGACCGGGGTGACCGGCCAGCCGGTGCTGCGCGGGGCCATCCTGGCCGCGGTGGAGCAGGCCCGGGCCGAGCTGCTCGCGTCCGTGGCCGGTCCCTGAGCGCACTGCTGGCGTCGGTGCCGGGCCGGGTCTCAGCCGGCTGGCCGCGGCACCGGCACCCGCATGGGATACACGAACGTGGGCTGGGGCAGTTCGGCGGGCTTCACCTGACGGAATCCGGCGGGCACCGGCGTGGTCAGTAGGCGGACGCGGGCCGGGGATGGCGGCAGCCACCGGAAGTCACCCACCAGGCTGCCCCGCTGCTGGCCCTCGGGCCAGGTCCAGCTCACCCGGACCGGCAAGTAGGTGGCCGGGTTCACCCACAGGGTCTGGCGGATGTCCACCGGGCCGGGCCGCGGCCTGGTCGCGACCAGCTTGACGGTATCGGCGCCGTCCACCCGCTGGGGTCCCGCGACGCGGAAGAGCCCGCAGGCCAGCGCCTCATGGATCTGGGCCGACCAGTCCGTGGCCCCGCCCACCGGCGGGGCCAGCGACGTCGCCAGGCAGGCGGGCCGCGAAGTCCCCACATCGACCGTGCTTACCGCGTGCCACCAGGTCCTGGACGTGTAGTCCGCACCGTTCGCGGTGATCGTTTGCTGCCCGTTAGATGAGCTGACCGTGGTCCGGTCCGCGTCGAAGACGAGCCTGCCGTCGGCGGTGCGGCCTTGCTGCCGGAGCTGCCCCGCGTAGGCCCATACGTTCAGCTGGGTGGCGGCGTCGCCCTGGGCCGGGATCGACATCGTGATGCCGCCGCTGGGCTGGTGCGTGATCACGGTGAACCAGGCCTCGTGCGCGGTGGTGTGGATCTCTTCCAGGGCGGCGCCGCCGTCGGTGGCCACGCTCAGGGCCTGCTCCGTGTGCTTGACGACATAGGCGGTGGTGTGCGCGTGCAGGGTGGCGACCGGGCGTTGCGGCGCGGTACTGATCAGCCCGGACGCCGCGGCCAGGGCCGCGCCCGCCGCCACGGCCGTGCCGCTGAACGCGGTCCCCCGGATCGCCGTCCGCTGGCGCCGCTGGTGCTGGCGGGCCCGGGCCAGCAGGCCCTCCGGGACGCGGGCGTTTTCGGTGATCCGGTCGATGCCCTCGCGCAGGAGGTCCTCGACGTCGTGGGTCATGACTTTCCCTCCGTGAACTCGACGTGCAGCCCCCCAGGCCCGGCCGTGAGGCGGGCCGTGCCCGCGTCCCCGGCTGGGCCGGCGCAGGCCGGGGTCGGCTCCAGCCAGGTCACGCAGCCGCCGCAGCCCCCGTGACGCGGCGGACTTGACGGTGCCCTCGGAACAGCCGAGCAGCTCCGCCGTCTCCGCTTCGGTGCGCTGCTCCCAGTAGCGCAGCACGATCACCGCACGCTGCCGCGGCGGCAGCTGGTACAGCAGCCGGACCAGCGCGTCGCGCAGGTCGACAGCGGCGGTGCCGTCCGCCGTGGCCTCGCCCGGTGCGGGGCGGAGCAGCGGCAGCCGCTGCCGCCACCGGCCATGCCGCCGCCACCCGTCGGCGGCCAGGTTGTACAGGGTCCGCCGCAGGTAGCCCTCGGTGTCTGACTCCACCGCGCGGGGCTTGCGGAGCACGCGTTCCAGGGCGGCCTGGAGCAGGTCCTCACCGGACTGCCGGTCGCCGGTGAGCGCAATGGCCACCCGCATGAGCTGGGTGCCGCGTTCGGCGAGAAGCCGCTCCAGGTCCGCTCCGCTGGGCGTGCCTGCCATGCCGCCTCCTCCCGCTGTCTGCGAGCATCGTCGCCCGCGGGCGCTGTCGCCAGTCCATGACGAACGAGGAGAGGCCGGGGTTGCTCGGGGTGGCGTCCGCTTTTCAACTGGCGGGTGGCTCTTCGCGTGCGGGTGGTGCGGTCGCACCTTTCGTGATCTTGACCGCGGTGAAACCAGTCAGCGCAGGCTGAGGCGGGCCGAGAACACCGTCAGGTCGGGCAGATCCCGGGCGGCCTGGGACAACTCGCCATGCGTGGTGGCAGTCAGCGTGGCATCGAGTCGCGCGTTGAGTTCATCGAGTGTCAGCCTGGCCCTGCGCGAAGTGCTCACCCAGCGCCGCGGCCGCCGCGTCGCGGTCAGCATCGCCGGCCCGCACGCCGGGCGCTGGGGCCTGATTATTCTCGCTGGCCGCCCTGGGCAGCTGCCGCAGCATGGCGGTGTAGCGATCCAGCGCGGCCCGGCCGTCGCAGGTGAGGGCGACGGTGGCCTGTTCTCTGCCGACGCCGGTCTTTCCCGTCCGCATGTATCCGGCGCGGCCCAGCTCGCGCAGGCAGGTGATCAGGCTGCCGGGTGCCAGCCTGATCATGTCCTGCAGCCGGGTGATGGAGAGCGCGTCGCCGTCGGGCAGTGCCGCCAGGGTGGCGACGACGCGCAACCGCTCCGGGTGGTGGATCAGCGGGTCAAGTGCGCTGGTGCTCATGGTCGGCCGTTCCGTCTCCGTCCAGGCCGCCGAGCAGGTCGCGGAGGGTCTGGGTGTAGGTGCTGAGTGCTTTGCGGCCGTGGCCGGTGAGGGCGATGGTGGTGATGGACACGGTGCCGTTCTTGGTCTTCTCGCTGGTGAGGTAGTCGGCTTCTTCGAGTTTGCGCAGGTGGATGATGAGGTTGCCGGGGGTGAGCCCGATCATGTCCTGCAGGCGGGTGAAGGACAGCGTGTCGCCGTCGGGCAGGGCCGCGAGGGTGGCGACGATCTTCAGCCGGGTGGGGACGTGGATCAGCGGGTCGAGTTCGTCGTCAGTCATGGTGCACCCGTCATCGCGCGCTGCTGGCGGGCGACGGCGGCGGCTTTGCCCAGCAGCACGGCGCACAGGCCCACTCCGGCGACCGCCCACGATCCGGCTGGCCCGGCGAAGGCGCCGGCGACGCCGGTGGCGGCGACCGCGAGGCCAGTGGCAGACCCGCGCCAGCCTTCGCGTGCGCCCATGACCGCGGCCCAGGCCAGGCCGGGGACGATCAGCACGGTGGTGGGGTACAAGGCGAAGCTGGCCCCGGCGGCTGGCCAGGGCCCACATGAGCACGGGCACGGCGGCCCAGGACAGCAGCCAGGACGGTGATCTCGGCCGGGCGGAACCGGGTGGGGCCGCGGACCCCGGTCATGGCGTGCTGGCGGACCCCGACGGTGGCGGCGAAGTTGAGGACGACGAACGCGATCAGGATGGGGATGTCCGCGCTGGTGGGGCCGGTGTAGGGGTGCTGGCCGCGGACGGTCAGCCAGATCGCGCCGAGCGCGGCCAGGACCGCGACGGCCCGGGTGGCCAGGAGCCACGGCGGGGAGGGCGCGAGCTTACGGCGGGCCTGGGTGGTGGTCTGGTCCAGCAGCGCGGCGGCCTGCCGGGGGTCGAAGCCGCCGCCGTGGCCGGCGGCGGCGGTGGTGTCGGGTGTGGGGTTCATGGTGCCTCCCGTCGTTGACTCTATGCCATAAAGTAGACCCTGCTTTACGGCGCAAAGTCAAGGGCTCGGGGCAACTAACTTTATGGCGTAAACCCCGGCGGCGAGCCTGCCGTGGGCCGGGTCGGCAAAGAGCCCCAGGATCCCGGGAACCTGCCGCCGACCCTGGCCAGGTCCAGCGGGTCCAGCGCTGTGAGCCGGTCAACGTGGGTTCGGTACGGTCGGGGTTATGACGGACCGGGCCGGCCAGTACCCGCGCGGCGCGGCCCTCACCCTGGCCGAGCTCCGCGAGAACCCTCATCCTGCGCTGGCCCGGCTGCGTGAGACCGAGCCCGTCTCCTGGGTGCCGGTGCTGAACGGCTGGCTGGTCACCCGATGGGACCTGGCCGCGGCGGTGATGCGGGACAGCGCGACCTTCACCGTCGACGACCCGCGTTTCTCGACGGCCCGGATCGTCGGGCCGAGCATGCTGTCGCTCGACGGCCCGGGCCACGACCGCCACCGGCGCCCGTTCGGCGCGCCGTTCAGCCGGTCCGCCGTGCACGACCAGCTGGCCGCGTTCGTGACCGGGGAGGCGGACCGCCTGGTCAGCGCGATGCGCACCGGAAGCACCGGCGGACCCGCCGCCGGACCCGCCGCAGGACGGGGCGCCGGGCGGGGCGACCTGAGCCGCGGCCTGGCCGCGCCGCTGGCCGTGGCCGTCGTGGCCCGCGCCCTCGGACTCGGCCAGGTCGAGCCCGGCACGATCCTGGCCTGGTACGACGCCATCGTCGGCGCCGTCTCCGAGCTGACGGGCGGAGCCTCCGCCCGGTCGGCCCGGGTGGCCGCGGGCACGGCCGGGTTCGGCCAGCTCAGCGACAGCCTGGCGGCGGTAATCGAGGATCGCGCCGACGGCTCCCTGCTCGCCGCGGCGGTCCAGCCCGGCCTCAGCCCGGCCGAGATCATCTCTAACGCGGCGGTGCTGATGTTCGGCGGCATCGAGACGACCGAGGGCATGATCGCCAACGCCGCCTGGCACCTGCTCAGCCACCGCGATCAGCTGGACCTGGTCCGCGCCGACCCCGGCTTGCTGCCGCAGGCCATCGAGGAATCGTTGCGCCTGGAACCCGCGGCCGCGGTCGTGGACCGCTACGCCACCCGGGACGCGGAACTTGGTGATGCCCAGTTCCGCGCCGCCATCAGCCCGGGCGACCTGGTCAGCGTCTCGCTGGCCGGCGCGGGCCGCGACCCGGCCGTGTTTCCCGACCCGGACCGCTTCGACGTGCGCCGGGACAACGCCCGGCAGAACCTGGCCTTCGCCCGCGGCCCGCACTTCTGCCTGGGCGTGCACCTGGCCCGGCTGGAAGCCCGCGCCGCGCTCACCGCCGCCCTCAGCTGGCTACCGGGCCTGCGGCTCGATCCGGACCAGGCCGTCGCGCCGCGGGGCCTGGTGTTCCGCAAGCCCCCGTCGCTGCCCGTCCGCTGGGACGCCGCTGGCTGAGCGCCCTGCGCTAGCAGCCGCAGCTTTCCCGCCGGATGAGCTGGGTCGGCAGGACCACGTCGCGCGGCTCCGGCTGGCGGTTCCGGACCAGCGACTCGAGCAGCTCGAACGCGGTGGCGCCAAGTTCCTGGATGGGCTGGCGCACCGTGGTCAGTCCCGGCCGGAGCCGCCGCGCGACCGGGATGTCGTCGAAGCCGGTCACCGCGACCGAGCCTGGCACCTGCACGCCGTGGCGGGCCAGCGCGTGCAGGGCCCCGACCGCGGCGAGATCGTTGGCGCAGACGATGGCCCGGGGCAGCGGCGTGCCCGCGCCGGCCAGCGCGTCGATGACCGAGGCCCCGCCGTCGGCGTAGTAGCTGCCCTGCCACTGCGGGCCCGCGGCGAGCCCGGCGCCCGCCGCCCTGGCCTCGGCCGTCACCACGGCCCCGCGGGTCACGTTGTCCGGGCTGTCCGCGACCCCGGCCAGGTACCCGACGGTGGTGTACCCGTGGTCACGGGTCAGGTGCCGCATCAGGTCACGCATGCCCGTCTCGCTGTCGCCGCGCACGCTGGCCGTGTGCGGCGTGGTGATCCCGGCCAGGTTGACCACCGGGGTCTGGCGGCCCAGCCGGTCCAGCTGGTCGGCGTCCAGGACCAGGTCGTGCACGATCAGCCCGTCGCACTTGCCCGCCAGGGCCAGCATCCGCCGGCCCGCGTCGGCGTCCTCCGCCGCCACCGAGCTGATCAGCAGGCTGAAGCCGCTGCGCTGCGCGGCGACCTCGATGCCCCGGTTGATGATGTCGGCGAACTGGAGATTTTCGTCTTCCTCGGCGAACACGGCCGCCGACGTCGCCTTGGGCACCCGGCGGTACACGACCCCGACCGTCTCCTTGAGCTTGACGCTCAGCGCCCGGGCCGCGCCGTCCGGTACGAAGCCGAGTTCGGCCACCGCCCGCAGCACCCGGTCCCGCGTGTCCGTCCGGGGGCTCCCGGTCCCGTTGAGGACCCGGGAGACCGACGCGATGGACACGCCCGCGGTCGCGGCGACGTCGTAGATGGTGGGCGGAGCGCCGTTCACGCCGGCAGCTTAGGAGACCGCGTACCCGACGCTGACTTCGCCGGCGTCCAGACGCTGGACCGAGACCGCCGACGTCCGGGACGGGTCGCCGAACTTGAGCACGGTCTGGCCCTTGGTGCTGTCCACCGTCAGGGAGTCGTGCACCGTCCAGTGGCCGTTCCAGACCGCCACCCGCAGCTTGGCCGTGGGCAGCCCCTGTCTCCCGTTGTCGCAGGCGAAGCCGATCTCCTTGGCGCTGCCGAAAGGAATGGCGATGGCGGTGACGGCGTTGGAGCCGTTGTTCAGGGAGCCGCTCTGCACTTCGGTCTCCTCCTTGGGTTTGGTCGCTGGGTTGGCGAACTGCTTCAGGGCGGCGGTGTCCCCGTTGAACACGTTCACGTCGACGGTGTTGGTCCCCACCCGGGTGGTCCCGTACTGGTGGAACTTCCACGTCGACCAGGGTTTGGGCACGACCGGCCGGCCCGCCGGGGCGGACGGCTCAGCGATCCACAGCGGGTAGTGCCCCAGGCCGGCGCAGTTCCCCTCCTCGGCAAAAGACAGGAACGTGTACACGACCGGCGTGTGCCCGCTGTCCCGGTGCACGTCCGCGCACCAGTTCCGCGCGTACTCCGCCACCTGCTGCGGACTCAGGCCGTCGGTCGTCTCCAGGTCGAGGGCGAGCAGGTCGCCGGCCTGCAGGCCGTGCGCCCGCACCGTGGCCAGGAACGCCCGGGAGTCGTTGGCCGCCCCGTTCTTCGGGTGGCCGAAATGGTAGGCACCACGGACGATGCCCATGAGCCTTCGCCGCCTGCCAGTTGGCGGCGAACTCGGGGTCCTTGACGGACATCGCCCTCGGTCGCCTTGATGAACGCGAACGAGATTCGTCCCTTTTCGGCCGCCCAGTCGAACGACGGCTGGAAACTCGAGACGTCGATGCCTTCCGCGTTGGCCACGGCTCCTCCTGTCCTCGCACTCGCTGGTGGCCGCAGCCACCGGCGTCCACTCATGTGGAGGCCAGGCCAGACTAAGCTCCCGCTCCCCCCTTGAGAAAGGTGCCCTATCCCAGCGCGGGGCGCAGCCGGAATGGCCTATCCGGTCGTCACAGTCAGGCCACCTTGGCCCGCAGCCTCAGGCCGCGGGGGGTGGGCCGGAACCCGGCCTCCTCCAGGGCCCGGGCCAGCGGTGAGTCCTGGACCGCCGCGCCGTCGGCCCGCTCGATGGTGAGCCGGCCCAGCGCCCCGCCGCGGGCCGCCCCGGCCAGCGCGGCCGCGGCCGGCCCGAGCACCGCCGGGTCACTGCTCCACGACAGCAGGGTCTTGCCGCCCCGCTCGACGTAGAGGACCAGTTCCCCGTCGGCGAGCACGACGAGGGAGCCCGCCTTGCGCCCCGGCCGGTGCCCGCCCGGCGCCTCCCCGGGCCGCTCCGGCCAGGGCAGCGCCGCCCCGAACGGGCTGGCCGGGTCGCCCGCCGCGAGCACGGTCAGGCTGGGGGCGGGCGCCGGGTGGTTGCCGTTGCGGAGAAAACCGGGGGAGTGCCAGCCCGCACCCTCGTCGCCGGCCCGCGCCCACGGATCGGCGGGGGTTTCGCCGGGGCCGGCCTCCGCGGCCAGCGCGCGCATCCGGTCCACCGCGCCGGGCAGGGCGAACTGCGCGGCGCCCAGTCCTTCCACGAAGTACCCGCGGCGGCACTGGCCCGCGTCTTCCATCGCCCGCAGCACCGGGTAGATCGCGGCGAAGCCGCCCGGCACCCGTTCCGCGGCGACCGCGCCGCGGATCAGGATCCCGTGCCGGTCCAGCAGCGTCCGGGCCAGCGCGTGCAGCCGCCGGGTCGCATCCGGGTCGGCGGGCGGCACCAGCGACCAGCGCCCGGTGACCGTGGGCGGCCCGGTCCGGGACGGCATCGCCGGGCGGCCGAAACCGCCCCGGCCCCGGCCACGGGCGCCGGGCCGCACGGCCGCGCGCCGGGCGGGAGCCTGGCCCGCCGGGCCGCCGCCCGCCGCCGGCAGGCCCGTGCCCAGCACGGTGCGCAGCGCGGCGAGCGTGTCGTTGGTGACCCGACCGGCCCAGACCAGGTCCCAGATGGCCGCGGCGACCGCGGCGTCGGTGGCCTCGCCCCGCGCGCCGTCGGGCAGCAGCGCGGCCGCCCGGTCGGCGAGCATCCGGAAGAACATCCCGCCGCCGCCGTCCAGGGCGGCCAGGACCGCCTCGTGCAGCGGGGTCAGGGTGATCTCGCCCGGCCCCGGGAGCAGCAGCGGCGCGGTGTCCGCGGGGGCCAGCGCCACCCAGCCGTCGCCGCCGGGCAGCCCGCCCGCGCCTGACCAGACGACCTCGCCGGCCGCGGTCAGCTCGTCCAGCATCGCGGGCTGGTAGCCGGGCACCCGGCCGGGCAGGATCAGCGTCTCCAGCGCCGACGCGGGCATCGCCGCCCCGGCCAGCTGGTCGATCGCCTCGTACACGGCGTCCGCGCTGGCCCGCCGGCCCCGGCCCGCCGAGCCGCCCGGGGAACCACCGTCCGCCGAACCACGGGCCACGTTCTGCCAGGCGGGCAGGAAGCGGGCCAGCGCCGACGGCGGGACCGGCTCGGCCTCCTTGCGCAGTTTGGCCAGGCAGCGGCGGCGCAGGGTACGCAGCACCGAGGTGTCACACCACTGGGTCCCGCGCCGCCCGGGCAGGAACTCGCCCTCGGCGACACGGCCCTCGGCGGCCAGCCGCCGCAGCGCGCCGGTGACCACCGCTACCCCGAGCCCGTACCGCTGGGCCAGGTCCGCGGTGAGGAACGGCCCGTGCCCGCGCGCGTACCGCGCGACCAGGTCGCTGAGCGGGTCGGGGACCGGCTCGGTGAACGCGGCCGGCACCCCGGGGGGCAGCGGCACACCCAGCGCGTCCCGCAGCCGCCCGGCGTCCTCGATGGCGGCCCAGCGGGCCTCGCCGGCGATCCGGAACTCCAGGGCCCGGCGCTGCCGGGCCAGGTCGGCCAGCCAGCCCGCGGCCGCGGCCGGGTCCTGGCTCCGCTCGGCCACCTCGGCCGCGGACACCGGGCCGATGCTGCGCAGCAGGTCCGCCACGCCTTCGGCGTCCCGGCAGGCCCGTTCCGGGGTCAGCCGCTGCAGCTCCCGCTCGGTCTGCCCGACCACTGCCGGGTCCAGCAGCTCGCGCAGGTCGGCCTGGCCGAGCAGCTCGGCCAGCAGCGAGGAGTCCAGGGCCAGCGCCTGGGCCCGGCGCTCGGCGACCGGCGCGTCCCCCTCGTACATGAACGCGCCGACGTAGCGGAACAGCATCGAGCGGCCAAACGGCGACGGGGCCGGGGTCTCCACGTCGACCAGGCGGATTTTGCGGCTGGCCAGGTCCTTCATCAGGTCGATGAGCCCGGGCACGTCGAACACGTCCTGCAGGCACTCCCGGACCGTCTCCAGCACGATCGGGAACGTGCCGTACTTGCGGGCCACCGCGAGCAGCTGGGCGGAACGCTGCCGCTGCTGCCACAGCGGGCTGCGCCGGCCCGGCTGCCGCCGGGGCAGCAGCAGGGCGCGGGCGGCGCACTCGCGGAACCGGGACGCGAACAGCGCCGAGCTGCCCAGCTCGTCGGTGACCAGCTGCTCGACCTCTTCGGGCTGCAGCTCGGCGATGCCGGTCGGCGGCGGCTCCTCGGTGTCCGGGACGCGGATCACGATCCCGTCGTCGGTGTGCATGGCCTGCACGTCCATGCCCTCGTACCGCTCGCGCAGCCGGGCTGCGATGGCCAGCGCCCACGGGGCGTGGACCTGGGCGCCGAACGGGCTGTGCAGCACCAGCCGCCAGTCACCCAGCTCGTCGCGGAACCGCTCCATGACCAGGGTGCGGTCGTCAGGCACGTACCCGGTGGCCTCGCGCTGCGCGCTCAGGTAGCGGACCAGGTTGGCCGCGGCCAGCTCGTCCAGCCCGTCCGCGCGCAGCCGGGCGGTCGCCTCCTGCTCGCCGGCCTCGGACAGCTCACGGCAGTACGCGCCGAGCGCCCGGCCCAGCTCGGCAGGGCGGCCCGGCGCGTCGCCGTGCCAGAACGGCAGCTTGCCCGGCTGGCCCGGGGCGGGGGAGACGAGCACCTGGTCGGCGGTGATGTCCTCGATCCGCCATGAGCTGGCGCCGAGCACGAACACGTCGCCGACCCGCGACTCGTACACCATCTCCTCGTCGAGCTCGCCGACCCGGTGCGAGTTCTTGCCGTCGCCGCGCTGGGAGGCGGCCAGGAACACGCCGAACAGGCCGCGGTCGGGAATGGTGCCGCCGCTGGTCACGGCGAGCCGCTGGCCGCCGGGGCGGCCGTGCAGCATGCCCGTGGTGCGGTCCCAGACCAGCCGGGGCCGCAGTTCCGCGAACTCCTCGCTCGGGTAGCGCCCGGCCAGCATGTCCAGCACGGCCTCGAGGATGGGCCGGGTCAGGCTGGTGAACGGCGCGGCCCGGCGGACCACCTGGTGCAGGTCGTCCACGGCCCAGTCGTCGAGCGCGGTCATCGCGACGATCTGCTGGGCGAGCACGTCCAGCGGGTTGCGGGGGATGCTCAGCCGCTCGATCTGGCCGCCGCGCATCCGGCGGGCCACCACCGCGGACTGGACCAGGTCGCCCTGGTACTTGGGGAAGATGACGCCGCGGCTCACGTCGCCGACGTTGTGCCCGGCCCGGCCGGTGCGCTGCAGGCCGCTGGCCACCGACGGGGGTGACTCGACCTGGATGACCAGGTCCACCGCGCCCATGTCGATGCCGAGCTCCAGGCTGGACGTGGCGACCACGGCCGGCAGCAGGCCGGCCTTGAGCGCCTCCTCGATCTGGGCCCGCTCCTGCCGGGACACCGAGCCGTGGTGGGCCCGGGCCACCTCGAGCGGCGCGCCGGAGGTGGATCCGGCCTGGGCCATGATCTGCGCGGGCGGGCCGGCGGAGAACGCGGGCGGCGCCGCGGTGCCCGTGGTACCCGCCCGGAGTTCGGCGCGCTCGGCGGCCAGCTCGTTCAGCCGGGCGCAGAGCCGCTCGGCCAGCCGCCGGGAGTTGGCGAACACGATCGTGGAGCGGTGCTGCTCGATCAGGTCGAGTACCTGCTCCTCCACGTGCGGCCAGATCGACCGGCGGACCGCCTGCCCGTCCGGGGACTCGGGGGCCCCGCTGTTCGGCGCGCCGGCGGGCGGGTCGAGGTCGGTCATGTCCTCGACCGGGACCACGATGCTGAGGTCGATCTCCTTGGTGCTGGGCGGGGCGGCGATGGTCACCGGCCGGGCCCCGCCCAGGAACGACGCCACGTCCTCGGCCGGCCGGACGGTGGCCGACAGGCCGATCCGCTGGGCCGGGCGGCGGTCGGGATTCAGCGCGTCCAGCCGTTCCAGGGACAGGGCCAGGTGCGCGCCGCGCTTGTTCCCGGCCAGGGCGTGCACTTCGTCCACGATCACGGTGTCCACCCCGCGCAGGGCGTCCCGCGCCTTGGAGGTGAGCAGCAGGAACAGCGACTCGGGCGTGGTGATCAGGATGTCCGGCGGCTTGGTGGCCAGCCGGCGGCGCTCCTCGGCGGCGGTGTCCCCGGTCCGCACCGCGACCTGGATGTCGGGCTCGGGGGCGCCCATGGCCTGCGCGGTGTGCCGGATCCCGGTCAGCGGGGCGCGCAGGTTCCGCTCGATGTCCACCGCGAGCGCCTTCAGCGGGGAGATGTACAGCACCCGGCAGCGGAGTTTCGGGTCCTCGGGGGCGGGCGCGACGGCCAGCCGGTCCAGCGCCCACAGGAAGGCGGACAGCGTCTTGCCCGACCCGGTCGGCGCGATGACCAGGGTGTTCTCACCCTTGCCGATCGCGGACCAGGCCTGCGCCTGGGCCTGGGTGGGGGCGGCGAACGCCGAGCAGAACCAGTCGCGGGTGATGGCGCTGAAGCCCTCGAGAGGGTCTCTCTCGCTGTCTGCGGGCCCACCGCCCGCCGCGCCGGTCTGGCTCGGTGCTGGATGACGGGGCATAGGTACATGGTGCATGCTCATACCGACAGGAATAAACGTCCTGCGCAGAGCGCAGATTCCTGTCCCGCCGCCCGCCTGGTCGCTGACCCGCCGCGCGGGCTGGGCTCAGCAGATCCGCAACGAAAACCTCATCCGGGCGCGGAACGCACCGACCCGACGAGCGGGCCGGAGGTGCTGTGCACGGTGCAGACCACGGTCCGCTCGCCCGCCGACCAGGCCCCGGCGTCGGGGTAGACGAAAGACTGGGCCAGCGAGGCCGCGGACAGCTCGGGGTTCAGGTAGCCGCTGAGCCGGCTGGCGCAGCCCTGGCGGGCCTGCTGCTGCACGGCCGTGGCCCCCGGGTAGTGCGAGCCGGCCACCCGGAAGGTGGCGAACACCTCCGCGCCGTGGGCCTGGGAGCAGCTGAGCACCTGCAGGCCGCTGATCCCGTTGGGGCCCGAGTTGAGGCATTCGCCGGCCCGCAGGCTGAACACGTGGGGCAGCGTGACCGGCTTGGGCGGCGGCGGCCGGGTGATGATGGCGGCGGCCACGATCGCGGCGGCCACGGTCCACAGGCCCGCCAGCACCAGGCCGGTAATGGCCAGGGCGCGGCCGCGGGCTCCGGAGCGGCCGATCCGGATGAGGGCTATCGGGCCGAGGACCAGGGTGACCGGGATCGCCGGGACGAGGCCCGAGACAAAGGCGGCCACCGCGACGCCGTCGACCGGCCGGCGCGGCCTGGGCGGGGGCGCCTGGGGTTCGGCCGGAACCGGTCCGCGGCGCGTGGCCGTGCGCTGCTCGGGGACCACCGGGACCGGCGAGCCCGGGACCGGCGAGGCGGGGACCTGTGGCCCCGGAACCGGTGAGGGCACGACCGGCAGGGCCGGGACCTGCGAGGCTGGTTCCTGCGAGCCTGGGCCCGGCGAGGCTGGGTCCGGCGACGCTGGGCCAGGCACCAGTGCCGTCGGAGGGCCGCCCCCGTCCTCGGCGGATGAATCCATCTGCTCTCCCCCGGAGAGAGTCCGTGGCCGCCCGCGAAGCCGGCAGGCCGTGCGAATTGGATGCGCCCAGGAACTACGGAAATTCTCTCATGTGATTGCTGGGCACCCCGTGGTGACCCTTCCCCAACAGAACTAAGTGCATTCCTCATCGTTGTTACGAATTGTGACGAATACGGGTGGCGTGTCCGTGCAGGCTGCGGGTTGGCCGGCGGCCCAGCTGGCGGCGGGCCGCGGGCTGGGCCGGGGTTTGGGCTGCGGGCTGGCTGCGGGTTGGGCTGCGGGTTGGGATTGCCGCCCGGGCGCCGGTACCCTCGCCGGCAGGACGGACCGGCGGTCTCGGGGCCCGGCGGTCCTGGCAGCCATCAGGGAGGACCGTGCGGCTCAGCGAGTTCTGGACACGGATGCGGGAGCAGTTCGGCGAGGCGTACGCCACCAGCGTGGCCAAGGATCACGTCCTGGCCGCGCTGGGGGAGCGGACCGTCGACCAGGCCCTGGCGGACGGGGTGGACGCCAAGACCGTGTGGCGGGCGGTCTGCGCGGAGTTCGACGTCCCGCAGCGCCTGCGCTGACCCGTGCCTGGCGGTGACGGGGCTGGTGATCTCCGGCCTGGTGACGCTGGGCCTGGTGACCCTGGGCCGGCGATGCTGTGCCTGGTGACGCGGGGTCCAGCCTCCGCGCGGGAATGGTCGCCCATCTCCGGGAGCGGAGCGGTCTGACCGATCCCCGGGTGGCGGCGGTTCTCGGCCGGGTGCCGAGGCATGTCTTCGTCCCGGGGGTGGACCTTTCTGAGGCCTACGCGGACGCAGGCCATCGTGACGCGGTACCGGGACGGGTGGCCGGTCAGCTCAGCCTCGCAGCCAGCCATGGTCGCCGCCATGCTGGAACAGCTCCGTCTCCCGGAGGGCGGCTCGGTCCTCGAGATCGGCGCCGGCACCGGCTACAACGCCGCGCTGCTGTCGGGACTGGTCGGTGCCTCGGGCCGGGTCGTCACCATCGACATCGACCCGGAGGTGGCCGAGGAGGCCCGCAGCCACCTGGCGGCAGCGGGCGCCGCCAACGTCGAGGTGATCTGCGGGGACGGGGCCCAGGGCTGGCCCGGCGGCGCCCCCTACGACGGGATCATCGTCACCGCCGGCGCGTCGGATCTCGCCCCGGCCTGGGCCAGCCAGCTCGCCCCCGGCGGGCGGCTGGTGGTACCGCTGTCGATCCGGGGCGTCCAGCAGTGCGTGGCCTTCACCCCCGCCGATGGCCATCTGAGCAGCGTGGCCGTGTGCGGGTGCCAGTTCATGCCGCTCACCGGGGCGATGGCCAACGGCGACCAGCGGCTGCCGGTGCCCGGGCATCCCGGCGTGTACCTTCAGGCGGCGGCGGGGACGGACGTGGACGCGGCCCTGGTCGCCGACGTCCTGGGGCATCGGGGGCCAGCTGCGGACACCGGCATCACGGCGCGGTCCGGGGACGTGTTCGCCAGCCTGCGGCCCTGGCTGGCCTTCCGCGAGCCAGCCCTGGCCACGCTGACCTACAGCGGGCCGCCGGACGCGGCCGAGGCGAGCGGGGTGCCCGCAGTGGTCGACTTCACCGTGCGCGGCGTCACGCGGCGGGCCAGCCCCTGCCTTCCGGGTCCGGCCGGCCTCGCCGTTCTCGATTTCAGCGGGCCTGGCCTCAGCGGGCCTGATCTGGGCGCTTCGGGTCCCGGCGCCCGGGCGCCACGAGCGGCGATCCGGCCCGTGGGCGGATGCTCCAGCTGACCGTCCGCGGCTACGGGGAGGCACAGCGGCAGCAAGCCAGGCTCAAGGAGCTGATCGTGGCCTGGGATGCCGCGGGCCGCCCGGGACCCGACCACCTCCGCATCGACGCCTACCCCTCCGGCGTCCCGCACCGCCCGGACGCCCGGCGGGGACGTCGTGCACGTCACGCCGCACGCCACCTTCGTCATCTCCTCGTCCCGGGCCTGAGCGCCCGCCAGGGCCAGGGCGAATTTTCTCCGTGGATGCGGCGTGTTGGCATCACGGTCGAACAGTTGTTCGCCTAAGGTAGTGGCCTGGGGGTGGCCATTCAGGCCTCCTTTCCGTGGCCAGCGACCTTGCGGCACGGCAACTGGACGGCAGTGCGCGGAATTGTCGGTGGCGGCACGTAGCTTCTGGACCGGCAACTGAACCAGCAAGCAAGCTCTTGAATCCAACGGGAGTTCCCATGGCAGGCAGCGACAGGGCGGTCAACCGGACCGGCGGTGACAGGGACAAGTCCCTGGAGACTGCTCTCGCCCAGATCGAACGGCAATTCGGCCGGGGCTCGATCATGCGGCTCGGCGACGAGGTCCGCGCCCCGATGGAAGTGATCCCCACCGGCTCCATCGCGCTGGACGTCGCGCTGGGCATCGGCGGCCTGCCCCGCGGCCGGGTCGTCGAGATCTACGGGCCCGAAGGGAGCGGGAAAACTACCCTCGCCTTGCATGCGCTGGCCAGCGCGCAGAAGGCCGGGGGGATCGCCGCGTTCATCGACGCCGAGCACGCGCTGGACCCGGACTATGCGAAGAAGCTCGGCGTGGACACCGACGCGCTGCTCGTCTCCCAGCCGGACACCGGGGAGCAGGCCCTGGAGATCGCGGACATGCTGATCCGCTCCGGGGCGATCGACGTCGTCGTCATCGACTCGGTGGCCGCGCTGGTGCCCCGGGCCGAGATCGAGGGCGATATGGGCGACAGCCACGTGGGCCTCCAGGCCCGGCTGATGTCCCAGGCGCTGCGGAAGATCACCGGCGCGCTGAGCCAGACGAAGACCACCGCGATCTTCATCAACCAGCTGCGCGAGAAGGTCGGGGTCATGTTCGGCTGCATGTCGTACTCGACCAGGGTGACCCTGGCGGACGGCACGCAGGAGAAAATCGGCAAGATCGTTAATCAGCGTCAGGACGTCGAAGTCCTCTCCTACGACCCGGAATCCGGGCGCATAATCCCGCGCCGCATCGTCAACTGGTTCAACAACGGCCGTACCGACCAGTTCCTCCAGTTCAGCGTGGCCAAGTCAGGCGGGAACGGGAGGGCCCAGTTCGCGGCGACAGAGAACCACCTGGTCCGCACGCCTGGAGGCTGGCGCGAAGCAGGGGAGCTCATCCCTGGTGACCGGGTTGCCCTCGCCGAGCCCTGGCGGCTGAGCGGGCAGCAGATGGAGCTCATCCTGGGCGCGCTGATGGGGGATGGGAGCCTCTCGCCGAACCCGCATGGCAGGTCAGGTACCAGATTCCGGATGGGCCACGGAGCCAAGCAGGCCTCGTACCTGGACTGGAAGGTCAGCCTCCTCGGCAACATCGGGTGCACGCTGTCTTCCAACGCCAAGGGCGCGGTCTTCGCTGACCTGACCCCACTTCCCGAACTGGCTGAACTGCGTGAGGGGGTGTACTTCGGGGATGGCAAGAAGCACCTCAGCGGGGAATACCTGAAGGCGCTCACGCCATTCTCCCTCGCGGTCTGGTACATGGACGATGGCTGCTTCACGGTCAGGTCGAAGGGTGTCCAGGAGAGGACGCAGGGCGGCACCGGCCGGGTAGAGATCTGCGTGCAGGCGATGAGCCCAGGCTCCCGCGAGCGGCTCGCCGACTATCTGCGGGCTACCCACCGGCTCGACGTCAAGGTCGTCACCCGGGGTTCCCGGAGCCAGGCCATCCTGCAATTCACCACCGCGGCGTCAGAGAAGTTCCAGAAGCTTGTCGCGCCTTACATTCATCCGTCGATGGAGTACAAGCTCCTGCCACGGTTCCGCGGGCAGTTCCGGGTGGAGCCGGAGTTCGTCCCGGCTGAGATGCGCCTGGTGCCAGCCAGGATCCTGGACATTCATGTCAAGCCGCCGACGAGGTCGATGAACCGGTTCGACATCGAGGTTGAGGGATCGCACAACTACTTCGTCAACGGCGTCATGGTGCACAACAGCCCCGAGACCACCAGCGGCGGGCGGGCGCTCAAGTTCTACGCGTCAGTGCGGCTGGACGTGCGCCGGATCGAGACGCTGAAGGACGGCACCGAGGCCGTGGGCAGCCGGACCCGGATCAAGGTGGTCAAGAACAAGTGCAGCCCGCCGTTCAAGGTCGCGGAGTGCGACATCATTTTCGGTACCGGGATCAGCCGCGAGGGCGGGCTGATCGACCTGGGGGTCGAGCAGTCCATCGTCCGCAAGTCGGGAGCCTGGTACACCTACGAAGGCGATCAGCTCGGCCAGGGCAAGGAGAACTCCCGCAACTTCCTGCGGGATAACCCGGACCTCGCGAACGAGATCGAGAAGAAGATCAAGGAGAAGCTCGGCATCGGGCCGCGGGTCGACGCCGAAGCCGCCCCGGCTGCCGGACCCGGAGCCAACGGATCGGCGAACGGAGTTCCGGCGGGGGCCCCGGGAGCCAATGGTTCGGGAACCGGCGCTCCAGTGGCCCGGCCCGCAGCGGGCCGCGCCGCCGCAGGCCGGACCGCAGGGACATCTGCTGGCGTAGGCGGCGGTGCCTGATCGGGCGGCCAGGGTAACGCCGGCCCAGCCCGGCCCGAAGAGGCCTGGGCCGGGCCGGGCCGGCGCTGCCCCGGCCGGCGCTGATGAGGACGCCGGCCCGGTCAGGGATCCGGAGGAGCGGGCCCGGCAGCTCTGCCTGCGACTGCTCACCGGGCAGCCACGGACCCGGGCTCAGCTGGCGGACGCCATGCACCGTCACGGCGTGCCCGAGGACGCAGCTGCCGCGGTCCTGGCCCGCTTCGCCGAGGTGGGCCTGATCGACGACGCGGCCTTCGCCCGCGCGTGGGTCGAGTCGCGGCATCACGGCCGGGGACTGGCCCGCCGGGCGCTCTCGGCCGAGCTCAAGCAGCGCGGGGTGGACGGGCAGGACATCAGCGCGGCGGTCAGTGCCCTCGACCCCGCCGACGAGATGGCCACCGCGCGGCGGCTGGTGGACAAGGGTCTCGCCGCCAGCCGGGGCAAGCCGCTGCCGACCCGGATCCGGCGCCTGGTCGGGTTGCTGGCCCGGAAGGGTTATCCCGCGCCGATCGCCTACCGCGTCGTCCGGGAGGCCATTGAGCAGGAAGGCATCGACGCGGCGGGCGCCGGGATGGACCTCGATGACCTGGCCTTTACCACTCCCGACAGCGAAGGTAGCCCAGGGTAAGAGCGCGATTCCGCAGGGTAAGACTTCAGAAGAACGCAACGCACGGCTTGCCCAAAACGTTATGTACGCTTAACCTCACGGCAGCGAGGTGTTACTCCGCGCCATGCGGATGAAACGAGTAAATACGGCTCGTGACCGGCTTTCGGTCACGGACTTTGGTTGGTGTCTGGCCCAGGCGAGGACGCTCACCCGGGCTGATAGGCCCGGTTTCCGGGCCCCGGACCGGGGCTCTCAGCCAGGCCAGGCAGGACGGCCGGGCTACGGTCTGGCCGGGACTTAGGTCCGCGCGCTTTCCGTGAAAGGACGCAGTACCCGGGCTGGTGCGACCGCCCGGTTCGGCCAGCTGGGTGCTGCCCACCCGGGTGGCCCGGTCAGGCTGGCCTGACCGGGTCTAGCTGACCGGTGCGCGCGACGCCTTAAGTCTGGCGTGCTCCGGACGCCACACAGCGTTCAGTGCATGGCGGGCATGACCCCTCGCTCCAGGGTTTATCCCTGGCACCACACCCTGGTGCCGGGGCCGGCGAGCAGGATTGGGGTGTGCCATGAGCAGCACAATCTCTCTCGTTATCGGGGCGGTCGGGCTGCTGGCCGCCGTGTTCGCGCTCATCGTCGTGCTGCGCAGGCCGCCGGCCCGGGACCAGCCCGCCATGGCGGCGGCGCCGGCCGCCGAGCCGGCCGGGGCGGAGTCCGCGGCCGTCACGGCCGCCGCCCAGCGGACGCTGGCCGAAGCTGGCCAGGAAGCCGATCAGGTCCGGACCCGGGCGCAGGCCGAGGCCGCCGCCATTGTCCGCGAAGCGGGGCTGGCCTCGGACAAGGCCGCCCAGGCCAGCCGGGACGCCGAGGAGGAACTGCGCACGGTCCGGGCCGAGGCCCGCGATCTGCGTGCCGACCTCGAGCGGCGCGAAGCCCGGCTGGCCGAACGGGAGAGCCGCCTGGACGCCGAGTTCGGCAAGCTGGACGAGCGCTCCGCGAGCCTGGACCAGATCCGGAGCGGCCTGGAGACCAGGCGGGCCGACCTGGACCGGCTGGACGAGGAACGTCGCCAGGTCCTGGAGCAGACCGCCGGGCTGACCGCGGACCAGGCCAAGGCAGAACTGGTCACCGGCATCCAGAACCAGGCCAAGCGCGAGGCGGCGCTGCTGGTCAGGGAGACCGAGAACGCGGCGCGGCGGGACGGCGAGGAACGGGCCCGGCGGATCGTGACCCTGGCCATCCAGCGGGTGGCCAGCGAGCAGACCAGCGAGTCCGTCGTCTCCGTGCTGCACCTGCCGGGCGACGAGATGAAGGGCCGGATCATCGGCCGGGAGGGCCGGAACATCCGGGCCTTCGAGTCGGTCACCGGGGTCAACCTCATCATCGACGACACCCCTGAGGCGGTCCTGCTTTCCTGCTTCGACCCGGTCCGCCGTGAGGTGGGACGGCTCACCCTGGAACGGCTCGTCCTGGACGGGCGGATCCACCCGCAGCGCATCGAGGAGGCCTACGAGCGCAGCAAGGGCGAGGTGGAGCAACTCTGCGTCCGGGCCGGGGAGGACGCGATGGTGGAACTGTCCATCACCGACCTGCACCCGGAACTGGTCACCCTGCTCGGCCGGCTGCGCTACCGCACCTCTTACGGCCAGAACGTGCTCCGGCACCTGGTCGAGTCCGCGCACATCGCCGGCATGATGGCCAGCGAGCTCGGCATGGATCCGGTCCTGCTGAAACGTTGCACGGTGCTGCACGACGTGGGCAAGGCCCTGACCCATGAGGTCGAGGGCAGCCACGCCCTGATCGGCGCGGAGATCGCGCGGCGCTACGGTGAGTCCGCCGACGTGGTGCACGCGATCGAGGCTCACCACAACGAGGTCGAGGTCCGCACCGTCGAGGCCGTGCTCACCCAGGCGGCCGACGCGATCAGCGGTGGCCGGCCGGGTGCCCGGCGCGAGTCCCTGGAGGCCTACGTGAAGCGGCTGGAGCGGCTGGAGCAGATCGCCACCGCCCAGCCGGGGGTCGAAAAGGTGTTCGCCATGCAGGCTGGCCGGGAGATCCGGGTGATGGTCAAGCCCGAGCGGGTGGACGACATCCAGGCCCAGGTCATCGCGCGGGACGTGGCCAAGCAGGTGGAAGAGGAGCTCACCTACCCGGGCCAGATCCGGGTCACGGTCGTCCGGGAGTCACGCGCCACCGAGTTCGCCCGCTGACCAGCCGCGCTCAGCCTGCGGATTTGGCCGCCGGCGCTGACGGAGCCGACGGCGTCCCGGCGCTCTCCCCGTTCAGTTGGGCCGCCTGGCCAGGTCCCAGCGGTACGTCCCCCTGCTGGGCTGTCCCGGCCTGCTGGGCCAGCTGCCGGGGCTCGGTGAGGCTCAGCTGGGGGATGCCGGGCGGGGTGAAGCCGAGCACCTGCCCGTAGAACGACAGTTCCGCCTCGAGCGCGGCGATGATCGTCTCGGTCCGGCGGAAGCCGTGCGACTCGCCCTTGAAGGTGAGCAGGGCGTGCCGGATGCCGTGGGCGGCCAGGTCGGCCGCGATGCTCTCGGCCTGGCGGGGCGGCACGATCGGGTCATCGAGACCCTGGAGCAGCAGGACCGGGCAGGTCGCGTCGGTCACGTGGCCGGCCGGGGAACGTTCCGCGTAGACGTACTCGAAGCCGGGCAGCGGGCCGATCAGGCCGTCCAGGTAGTGCGACTCGAAGTCGTGCGTCTCCGCCGCGAACTCGCGCAGGTCGGCCACCCCGAAATACGACGCCGCCGCGCTGAACACCGGCTTCCTGGCCGCCTGCGTGGTCACGGCGGCCAGTGCGGTCCAGCCCCCCGCCGACGCGCCCCGGATCCCGAGCCGCCGCGGATCGGCCTCGTCCTTGTCGGCCAGCGCCAGCCCGGCCGCCACCGCGTCCTCCACGTCCACCACGCCCCACTGCATGCGCAGCCGCTCCCGGTAACTGCGGCCGTACCCGGTGGAGCCCCCGTAGTTCACGTCGACGACGCCGATGCCGCGGCTGGTGAAGTAGGCCTTCTCCAGATCGAGCAGGCCGACCACGTGCGAGGTGGGGCCGCCGTGGGCCCACACGATGTAGGGCGGCAGTTCCCCGTCCGGGGCCACCGCGTCCGGGTGCGTCGGCGGGTACACCAGCGCGTGCACGTTGCGCCCGTAGTGTCCCTCCAGCCGGACCTGGTCCGGCACCGGCAGGTACCCGGCCTCGGGAACCTCCTCGGTCTCCCGGCGCAGCACCTCAGACTTCCCGGTAGCCGCGTCCACCCGCACCACGGACAGCGGGGTCTGCGGACCCCCGGCCACCGCCACGATCGTGTCCCCGGCCGCGGACACGCCACCGCGAAACTCCTGGAACGGCAGGTCGAGGTCGGCGATCTCCCCCGTCTCCGGGTCGAGCAGCCCCAGCCGCATGCCGCCCTGGCCGTGCAGGACAGCCAGCCGGCCGTCGCCCAGCATCGCGTACGGCCGCCCGCCCAGCTGCCACAACGGCTCGGCGAACTCCTCTTCGGCCGGGTACAGCGCCTGGGCGGGCTCGCCGACCAGGCCGACCTGGTACAGGTTCCACCAGCCGGGCCAGTCCGAGACCACGTACAGGCTGGTCTGGTCGCGCCACACGGGCGCCAGCACGGACTCTCTCATCCCACCCTTAACCAGCCGCCCGCGCCCCAGCACCCCCTCGGAGATCTGGGCCACCCGCAATTCGGTCCCATCCCAGGGCATCCGCGGGTGATTCCAGCAGATCCAGGCCAGCCGGCTCCCATCCGGGGACAACGTGGGGAAAGCGAAAAAATCGGAGCCGCTGACCAGCTCACGGATGGCCGCGGGATCTTCCGCCGCGCTCCCGTCCAGCGGCACCGCGACGAGGCTCCGGGTGATCTTGCCGCCCTCGTGCCGCTCCTGGACGCACCACACCTCCTGCTCGTCTGCTGACAAGATGAAATCCGCGAAACGCAGCTCGCCGAGCCCGTCGTCGGTGGCTGGCGGGGTCAGCGGTTCCGGGCCCGACGCCGGGCCGATCCGCCGGGCCCGACGCCGCCGCAGCCGCAAGGTACAGGCGCTGGTCGGCGTAGTTCACGAACACAATGGCCCGGCCCGCCGGGCTGTCCGCCCGGGGGCCGCGGGCACCGGGAGGTACGACCGCCCGCCGTACTCGTGCACGCGGCTGCGCGCGTTCCACGGCGCGGGCAGCAACGCCTGCTGATGACCGGCTGCGTCACAGTGCACCACCGTCACCCGGCCGCCCTCGTCCGGGCGCCCCTCCTGCCACCACACGTCGGTGCCGATAATCATCGGGTAGGAGATCAGCACCTGTCCCTTGGCCACGTCGGCCGCGGTGATGGGGGAAGGCCAGGCGCCGTAGGGGATTCGGGGAGCTGGAACGCTGTCTGTCATAGGGGATATCGTCTACCATTCGCGGGTCTGCCAGGGGAGATTCCAGACATGCCACGGGACTCCTGGCGGGAGATTCCGGACCTGCCGTGCAGTGCGCGTACCCTCGGATGCGAAATGAGCGCCTCCCGCACCTATCAGATACGCACCTACGGGTGCCAGATGAACATGCACGACTCCGAACGGCTGGCTGGCCTGCTCGAAGGCGCTGGCTATCAGCGTGCCCCCAGCGGGGAACCCGCGGACGTCGTGGTATTCAACACCTGCGCGGTCCGCGAAAACGCCGATAACCGGCTTTACGGCAACCTGGGCCATCTGCTTCCGGTCAAGCAGTCCCGGCCGGGAATGCAGATCGCCGTGGGCGGGTGCCTGGCCCAGAAGGACCGGGCCGGCATCGCCGAGCGGGCGCCGTGGGTCGATGTCGTGTTCGGCACGCACAATATCGGCTCGCTGCCCGCCCTGCTCGAACGGGCCCGGGTGCAAGAAGCCGCACAGGTAGAGATCGCCGAGTCGCTGGAGCGGTTCCCCTCGGTCCTGCCGGCCCGCCGGGAGTCCAGCTATTCCGCCTGGGTGGCCATCTCGGTGGGCTGCAACAACACCTGCACGTTCTGCATCGTGCCGAGCCTGCGCGGGCGGGAGGAGGACCGGCGGCCGGGTGACGTGCTGGCCGAGATCCGCGCCCTGACGGGTGACGGGGTCATCGAGGTCACCCTGCTCGGCCAGAACGTGAACTCCTACGGCGTCGGCTTCGGCGACCAGCTCGCCTTCGGCAAGCTGCTGCGGGCCTGCGGGGGGATCGACGGGCTTGAGCGGGTGCGGTTCACCTCGCCGCACCCGCGGGACTTCACCGACGACGTGATCGCCGCCATGGCCGAGACGCCGAACGTGATGCCGCAGCTGCACATGCCCTTGCAGTCCGGTTCCGACACGGTACTGCGAGCCATGCGCCGCGCTTACCGGCGGGAGAAGTACCTCGCCATCCTGGACCGGGTCCGGACGGCCATGCCGGACGCCGCCATCACGACGGACATCATCGTGGGCTTCCCCGGTGAGACCGATCGTGACTTCGAGGACACCCTCGACCTGGTCCGCCAGGCGCGCTTCGCCGGGGCGTTCACGTTCCAGTACTCGCCGCGCCCCGGTACCCCGGCGGCCGGGATGGACGGGCAGGTACCTGCGGCCGCGGTCGCGGAGCGTTATCAGCGGCTCGCCGCGCTGGTCGAGGACGTGTCGCTGGCCGAGAACGAGGTGTTCGCCGGCCGCGAGGTCGAGGTGCTGGTGGCCGAGGGCGAGGGCCGCAAGGATGGCGCCACCCACCGGCTGTCCGGCCGGGCCCGGGACAACCGGCTGGTGCACTTCGCCCCGGGCGACACCACGCCGCGCCCGGGGGACCTGGTCACCACGACGGTGACCCGGGCCGCCCCGCACTACCTGATCGCGGACGGCCGCCCGCGGACGGTCCGGCGTACCCGCGGCGGCGACGCCTGGCAGGCCCGCGCGGACGGGCTCGCCGCGCCCGGCCCCGCCGCCCCGCCGCCCGCGGTAGCGCTGGGCATGCCCGCGGTCGGCCGCCCCGCCTGACCGCCCTCCGCCCGTCCTGCCGTCGTGAAACCGATCAACCCTGTCCTCCCGGCCTGCGTCTTCCCAGGTGAGGCGGCCTATGGGGCCGCCATCGTCAAGGAGGACATTCATGCTGTTTTCCGTGAGTACCCTTCGCCGGTCGGCCGTGGTCCTGGCCGTCGGCTGCGCCACCGCGCTGACCGCGACCGCTGCCTCGGCGGCCCCGGTCAGCCCGGCGCACTCCGCGCGGCCCACGGCCATCCCCACCTGCGCCCGGGCCAACCTGAAATTTCACATGAGCCAGGGCAGCGGCGCCGCGGGCAGTTTCACTTACCTGCTCAGGTTCACCAACATCTCGCACCGCACCTGCTACCTGTTCGGGTTCCCGGGGGTCGCGGCGGTGAACCGGCACGGGCGGCAGCTGGGCAGCCCGGCGGCCTGGGTCTCGGGGGCCCCGCTGCGGGTGGTCACCTTGCGGCGTGGCTGGACGGGGCACGCGGTGCTGCGGATCACCGACGTCACGCTCTTCCCGCGCCGGCTGTGCCGTCCGGCGATGGCCCGTGGTCTGCGGGTCATCCCGCCGAGCCGGGTCGCGCCGGGGTTTGCCCGGCTGCGCTTCCTGGCCTGCTCCCGCGCGGGCACGACCTACCTGCGGGTGCAGCGGATCCAGCCGGGCCGCGGCCACCTCTGAGGCCTGACCCGCCCGGTCCCGGGGGCGGCCGGGTCCGGGCGGGCGGTCCGGGCGGGCGGTCCGGCCTGGAGCCCGGGCCGCCCGCCGGATGGCACACTGTCGGCATGGCAGACCCGGTGATCGCGGTGCTCGGTCCCGATGGAGGCTGACGGCATGGCGGACCTGGTGATCGCGGTGCTCGGCCCCACCGCGGCCGGCAAGTCCGATCTCGCGCTGCGGCTGGCCGGCGAGCTCGGCGGCGAGATCATCAACGCCGACTCCATGCAGCTGTACCGGGGCATGGACATCGGCACGGCCAAGCTCACCGTGGCCCAGCGCCAGGGCATCCCGCATCATCTGCTCGACGTGTGGGACGTGCGGTACCCCGCGAACGTGGCCGAATATCAGCAGCTGGCCCGGGAGGCCATCGCGGAGGTGAGCGCCCGCGGCCGGGTGCCGATCCTGGTCGGTGGCTCCGGGCTGTACCTGCGCGCCGCCCTGGACGACCTGAACTTCCCCGGTACCGACCCCGCCGTCCGGGAGCGGCTCGAGGCCGAGCTGGCCGCGCTGGGACCGGCTGAGCTGCACGCGAGGCTGGCCACGCTCGACCCTGGTGCGGCCGCGGGCATCCTGCCCAGCAACGGCCGCCGGATCGTCCGCGCGCTGGAGGTCATCGAGCTGTCCGGGCAGCCGTTCACCGCGACGCTGCCGCGCTATGAGTCGCTGTACCCGTCGGTGCAGATCGGGCTGCGGGTCAGCCGCGCCGAACTGGACCGCCGGATCGCCGTCCGGGTGGCCCAGATGTGGCGGGCCGGCCTGGTGGGCGAGGTGCGCGGGCTGGAGCAGGCGGGGCTGCGCGAGGGCCGGACGGCCAGCCAGGCGCTCGGCTACGCGCAGGTGCTGCGTTTGCTGGCCGGGGAGTGGGGCGAGGACGAGGCCCGCGAGCAGACCGTCAAGGCGACCCGCCGGTTCGCCCGCCGCCAGGAGGCCTGGTTCCGCCGCGACCCCCGGGTGGTCTGGCTGGACGCCGGTCCCGGCGCGGACCTGCCGGCCCAGGCACTGGCTACCATCGAGAGATGCCGTCCGCCCAGGAGCCACTCACCGAGCGCCAGTTCACCGAGCACGAATTTAGCCAGCGCGAGTTCGCCAAGGGCCACGGCACCGAGAACGACTTCGTGATCCTGCCCGACCCCCGCGGCGAGCATGACCTCACGCCGGCCGCCACCGCGCGGCTGTGCGACCGCCGGGCCGGGATCGGGGCGGACGGCGTGCTGCGGGTGGTCCGTACCGCCGCGCTGCCCGGCCCCGCGCCAGCGGCTCCGGGGGAAACCGGTCCCGCGCCGACTGGCCCCGCGGAAACCGGCCCGGCGGAGTGGTTCATGGACTACCGCAACGCCGACGGCAGCGTCGCCGAGATGTGCGGCAACGGCGTCCGCGTGTTCGCCCGCTACCTGCTGGAGCACGGCCTGGCCGCCGGGCCGTCGTTCGCGGTGGCGACCCGGTCCGGGATCCGCCAGGTCCGCGTGGAACCGGACGGCCAGATCAGCGTGGACATGGGCCCGGCCACCGTCCTCGGCCCGGGACGGGCCGTGATCGGCGGCGTGATCCGGGACGGCCTGCGGGTCAGCGTCGGCAACCCGCACCTGGCCTGCCTGGTGGACGACGCGCTGGACAAGTTCGACCTGGCCGTGCCGCCCGGCCTGGACCCGGCGCGACTTCCCGGACGGCGGCAACGTGGAACTGGTCCGGCGGACCGGGCCGGACGCCATCAGCATGCGGGTGCACGAGCGGGGCTCGGGCGAGACGCGATCCTGTGGTACCGGCGCGGTCGCGGCTGCGGCAGCAGCAGCCGCTCCTTCTCCGCAACGAAAACCGCTCCCCGCCAGTGGCACGTCCGGTGCGGGTGGCGAGCTGCTGGTGACGCTGGAGGCCGGGAAGGGGAGGGGCGGTGAGAGGCGAGGGGGAACCGAGGAGGGGGAGGAGGAGAGGGAGGAGAGAGGGAAGGGGGGGAGGAGCAGGAGCTGCGAGAGAGAGGAGGGAGAGCGAGGCGCCGGCACGCGCAGGTGCTGCGTTGCTGGCCGGGGAGTGGGGCGAGGACGAGGCCCGCGAGCAGACCGTCAAGGCGACCCGCCGGTTCGCCCGCCGCCAGGAGGCCTGGTTCCGCCGCGACCCCGGGTGGTCTGGCTGGACGCCGGTCCCGGCGCGGACCTGCCGGCCAGGCACTGGCTACCATCGAGAGATGCCGTCCGCCCAGGAGCCACTCACCGAGCGCCAGTTCACCGAGCACGAATTTAGCCAGCGCGAGTTCGCCAAGGGCCACGGCACCGAGAACGACTTCGTGATCCTGCCCGACCCCCGCGGCGAGCATGACCTCACGCCGGCCGCCACCGCGCGGCTGTGCGACCGCCGGGCCGGGATCGGGGCGGACGGCGTGCTGCGGGTGGTCCGTACCGCCGCGCTGCCCGGCCCCGGGCCAGCGGCTCCGGGGGAAACCGGTCCCGCGCCCACTGGCCCCGCGGAAACCGGCCCGGCGGAGTGGTTCATGGACTACCGCAACGCCGACGGCAGCATCGCCGAGATGTGCGGCAACGGCGTCCGCGTGTTCGCCCGCTACCTGCTGGAGCACGGCCTGGCCGCCGGGCCGTCGTTCGCGGTGGCGACCCGGTCCGGGATCCGCCAGGTCCGCGTGGAACCGGACGGCCAGATCAGCGTGGACATGGGCCCGGCCACCGTCCTCGGCCCGGGACGGGCCGTGATCGGCGGCGTGATCCGGGACGGCCTGCGGGTCAGCGTCGGCAACCCGCACCTGGCCTGCCTGGTGGACGACGCGCTGGACAAGTTCGACCTGGCCGTGCCGCCCGGCCTGGACCCGGCGCGACTTCCCGGACGGCGGCAACGTGGAACTGGTCCGGCGGACCGGGCCGGGCGCCATCAGCATGCGGGTGCACGAGCGGGGCTCGGGCGAGACGCGATCCTGTGGTACCGGCGCGGTCGCGGCTGCGGCAGCAGCAGCCGCTCACTTCTCCGCAACGAAAACCGCTCCCCGCCAGTGGCACGTCACGGTGCCGGGTGGCGAGCTGCTGGTGACGCTGGAGGCCGGGACCAGCTGGCTGACCGGGCCCGCGGTGATCGTGGCCGAGGGGGAACTCGACCCGGACTGGCTGGCGGCCCGCTAGTCGGGGACGCCGGTGGTTCCGGGGACCGGGTCGCCGGTCCCGGCCCGGCCGGTCAGCTCGGACACCGCAGCGCCGCGCAGCGAGGCGTCCAGCACCTCGGCGATGTGCGCCATCGCGGGCGGGCTCTGCGCTCCGGCGGCCGCCATCGCCGCACTGATCTGCAGGCTGCAGCCGGGGTTGGCCGAGATGACCAGCGGCGCCCCGGTGGCCAGCACCGAGGCCGCCTTGCGGGCGCCCAGCTCACCCGCGGCCTCGGGCTGCAGCAGGTTGTAGACGCCGGCCGAGCCGCAGCAGGTCCCCGGGTCGGACGGCTCGACCAGCTCCAGCCCAGGGATCTCGCGGAGCAGGTCCCGGGGCTGGCGCCGGATGCCCTGCGCGTGCCCCAGGTGACAGGCCTCGTGGTAGACCGCGGTGACCGGGAGCGGATGCCGCACCGCCCGCGGGCCGCCGTCAGCGGCCAGCTCGGCGAGGAACTCGCTGAGGTCACGGACCTTGCTGGTGAACTGCTCGGCCCGCGGTGCCTCATCACCCCGGCCGAAGAGATGGGTGTACTCCTTCATGGCCGAGCCGCAGCCGGCCGAGTTCACCACGACCACGTCCACCCCCGCGTCCTCGAACGCGGTCATGGTCCGCCGGGCGAACCCGGCGGCCTCGGTGGCCCGGCCGCTGTGCAGCGACAGGGCGCCGCAGCAGCCCTGCTTGCGCGGGATGACGACGTCGCATCCCTCGGCGGCCAGGATCCGCACGGTCGCCTCGTTCACGCCCGGGAAGAACACCTGCTGCACGCAGCCGGTGAGCAGGCCGACCACCGCCCGCCGTGGCCCCTGCGCGGGCACCCGGCGGGCCAGCGCGGCGTGCTTGCGCGGCGGTGAGGGCGCCACCTTGAGCGATGCCACCATCTCGGGGGCGAACCGGGCGGCCAGCCGGCTGCTCTCTAGCCGCCGGATGACCCCGGTGCGCTGGGCGGCCCGCAGCGGGCGGGTCAGCATCCGGAGCCGGGCCGGGTACGGGAACGTCGCGAAGATCGCCGCGCGCGCGGCCCGCTCGCGCGGCGAACGGGGCGGCAGCGGCGAGGGGGCCGCCCCGCCCGGCGGCTCCTCGGCCCAGCTGCGGGCCGCCTCGATCAGCCGGTCGTAGTGCACCCCCGAGGGGCAGGCGGGTACGCAGGCCATGCAGCCGAGGCAGCGGTCCAGGTGGGTGGCGGCCGTGTCGCTGACCACGCTCCCGCCCGCGGCTGTCCCGTCCGCCGCGACCGCGTCCGCCGCGGCCCCGTCCAGGATCTGGGTGATCAGGTGGATCCGCCCGCGCGGCGAGTCCATCTCCTCGCCCCACAGCTGGTAGGTGGGGCAGACGGGCAGGCAGAAGCCGCAGTGCACGCAGTCGGACGCCAGCGCGCGCAGCTCGCCGGACGGGTCGATGGGCGACGTGCTCGGCGTGCCCGTGGCCTCCGGGGCTCCGCCCACCTTCCCCTCGTCCTGCAGCTCGCTCACTCGCGTCCCTCCCGCACTCAGATCCCCCCGGCGAACCGGCCGGGCGCCATCAGGTGCCCGGGGTCGAACTGGTCCTTCAGCGCCCGCATCAGGCTGAGCGAAGGCACCGGGCCCCACATGTCGATCAAGGCCTGCACGGCGGCCGGGGCCCGGACGACGACGGCGCTGGCCCGGGCCGGTGGTCCCTCCCCGCCCGCGAACCCCGGTTCCAGGTCGCGGGCGAGGCGCTCGCGCAGCCCGGCCAGGAACGCGGCGACCGGTTCCGGCGCGGCGGTCCCGGGCACCGCGGCGTGCAGCACGCCTGCGGCGGCCGAGCCGGCCACCGCCGGGTCCAGCCCGGTCGCCCGTCCCGCGGCGTCCACCGCGTCCAGCACGCCGGGCAGGGCCGCGGACCAGAAGCCGATCTGGATCAGCGTGCTGTCCTCCCGGGCGGCGGCCCCCGGCCCGGGGGTCGCGGGCCCCGCACCCCACCAGGGTGGCGCAGCGTCCAGGGTCGCGGTGCCCGCCCCGAGCACGCCGCGGATCAGCGAGGCCCGCTCGGACAACCCGCCGGGGTCGCCTTCCAGCAGCACCGCCACCCGGATCAGGCCATCCCGCGACGGCCGGTCGATCTCGATGGCCACCGGGGCGAGGTCGGACCCGGCCGCCGCCGCGACCCCTTCGGCGGCCGCGGCCGGGTCGGCGTAGCCCGCGGTCACGAACGCGGTCGCGGCGGGCAGCGGGTGCAGCCGGAAGATGGCCTCGGTGATCAGGCCGAGCGTCCCCAGCGAGCCGGTGTACAGCTTGCCGAGGTCATACCCGGCCACGTTCTTGACGACCTTGCCGCCGGACTTGGTCACGGTCCCGTCCGGGCGGATCACGGTGATGCCGATCAGCAGGTCGCGGGGGGTGCCGTAGCGCAGCCTGCGCGGCCCGGCCGCGCCCGTGGCGAGCACGCCGCCGACGGTGGGGGAGCTGGCCTGGCCGCCGTGTCCGGGGCGGGGCGCGATATCCAGCGCGAGCTGCTGCCGGGCGGTGGCCAGCACCCCGGCCAGCCGGTCCATGGTCACGCCGGCCTGCGCCCGGACCACCAGGTCACCTGCGGCGTGCTCGATCACCCGGTCCAGCCGCAGGGTGTCGATGACCAGGTCGAGCTGGCGCGGCGGGACACCCCAGGACACGGTGGTCCCGCTGCCGCGTGGCACCACCGCGAGCTCGTGCTCGGTCGCCGCCGCCAGCAGGGCGCTGGCCTCGCTGGTGTCGGCGGGGGAGGCGACCCAGGGCGGGGTCAGGCCGCCGACCGCGTCCCGCGGGCCACCTGGCCGTACCGAGCGGCAGGCCCGGGCCAGCGATCCGGGCACCGATCCAGCGCTCAAAACTGCTCCGCCAGGCCTGCGGCGACGATCGGGTGCACACCGCGGCGCGGCCCCGGGACCTCACCGCACAGCCGCGGGGTGGGGAAGATCTTGCCCGGGTTGCACAGCCCGGCCGGGTCGAACGCGCAGCGGAGCAGCTGCATGGTGTCCAGGTCCTCCCGGGTGAACATCCTCGTCATGTACTTGGACTTGTCCGTGCCCACGCCGTGCTCCCCGGTGATCGAGCCACCGTGCTCGATGCAGAGGTCCAGGATGGCCCCGGACACCTCTTCGGCCCGGGCTTCCTCCCCGGGCGTGGCGTCGTTGTACAGCACCAGCGGATGCAGGTTGCCGTCGCCCGCGTGGAACACGTTGGCCACCCGGATCCCGGACGCGGCCCCCAGGGCGGCGATCTTGTCCAGCACCTCGCCGAGCGCCGTGCGCGGCACCACCCCATCCTGGACCAGGTAGGCCGGGGAGATCCGGCCGACCGCGGCGAACGCGGACTTGCGCCCGGCCCAGATCGCGGCGCGCTCCGCCGGGTCGTCCGCCTCCCGGATCTCGGTGCAGCCGGCCTGCCCGGCACAGCTCCCGCACCGCCGCGCTGTCCCGGCGCACGTCGGCCTCGGGCCCATCCAGTTCCACGACCAGGACCGCCCCGGCGCCCGCCGGGTAGTTGCACGCCACCGCGGCCTCGGCCGCCTCGATGGCCAGCGCGTCCATCATCTCGATAGCGGCGGGCAGGATGCCGGCCCCGATGATCCCGGACACCGCGGCCCCGCCCGCGCCGGTGGTCTCGAACGCGGCCAGCAGCGTGGTGATGACCTGCGGGATCCTGGTCAGCTTGACCACGATCTTGGTCACGATGCCGAGCGTGCCCTCCGAGCCGGTGAACATGCCGACCAGGTCGTAGCCCGGTGCGGCGCCGGTGCCGTCGCCCAGCCAGGTGAGCTCCCCCTGGGGGGTGACGATCTGCAGGCCGGTCACGTGGTGCACGGTGAAGCCGTGCTTGAGGCAGTGCGCGCCGCCGGAGTTCTCCGCCACGTTGCCGCCCACCGAGCAGATCACCTGGCTGGACGGGTCCGGGGCGTAGAAGTAGCCGTACGGCCGGGCCGCGGTGCTGACCGACAGGTTGGTGACGCCCGGCTCCACGATCGCCCGCTGGCTGACCGGGTCGATGGCGATGATCCGGCGCATCCGCGAGGTCACGATGAGCACGCCGTCGGTGCGCGGCAGGGCCCCGCCGGACAGGCCGGTGCCCGATCCCCGGGCCACGAACGGCACCCGGGCCCGGACACACTCCGTGACGATCTCCGCGACCTGCTCGGCCGTCTCCGGCAACACCACCAGGCCGGGGGCGGCCCGATGCGAGGTGAGCCCGTCGCACTCGTAGGTGCGCAGCTCAGCAGGATCTGACACCACTCCGCCGGTCCCGCAGATCTCGGTCATCCGGGGCACCATCGCCTGGACCGTCATCCCGCCTCCACGCTGCTGCTTACCCTCCAGGGTGCCTCTTGGCGGGCCGCTAGTCCACGATGGGCGCGGGTTACGGCATCTCCTCTCGTTCCTCCCGGGAGCTGACGGCATCTCCTCTCGTTCCTCCCGAGAGCTGCTACGGCATCTCCTCGTAGGCAGGCAGGGTCAGGAAGTCCGCGTAGTCGTCGGCCAGGGCAACCGCGCTGAACAGCGCGGCCGCCTGCTCGAAGCGGGGCTCGTCGAAGGCCGGGCCGGCCGCCTCCCGGATGGTGGCCGACTCCTCGGCGATGATCCGCTCGGCGAGATCGCGGGTCACCGGCTGGCCGTCGTCCAGCCGGACGCCGTTGTGCATCCACTGCCAGACCTGGGACCGGGAGATCTCGGCCGTCGCCGCGTCCTCCATCAGGTTGAAGATGGCCACCGCCCCGTTCCCGCCCAGCCAGGACGTGAGGTACTGGAGCCCGACGCTGATGTTGTTGCGCAGCCCCGCCTCGGTGATGGTCCCGGGCGTCTTGCTCACCGCGAGCAGGTCCGACGCGGAGACGCTGACGTCGTCCCGCTGCCGGGTGAGCTGGTTGGGCCGGTCGCCGAGGGCCGCGTCGAACACCTCGCGGCAGAGCGGCACCAGGTCCGGGTGAGCCACCCAGGAGCCGTCGAAGCCGTCGGCCGACTCGCGCGTCTTGTCCTCGCGCACCTTGGCCAGCGCCACCGCGTTCACCTCGGGGTCGCGCCGGCTGGGGATGAACGCGGCCATCCCGCCCATGGCGTGCGCGCCCCGCTGGTGGCAGGTCTTCACCAGCAGTTCCGTGTACGCGCGCATGAACGGGGCGGTCATCGTCACCGAGTTGCGCTCGGGCAGCACGAACTCCTGCCCCCGGCTGCGGAACTTCTTGATCACGCTGAACAGGTAGTCCCAGCGTCCTGCGTTCAGTCCGGCGCTGTGGTCCCGCAGCTCGTAGAGGATCTCCTGCATCTCGAACGCGGCCGGGATGGTCTCGATCAGCACCGTGGCCCGGATCGTGCCGCGCGGGACGCCCAGGCTGTCCTGGGCCAGGTTGAAGGCGTCGTTCCAGAGCCGGGCCTCCAGGTGGCTCTCGATCTTGGGCAGGTAGAAGTAGGGGCCCGATCCCTTCTCCAGCTGGCGGCGTGCGCAGTGGAAGAAGTACAGCGCGAAGTCGAACAGGCTCCCCGAGACCCGCTGGCCGTCCACCAGCAGGTGCTTCTCGTCCAGGTGCCAGCCCCGGGGCCGGACCACGATGGTGGCCAGGTCCGCGTCCGGGCCCAGCTGGTAGGACTTGCCTTCCTCGCTGGTGAAGTCCAGGGTCCGGTCCAGCGCGCCGATGAGGTTGAGCTGGCCGGAGACCATGTTTTCCCAGAGCGGGGTGTTCGCGTCCTCGAAGTCGGCGAGCCAGACCTTGGCGCCGGAGTTCAGCGCGTTGATGGTCATCTTCCGGTCGGTCGGGCCGGTGATCTCGACCCGCCGGTCCACCAGGCCCGGGGCGGGCGCGGCCACCCGCCAGTCGGGGTCGTCCCGGATCGGCTGGGTCGCGGCCAGGAAGTCCAGCGTCCCCCCGGCCGAGAGCTCCTGCTGCCGTACCGCGCGGGCCGCCAGCAGTTCCCTGCGGCGGGCGCCCAGCTCCCGGTGCAGCGCAGCGACGAGGCCGACCGCCTCGGGGGTGAGAACCTCGTCGAAACGGTCCCTCTTCGGGCCGGTGATCTCCACACCGTCGCTGGCCATGCCGCGCTCCTCCCAGGTCGTCCGGCGTCCTGTCGTTACCGGGCATGTTACTGACTGGTAATGACCCGGGCGGCGCCGGTCCTGTGCTTCGTAACATCGCACCGGGGCGCGGGTCAAAGTGTTCCCGGACACATCCCGGGCACAACCTGCGCGGCGCAGGTGTTTATCAAGAGCAGGTGTTTATTCAGATGAGCGTATCCCGGAGGCATGACAGCATTGGCAGACCAGAGCACCGCACCCCGCATAACCGACCCAGACGAGCAGGCGATGACCCTTCCCAGCGAGCTACCGCAGGAAGTCCCGGCGGAGAACACCGCGGCTCCGTTCAGCGGCGACGGCACCGAGCGGGGCCTGGACGTGGGTGCGCTTGATC
Source organism: uncultured Actinomycetes bacterium (assembly GCA_963844695.1). Taxonomy (GTDB): domain Bacteria; phylum Actinomycetota; class Actinomycetes; order Streptosporangiales; family Streptosporangiaceae; genus RYN-230. Next base: position 483,678 of record CAWJPL010000028.1, read on the forward strand.
TGCAGGACCGGCATGCGCTGGCACGGGTCTCCGGGCTGTCCACCGAACTCCAGGACGTCAGCGAAGTCGAGTACCGGGCGCTGCGGCTGGAGCGGGTCATCCTGGTCGGCGTGTGGACCGAGGGGACACTGGCCGACGCGGAGAACTCACTGCGTGAGCTGTCCCGGCTGGCCGAGACGGCCGGCTCGGTGATCCTGGACGGGCTGGTGCAGCGGCGGGGCCGGCCTGACGCGGCGACCTATATCGGGGCGGGCAAGGCCGCCGAGGTCGCGGCGCTGGTCGCTTCGACCGGTGCGGACACGGTGATCTGTGACGGCGAGCTGACCCCCAGCCAGCTGCGCCGGCTGGAAGGCGTGGTCAAGGCGAAGGTCATCGACCGGACCGCGCTGATCCTGGACATCTTCGCCCAGCACGCCCGGAGCAAGGAGGGCAAGGCGCAGGTCGAGCTGGCCCAGCTGGAGTACCTGCTGCCCCGGCTGCGGGGCTGGGGCGAGTCGCTGTCCCGGCAGGCAGGCGGCCGGGTGGCCGGCGGCGGTGGCATCGGCACCAGAGGCCCGGGCGAGACGAAGATCGAGACGGACCGGCGGCGGATCAGGACCCGCACGACCCGGCTGCGCCGCCAGCTCGCCGAGATGTCGGTCGGCCGGGAGGTGCAGCGGCACCAGCGCCGCGACCAGGCCGTCCCGGCGGTAGCCATCGCGGGCTACACCAACGCGGGCAAGTCCAGCCTGCTCAATCAGCTGACCGGGGCCGGGGTGCTGGTGGATGACTCGTTGTTCGCGACCCTCGACCCGTCCGTCCGCCGGGCCCGGACCCCGGCCGGCCGCTGGTTCACCCTGACTGACACCGTCGGGTTCGTCCGCCACCTCCCGCACCAGCTGGTCGAGGCGTTCCGGTCCACGCTGGAGGAGGTCGCCGAGGCGGACCTGATCCTGCACGTGGTGGACGGCAGCGACGCCGACCCGCAGGCGCAGATCTCCGCCGTCCGCGAGGTGCTCGGCGAGATCGGGGCGCGCGAGGTGCCGGAGCTGATCGTGATCAACAAGGCCGACGCCGCCGACCCCATCGTCGTGGAGGCGCTCCGGCGGCAGGAGCCGCACAGCGTAGTCGTGTCCGCGCGTACCGGCGAAGGGCTGCAGGCACTGGCCGAGGCGGTCGAGGCGGAGCTCCCGAGGCGGAACCGCGAGGTCAGCGCCGTGGTGCCGTACGTGCGGGGCGACCTGGTGGCCCGGGCCCACCAGGAGGGCGAGGTGCTCGAACTGCGGCACTGCGCCGCCGGTACCGAGCTGACCGCCCGGGTGCCGCCGGGCCTGGCCGCCGAGATCGACCGCATTGCCGTTCCCGCGGGAAACTAATCCGCGCGGGAAGTGCACGTGCTGAAGAGCTGTGCACGGGAAGCCATGCCAGCGAAGCACCCGGCATGGGAAACTCTGCGAAGCAGACAACGCCACTAGGAACACGCGGTGAATTCTCGTGCGGGCCTTATCCAGTAAGGAAGAACCAGGCTCCTGGCGGACACGCTGCGCAGCCAAGACCGCCCGGACCTGCACAGACAGTGAGATCACCGGAAAGGCCGGCAATTTCCGTCCTGCCTTCTTCGTGAACTGCCTGTACATGGACCCTGTAGTGCAATACCGTAACTGAACCGATATGTTGGTTGCCGCGTCCCGCGGCGCCGCCGTCGGTCGCTCTGGAACCCGCGGTACGGGGGTGCCTAGCGGGGGGCCATCAGTGGTACGGACGAGCTATGGCAGGTGACCGCGTATGACGCAGGTACGCCCCGTCTGTCACGCTCCCCTCCGGTCCCTCGCGCAGGCGCGGCCGGGGGCATGCCGGTGACCGTCCGCCTGCTCACGAACATAGGCCGCCTCTGGACCGGGTCCGAGATCTGGAGCAACGCGGCCATCCTCACCCACAACGACCGCATCGCCTGGGTGGGCCGGGCCTCGGAACTCCCGGAGAGCCTGCCTGGCGTGGTCGAGGACATCGTCAACGTCAACTCGGTGGAGAACCTGGGCGGCGGACTGGTCACCCCGGGCCTGATCGACGCCCACACCCACCCGGTCTACGCGGGTAACCGCTGGGCGGAACTGGCCATGCGGTCGGGTGGCTCCTCAGCCAACGAGATCGCCGCGGCCGGCGGCGGCATGGCCTCTACCGTCACGGTGACCCGCGGGACCGATCCCTGGACCCTGTGCAACGGGGTGCGGGAGCGGCTCGGCGAGTGGCTGCGGTTCGGGGCCACCACGATCGAGGCCAAGACCGGGTATCACCTGACCCGCGACGGTGAGCTCGCCGACGTGCGCATGCTCCGGTCGCTGGAAGGCGAGCCCGGCATGCCGCGGGTGCACGTGACGTTCCTGGCTGCGCACGCGGTGCCGCCGGAGTTCTTCGGCCGCCGCAACGACTACATCGACGCGGTGGGCACCTGGTGCTCGGACGCGGCCCAGGTCGGCGCGGACAGCGTGGACGTCTACTGCGAGGAAGGCCGCTTCACCGAGCGGGAAGCACGATGGATCCTCAGCGCCGGCCGCGCGGCCGGCCTGCTGCCGCGGGTGCACGCCTGCGGGGAGAGCCGGACTGGCGCGGCCCGGCTGGCCGCCGAACTGGGCTGCGCGTCCGCGGACGTGCTGCACCAGGCCAGCGACGAGGACGTGGCCGCTCTGGCCCAGGCCGGGGTGGCCGCGGTCGTCTGCCCGGGTACGGCGCTCGAGATCGGCAAGAACCCGCCGGTGCGCGCGCTGCTGGACAAGGGAGTCGCGGTCGCCCTGGGCTCGGACCACTCCCCGGGCGGGAACGGGATCACCTCGATGCCCCTGGTGATCTCGCTGGCCGTGTCGCAGTTCGGGCTCAGCGTGACCGAGGCCCTGCGGGCCGCCACGCTCGGCGGCGCCCAGGCGCTGCGGGCCCCCGACCGCGGTGCGATGACCCGCGGCCGCCTGGCCGACATCGTGCTCTGGGACGCCGACCATGAGGGCGCGTTCGCCTGGTCCTACGGGCTCAAGCCGAGCCGGGTGTGGCTCGGCGGCGCGCCGGTCGCCACCTGACCTGACCGCCCAGCCGCCGCCCGCCCAGTTCCGGGCCAGCCCACCGCCTGCCGTATGGCATGCTGCCGCTATGCCTTCCGCTGCACGTTCTGCTTCCATGGCCTCCCCGGCCGACGTCGCGGGGGTCAGCGTCGTCGTGGGGGAGGAGGAGCTGCTGGTCGAGCGGGCGGTGGCGCGCCTGGTCGCGGCCGCGGGACCGGTGGAGGACGTGCGCCACGTGCAGGCCGCGGGACTGCGGCCCGGCGAGCTGGCCTCCATGACCGCGCCCTCCCTGTTCGGCGGGGGGTGCGTCATCGTGGTGCACGGCACCGCCGACGCCGCGAAGAACGTCGCCGACGAGATCGCCAGCCTCGCGGGGGATCCGCCGCCCGAGACTGTCCTGGTGCTCACCCACGCCGGCGGAGCCAAGGGGAAGGCTCTCCTCGCCGCGCTGGGCAAGCGCGGCGCCCGGATGGTCGAGTGCCAGAAGGTGACCCGGCTCGGCGAGCGGATGCAGTTCATCCGGGGTGAGTTCCGCCAGGCGGGGCGGACGGTCGAGGAAAGCGGTGTCCGGGCCCTGCTCGACGCCCTGGGCAATGACCTGCGTGAGCTCGCCGCCGCGTGCTCGCAACTGGCCGCGGATACCACCGGGGTGATCGACCAGGCCGTGGTGGCCCGCTACTACCGGGGCCGGGCCGAGGCGAGTGGCTTCACCGTGGCCGACCGGGCCGTCGAGGGGCGCCTGGGGGAAGCGCTGGAGCTGCTGCGCTGGGCCCTGGCGGTAGGGGTGTCACCCGTGCTCATCACCAGCGGCCTGGCCCAGGGAGTACGCCTGCTGGGCCGGGTGGGCAGCGCCCCGAAAGGGCAGCCAGACGCGGCCGTGGCCGCCGAGGTCGGCGCGCCCCCGTGGAAGGTGGACCGCGTCCGGCAGCAGTTGCGGGGCTGGACCCCGGAAGGGGTGGCCCGCGCCCTGGCCGTCGTGGCCCGGGCGGACGCTCAGGTCAAAGGAGAGGGAACGAGCGCCGGCTACGCCCTGGAGGTAGCCATCCGCGACGTCGTGGCCTGCCGGGCTCGTTAGGGGGCGGCCTGAGTGAGCTCAGGCCGCGTTCTGCAGCTCGGCGCAGCGGTGGGCGATGGCCGACTTGCGGTTGGCGGCCTGGTTCTTGTGGATGACGCCCTTGCTCGCGGCCTTGTCGAGGTTACGGCAGGCCGCGCGCATGGCCGTGGTGGCCGCGTCGAGGTCGCCGGAGTCGGCAGCCTCGCGGAACTTGCGCACCGAGCTCTTCAGCGAGGTCTTCACCGCCTTGTTGCGCTGCCGGTGCTTCTCGTTCTGCTTGTTGCGCTTGATCTGGGACTTGATGTTCGCCACGCGGAAGCCTCACTCGGGATCTCGTCTGGGTGCCGGAGACGTATCGTCGCGCCCGGCCGCGCCGCGCGCCGACAGCATGATCCAGCGGCAGCAGGGGCAACGACGACAGCGCTTACGCTCCGACGAGGCAGGATAGCCTATCGGGCAGTGCGGCTCAAAACTGGTGCGGGCGGGGCCTGGGCACCGGCCCTCCCATGCGACCATGAAAGATACCGAACCCCAACACGAACCAGGCGGATTTCCTGTGCCAGCAGTGCCCGAGAAGGTCCTTCCGGATGGTGCGCAGCCCGCGACCAGTCCCGGTCATACCGACATGGGCATTATCAGGAACTTCTGCATCATCGCGCACATCGACCATGGCAAGTCCACCCTGGCGGACCGCATGCTGCAGTTCACCGGGGTGGTGACGGACCGCCAGATGCGGGCCCAGTACCTGGACCGGATGGACATCGAGCGCGAGCGCGGCATCACCATCAAGAGCCAGGCCGTCCGGCTGCCCTGGACCGGCCCTGACGGCCGCCCTTACGTGCTCAACCTCATCGACACCCCGGGCCACGTGGACTTCACCTACGAGGTGTCCCGCTCGCTGGCCGCCTGTGAGGGTGCCATCCTGCTGGTCAACGCGGCCCAGGGCATCGAGGCCCAGACGCTGGCCAACCTGTACCTGGCCCTCGAGGCCGACCTGCACATCATCCCCGTGCTGAACAAGATCGACTTGCCTGCGGCCCAGCCCGACCTCTACGCGGAAGAACTGGCCAGCATCATCGGCTGCGCCCCCAGTGACGTGCTCCGCGTCTCGGCCAAGACCGGAGAGGGGGTACAGGACCTGCTCAACGCCGTGGTCGCGCAGGTCCCCCCGCCCGGAGGCAATCCGGACGCACCGGCCCGCGCGCTGATCTTCGACTCGGTCTATGACTCCTACCGGGGCGTGGTCACCTACGTGCGGGTGATCGACGGCCGCCTGACCCGGCGGGAGAAGAGCCTGATGATGTCGACCGGGGCGGCGCACGAGACGCTCGAGGTGGGCGTGATCTCACCCGAGCCGGTGCCGTCGGACAGCCTGGCCGCGGGTGAGGTGGGCTACCTCATCACCGGGGTCAAGGACGTCCGGCAGGCCCGGGTGGGTGACACGGTCACCAGCGCCGCGCACCCCGCCGCCCAGGCCCTGCCCGGATACGACCACCCGCGGCCGATGGTGTTCTCCGGCCTGTACCCGCTGGACGGTGACGACTACCCGGAACTGCGCGACGCCCTCGACAAGCTGCGGCTGAACGACGCGGCGCTGGTCTACGAGCCGGAGACGTCCACCGCGCTGGGCTTCGGCTTCCGCTGCGGGTTCCTGGGGCTGCTGCACATGGAGATCGTCCGGGAGCGGCTGGAGCGCGAGTTCGACCTGTCGCTCATCTCCACCGCACCCAACGTGGTCTACCGGGTGGTCATGGAGTCCGGCGCCGAGCTCCAGGTCACCAACCCCAGTGACTTCCCGAGCGGCACCCCCGGGTCAGCCGTCCCGTCCGGGCATCCGTCCGGGGGCAAGATCGCCAAGGTTTTCGAGCCCGTGGTCCGGGCGACGGTGCTGGCCCCGTCCGACTACATCGGGACGATCATGGAACTGTGCCAGGGCCGGCGGGGTGTGCTGCTGGGCATGGAGTACCTGTCCGCCGACCGGGTCGAGATCCGCTACACCATGCCGCTCGCGGAGATCATCTTCGACTTCTTCGACCAGCTGAAGTCGCGCACCCGCGGGTACGCGTCGCTGGACTACGAGCCGGACGGAGAGATGGAGGCCGACCTGGTCAAGGTGGACATCCTGCTCCAGGGGCAGCCGGTCAACGCGTTCAGCCAGATCGTGCACGAGGACAAGGCCCGTGAGTACGGCCTGGGCATGACCTCCCGGCTGCGCGAGCTGATCCCGCGCCAGCAGTTCGAGGTGCCGATCCAGGCCGCGATCGGAGCCAAGATCATCGCCCGGGAGAACATCCGCGCGCTGCGCAAGGACGTCCTGGCCAAGTGCTACGGCGGTGACATCACCCGCAAGCGCAAGCTGCTGGAACGGCAGAAGGAAGGCAAGAAGCGGATGAAGACCATCGGCCGGGTCGAGGTGCCGCAGGAAGCCTTCGTCGCGGCCTTGTCCACCTCACCCGAACGCCAGCGCTGACCCGGTCCCGGACGGCGGCCGTCAGCCCTGTTGGTGCTGGATAAAGGGCGCGGTGCGGCGCCCCGCCGCTGTGCGTCATGGTCACGGCGGCCACCGTGCCGAGCGCGACGACCAGCACGAACAGGATGATCGCCACCCAGCCCAGGATCAGGCCGGCCAGGGCCAGGCCGCTGCCCTGCTCACCGGTCCGCCGGATCTGGCCGCGCGCCATGTGCCCGAGGATCACCGCCGGGATCGCGGTCAGTCCCACGGTGAAGAACTCCGCGACCCCGCAGACCAGCGCGGCGACGGCCAGCGAGTTGGTCCCCTTAACGACAGGGGCGGGCGCGACGAACAGGGCCATCCCGCCGCCGGGCAGCTGGCTCGTCACCTGGGCCAGGTCCCCGTGGGTGCGCGCGGTGTAGACCAGGTGCAGGTGATCGTCGTACTCGTCTTTGGTGAGCCGGCCCGTGGCGAACCCCGATTTCAGCACCTCGGCCGCACGATCGCGGTCAGAGTCCGAGGCCCGCATCGTCGCGCGCCCGTACGCCGGACCCCCATAGCCAGGCCAGCTTGTCATCGACGCCTCCCGCCCCAGTGGCTCGGTCCCAGGATAACCACGCGCGAAACCAGTTCGCCCGGCGCCGTGGCGTCGAATACCGTGCAGGAGTGAGCGCGCAGGTGATCTCGGTGAACACGGGCCGCGGCCGGCAGGCCCGCTATGCGGGGCGGACCGGCCGGACCGCGATCGACAAGCGGCCCCGCAGCGGGCCGGTGACCATCGGGCGGCTCGGCGCCGACGGCGACGACCAGGTGGACAAGAGCCAGCACGGCGGGCCCGAGAAGGCCGTGTACGCCTACGCCCGGGAAGACCTGGACTGGTGGGCCGGGCAACTCGGCCTGAAGCTGCGCAACGGCGTGTTCGGGGAGAACATCACCTCGGCCGGGCTGGACATTTCCGGGGCGATGATCGGCGAGACGTGGCGGCTGGGCAGCGCCGTGGTGCAGATCACCTCGGTGCGCGTCCCGTGCGGCACCTTCGCGGGCTGGATGGGTCAGCGGGGCTGGGTGAAACGGTTCGCCCTGGCGGGCCGCCCCGGCGCCTACCTGCGTGTCCTCGAAGAAGGGGTGACGGCGGCGGGTGACCCCATTGAGGTCCTCTCGCGGCCGCCGGACAGCGTGACCGTGGCCGGGGCGATGCGCGCCTTCTACGGGGACGCCGAGCTGATGCGGCGGTTGCTGGACGCGCCGGGGCTCGACCCCAAGTGGCACGAGATGATCGCCTCGGTCCTCGAGCGCGAGGGTGCGGGTTCCGCCCAGGCGACCACCGCGCGCGCGGAACCCCGGCCGCAAGAAGCCCGGCCGCAAGAAGCCCGGCCGCAAGAAGCCCGGCCGCAAGAAGCCCTGGGCTGACGTGCCTGGAGTACTTCCCCCCGGGACGCCTGTCCCCCCTGATGGCACGCTGCCCTCCAGCGCTGCCGCCGAGCTGGGCCAGCGCCCGTTCGGGTTCTACGTGCATGTGCCGTTCTGCCAGCGCCGCTGCGGCTACTGCGACTTCAACACCTACACCGCCGCCGAGCTCGGGCCGGGGGTCTCGCGGGACACTTACCCCGCACTGGCGGCCGCGGAGGTCCGGCTGGCCCGCCGGGTGCTGGGCGCCGCGGGTGGCCCGGTGGCCACCGTGTTCTTCGGTGGCGGCACCCCGACCCTGCTGCCGGCTGACCAGCTCGCCGAGATCCTGCGGGTCATCGAGGGTGAGTTCGGGCTGGCCCCCGGGGCCGAGATCACCGTCGAAGCCAACCCGGAGACCGTGGACGGCAAATCCCTGGCCGCCCTGCGGGAGGCGGGGTTCACCCGGATCTCGCTGGGGATGCAGAGCGCGGCGCCGCACGTGCTGGCCGTGCTGGACCGGGTGCACGAGCCGGGCCGGCCCGCCCGCTGCGCCCAGTGGGCCCGGGAGGAAGGCTTTGAGCACGTCAGCCTGGACCTCATCTACGGCACTCCGGGGGAGACCGACGCGGACTGGCGGGAGTCACTGGAGGCGGCCCTGGCCGCGGGCCCGGACCACATCTCCGCGTACGCGCTGATCGTCGAAGAGGGCACCCGGCTCGCGGCCCAGGTCCGCCGGGGCGAGGTGGCCGTCCCGGACGACGAGGCCATGGCCGATCGGTACCTGGCCGCGGACGAGCTCCTGTCGGCCCGGGGACTGGACTGGTACGAGGTGTCCAACTGGGCTGCCACGCCGGACGCCCGCTGCCAGCACAACCTCCTGTACTGGACAGGCGGCCACTGGTGGGGCGTGGGGCCGGGCGCGCACAGCCATGTGGGCGGGGTCCGCTGGTGGAACGTGAAGCACCCGGCCGCGTACGCGGCCCGGCTTACCGCCGGGACCAGCCCGGGCCTGGCCCGCGAGGTGCTCACCGGGCCAGAACGCAGGCTGGAGGAGATCATGCTGCTCACCCGGCTGGACTCAGGATGCCCGGTCGGGCTGCTCACCCCGGCGGGCCAGGGCGCCGCGCGCACGGCGGTCGCGGACGGGCTGGCTGAGCAGGACGCTTACGCCGCGGGCCGGGTCGTGCTGACGACTCGCGGCCGGCTGCTCGCCGACGCCGTCATCCGCGGCCTCACCGACTGACGCCCGCGCGGCTTACGGTCAGCGGGGCGCCCCCGAGGTCATCCGCAGCCACCGGGGCAGCTGGTACATCTCCCCGCGGCCGGCCGCCGCCGCGGCCCGGATCACCACGGTCAGCACGCCGGCCCACAGCACCGCCAGCAGCACCACGCCGGCCAGCGTGCCCACGGCGGTGGAGTCGAGCGTCAGCACGCCGCTCACGATCACGATGCTGAACGTGTACAGGATGGTGGCCAGGGACAGGCTCAGCGCCACCGCGGCGTGGGCCCGGGCGAACCTGCGGCTCTCCAGGCTGGTCAGGTAGACGGCCAGCGGCACCAGGCACAGCGTGAACGGCACGCCCAGGTAGGCCAGCATGGCCCGGCGTGCCTCCGCGTGGTCCGCGGGCACCGGGGCGGGCGGCGAGCCCGCGACGTCCTTTTCCCCCTGCTCACCAGCCGGGCCGCCGTCCTGCGCCCCGAACACGCTGACGCCGGAATCCATCGGATACTGCGGGCGGCTCGTCATGGGCTCCTCGCGGGGTACGTTCCTTGCTTACGCTAATCAGTACCCGGTGCGGTCACGAAATCAATCAGTTCCTCGACCCGGCCGAGTAGTTCCGATTCCAGGTCAGCGTAGCTGCGGGCCGCGCCCAGGATCCGTTTCCACCCGGCCGCCGTGTCCTCCCCCCAGCCGAGCCCGCGCAGCACCCCCTCCTTCCATGACGTGCCGCGCGGCACCACCGGCCAGGCCGGGATGCCCAGGGCCGCGGGCTTGACCGCCTGCCAGATATCCACGTAAGGATGGCCCACCACCAGTACGTGCGGTGAGGTCACCGCGGCGGCGATGCGCTGCTCCTTGGAGCCGGGGACCAGGTGGTCAACGAGGACGCCCAGCCGCCGCTGCGGGCCCGGCGCGAACGCCTGCAGCACGGACGGGAGGTGATCCACCCCCTCCAGGTACTCCACCACGACGCCGACGTCACGCAGATCGTCACCCCAGATCTGCTCGACGAGCTCGGCGTCGTGGCGTCCCTCGACGTAGATCCGGCTGGCCTTGGCGACCTTGGCCGGGCCCACAGGCCGGGCGACTGAGCCCGACCGGCTGCGGGCCGGGACCCGGGCCGGGCTGGCCGGCGCCGGCCGGATCAGGGTCACCGGGCGGCCCTCCAGCAGGAACGCGCCGCGGGTCAGGGGGAAGACCCGCTGCCGCCCGAACCGGTCCTCCAGGGTCACGGCGTTCTTCTCGCAGGCGACCACGGCGCCGCAGAAGGCGCCGCCTGTCTCTTCGACGACCAGCCCGCGGACCGCCTCCACCTGGGGCGGCTCCGGCCGGGAGCGGCGCTGCCAGCCCGGGGCGAGGACGTCCGTACTGTCATAGGGGTCCACCACACCGGACGCTAGCGGACAACCAGGGCGCCCTCACGCTGCCGCGCCGAAGGCGACCGGGGCGGGGGCCGGAGGGCGGGCAGGGGGTGCGGTGGTGCGAGGGTGCGGGAGCCTGCTGCGGCGCGCGCGCCGGGGAGGCGGGGCCCGCCGGAGGCGGCTGCTCGCCGACCCGGCGTTCGGCGAGCAGCGGCGAGCGGGGGGTCCAGGGGGGTCGTCCCCCCGGATTAATACCGTGCTTGGGTGCCACCGCGCCCGGACCGCCTTAAACTTGGCACTCAGGACTGTGGAGTGCCAGGGGAGGTGGGGACATGCTCGACGAACGCAAGCTCGCGGTGCTGCGCGCGATCGTGGAGGACTATGTGTCCACGACCGAGCCCGTTGGCTCGAAGTCGCTGGTCGACCGGCACCACCTGGACGTCTCCCCGGCCACGATCCGCAACGACATGGCGGTACTCGAAGAGCAGGGCTTTATCGTGCAGCCGCACACTAGCGCGGGCCGGATACCGACGGACAAGGGATACCGGCTCTTCGTGGACCGGCTGTCCGGCGTCAAGCCGCTCTCGTCGGCGGAGCGCCGGGCGATCGAGACGTTCCTGGCCGGTGCGTACGACCTCGACGACGTCGTGATGCGGACCGTCCGGCTGCTCGCACAGCTGACCCGCCAGGTGGCCGTGGTCCAGTACCCCTCGCTCACCCGTTCCTCGGTCCGGCACGTGGAACTGGTCCCGCTGGCCGCGAAACGGCTGATGCTGGTGATCATCACCGACACCGGGCGGGTGGAGCAGCGCTCGGTGGAGCTGCCGGACGCGGCCGAGGAAGACTCCATCATGCATCTGCGGGCGGTGCTGAACGCCTGCCTGGACGCGCGCCGCCTGACCGAGGTGGCGGCGGTGGCCGCGGACCTGCCGGAGCTGGTCGACCCGACGGAGCGGCCGAACGCGGCGGCGGTGTTCTCGGTCATCCTGGAGACTTTGGTGGAGCGGACCGACGAGCGGGTCGTGGTCGGCGGTGCGGCCAACCTGACCACGGCTGACTTCTCCAGGGGGCTGCGGGAAGTCCTCGAGTCCCTCGAGGAACAGGTCGTGCTCATGCGTTTGCTCGGCGAGTCTGGTGATCATCCCGCACTGACTGTCCGGATCGGTGCGGAGAACCCGGTGGAGGGCCTGCGGAGCACGTCCGTGGTGGCGACCGGGTACGGAACCGGGGATCAGGTACTGGCCAGGCTCGGGGTGCTCGGCCCGACACGGATGGATTATCCGACAGCGATGGGAGCGGTACGCGCGGTGGCACGATACGTGGGCCAGATCCTGGCCGGGTCCTAGTGGCCAACGACTACTACAGTGCGCTCGGCGTCCGCCGGGACGCGCCGCCGGACGAGATCAAGAAGGCCTACCGGCGGCTCGCCCGCGAGCTGCACCCGGACGTGAACCCGGATCCGCAGACCCAGGAACGGTTCAAGGAGATCACCCAGGCCTACGAGGTGCTCTCGGACCCGGGCAAGCGGCAGATGTACGACCAGGGCGTGGACCCGTTCGCGCCCAACGGCGGCGCTGGGGCGGGCGGGTTCGGGCCCGGCTTCCCGTTCAGCGACATCATGGACGCGTTCTTCGGGGCCGGCGCGGCGGGCCGTGGCCCGCGCAGCCGGGCCCGGCGCGGCCGCAACGCGACGATCAGGGTCGAGCTGGACCTGTCGGAGTGCGCGTTCGGGACCACCCGGGAACTGGTCGTGGACACTGCGGTGGTCTGCCCGACCTGCTCGGGTGAGGGCACGGCGCCGGGCACCCACCCGGAGACCTGTGAGGTCTGCGGCGGACGCGGTGAGGTCAGCCAGGTCACGCGCTCGTTCCTGGGCCAGGTGATGACGTCCCGGCCCTGCCCGCACTGTGGCGGGTTCGGTACTGTCATCCGCCGGCCGTGCCCCGAATGTGACGGCGACGGCCGGGTCAGGACCCGGCGCACGATGAAGGTGCGCATCCCGGCCGGAGTCGAGGACGGCACTCACATCCAGCTGGCGGGAGAGGGAGAGATCGGGTCCGGCGGAGGCCCGCCCGGCGACCTGTTCCTGGAGATCCTGCAGCGCCCGCACCCGATCTTCGAACGCCAGGGCGATGACCTGCACTGCACCGTGACCATCCCGATGGTGGCCGCGGCGCTGGGGGCCACCCTGTCGGTCGAGACCCTGGACGGTCCCCGGGACCTGGACATCCGCCCGGGTACCCAGTCGGGGCAGGTCATCCCGATGTACGGGCTTGGCGTCCAGCACCTGAACGACTCTGGCCGGGGCGACCTGGTCACCCACATCGCGGTCGAGACGCCGCTCAAGCTGGACGAGGCGCAGGAGGCACTGCTCAAGCAGCTGGCCGTGCTGCGCGGTGAGGAGACCCCGCCCGGCCGCTTCGCCCCGGGACAGCAGGGATTCTTCTCGCGGTTGCGTGACGCGTTCAACGGCCGGTGACCCGGGGGGCGTCTCCGGGTCCCAGCCGCCGGTCTTTTTCGCCGACCCCAGGGACCTGGCTTCCGACCTGATCGTGCTGGCCGGCCCCGAGGGCCGCCACGCGGCCGACGTGCGGCGGCTCGCTGCCGGTGAGCGGGTGGACCTGACCGACGGCGATGGCCAGGTGGCCGAGTGCGTGGTGACCCGGGCCCAGCGCGGCCAGCTCGAGCTCGCGGTGCGGCACCGCAGGGTGCTGCCCGCTCCCGACCCCGTCCTGGCCGTGGTCCAGGCGATCCCCAAGGGGGAGCGGGGGCAGCTGGCTGTCGAGCTGATGACCGAGGCCGGGGTGGACGTGATCGTCCCGTGGGCGGCGGAGCGCTGCGTGGCCAGGTGGCAGGGGGAGCGCGGCGACCGGGCTGTCGCGCGGTGGCGGTCCACCGCGCGGGAAGCGGCCAAGCAGGCCCGTCGTAGCCGGGTCCCTGAGGTGACCGCGCCCGCGGGCCTCGGCGAGGTAGCCGTGCGGGCCGCCCGGGCCGCACGGGCCTTCATCCTTGATCCGCAGGCCGGGGAGCCACTGAGCGAGGCGACCCTGCCTCACTCGGGGGAGATTCTGGTGATCGTCGGCCCGGAGGGCGGCATCACCCCGGCCGAGACCGCTGTGCTCAGCGAGGCGGGAGCCAGCGCGGCGCGGCTGGGACCGACAGTGCTTCGCACCTCATCCGCGGGGATGGCGGCGGCCGCGGTCCTGCTCAGCCGGGTCGGCCGCTGGGCCTGAGGCAGGGCTGCGGCGGCCCGGGCGAGGACGCCGGTGGCGGGGCAACGGTGGTGATGGCTGGTCAAGGCCTATGACTTCGAGCCAGTCCCGGTCCCGCACTCGACGATCGGCCCGCCGGCATCGACCGACAGCACCGCGGTGGGCGCAGTGCGGACGGCCGTGGTGCGGACGGCCGTGGTGCCGTGCCGCTGGTGGCCGGTGCTCGCCGGTGGCGGTGCTGGCCGACGGGGTGGGGCTCGGAACGCCGCTGTCGGCTCGGCTGGGGTGTCGCGGGCGGGCTGGTCACGACGCCGCTCGGGGACGGGGTCGGGGTCGCCGTCGCGCTCCCGGCCGGCGCCGTGGCGGTCGGACTCGGCGACGGCGTAGGGGTGCAGGCCACCGCGGGCAGCCCGCTGGGCACGTTCTTGTCCCGCGCCTGGCCGCTGGACTGCTGGGTGGGACTGACCCCGAGCGGCGGCGTCCACCGCTTGGACTTCCCCGCCTCCCCGGTGCCCAGGCTGGAGCCCTGGCTGGTGGGCCTGGTGACGTCGTACGTCGGCCTGATGAGGGTCCCCGTCTCGTGGTTGAGGATGACCACGCCGACCACGACGATGGCCACCGCCGCCGAGACCGCGAACACCGGCTTGAGCCAGGGTCCGGCCGGCCCCAGGCGGCCTGGTGAGCCAGCTGCTGCCCCGCGACGCCCGCCGGCTCGGCCCGGCCGCGCGCGGGCTGAGCAGGCCGCGCAAGAAGCTGAACAGGGCGGCCAGCGGCCCGCTCCGCCTTAGTGCGGTCCGGCCTGCTTCCGTGACGGGCTCGAGCCGGATGAGAAAACGGGTTCCGCGCAGCTCCAGCCACTCGGTGCACGCGGAGAGAACCGACCGCGGGGACCGCGGCGAATCCAGCCGGTGACGGATACGCTGCAGTCCGTCGCCAGCCGGTTCGATGGACTCCGCCGCCGCGGTCAGTGCGCGGCGCAGCGCGTCCTCGTAGTCCCGGTCCTGTGTCATCATGGCTGCCGCCCAGGGGCCTCTGCGTCCCTGAAGTCCCTCCTCACGAGTCCCGCTCCAGTACGATCCGCAGGGCTGCCATCGCCCGGGCCGTGTGACTCTTGACTGCTCCCCTGCTGATGCCCATGACCGAGGCGATCTGGGCCTCGGAAAGGTCCCCGTAGTAGCGGAGTACCAGCGCCTCCCGCTGCCGCTCCGGCAGCGCCCGCAGCGCGGCGACCACTGCCGAGCGTTCCAGCTGGATGATGGCGCCGTGTTCGGCGCTCGGCATGTCCGGCGGTGGCTTCGGTGTGTTCTTGTCTACGACCATCCGGTGCCGCAGGACCGACCGTGACCGGTTGACGACGGACTGGCGCAGGTAGGACAGCGCCTTGTCGGTATCGCGCAGCCGGCGCCATGCCCCGTGCATGGCCACGAACGAGTCCTGCACCACTTCTTCCGCGGTCGCGTTGTCCCGGACCAGGAAGGCGGCGAGGCGTACCAGCGCGCGGTAGTGCTCGCTGTAGATGGCAGTGACCGCCCGGTCTGCATCCCACTCGACGGCAGCGCCGCTCTTGGTCGGAGCGGCGCTCATCGCAGGATTAGCTAGTAGCGCCTCGGTCACATCAGTGGGACGCGTCACCATGCCGTCAGGTTCACCTGGCATGTCGACTATGTGCACGGGACCTGCCCCAGCCGCTCGGCCTCACGGAAACATTCCCCCCACCGGGATCTCGAGTGCGGAGTGTCTGCCTGGGTGCCCGACAGCGGTTTGGCGGCGCCCCGGCGGAAGTCCGGGGGTATACGCAAGTGCCGCGCCCCGCACCTGAGGAAGTGCGGCGGGCGTGCGCAGTCAGCAAGCACCATGGGCAACCATATATGTCGTGGGTGTTACCGGTGGGGCACACGCTAGGATCCCTCTGTGCCGGAGTGTCTATTCTGCAGGATCGTGTCGGGCGGTGTCCCAGCATCACGGGTGCTCGAGTCGCCGCGAACCCTTTCCTTCCGTGACATCAGCCCGCAAGCGCCGACCCACGTGCTGGTGATCCCGAAGGACCACTATCCCGACCTGGCCGCGCTGGCGGCCGCGGACAGCAGCCTGCTCGCCGAACTGATCAGCCAGGTGGACGAGGTGGCCAAGGCGGAGGGAATCTCCAGCAGTGGCTACCGGGTTGTGTTCAACACGGGGGCCGACGCTGGGCAGGCCGTGCCGCACGTCCATGCGCACGTCCTCGGGCGGCCGCGGCCTGGGCTGGCCCCCGGGCTGACGCTACGCGGATACCATGAAGGCAGGGCGCAGGGCCGCGCCTGCGCTCAGGCGGAGAGAGGGAATTGACAGACAGATCCGGAGATTCTGCGGGCCGTAAGCCGTCCGGCACCACCGGTGCGCAGGTCAAGATCGTTATCCCGGATGACCACTCAATGGTCAGCCTGCTGGGATCTCGTGACGAACTCCTGCACGTGATTGAGAAGGCGTTCGACGCCGACATTCACGTCCGCGGGAATGAGATCACCATTACCGGGGCGGCCGAGGAGAGCGAGCGTGTCGCTGCCCTCTTCGAAGAACTCACCGAACTGCTGGCCGGCGGCGCCGAGCTCACCGCCGATTCGGTGCAGCGTGTCGTGGCCATGCTCCGGCGGAAGTCCGGGGTCCGCCCCGCCGACGTCCTGACGCTGGACATCCTGTCGTCACGCGGGCGGACGATCCGGCCGAAAACGCTGAACCAGAAGCGCTACGTGGACGCTATCGACGCGCACACGATCGTGTTCTGCATCGGCCCGGCGGGCACCGGGAAGACCTACCTGGCCATGGCCAAAGCGGTGAAGGCGCTGCAGGCCAAGGAGGTCAACCGGATCATCCTGACCCGGCCGGCCGTCGAGGCGGGCGAGCGGCTCGGCTTCCTGCCCGGCACCCTCTACGAGAAGATCGACCCGTACCTGCGGCCGCTGTACGACGCGCTGCACGACATGCTCGACCCGGACTCGATCCCGCGGCTCATCGCGGCGGGCACGATCGAGGTGGCGCCGCTGGCGTACATGCGCGGCCGGACCCTGAACGACTCGTTCATCATCCTGGACGAGGCGCAGAACACCTCCGCGGAACAGATGAAGATGTTCCTCACCCGGCTCGGCTTCGGGTCGAAGATCGTCGTGACCGGCGACGTCACCCAGGTGGACCTGCCGGCCGGCCAGGCGAGCGGGCTGCGGATCGTCCAGGACATCCTCGAAGGCCTGGACGACGTGCACTTCGCCAGGCTGACCAGTCACGACGTGGTGCGGCACCGGCTGGTCGGGGACATCGTGGACGCCTACGAGCGCTACGACGCCCGGGCCGCGGCGGCCCCGCCGCA
The DNA here is from genome assembly GCA_963844695.1 of uncultured Actinomycetes bacterium. Taxonomy (GTDB): domain Bacteria; phylum Actinomycetota; class Actinomycetes; order Streptosporangiales; family Streptosporangiaceae; genus RYN-230. The sequence goes on from CAWJPL010000028.1 coordinate 500,737, forward strand.
GCGCCGCAAGCGCGCCCAGTGAGAACGAGCAGCGTGAAAGCCAGCAGGGTGAGCGCGAGCATGGTGCAGCCGGCGTCCGCGGTGAGCATCGAGATCGCCAACGAGTCCGGGGTCGACGTCGACGAGGCCGACCTCGCCGCCCTGGCCCGGCATGTGCTGGACGGCATGCGGATGCACCCGCTCGCCGAGCTGTCGGTCCTGCTGGTGGACCGGGGCACCATGTCCGACCTGCACGAGCGCTGGATGGGCGAACCGGGCCCGACCGACGTGCTGTCCTTCCCCATGGATGAGCTGCGGCCGCCGCCCCCGGGCAGCGGCGCCCGGGGCGGGGATCAGGGCGCGGGCGGGGAACCGACGTCGCCGCCCGGGCTGCTCGGCGACGTGGTGCTCTGTCCCGAGGTCGCCGCCGGCCAGGCCAGCCAGGCGAACCACTCGCTGCGTGACGAGCTGGAACTGCTCTGCACGCATGGCATCCTGCATCTGCTCGGGTATGACCACGCCGAGGCGGACGAGCACACCGCCATGTTCGGCCTGCAGGACAAGCTGCTCGCGACCTGGCGCTCGGCCCGGGATGAGCCACCCGCGCGCCCCGGCGGCCAGGAGGGGCAGGAAGGGACGGGGTGAGGCCACCATGGTGTGGCTGATCATCGCCGCGGCGGTGCTGGCGCTGGGGGCCGGGCTGTGCGCGAGCGCCGAGGTGGCGCTCATGCGCGTGTCCCGGTCCGGGGCAGGGGAACTGGCCCGCAGCCGCAGGGGCGCCCGGAACCGCGCCGCTATCCGGCTGCAGGCGGTGCTGGCCGAGCCGGCCCGCTACCTGGCCGTGCTGCTGCTCGCCCGGGTCTGCAGTGAGACCGCGGCCATCGTGCTGGTCGCCGCCGCGCTGGTGCACTGGCTCGGCACCGGCTGGCACGTGTTCCTGCTGATCTTTGTCATCATGGCCGCCGTGCTGTACGTCCTGGCCGGGATCGGGCCGAGGATCCTCGGCCGGCAGCACGAGCGCATCGTGGCCCTGATGGCGGCCGACGTGCTGTATCCCGTGACCCGGGTCCTGGGGCCCCTCCCGCGGCTGCTGCTGGCCCTGGGCAGCGTGCTGACCGCGGGCCGGGGATCCCGGGACGCGTTCGGCACCGAGGAAGAGCTCCGGGGCCTGGTCGACCTGCTGGAACAGCGCCAGGTCATCGAGCCCGGGGCCCGGGCCATGATCCACTCGGTGTTCGAGCTCGGGGACACGATCGCCCGCGAGGTGATGGTCCCGCGCACCGACATGGTCTTCGTGGAGCGGGACAAGACGCTGCGCCAGGCGCTGTCGCTCGCCCTGCGCAGCGGCTTCTCCCGGATCCCGGTGGTCGGCGAGAACCAGGACGACGTCATCGGCATCGCCTACCTGAAGGACCTGGTGACGATCAGCCAGGAACATCGCGAGCAGGAGTCGGTGGCCAGCGTGACCTCGGTGATGCGGCCCGCCACCTTCGTGCCTGAGAGCAAACCGGTAGACGAGCTGCTCCGGGAGATGCAGCAGCTCCGGATCCACCTGGCCATCGTGATCGACGAGTACGGCGGGACCGCCGGGCTGGTCACCATCGAGGACATCCTGGAGGAGATCGTCGGGGAGATCACCGACGAGTACGACCACGAGCAGCCCACCGTGGAGTGGCTGTCCCCGGAGCGGGCCAGGGTCACCGCCCGGCTGCCGGTGACCGACCTGGAGGAGCTGTTCGGCGCCACGATCGAGGCGGAGGACGTGGAGACGGTCGGCGGCCTGCTGGCGCACGCGCTGGGCCGGGTGCCCATCGCCGGGTCGGAGGCCACGGTGGCGGGACTGAAGCTGACCGCCGAGAGCCTGGCCGGGCGGCGCAACCGGATCGGCACCGTCACCGTGGAACGGGCCGCGGAAAAGGCCCAGCAGGCCGCGGGTACCTACGAGACGGATGGGGACTGATGTGACGGACGTCCCGCCGCTAGACTCGGGCAGGTGAGCGCGGTGGAGCCAGGCCCGGAAGACCTGAAGATCATCACGCTGGCCCGGTCGGCGCGGGCCCGGGTCGCCGCGGCCGAGGGCGCGGCGGTGCGGGACGAGACCGGCCGCACCTACGCGGCCGCCGCCGTCGCGCTGCCGTCCCTGAAACTGTCCGCGCTGCGCCTGGCCGTGGCCATGGCGGTGTCCAGCGGAGCGTCGAGCCTGGAGGCCGCAGCGCTGGTCAGTGACGCCGAGACGGTCGACCCGGCGGACCTCGCGGTGGTGCGCGAGGCCGGTCCCGACGCGGTGGTGTTCCAGGCGGGCTCGAACGGGATGCTCCGCGCGACGGTCACTTTGTGACTCAGGAGACCTCGTTCGCGTCGAGGGTGAAGTAGATGGTGGTCGCTGGGACAGCGCTGCGGCCGAGCGTGGCGGCGGCCGGTACCAGCGCCACCGGGGGTAGGGGAGAATCCAAGGGTGGGATCGCCCCGTAGTCCTCGCCCAGGCCCGGCCGCGCAGGCCCCAGCCGGCGCCGCCGGCCCAGGCTCAGCCAGCCCAGGGTCAGCCAGCCCAGGGTCAGCCAGCCCAGGGTCAGCCGGCCCAGGGTCAGCGGCGGCGCAGCCTGTGCTGCGCTCTGGCTTCGCGTGTTTCGTGGGCCGGCCGAATGTCGGTAAGTCAACTCTGATGAACGCCCTGGTGGGCACCAAGGTGGCCATCACCAGCAGCCGGCCGCAGACCACCCGGCGGGCCATTCGCGGGATCGTGCACCGTCCGGACGCGCAGCTGATCATTGTGGACACCCCCGGCCTGCACCGGCCGCGCACCCTGCTGGGGGAGCGGCTGGACAGCCTGGTCCGCTCCACCCTGACCGAGGTGGACGTGATCGGGTTCTGCCTGCCCGCCACGGACCCGATCGGCCCCGGGGACAAGTACCTGGCCGCCGAGCTCGCCGGGCTCTCCCGCAGGACGCCGGTGGTGGCGATCGTCACCAAGACCGACCAGGCCACCCCGGACCAGGTCGTAGCGCAGCTGGCGGCGGTGGCGGAACTCGGTGACTGGGCGGACATCGTGCCGGTGTCCGCGCTGGGAGGGTTCCAGCTGGACGTGCTGGCGGACGTGCTGGTGTCTCACCTCCCGCCGGGGCGGCCGCTCTACCCGGACGGCGAGCTGACCGACGAGCCCGAGCAGCTGCTGGTGGCGGAGCTCATCCGGGAGGCGGCCCTGGAGGGCGTGCGGGACGAGCTGCCGCACTCGATCGCCGTCGTGGTGGAGGAAATGGCGCCGCGGGCGGGCCGGGACGACCTGATCGACGTGTCCGCGTTCATGTACGTGGAGCGGCCCAGCCAGAAGGCCATCGTCATCGGGCCCAAGGGCGCCCGGCTGAAAGAGGTGGGCACGCAGGCCCGGCATCAGATCGAGGCGCTGCTGGGCACCAAGGTCTATCTCGACCTGCGGGTCAAGGTGGCCAAGAACTGGCAGCGGGATCCGAAACAGCTGCGCCGCCTGGGCTTCTACGACTGAGTCCCGGCGACTGAGCCACCAGCGCCGTCCCACCGGGCACTCTCACCGGGCCGTCTCACTGGGCTGTCTCACGGTGCTGTCTCACTGGGCGGACCGGGATCTGCGCGCCGCCCGGCTCGTCTGCTACTGTCGAAACGCCATGGTGCACGGAATGCTGCTGCTTACCTGCCGCGGCGGGGGCCGATAAGGCCGGCTCCCTCGCCGCGGGGTTTGGCGTGACGGCTGGCCGCCGCCCGATCCACGAGGGAGCAGATCCTCACAATGCATTCCGATGACGTAAGCCATTCCCAGCCTGCCGCGGCTCAGCCTGTCGCACCTGGCCGGGTACCCGCCGGGTACGCCCCGGTCCGGCAGCAGCCCAGCGGCATGCCCTGCCATCGATATACCCCGTTCCAGCCGGTCGACCTGCCGGACCGGACCTGGCCCGGCCGGAGCATCACCCAGGCCCCGCGGTGGCTGTCCACCGACCTCCGCGACGGCAACCAGGCCCTGATCGACCCCATGAGCCCGGCCCGGAAGCGGACCATGTTCGACCTGCTGGTCCGGATGGGGTACAAGGAGATCGAAGTCGGCTTCCCGTCGGCCAGCCAGACGGACTTCGACTTCGTCCGGAGCCTGATCGAGGGCGGCCGGATTCCAGGCGACGTGCAGATCTCCGTCCTCACCCAGGCACGTGACGAGCTGATCGAGCGCACCGTGCAGTCGCTGGCCGGCGCCCCGCGCGCCGCGGTGCACATGTACAACGCGACCGCGCCGGTCTTCCGGCGGGTGGTGTTCGGCAACGACCGGGAGGAGACGAAGGCCCTGGCCGTGGAGGGCACCCGGTCGGTGATGAAGTACGCCCAGCAGTACCTCGGGGACTGCGAGTTCGGCTATGAGTACTCGCCGGAGATCTTCATGGACACCGAGCTCGACTACGCCGCCGAGGTCTGCGCGGCGGTCATGGACGTCTGGCAGCCGGGGCCTGGCCGGGAGATCATCCTGAACCTGCCCTGCACCGTCGAGCGTTCCACCCCGAACGTGTACGCCGACCAGATCGAGTGGATGAGCCGGAACCTGCCGGGTCGTGAGCACGTGTGCCTGTCCGTGCACACCCACAACGACCGCGGGACCGCCGTCGCCGACGCCGAGCTGGCCGTACTGGCCGGCGCGGACCGGATCGAGGGCTGCCTGTTCGGCAACGGCGAGCGGACCGGGAACGTCTGCCTGGTCACCCTGGGCCTGAACCTGTTCAGCCAGGGCATCGACCCGATGATCGATTTCTCCGACATCGACGAGATCCGGCGCACCGCCGAGTACTGCAACCAGCTTCCGGTGGATCCCCGCCACCCGTACGCGGGGGACCTGGTCTACACGGCGTTCTCAGGCTCGCACCAGGACGCCATCAAGAAGGGCCTGGAGGCGCTGGAGCGGGACGCCGCGGCCGCCGGGGTCGGTGTCCGCGACTTCCCCTGGGCGGTGCCGTACCTGGCCATCGACCCGCAGGACGTGGGACGCACGTACGAGGCCGTGATCCGGGTCAACTCCCAGTCCGGCAAGGGCGGCGTGGCCTACATCATGAAGGCCGAGCACCAGCTGGACCTGCCCCGGCGGCTCCAGATCGAGTTCTCCCGGGTGGTCCAGGCGCACACCGACGCCGAAGGCGGCGAGGTGTCCCCGGCCCAGATGTGGGAGGCGTTCTCCGACGAGTACCTGGCCCCGGGGACGGTGGCCCTGCTCGCGCACCACACCTCCTCCGTAGTGGACGCCAAGGACGCGCTGACCGTGGACATCCAGATCGACGGCCAGGAGCATCAGGTCGAGGGGACCGGCAACGGGCCGATCTCGGCGTTCTGCGACGCGCTGGCCGCCGTCGGGATCGAGGTCCGCGTGCTCGACTACGCCGAGCACGCGCTCTCCGCGGGCAGCGACGCGCAGGCGGCCGCCTACGTGGAATGTGAGGTAGACGGCCGCCCCTGGTGGGGCGTGGGCGTCAACGCGAACACGGTGACGGCCTCGCTGCGCGCCGTTCTCTCGGCCGTGAACCGCTCCCGCCGCGGCTGACCGGGTCAGCTCCGCGCGCCGGGAACCGGGCCGATAACCCTGGTTCCCGGCGCGCGCCTGCGCCGGGGCAGGACCCGCGGTGCGCGACAATGGCAGGGTGAGCCTGTACCGGGATGACGGGATTGTGCTGCGCACCCAGAAGCTGGGTGAGGCAGACCGCATCGTCACTGTCCTGACCAGGCGGAACGGCCGCGTCCGGGCGGTCGGCAAGGGGGTGCGCCGGACGAAGTCACGGTTCGGTGCCCGGCTGGAGCCGTTCACCCACGTGGATCTGCTGCTGTATACCGGCCGCTCGCTGGACGTGATCACCCAGGCGGAGACGGTGCGGGCGTACGGCGAGCCGCTGGCTACGGACTATCCGCGGTACACCAGCGGCACGGCCATGCTGGAGACCGCCGAGCGGTTCACCCCCATGGAGAAGGAGCCCCTCATCCGCCAGTTCCTGTTGCTGGTCGGCGGCCTGCGGGCCCTCGGCGAGCGGGTACATGACCCGCGCCTCGTGCTCGACGCCTACCTGCTGCGGACGCTGGCCGTGGCGGGGTACGCGCCCGCCCTCGACGAGTGCGCGGTGTGCGGCACCCCGGATGGGGCCCGCCCCGGCGACATGACGGGATCGAGATCGTTCGCTGTCCCGGCCGGCGGGCTGACCTGCCGGTCTTGCCGGCCGGCGGGCGCCGCGAGCCCCGCGGTGGCGACTGTCGCCCTGATGCGGGCGCTGCTGCGCGGCGACTGGGACCTGGCCGACGCCAGCCAGGCCCGGCACCAGGTGGAATGCAGCGGCCTGGTGGCCGCCTACGTGCAGTGGCACCTCGAGCACTCCATCCGTTCCCTCCGTCACGTGGAGCACGTGTGAGCCGTCCGCCGGTCCGCCCGCCGTACCCGCATCCAGGCGGCGCCCGGGCCCCCGCCATCCCAGCCGACCTGGTGCCCCGGCACGTCGCCCTGGTCATGGACGGCAACGGGCGCTGGGCCAAGGAGCGCGGGCTGCCCCGGACCGAGGGCCACAAGATGGGTGAGTCCGCCCTCTTCGACGTGATCATGGGCGCGATCGAACTCGGCATCCCCTACCTCTCGGCCTACGCGTTCTCCACCGAGAACTGGCGGCGATCCCCGGACGAGGTCCGCTTCCTGATGGGGTTCAACCGGGACGTGATCCGCCGCCGGCGCGACCAGCTGAACGAGGTGGGCGTCCGGGTCCGCTGGGCCGGCCGGACTCCCAGGCTCTGGCGGAGCGTCATCAAGGAACTCCAGGACGCCGAGCGCATGACCGAGGGCAACTCGGTGCTCACCCTGCAATTCTGTGTCAATTATGGCGGGCGGGCCGAAATAGCCGACGCAGCGGCGGCGATCGCCCGGGAAGTGGCGGCGGGCCGGCTGAGCCCGGACAAAATCAACGAGAAACTCGTGGCCCGCTATCTGGATGAGCCAGATATCCCCGATGTCGATCTGTTCGTACGGTCCTCAGGAGAGCAGCGCATCTCGAATTTCCTGCTCTGGCAGTCCGCGTACGCCGAACTGGTCTTCCTGGACACGCTCTTCCCCGACTTCGACCGGCGGCACCTGTGGCAGGCCTGCGAGATCTACGCGAGCCGGGACCGGCGCTACGGCGGCGCCCAGCCCAACCTGCTGCCGGTCAGCCGCGCCTAGCGCAGGCCGATCCAGACACTCAGGGCGAGCAGTGCCGCTATCGCCACCACCCGCAGCACCCGGGTCGAGGGCGGCAGCGAGGGCCAGGACAGCACGGCCAGCCAGGCCAGGAACACGGTGACCACGAGAAGCATGGCCGCACCGCCCCAGCCGTGTACCGCCAGGCCGCCGATGAACAGGACGGCGACGACTACCGGTGGCAGCCACCGGGGCAGGGCACGAAGGTACGCGGCTGGCCGGAGGCTCAACCGCTCGATGGACTGACGGATCTGCGGGGATTGCTGGCGCACAGTCACTAAGTATCCCACCGTGGGCGGCTGGCCGGATTTCGGCTCAAGATCTCACATCTCCTTGGCAAAGTTCCCCCCTTGTCGACTGCGCCCCCATCGGCGATCCGCTTGGGGCTGAATGGTCAGGGAATGAAAAGGCCGAAGGCCTGACGTCGTCCCCCGGCGGTTGCGGGCGCTATCGCATTCGGGGGATGCAGATGCGTCGGGTAATCACTTTTGCACTGGTCGTGGGACTCACTTATGCAGGACTTGGAGCATTTGCGCCGGCTAACCCTGGGACGGGCTCCGCGACGGCCGCGGTGCACCTCACGGCGCAGGCCAGCCGGCCCGGGTTCAAGGTAGTCCGGTTCGCCGGGTACACCATCAAAGTCCCCGCGAGCTGGCCAGTGTACCGGCTGGATCGTGATCCCAGCCGGTGTGTCCGCTACGACCGGCATGCGGTCTACCTCGGCCAGCCGGGCGCCAACCAGGAGTGCCCCGCGCACCTGGTCGGCCGCACCACGACGATCAGCATCCAGGCGACCGGCCTCACCCCGGGGCCGGCCTCCAGCGTGGCCGATCCGGTGGGCACCGGGGCCGCGATCGGGGCCTTGCCGCAGGTCGGCGGGTCGGTGACGCGCAACGCCCAGGATCAGGAAATGGGCACCTCGCTGGCGAACCCGGGCGTATCGGTGACCGGGACCTACACCGGGGGCGGGCGCGGGGTGCTGGCCATCCTGCGCAGCCTGCGGCGGGGGGACAGCCACCTCTCCCAGGCCGGCGCCGCGCCGGTCCGCGCCCGCGTGCTGAAAGGTTCTTCCGGGGCGGCCCTGCTCTCCGCGCCGCTGTCCGCCCTGCCCCGGAGCACCGTGACGGTGCCGCGGGCCACGGCCACCCTGGACGCCTCACCCGCCACCCGGCCCGGGCGTCCGCACCCGCACAAAGGCCGGCACCACAAAGGCCGGCACCACCGCCAGGCCCGCAAGCACAAGGGCAGCAAGCACCGGGGCAGCAGGCACAAGAGGAGCCGTCACAAGGCGGGCAAGCGTCACGCCCATAAGCACCGGGCCCGCCACCACCGGGCCCGCCACCACCGGGCCCGCCACCACCGGGCCCGCCACCACCGGGCCCGCCACCACCGGGCTCGCCACCACCGTGCTCGCCACCACCGGGCCCGCCACCACGGGCGCGGCAAGCACCGGGCCCGCCACCACCGAGCTCATCCGCGCACTCCCCGTCTCCGGGTGGCCCGGCACGGCTTCGACAGCTGCACGACTCCCTCCCTGGCCGCGATGCGGGCGTGGCGCCGGGCGTTCTCGGCCATGGGCGTCTACATCGGCGGCGTGGAGGCCGGCTGTGCCTCCCCGAACCTGACCGCGGGCTGGGTCCGCGCGGTGACCGGCCTGGGCTGGGCCCTGATGCCGACCTACGTGGGCCGGCAGGCGTCCTGCTCGCCGTACTCGGTCCGGATCCGGCCGGCCCACGCGGTGGCCCAGGGTCACGCCGCGGCCCTCGACGCCATCCGTCAGGCCGCCGCGCTGGGGATGGGCCGCGGCACTCCGGTCTACTACGACATGGAGGCCTACCACGGCCGCCGCCGGTGCAAGGACGCGACGCTGGCCTTCCTGGACGCCTGGACCAGGACGCTGCACGCCCACGGCTACTCCTCCGGGGTGTACTCCAGCGCCTCGTCCGGGGCCGAGAACCTCGGCTGGGCGCACCGGGTGCACGGGCACAAGATCGCCAAGCCGGACTCGATGTGGTTCGGCCTGTGGGACAACGAGCAGAACGTGCGGGGCCTGCCGTACCTGCTGACGAGCTGGTGGCGGGGGCCGCGGCGGATCAAGCAGTACGAGGGCCCGCACCGGCGCAGGGTGGGCGGGTACACACTGGACATCGACTCCGACTGGGTCTACGGGGCTGTTTACCGGTAATAGGCTGGTCGGACGCGCCCGCCCGCTTGAGCTGCGGCGCGCCGCCCGCCGACCGCCAGCCGGATGGAGTCCTGATGGCCCGCCGTAACGACCGCATGGAAACAATCGTCAGCCTGGCCAAGCGCCGTGGCTTCGTCTTCCCCTCCAGTGAGATCTACGGGGGGCTCCGCGCCTCCTGGGACTACGGACCGCTGGGCGTGGAGATGAAGAACAACATCAAGCGGCAGTGGTGGAAGGCGATGGTCCAGGAGCGGGACGACGTCGTCGGGCTGGACTCCTCGGTCATCCTGGCCCGCGAGGTGTGGGAGGCCAGCGGCCACGTCACCGAGTTCGTGGACCCGCTCACCGAGTGCCAGTCGTGCCACCGCCGCTTCCGCGCCGACCACCTGATCGAGGGGTACGAGGAGAAGCACGGCCACCCGCCCGAGAACGGCCTGAAGGACATCGCCTGCCCGCACTGCGGGACCCGGGGCGCGTTCACCGAGCCGCGCATGTTCAACGGGCTGCTGCGCACCTTCCTCGGCGCCACCGAGGACGAGTCGGGCCTGGCCTACCTGCGGCCGGAGACCGCGCAGGGGATCTTCATCAACTTCCGCAACGTGCTGCAGACCTCACGCAAGAAGGTCCCGTTCGGCATCGGGCAGATCGGCAAGTCGTTCCGCAACGAGATCACCCCGGGGAACTTCATCTTCCGGACCCGCGAGTTCGAGCAGATGGAGATGGAGTTCTTCGTCAAGCCGGGCAGCGACGAGGAATGGCACGAGTACTGGATCAAGAACCGGCTCGCCTGGTTCACCGGCCTCGGCGTGAACGCGGAGAACCTGCGCCTGTACGACCACCCGGCGGACAAGCGCTCGCACTACTCCAAGCGGACCGTGGACATCGAGTACCGCTACGACTTCACCGGCGTGGAGTGGGGTGAGCTGGAGGGCATCGCGAACCGGACCGACTACGACCTGGGCGTGCACGCCAAGGCCTCCGGCCAGGACCTGTCCTACCTGGACCAGGACTCCGGCGAGCGGTTCGTGCCCTACGTCATCGAGCCCGCGGCCGGGGTCGACCGGTCCATGCTCGTCTTCCTGCTCGACGCCTACAGCGAGGACGAGGCGCCGGACGCCAAGGGCAAGCTGGAGAAGCGCACCGTGCTCCGGCTGGACCCGCGGCTCGCCCCGGTCAAGGTGGCGGTGCTGCCGCTGTCCCGCAACGCCGACCTGTCCCCGAAGGCCCGCGACCTGGCCGCCCAGCTGCGCAAGCGGTGGAACACCGACTTCGACGACGCCAGCGCCATCGGCCGCCGCTACCGGCGCCAGGACGAGATCGGCACCCCGTTCTGCGTGACGGTCGACTTCGACACGCTCACCGACGACGCGGTGACGGTCCGGGAGCGGGACTCGATGAAGCAGGAGCGGATCGGCCTGGACGGCATCGAGGCCTACCTGTCCGAGCGCCTCGCCGGCTGCTGACCCGCCCGCGCAGCCCGGCCGGGCCCCGGCGCCGGCCGGGCCGCGCGATGGGCGAGCGGCGGACTACCAGGCCACCGCTGTGGGCTCGGGTGGACGGTCCCGGGGACGGGACGAACTTCCGGGGTCAGCACGGCTGATCACCGGGCGCCAGCAGCGATGCCCGGCCGCCGGAGACCGGACGTGACTTCAGGCCGGGCCGGCGGTCCACCACGATCAGCGTGCTGCCGTGGACGCTTCGTCCACAGCACGTCCCGGTTACGCTTCCGGGCGCAGGGCGTGCAGCGTCCAGGTGCCCAGCCGAGGACACCGGCCCGGTGCGCGCCGAGTACTCGGTGAACGACATGACCGCGGTCAGTCGGATGCCTGGTGATCGTCGGTGGTCACGGTGACGATCCGGCTCCGGACGGGGTGAGCAGCGCGTTGACTGCCGGTCACATCGTTGGGCGGTCACCGGAGGACGGTGCCGGTCGAGGCCAGCACGCGATCTGGCTGTCGGCCTGGAGGCTGCTGGCGGCCGCGTTGGTGTCGAGCAGGCGCACCTGCGCGCTCGGACCTGGTCCACAGCTGGAAGGCGAGCGTCCCCGTCCGCCGCCCAGGACAGATGGCCGGCGCCGGGGCTTGCTGTTGCCGACCAGGCTGCCGCCCGGCCACGTCCGGGTCCACGTACCGCGGCTGTCACCAGGTTAAGCCCTTGGATCTCCGACCGCCAGCGTGATGACTCTGATCGCAGCGGGACGCAGCGACGAGCGAGCTTCTGCCGTCAGGGGACAGCGCCAAGCCGGCCAGGTCCTGAGGACGGTCGATCGAGCCTGCGGATGGGCAGCGCGGATGAGCAGGGGCACGTCCGGGTGCGCGGGATCGAACCGGAGCAGGAAGAACATGGTCGCCGTGGTGAAGTCCAGCTGCTCGGCGGCGAGGCCCGGGTTCCGGAGGTGCTCCGCCACCGCGCTGAGCCGGCGAGGACGAACGTCGTGGCCGTCGCCCGCCGCGCTCACCTGGCTGAAACACCGTGTAGGGCCGGGGCGGGCGCACCGTGGCCAGCACCTTCCCGGTGGCGGTGGCCCGGATCTGGACGCGGCCGTGGCTCGCCCAGCGGGCGACGCACTGCAGGGCGACGTAGTACGGCGGCAGCTGGGCGAGCAGCGACTCGTGGTGCCTGGGCCGTGACCGCGGACCGGTGCACCGGACTGGCCGTGCGCCACCGCCGCGGCCAGGGCCAGCGGCAGCGCGACGATCACGGCCGCCGCGGCGGCCAGCGGGGCTGAGCGGCGTCGGGCCGCCTGCGGCCCAGCCGTCCGCCCGGAACCAGGCCCGGCGCGGACCGGCGGCCGTCCGGATCGCCGGAGCAGCCGCAGCGGCGGGGCGCTGCCGGGCGGCACGGTGTCCGCGGCGGCCCGGGTCGCGGCGCGGAGCCGCTCTTCGGTGCTCATCCCTGGGCTGATCATTGGCCTGCCTCCTGGATAAGCCGGCCCAGCGCGGCCAGCCCGCGCGAGGTGGTGGATTTGACCGTGCCGGGGCTGATGCCCATGGACTCCGCGATCTCCGGCTCGGTCTGGTCGAGGTAGAAGCGGAGCACCAGGGCCTCCCGCTGCCGGTCCGGCAGCCGCCGCAGGGCGTTCAGCACCTGCTGGTGTTCCTCGCCCAGGAGCGCGGCGTACTCCGCCGAGGCCGCGTCCGCCGCGTCCGGCGCCGGGCTGGCGCGCCGCTGGGCCCGGATCCGCTGCCGCAGCTCCGAGCGGCACCCGTTGAGCGTGGCGGCGCGCACGTAGCTCAGCGCCTTGGCCGGGTCGGCCAGCTGGCCCCAGCGGCGGTACAGGCCGCAGAACGCCTCCTGGACCACGTCCTCGGCCGCCGCCCTGTCGCCCAGCATGACGACCGCGAGCCGGATCAGGCCGACCGCGTGCGTCTCGTACAGGGCGGTGACGGCCTGCGCGGCGTCCGCGCGGGCCTCGCCGTCCGGCGGCCCCGCCCCGGAACCCGCCCCGCTCGCTCGCGTGCCCATCGATATGCCCACGTATCAGAGACGCCCCGCCGCGCGGCCAGTTGCTCGCCGCGGTGGGCAAAATTCTCCGCAACGAAAACCAGCCGGTCCCAGCGCCCCCGCCCAGCATGATCGGCGCGGCGCTGGGGGAGGGGCCACGCGGCGGAGGATTCGGGTGAAATCCTTCGGTTTCGGACGGGTTGCGGTGGTGCAGGATTACGGGCGTCACGGCGGCCCCGCGGACCAGGGCCGCCTCCCGGTTCCCGGAGAGGACACGATGAAGCTCGCCCGTCTGATCAGCAGCGCCGTCGCCCTGGCCGCCTCGGCCGCGGGGGTGGCGGCGGGCGCCGGCCCGGCCGTCGCCGCGCAGGCCACGACCAGCAAGCCAGCTGCCGCCGGGGCATGCCGCCATGTCTCCGGGCCGTTCCACCGCTCCCAGAACAAGATCATCGGCGCGGGCGGCAAGCGGTACATCCCCTACGGCATCGTCGTCACGGGTTTAGGCAACCCCAACTGGAAGACCCGCCACGCCGGCGACGACGCGGAGATCGCTGCCGCCGCCGCCTCATGGTGCAGCAACACCGTCCGCCTGCAGATCTTTCAGTACGCCCTGCTGGGGCCGGGCAAGACTGGCGTCACCGTGAACAAGACGTTCCTCGGCCTCATCGAGGGCGAGGTCACCACGGCCCTGAACGCCGGGCTGGACGTGGTGATCAACGACCAGACCGAAGGGGTGGCAACCCGATGGCCGTGGGCATGCCGACCACCCAGACCAAAGCGTTCTGGAAGGTCATGTCCGGCCGCTACGCGAAGAACCCGGACGTGATCTTCGACCTGTACAACGAGCCGCGGCGCGCTCACTTCCCGACCGAAGCAGCGCACGTGGAGGTTCTGGTTGCACGGCGGCAACTACCACGGCCAGCACTTCATCGGCCTGCAGCCTCTCGCGCGCTACATCCGCGGCCTCGGCGCGAAGAACCTGTTCTGGGTCGAGGGGCCGCACACCGCCGGGACGCTGGACCAGGTCGTCAGTCACCAGATCACCCGGGCCGGGCCGCTGGAGTACGCGATCAACCACCCGGGCGGGGTGAACGTCCCGCACAACTCGTCCGACTGGTACGCCCGGTTCGGCTTCGCGGCCGGGAAGGTGCCGATGACCGACGCCGAGTGGACGAACTACTCATCCACCCGCTCCTGCTGGGCGAACGCACCGACGAGCGTCCCGGCGTTCCTGCGCTACCTGGCCCGCAAGGGCATGGGCCTGACCGCGTGGACGCTGACCCCGGGCGTGCTGGCCGCGTCCGCCGACCTCGCCGACCCGACCGTGATCAGGTCCGACTGGGCCTGCACGAACAGCGGACTGGACGAAGGCGCCGGCAGCGCGATCATGAACTGGTTCGAGCAGCACAACTCGTAGCCGGGCCTCAGGGTAGCCCGGCCCGCGCCCGGGCTACCCCGGCCAGCCAGCCCCCAATCCGGCGGATTCGGGCCGCTTGTCCTGCGAAGATGTTGGGGGTTATAGCGGTCTGTCCTGGGACGGGGCCGCCTCGCGGCTCCGAGAGGACACGATGAAGCTGGCCGGCCTGCTCATCGGCGCCGTCCTCCTGGCCGCCTCGGTCGCAGCGGTAACGGCGGGCGACGCCCCGGTCGCCGACGCGCACGCCGCGGCCAGCAAGGCGGCGACATGCCGCCACGTCAGCGGTCCCTTCCGCCGCGACAAGAACATGATCATCGGGGCCGGCGGCCAGCGGTACATCCCCTACGGCATCACCGTCACCGGGCTGGGCAGCCCCAGCTGGAAAGTCCACAGCTCCGGCGACGACGCTGAGATCGGCGCCGCCGCCGCCTCGTGGTGCGCCAACACCGTCCGCCTGCAGATCTTTCAGTACGCCCTGGTGGGGCGGGGTAAGAGTGGTCGGGTCCACGTGAACCGCACGTTTCTCGGCCTGATCAAGGGCCAGGTCAACACGGCGCTGGACTACGGGCTGGTCGTGGTGCTCAACGACCAGACCGAGGGGAGCGGCAACCGCTACTTCCCGGGCATGCCGACCGCCCAGACCAAAGCGTTCTGGAAGGTCCTGTCCGCCGTGTACGGATCCAACCCGGACGTGATCTTCGACCTGTTCAACGAGCCCCGGCGCGCTGTCTTCCCGACCGAAGCGGGCACCTGGAGGTTCTGGAAGCACGGCGGCGTCTACGAGGGCCATCGCTTCGTCGGCATGGAACCTCTCGCGCGCTACATCCGCGGCCTCGGGGCCAGGAACCTGTTCTGGGTCGAGGGGCCGCACACCGCCGGGACGCTCGACCAGGTCGTCAGCCACCAGATCACCGACGCCGGGCCGGTGGAGTACACGATCAATCACCCGGGCGGGCCGCGCGCCCCGCACGACCCGGCCGAGTGGTACACCCGGTTCGGGTACGCCTCCGGGAAGGTCCCGATGACCGACGCCGAGTGGACCAACTACTCGTCCACCCGGGCCTGCTGGCCGAACGCCCCGACGAGCGTGCCGGCGTTCCTGGACTACCTGGCCCGCAACGGAATGGGCCTGCTCGCGTGGACGCTGACCCCGGGCGTGCTGGCCGCGTCCGCCGACCTGGCCGACCCGACGGTGATCCGGTCCGACTGGGCGTGCACGGACGCCGGGCTGGACGAGGGCGCCGGCAGCGCGATCATGAACTGGTTCCGGCAGCACAACTCGTGAGCCGGGCTCAGGCGGGTCCGGCCAGCAGCGCGGCCAGCACGGCGCCGATCACGGCATCGCCCGGGCCGCCTGTCTCAGCGGCGTCCGACGACGAGCGGCGGAAGACCTCCGCCGCGGCCTGGTGGAACCCGCCGGGCAGGCCGTCGGAGGTCATGCTGGCGGCGATCTCCTCCATCTCGCCCACCCAGCGCCAGCCCTTGGCCGCGGCGGACCGGGCCGCCCCCAGCGACCGGCCACCCAGGCCCGGCTGGGACAGCGACCACTCGGCCAGCAGGCTGTCCGCCACACCCTCGGCCTGGGCCAGCGCCCGGGCGGCCAGCAGCAGCGCGGCGCTGCCCTTGGTCCAGGAGGCGTAGGCCATCTTGAGGGCCGACGCGGCGGCGCGGGTTTTCGTTGCGGAGAATTACCGGGGTCAGCGCGGTGCCCTCGAACAGGGCTGCTACCTGCGCGGCGGGCCCTCCCTCGTCCCCGCCCTCAGGCCCGGCCGCCAGGTACAGCCGGGTGCCGCCCGGGCTGCCCTCTTCTCCAGGCCCCGGGGACGGCGGGAGGCCGATGATCCCGCCGTCCACGTACCGGGCCCCGGCTGCTTCCACGATCGCCCGTACCTGGTGCGCGGTGCCGGGGGAGATGGCGTTGGCGTCCACGTAGGTCCCGGTGAAACCGGCGGCGGCCACCGCCCGGGCCACCTCCAGCGCGGCGTGCGGCGGGCAGACCGACAGGACGATGTCCGCCCGCCGGGCCAGGTCGGCGGTCTGGCCCGCGGCATCCGGGCCGGCCGCCGCGGTCAGCCCGGCCGCGGCGGCCCGGGCCCGGGTGGCCGGGCCGCGCCCGGCCGGTACCCACAGCACCTGGTACCCGCGGCCGGTCAGGCAGGCGGCCACGGCCGCGCCCATCTCACCCGGATGCAGCAGCCCGATCAGCGTCTCGCTCATCCGCCCAGTGTCGCGTGGCGCGGGCCCAGGCCGCGGTCCCGGCCCCGCACTACGGCCGCTACCAGGCCGGAAAGACGCTCAGCCGGTTCAGGCAGTGCGCGCCGGGCAGCGGCGTGTACCGGTCACCGTGCAGCACGCCGAACTACTTCGGGGACGTGACCCCGGGCCGGGCCGGGCCGGGCTGACCGTCACGCCGGGCCGGTGGGCCAGCACGATCAGCGTGCTGCCGTCAGCGTTCGTCCACAGCACGGCCTGCTGCTGCTGTGGCCACCGCCGGATGAACCACCAGCGGCCGAGCACCGCGACCACCTTCCCGGTCCGCGCGGAGAATTCGGTGAAGGCGAATTCCGCGGTCAGCGGGTGCTTGGACTGGGTGACCGTGGCGACGACGATCTTGCTGCCGTCCGGCGTGAGCAGGGCGCCGAACGTGTCGTTGTTGTTGACCGCCCGCCCGTGGCTGAACCGGCGGCCGCGACCCGACCAGTTCAGGGTCAGGGCCAGCCGGCTGGCCGCCAGGCTGCTGCCCGGCGCGGTGGTGTCCAGCAGCCGGACTTTGTACCGGCCGTCGATCAGCTGCGCAAAGGCCAGCGTCCGGTCGTCCGCCGCCCAGGACAGCGCCGAGCCGGTGCCACCCTGGCTCTCCTCGACCGGCTGGGCGCCCGGCCAGGTCCAGACGCGCTGCGCCCCCGTGGCCAGCGTGTCCACCTGGATCTCCGGGCCGGGCCGGGGCCCGCCGGCCCGGGTGGCCACCGCGAGCTTGCGGCCATCCGGGGTGAGCGCCAGGCCGTCGAGCACCGCACCGGCCGGCAGCTCCGGGACAGGCAGCGGGCTCAGCGCCGAGACCTGGCCTGATGAGCTGATCCGCAGCTGGTAGAAGCTGACCGGGCCGGTCGGCGACATGATGCTGACGGTCGTCCCGGGTACCGTCCGACCGTCGGGGCGGGTGACCTTCTCGTGCTGGAGCGTCATCGGCTCTGCGGCCAGCACGTAACGGCCCACGCCGGAGGCGGCGGCCGCCATGACGAACGCGTCGTCCGGACGGGGCGCGGCGAGCGTGGCCACGGTCCGGCCGGTTCGGGTGGCGCGGACCTCCGCCTGCTGCGGCCAGCCATGCTTGGGCCCGGTGCCAGTCAGCACGACGTAGTAGCGCGGGACCCGGGCCAGTAGCGCGTCCGACCAGGTCCGGTGTCCGGGCCGGGCCGGGCCGCCGGTGAGGGCGAAGGTGGCGGCCAGCACGGCCGCCACCGCGGCGGCCGCCGCCAGCGGGGTAAGCCAGGGCGGCCAGCCCCGCCAGCCGCGCGCCAGCCGGCCGCGCCCCGCCCCATCGGGCAGCCGCAGCGGCGGCACGTCCGTCCAGGAGATGTCCTCCGCGGTCTCCCGCAGGGCCCAGCGCATCCGGTCTTCCAGCGTGTTCATGACGGTTCCTCCAGCAGGCGGCCCAGCGCCCCGAGGGCCCGGTGCGCGGTGGACCGGACGGTGCTCGGCCCGATTCCCATCGCCGCGGCGATCTCCGGTTCGGACAGGTCCAGGTAGAAGCGGAGCACCAGCACCTCACGCTGCCGCGGGGGCAGCTGCCGCAGCGCCTGCAGGACCGAGCGGCGCTGTTCCGCGGACAGCACCGCGGATTCCGCGGAAACCACGGGGAGCAACGCGTCCGCCAGCCCCGCGGCGGCCGTCACGGCCGGGGCCCGGCCGTGACGGCGCAGCTGCGAGCGGCAGCCGTTCAGCACCGCCGCCCGCACGTAGGGCAGCGCCTTGCCGGGATCGGACAGCTTCTCCCAGCGCCGGTACAGGCCGGCGAACGCCTCCTGCACGACGTCCTCGGCCGCCTGCCGCTCGCCGAGCATGAGATAGGCCAGCCGGGTCAGCCCCAGCGCGTGGGCCTGGTACAGCGCGGTCACGGAGGTGTCCGCCCCCGGCGGCGGCTGCGGCCCGTGCTCGGTTCGGCGGCGCGCCATCCGTCCAGGGTGCACCGCGGCATCGGAGTCCATGTCCCTTATGACCCCGGCGGCGCCGATCCGCTGCTTCCGGGCGGCAGAAATTTTGCCCGCGGCCGGCCCGCAGGCCCGCGTAGCGGGCGCCTATCGCGTGCGCGGCCCGCCCGGGGCTCGGTAGAGTCAAATGACCGGGCCGAAGAGGCCGTCATCATCCAGGCTGCCGTGCATCTAGGCCGCGGCTCGCACCGGCGGCATCCCGAGGAGATTGTTTTCAGTGCCGAAGCTCGTTTATGACTTCACCGAGGGCAACAAGGACCTCAAAGACCTGCTGGGCGGCAAGGGAGCCAACCTGGCTGAGATGACCAACCTCGGCCTGCCTGTTCCGCCCGGTTTCATCATTACCACCGAAGCCTGCCGCCAGTACCTGCACGACGGCACCGTGCCCGAGAGCCTGGACATCGAGGTCAGCGGGCACCTGGCCGGGCTGGAGAAGGCCATGGGGCGCCGTCTCGGTGACCCCGCCGACCCGCTGCTGGTCAGCGTGCGGTCCGGGGCGAAGTTCTCGATGCCCGGGATGATGGAGACGGTGCTGAACATCGGCCTGTCCGACGAGTCGGTGCACGGCCTGGCCAAGCAGGCCGGCAGCGACCGGTTCGCCTGGGACTCCTACCGGCGCCTGATCCAGATGTTCGGCAAGACCGTGCTCGGCATCGAGGGCGAGGCCTTCGAGCAGGTGATCGACTCCGCCAAGCAGGCCAAGGGCACCAAGAACGACCTCGACCTGGACGCCGACGACCTGCGCGGGATCGTGGACAGCTTCAAGAAGATCGTCCGCGAGCACGCCGGGCGTGACTTCCCGCAGGACCCGCGGGAGCAGATGGACATGGCCGTGCTCGCGGTGTTCAGCTCGTGGAACGCCGACCGGGCCATCTTGTACCGGCGCCAGGAGCGCATCCCGGCCGACCTCGGCACCGCGGTCAACATCGTGGCCATGGTGTTCGGCAACCTCGGCGCGGACTCCGGCACCGGCGTGGCGTTCACCCGGGACCCGGGCAGCGGGCAGCAGGGCGTGTACGGCGACTACCTGCAGAACGCGCAGGGTGAGGACGTGGTCGCCGGGATCAGGAACACCGTCCCGCTGCAGGACCTGGAGAACATCGACGGGCCCGCCTACGCGCAGCTGATGGACATCATGCAGACCCTGGAGAACCACTACCGGGACCTGTGCGACATCGAGTTCACCATCGAGCGCGGCAAGCTGTGGATGCTGCAGACCCGGGTGGGCAAGCGCACCGCGGGTGCGGCCTTCCGCATCGCCACCCAGCTCGTGGACCAGGGCCTCATCGACATGGACGAGGCGGTCACCCGGGTCACCGGCGACCAGCTGGCCCAGCTGATGTTCCCCCGGTTCGACCTCGCCAGCGAGCCGAAGCGGATCACCAAGGGGGTCAGCGCGTCCCCGGGCGCCGCGGTCGGCAAGGTGGTGTTCGACTCGGCCAAGGCCGTCGAGGAGGCCGCGGCCGGCGAGGCCGTCATCCTGGTCCGGCGCGAGACCAACCCCGACGACCTGCACGGCATGATCGCCGCCAAGGGCATCCTGACCAGCCGGGGCGGCAAGACCAGCCACGCCGCGGTCGTCGCCCGCGGCATGGGCAAGACCTGCGTCTGCGGCGCCGACGAGCTCGAGGTGGACACCAAGGCCGGGAAGATCACCGCCCCCGGCGGCGTGGTCATCAGCGAGGGCGACGTGCTGTCCATCGACGGCACCAGCGGCAACGTCTACCTCGGCGAGGTCCCGGTGGCCGCGTCCCCGGTCGTGCAGTACTTCGAGAACGGCCTCACCGACGACGCGGACGACCTGGTCAAGGCCGTGGACCGGATCATGAAGCACGCCGACGAGCGGCGCCGCCTCGGCGTGTTCGCCAACGCGGACACCGGCGAGGACTGCGCCCGGGCCCGGCGCTTCGGGGCCGGCGGGGTCGGCCTGGTCCGGACCGAGCACATGTTCCTCGGCGAGCGGCGCCAGCTGGTCGAAGACCTCATCCTGGCCGAGGACGAGGAAGGCCGGCAGGCCGCGCTCGACGCGCTGGAGCCGCTGCAGCGCGGTGACTTCGTGGAGATCCTCGACGCGATGGACGGGCTGCCGGTGACCATCCGGCTGATCGACCCGCCGCTGCACGAGTTCCTGCCCGACCTGACCGACATGTCGGTGAAGGTCGCCCTGGCCGGCGACCAGGCCACCGAGAAGGACCGCAAGCTGCTCGAGGCGGTCCGGCGGCTGCACGAGCAGAACCCGATGCTGGGGCTGCGCGGCGTCCGGCTCCTGCTGGTCATCCCCGGCCTGCTGGACATGCAGGTCCGGGCCATCGCGGAGGCCGCAGCGGAGCTGAAGAAGGCCGGGAAGGACCCCAAGCCGGAGATCATGATCCCGCTGACCGCGTCGGTGCAGGAGATGGAGATCGCCAAGGAGGCCACGGCGAAGATCCTCGCCGAGGTCCAGGAGGCGACCGGGGTCCACGTGCACACCCTGATCGGGACGATGATCGAGGTGCCGCGGGCCGCGATGCTCGCCGGGGAGATCGCCAAGTCGGCCGAGTTCTTCTCGTTCGGCACCAACGACCTGACCCAGATGGGCTGGGGCTTCTCCCGGGACGACGTCGAGGGCGCGTTCTTCAGCCGGTACATCGAGCTGGGCATCTTCGGCGTCTCCCCGTTCGAGACCATCGACACCGAGGGGGTCGGCCGGATGGTGCGCATCGCCAGCGAGGAAGGCCGGGCCGCCCGGCCCGGGCTGGAACTCGGTGTCTGCGGTGAGCACGGCGGGGACCCCGACTCGGTGCACTTCTTCCACCAGGTCGGGCTGAACTACGTGTCCTGCTCGCCGTTCCGGGTGCCGGTCGCCCGGCTGGAGGCGGGCCGCGCCGTGGTCCTCGAGTCCGCAGGCGGCAGCGACAGCAGGTGAGAGAAAGGCCCGGTTACGATCACGACGCCACGGCCCGCTGGGTGGCTGAGCCACCCAAGCGGGCCGCGGCGGCCGGGTTCGAGGCGGCCCGGTTCGGCCGCGGTCCGTTCGAGCGGGACCGGGCCCGGGTCCTGCACACCTCGGCGCTGCGCAGGCTGGCGGCCAAGACCCAGGTGGTGGAGGTGGACGCGGGCGACTTCCCGCGGACCCGGCTCACCCACTCGCTGGAGTGCGCGCAGATCGGCCGGGAACTGGGCGGCGCGCTGGGCTGCGACCCTGACCTGGTGGACGCGGCCTGCCTGGCGCACGACCTCGGCCACCCGCCGTTCGGGCACAACGGCGAGTCGGCCCTGGCTGACGTGGCCGCGGCCTGCGGCGGCTTCGAGGGCAACGCGCAGAGCCTGCGGCTGCTGACCCGGCTCGAGGCCAAGGTGCCCGGGGCCGGGCTGAACCTGACCCGGGCCACCCTGGACGCCACGCTGAAGTACCCGTGGCTGGCCTGCCCGGGCCTGCCCAAGTACGGCGCGTACGCCGACGACGCGGAGGCGTTCGCGTGGGTCCGCGACGGCGCGCCGCCCGGCCGGCCCTGCCTGGAAGCGCAGGTCATGGACTGGGCCGACGACGTGGCCTACTCGGTGCACGACCTGGAGGACGGCCTGCACGCCGGGCTGACCAGGTTCTCGGCGCTGGCCGATCCGGGGGAGCGGAAGGCCATCAGCGAGGTCACCGCCGACCACTACTGCGCTCCGGGGTCGGTGACGCCGGACGAGTTGGCTGAGGTATTCGACGACCTGCTCGCGCTGCCGTGCTGGCCGGACGGGTTCGACGGCGGCCCGCGGTCGCTGGCCGCGCTGAAGAACCTGACCAGCGAGCTGATCGGGCGGCTGTGCGGCGCCGCGCACCAGGCGACCATGGACGCCTCCGACGGCCGCCGGATCACCCGCTACGACGCCGACCTGCAGGTGCCCCGGCGGCAGCGGCTGGAATGCGCGCTGCTCAAGGGGGTCACGGCGTACTACGTGATGAGCCGGGACGGCGCCGCGCAGATGCAGGCCCGGGAACGAGAGCTGATCACGGAGCTCGCGGCCGCGGTGCGCATCGGGGCTCCGGGCACCATCGATCCCGCGTTGCGGCCCGCGTACGAGGCCGCCACGACCGACGCGGGGCGGCTGCGGGTCGTGGTGGACCAGGTGGCTACGCTGACCGACACGTCCGCGGTCGCGTGGCACGCCCGCCTGTGCCGTTGAGATACCTGTGCCGTTGAGATACCTGCGAAGGAGCAGTCATGCCCGAAGGCCCGGCCTACGTGATCATCGGCGCCAGCCTGGCCGGCGCCAAGGCGGCTGAGACGCTGCGCGAGGACGGGTTCGGCGGACCCATCGTCCTGCTCGGCACGGAGACCGAGCGGCCGTACGAGCGGCCGCCGCTGTCCAAGGGCTACCTGCTCGGCCAGGCGGACAAGTCCTCCCTCTACGTGCACGAGGAGGGCTGGTACGCCGGGCACCAGGTGGACCTGCGGCTGGGCGTGACGGCGGTCGCGATCGACCGGGCCGCCCACCGGGTCGACCTGGACAACGGCGAGGCGGTCGGCTACGGACGGCTGCTGCTCACCCCCGGGTCGCACCCGCGGGTGCTCCAGGTGCCCGGGGCCGACCTCGACGGGGTGCACTACCTGCGCACCGCGGCCGACTCCGGGGCGCTGGCCACCGTGCTGGCCCCGATCCCGGGCGAGGAGACCCGGGTGGTCATCGTCGGCGGCGGCTGGATCGGCCTGGAGGTCGCCGCCGCGGCCCGGGAGAAGGGCTGCACGGTGACGGTGCTGGAACCGGAGCCCACCCCGCTGCACCGGCAGGTCGGCCCCGAGCTGGGCCAGCGGTTCGCGGACCTGCACCGCGCGCACGGGGTGGAGTTCCGGCTGGGAGACAGCGCCCGTGAGCTGCGCGGCCACGAGGGCCGGGTCACCACGGTGCTGACGTCGGAGGGGGCCGAGGTGCCGGCCGACGTGGTGGTGGTGGCCATCGGCGCGGCGCCCAACGTGGCCCTGGCCGAGCAGGCCGGCCTGGAGGTCGGCGACGGCGTCCTCGTGGACGCGGCCCTGCGGACCAGCGACCCGGACATCTTCGCGGCCGGTGACGTGGCGAACGTGCCTCACCCGCTGCTGGGCCGGCGGGTCCGGGTGGAGCACTGGGCCAACGCGCTGCACGGCGGCCCGGCCGCGGCCCGTTCCATGCTCGGCCAGGCGGTGTCCTACGACCGGGTGCCGTACTTCTTCAGCGACCAGTACGACCTGGGCATGGAGACGTCCGGGCTGCCCGAGCCCGGCTACTACGACCAGGTCGTGTACCGGGGCGACCCGGCGACGCTGGAGTTCATCGCGTTCTGGCTGTCCGGCGGCGCGGTGGTGGCCGGCATGAACGTCAACGTCTGGGACGTGACGGACGACATCCAGGCGCTGGTCCGGGCCGGGTACGCGGGCACCGCGGTGGACACCGCCCGGCTGGCCGACCCGGGCGTGCCCCTGGCCGAGGTGCTGGCCTGAGCTAGCCCGGCGTTCAGCCGGCTGGGCGTCGCTACCGAGGGTGATGGTGCTCGGGCCGGTCCACGAGTAGGGTCAGCATGCAGACTGATCGTGAGCTGTTGGGTCGAGACCCCGCCTGGCTGCTGTGCCAGGAAGGCGTCCCCGATGGTGAGTTTCGAGCTGAGTTCTCGCGCGTACCCCGGCTTTGCGGTGGTGGCGCTGGCCGGGGAGCTGGACGCGGCAGGCGCCCACGCAGCCGCAGCGGCGATCCAGGCGGGCATCGGGTCTGGGCAACGCGTGATCGTGGACCTTGGGGCTCTGCGGTTCGCCGCCTGCCATGCCCTGGGCGCCCTGGCCGTGGCGGCGAACCGCGCCCGGCGGGCGGGGGGCGGGGTCCTGCTGGCCGCCCCGCAGGCAGCTGTGCTGAGAGTAGTGGAGCTGACCGGCCTGGCCGGGGTGTTCTGCGTCTATACCAGCGTGGCGGCCGCGGCCGCTGCCGTCGGCTGCGGCTCCCTCCCGTGCGCCGCCTGGCGCCCTGCCGCCCCGGCCTGCCCGGGGCGGGCAGCGTCGGCAAACGCTGACCCCGGATGACGGCCACGGACGCCCGGCTTCCATTTTCCTGACCGAAGGCCGGCGACCGCTGATCGAGCTCAGGTACCGGGCGGGAACGGGGCGAGGACGACTGTGATGTTGTCCCGGCCGCCCGCCTCGATCGCGAACGTGACCAGGGCCTGCGCGGCACCGAGCGGGTCGGTGAGCGCGCGGGGCAGGGCCAGCCCGGCCAGTTTCCCGGCGTCCGGCTGGTAGTTCCACAGGCCGTCCGAGCACAGCATGAGCACCCCGGGCCCGGGTGGCTCGAACGTCACTACGTGCGGGGTGGCCTCGCCGGCGTCCGCGCCCACCCAGCGGGTCACCACGTGCGCGTGCGGGGAAGTCAGCGCCTCGTCCTCGGGCAGCAGCCCGGCGGCGACCATCTCCTCGGCCAGCGAGTCGTCCCGGGTGAGCCGGTGCGCTGTCTCCGGGGCGGGCGATCCGGGGGCCGGCGACTCGGCGGCTGGCGACTCGGCGGCGGACGACTCAGCGGCGGACGTGACCGGCGCGCCCAGCCAGTACGCCCGGCTGTCACCCAGCCAGCAGAGTGTGGCGGCCGAGCCGGTGATCACTGCCGAGACGAACGTGGCCGACCCCACCCCGCCGGGGGTTTGGGCCAGGCTGGCCACCGCGGCCTCCGCGGACCGGACCGCGGCCGAGGACGCCTCGGTCAGGTCGGTGCCGTCCTGTGCTGCTGCGCGCAGCACCTCCGCCGCCGCCTGGGCGGCGGCGAGCGAGGCCTCAGCCGGGCGGATGGAGGTGGACACCCCGTCACAGACCACCGCGACCAGGACCGGGCCGTCCGCCGCCGGCACGACCGCGAGCTCCATCGCGTCCTCGTTCTGGCGGTGCCGCAGGCCCCGGTCGGTCACACCGGCTATCAGGCCGAGATCAGTCTCCTGGTGATCATGCGACATCACGGCACCACCCCAGGGTCCACCCAGACACGGCTCGACTAGTTCTCGCTCGACTGGCTCCGCTCGACCAGTTCAGCTCGACCGGGTTGGGTGTCATCCTATGCTGCCCGGCCCGGGCCGCAGGCCCGCACCAGGTACTCAGCCCAGGCCCGGGCGGCCGGGCCCGCCGGGCGGCCGCGCAGCCGGACCAGGCCGATGGGGGGGTGCGCCAGTTCGGGCCGGAGCGGATGGACGTCGATGGCCTGGCCCGCGGCCCGCGCGGAGGATCCAGCCAGCAGCGCGACCCCGAGCCCGGCCGCGACCAGCTCGCAGACGCTGGCCGGGCTGTGCGTCTCGAACGGGATGCGGGGCACGAAGCCCTCGGCGGCGGCCGCGTCCACCAGGATGCCGCGCAGCCCGCTACCGGCCGGCAGGCACACGAACGGCTCGTCGCGGACGTCGGCGAGCCGGGCTGCGCCCCCGGCGAACGTGTGCCGTCCCGGCGGCGTGGCCAGCACGACGGTCTCGGTGGCCAGCGGCTGGCCGAGATAGGCGGCGGGCAGGTCGTCGTGGATGGGGCACAGCGCCGCGTCGATCCGGCCTGCGTCCAGGTCCGCGAGGAGGTCCGCGATGAGGCCGGTGCGCAGGGCGATGGTCACCCCGGGATAGCGGCGGTGGAATCCGGCCAGGGCGCCGGGCAGGTCCACCGAGGCGAGGAGCTGAGTCGCGCCGACCCGCAACTGCCCCCGGGTCACGGTGGCCAGCTCGGCCAGGTCGGCCCGGGCCCCTTCGACCTGGGCGAGCGCGCCGCGCGCCCGGGCCAGGACCAGCTCGCCCGCGGGCGTGAGCCTGACCCGGCGCGTGGTGCGCTCGAGCAGGGTGGTGCCGAGCTCCTGTTCCAGCCGCCGGATCTGGGCGGACACCGCGGGCTGGGCGACGTGCAGTTGTTCGGCGGCCCGGCTGAACCCGCCGTGCCGGACGACCGCCTCGAAGTACGCGAGCTGCCGCAGCTCCACCCATTAATAATGACTGCTTATAACTGCTAGCGCAAAGGTGTCTTGGACTTATGAGTGCCCGACCGGCACGCTTGAAGCTGTGCAGCAACGAGCCTATGCAGCAACGAAACCTCGGCGGGCTGGTCACGTCGGCGGTCGGACTGGGATGCATGGGGCTGTCCCAGGGGTACGGTCCGGCCGACGACGCGGACTCGGTCCGGGTCATCCACCGGGCTCTCGACCTTGGCGTGAGCATGCTGGACACCGCGATGAGCTACGGCCAGGGGCACAACGAGCAGCTGATCGCCCGGGCCCTGCACGGCCGGACGGACCAGGTGCAGATCGCCACCAAGTTCGGCATCGTCCGCGACCCGGGCGGGGTACGCGTTGACGGCCGGCCTGAGCACGTCCGCGGCTACTGCGAGGCGTCGCTGCGGCGCCTGCGGCGCGACGTGATCGACCTGTACTACCTGCACCGCGTCGATCCGGACGTGCCGGTAGCCGACACGGTGGGTGCGATGGCCGCGCTAGTAGCCGAGGGCAAGGTCCGCCACCTCGGGCTGTCCGAAGCCACCCCGGCCCAGCTGGAACAGGCCGCGGCGGCGCACCCGATCAGCGCGGTGGAGTTCGAGTGGTCGCTGCTGTGGCGCGACCCGGAGGACGACGTGGTGCCAGCCGCCCGGCGGCTGGGTATCGGGCTGGTGCCCTACAGCCCGCTCGGCCGCGGCCTGCTCACCGCCACCCTCGGCGCCGCGGACATCGACGGGAGCGACTTCCGCCGCGCCGACCCGCGGTTCCACGGCCCGGCCCTGGACCGCAACCTGCGTCATGTGGCGGTACTGCGCGACCTGGCGGCGGCGCTCGGGCTGACCCCCGGCCAGCTCGCCCTGGCCTGGCTGCTCGCCCAGGGGCCGGACGTCGTCCCCATTCCGGGCAGCCGCCGTCCGGATCGGATCGCGGAGAACGCCGCCGCGGCGGCGGTCCGGCTCGACCCGGCCGACCTGGAGCGGCTGGCGGGCGAGCTGCCCCGCTCCGGCTGGGCGGGCGACCGGCGCTCGTTCGCGGCCCCGGTGACGACGAGGGCCGGCGCCGGCTAGATCCCGCAGGCCGCCGCGACGGCCTCGGCGGCCGCCTCGCGGGTGCCCGCTGCGGGGACGCCGGCCCGCTCGAAGTCGGTGACGTAGATGTCGGCCGCCGCGGCCGGGGAGGACGCGGCGTTCAGCGTGGGGACGTACTGCGACCAGATCTGGTTGAAGGTCAGGATCGCCGCCAGCTGGGTCTGCAGGTCCGCGGCGGGGTTCCCGGTCACGTACCCGCCCGGCAGCGGCGTCCAGCCGATCAGGCCGCCCCCGCCGTCCCCTTCGGACTCGGGGTTGCCGCCGGACTCCTGGTAGATGTTCCCGGCGATGCCGGCCGCCGCGTTCCCGGTGTAGCCGTGCGAGGTCAGGAAGCCCACGATCGCGGCGTAGTTGGCGGGCAGCGGCCCGCTGGCCGACGCCGAGCAGGACCGGTTCCCGGTGCTGGCGGGCGGCGCGGCTGCGTGGCCCGATGCCGCCGCGGGCTTGGCGCTCGCGGTGGGCGCCGGGCGGCTAGGCGCCGGGCTGGCCGGGGCGGCGCTGTGCTGCGGGTGGGGCCGGGATGCGGGCTTCCTGGCGTGCCGGGCCCGGTACTCCGCCCGGCTCTGCGACGCGGGCAGAGCGGAGGCCGCGTTCGCGGTCTGGACCGGGTAGACCAGGTGGGCGGTGGCCGCCCCGGTGACCCTCGGCGCCGACGCGGTCAGGCTGTGCAGGTGCGGCGCCGCGGCCAGCGCCCCGGCCACCGCGACCGCCGGGGCGGCCACACCGGCCCGCTTGGCGACCTTCCGCACCGGTGAGGGGGCTTTGTGCCGCCCTCGCCTCCTGATCTTCCGGGTCCTGGTGCTGGGGGTCGCTGGGGTCACAAACCTGCCTCCCGCCGGGGCCGCGCCCGGCTACGCGGCTTACCGCGCCTCTCACCAGGCCTGACACTCGCTCACCCGGCAGTATGGCCGGACATCCCGGTCGTCGTGACCAATTCGTGATAAAACCCAGATTCCCGGACCGGAAGCCGGCGGCCCGACGGCACAGCCGCCCCTGCGCTCCGGGCCGGCGGCCCGTCGCGCGGGCCGGCCTCCGGCACTTTGTGTGATATATTCGTCACTATAAGTTACATAGGGGACCGGCCGAGCTGCGGACGGCTCGCCTCATGGGTCCCGCGACAGGACGAGTCCTGATCGCTGGCTGACGGGCTAGGCCTGACTGAATCAACGTGGTTACGTTCAGCAGCGATAAAGGGGATGCCGTGGAAGCCTTGGGACAGTCGTCACGAGGGAAGGGCAGCACTCGTCCCGGGAAGCTGGCGCCATCGGATCTGCTGGCGGCGATCGTCAACTCATCAGACGACGCCATCATAGGGAAGACCCCGGATGGCATCATCACCACCTGGAATCTGGCTGCCCAGCGTATGTACGGGTACAGCGCAGACGAAGTCATCGGTCAGCCGATCACGGTCCTCTGCCCCCCCGACCGGATCGCTGAGGTCCAGGAGATCCTCGGCAAGATCCGCAGCGGCGAGCGTGTCACCTACCACGAGACCACCCGGCAGCGTAAAGACGGAACCATCTTCCCGGTCTCCGTCACGATCTCCCCGGTCTGGGACCACCGGCATGATCTGGTCGGCGCGTCGTCGATCGCCCGCGATATCTCCGAGCGGTATCGCATCCAGGCCGAGCTTCGCCTCCGGACGGCCGACCTTGAGTGCGCGTACCGGGACCTGGAGACCTTCTCCTATTCGGTCTCCCATGACCTGCGTGCCCCGCTGCGAGCGCTGGACGGGCTCAGCAACGCCCTGCTGGAGGACTGCGGGCCCAGCCTCAGCGAGGCCGGTCTCGGCTACACCAAACGCATCCGGATCGCCGCCGCGCAAATGACGTCGCTAATCGAGGATCTCCTGAACCTGGCGCGCGTTTCGCGGGCCAAGATTCACCCCCAGGTGATCGACCTGGGAGCAGAGGTCGCCCGCATCGCGGAGGAACTCCAGCGCCAAGAACCGGACCGTCATGTGCGCTTCACTATCCAGCAACCGGCCTGGTCCACGGCAGACCTGACGCTCATCCGCACGGTATTGCAGAACCTGATGGACAACGCCTGGAAGTTCACCTCCGGATGCGACGACGCCACGATCGAGTTCGGGATGACACCCGATGGGACCTCATGCAACCGCTTTTGCTTGCGGGACAACGGCGCTGGCTTCGACTCTGCTTACGCCGGCAAGCTGTTCAAGCCATTCGAACGATTGCATTCAGCCGCCGAGTTCCCTGGCACCGGCGTGGGCCTGGCGAGCGTGAAACAGATCGTGGAACGGCACGGGGGCCGCGTCTGGGCCGAGGGCACACCCGGTGCCGGTGCGGCCTTCTACTTCACACTTCCCGCGGAATGAACCGCACCCAGCCGTAGTGGTGATTCCAATGTACCGCCCCGCCCCGCGGGGGCGGGCGGGTCAGCCGGATTTGCGGGGCTCGCCGCGGTAGGTGCCGAAGGACCAGCGGTTGCCTTCCGGGTCGCGGGCCGCGAAGTCACGGGAGCCGTAGTCGGTCTCGTGCAGCCCGTCGATGATCTCCGCCCCGGCCGCGGCAGCCCGGGCGTGGACGCCGTCCGGGTCGTCGGTGACCACGTAGGCGCCGAAGCTGCCGGGCGGGACCGGCCAGCTGTCTTCCGCCTGGCCTTCCCGTACCGAGCCGAGCATGACGCCGCCGCCGGGCGGCCAGGACAGCTGTGCGTGGTGGACGACGTCGCCGTCGCCGTAGACCACCGTCTCCTCGAAGCCGAACGCGTCGACGAGGAAGCGGATCAGGGCCCGCGCGTCGCGGGCCCGCAGCGTGGGCCACACCTGAGGTGGCGGGGTGTTGTCGCTCATGACCACTACTCTCCGCCCTGGGTGCCCAGGCCGGATTGGACGTTTCGGAACTCTTCCGCCAGCCAGGCCGACGGAGGGCACCCGGCCAGCTCGCGGAACTCCCGGGCCAGGTGGGCCTGGTCGTAGTAGCCGCACGCGGCGGCCAGGCGGGCCAGGGTGGGCTCGCCCGCCCCGGTGGCCTGGCGCTGCAGCGCCCGCCGGGCCCGGTCGAACCGGGTCACCCGGGCGGCGGCCTTCGGGGTCAGGCCGGTCTCGGTGAGCAGCCGGCGTTGCAGGTAGCGCGGGCTCCAGCCGACCTGCCGGGCCAGTTCCCCGGCCTGGATCTGGCCGCCGCTGCGGGTCAGCAACCGCCAGGCCGCGGCGATGTCCGGGGCCACCTGCTGGTCCAGGTCGGCGTGGTCGAGCAGGATCTGGTCGAGCAGCGCGAACCGGGCGGCCCAGGTGCCTGCCGCGCGGAGCCGCTCGTGCAGTTCCCGGGCCAGGGTCCCGAGTACCTCGGAGCCGTCCACGTCGATTCCGGCCAGTTCACCGGCGGGGCGGCCGAGCAGGGCCCGGGCGCCCAGCGGGCTGAGGGCGAGCTGGACGCCGGACTGGCGGCCCGGGTGGGTGATCAGTGCCGGAGTAGTGTGCAGGCCGCCGGCCAGGGTCACGTAGTCGCCCGGCGGGTCGGCGGGATCCGGGTGCGCCGAGACGGTCAGCGGGTCATCCAGGGTGATGATCAGGGTCAGGTAGGGCGAGGGGAGTCCCCGGTGCCGGCCCGGCGGCACGCCGTCCTGCCGGTATCCGCTGTACCAGGCGACCAGGCCGCGTAGCGGCGCGGCCGGGGCCGCCTGCGCCGACTCCGACACTTCCGCTGTCCATGGCGCCTGGGCCATGACCCCAGTCTGCCGGACGGCCGGCCGTCACTGCGTGGCCGGGACCTGCTCCTGCTCACCGGCCCCCGCCTTCGGGGGTGGGCCGCAGCGGCGGGCCGGCCTTGGCCGCCACGCTGGTGTCCGGGTCCGGCCGGCGGAGCCTCAGCCACCAGAACAGCAACACCAGGGGCAGGATCAGCCCGCCGATCCCGTAGAAGGCGAACGCGGCCGGGCTGCTGATGTGCTTGACGAGCCAGCCGAAGTTCTGGCCGAAGAACCCGGTGATGAAGGTGAGCGGCAGGAACACCGTGGCCAGGATGGTGAGCTGCTCGATGGTGGCGTTCTGCCGGACGCTGACCTGCGTCTGCTCGACCGAGATCACCGCCATGTTGGCTTCCAGCACCGTGCCGAGCAGGTCACGCTGGGCGGCGACCTCCTCGTTGACCAGGAGCAGGTGGTCCTGGACGTCACGCAGGTAGGGTTTCAGATCCGATTCAGCGCCCCGCCTTACCGCGGAGACCACGCCGAGCAGCGGATGAACCGCCCGGTAGAACTGGGTGGCCTCGCGGCGCAGCGAGTAGATCCGCTCGGTCGGGGCCACAGTCCCGGAGAACACGGTGGCCTCGATCTGGTCGATGTCGTTCTCGAGCCCGGCCACGACCGGCGCGTAGCCGTCCACGACCTCGTCCAGGATGGCCCACAGCGCCGAGGTACTGCCCGCTTTGAGCAGCTCGGGCCGCTGCTCCAGCCGCTGGCGGGCCTCCCGCAGCTCGCTCGCCACCCCCTGCCGCACCGTGATCACGAAGGTCGGCGCCAGGAAGACGCTGATCTCGCCGAACTCCACGTCCTCCGCCTCGTCGTCGTAGCGCGCGGTCCGCAGGATGACCAGGCGCACGTCACCCTCGTACTGCTCGATCTTGGGCCGCATATGAAAGCTCTGCGCGTCCTCCACCGCCAGTTCGTGCAGTCCGAAGGTCTCCCGGACTTCGTCCAGTTCGGCGACCTCCGGTTCGAACAACCCGAGCCATACGAATCCGTCCTGGGCGCGCCTGGCCGCGGCCTCCTCCAGCGAGACTGGCCCCTCCTCCTGCCTGCGGCCGTCCTGGTAGTGAGCACAATCAATGATCATCGTGGGGACTCCTTTGCCATGCGTTAGGCAGATCGCGATAGACAGCATGATGCAGCCGGGGAAAATCAGGAACCGGCGCGCCCGCCACGGAGTCAGGGCGGCCCGATCAGAAGGACACCGTTCCGGCACGTACCCGCGGGTAACGCTTCCACTGCCCCGGCAGGGCCGGGGGACGCCAGACTGCGAGGACGCCAGACCCGGAGCCGGTCAGCCGGGGAGGATGGCGGCCAGCACGGCGGCGGTGTCGGTGAGATCGGGCAGCACGGCGTCGGCGCCCGACGCCGTGAGGTCGGCCACCGAGAACTCCCCGGACGCTACCGCCACCGCCCGGGCCCCGGCCACCTGAGCGGCCTCGACGTCCAGGGGCGTGTCGCCCACCAGCACCGTGGCCGCCCCGCTGAAGTCCGCCCCGTACGCCGCCGTGGCGCTGGCCCGGGCCACCGGAACCAGGTCGCCCCGGACCTCGTGAGCGTCGCCGTAAGCGCCGACCCGCAGGTCCAGGTCGCGGTCGAGGCCGAGGGCGCCCAGCTTCACCTGGGCCATCACCCGCATGTTGCCGGTCAGCACCGACTGCACCAGAGGGCCGCCGTCCCAGGGCCGGGCGGCGAGCGCCCTGATCGCCTCGGCGGCGCCGGGCAGGACCCGCCCCTGCTCCCTGACCAGGTCCGCGACGCCGGGGGCCAGCTGCGCGAGGAGCCGCTGGAAGGTATCCACCTGGGTGCGGGGGTGCGGTACGCCCGCCAGGGCCAGGGCCTCGAGCGCGATGGCCCGGTCGGTACGGCCGGCCATCGAGGGGGCGGCGGGCACGTCACGGCCGAACATCTCACCGAAGGCCAGCTGGTACACCCGCCAGCCCGCACGGCCCGCGTTGATCAGGGTGTGGTCCACATCCCACAGGACCAGGCGGCCGGGCACCTCCGCGACGCTACCGCATCGCGATCGCGGGCTGCCCACCCGTGCGGCCCGGCCCGCTCGCACTACCTCCTCAGGATCGCGGTCAATTTCTGACTCGTGACGCCGCTTTCTGACCGCGATCACGGGATCCGCTGTCCGGCCGTGCGCGGCGCGGAGCAGCCGTCGGCCGCCGGGACTAGACTCGCCGCGACGGGGAGCAGTAGCGAGCGGCGGAGGGTGCCAGTGGCGGGCCGGATCCGCGATGAGGACATCGCACTCGTCCGCGAGAAGTCAGCCATCGATGAGGTCGTCGGGGAGTACCTCCAGCTACGCAACGCGGGCGGCGGATCGCTGAAGGGACTATGCCCCTTCCACGACGAGAAGACACCCTCGTTCAACGTCACCCCGGCCCGGGGGCTCTGGTACTGCTTCTCCTGCGCCAGCGGCGGCGACGTCATCAAGTTCATCCAGCAGATCGACAACCTGTCCTTCGTGGAGTCGGTCGAGCGGCTGGCCGCCCGGGCCGGCATCGACCTGCGCTACGAGCAGGGCGGCCAGGTCCCGGGCCGGGAGCACAGCCAGCGCCGCAGGCTGCTGGAGGCGCACAAGGCCGCCGCGGAGTACTTCGCCGAGCGGCTGCACTCGCCCGCCGCTGCCCCCGGCCGTGAGTTCCTGGCCGGGCGCGGCTTCACGCTGGCCGACGCGGAGCACTTCGGGGTGGGGTACGCGCCCGCCGAGTGGGAGGCGCTCACCCGGCACCTGCGCGGGCGGGGCTTCACCGAGCAGGAACTGCTGGCCGGGGGACTGGCCAGCCAGGGCCGGCGCGGGGCCATGGACCGGTTCCGCGGCCGCCTGATGTGGCCGATCCGGGACCTGACCGGGGACGTGATCGCGTTCGGCGCCCGCAAGCTCAACCCGGACGAGGACGGCCCGAAGTACCTGAACACGCCGGAGACCCCGCTGTTCCGCAAGAGCACCGTGCTGTACGGGGCGGACCTGGCCAAACGCGAGATCGCCGCGCGCCGCCAGGCGGTCATCGTCGAGGGATACACCGACGTGATGGCCTGCCACCTGGCCGGCGTCGGGACCGCCGTGGCCACGAGCGGCACCTCGTTCGGCGACGGGCACATCAAGATCCTGCGCCGGCTCCTGATGGACGCCGACCAGTTCCGCGGCGAGGTCATCTTCACCTTCGACGGGGACGCCGCCGGCCAGCGCGCGGTGCTGCGGGCCTTCGACCTCGAGGAGCACTTCGTCACCCAGACGTTCGTGGCGGTGCAGCGCGACGGCCTGGATCCGTGCGACCTGCGGCTGGAGCAGGGCGAGCAGGCCGTCCGGGACCTGATCGCGCAGCGGCTGCCGGTCTTCGAGTTCGCCATCCGCAGCGAGCTGGCCAAGCACAACCTGGACACCAACGAGGGACGGCTGGCCGCCCTGGACGCGGCGGCCCGGATCGTCGCCAGGATCAAGGACCGCGGGCTGCGCGACCGCTACGCGGTCAGCCTGGACCGCTGGCTCGGGATGCTGAACGAGGAGTTCGTGCTGGCCCGGGTCCGCGAGCACGAGACCGGTCAGGACACCAGGCGGGGCGGCAGCCCGGCCCAGGCCCGCGGCGGCAGCCCGGGCCGGGGCGCCGGCCAGGCCCGGGGGACTGGCCCGGGTGGCGCGCCAGCACGGGCCGCACCCGGCCGGGACACCCCGGACGGGAACCCGTACGACGCGAACGACCCGGTGGTCAACCTGGAACGCCAGGCCCTCAAGCTGGCCATCCAGCGCCCGGCCCTGTGCGGCCCGGTCTTCGACATGCTGCAGAAGGACGACTTCAGCGTGCCGGTGCACGGCTCGGTCCGCGAGCTGATCGCGGGCTGCGGGGGAGTGGCGGGTGCCGGGACCGACCGGGAGTGGGCCGCCCGCCTGATCGACGCGGCCCCGAACGACCGGGCCCGGGAGTTCGTCACCCGGCTCGCCGTGGAGCCGGTGGAGACGCCACGGGCGGACGGCGAGGCGGACGCGCGGTACGCCGAGGAAGTACTGGCCCGGGTAGCGGAACTGGCGGTGAGCCGGCAAATCTCCACGCTGAAGTCGCGTCTGCAGCGGCAGAACCCGACGGACAGCCAGAGCGACTACAACCGGACGTTCGGCGATCTGGTGGCGCTGGAGCAGCGCCGGAAGGCTCTCCTGGAGCGGGCTTCGGGCGCGTTGTAGGCCGGCCTGGGAGCGGGCTTTCTGGTCGCCGGAGAGCGGAAGTCCGGGCGTGTTCCGGGCACGTCTGCTGCGGCAGCTGTCATCCGGCCGGGCTGCAGTGGCAGGTGAGCCGCGCAGACCGCCGCGCGTATCGGGCGGAACGCTGAATGTGTTACTTACCAATAGGTGACAAAATTAACGCCACCGTTACCCGGGGTTCGTGGCGCACACTGGTCTGCGTGACCCTTACGTTACTTCCCAGTGGCGGTCTGTCAGCGGAACAGGTGGCGGAGCTGGTCGCACGGGCCAGGGAACGCGGCACTGTTACCGCAGCTGACATCACGTCCGCACTCGATGCCGCAGACCTCCCCACCGATGCCTTCGACAACGTCGTGCGCCTGCTCACCGACGAGGGCATCGAGATCGTCGACCCCCCGGTTGAGGAAGCGCCCGACGCCCCCCGGGACGTCCCCGCCGACACCTCGACGCGGGCGGGCACCGGTGACCTCGTCCGCATCTACCTGCGTGAGATCGGCCGGGTGCCGCTGCTCACCGCGCAGGACGAGGTGGAGCTGGCCAAATCCATCGAGGCAGGGCTGTTCGCCGAGGAGAAACTGCAGGGCGGCTTCCCGGTGCTGGACGCGCACCGCGCGGAACTCGGCGAGCTGGCCGACTACGGGCTGCGGGCCAAGCAGCGTCTCATCGAGGCCAACCTCCGGCTGGTCGTGTCCATCGCCAAGCGCTACATCGGGCGCGGGCTGGTTTTCCTCGACCTGATCCAGGAGGGCAACCTCGGCCTGATCCGCGCGGTCGAGAAGTTCGACTACACCAAGGGCTACAAGTTCTCCACCTACGCCACGTGGTGGATCCGCCAGGCCATCACCCGGGCCATCGCGGACCAGGCCAGGACCATCCGGATCCCGGTGCACATGGTGGAGACCATCAACAAGATGGCGCGGGTGCAGCGCCAGATGCACCAGGACCTGGGCCGGGAGGCCACGCCGGAGGAGATCGCCGCGGAGATGGGCCTGACCCCGGACCGGGTGGCCGAGATCCAGCGGATCGCGCAGGAGCCCGTCTCGCTGCAGTCCCCGATCGGCGAGGAAGACTCCGACCTGGGTGACTTCATCGAGGACGCGGACGCCGTGGTGCCCATCGAAGCCGCGGCCTTCATCATGCTCCAGGACCAGCTGGAGCAGATCCTGGACACTCTCTCCCCGCGGGAGCAGAAGATCATCCAGCTCCGGTTCGGCCTGATGGACGGGCATCCCCGGACGCTGGAAGAGGTCGGCCGGGAGTTCGGGGTCACCCGGGAGCGGATCCGCCAGATCGAGTCGAAGACGCTCGCCAAGCTCCGCCATCCCAGCCGGGCCCAGATGCTCCGCGAGTACCTGGGCTAGCGCCTTCCCAGCCGTAGGTGAGGGTCGCCAGCGTCACGCTTTGCGAGCGACTCAGCAGCTTTGCTGACCTCGCCGCCCGGCAATCGGGCTGGCCCCGCCCAGCCACGGTCAGTGGCTGGCGGGGCCAGTCCGCACTACGGCCGCTTGGGTTAAGCGGGGTTGCCGGGTTCTGGGGGCGGAACGCCCGGCCCGGTGGGAGCCGATCCCGGCCCGGCGGGCGGGACGTCCGGCCCCGGGTACGTGGAGCCCGCCCCCGGGGCGGCGGGACCCGGCCCGGGTGGCGAGCCCGGCCCTGGGTAGGCCGAGCCCGGCTGGGTGCCCGGCCCTGGGTACGCGGCATCCGGCCCGGCCGGCGGCCACTGGGTCTGGCCCGGGCCCGCCTTGGCTTCGTGCGCCGCGGTGAGCCGGTAGTAGACCAGCGTCACCACGAGGGCCAGGAAGGGTGCGACCAGGGTGCCGGACACGATGCTGCTGATCGCGTTCCTGGCCACCACGGGCAGGAATATCAGGATGAGGCCGACCACGATGTCGAACACGATCAGGATCAGGAACACCAGCACGTAGGTGCCGAACACGTGCCATGCGTAGCCGCGGACGGTCCGCCAGCTCTTGCTGAACGAGCCGAACACACCTTCCCCGCCGATCACGATGCTGGGCACGATCAGCGACCAGAAGGTCAGCAGGATCAGCCCGGGCACGATGATCAGCACGAACCCGATGGCGATCCCGATCCCGGCCAGGATGGACGCGATGATCACCGGGCCCAGGAACGGCAGCACCGCGCGCACCGTCTCGCCCAGGTTCAGGTTGACCCGGCCGTCCCGGACGTCTTGCACCGCCTTGACCAAGGCGGCCTGGACCAAGAAGGCGGCTACCACGCTGACGATCCAGCCCAGGAACAAGCCGATACCGCCGGCCAGGCCGAGCAACGCCGCGATGATGCCAGCCGCCACATAGATCACGAAGGCGATCAGCAGGAAATGGGCCGCAAAACGCTTGTAATACGTCCAAGCTTCGCCTAGTACCCCGGATAGTGGACTCATGGGCTGGTTATACCGTTGCCAATAGTGATCAAAACAATCCACAGCAGGGCAGTCCAGGGTGGGCGTTTCCCCTGGTCAGAGGCCTGTGGACAAGTTCGCGCCGGGACGCGAAACGGCCCGCAGGCCGACGTACGCCGGCTGCGGGCCGTTTGCATTGGCCTTCCGGCCATCCGGGCTGGTGGCCAGCCAGGTGGCTAGCTGCCAGTTCCCGGGGTGCCGGGCGTGCTGCTGTACGTGCCACCCTGCGAGTGGCCGTTGGCTTCCCGCGCCCGGAGGCCCGGGACCCGCTCACTGAGCGGTGCGACCGTGCTCTTGGCCTTCTCGGTCAGCCGGGGGACCCGCTCCATCGCCTTGTCCTTGGCCGACTTGGCCAGGCCGGCGGCCTGAGCCTGCGCGGCCCCGGCCGCTTGCTGCATCGCTGGACTGTCCGCCGCCTTGCGGGCCAGCTTCTTCAACTGCTCGTAACGCTCCCGGCCCGCCCGCGCGCCGACGATAAAACCGACGGCAAGGCCGGCGAAGAACGTGAACCGGTACCGCATCTGGTTACCTCTCTCAACGGTGTCGACTGCGCCAGGGTGGACCTTCCCCTGATGTTCAGCCGTATTCCAGGTTACGCGCAGGCAAATAACCGCCTCTGCCGCGCGCCCTCGACATGCGTCTCCCCGTGCGGCTGCGCCGGGCGACCCCGCCGCGGGAACCGCTCTGGGTGCGCTACCCTTATGCGCGGCGCAAAAAGCTGGCTGGGTTCATGATCCGGCCCGCGTTGCCGCCTTGATCTGGGGTAGCTCAATCGGCAGAGCAAGCGGCTGTTAACCGCTAGGTTGCGAGTTCGAGTCTCGCCCCCAGAGCCATCTCTCCGAAAGTAACCGGGCCCTATCTCTGGGCAATCTTCCTGGCCCTTTGGCTACATGGCCCACGAACACCACGATGGCCGGCGGGAGAAATCCCGCCGGCCATCGTTGGACTCCGGTCACGCGGCCAGCCAGGCCGCGCCGGTTACCTTAACTCGACCTCGACCGCTTCCCGGGCCACCAGCGTCGCCAGCCGGGCTGTCCAGCTGGGTCTGGGCTCCGGCCAGGTCCGCGCGCGTCACCCGGATGGCGGCGAGCACCACGACCAGGGCGATCACCATGATCCCGGCTGAGACCTCGAACCCGCGGGAGAACCCGACCGCCAGCGCGTGGTGGTAGATACCCAGGGCAGCTGCCTTGGCCTCGGACGTGCTGACGTGCACCGGGTGGCCGGCCTTGGCGGCGGTCGCCGCGGCCGCCTTCGCGGCCTCGGCTGAGTGCCGCGCGGTGTTGGACACCACGGTCCAGGCCACGGTGCCGAGCAGGGCCAGCCCGATCGAGCCGCCGACCTGCTGGCCGACGTTGGGCAGGCTGGCCGCCAGCCCGGCGTCCCGGTCCGGGACCTTCGACAGGGCGATCAGGGTGACGGGCATGAACAGCGTGCCCAGCCCGGCCGCGGTGACGATCAGGGGCCCGAGCAGTCCGCTGGTGTAGGTGCTGTGCTCGGTGATCCGCGACAGCCAGAACATCCCGCCCGCGGCGATCGCCGACCCGGCGATCAGCAGCGGCCGGGCCCCGATCCGGGGCACCAGCTGGGCGCTGACCCCGGCCATCACCATGATGATCCCGACCATCGGCAGGAAGGCGATGCCGGACTTCAGGGCGCTGTACCCCCAGACCGTCTGCACGAAGATGGTCAGGAAGAAGAACATCCCGAACATCGCGGTACCGATGCACAGCATGATCAGGTTGGCCGCCGACCGGTTCCGGTTGCGGAAGATCCGCAACGGCATCAGCGCGTGCGGGCTGCGCGACTCGATGAAGACGAACGACACCAGCAGCACGACCGCGGCGGTGAGCGAGCCGATGACCTTGGTGTCGCCCCAGTGCGAGACGCCGTTTGGGGTGGTGGCCGCGCTGGTCAGGCCGTAGACCAGGGCCGCCAGGCCCAGCGTGCTGGTGATCGCGCCCGGGAAGTCGAACCGGCCCGGATGACGCTCCGTCTCGGCGAAAGCCCGCGGCGCGAGGATGGCGACCACGACCCCGATCGGGACGTTGACGAACAGCACCCAGCGCCACGACAGGTAGGTGGTGAGCAGGCCGCCGGCGATCAGGCCGACCGCGGCGCCGCCGATGCTCATCGCGGCGTAGACGCCCATCGCGCGGTTACGCGGGGGCCCCTCCGGGAACGTGGTGGTGATCAGGGACAGGGCCGTGGGCGCGATGATGGCGCCGCCGACCCCCTGCGCGGCCCGGCACACCAGCAGCCACTCCTGGGTGGTGGCGAAGCCGCCGAGCAGGGACGCTGCCGAGAACAAGACGATCCCGGCGATGAACACGCGCCGCCGGCCGAGGATGTCGCCCGCCCGGCCGCCCAGCAGCAGCAAGCCGCCGAAGGTCAGCGCGTAGGCGTTGACGACCCATTCCAGGCCGGTACCGGAGAATCCGAGGGCGTGCTGGACGTGCGGCAGCGCGACGTTGACGATCGTCGCGTCGAGCACCACCATGAGCTGTGCGGTGGCGATGACCACCAGGGCCAGGCCAAGATGTCGTTGGGCAGTGCCGGCGGCCGCGCCACGTGCGGTGGCGCTCCCGGCCGCGGGCTGTGTGGAGCTCATGCCGTCTCCTTGTCAGGGCATAGTTGAACCAAGGCCGCGGCGGTCCGCCGCGTGCGTACGTATATGGGACGAAGAGAGAGGCCGCCACTCATCGGCGCGCTCCGGCCGCTGCGCCGCGGCGAGGGAGCAATTCGGTGCGGCTGGTCAGCCGACCTTGGGAGTAGCAGCAGTTGCCAGGAAGTTAGTCACCTCCTCGGCCGGGCAGTCGGCGGGGTCGGTGGCGCTCAGCGGCGGCGCCATCTTGTGGATCAGGGAGATCAGGGTGGCGCGCTCCTCGCCGGTCAGGTACTGGCGCCAGGGTGAGCGCTCCAGCATGGCCAGCTCCATCTGGTGCTTCATCTCCAGGCCCGCGCTGGTCAGGACCAGCCGCTTCACCCTCCGGTCGGCCGGATCGCTCTCACGGACCGCCAGCCCCCGCTTCTCGAGCATGTCCGCGATGCTGGTGACGAACGAGGGATCGCAGTGCATCCGCTGGCCCAGTTCCTTCATGGCCAGCGGGGCGTCGATCAGGTGCAGCGCCTTGATGAAGAAGGCCGGGACCCCGAAGTCCTTGGCCAGCGCCTCTCCCTCGGCCACGAGCCGGGAGATCAGCCCGGCCAGGGCGTCCAGGAGGTCCAGGTCGAGCTGGGTCTCTTCCGAACTCTGGTACATGATGCCTCCTGCCTCCCCCCGGGTTCTTGCGGCGACAGCCCCTGAGTCGCTCAATAGTTGAGTAGCTCAAACATAGACTGGATTGCTTGAGTAAGTCAAATTCTTTTTTCCGCAACGAACACCTGGCTGGGCGTTATGTCACCGCCCAACCTGAGCATGATATTTAGCGTCGGTATGAGTACCGGCGCCGCTCGCCGTGCCCGCTGGCCAGTCTGCCGGGCGGCGACGAGAGGGAGCCTGGCGGGGAACTGGGGGGCGTTCATGGGCAGCGAAGTCCGGCCGTATGACGACGAGGCGGGCTTCGGCCCCTGGACGGGAGAGGACCCGAGGCGCCCAGGAGCAGCGAGTGGCTCCCCGGCGACGGGTCGCCCGGCGAGGACCCCGGGCCGGGCCGGCGCCGCTTCCTCGCGCTGGCCGGGGTCGCGGCGGGTGCCGCCCCGCTGGCCGGGCTGCTCCGGCACGGCCACCGCGGGGCCGCGTCGCCGCAGGCTGGTCCCGGGGAACGCGGACTGGATGGCGCTGCGCAGCGCGCTGTCCACGCACAAGCTGATCCGCCCGGCGAGCAAGACCTACTCGACCGCGAAGGAACTCTTCGACCCGAGGTTCGACTTCAAGCGGCCAGCCGGCATCGCGTACTGTGCCAGCCCCCGCGACGTGAGCACCTGCCTGGCCTTCGTCCGCAAGTTCGGGCTGCCGGTCGCGGCCCGGTCGGGCGGGCACAGCTACGCGGGCTGGTCCAGCCCGGCCGGCACGACCGGGCTCATGGTGGACGTGACCTCGATGAACTCGTTCCAGGTCGGCAGCGGCCAGACGGTCCGGGTCGGCACCGGCATGCACCTGATCGACCTGTACAACCGGCTGGCCGCGCGCGGCCTGGCCGTGCCGGGCGGCTCCTGCCCCACGGTGGGCGTGGCCGGTCTCGCTCTCGGCGGCGGGGTCGGGGTGGTGGGCCGGGCCTTCGGGCTGACCAGCGACGCTCTGGAGTCGGTGCAGATAGTCACCGCTGACGGCACGGTCCGGAGCTGTAACGCGACCCGGAACAGCGACCTGTTCTGGGCCTGCCGGGGCGGGGGCGGCGGCAACTTCGGCATCGCCACGGCGTTCACGTTCCGCACCCACCGCCTGTCCCGGCTGGTGGTGTTCTTCTTGTCCTGGCCCTGGTCCCAGGCGGCCAGGGTGGTGGCGGGCTGGCAGTCCTGGGCGCCCTTCCAGCCCGACGCCCTGTGGTCCAACCTGCACATGACGGCGGCCCAGCGCGGCGGGACCCCGACCATCCAGGTCGGCGGCACCTACCTGGGCAGCGTGGCGGGCTGCCAGCAACTGCTGCGCGTCCTGTACTCGCGGGTCGGCTCCGCGCCGCCGGGGCCGTTCGTGGCCGAGCGGACCTACCAGCAGGCGATGATGCTCGAGGCGGGCTGCGCGAACCTGTCCGCGTCCGAGTGCCATCTGCCGTCCCAGACGCCCAACGGCAAGCTGGTCCGCGTCCCGTCGTACGCCAAGTCCGACTTCTTCACCCGGAAGATCCCGGCTGCGGGCATCCGCGCGCTGATAGCCGGCATCGAGCGGATGCGCGGGGTACGCGGCGCCGCGGGCGGCGTCGGCGCGATCGCGTTCGACGCGTTCGGCGGGGCGCTGAACCGGCCGAGCCCGTCCTCCACCGCGTTCGTGCACCGCAACTCGCTGTTCCTGGCCCAGTACTCGACCAGCTGGAACGAGGGCGGCTCGGCGAACGGGGCGGGCCGCCAGCATGCCTGGCTGCGCTCTTACTACGCGTCGATGCGGCCGTGGGCGAGCGGCCAGTGCTACCAGAACTACGTGGACCCGGACCTGACGAACTGGCAGCAGGCGTACTACGGCACCAACTACGCGCGGCTGACCCGGATCAAGAAGACCTACGACCCGACTCAGGTGTTCAAGTTCCCGCAGGGGATCCCGCCCGCCGCCTGATCACCCCGGCAGACGTCCCGGCACCTCTACCGGCCACCGAGCCAGGCGTGGAGCACCACGTAGAGGGCGACCAAAACCAGCGCGATCATCCCGCGTGCCTTCCACGCCGCTCTCCCGGCCCCGTCGGCCAGTGCCCGTGCCGACCTGGCGGAGCCCTCCGCGCGCCGCCACCGGGCCCAGTAGTAGCCGAGCATCAGGGCGACGATGACGGCCACCGCTGCCGCGCTCCGTGTCATGGTCCCCTAGTGTGCTACGTTTCCGCACGCTTCACGTGTAACGACGGGCGGCAGATACGAAATCGGCGGGCCGCCCGACGGCCGGTCAGCTCTCGCTCGACGCCGCCCAGATGTTGATCCCGGCCTCGACCGCGTGCCGGTCGATCGCCGCCAGCTCCTGCGCGGTGAACGACGTCCGGCCCGCGGCGGCGAGGTTTTCCTCGAGCTGCCCGACGCTGCTCGCCCCGATGAGCGCCGAGGTGACCCGGTCGTCGCGCAGGGTCCAGCTGATGGCCATCTGCGCCAGGGACTGGCCGCGCCCGCGGGCGATCTCGTTGAGGGCGCGGACGTGGGCCAGGGTCTGCTCGGTGATCTGGTCACGGCTGAGCGAGCCGTTGCGCGCCGCCCGGGACTCGCCCGGTACGCCGTCCAGGTACTTGGTGGTCAGCAGTCCCTGGGCCAGCGGGGAGAACGCGATGCAGCCGATCCCTTCCTCGCCGAGCGTGTCCAGCAGCTCCTCCTCGATCCAGCGGTTGAGCAGGGAGTAGGACGGCTGGTGGATGAGCAGCGGGACACCGAGATCGCGCAGGATCGCGGCGGCCTCCCGGGTCCGTTCGGCGGAGTAGGAGGAGATGCCGGCGTAGAGGGCCCGCCCGGAGGTGACCGCCGTGGCCAGCGCGCCCATGGTCTCCTCGAGCGGGGTGTCCGGGTCGGCGCGGTGGCTGTAGAAGATGTCCACGTACTCCAGGCCCATCCGGCCCAGCGACTGGTCGAGGCTGGCCAGCAGGTACTTGCGGGATCCGCGATCGCCGTACGGGCCGGGCCACATGTCGTAGCCGGCCTTGGTCGAGATGATGAGCTCGTCCCGGTACGGCCGCAGGTCCTCGCGGAGGATCCGGCCGAAGTTGATCTCGGCGGAGCCGTACGGAGGGCCGTAGTTGTTGGCCAGGTCGAAATGGGTCACGCCGAGGTCGAACGCGCGGCGCAGGATGGCCCGCTGGGTGTCAATGGTCCGGTCGTCACCAAAGTTCTGCCAGAGGCCGAGGGAGATGGCGGGCAGCTCGATCCCGCTGCGCCCGCAGCGGCGGTAGGGAGTCTGCTCGTAGCGGTCAGGAGCGGAGACGTAAGTCATGGGAGGGAGTCTTTCATTTTCCCGGCGGCGGGAGGCACGCGGCGCCACCCCTCATGACGCCGCCGTCACGGCCCGCGCGGCACGTTCTGGTCCGCCCGGCGAACGGGGGACAGGGATTCTTAACTGGCCACGCCCGGCGGCCTTCTCCTGGCCATGGACAGACGGTGGCGGAGATGAGTCAG
Organism: uncultured Actinomycetes bacterium; assembly: GCA_963844695.1. Taxonomy (GTDB): domain Bacteria; phylum Actinomycetota; class Actinomycetes; order Streptosporangiales; family Streptosporangiaceae; genus RYN-230. The sequence goes on from CAWJPL010000028.1 coordinate 545,278, forward strand.
CAACAGGATGGGTCTCGATCCAGAGCTCAAGTTCTTCGGCTGGGACCGGCCTGCAGATGTGGTATCCCTGCACCAGATCGCAACCCATGCCGGCCAGCTTGCGTTGGGCCAGGCCATCCTGGACGCCCTCCGCGACGACGGTCATTCCGAGGTTGTGCCCCAGGTTGACGGCGGAGCGAACGATTACGGCGCTGTCCGGGTCGTCCGCCATGCCCATCACGAAAGAGCGGTCGATCTTCAGTTCCTTGACCGGCAGGGTCTTGAGGTACGACATGGACGAGTAACCGGTACCGAAGTCATCGATGCTCAGCGACACGGCCATGGAGTCGAGGGCCTGAAGGACGGTGAGAGCGAGGTCGTGGTCGGTCATTACTGCTGTCTCGGTCAGCTCCAGGGTCAACAGGTGGGGCGGGACGCCATGGGCGTAGAGAAGTTCCCGTACCTGAGCCGGGAAGGCGGAGTGGAGCAGGGAGCGGGCGGAGATATTCACCGAGACGGGGATCGGGCGTCCTGCGTCGACCCACTTTCGGGCCTGGGTCAGCGCGAGCCGCAGCACTTCGGCCGTGAGCGCATGGATTGTCACGGTGCTCTCGGCGAGCGGGATGAACTCGTCGGGCTGCAGCCATCCCAGCGTGGGATGCTGCCAGCGGACGAGGGCTTCGACACTGCTCAGCTCGCCCGTGCCCGAGTTGACCTTGGGTTGGTAGTACATGGTCAACTCGCGGTCGGCGATAGCCCGGCGCAGGTCTCCGAGGAGGACGAGCCGGGAAAGATTGTTGTCGTCGCGGGACGCCTCGTAGCGGGCGAATGGGTGGTGAGCGGCCTTGGCCTCGTACATGGCTACATCGGCGTGACGCAGAAGTGTCTCGACGTCGTCGCCGGGTTCGGCGAGGGCTATTCCGATGCTGGCGTTAACGTCGAGAGCGATGTCGTACATCGAGAACGGCTCATGCAAGGCGGCACCAACGCGCTGCGTGGCCGCTAGTGCCTCTCCCCATCCAGAAATGGGGAGAAGAATCGCGAACTCGTCGCCACCGAGCCGGGCCACGGAGTCGGCATCACGCAGGGATTCCCTGAGCCGATCGGCCACCTGCAGCAGGAGGTGATCACCGTACTGGTGGCCGAGGGTGTCGTTGACTTCCTTGAACCGGTTGAGATCCAGCAGCAGCACGGCCACGGTGGCGCCCGAGCGAGCAGCGGCGCGCAGGGCCACACTGGTCCGGTCCTGGAACAGGGTCCGGTTCGGAAGGTCGGTCAGCGGGTCGTGCAGGGCCTGATACCGGTTGTGCTCACTTTCGGCGTGAAGGGCCCGCTGGTAGCGGGTCACGACGACTGCTCCCCCGACGGCCAGGCCAATTCCCGCAAGCAGTGTGACCAGGTTGACGATGAGAACGAAACGGCTAATGGTACGGACCGACGCCGTCGCGCTGAGAGCCGTGGATTCGTGTTTCGCGGCCGCGCTATAAACCTGGTCTTCCATCACGTGGAAGACCGGGTCCACAGTTCGGGAGTCTATGGAGTTCGCGACGGCCGCCGGATCGTGGCGATCGACGGACAGGAACAACTGCGCGCTGGCGGCGACGTAGGCTTTGTGCTCGCGCAGTACCACTCTGGCCAGATTCTGATCGGTGCTGTCACCCAGGACGGCCACCTGTCGCATGGCCTGCTGAAGGGCGGCCTCGGCCGCTGTGTGGGCCGCCTTCGGGACGGGGCCGGGCTGGAGGCGATACTTCCGCTCGAGCGATTCCTCGGCGGCGATCGCGGATGCCGCATGGCCATACGCGACGGCGGTTCGAACTGCGCGGGCACTCGTCCCGGCCGCATTGCTCGTCACCAGGGAACCAACCGTAACCACGCCGATGAGGGCCACGAGCCCGATACTGGCCCCGATTATCGCCCATCGATTCCACGAGTTTGAGATGCGCCCCTTTTTGGCCGCCGGCCGTGTCACCCGCTGTCGGCAAAGGGCGGAAGCCGGAAATCGCGTTCGGTGATCGGCATCTGATGTCACAAATCCTCTCTTAGCCGGCCCGGAGCCATCGTTGGCTGACCCTGAGGGCGCGGCCCAAGCCGTCCAGTTGGAAAGTCGGCTGCCCCCTCGGGCTTCAGCCGGTTTGCCAGACTGCCGGTACCGGGTTCCTTTCTGGATTTTAACTCTAAGTATACGTTACATTACAGAATGCAATGACACGGATCGGCTGGCCAGGTCGAAATGGATCACGCCGGAGCCGAACGCGCGCCGCCCGCCGGGACGCCTGGCAGGATGTGATAGTTGCCTGGGCACAAGTAACGGGCCCGGCCGTGCCGCAATCGACTGCGGCGCCGGCCCGGCAACACCAGCGCAGCGCGGCAAGACGACGACGTACAGGAAGTAGGGCGCTCCATGTATGACGCGATTCAGGCGGAGACCATCAGCCTGGCCGGGGCCGGCGGGGACCAGATAGAGGCCTATCTGGCCCGCCCGCTCGGACCGGGCCCGTTCGGCAGTGTTGTGGTCATCCATCACATGCCCGGATACGACGAGCAGACCAAGGAGATCACCAGGACGTTCGCGGCGCACGGCTACAACGCCGTGTGCCCCAACCTGTACTCGCGTGAGGCCCCCGGGGCCAGCCCGGACGACGCCGCCGCCACCGCGCGGGCCGCGGGTGGCGTGCCGGACGAGCGGCTGGTCGGTGACGTGGGCGGCGTGGTCGCGTACCTGCGGGCGATGCCGAACTCCAACGGCAAGGCCGGCACGATCGGCTACTGCTCGGGCGGCCGGCAGTCGTTCCTGTCCGCCGTGAGCCTGCCGCTGGACGCGGCGGTGGACTGCTACGGCGCGTTCGTGGTCGGCACGCCCCCCGAGGGCATGCCGCTCAAGGTCGGCCCGATCGTGGACCGGGCGCCGGACCTGTCCTGCCCGCTGCTCGGGCTGTTCGGCGCCGAGGACTCCTATCCGTCGCCCGAGCAGGTCGCCGAGCTGGAGAAGGCCCTCGTCGAGGCGGGCAAGACCTTCGAGTTCCACAGCTACGAGGGCGCCGGGCACGGGTTCTTCGCCGTGAACCGGCCCGCGTACCGGCCCGAGGCCGCGAACGACGGCTGGCAGAAGATCTGGGACTTTTTCGGCCGCTACCTGGCCAGCTGAAGGGAGACCACCCATGTGCACGTATCTCACCGAGAAGGTCGACGTGGCCGGCAGCGGCAAGGGCTCGGCCGGGTGGTTCACGCTGAGCGAGGCGAGCGTGTATTTCGATCATCCGGTGCACGCTCCCGCTGGGCACACGCTGAACATCGACTTCCTCAACCCGGGCCAGGGACCGTCCGCCCGGGTGGCCGTGGAGCTGACCGCCGAGTCCGCCCGCGCGCTCGCCGAGGCCATCCAGGCCACCCTGGCGTCCGTCCCGCCCGGCCTGGCCTAGCCGGGCTCAACCGGGGCCCTGCCCGTCTGGTGGCCCGGACTGTCGGTGTGCCGTGCCAGTATCGGAGTTGGCGGCATCCGGCAGCTCCGGGCCGCCGGGCGGTAACGCCATCGGGACGATGGCAATGGCGGAAGGCAGGACATGAAAATCAGGGTCGATCGGGACGTGCTGGCTGAGGCGCTGGCCTGGGTAGCCCGGGCCCTGCCCACCCGGCCGGTGGTCCCGGTGCTGTCCGGCCTGCGGCTGGAAGCGGGGACCGGCCTCACCCTGTCCTGCTTCGACTATGAGGTCTCCGCGACCGCGCAGATCGAGGCGGAGGTGGGGGAGCCGGGCACCGTGATCGTCCCGGGCCGGCTGCTGGCCGAGATCACCCGCAGCCTGCCTGCGCTGGCGGTCGAGGTGGCTACGGACGCCGATACGGTCAATCTGACCTGCGGCAGCGCGGAATTTACCTTGTTCGCGCTGCCTGCCGAGGAGTACCCGGAACTGCCCGCACCACCGCCGCTGGCCGGCACGGTGGACGGCGGCGTGCTGGGCGCGGCTATCAGCCAGGTCGTGACGGCGGCGAGCCGCGACGACACGCTGCCCATGCTCACCGGAGTCTGCCTGGACATCGACGGCCCGGCCTTGACGCTGGCCGCGACCGACCGCTACCGCCTGGCGGTGCGGGAGATGCCCTGGGAGCCGGTGCAGCCGGGGCTGCGAGCGGCGGCCCTGGTCCCGGCGCGGACGCTGGCTGACGCGGCCCGGGCGATGACCCCTGGAGTACCGGTGTCGGTCGCCTTCGGGCCCGGGGCGCCCGCCGCGAACCGGCCGGACAGCAGGCCGCCGGATGAGCCCCGGCCCGCCGAAGGCATGATCAGCTTCGGCATCGGCGGCCGCCAGCTGACGACGCGGCTGATCGGCGGTGAGTTCATCCGGTACCGGTCCCGCTTCCCGACCGAGTTCGGCTGCCGCGCCGACGTGCCCGCCGGGCCGTTCACCGAGGCGGTCCGCCGCGTGTCCCTGGTCGCCGACCGGGCCAGCCCGGTCCGGCTCACGTTCGGCCCGGGCCGGGTCCTGATCGAGGCGCAGACCGAGGGCCGCGCCCGGGCGGTCGAGACGGTGCCCGCCGACTTCAGCGGCGCGGAACCAGTGATCGCGTTCAACCCGCACTACCTGCTGGACGGTCTGGTCGCGGCCGCCGTGCCCGGCCCGCCCAGGTCGCATGCCGAGGGCCCGGACAGCACTGGCCACGAGGACGCCGGCCCGCACGATGACGGGACGGCCGGGACGGATGAGGGACACACCGGGCCGGGTGATCCCGGGCTGCTCAGGATCGAGTTCACCAGCCCGGCCAAGCCGGCCCTGATTACCCGGGTGACCGCGGAACCTGATCCCGAGGGTGCGCAGGTCGCCAGCCAGACGCCGCCAGAGGAGTCCGGCGGGGCGGAGTTCCGCTACCTGGTCGTGCCGCTGCGGGCCCCGGTCAGGTCCTGAGCGGCGAACCGCGCTCAGCTCCTGAGGGTCGAACCCGCTCAGGTCCTGCCGGGCGAGCTCGCTCCGGTCCCGGCGCCGTGAGGGGACCCGGTTGCGCAGCCGCCACACGGCACGCCCGGTCCACAGCACCCGCACGGCCCACATCACCCGGCTCAGCCAGGGGAGGCCGACCAGCAACGGCAGCGCCTCCAGCCAGGCCCCGCGCAGCCAGAGCCGGCGCGCGATCCAGACCAGGCCCACGGCCGCGACGGCGGCCACCGCCGTCAGGGCCAGCACCGCGATCAACACGACCTGCAGGACCCCGCCGTGCCCAGAGACCAGGGCGAACGCGGCCAGGAACAGGACCGCGAGCCCGCCCGCAGTGAGGACGCCCAAGCCCAGCAGAAGCCGCCGGGCACGCCGTGCCCAGCCGCCAGCTCGGACATCACCCTGCATCGCCATAAAGCCCTCCCGGACATCGGGTCGCTGCCCGCACACGATATGTCGCGAAACTGGCGAGAGCAAGCCCACCCCCGGCCAGCCCGGTCACCGCCCGAGGTACGCACCACCATTGACGTGGATGATCTGGCCCGTGATGTGCCCTGCGGCGGGAGAGGCCAGGAAAGTCACCGCCGCGGCGACGTCCGCGGTCTCTCCCGGCCGCCCCGTCTTCGTCTCCGCCACCAGCCGCTGGGCCCGCTCGTCGGTCAGCCGGCCCCGGAAGAACTCGCTGCCCAGCGTGACGCCGGGCGACACGACGTTCGCAGTGATCCCGCGCGGTCCCAGTTCCGCGGCGACGTCGGCGGTCCAGGCCTCGACGGCCGCCTTGGCCGCCCCGTAGGACCCGGCACCCCGGCGGGCCGCGATGGAACCGAGCGTGACGATCCGGGCGTCCGGCTCGAGGCGGGGGGCCAGGGCCGCGGTCATCAGGACGGCCGACAGCAGGTTGGCGTCGAGGTTGGCCTGCCAGGCAGCCGCTAGTCCGGCCAGGTCGTCTGCGTCCGGGGCCGCCCGGCCGATCCCGGTGCCGCCGCCGGTGACCACGACGCTCCGCGGGGATGTCTCCAGCACTGCTGCTCCTGACCTGGTGCCTGGGCCCGGCGCGGAGGGCTCAGCCGTCTGCGGTGTCCGCCCTGCTGTTCCCGGCCACGCCGAGCGCGTCAAGGGTCGCGGACCAGGGGAACTGATCCGGCCCAGTCCTGTCCATCCCGGGCTCACCGTGCCCGTCTATGCCTGGGCCAAACAGCACCGAGACGCCCCACGACCGCAGCTTGCCGATGTTCTCGGGGAACGCGGGGTGCGCCGCGTGCGCCTGGTTGCTGGACGGCAGCGCCACGATCGGCAGCCGTTTCCCGATGGCCTCGACCAGGATGCCGAGCGCGAGGGTGTCGCAGATCCCCGCGGCCCACTTGTTGATGGTGTTCACCGTGGCCGGGGCGACGATCACCGCGTCCGGGTCGGGCAGCACGTCAGGCTCACCGGGGTTCTTGTACTCGCTGCGGACCGGGTGCCCGGTCTGCCGTTCCAGGGCCGCGGTGTCGGTGAACCGCCGGCCCGACGGGGTGGTCAGCACGCACACGTCCCAGCCGCGCTGCTGGGCCAGGCTGACCAGCTGGCCCACGTCCGCGGCGGGCGGCGCGGCGCAGGCGACCACATAGAGCACCCGGCGGTCAGACACGGGCCGGCCGGGCAGGGGCCGGCCGGGCGCTGGCCGGTCCGGCGGAGGTGGGCTCGTCACAGCCGGGCCAGACCGGCGGGCCAGCGGAAGCTCCCCGCCGCGTCACGCTCCAGCGGCACCGCCTGGACCACCGCGGCGACGTCCAGCGGGCCGTAGATGTGCGGGAAAGGATCCGCCCAGCCCGGTACCGGCTCGCGGCGGATCTCGGCCGCGACCCGGCTGCTGTCCAGCACCAGCAGGACCAGGTCCTGCTGCTCGTCCTGGTAGACCGCGTTCGCGACCGGCAGGACCTGGGCCGCGGTGCTCGCGTGGATGAACCCTTCCTCGCTCAGCGACCGGCCGCGGGTCGACGTCCGGTACTCACCGTCCTGCTGGGCCTGGTCCCAGTCCGGCGCGGTCGCGATGTGATACAGCCACTGCGCTGGACGGCCGAGCATGAGCTGGGTTCCTCTCCCGGTGAGGACGCTAGTTCATGAAGTAGCTGCTGCCGCCGGTCTCCGGGTTGGTGATCTGGGCGATCACCGAGATGGCCCCGGCGTGGGCGAAGACGAGCGTGAGGGTGATGTCCTTGCCGCCGTGCATCGGCCTCGCCCCGTTGATCAGCAGGTAGTCGGTGTTGGGGGCCAGCCGGACGACGTTGTGGCCGGGGATGCTGATCGCCGGGAGGGTATCCCTGGCCGAGTTGCCCTTGGCCCCGAAGGTGACCCGTCCGCCTGCGCTGGTGCGAGCGCTGATGAGCCGGTCCGGGCCGCCGTTGTTGCGGATGACCAGGAAGGCGACGGTCTTACCGGGAACCGAGGGCTGCGGCACCACGGCCGTGGACAGCTCGATCGACGGGGCGGCGCTGGCCCTGGTGTAGCAGCCGGTGAGGCCGGCCGCGGCCAGCACGACCAGGCTCGCGGCCGCGGCCGCGCGGGCCGCCCGCCTGGCCGGCGGCCACCTGGACAGCAGATCGATTCGCGGCATAGTCCTTTACCCTCGCGTCTGAAGCGCGCTCACGATGCTAGTCCCGCCGGCCCTCCCGCGGGACCCGCGGGGGCCGGCGCGCCGGATACCTCTGGTCAGCCGTAGTCGCGGAACGCCGGCCAGGCCCGGGCCCACGATTCCCGGAGCCCGGTGGCCAGGTAGACCGGCGCGCCCTGCTCGTCGTCCTTGACCCCCAGGCCGTTGTAGAACGTCGCGATCTGGCGTACGTGCCGGAACTCGCGGCGCAGGAAGGACGGGTCCAGGCCGACCGCGATCGCGGATCGGTCCGCGGCCGGCGGCGGCCCCCACAGCCAGAAGTTGTTGCTGCCGCTGTAGGCCGCGGGGAGGCCGAGGTCCGGGCCGTACCGGTCGACCGCCCCGGCCTCGCCGTAGTTGCTGGTCAGGATCGTGGTCTGGTCCCGCTGCGCGGCGGGCAACGCGTGATACTCGCGGGCGATCAGCGCCACCTCGCGCGGCCACGCGATGGTCTCGGCCAGGTCGTAGTTGATGGTCTGCAACGGCACCGTGTGCAGCGTGACGGCCGGCAGCACCGGGATCGCGATGGGCACGGCCGCGAGGGTCACGACCGCGCCGGCGGCCAGCAGACCCCAGCGCGCCCAGCGCCGCCCCGTCCCGGGCGCAGGGAACAGCCACCGCCCGGCCGGCACTGAGCCGGCCGCCAGCAGGACCGTGTAGGCGCCGCCGGAGTAGTACGGCTTGCCGCCCAGGAAGAACTGCGCCGCGATCGCCAGCGCGGCCCCGATCACGGCCGGCCGGAACCGGCGGGCCGAGTCGTTGCGCAGGCCCCAGACCAGCCCGGCCACCCAGACGGGGGTGAGGGCGAGGCCGGTGAAGAGCACCTGAGCCGGCCAGTAGGTCGCCCGGTTGTGGCCAGCGGCGGTCTGCAGCGCGCGGAACACCTCCAGGTTCGGCCACCCGTGCGCGGCCTGCCAGATCAGGTCCGGGGCGGCCAGCGCCGCCGCGATGACCGCGCCCAGCAGCAGGTACCGGCTGCGCAGCAGCCGCCGCTGCGGGGTGAGCGCGAAGCCGGCCAGCACCGCCGCGGCCAGGAACCAGATCGTCCACTTGGCCTCGGCCGCGACCCCGGCGCACAGCCCGATGGCCAGCCACCAGCGGGGCTCGCCGCTCTCCAGGAGCCGGAGCACCAGGTACAGCAGGATCGCCCAGGCCACGAAGTCGGGCGTGGTCGTGCTGAACAGGTGCATGCAGCCCAGGTACTCCGCGCAGCCGGCCACGCACACCGCGGCGAGCACCTGCCCGGCCCGCCCGGCGCCGAGGATGCGGCTCATGCCCGCGGTGAGCAGGACCAGCGCGCTGAGCCCCAGCGCGGGCAGCACCCGCAGCCCGACCAGGGAGTTGGCGAACAGCAGCGCCGCGAGACGCGCGGCCAGCGGGGTCAGCGGCGGCTGATCCACGTACCCGAAGGCGGGATGGCGCCCGGCTTCCAGGAAGTACAGCTCGTCACGGTGATAGCCGTAGCGGGCACTGACTGCCATCTCGACCGCGAACGCCACGGCGGCGACGACGATGACGCCCAGCCGGGGGGAGCGGCGGGCGCGGGCCAGCAGGCTGGCGGCTTCTGGTGCGGTATCCGGCCCGCTGGGACGCGGCCGGGACGGGAGTGCGCTTCCGGTGAGCGAGTTGTGCGGCATGCCAGCATCGTCGGCCCCGGGGAGGCCGGCCCACATCGGGCGGCGGGGCGATTTCCCCCGCTCCGCAGCGCGGCGGAGCCGCGGCGCAGGGACCGGCCTTCCTCCCCCCGGGGAGGGAGCCGCCCGGCTCCGCCGGCGGGAGGATGCCGCCAGCCTCCCCGCGCCATACGATCAGGTCGTGCAGAGCCAGGTCGTGACGAGGCTGACGGCCCGGGCCGCCGCGCTCCCGCCGCAGCTCCAGGACCTCGCCCTGGCGCTCGCCCTGGCCGTCGTCAACGTCGCGTCGGTGCTGCCCTACCGCGGCCAGATCCACCCGTTCTGGGCCGCGCTGGTGCTGGTCGTCGCCCAGTGCCTGCCGCTCGCCTGGCGCCGGAGATGGCCGCTCGCGGTGCTCATCGTGGCCGGGATCCCGCGCATCCTGTACGACCAGCTCGCCTTCGCCTACGCCCCGTTCCCGCTGGCCAACACCATCGCGTTCTATACCGCGATGGTCTACTGCCGCCCCGCGGTCCGCCGCGTGGTCATTGTCCTGGTGGTGATCGGCAGCGTCGAGTCCCAGGTGTCGCCGGGCCATACCCAGCCCTATGACGCCGTCGTGTCGGCGCTGACCACCCTGGGAGCCTGGGGGGCGGCGGTGGTCGTCCGGAACCGCCAGGCCAACGTCCAGGAGGCGGAGAGCCGGGCCGAGCGGGCGGAATCGGAGCGGGACGACGACGTGGCCCGCGCGGCGGCGGCCGAGCGCACCCGGATCGCCCGCGAGCTGCACGACGTGGTGGCGCACCACGTCAGCCTGATGGCGGTGCAGGCGGAGGCGGCCTCCTCGCTGCTGCCCGCGCGGCCGGACGACGCCGCACGGTCGGTGGAGGTGATCGCGGATACGGCCCGCCAGGCCCTGACCGAGCTGCGCCGGCTGCTCGGGGTGCTGCGCGGGCCAGCCGACCACCCGCAGACCGCGCCGTCGATGTCGCTCGCGGACCTGGGCCCCGTGCTGGACCAGGTGCGCGGCACCGGGCTGGCGGTGGAGCTGACCGTGCAGGGCACGCCGTGCCCGCTGGCCCCCGGCGTCGACCTCACCGCGTACCGGATCATCCAGGAGGCGCTGACGAACACGCTCCGGCACGCGAACGCGGCCCGCGCGGCCGTGGGCCTGTGCTACGAACCCGGTTTCGTCACGGTGAGCGTGACCGATACCCGGTCGGGGGCGGGTACCGGACCGGGCGTAAAGGAGCCTGGGAACGGTGCTGGGCCCGGAATCGCGGGCGGGCCAGTGAACGGGACCGCGCTGGTCCGCTCGGACGGCTTCGGGCTGGCCGGGATCGCGGAACGGGTCGCCTCGTGCGGCGGCAGCCTGGCGGTGGGTCCCACCGACGCCGGGGGGTTCGCGGTCAGCGCCCGGCTGCCGGCCCGGTGAACGGCCCGGTGAGCGTGGCTGGCGGCCCGTCCCCGATCCGGGTCCTGGTCGCCGACGACCAGGAACTGGTCCGCGCGGGATTCTGTGTCATCCTCGAGGCCGCCGAGGGCATCAGCGTGGTGGGCGAGGCCTCGAACGGCGCCGACGCGGTGGCCGCCGTGGCGGCCCAGCGCCCGGACGTGGTGCTGATGGACATCCGGATGCCGGGGATGGACGGGCTGGAGGCGACCCGGCTGATCACCCGGGGCGGCCCGGAGGCGGGCCCGAGGGTGGTCATGCTCACCACGTTCGACCTCGACGACTACGTCTTCGAGGCGCTGCGCTCCGGGGCGAGCGGGTTCCTGCTCAAGGACGCGCCGCGGGCTGACCTGATCGCCGCGGTGCGGGCGGCGGCGGCGGGCAACGGGCTGCTCGCTCCCTCGGTGACCCGGATGCTCATCGAGGCGTTCGCGCGCCGCCCGGCCGCGGCCGTGCCCGCGCCCTCCCGGCTGGCCTCGCTGACCGCCCGGGAAAAGGACATCCTGCTCCTGGTCGCGCGGGGCCGCAGCAACGCGGAGATCGCCCGGGACCTGTTCGTCGGCGAGGCGACGGTCAAGACCCACATCGGGCACCTGCTGGCCAAGCTGGGGCTGCGCGACCGGGTGCAGGCCGTGATCCTGGCCTACGAGACCGGCCTGGTGGTTCCCGGCGGCCTGCCCGACTGACGCCGCGTCCGCGCCGCGGCCGGGCCGGGGGTCAGCCCAGGCTCAGCCGCCAGTTCTGCCCGACCAGGTCGTGGCCGAAGCTGTGATGCGGCTCCGAGTCCACCAGCTCGAAGCCGAGCCGCTGATAGATGTGGCGCGCCGCGGAGAGCACGTCGTTGGTCCACAGGACGATCTCCGGGTAGCCCGCCTGGCGGGCGAACGCGAGGCACTCGGCGGCCAGGCGCTCTCCCAGGCCCATGCCCCGCGCGGCCGGTTCGACCAGCAGCAACCGCAGCTGGGCGGTGCGGTCGTCCTTGCGCATGCAGAACACGCAGCCGGCCGGCGCGCCGTCCAGTTCGGCGATCCAGCCGGCCTCGCGGGGGTCGGCGCGCCCGGCGTAGTCCGCCACGATCCGGGCCACCAGCGCCTCGTAGCTGGCGTCCCAGCCGTACTCCTGCGCGTACAGCGCGCCGTTGCGCTGCACCACCCAGCCGAGGTCGCCGGGCCGCGGGGAGCGCAGCACGAACGCGGCCGCGGCGGTCCCGCGGCCCGGCGATCTTTCTGATCGTGGTCATCGCCGCGGTCAGCCGCTGCTGCTCGGCCTCGGTGAGCTGGTCGAGCAGCGCGCTGACCTGCTCCGCGGAACGCTGGTCCAGGCCGCGGAAGGCGTGCTCCCCGGCGCTGGTCAGCGTGATCACCCGGCGGCGGGCGTCGGTGTCCGAACGCCGGCGGGTGACCAGGCCGTCCGCCTCGAACCGGGCCAGGATCCGGCTCAGGTAGCCGGCGTCGATGTCGACCGAGCGGCGCAGCGCGCTGATCTCGCTCCCGCCGCGCCCGGCCGCCCCGGCCTGGGCCAGCTCGAAGAGCACCCGGGCCTCGGTCAGTGAGTAGGGCGAGTCCAGGTAGCCGCCGCGGAGCAGGCCGATCATGTTCGTGTAGACGCGGTTGAACTCCCGTACCGCCTGGACCCGCCCGTCCCGCACCGTCCCGGCGTCCGCCGCTCCGGTGCTGGCCTGCCCCGTGCTGGCCGGGCTGCACCCCCGGTACCTGACGGAGGCAACGAAGTCTTTGACATAGTCAAATAATTGCGCAGCATCGCGCGGGGATCAACCCCCGCGGCCCTCCCCGCCGGGGCGTCCAGGGTGGCGGTCAGCCGCGGTCGACGGCCGTGGCGAGCAGGCCGAGCGGCGGGGAGCCCAGCTCCATCAAGGCGGTGTGGAAGCGCAGCAGGGTGAAACCGTTGCCCCAGTGCTTACGGGCCTGCTCGCGCAGGTCCATGATCTCGAGCTTGCCCCAGGTGTAACGCCCGTACGTCGGGTCGAACGTCGCCCGCCGGGCCTCTGACAGGGCGGCGGGACCGGCCAGGTGGGTGTCCGCCTCGAAACGGCGGGCACCTTCCTCGACGCTCATGCCCGCGGTGTGCACTCCGATCGAGCAGGCCAGCCGGGTCACCCGGACCAGGGCTTCCAGCCACACGCCCACCGCGAACCGGGGGTCGTCGCTGAGGTATCCCTCCTCGACACACAACTCCTCGGCGTAATGGGCCCAGCCCTCCACGAACGCGGCGGAGTGCAGCGTCCGGCGCACCGGGCCGGCCACCCGGCGCAGCGCCCGGCCGTGCGAGAAGTGCCCCGGCGCGACCTCGTGCACGACGATGCCGGGCAGCGTGGTGGCGCTGAACACCTCCAGCCACTCCTCCTGCTCCTGCTCCGGCCAGCTGGGCTCGGGCGGCGTGACATAAAACCACGACGGGGCCTCGGGCTCGCCGGGCGCGGCGGTGGAGATCATCGCCATGGCCCAGCGGCGTGATTCCGGGGCGGGCCCGACCAGGCAGACGCCGTCGTTGTAGGGCACCAGGTTCCGGTCCCGGGTGAACTCGATCGCCTGATCGGTGCCGATCCGGGCCGCCTCCATCACCCCGTCCGCGTCCGGGTGATCATGGACCAGGTCCCGGCACAGCTCCAGCGGCGGCCGGTTCGCGTCGATCCGGGCGCAGTCCTCGGCCAGCCGGTTCAGCAGCCGGTCGCGCTCGGCGTCGGCCCGCTCGGCCAGCACGCCGAGGTCGACGTCGATGTCCTCGGCCGTGCTGATCAGGTTGCGCAGCGCGGCCGCGCCCAGCGCCGGGTCGGGGTTGCCCTGCCGGGCCGCACGTTCTACGTGCGCGACGAGCCGGCGGTGCGCGGCCCGGGCGGCCGAGGCCACGGCGGGCGGGGCGCTCGCCGGGATGCCCGCGGCCAGCCCCTGGATGCCTCCGATCAGCGAACTCGCCACCGGGGCGCTCACCTGGTCCAGCGAGGCCAGGGCCGCCTCCACCGCCTGCGGCCACAGGGCCAGGTGGGCCAGCTTGGCCCGCTCGCGCTCCTGCGCCGGGGCGTAGTCACGGTCGTAGCAGGCCAGATCCATCTCGGCCAGATGGGCCAGCGGGTTGCTCCGGTGCAGTTCCAGCTCGCCGTAGGCGACCTGGGCCCGCCGCTCGAACGCAGCCAGGTGGGACTCGTCGTGCGGATCGCCGGCCCGGTCGCCGGACGAGGCGGCCTCCGCCAGCCGGGCCAGGCCGTCCCGCACCCCGCCGGGGGAGAGGTCCTGGATCCGGCCGTCGTACTCGTGGCGTCCGCTGTACTCGCGTGCCTCGGCGACGTCGAGGTCACAGACCGCCCGGACCCGCGGGGGAAGGTCATCCATGACCCCGACGTTATCGGGCCGGCCGCGCTGGCCGGCGCCGGGGTCAGCGGTTCACAGGCCCTGGCCGGGCTGGCCTGCACCGCCCTTGACCGCGTCCACGGTGAGCGGGACGCCCAGCTTCGCGGGCAGCTTGACGGAGCAGGTCGTCGCGGTGAACTTGATGTACAGCGCGCTGAACTGCCCAGGCGGGAAGACCTTGAGCCAGTGCGCGGTGACCGGCTGGCAGTCGGACTTGCTGTAGTTCAGCGCGTCGACGACCTGCACGGTCACGTGGGCCGTCCCGCCCGGGGCCAGGATGACCGTCCTCGGCGCGACCGCCGGGTTGCGGGAGGCGGGTTCGCCGATCTGGCTGCCGGACGGGCCGGTCACGAAGGACACGCCCGGGTAGCCGAACAGGTAGCACGAGCTCTTGGACGTGTTGGTCAGGTTCAGCGGGTAGTACGTGCTGCCGGCCGCCGCGCCGCCCTGGCTGGTGTTCACGGTCCCGGACAGGTCGGCCGTGGCGCACGCGGGCGCCGACGGTGTGCTGGGCGGGGTCGTCGGCCCCGTGGTGGACCTGGGGACCGGGGATGCCGGGCCTGCCGGGGCTGCCGACGAGACGGGAGACGACGGCTGGCTTCCGGCTGCGCTGTTGTTGCTGGTGGTCGATCCGCAAGCCGCCGCGAGGGCGCCGGTGCACAGCAGGGCGGCGGCGGCGCTGATTCGCCGGACGGCGTGGGCGGAGGGTCTCATCGGCGGTTCCCTTGTTCGGCGAGGCTGTTGCGGCGGGCTGTTGGGCGGGGCAGCTACGTGGCGGGCATGGCGTGGCGGGCGTCGCGTCGCGGGGCTGGCGTGGCGGAGCCGCTAGCCGGGACCCTGGGGAGGTCCTGATTCTTACGACGCAGTGTGCCCCGTCCCGGTTGCGAGCACCTCTGGTTTGCCCGGGCCGCGCCGCCGGCGATTATGGCAGCTGGATCCCGTCCCTTCCCCCGGCCACGCTGGCCCACGCCGTCAGGAGTACTGATGCTGCCGCAGGGTTCCTCGTTCACCACCCGGCCGCAGCTCGCGGGCAGCTTCGGCATGGTCGCCTCCACCCACTGGCTGGCCACCGCGTCAGGGATGGCGGTACTGGAGGCCGGGGGCACGGCGTTCGACGCGGCCGTGGCGGCGGGCCTGGTGCTGCAGGTGGTCGAGCCGCACATGAACGGGATAGGCGGTGAGGCACCGATCATCGGCTACGACGCCGGGCGGGAGAACGACGAGACCGGCGTGTTCGTGCTCGACGGCCAGGGACCCGCGCCGGGCGCGGCCACGCTGGCCGCGTTCGGCGCCCTGGATCTGGATCTGATCCCGGGCAACGGCCTGCTCGCCGCCTGCGTCCCCGCGGCCTTCGGCAGCTGGATGCTGCTGCTCCAGCGGCACGGCCGGATGCGGCTGCGCGACGTCATGCAGTACGCGATCGGGTACGCCCGGGACGGCTACCCGATGGCGGCCGGGGTGAGCGCGGGCATCGCCGCCGCCGAGCCGGTCTTCCGCGAGCACTGGCCCACCTCGGCCGAGATCTACCTGGCTGGCGGGGTGCCTGCCCCCGGGGCCCGGTTCGCCAATCCGGCCCTGGCCGCGACCTACCAGCGCATCCTGGACGAGGCCGAGGCAGCCGGCGCTGACCGCGACGTGCAGATCGAGGCGGCGCGCCGCGCGTTCTACGACGGGTTCGTCGCCGAGGCCATCGGCTCCTACCTGGACCAGGCTGAGGTCATGGACGTGACCGGAGAGCGGCACCGGGCCCTGCTCAGCCCGGCGGACCTGGCGGGATGGCGGGCCGGCACCGAGCCGCCGGTGACGCTGGACTTCGCCGGCCTCACCGTGTGCAAGACGGGCCCGTGGGGCCAGGGGCCGGTGTTCCTGCAGCAACTGGCCCTGCTCGACGGGCTCGGCGTGCGCGAGATGGACCCGGCCGGCCCGGACTTCATCCACACCGTGGTCGAGAGCGCGAAACTGGCCTTCGCCGATCGTGAGGCCTGGTACGGCGATCCCAGGTTCGCCGACGTCCCGCTCCGCGACCTGCTGTCCCAGCCCTACGCCGCGGCCCGCAGGTCCCTGGTGGGTCCCTCCGCGTCCCCGGATCTGCGGCCAGGCCGTCCCGGCGGAGCCGAGCCGCGGCTGCCCGGCTACGTGACCGGCCAGGTGCGCCTCCCGGACGGGGCCGCCGCGGCCGGCGCCGCAGCGGCGGAGCCCACCGCGGAGGAGTCCGGGGCCGCGGCCCGCCCGGCCTGGGAGGTCACCGGGCAGGGCACCCGCACGGACGCCAAGCCGTCCCGCGGCGACACCTGCCACCTGGACGTCGCCGACCGGTTCGGGAACATGGTGTCGGCCACGCCGAGCGGGGGCTGGCTGCAGAGCTCGCCGGTCATCCCGGGCCTCGGTTTCTGCCTGGGCACCCGGGCCCAGATGTTCACCCTGACCGCGGGCCTGCCCAACAGCCTGGCCCCGGGCAAGCGCCCGCGGACCACCCTGACGCCGAGCATGGCCCTGCGCGACGGGGAGCCCTACCTGGCCTTCGGGACGCCCGGCGGGGATCAGCAGGACCAGTGGACGCTGGCCTTCTTCCTGCGGCACGTGCTGTTCGGGATGAACCTGCAGGAGGCGATCGACGCGCCCGCGTTTCACACCCGGCACTTCCCGTCCTCGTTCTACCCGCGCGAGTCGTGGCCGCTGGCGGTGGACGTGGAGGACCGGGCCGGGGCGCAGGTGCTGGCTGAGCTTCGCCGCCGGGGGCACCAGGTCACGGTCCGGTCGCCCTGGTCGCTGGGCCGGGTCAGCGCGGTGGCCCGGGACCAGGGGATGCTCTACGCGGCCGCGAACCCCCGCGGCATGCAGGGCTACGCCGCCGGCCGCTGACCGCGCGGCGGTACGCAGATCAGCGTGGCAGCCAGGCGCCGAGGGAGAAGCCCGTGAATCGTGTCGGATACGGCGCCATGCAGCTCGCCGGGCCGAACGTGTGGGGCCTGCCGGACGACCCCGAGTCGGCGCGGCGGGTGCTGCGCCTGGCGGTCGAGCTGGGAGTCACGTTCTTCGACACCGCGAACGCGTACGGGCCGCGTACGGTGAACCGGCTGATCGGGGAGGCGCTGCGGCCGTTCCCGGAGGGGGTGATCGTCGGTAACAAGGTCGGCGCCGGGCGTGGCCCGGACCGGTCGTGGATCATCACCGGCCACCCGGACACGGTCCGCCGGCAGGTCCACGAGGCGCTGGCCGACCTGGGTAGCGAGGCGAGTGAGCTGACTTACCTGCGGCTTAGCGGCGACAGCCCGGTACCGCCGGGCGGCGTGCCGCTGGAGGATTCGCTCGGCGCGCTCGTCGAGCTGCGCGACCAGGGCCTCATCCGCCGCATCGGTCTGTCGGGCGCGTCGCCGGCGATGCTGGCCCGCGCCCAGACGATGACGCCGATCGCGGCCGTGCAGAACCGCTTCAACCTGCTCGACCGCAGCGGCGTCCAGGTCCTCGCTGACTGCGAGGCGCAGAACATCATGTTCGTCCCCTACTTCCCGCTGGCCGCTGGCCAGCTCACCAGCTACGAGGAGCTGGCCGGCCCCGCGGAGCGCCTCGGCGCGACGTCGGCCCAGGTCGCGCTGGCCTGGCTGCTGCGCCGTTCGCCGGCCATGGTCGTCATCCCCGGCACGGCGAACCCCGGCCACCTGCGCGCCAACGTCGCCGCGGCCGAGGTCGCCGAGCACCTGACCGACGCCGAGGTCGCCCGCCTGACCGGCCTCGCCGACGAGTCGAAGGCCTTCCTCGGCCAGCCGCGGCGAACGGCATGACTCACTTCGGCATAGGCCCTGGCTCAGACCGGGAGGGCCAGGGCGGCGGCCAGCACCGCGGCGACCGCGGCGGCGGCCCGTAGCCAGCCCCCGGCTGCCCCCGCCCCGGCCGAGGGCAGCAGCGCCGATCCGGCCGCCAGCACCAGCAACCCCAGCCCCGCGGCCAGCACCGGTGCCTGGCCGCGCAGCACCGAGGTGGCTTCGCCGGGGGCGCCGGTGGACTCGGCCAGGTGCGTGGCCAGCAGATACGCGACGAGCGCCACCCCGAGCAGGGCGGTGTGCCAGGGCCGGGCCGGGTGGAGAGCTTCCAGGGCCAGGGCGCCGAGCGTCACTCCCTCGGCCCAGGGAAGCCGGCGCAGCCGGTCCAGGCCGCCCAGGGCGAGACGGGCCAGCGGCCCGGGATAGGCCCCCGGCCCGGGCGCCACCACGCCGGCCGTGGCGAGCTGGCCGATGCCGCCAGCCACGCAGCAGGCGGCGAGCACGGTGAGGACCGGACCGGCGCGGCCGGCCGACCCGGGGGGCGACGCCGCCCAGGCCACACAGGCCGCGCCGAGCAGGCCGGCCACGGTGGTGAGCCGGACGGTGCTGCGCCGCCACCAGACCCGCCACACGGCCCGCAGCTGCGGTGGTGACTCGTCCGTCAGCGAGGTCACCGGCGCGTCACCATGGCCCGGCGGGTCAGCGGCGCCAGCGACAGATCCAGGCTCTGCTCCCCGTCCCAGTGCACCACGGGGATGTCCAGTTCGCGCAGGGAGAACCGGATCGCCTGCTGCTCCATCCGCCAGATCCGCTGGGCCAGCCGGGCGCCCCGGCCCCGGCCCGCGCTGGGTTCGCCGTTGAGCACGTCGACGACCAGCACCGCGAAGCCGCGCTGGCGCAGGTCGCGCAGGGTTTCCACCAGCCGCGGGTCCATCAGCGGGGTGAAGACCAGGATCAGCGCGCCCGGGGGCAGCGCCTGCCGGGGCAGCCGGGAGAACCCGGTGTCCGCGGTCCAGTCCCGGTCCTGGGTGAGCATGGCCTCGGCGATCCGGTAGTAGTGCCGCTGGCCGTGCCCCGGTGCCAGCCACCGGGCCCGGTAGCGGTAGGTGATGAACCCCACCCGGTCCCGGGTGTCCAGGTAGGCCCGGGCCGCGGCGGCCGCGCCGCGCAGCGCGATGTCCACCACATGGCGCTCGGTGTCGTCTCCGTCCCAGGCCGTGTCGACCAGGATCACCACGTCCTGCGAGCGTTCCGCCTGGAACGTGTTCACCTGGAGCCGGCCGCGCCGGGTGGTGGCCGGCCAGTTGATGCTGCGCTGCCGGTCGCCCGGCACGTACTCGCGCACGCCCGCGAACTCGGCGCCTTCGCCGGGCGCCCGCGCGGAGTGCTCGCCGAGCCGCTGGGGCAGGCGGCTCAGCACTACCCGGGTGCGCTGGACCGGCGGGCGCGGGTAGCACTCCAGGGACGGCAGCCCGATCCGGGCCCGGCCCTCGGCCAGCCGCCAGCGATCACGCAGCACGACCTCGGCGGTGCCCACCCGCCGCCGCCCCCAGCGATTCACCAGGAACGGCACCGTGACCCGGTGGCCCGAGGCGTAGCCGCGCCGCTGCCCCGGCGCGGCCCGCAGCGGCACGATCTCGTGTGCCGGGCGCAGCATGACCGCCACGGTGTAGTCCTCGGCCCCCGCGACCGCCGCCGTGACCGCGGCCCGCTCGCCTTCGATCAGCCGGCCGCTGCTCAGCCCGGTCGTCACCTGGACGTGCGACGGCCGCCCCGGCCGCCCGGGGGAGAGCAGCAGCAAGGCCGGGGCCGCTGCGCCGGCGAACTCGGGCCGCCTGGTCACGAGCGCGAGCGCCAGGCCGGCCAGGGCCAGCGTGAGCAGGCGGCGCGCGTGCCGGGACAGGTTCCACTGCAACGCCGCGTTCGTGGTGGAGTCGTGTTCCGGGCCGGCCAGCGGGGCGGCGGTGCCCGGCCGGGCCGGGGCGTCCCCGGCAGGCCGCCCGGCTGACCCGGGCCGGCGGTCAGGCACGGGCGGCGGACGGGTCGGTGCGCGGCGTCGGCACGCTGGCGAGCAGCGTGGCCACCACGTCGTCCGGCTGGACCTGGCGGACCCACAGCTCGGGCCGCAGCGTGATCCGGTGCGCGAGCGCGGGCACCGCCACGCTCTTGATGTCGTCCGGGATCACATAGTCCCGCAGCTGCAGCAGGGCCTGGCCGCGCGCGAGCTGGATGATGGCCAGCCCGCCGCGGGGGCTGGCCCCCACCTGGATCTGCCGGTGCTCCCGGGTCGCCCGGACCAGGGCGACGACGTAGTCGATCAGGTCGGCCGACACCTCCACATCCTCCAGCGCGGCCCGCATGGCGAGCACCTCGCGCGCGTCGGTGACCTGCTGCAGCACCGCGTTCTCGGCCCGGCGATCCAGCCGCCGCTGCAGCATCGCCGCCTCGTCCGCGCTGTCCAGGTAACCCAGCCGCAGCCGCATCAGGAAGCGGTCGAGCTGCGCCTCGGGCAGCTCGTAGGTGCCCTCGTACTCGATCGGGTTGTCGGTGGCCAGCACGACGAAGGGTTGCGGGAGCTGGCGGGTCTGCCCGTCCATGCTCACCTGCCCCTCGCCCATGGCCTCCAGCAGCGCGGCCTGGGTCTTGGGCGGCGTCCGGTTGATCTCGTCCGCGAGCAGCAGCTGGGTGAACACCGGGCCCGGCCGGAACTGCATCTCCGCGGTCCGCTGGTCGTACATGGGGGCACCGATCACGTCGGACGGCAGCATGTCCGGGGTGAACTGGATGCGCGCGAAGTCCAGGCCCAGGACCTGCGCGAACGTCCGGGCGATCAGCGTCTTCCCGAGTCCGGGGAGGTCCTCCAGGAGGATGTGGCCGCCGGCCAGGATCCCGATCAGCACCAGTTCCAGCGCGCGCCGGTGCCCGACGACCGCGCGCTGCACCTCCGCGAGCACCTGGGCGGACCGCTGCGCGGTCTCGGCGGGGGTCAGGGTCTTGTCCGTCACAGGTGCTCCAGTCGGTCGAGAAGGCGGGCCAGGGTGCGGTAGGGGATCCCCGGCTGGTCGCCCGGCGGTGACGTCGTGGCCGCCCGGGCCGGGTCAACCCACCGCCAGAGGCTGTCGTAGCCGGGGTTGCCGCCGGTGAAGGCCTGCCGGGCGGCGGCGGGGTCGTCGTAGAGGCTGATGCCGTGCCGCTCGGCCAGCCGCGAGGCCAGCAGGTGCTCCAGCTGGGCGCGCAGCCCGGCCTCGTAGGCCGTCATCGAGGCCTGGGCGTCGCCCAGCCGGGACTGCCGCCGCCACTGGCGGGAGAAAGACGACAGCACCGGTGCCGGTACCGCCGGGTCGGGACCGCTGACGTCCTCGGCCGGAGGCCCCAGCGGCGGCGGGCGGACCAGGCTGCGCAGCACGACCAGGCTGATCACCGCGGCCGCCACGGCCACCAGCGCGAGCGCCCCGGGACCGGCCACGGCGTAGCCGGCCGCGGCGGTCGCGGTCACCGTCACGGCGGCGATGACGAGCTCGGGCACCGGTGGCCAGCTCGCCCCGCCGGGGCCAGGGCTGCCGGAGCCGGCGCCGCGCGGGCCGGTCACGACCAGCCTCGCGGGCCGGTCACGACGAACCTCGCAGGTCGGCGGCGAGCTGCTCGAGCGCGTCCCGGGCGGCAGTGCGCTGGGCCGTGGTCAGCTCGTGCGCCGAGAAGCGGGCCTCGTAGAACAGCCCGGTCAGCTCCCCGGCCGCCGCCCCGCGGACGAGTCCCGCCGCGGCCGCCCGGGCCAGGAACTCGTCGGGCGTGTCCGCGGCCTCGTGATCGGCGCCGGCGGCGGCCAGGCTCCGCTCCATGGCCACGTAGCAGGCGATGATGGCGGCCCGGGCGTCGTCCAGCTCGGCCAGCGCCCGCCGCCCGGAGCTGACCGCGTCGCGCAGGTCACTGCGCTGGCCCTCGGCCAGCGAGGTCTCCTCGGGCGGCAGCACCTCGTGCTCGGGCAGGCGCCGCCGCAGCAGCCAGACACACGCCACGATCCCGCCGATGAGGGCCAGGATGAGCAGGGCGTACAAGAGGCCGGCCAGCGGCAGACGGAACGCCGGGCCCGGATGCGGGGGCCGCGTCAGGCGGGGCCTCACGGTCGGCTGGGGCTGGGTGGGCAGCGGCTGCGGCGGCAGCGGATGCGGGTGCAGTGGCACGGCCAGGATCAGCACCGCCGGGATGGCGGCCAGGCCGGCCAGCAGCGCGGCCCGCAGTACGCCGCGCAGCCGGTGGACCCGGAAGTCGTCGCTGGGCAGGCGCCCCCGGACCAGCAGCGCGACGAGCAGCCCGGCCAGGATGACCTCCAGCGTCACCCCGATCGCGATCCCGTCCCGGCGGTACGGGCCGTGCCAGCCGTGCAGCGCGAAGCCGCCCCGCAGCCCGACCAGGACGCCGGCGACGAGCAGCGCGGTCAGCAGCAGCCGGGCCAGCGCCGGCCCGCGCAGGGCGCTGGCGGGCTCAGGTGCCCGGCCGGTCTGGGCAGGCTCACCCGCCGGAACTGCTGTCTGCCTGCTGGTCATGATCTCCTACGCGGGGGTGGCGAGGCCCGCCTGGTAGGCCAGTATGACCAGGTGCACCCGATCCCGCGCGCCGAGCTTGGTGAGCAGGTGCCCCACGTGCGTCTTCGTGGTGGCCGGGGTGATGTCCAGCCGTTTGGCGATCTCCGTGTTGGACAGGCCGCCGGCCACCAGGGCCAGTACTTCGCGTTCCCGGGCGGTGATCACGTCCAGCGCGCCGCCGCCGGCCGGGGTGGCCGGGGTGAGCGGCGGCGTCCGGGCGAACTCCTCGACCAGGCGCCGGGTCACGCTGGGGGCGAGCAGGGCGTCGCCCGCCGCGACGACCTGGATCGCGTTCAGCAGCTCGGCGGGTGAGATGCTCTTGAGCAGGAACCCGCTGGCCCCGGCGCGAAGCGCGGTAAACACGTACTCGTCCAGGTCGAACGTGGTCAAGATGAGGACCCGTACCCCGCTCGTGGCGGCCGAGCGGGTGATCTGGCGGGTGGCCTCGATGCCGTCCATCCCTGGCATCCGCACGTCCATCAGCACGACGTCGGGGTGGTGCCGGCGGGCCTGCTCGACCGCTTCGCTCCCGTTCCCGGCCTCGCCGACCACGGTGAATCCGGGCGTGGCCGCGACGATGCCGCGGAAACCCGCCCGGACCAGGGCCTGGTCGTCGGCGACCAGCACGCGCAGGGTCATGGCCGCCCCGCGCGCAGCGGCAGCCTGGCCCG
The DNA here is from genome assembly GCA_963844695.1 of uncultured Actinomycetes bacterium. Taxonomy (GTDB): domain Bacteria; phylum Actinomycetota; class Actinomycetes; order Streptosporangiales; family Streptosporangiaceae; genus RYN-230. The sequence continues at coordinate 568,263 of CAWJPL010000028.1, forward strand.
CACCAGGAAGCCGCCGCCGGGGCGCGGCAGCGCGTGCAGTTCGCCGCCGCACAGGCTGGCCCGCTCCCGCATGCCGATGATGCCGTGCCCCGCGCGCTCCGGCCCGCCGCCCACCCGGGCGGCCGGGCGCACCGCGGCGCGGGCCCCTGCCGGGACGCCGGCCCCTACCGGGACGCCGGCGATCCTGGCCGGCGCGGCCACCCCGGCGGGCGCGGCCGCCAGGGTGGGCACCGCGGCCCCGGGGTCGGTGACCTCGATGAGCAGGCTGTCCGCGCCGTATTCGAGGACGACGTGACAGCGGTCCGCGCCGGAGTGCTTGACCACGTTGGTCAGGGACTCCTGCACGATGCGGAACGCGGACAGGTCGAGGCTGGCGGGCAGGCTGCACGGCTCGCCGATCCGCTCGACGGTCACCGTGACCCCGGCGCCCGCGGTCCGCTGCACCAGCCGGTCCAGGTTCGCCAGCCCGGGGGCGGGGGCCAGTGGCGCGGCGGGGCGGGACTCCGGGGCCCTGAGCTGGCCGGCGGGATCGCTGTCCCCGTCCGGTACCTGCGCCGTCCGCCGTTCCGGTCGCGGGAGTTCCGTCCCCGGCGAGCCCGGCCGCCGCAGGCTCGCGGGCGGCCAGTTCGGCGTCGGCCGCCGCGATGTCCCCGTCGGTCTGGCGGAGCACGCACAGCATCCGCTGCATCTCACCCAGCGCCTCCCGGCTCACCGCCTGGATCGCGCCCAGCGCGGCCCGGGCCTCGTCGGGCTGGCTGTCGAACACGTACTCGCCGAACCCGGCCTGCACGGTGACCACGGTCATGCTGTGCGCCACCACGTCGTGCAGTTCCCGGGCGATCCGCAGCCGCTCGCGGGTCACCGCGTCGCTGGCCGCCCGGTCCCGGACCGCCGCCATGTGGGTCCGCCGCTGCTGCACCAGGTAGCCGACCATCCACAAGATGGTCAGCACCAGGGCGACGGCGACCGCGTCGCCGGGTCCCTGCCCGTCGAAGTCCAGCACCACGCCCTGCACGACCAGCAGGGTCAGCGCGGCGCCGAGGCCGGCCAGCGCGATACCCCGGCGGCAGGTAGACGCGACCACGAACAGCACCAGCGCCATCGGGAGGAACGGGCCACGGGTGATCTCCCCGCCGACGGCCAGGGTCGCCACGCAGGCGGCCAGCACGATGACCAGGGCCCGGACCGGGACCCGGCGCCGGATGGCGACCGGGACGGCCAGGGCGATCGCCAGCACGGCGGCGAGCGGGGCGTCCCGCGGGGACAGCACCCCGAACAGGGACCGGCTGCCCACGGTGGCGTGGAAGAAAGACGCGAAGACCAGCACGCCGCAGACGACCGCCGTGGCGTAGTCCAGCGCTATCCAGAACCGCCGCCTCAGCCGCGCGCCTCGCGGTGGTCCGGTTGTTCCGCTCACCTGCTAACGGTAACGCCGCTGGGTGCCCGGGGGCGTCCGCCCGCGGTCGTAGGCTGCCGGGCTGATCTGGGACACGGCGCGGGCCTGGTCAGGCCAGGGCCTGACAGCAGAAGCCATTCCCCGGGATGATGACGCGGACCCGGCCGGCCGCCAGGCTGGGAACCGACCACGACGACCGGACGAGGGGAGCGCGAGACACGTGACCGCGCCAGTGCCTTCAGGACCCGGGCCTTGGGGACCTGGGCCTGTGGAGTCTGGGCCGCAGCCCGGGTCCCAGCAGCCCGGGTCCCAGCAGCCCGGGTCCCAGCAGCCTGGGCCCCTGCAGGCTGGTCCGCCACCCGGGGGGACCGGCCCCGGGCCGGGTTTCGTTGCGGCGGTTGTTGAGACCTCAGCCCTCACCAAGCGGTACCCGGGCGCGGTGACGGCCCTGGACCAGCTGACCGTGCGGGTCGGCCCGGGAATCACCGGGCTGGTCGGGGCCAACGGGGCGGGCAAGTCCACCCTGATCAAGATCCTGCTCGGGCTGCTCACCCCGACCAGCGGCCGGGCCGCCGTCCTCGGCCTGAACAGCGACCGGGACGGGGAGCGGATCCGGGCGCGGTGCGGCTACATGCCGGAGCACGACTGCCTGCCGCCCGACGTCACCGCGACGGAGTTCGTCACCCATCTGGGCCGGATGTCCGGGCTGCCGCCGACCGCGGCCAAGGAACGGGCGGCCGAGTCGCTGCGTCACGTCGGCCTGTACGAGGAGCGCTACCGCCAGATCGGCACCTACTCCACCGGCATGAAGCAGCGGGTGAAGCTGGCCCAGGCGCTGGTCGGGGACCCGCAGCTGCTGCTGCTGGACGAGCCCACCATCGGCCTGGACCCGGCGGGCCGGGCCGCGATGCTGGACCTGGTCAGCCGGATCGGGGCCGAGTTCGGCATCTCGATCCTGGTCTCCTCGCACCTGCTCGGCGAGATCGAGCAGATCTGCGACCACCTGCTGGCCATCGACGGCGGCCGGCTGCTCCGCTCCGACTCGATGGCCAGCTTCACGCAGGTCAGCCAGGTGCTGCTGGTCGAGGTGGACGAGGGCACAGCGCTGCTGGAAACGGAGCTGGCCGCCCGGGGGCTGCGGCCGGTGCGGGACGAGCGGGCGCTGCTGGTCCAGATCGGCTCGGGCGAGACCTACGACGTCGTCCGCGACGCCGTGGCCGATCTGGGACTGCCGCTGAACCGGCTGGAGCAGCGCCGGCGCCGGGTCGAGGAACTGTTCCGGGGCGCCGAAGAAGGCCGTCCGGACCGGGAAGGAGCAGCGTGACCACGCAGAGCGGGCCGCCGGCCGGCCGGGCCGGCGTCATCCACGACATCGGCTACCGGCACTACGAGGGGCCGAGGCTGGGCCGGGCCGCCATCATCCGGGCGCTGGGCTGGCACAGCCTGCGGTCCGCGTTCGGCATCGGCCGCGGCGCCAAGGCCAAGATCATCCCGGTCATCGCGTTCGTGCTCATGTGCGTGCCCGCGGTGGTCAACGCCATCTCGCTGGCCACGCACGGCGGCCAGGTGGTCAACTACGACACCTACGTGTTCCAGCTCCGGGTCCTCGTCATGATCATCTTCGTCGCGGCCCAGGCTCCCGAGCTGGTGTCCCGGGACCTGCGCAGCCACGTGCTGCCGCTGTACTTCTCGCGGCCGCTGCGCCGGCTCGACTACCCGGCGGCCAAGCTCGGGGCGTTCGTCCTGGCCTGCCTGGCCCTGCTGGAGATCCCGCTGCTGCTGCTCTACCTGGGTGCCGTCACCCAGGCCCACAGCGGCGCGGCGGTCTGGGACCAGACCCGGGCCCTGATCCCCGGCCTGCTGGTCGGGCTGGCCTGGGCCGTGCTGCTGGCCTCGATCGGGCTCGCGCTTGCCTCGCTGAGCGGGCGCCGCGCCTACGCGACCGGCAGCATCGCGATCTGCTTCTTCCTCAGCTGGGCCCTGGCCGGGCTGCTGAGCGGGGTGACGTCGGAGAACGGGGCGGGGGCCGGCGCGGGGGCGCGGCTCTCCGGCCTGGTCAGCCCGTTCACGGTGCTGGACGGCCTGCGCCAGTGGCTCGGCGGCACTTCGCCGGGACCAAACCCGCCGCCGGGGAACTTCGGGCCGCTCTACGGCGTGATGTTCCTGCTGATGCTGGCGGCCGCGGTGGGCGGGCTGGCCGCCCGGTACCGGAAGGCGGGCGTGGCATGAGCACGATCGAGCTGCGCAACGTGTCCCGCTGGTACGGCAACGTGGTCGCGATCAACGACATCACGATGACCGTCGGCCCGGGCGTCACCGGGTTGCTGGGCCCGAACGGCGCCGGCAAGTCCACGCTGCTGCACCTGATCTCCGGGTTCCTGGAGCCATCGCGCGGCGAGCTGACCGTCGGCGGCACGGCGAGCTGGCGCAACCCTGGTATCTACCAGACCCTCGGCCTGGTACCCGAGCGTCCCGCGGTCTACCCGTTCCTCACCGGGCTGGAGTTCGTCCGGGCCACCGCCCGGCTGCACAAGCTCGCCGACCCGGACCGCTCCGCGGACCGCGCCATCGCCATCGTGGAGATGGCCGACGCGCAGGACCGGAAGATCTCGACCTACTCCAAGGGCATGCGGCAGCGGATCAAGGTGGCGGCGGCGCTGGTGCACGACCCGGAGATACTGCTGCTGGACGAGCCGTTCAACGGGATGGACCCGCGGCAGCGGCTGCACATGATGGACCTGCTGGAGACCCTCGGCGACGAGGGCCGCACCATCTTGTTCAGCTCGCACATCCTGGAGGAAGTGGAGCGGCTGTCCGGCACCATCCAGGTCATCGTGGCCGGGCGGCTGGCCGCGTCCGGGGACTTCCGGGCCATCCGCCGGCTGATGACCAGCCGGCCGCACATGTTCCTGGTGCGTACCTCGGACGACCGGCGGCTGGGCGCGGCGCTGATCGGCCGGCCCTCGGTGACCGGGGTGGAGATGAGCGGGCGCGGGCTGCAGGTCAAGGCCTCGGACTACGGCGCGTTCAGCCGGGAGATCGCCGGGCTCACCCGGGAGCAGGGCATCCAGCTCCGGGAGTTGCTGCCCGAGGACGAGTCGCTGGAGAGCGTGTTCGCCTACCTGGTGGAGCAGTGACCGCGCCGCGCGCAGCAGAAGGGAGCAGCTGAGATGTTTTCTGTCCAGGCCAGGACCGTGGCCTCGATCACCCTGCGCGCCACCATGGGCCGCCGGCGGGCCCTGGTGTTCGCCATCCCGCCGGTGATCCTGGTCCTGGTCAGCGTGTTGCTGAAGGCCGCGAACCCGGAACATGCCGACTGGCAGAGCCACATCCTGGGCGGCTTCGGGCTGGCCGTGGTGCTGCCGCTGACCGCGCTGATCATCGGGACCAGCGTGCTCGGCGCGGAGATCGACGACGGCAGCGTGGTGCACCTGCTGGCTACCCCGGTACCGCGGTCCACGGTCGTCCTGGCCAAGTTCGCGGTGGGCGCCGGGCTGACCATGATCTTCGCGGCGGTACCGGAGTTGCTGGCCGGCCTGATCGCCACCGGCGGCGTGACCAGGCTCGCGATCGGGGTGTTCGCCGGGGCGCTGGTCGGCTCGGTCGTCTACAACGCGGTGTTCGTGATGATCTCCGTGCTCACCACCCGGGCCATCGCCGTGGGCCTGCTGTACCTGCTGGTCTGGGAGTCGCTGCTGAGCAACGTGGTCAGCGGGGTGCGGGTCCTCTCGGTGGAGCAGTACTCGCTGGGCGTCGCCAACTCGATCGCGCGGGACGGGAACCTGAACGCGCACCTGGGGCTGGCCGCCGCGGTGATTTTGGGCGCGCTGGTCACCGCGGTCACGCTGGGGCTGGCCGTCCGCCGGCTGGCGGCGTTCTCGCTCAAGGGCGACGCGGTCTGACGCGCCGCGGCCGGGCTCGCACGCTAAGCCGGCGTGTCCTGGCCGGGATCGCCGGTGGCGTCCTGACCGCTGATCACGTTCCTGACGATCGCCGCGACGAACTGATCGTCGATCGGTTCGCGTGAGAACCAGCGTCGGTAGTAGAGCGGCCCGATCAGCGCCGAGACCATGCCCGACGGGTCAGTCGCCGCGGATATCAGGCCCCGGCCTGCTGCACGCTCGATGACCTCCCTGAGCGGTGCGGCGTGCCCGCGCTGGATTTTGCCGTGGACGCTGGCGAACTCCGGATCGCGCTCGGCGACGTCAACGATCGAGGGCACGACCGACGACCACCGGGCCGTGCTCAGCAGGTGGCCGAGGTTGGCCAGGATCGCCGTGACGTCACCCTCGAGTGAGCCTGTGTCGGGAACCTCCTGCTCGGCGCTGATCCGGGAGGCGGCGTCGATCACGAGCGCCTCACGAGAGGGCCAGTGACGGTAGATGGTGGTCTTCGCGACCCCTGACCGGCGGGACACCTCGTCGATGGTGAAGCCGCCGACCCCGCTCTCGCTGAGCAGGTCGAATGCCGTCGCGAGGACCCGGGATCGCGACCGCTGCACCCGGCCGTCGACCCCGGCGGCGGCGCCCTCCCCTGACGTCACTGCCGGGCGCCGCGGGGGCTGAGCCTGGTCCAGGAGTTCCTGTTGCCATCGCTTAGTCCTCCACTTCGCTACGCTATGGTAGCGTAGCGTTCAAGCTGCACGATCACCGCTAGCGAAAGAGGACGACGCCCGTGGATCTCGTCTCTATCCGCATGATCACCGACGACCTGGACCGGGTGATCCAGTTCTACGAGCAGGTCACCGGCGTCGCGGCGGTGCGCTACACGCCAGTGTTCGCCGAGCTGATCATGCCGTCCTGCACCCTGGCCATCGGCCACACCCAGACGACGCAGTTGTTCGGGGAAGACTCCGCTCGCCCCGCCGACAACCACACCATCATCATCGAGTTCCGTGTCGACGACGTCGACAGCGAGTACGAGCGACTCAGGCCGCTGGTCAGCGACTGGGTGCAGGAGCCCACCACCATGCCGTGGGGCAACCGCTCCATCCTGTTCCGCGACCCCGACGGCAACCTGGTCAACTTCTTCACCCCGGTCACCGAGGACGCGATCAAGAAGTTCAGCGGCTGACCGGGGACGCGACGCCGGCTTTGACCGGCCGTTTCAGCCATCCGGAGAAGCCCGGCCTGGTGACGGTAGCAGGCAAACCGAGCGCTATCTTGAAACCTAAGACCGAGTCGAGCATCCTGAAGCGAGCAGGCCTGCGAAAGGAACGGCCGTGACTGGCTACGTGGTCGTCTTCGAAGGCGACGATCAGGCAGGCTATTCGGCGTACTCTCCTGAACTGCCCGGAGTTGTTGCTGCAGGGGACACGCGGCAGGAAACCGAGAGGCTGATGATCGGGGCCATGGCCGCGCACATCGCCCTGCTGCGGGAGGAAGGCCGCCTGGTGCCTGAGCCGTCAGAGGCTGCCGGTGTGACGGTCCTCGATCCGGCCGCAGCCTGACCCGGTTTCCGGGACGTAGGTCGTCCCGGCTGGAGCCAGGCGGCGGTACCGGTTGATCCTGGAGTTCGCCCGGCACTCGCGGAGCGGCCGGCACGCTGGCTACTACCATGGGGTTTGCTGCGCAGCGACCCGGAGTATCGCTGGAGGCACTGAACATGCGGGTTCCTGATGGCTGAGCCGCCCGCAGCGGCGGCGCCTCAGGCTGCCGCGCCCGAGGGCGACGGCCCTGCTGGCCACCAAGCTGCACCTGCCGGGACCGCGGCCTGGCCTGGTGCCCCGCTCGCGCCTGGCCGGGCAGTTCGAAGCCGGGCTAGGCCAGGGGATGGTCCTGGTCTGCGCTCCGGCCGGATACGGCAAGACGGTCCTGGTGGCCGACTGGGCGCTGGCCGGCCAGCGCCCGGTGGCGTGGCTGTCGCTGGATCCCGGCGACAACGACCCGGCCAGGTTCTGGCGGCACGCGGTCGCCGCGCTGGACCGGGTGCGCCCGGGGATCGGCGCTCGCGTGGGCCCGCTGATCGGGCCGCCCGCCCCGGCCTCGTTCGAGGGGCTGCTGACGGCGCTGATCAACGACCTGGACACCGGGCCCGGCACTGACGGGGCCGTGCTGGTCCTCGACGACTATCACGTGATCACCGCCCGGCCCGTGCACGATTCGGTGCAGTTCCTGCTGGAGCACCAGCCACCTGGGCTGCGCCTGGTGCTGACCAGCCGGTCCGACCCACCCCTGGGCCTGGCCCGGCTGCGGGCCCGCGGGCAGCTGGCCGAGCTGCGGGCCGCCGACCTGCAGTTCACTGCGGACGAGGCCGGCGCGCTGTTGCGGGAGATGGCCGGGGAGCCGGGGGCGGCCCTGCCCGACACGGCGGTGGCCGCGCTGGCCGCGCGGACCGAGGGATGGGCGGCCGGGCTGCAGCTCGCGGCCCTGTCCCTGCGCGGTCAGGCCGACGCGGCCGCCTTCGTGGCCGCGTTCACCGGCAGCCACCGCTACGTCCTGGACTACCTGGGCGAGGAAGTACTGGAGTGCCAGCCCGAGCAGCTGCAGACGTTCCTGCTGGAGACGGCGGTGCTGGACCGGCTCAGCGGCGAGCTGTGCGACGCCGTCACCGGCCGCGCGGGCAGCCAGGCCCTGCTCGAGCAGGTGGAGCAGGCCGGCCTGTTCCTGCTGCCGCTCGACGAGGTGCGCGGCTGGTGGCGTTACCACCGCCTGTTCGCCGACCTGCTCCGCGCCCGCCTGGAGCAGGAGCCGGGCCGGGCGGCGGGGCTGCACCGGAACGCGGCCGCCTGGCACGAGGAGCACGGTCTGGCCGACGAGGCGATCCGGCACGCGGTCGCCGCCGGGGAGATGGCCTGGGCGGCCCGGCTGATCGAGCGGTACTTCGACGCCGTGTACCGGCTGCGCGGCGAGGCAGCGACGATCCAGCGGTGGATTTCGGCGCTGCCCGCCGGGCTGCTCCAGTCGCGTCCCCGGCTGCTGCTGGCCCAGGCCCAGCTGGCCGGGGCCGCCGGTGAGATGGAGGAGGTGCAGCGCTTCGCCGACGCGGCCGAGCGAGCCTTCGCGGCCGCGGCCGACGAGCCGTTCGAGCCCAGCATCGGCCGGGCCAGCAGCCTGCTGGCCAACGTCCCCGCCCACATCGCGCTGTGCCGGGGCTTTGCCGCCCAGTACCGCGGGGACGCGGAGGCCACCGCCGCGTTCGCGTCGCAGGCCCGGGCCGAGCTGGGCGGGGACGACCGGCTGCTGGACTACGAGACCCACTGCGACCTGGCCGTGGCTGAGTGGCTCCGCGGCCGGCTCGCGGCGGCTGAGCGGGCCCTGGTGCCCAGCATCGCCGGGTGGGCCGACCGGCCCGTCTTCGTGGCCTGGGGCCGTCACCTGCTCGGCCAGGTCCAGCGCGCCCAGGGACGCCTGGACGCGGCCGTCATGACCTACCAGCAGGCTCGGGAAGCGACCACCGGACCCGGCCGGACGCCGCTGCCCGCGGCCGGTATCGGGTATGTGGGCCTGGCCGAAGTGGCCCGCCAGCGGGACGAACTCGACGCCGCCCTGGAGCAGGTCACCGAGGGCATCGAGCTGTGCCGCCAGCTCGCCTATGTGTCGCCGCTGGCGGCCGGCCTGGTGACGCTGGCCTGGATCCGGCAGGCCCGGGGAGATCAGGCCGGGGCGCTGGAAGCGATGCGGGAAGCCGCGCGGACCTCGCAGGCGCAAGCCGGGCCGCTCAACCCGGTCCCGGCCCAGCAGGCCAGGTTGCTGGTAGCCCAGGGCGACCTGCTCTCCGCCGCCCGGTGGACCGCCGAACGCGGCCTCCACGCGGACGACGAGCCGGACTACGCTCGCGAGCCGGGGCACCTGGTGCTGGCCCGGCTCCTGCTCGCCCAGGGCCAGCCCGGCCGGGCGCTCGCGCTGCTGGACCGGCTGCACACCGCGGCCAGGGGCCAGGAGCGGACCGGCAGCGTCATCGAGACGGGCGCCCTGCGCGCCCTGGCGCACGCGGCCAGCGGCCGGGAGAGCGAAGCGATCACCATCCTGGCCGGGACGCTCACCCTGGCCAGCCAGCAGGGCCACGTCCGGGTCTTCGCCGACGAAGGCCCGCCCATGGCCGCGCTGCTGGGCCGGCTGATCGCGGCGCAGCGGGCCGACCAGACCGCGGCCCGGGTCCCGCTGGCCTTCCTGGCCCGGCTCCAGCGGGCCTTCGGGGGCGCCCGCGCGGTCCAGGGCACCGGGCCTGCCCGGCCGCCGGCGCCGGGCCTGATCGAGCCGCTGACCGGCCGCGAGAGGGAAGTACTGCGGCTGGTGGCCGCGGGCCGGTCCAACCAGGACATCGCGCGGGAACTCGTGGTCACTCTCGACACGGTCAAGAAGCACGTCAGTCATATTCTGGGCAAACTCGGCGGCTCCAACCGCACCGAGGCCGTCAAGCGCGCGCGGGAGCTGGACCTGATCTCCTGAGCTCTTCGCGGCTCCACGAGCGCGGCTGGCGGTGCACAGGAAGGAGTGCTTTATGGTCCTCGACGACCGCGTGAAAGGCCTTCTGGACGGACGCCCGTTTGCGGTGCTGGCCACGCTGAACCCGGACGGGACGCCGCAGACCTCGGTGATCTGGGTCGCCCGGGACGGCGACGTGCTTATCTTCACGACCCACGATCAGCGCCGCAAAGCGCGGAATCTGATCCGCGACCCGCGCGCGTCAGTGACCGTGTTCGCCGCGGACGACCCGTACCGCACCGCGGACATCCGGGGCACCGTCGAACTGGTCGATGATCCCGACCGCCGCCTGTCGGTCGAGCTGACCCGGCGCTATCTCGACCAGGACCCGCCGCCCGACCCACCCGGCTCGCGCCGGCTGATCGGGCGGCTGACTCCCGAGCACGTCACGGGGTTCTCGACCTGATCACTTACCGGCCTCGGCCTGCCGGGGGAGAGGTCTGCGTTGGTCATCGCCGACGTCGTATCGGCGCAGTCTTAGCAGCAGCCAGGACCGCGCCTGCGACCTCCGCCGGAAGCCGTCTGCCGTCGATGATCGTCGCGTCGAGGCGCCGGTAGGTGGACTCAGCATCGGCGTTCGACCCGAGCGCTGCCGCCAGCTCTTCGGGGTGCTTGCCGAAGGCATTTGTCGTGCGGGTCAGGAGACGGCCCCGGAGCGTCTCGTTGTCAATCACTAGGCAGACCACCAGGTCGAAGAGGTCCCACACGTCTGCCTCGTTCTCGGCAGATCCGCAAAGGAACGCCGTCTTGTCGTGCGCCCTCGCCGCCAGGGCCTCGACCTCCGCGCGGCTGATCCTCCACGCGAAGCGCTCGAGCCAGCCGGCTGGCACCGGGTAGGGAGGGTCAGCAGCGACCTGTCCGCTCGTCCGGTCTACCCAGTGGTTGTAGCCTTCCCAGTCGGCGTTGACCGCTAGCTCTCCCAGGTTGTTCAGGAGTGCGCAGACCGTTGACTTGCCCGCCCCGGAGTTGCCGGTCACCCACACCAACGGCACTAGCAAAGCTTCGCATAGGAATACCGGCCATCTCGGCTCCGCGGCAACGTCACTCCTCGTCGCGCAACGCCCGCGCCGCCGCGAGCACCTGCCGAGTATCACCCGGCTTGCCCACCTTGGCCCAGGCCTGATCTCCCTCGACGTTGAACCAGATGAGCACTGACTGCGTCTCTGGCTCCTTCACCCTCAACGCGGAAGGCATCATGGCCCGCTGACCAGCCAGCGACGCCTGCGACGTACCGGAAGGCCGCGTCAGCGGGGCGTGTCCGGGCCGGGGCGGAAGGCGGGACCGTGCCCCGGCACGACAACCGTGGCCACCGCGAGGATCCTGGCCCGGCTCTGGTGCAGCGCGGCCTGGTCGGTGCCCAGCGGGTCGTCGGCCGGCCCGCCCGGACCCCACCAGGCGTGCGTGCACGCGTACACGTCCGCCGGGGTGGCCGCGAGCGTCGTGATGTCCTCGGCGGTGTGCCCGGGGGTGGCGATGAGCCGGACCGACGGGGTGAGCGTGAAGTCCCCCGGCTCGCGGCCGATCCACCGGTCGCCGTCGTAGCTGGCCCAGTGGTCGTGCACGACGGCGTCCGGGAACAGCGCCGCGTTGAGGGTGTGGTCGGGGTGGTGGTGGCTGAACACCACGTCGGTCACCGCGGCCGGGCTGCTGACGTGGGCGGCCAGCGCGCTGAGCAGCGCGTCACGGCCGGACACCATGCCGGGATCTACGACGATCACCCGGCCGCCGTCCACGATCAGCGTGACCGTGCTGCCCACCCGGTTCGCATCGCCTTCTTCCCGGACGTACCCCTCGTGCAGGACGAACACCTGCGCGGTCCCGGCCAGCCCCTCGCCTGATTGGCTCATGGCGTTACCTGCCCTCTTTGGCGGCGGCTTTGCGCTGCTGCTTGTAGGCGCGGACCTCGGCCAGGGAGTCGCGGTCCGTGATGTCGGCGACCGAGATCCGGGAACCTTCCTGGCCGAACGGGCCGGTGGCCTCCTGCCAGCCAGGCGGCCGGATCCCTAGCTGCTTGCCCAGCAGGGCCGCGAAGATCTGCGCCTTGGTCGCACCGAAACCGGGCAGTCCCGCGATCCGGCGGACCAGTTCCTCGCCGGTGGCCGCGCCGGTCCAGACCTCAGCCGGCTCCCCGTCGTAGCGGTCCACGATCAGCCGGGCCAGGTCCTGGGTCCGGGCCGCCATGGCCCTCGGGTAACGGTGCAGGGCCGGCCGGTCGCTGAACACCGCGGCCAGCGCGTCCGGATCAAAGTCCGCAAGTTCCTGCACAGTCGGCTCATGGCCGAGCCGGCGCGCCAGGTCCCGCGGCCCGCTGAACGCTTTCTCCAGGGGCACCTGCTGGTCCAGCAGCATGCCGATGAGCAGCGCGAGCGGGTCACGCGAAAGCAACTCGTTGGCGTCGGGGTCGACGGGCAGCGATATGGTCATGACAGCCTCCTGGTCACTGCGGCCATCCTGGCCGGCCCTGGCCGTCGCTGCGAACCCGGGCCGGGGAACCGCAGGTCGGCCAGGTCCAGGGGGCCGGGAAGCTGGGCACAGCCTGGAAACATGCGCAGAACCGGCGGACGCGGAACTACGTGGCGGCCAGCCGGCGTTTCACTTAGCAGGCGCGGATGTGGCGGTCCGGCCGGGCACGGGTCGGCCGTGTCCGGGCCGGCCGGGAACCGTATCCTCGCCGCCTGAGGAGGCAGAAGTTGTCCGGTCGAATGAAGTTCGCCATCGCTGGGATCATTATTGGTCTCATCTTGTTCATAGTGAGCCCGTGGCTCGCCATCGGCGTGATCATCCTGGCGATCGGCATCCCGACTGGGATGTACCTGATGCTCGATCCGTCGCAGCGGCGGCGGCTGAAGGACATCCGCCGCCGCCGGCAGATCGGGGGCTGACGCGCTGTTCCCGCGCTGAGCGCCACGGCGCTCAGCGTGCCGGGCGCTACGGCGCCCGGCACAGCCCCGCGCTGGGCGCCACGGCGCCCGGCGCGGTCAGATGAGGCCGGGGAACAGCAGCGCGAGCTGGTGCGGGTAGCTCCCGATGAGGCGGAGCTCGTCGTCGGTCAGCGGCTTGCCGCTGGCCGACGCGCACAGCTGCAGCACCGAGAACGCCAGGTCCTCGTCGCCGTCAGCGATCTGGACGCCCAGCCCGTCCATCACGTGCCGGAAGCCGGCCTTCCCGCCGTACTCGCCGGTCAGCACGACCCGGCCCGCCCGGGTGAACCAGTCGTCCGGAAACGGCCCCAGCGTGCCGTCGTCGTACAGCTCGTAGTTCTGCCGGTCCTTGAGCGCGCCGTCGGCGTGGATGCCGGACTCGTGAGCGAACGCGTTGCGGCCCACCCCCGGCTGGTTCTGCGGGAGCGGCTGGCCGAACGCGTAGCTCGCCCACCAGCCGAACCGCCGGGCCCAGGACAGGTCGAGCGGATCACCGATCTGGGCCCGGCCCGCCACCCCGAAGCCGTGCCGGAACGCGAGGATGCACGACAGCAGGTCCGCGTTCCCGGCCCGTTCGCCGATGCCGTTGACGCAGGTGTTCACCCACGCGTCCTGGCCGGCGTCCAGGTCCCCGAGGGCTCCGGAGACCGAGTTGGCCACCGCCATGCCGAGGTCGTTATGGCAATGGGTCTCGACCGGGATCCGGACGGCCGCGGCCAGCTTGGCGAAGCGCTCGCGGATCCGGTCCGGTGTCTCCCCGCCGATCGTGTCGCAGTAGCGCACCCGGTCGGCCCCGGCCTCCCGGGCCGCCGTCGCGAACTCGAGCAGGAACCCCTCGTCGGTGCGCGAGCCGTCCTCGGCGTTCACGCCGATGGTCTGCGCCCCGCCGTCGCGCGCGGCCCGCACCGCCGCCACCATCTCCGAGATGACCGACTCCCGGTCCAGCTTGCCGCGGAACTTGTGCACGATCATCTGGTCGGAGGTGGAGATGGACAGGTTGTAGTGCCGCAGCCCGAGCGGGACCGCCGCGGCCACGTCACCCGGCACGGCGCGGCACCAGCCAGACAGCCGCAGCCCGCCGAACGCGCCCGCCTCGGCCAGCGCCACGCTGGCCCGGATGTAGGGCACCTCGTGGAACAGGAACGGGAAGCCCAGCTCGGACTGGGCCACGCCGAGCTGGCCCAGGTAGAAGTTGACCATGATCTTGCCGAACTTGGACAGGCCGGTGCGGGCGGTCTGCACGCCGTCCCGGTTGGTCACGTCGAGAAAGTGGATCGCGGGCATCGGCATCCTCCGGGAACTGCGCGGTGCGGTCGGGCCGGTGACCCGCGGCGCGGGCCCCGGGTTGACACACTGGCATTTCTGTCGAGTGTCATCAACGTTGATTAAAATCAACTAACGTGGGCCGTGACAACAGCGGCTCTCAAACGACAACCGCTGGCCGGCCCGGCCCCATGAGGACGGCCAGGCGGCTAACGGTTCGACTTACCTCCCGTTTCGCGGGGGTGATCCGAACAGACAACGGATGCGGTCCGGCCGCCGGGGTGCGGGCCGGCGGGGAGGGCGGGATGGCGGAGGCGGACTGGATCAGCGCCGGGGAGGCGGCCCGGCGGCTGGGGATCAAGCAGGCCACGCTGTACTCCTACGTCAGCCGGGGCGTGCTCACCCGCCGCCGGGCCAGCCGCGGCGGCGCCGCGAGTGGCGGTTCGGGGGGTGGGCGCGGCGGCCCGGGCCGCGGCAGCCTGTTCGATCCGGCGGAGGTCGAGGAGCTGGCCCGCCGCGGCCGCCCGCGCCGGCCGCCGGGCCTGGCCGGGCTGGTGATCGAGTCAGGCGTGACCGAGATCGCCGGCGACCGGCTCTGGTTCCGCGGCCTGGACGCGCTCGACCTGGCCTGGGACTGGAACTTCGAGGACGTGTGCGAGCTGTTGTGGGACGTGCCCCCAGGTCCGGACCCGGGGGAGTGGCAGGCGGCACCCGCGGCGCTCGCGGCGGGCAGCGCCGCGCAGGCGGCGCTCCCGCCCGGCACTTTCCCGCTGGAACGGCTCCAGGTCATCGTCCCGGCGCTGGCCGCGGCGGATCCGCTGCGGCTGCAGTTCGACCCGCCGGCCGTGGCCGCGGCGGGCCGGGCCATCATCGCGGGCCTGGTGGACTGCCTGCCGCCGGCCCGGCCCGGGAATCAGCCCACCCCGGCCTGGGCCGCGGGTCAGCAGGCCCCGTCCGCGATCCCGGCCCGGCTCTGGACCAGGCTCGGCCCGGACGACCCCCCGCCCGGCCTGCTGAACGCCCTGCGGGCCGCGCTGGTCCTGCTCGCCGACCACGAGCTGGCCGCGTCCACGCTGGCCGCCCGGGTCGCCGCGTCGGTCCGGGCCGACCCGTACGCCGTGGTGGCCACCGGGCTCGGCGCGGTCGGCGGCGCCCTGCACGGCGGTGCCTCGCTGGGCGCGGAGACCATGCTGGCCGCGGCGCAGGACGCGGCGGGCGTGCCCCGCGTGGTGGGGGACCTGCTCCGGCGCGGTGAGCGGGTGCCGGGCTTCGGCCACTTCGTGTACCGCGGCGGCGACCCGCGGGCCGGGCTGCTGCTGGCCATGGTCCGCAGCGCGGTCCCGGCCTCGCCCCGGCTGGCCGTGGTGGACTCCGTGCTGGCCGAGATGCACCGGCGGGCCCTGCCGGAGCCGAACATCGACTTCGCGCTGGCCGTGCTGGCCAGTTGCGCCGGGATGATCCGGGGGGCCGGGTGAGGTCATCTTCGCGGTGGCCAGGACCGCGGGCTGGCTGGCGCACGCGCTGGAGGAGTACGCCGCCCGGACGCCCCTGCGGCCACGGGCTGTCTACACTGGCCCTGCCCACCGGCAGGCCGACCCCGGCCGCCGTGAATGACTCCGGGAGCCCCCATGACTGACGACCTGTGGCACACGCCGCTCGTGCACGTCCGCGGCCGCGACGTACGCGGTGATACCGGCCAGACCAGCGGGATGACCCGCCTGGAAGCCATCTCCGGCAAGTCCGCCGGCTCGTCGAAGCTCTGGATGGGCCAGACCCACGTGGCCCCGGTGACCAAGTCCGGCGACCACCACCACGGCTACGCGGAGACCGCGATCTACGTGGTGTCCGGGCATCCGGCGTTCGTGTTCGCGGAGGGGGACCACGAGGTCAGGCTGGAGACGGAGCCGGGGGACTACATCTTCGTGCCGCCGTACGTCCCGCACCGGGAGGAAAACCCGGGCGACGACGAAGCGGTCGTGGTCATCGCCCGGAGCAGCCAGGAGGGCATCGTGGTCAACCTGGAGAGCCTGTGGTCGCCGGTGGACCGGACCGGGGACGCCGCCCCGGACGCGGGGTAGTCCCGGCCAGCGACCGGGGCCGCGTGACCCGCGGCCTAATTCCTATAAAAACGATAGGAGTTATTGACATAGCGACGGCGGGTGTGTTTGCATCCGAGGCATGCCCCCTCGCTCCGTCGCCGCCCTCCTGGGCTGCCCCGCCGCGCCCCGGGAGGGACGATGACCATCGAATTCATCGGCATCGCCGCCACCGCCCCGCACAGCGAGACCGAGATCGCCGCCAGCCAGTCCGACCCGGTCCAGCCCGGCTACCTGGAGGAACTGGCCCGGGCGCACGAGGACGCAGGCTTCGACCGGGTGCTGGTCGCGCACTCGTCCGCGTCGCCGGACGGCTTCACCGTGGCCGACCAGGTGCTGTCCCGCACCCAGCGGCTCGGGGTGCTGCTGGCGCACCGGCCCGGGTTCGTCGCCCCGACCTACGCGGCGCGGAAGTTCGCCACCCTGGACGCCTTCCACCCGGGCCGGGTCGCGCTGCACGTCATCACCGGCGGCGACGACGCCGACCAGGCCCGGGACGGGGACCTGACCGACAAGGTGACCCGGTACCGGCGGACCGACGAGTTCCTCGACGTGCTCCGCCTGGAGTGGACGTCCGCCACCCCGTTCGACTACGCCGGGGAGTTCTACCACGTCGAGGGCGGCCTGTCGGGGGTGCGGCCGCCGCCCGGCCGGATCCCGGTCTACTTCGGCGGCGCGTCGGCGGACGCGATCCGGGTCGGCGGCAAGCACGCGGACGTGTACGCGTTCTGGGGCGAGCCGCTGGCCGGCATCCAGGAGCGGATCGACCAGGTCCGGGCCGCGGCCAGCCCGTACGGGCGCGACCCGCGGTTCAGCGTGAGCCTGCGGCCGATCCCGGCCGCGACCGAGACGCAGGCCTGGGAGCGGGCCACGGAGATCCTGGAACTCACCAGGGAACGGGCCGCCGGCGCCCGCAAGTTCTTCAACCTCGATCACTCCCAGCAGCACGGCTCGCAGCGGCTGCTGGAGTTCGCCGCCCAGGGCGACGTGCACGACGAGCGGCTGTGGACCCCGATCGCGAAGGTGACCGGGGCGGCCGGCAACTCCACGGCCCTGGTCGGCAGCTACGAGCAGGTGGCCCAGGCGCTGCTGCGGTACGTCGGCCTGGGCGTGAGCACCCTGCTGATCCGCGGCTTCACCCCGCTCGCCGACGCGCGGGACTACGGCACCCTCGTCCGTCTGGTCCGCGAGCAGGCCGACCCGGCCGCGCTCGTGAGCGCTCGCTGAAAGGAACCGACCTTGAGCACGGAAATCATCGGCATGGTGGGCACGAAGGAAGTCTCCGAGTCCCGCGGATCCTTCGACGGGCCGCCGGTCGACCCCGGCTACCTGGCCCGCTTCGCCCAGGCCCATGAGGCGGCCGGCTTCGACCGGGTCCTGATCGGCTACCACGCCACCGGTCCCGACGGGTTCGCGGTCGCCGCCCACGTGCTGAACGCCACCACCCGGCTCAAGGTGCTGATCGCCCACCGGCCGGGCTTCGTGGCCCCGACCCTGGTGGCCCGGAAGCTGGCCACCCTGGACCAGCTGACCGGGGGCGGCCGGGTGGCGATCCATCACATCACCGGCGGCGACGAACTGGACCAGAAGCGGGACGGCGACTTCGCCGACCACGACCGCCGCTACGCCCGCACGGCCGAGTTCATGGGGCTGCTGCGCCGTGAGCTCACCGCCACCGAGCCGTTCGACCACGACGGCGAGTTCTACCGGGTCCGCGGGGCGTACAGCTACGTCAAGCCGGCCAGCGCGGACGCGATCCCGCTGTACTTCGGCGGCGCGTCCCCGGCGGCCATCAGCGTCGGCGCCCAGCACGCGGACGTGTACATGCTCTGGGGCGAGCCGGTCGCCCAGATCGCCGAGCGGGTCGCCGGGATCCGCGCGGAAGCGGCCCGGCACGGCCGCACCGTCCGGTTCAGCCTGTCGGTCCGGCCGATCGTGGGCCCGACCGAGGAGGCGGCGTGGCAGCGCGCCGAGGAGATCCGCGCGGCCACCGAGACGCGGGTCACCGGAGCGCGCAGCAGCCAGACTCAGGGCGTCCAGGTTCCGGACACCCCGGGGCCCGGCCGGCGCCTCTTCGGCTTCCGCGAGTCCTCCTCGATCGGCTCGGAGCGACTCCAGCAGCAGGCGGCCGAGCGGGAGGTGTACGACGACCGGCTCTGGTACGGGGTGACCCGGCTGACCGGGCCGGGCGGCAACTCCACCGCGCTGGTCGGCACCGCGGCGCAGGTCGCGGAGGCGCTGACGGCCTACCGCCGGGTGGGCGTGGACACCGTGCTGATCCGCGGCTTCGACCCGCTGGACGACGTGGTGGACTGGGGCCGCGAACTGGTCCCGCTGCTGCGCGAGGAGGCAGACCGGACCCCGGTGGGCTCGCCCGGCGCGGCGCAGGATGCCCTGACCGCATGACCGCGGTGACCGGCATGACCTGCCAGCCGCCGGTGACCCGGCTGCGGCCGCCCCGGCTGGCGGCGCTCCCGGAGGTCACGGCCGCCCTGGCCGCCCAGGCCGCCGGGCACGACCGGGACGGCTCGTTCCCGGCGGGCGGCATCGCCCTGGTGCACGACGCCGGGCTGCTCACCGCCACGGTGGCGAGACGTTACGGCGGCCCGGGCGCCGGGCTGGCCACCACGGTGGCGATCCTGCGCGCCCTGGGCCGGGGCGACCCGTCGGTGGCGCTGGTCACGGCCATGACGTTGCTGACCCACGCGATGCAGGCCGACGGCGGCACCTGGCCGCGGCGGATCTACCAGGAGGTCCTGCAGGAGTCCGCGGACCGCCCGGTGCTGATCAACGCGCTGCGGGTCGAGCCGGAACTCGGCACCCCCGCCCGCGGCGGGCTGCCCGCCACCGTGGCCCGCTGGCACTCGGGCACCTGGTGGCTGAGCGGCCGGAAGATCTTCTCCACCGGGGCGGTCGGGCTGCGCTGGATGGTGGTCTGGGCCCGCACCGACGAGGACCCCGCCCGGGTCGGCAGCTTCCTGGTGCGGGCCGACTCACCGGGCATCACCATCGAGCGGACCTGGGACCATCTGGGCCTGCGGGCCAGCCGCAGCGACGACGTGATCTTCACGGACACGCCGGTGCCGCCCAGCGCCACCGCGGGGCTGCACGAGCCGCCGCTCCCGGGGGCGGCGCCCGGGGGGACGCCGCTCCCGGGACCGGCCCTGGCCCGGTCCCCGGACGAGCGGTTCGCAGCCTGGAACTCGCTCGGGCTGGCCGCGCTCTACCTGGGCGTGGCCGCGGCGGCCCGCGACTGGCTGGTCCGTTTCCTGGGTGAGCGGACCCCCAGCGCGCTGGGCCGGCCGCTGGCCACGCTGCCCCGCTTCGAGACCGCGGTCGGCGAGATCGAGGCCACCCTGACCGGCGCGGACGACCTGGTCGACGCGCTGGCGCTGCGGGTGGACGCGGGCGACGAGACGGTGGCCGGCCATCCGGCGATCGCCAAGCTCATCGCGACCAGGGCCGCCATCAGCGCGGTCGAGCAGGCGGTGGCGCTGGTCGGAAATAACGCCCTGACCAGGAAGAATCCGCTGGAGCGGCACTACAGGGACGTGCTCTGCGCCCGGGTGCACACTCCGCAGGACGACTCCATCCTCACCGCGGCCGGCCGCTCTGCCCTGGCCGCGGCCCGCACCACGCCAGCACCACGGGCACCAACACCACGGGAGAAACACTGATGCCGGTCGAGTTCATCGGGATGATCCACACCAACGACGGGTCGGAGTCGCGGCCGCAGACCACGCCGCAGCTGGACCCGGACTTCACCCGCCGGCACGCCCAGGCGCATGAGGACGCGGGCTTCGACCGGGTCCTCATCGGCTACGGCTCGTTCTGGCCGGAAGGCACCCAGGTGGCCGCGCATGTCGCGGGGCACACCGAGCGGCTCGGCCTGCTCATCGCGCACCGGCCCGGGTTCGTGTTCCCCACCCTGGCGGCGCGGCAGTTCGCCACCCTGGACCAGTTCTCCGGCGGCCGGGTGGCCGTCCACGTGATCACCGGCGGCAACGACGCGGAGCAGCGCCGTGACGGCGACTACCTGAGCAAGGACGAGCGGTACGCGCGGACCGACGAGTACCTGCAGATCCTCCGGCAGTCCTGGACCCAGGCGGAGGCGTTCAGCCTGGACGGCCGGTTCTACCGCTTCGAGGGCTACTACCCCGGCGTGCGCCCGGTGCGCCCGGCCGGCATCCCGCTGTTCTTCGGCGGCTCCTCCGCCGCCGCCTACCAGGTCGGCGGGAAGCACGCGGACACGTTCGCGCTCTGGGGCGAGCCGCTCAAGGAGACCGCCGAGCAGATCGCCTCGGTCCGGGCCGCGGCCGCCGCGGCGGGCCGTCCCGCGCCCGGGATCAGCGTGTCGTTCCGGCCGATCCTGGGCGCCACCGAGGATCTGGCCTGGGAACGGGCGCACCGGATCCTGGAGGCCATCGAGAACCCCGCGGGGCCTGGGACCCGGCACCGGGGCTGGCGCGGCGCGAACGGGCAGCCAGAGAACACCGGCTCGCAGCGGCTGCTGGCGGCCGCGGCCAAGGGTGATCTGCATGACCGGGCGCTGTGGACGGCCACGGCCCGGGCCAGCGGGGCCGGCGGCAACTCCACCGCGCTGGTCGGGACGCCGGACACGGTCGCCCAGGCGCTGCTCGATTACGTGGACCTCGGCGTGACCACGCTGCTCATTCGCGGGTACGACCCGCTAGAGGACGCCACCGACTACGGCCGGGAGCTGATCCCGCAGGTCCGGGCCGAAGTAGCCCGCCGGGACGCGGCCCACGCGGCGGTGGCGGCAGCGCCGGGCGCGGAAGCGGAGCTGGCCGGGCGGTCCTGAGCATGGGAGGCAGCATGATCGAGATACTCCAGCTCGACACCCCGTCCCTGGGGGACCGCAGCTACCTGGCCACCGACGGGACCAGGGCGCTGGTGGTCAACCCGCAGCGCGACATCGACCGGGTCCTGGCCCTGGCCGACGAGCGCGGGGTCCAGATCACCCACGTGTTCGAGACCCACCTGCACAACGACTACCTCACCGGGGGCCTGGCCCTGGCCCGGGAGACCGGGGCCGCCTACCACGTCAGCGCCGCGGACCAGGTCGCCTTCGACCGGGTCCCGGTGTCGGACGGCGACCTGGTCGAGGTCACGCCGTCCGCCCGGATCCGGGTGCTGGCTACCCCGGGCCACACGTTCACGCACCTGGCTTACGTGCTGGCCGACGGCACCGGGGATCCGGTCGCGGTCTTCACCGGCGGGTCGCTGCTGTTCGGGTCGACCGGGCGCACCGACCTGCTCGGCGCCGCGCACGCGGGGGAGCTGGCCCGGGCCCAGCACGCGTCGGCGGCCCGGCTGGCCGCCGTGCTGCCCGACCGGGTCGGGGTGCTGCCCACGCACGGGTTCGGCAGCTTCTGCGCCGCCACCCGGACGGCCAGCGTGAGCTGGTCCACGATCGGCCAGGAGAAGGCCGGCAACCCGGCGCTGACCCAGGACGTGGACCGTTTCGTGACCGAGCTGCTGGCCGGCCTGGACGCGTACCCGGCGTACTACGCGCGGATGGGACCGGGCAACGCCGCGGGGCCGGCCGCGCCGGACCTGTCGCTGCCCGCCCAGGCCGGGCCGGCCGAGCTGCGCCGCCGGGTGCAGGCGGGGGAGTGGCTGGTGGACCTGCGCTCGCGGCGCGTCTTCGCCGCCGGGCACCTGGCCGGCTCGCTCGGCTTCGAGCTCGGTGACACGCTGGCGGCCCAGCTGGGCTGGCTCCTCCCGGCCGGTACCCCGGTGACGCTGCTCGGGGAGACGGCCGAGCAGGTCGCCGCGGCCCAGCGGCAGCTGGCCCGGATCGGCGTCGACCGGCCCGTCGCCATCGCCACCGGCAAGCCGGAGGACTGGGCCGCGGGGGAGGCGCTGGCCAGCTTCCCGGTCGCCGACTTCGCCGCGCTGGCCGCCACCTGGCAGGCCCGCCGGGTGACGGTGCTGGACGTCCGGCGGAACCTGGAATGGGCGGCCGGCCACATAGACGGCGCGGTCCACATCCCGCTGCACGAGCTGACCGGGCGGCTCGGCGAGATCCCGGGCGCTGAGCTAGGTGGCGCGGTGGACGGTGAGCCCGGCGCCGGGCCGGCGGCGCGGCCGGCGGTGAGGTCTGGGTGCACTGCCAGGCCGGCTACCGGTCGGCGGTGGCCGCGTCCCTGCTGCAGGCGGCGGGCCGTACGGTGACCGCTATCGACGACGAGTTCGGCCACGCCGCCGAGGCGGGCCTGCCCGTGGTCCGGGAGCCTGCGGCGCCGGCTGGGTGAGCGGCCGGTCAGTCCTCGGGCGGCTTGCTGCGCACCTCGACCGTGCCCTTGTAGGTGAAGCCGCGCACGTGCAGCACGGGTGCGTCCGCGGGCACGACGGCCGCCGGGTCGGTGTCGGTGTCGGCGCCGAACCCGCCCGCCTCGACCCGGACCCCCGGCGGCACCAGGACGGTGATCCGCGACTTGTAAGCCACCGCCAGCAAGGTAGTGACCGGCGCGGTCAGCTCGGCCGCCCGCAAGTCCAGCCACCCGCTGCCCTTGTACACGATCGAGGTGTGGCGGTCCGGGACCCGCCACCGGCCCGACCGCCGGACCGAGCTCTTGAACGCGACGTTCAGCCGCCCCGGCCCCTGGCCTGTGCTGCTCCGCGCGACGGGTGGCTGGCCGGCCGCCGGGCTGGCCGCGGGCAGGTCGGCCAGCAGCCCGCCCAGGTCGGCCTGGGTCCGGGCGGACAGGGCGCTGCGCATCCGGACGTCGAACTCGGCGTCGTCCAGGCGGCCCTCGGCGAACGCGTCCTGCAGCCGGTGGGTCGCCGCGTCCCGCTCCCGGTCCGACGCCCGGATCGCCGGCGCCGCGCTGCTCGCACCCGGTGCGCCGCCGTTCCCGCCCGCCGCAGGATCCGTCGCTGCGTCCATGCCCGCCCGCCCTCCCGTTATTAGCCAACTGGCTGATATCGAGATGTATCTTAACCCGTTCCGGGTGCCCGGGTCAGTAGCGCCGGCCGGGCCGGCGCATCACCCGGATCTTGGACTGCGGGTGCGGCAGTTCCTCCCAGTCCTCCAGCAGTTCCGCGTCGAGCCCGTGCGCGTCAGCCAGCGCGAGCAGAGTCTGCGTCCGGTAGTAGAAGTCCTCCCGTAGCACCTGGTGCTCGGCGCCGTCGGTCCGGCAGAAGGTGAAGTCGAACACGCCGTCGGGCCGCATCACCCGGCCCACGTTGGCCAGGCACTCGTCGATCACCTCGATCGGCGAATGGCTGAACACGCTGTGCGCGTGCACCACCGTGAACTGGTCGGCCGGCAGGAAGCGGAACTTCAGGTCGTCGACCAGCTCCAGATGAGGGAGCTTGGCCTGCAGGTCGTCCCGGGCCAGGGTCTCCTGCGCGGCCAGCAGGATGTCCGGCGAGATGTCGACGCCGTAGTAGTTGCCGGGGTTGAGATAGGCGATGAACAACCGTCCCGCCCGCAGGTCGCCGCAGCCGATCTCCAGCATCCGGTCGCCCGGCTGCAGCCCGTCCTTGAGCAGGTAGTCGTACTGCAGCTGACCCACCTTGAGCCAGGAGTCGTGGGTCATGCTGCCCACCGCAGCCTCGGGGTTGCGGGCGGTGTTGGCCTTCATGACCGCCCGGTAGTAGCTGACGTGATCAGAGGCTTTCATCCCGAGCAGCGCGTCCCGGCTGCGGCGCCGGGCGTAAGGCAGGACCCGGCCCGGATTCCGCAGCGCAAAGCTGAGTTTGTAGGACAGACGGGAACGGTCAGGTGCAGACACGGCACAGAGTCTCGCACGCGACCAGGCCTGCCCGGGCATCGGCAGCTAACGGCCCGGATGCCAGGATCAGGGCATGCTTGCGGAAAACGAAGCCCGGGCGGCCGTGCTGGCCGCCGCGAAGGGCATGCTGGAACGCGGTCTTACCTCTGGGACCAGCGGCAACGTGTCCGCCCGGCTGGCCGGCGGGACCATCGTGATCACCCCGTCCGGGCTGCCCTACCAGGACATGGGCCCCGGGGACCTGGTCGTGATCACGATGGCGGGCGAGCCGGTCCCCGGAGGCGGGCGCGGCCTGGCCCCGTCGTCGGAGTACCAGCTTCATACCGCCTGCTACCAGGCGTTCGGGGAGATCGGGGCGGTCCTGCACAGCCATCCGCCGTACGCCAGCATGTTCGCGGCGGCCCGGACGCCGGTGCCCGCGGTGATCGACGAGGCCGTCATCTTCCTGGGCGGCGAGATCCCGGTGGCGCCCTACGCGATCAGCGGCTCGGCCCAGGTCGGCGCGAACGCGGTGACGGTCCTGGCCGACCGGGCCAGCGCGCTGCTGGCCAGCCACGGCCTGGTCACGGTCGCGGACACCGCGGCCCAGGCGCTGCACCGGGCGGTGGTGTCCGAGCATTGCGCCCAGGTGGCCTGGGGCAGCCGGGCCCTGGGCGGGCACGTCCCGCTGCCCGCGGCCACCCTCGAGACGTTCGGCGCAGCCTACCGGCGCGGCCGCGGCCAGGCTCAGCTAGCGGCCGGGTTCTCGGCGTGGTGCCGGGACCGGCTGGTCGCCGCCCGGATGGCCAGTACCCGGACCGCGCCGACCACCACGCCCATGGCGACGGCCCAGACGAGGGCCTCGGTCATGCCCACCGCGGGATCTTCCGGATCAGCCGGCGGCTCATGCCCGGTGACCTTGGTCCAGGCCATCGTGGCCACCTTGCGGGCGACGAACGCCGCTCCGAAGGCCGCCGCCGCGCTCAGCAGCTTGCTGGCGCCGTCTCCGCCCTTGTCTGACATGCCATCCTCCCTGATGCCCGCCTGGCCGCCCGATGCTCCCGCCCGGCGCGCCGGTTCGCTGAGTGCTGATCATCCCACGGGTGTGCCGCCGGCCCGCGCGGCGGGACGGGCGGCCTCGATCGCGGCGGCCAGTTCCTCCGGCCGGCGCGTGCCGACGAGCCAGTACGGCCCTTGCACGGCCGGGTCGTCCACCGAGATATACACCGACCGGGGCAGGTAGGGCCGGGTCATCAGGTAGGCCGCCGGATCGGCCCGCGGCCCGCGCATCGCGCGGGTCTGCTCCTCGTCCAGCGCGGTCACCTCGCCCGCCAGGGCGAGCGGCAGCCGGTCCCGGCCCACCCGGAGCTCACCGTCGGCCACCTCGAGGCGCAGCAGGCCCCAGCCGATCAGGATGGCCGCCAGGCCCACGGTGAGGATCCCGTACACGGCCAGCGCCGGCTCCCAGTCGAAGCCGGCCAGGAAGCCGCCCCCCAGCGTGAGGACCGAAATCATCCCCAGCACCCACCAGCTGACCGGGACACGCAGGCGTTCGTGGTAAACACGCATGGGGTCCACCGTAGTTGGTTACATGAAGCCATGATTGGGCGACGCATGGGGCACGGTCTTCGCTCGGGGGCGGGCCGGGCCGCTGACCCGGCCCGGCCGGAACACGGGGCGGGGGCTATCACGCAGGCAGGCGAGGGGGCCAGCCAGCCGGTGCAGGAAAACCAGGAAGACCAGGGCCGCAACGAAGACCCTCCGGCGACCGCGGCCACCACGGCCGGCGGGGCCGCGGGGCCAGCGGCCGGGGCGGCGCGGCCCGCTGAGGCCCGGCCGGATCCTGAGCGCGCCGATCGGGAGGGCCGTACGGCAGGCCCGGATGCTGGGCGCCCGGAAGCTGAGCGCCCGGATCCTCCCACCCCGGCCGGGCAGGTGCCCCGCTGGCTACAGCGCGCCGCGGGCTGGTCGTGGCGGCTGCTGCTCGTCGGCCTGGTCCTCTACCTGGCGTTCCGGGTCGCCAGCGTGCTCCGCCTGGTGGTGCTGCCGTGCGTGGCGGCGCTGCTGCTCACCGCGCTGCTGCACCCGCTGCTGTCCCGGTTCCGCCGGTTCGGCCTGCCCGCCCTCGCCGCCACCTGGTGCACG
Source organism: uncultured Actinomycetes bacterium (assembly GCA_963844695.1). Taxonomy (GTDB): domain Bacteria; phylum Actinomycetota; class Actinomycetes; order Streptosporangiales; family Streptosporangiaceae; genus RYN-230. The sequence goes on from CAWJPL010000028.1 coordinate 594,252, forward strand.
CTGCTGATCGCGGTGGCCGTCCTCGCCGGGGCGGGCACCCTGGCCGTGACCCGGACCACGGCCGACTATCCGCACCTGGTCAACGAGCTGCGGCACACGGTCACCCAGCTGCAGTCCTCACTGGCCGGGCCGCCGTTCCACGTCCGGCACGCGGGCATCCAGGGCCTGTCCAACCGGGCGCTGAAGTACCTGCAGCAGCACCAGTCGCTGGTCGCGGGAACCGTGGTGTCCGGCGGCAAGATCTTCATTGAGATCCTGGCCGGCCTCGTGCTGATGCTGTTCGTCACGTTCTTCCTGCTCAAAGACGGCCCGCGGATCTGGGCCTGGCTGGTCGGCTTCCTCGGCCAGGACAGCAGGCAGCGGGTCGACCCGGCCGGCACGGCGGCGTGGCAGGCCCTGGTGTACTACGTGCGCGGCACGATCGCGGTCGCGGCCATCCACGCCGTGGTCATCGGGTTCTCGCTGTGGGTGCTCGGCGTGCCCCTGCTGGTGCCGCTGGTCATCCTGGTCTTCCTGGCCGCGTTCGTGCCGCTGATCGGCATCCTGGTCGCCGGGGCCCTGGCGGTCGCCGTCACGCTCGGCACCCAGGGGTGGATCGCGGCGGTCGTGCTGGTCGTGATCTTCATCCTGGAGAACCAGCTGGAGAGCCATCTCCTGCAGCCCCTGGTGGTCGGCCGGATGGTCCGGCTGCACCCGCTGGCCATCATCCTGGTCCTGGCCGTCGGCGGGATCGTGGCGGGCATCCCGGGAGCGATCGTCGCGGTCCCCACCGCGGCGGCCCTGGTGCGCGCCGCGCCGTACCTGCGCGGCACCCAGCCGGCGGTAAGGTCGCGGGAGTGAACCGGCATCAGCACACTCAGCGTCCCTGCCCGGGGGGTGAGGCATGGCCACGGTGACTCCCGGCACGGACCCTGTCGACGTGCTCATCAAGCGGCTGGACCCGGAGCTGCCGCTGCCCGCCCGGTCGCACCCGGGAGACGCCGGCGCTGACCTGGTCACCGCGGTGGACGTGGAACTCGGGCCGGGGGAGCGGGCGGTAGTGCCGACTGGCGTGGCCATCGCGCTGCCGGACGGGTACGCCGCGTTCGTGCATCCACGGTCCGGGCTGGCCGCCAAGCACGGGGTCACGATCGTGAATGCGCCGGGCACCGTGGACGCGGGGTACCGTGGCGAGATCAGGGTGACGCTGCTCAACACCGACCCGGCTGCGGCCGTGAAGTTCCAGCGCGGCGACCGGATCGCGCAGCTCGTCGTCCAGCGCGTGGCCCGCCCGGTGTTTCACGAGGTGGACACCCTGCCCGGGTCGGCGCGGGGCGACGGCGGTTTCGGCTCCACCGGCGGGCACGCCAGCGCGCAGGCGCCGGCCTAGCGCCGCCCGGTACTCCAGAGCCCAGAAGACAGGGTCCGGAAACGAAAACAGGGTCCGCCGAACAGGGTCCAGGAAGCTCCATGATCCATAGCAGGGAGAAGCACAGTGTTCCGTCGCCGTCGCCGCGGGGAAGCGGCCGAGCCCGAGGTCAGCGAGGACGAGGCCAGCGAGGACTTCGAGCCGGACGACGAGGAGACCTGGGACGAGCCCGGGGACGATGAGTCCTGGGACGGCGCCGGGGTCGAGGCGGCCGCGGCCGGCAGCCGAGCAGAACCAGCCCGGGGGCCGTGGGACGCGACGGACGACGTGCCGCCGCTGAACCGGGTCGACTTCGGCAGCCTCCAGATCCCGGTGGTGGACGGGTTCGAGATCCAGCTCAACATCGCCGACGACCAGGGACCGCTCATCGCGGTGGTGCGGGAGGACGGCGCGCTCCAGGTCCAGGCCTTCGCGGCGCCCAAGAGCGACGGGCTCTGGGAGGACGTCCGGCAGGAGATCGTCACCGCGGTGACGGAGGCGGGCGGCCGCGCGGAGGAGGCGGACGGCCCGTTCGGCCCCGAACTGCACGTCCAGGTGCCAGGCGACCCGCCGCAGAGCGGGCTGCAGCCGATCCGCTTCCTGGGCGTGGACGGCCCGCGCTGGTTCCTGCGCGGCGTGCTGACCGGGCCGGCCGCGGAGCGCCCCGAGGTGGCCGCGCCGTTCGAGGAGATCTTCGCCGGCCTGGTCGTGGTCCGCGGCGATCACCCGGTGCCGCCCCGCGAGCTGCTGGAGGTCACGCTGCCCGAGGAGGCCCGCAAGGCCATGGAGGAGCAGATGGCCGCCGCCGAGGAAGGCGAGCGGTTCAGCGACCCGCTCAACCCCTTCGAGCGCGGCCCGGAGATAACCGAGACGCGTTAGGCCCCGTGGTGGTGGCCGGACAGCAGCGTGGCCAGCTCGTCCTCCACGTCCTCGCTGGTCACGAACAGCAGCTCGTCCCCGGTCTCCAGCGGGTCGTCCTTGGCCGGCACGATCACCCGGCCGTCCCGCAGGATCGCGACGAGCGCCGTGTCCGCGGGCCAGTTGATGTCCCCGATCCGCTGGCCGGCCAGCGGCGCGTCGTCCGGCATGGTGAGCTCGACGAGGCTGGCGTCGCTCTGCCGGAAGGTCATCAGCCGGACCAGGTCACCGACGCTGACCGCCTCCTCGACCAGTGCCGACATGATCCGCGGGGTGGATACGGCGACGTCCACCCCCCACGACTCGTTGAACAGCCACTCGTTGTTCGGGTGGTTGATCCGGGCGACCACCCGGGGGACCCCGTACTCGGTCTTGGCCAGCAGCGAGACCACCAGGTTGGCCTTGTCGTCGCCGGTCGCCGCGATCACCACGTTGCACCGCTCCAGGGACGCCTCGTCCAGCGAGGCGATCTCGCACGCGTCGGCGAGCAGCCACTCGGCCCGGGGCACGCTGTCCACCGCGATGGACCGCGGGTTCTTGTCGATCAGCAGGACCTCGTGCCCGTTGTCGAGCAGTTCAGCGGCGATGGAGCGGCCCACTGCCCCGGCTCCCGCGATGGCGACGCGCATCAGCGGCCTCCCTTGGCCTTGCCCCCGGGCGCCCGCGCGGACAGCGCGGCCGAGATCCGTTCCAGATCCTCTTCCAGGGCGATCACGTGCAGCACGTCGCCCTCCTGCAACACGGTGCCCGGCCCGGGCAGCACCACTTCGCCGAGCCGGGACAAGAACGCCAGCCGGACCCGGGCCGCCTCCTCCAGGGCCGAGGTCTTCTCGCCCACCCAGTCCGCGGCGTAGGCGACCTCGGCCAGCACCACGGCGCCGGTGGGATCCCGCCACAGCGGTTCGGCGCCCTCCGGCAGCAGGCGGCGGAGCATCTGGTCGGCGGTCCACCGGACGGTCGCCACGGTCGGGATGCCGAGCCGCTGGTAGACCTCGGCCCGCCGCGGGTCGTAGATCCGCGCCGCGACCCGCTTCACGCCGAACGACTCCCGGGCGACCCGGGCTGCGATCACGTTGGAGTTGTCGCCGCTGCTCACCGCCGCGAACGCGTCGGCGTGCTCGATGCCAGCCTCGCTCAGCACGTTCTGGTCGAACCCGATGCCGGTGATCTTCTTGCCCTTGAACGTGGAGCCCAGCTTGCGGAAGGCATCCCGGTCCTGATCGATGACCGCCACCGAGTGGCCCTGGTCCTCAAGGATGTGGGCCAGGGTCGAACCAACCCGCCCGCATCCCATGATCACAATGTGCACGGCCGCCCCTTGCGTGAGTACAGTGCTTGCCCAGAGCTCGCGTTATTCAACCAAACACCGCTGCTGAGGCCGCCGCCAGCGGCACCGGCCGCTCGCGCAGGCCGACGGCCCGCGCTCGCGAGCCGGCCTGAATAACGCTTACAGTGGCCCGCCAACGGTATTCCCTGTCCTGACCCGGTGAGACGGCCGGTCACGATACTCGATCAGACTGGACATGAGGTGCAGCGTGGAACCAGCCCGGCCGGCGGGCGAGGAACAGCTCGAACTGGACGTCGGCGAGGTCGCCCAGGGGGGCTGGTGCGTGGCCCGCGAGCCGGGCGGCCGGGTTGTCCTGGTCCGGCACGCGCTGCCTGGGGAGCGGGTACTGGCCCGGGTGACCGAGGTCACCTCGAGGTTCGCGCGGGCCGAGGCGACGGAGATCCTGGAGGCCTCGCCGGACCGGGTCGAGCCACCGTGCCCGCACGCCCACCCGGGCGGCTGCGGCGGGTGTGACTGGCAGCACGCCAGCCTCGCGGCGCAACGCCAGTTCAAGGCCTCGGTCATCAGCCAGCAGCTGCGGCGCATCGCGGGCCTGGACCGAGAGGTCAGCGTGGAGCCGCTGCCCGGCGACGAGGACGGCCTGGGCTGGCGGACCCGGGTCCGCTTCGCGGTGCGGCCCGGCGGCCTGGCCGGCCTGCGCCAGCACCGGTCCCACGAGATCGTCAACGTCGGGACCTGCCCGATCGCGCATCCTCTGGTCAATGAGGCGGCGGTCACCCGGGGCCGCTGGCCGTCCGCGACGTCGGTGGCCGCGGTGACGTCACCGAGTACCGACGAGCGGGCCGTGGTGGTGACCCCGGCGGGGGCGCCGCGTCCCCGCGGCGCCCGGGGCCGGGCTGCGGGCCGCCCGCCCGCCCGCAGCCCTTCAGCCGCGTCCACAGCGGCCTGGGCCGAGCAGGTGACCGGCCCGGTGCTGGTCGCCGGGGGGAGTGGCGGGCTGACCGCGCTGCGCGGTGGCCCGTTCCTGCACCGGACCGCCGCCGGCCGGACCTGGCGGACCGGCGCGGGCGTGTTCTGGCAGGTTCACCCGGCCGCGGCCGACGTGCTGGCCGGGGTGGTCAGCGAGGTGCTCGCGCCGCAGCCCGGGGACGTGGCGCTGGACCTGTACTGCGGGGCCGGGCTGTTCGCGGGCACCCTCGCGGCGGCCGTGGGCCCGTCCGGAGAGGTGATCGGCATCGAGTCTGACCGGGCCGCCGTCCGCGACGCCCGGCACAACCTCCGCGGCACCCCCTGGGCCCGGGTGCACCGGGGCGACGTCGCCGAGGTCCTCGGCCAGGCCCAGTGGGACCAGGCCAGCCTGGCCGTGCTCGACCCGCCGCGGGTCGGCGTGGCCCGCCCGGCGCTGGATCAGCTGCTGCGCCCGGGCAGCGCGCTGCGCCGGGTGGCCTACGTGTCCTGCGACCCGGCCACGCTGGCCCGTGACATCGCGGTGTTCGCCGGGGCTGGCTGGCAGCTCGGCGCGCTCCGCGCGTTCGACGCGTTCCCCATGACCCACCACGTGGAATGCGTGGCCACCCTGGTCCGGGTGAACGCTGCCCGCGCGACGCTGCCGGCCCGGGCCCGGTGGGTCCCGGGAGGGACCCACCGGGCCTGGCCGGCCTCCGGCGGCTCAGGGAGCGGTCGTCGATGTAGCCGCGGCCGCGGGAGCGGGAGCGTGGGGCGCAGGCGCCCTGGGCGCGGGGACCTGCTTGAAGCCGGCCGGGGACGGTCACCTTCAGCTGGGCCAGGTTGGCCTGGGTGGCGGACAGCCACTGGAACTCGGTCCGCTGCTGCGGACAGGGTCATCTGCACGGGCAGGTACGTCGCCGGGTTCACCCAGAAGGTGAACGCGCCCGAGGCGCCCGTGATCTTGATCGCGTTGACCCCGTCGACCATCTGCCGGCCCACCACCGTGTACGCGCCGCAGGCCAGCTGGGACCGGATGAAGGCCGGCCATCCGTTGCCCTGGCCCCCGCGGACGACAATCAGCTGGCCTCGGTACGCATCCCGGGGATCCCCCGTTCCCGCCCGGCAGCTTGATGTCCGGCGTCGAGGTCCACCAGGTGTGGTTGCGGTAGAAGACCGCGGTGGCGGACAGCGTCCGGTGCGCCCTGCTGAGCCCTAGATCGAACACGGGCTGCCCGGCGGCGCTGAAGGCCGAGAACTTCGTAGTGCCCCGGTAGCTCAAGCTCAGCGACGAGCCGACCGGCCAGAAGGAACGGCCCGCCCGGGCCATGCGGATGCCAATCAAGCCGGTCGGCACGGGCTGCAGGCTGTTGCCGGCCGCATACACGGTGCGGTCCTGCTCCAGCAGGTTGTTCATGCCCGGCGAGCCCAGCGCGCGCTCGACGTGGCTCACCACGTAGGCGGTGTAGGTGGCCTGGGCGGGCGACGGGCTGGCCGAGCCGAAGGCCCCTGCTGCTCCGGCTACGGCCACGCCTCCGGCGGCCAGCGACGGCGGCCGTCCCGGCGGCCGCCACGGCCCGGGTCGTGACCCGCCGCTTCTGCTGATGCCGGTACGCCTTGAGGGCGAGTCCCGGCGGCACCCGCACGTCGCCGGTGAACCGCTCCATGGCCCCGTGAAGCTGCTGCTCGAGGTCTGTGCTCATGGTGTCTTCTCCTCTGCCAGGTCGTTCTGCGTGCTGGTCCCGCTGAGCTCGCGCAGCCGCTGCAGCCCCCGCGAGGCGGACGCCTTGACCGAGCCGACGGAGCAGCCCAGGACCAGGGCCGTCTCCGCCTCGCTCAGCTGCTCCCAGTACCGGGCCACGATGACCGCCCGCTGCCGCGGCGGCAGCTGCGTCAGCAGCCGGATGAGAGCGTCCCGTGTATCCACCGCCGCGGTGCCGTCCGCTACCGAGGTGGCGGTGCCGCTCTGCAGCAGCCGCAGCCGCCCCCGCCAGGCCCGCTGCTGGCGCCAGCCGTCTGCGGCCAGGTTGTACAGCGTCCGGCGCAGGTAGCCTTCGGGATCGCCCTCGATCCGGTGCCAGTGCCGCAGCAGCCGCTCCAGCCCCGCCTGCAGCAGGTCCTCGCCCGCCTCCTTGCTGCCGGTGAGCAGCACCGCGGTCCGCAGCAACGGCTCGCCCCGCTCGGCGAGGAACGACTCCAGGTCGGCGACGGCCGGGTCGTCTGCCATGCCATCAGCTCCCCTCTGTCGTCAACCAAGTACGAGACAGCCGGACGGAAGGTTGACGGGGCGGCCCGAATCGGATCATCTGGCCGGGGCCCGGCGGCTGTCCAGCCGGATGGGGGGACGTCCGGCCGGGGCTTGGCGGCCGTCCAGCTCCCGGAGGCCGGCCCTGGCCGGGCCGGCCTGCCGGTACGCAAGGATGGATCCATGGAACTGCGGATCTTCACCGAGCCCCAGCAGGGCGCGGACTACAGCCGGCTGCTCGCGGTGGCCCGGGCCACCGAGCAGCTGGGCTTCGACGCCTTCTTCCGGTCCGACCACTACATGAGCATGGGGGACGGCGACGGGCTGCCCGGCCCGACCGACGCGTGGCTGACCCTGGCCGGCCTGGCCCTGCAGACGTCCCGGATCAGGCTCGGCACGCTGATGAGCCCCACCACGTTCCGGTACCCGGGGCCGCTGGCGATCTCCGTGGCGCAGGTCGACGAGATGAGCGGCGGCCGGGTCGAGCTGGGACTCGGGGCGGGGTGGTTCGAGGCCGAGCACGCGGCCTACGGCATCCCGTTCCCCCCGACGGCGGAGCGATTCGACCGGCTGGAAGAACAGCTCGCGATCATCACCGGCCTGTGGGAGACTCCGGCCGGCCAGCGGTTTTCGTTCGCGGGGAAGTTTTATTCCGTCACCGACTCACCTGCGCTGCCGAAGCCGGTACAGCGGCCGCACCCGCCTATTCTCATCGGCGGGAAAGGGCTGCGGCGTACCCCGCAGCTCACCGCGCGGTACGCCGACGAGTACAACGTGCCGTTCGTCAACGTAGAGCAGACCGGGGCCGCGTTCGGCCGGATCCGTGCGGCGTGCCAGGTGGCCGGGCGGGACCCTGGCTCCCTGGTCTACTCGGCCGCACAGACGGTCTGCTGTGGCCGGGACGAGGCCGAGCTGGCGCGCCGCGCGGCGGCGATCGGCTGGGATCTGGCCACCCAGCGCGCTGACGGGCTGGTCGGAACCCCGGACGAGATCGTGGACCGGATCGGGACGTTCGCCGAACTCGGCGCGACCCGGTTCTACCTCCAGGTGATGGACCTGCATGACCTGGACCACCTGGAGCTGATCGCGTCCGAGGTCATGCCGCAGGTCCGCTGACCCCGGCCGGCCCGGCTAGGACGTCGGTACCCAGAAGCGCAGTTCGCTGCCGCGCTTGTCCTCCAGCACGCCGCCGTTGGCCTCGATCACCCGCCGCGATCCCGCGTTGGACTCGTCGCAGGTGACCAGGGCCGGGTCGATGCCCCGCGCGCGGGCCAGCGGCAGCGCGGCGGCCAGCATGGCGGTGGCGTGCCCCTGCCGCCGGGCCGACGGCTTCACGTCGTAGCCGATGTGCCCGCCGAGGTCGGTGAGCCGGGGGGTCAGCCGGTGCCGGATGGCGAGCCGGCCCAGGTACTCGTCCCCGTCCACCCACCACAGGGTCGTCGAGGGCACGTACCCGGGGCGGCGGGGCGCGTCTTCGCGGGCCTGGTCCCGCAGGTAGCTGGTGTAGGCCTCGAAGCGTTCCGGGTCTTGCCAGTCCAGGCCGAAGTCCCGGATCTCCCGGCCGAGCATGGTGTCGTCCGTCGCCGAGCCGCGCCCCTCCGCCCGGAACTCCTCCATGGCGGCGATGAGCGAGAGGCGGACACGGGACGTCGGCAGGCTGAAGCCGGGCATGCCCTCACTCATACCTGGTGCCAGGCCCGCTGCGCAGCCGAATTCCGCCCGGCCTGACGGCCCGGCGGGTCACGGCTGTCCCAAGCCGCGGTGCTCCGCCCCCCGGCGGCCCGGTGGTTGCGGCACGATGGGGCGATGCTGGCCCTCCTGGTGCGCCTGGTCGGCGCGCGGCACACCCGCCACGTGATCACGCTGCTGGGCCTGGCGGCGGCCTGCGTCGTGGCCGGGGGCGCGCTGTTCGGGGCGACCCAGCGCCTGCCCTTCAGCACCGGGCTGTACTGGGCCGTCACGACCGCGACGACGGTGGGTTATGGCGACGTGACCCCGCACAACCCGGCGGGCCGGCTGATCGCGTCCGCCGTCATGCTCACGACCATTCCCCTGCTGGCGGCGGTGTTCGCGCTGGTGACGGGGGCCGCTGCGGCGGCTGGAGTGAAGAGGGTCCTCGCCTTGGTCAGAGAATTCCCGGCGGGCACGTACCGCCTCGTCATCGGCATGCATCCAGCCGTCCCGGCCATCCTGGAGGAACTGGTCCGGGCGGGCGACGCCGTCGTGCTGGTGGCCGACGTCGCCCCGGACAGCGTCCCGGACCGGGTGCACCTGATCCGCCGCGACCCGACTCAGCCGGGAGCGCTGCGCCCGGCCCGCCCGGCCGGCGCGCAGCACGCCCTCGTCACCGGGCGGAGCGACGGGGACGTCCTGGTCAGCGCGGTGCTGCTCCGGAAGGAGGCCCCCGGCCTGCCGGTCTCGGCCCTGGTCCGTTCCGCGTCGGTGGGCGAGGCCCTCCGGGACCTCGGCGTTCAGCAGGCCGTCTCCGCTGACGAGCTGGTCGCGCACACCCTGGCCAAGAGCCTGGAGGCCCCGCACGCCGGGGACCTCATCCTCCAGCTCGTTCGACTCCGAGCAGCACAGCCTGCAGGAGATCAGCGCGGACCCCGCGCTCGTCGGCCGGGCGCTGAGCTCGGTCCGCACTGAACGGTCTGGCCTGGTCCTGGGCCTGGTCCACCAGGGCCAGGTGATCATGGGGATCGGCGAGGACCCGGTGATCGCGGACGGGGACCACCTGATGGTCGCCGAGCCCGGCCACGGCCGCCGCGTCCCGGCCTCCTGACCGCCCCCTGCCTGGCGCTCCGCCAGCCTGCGCACCCGGGCCGAGCCTGGCAGCAGTGCGGGCGCACCGCTGTGCGGCGTGGACACGGAGCGTTCACCTCTTGACATCGTGTCCCTGAGCGGGATGATATGTGTCGATTTTGGTTTGGTCTCGTTCAGTCAGCACCACAAAATGTTCGATCTTGGTGTTAAAGGCGGCGACCGGAGTGCGCGCTGGCGCTGCCTGAGCATCTCCATGACCCAGGTGGATCAGGCGAAACGAGGACGTTATGGAAGCCGATCAGACGAATCACGCTGCTCTGCCGCCGCACGCCAGCGGCCCGTCGCGGCGCCAGGTCCTGCGCGGGGCGGGCGCCGGGCTGGGCGCGGCCGCCTTGGCCCCGGTGCTGGCGGCCCGCCCCGCCGACGCCGCCCAGGCCCGGCTGACCGCGCGGGCGGCCGCGAACCGGATCACGGACTTCGGCCAGGGCTGGAAGTTCGCGCTGGTCAACCCGGACGGGATTACCGACCCGACCGGCGGCTACGCGAACGCCATGGATCCTGGCTTCGACGACTCCGGCTGGCAGCAGCTGGACGTCCCGCACGACTGGAGCATCGAGCTGGCCCCGGTGGACAACGCCAGCACGAGCAGCGCCACCGGGTTCCTGCCGGGCGGCCTGGCCTGGTACCGCAAGCACTTCACGCTGCCGAAGTCCCTGGCCGGCCAGCAGATCTCGATCGAGTTCGACGGCGTGTACCGCAACTCGAACGTGTACCTGAACGGCAAGCTGCTCGGCAACCACCCCTACGCCTACACCGGCTTCAGCTACGACCTGACCGGCCTGGTGCACACCGACGGCGTCACGCCGGACGTGATCGCGGTCAGCGCGGCCGACCAGCAGCCGAGCAGCCGCTGGTACTCCGGCGACGGCATCTTCCGCAACGTCTACCTGGTCACCACCGGGCCGGTCCACGTGGCGCGGCACGGCACCTTCGTGACCACGCCCGGCCTGCCCGCCGCGCTCAGCTCCGGGTACGCGACCGTCCAGGTGGACACCGACGTCACCAACGAGGGGTCCGCCGCGGCGACGGTGGCGGTGGCGGTCACCCTCACCAGCCCGGCGGGGAAGACGGCCGGGCAGGGCAGCGCCACGGTCAGCGTCCCCGCCGGGCAGACCCAGACCGCGACGGTCAGCCTGAAAGTGACCAGGCCCGCGCTGTGGTCCACCGACCACCCCCAGCTCTACACCGCGCGGACCGACCTGTCCGTGGGCGGCGCCGCCGCCGACACCGTCAGCACGCCGTTCGGCATCCGGTACGCCACGTTCGACCCGGCCGCCGGGTTCTCGCTCAACGGCCAGTACCTGAAGATCCAGGGGGTCGACCTGCACGCCACCGAGGGTGCGGTCGGGTCGGCGGTGCGCTTCGACGCGATGGCCCGGCAGATGCAGCTGATGAAGAGCATGGGCGTGAACGCGCTGCGCACCGCGCACAACCCGCCCGCGCCGGAGCTGATCGCGGTGTGCGAGCAGCTGGGCATCGTGATGATGGTCGAGGCGTTCGACTGCTGGCACACCGGGAAGCTGCCCTTCGACTACCACCTCTACTTCGACCAGTGGGGCGACTCCGACATCAAGGAGATGGTCAACGCCGCGAAGAACTCGCCGGCCGTCGTCTTGTGGTCGATCGGCAACGAGACCCCGGACACCGGATCGTCGCGCGGCCCGGGGATCGCCAAGCAGCTGGTCGCGGACGTCAAGTCGATCGACACCAGCCGTCCCGTGGTGATGGGCTCAGACCAGTACCGCAGCGTGCCCGCCACCGGGTCACCGCAGGACCTGATCGTGTCCGAGCTGGACGGCCTGGGCGTCAACTACAACACGGCCATGTCCATGGACGGGCTGCACGCGAAGTACCCGGGCAAGTTCTTCTTCTGTTCGGAGATGGGGTCGGAGACCTCCACCCGCGGGGTGTACCAGGACCCGCAGCTGCTCAACACGGGAGAGAACTACACCCCGGGGAAGCGGGCCACCTCCTCCTACGACAACAACCTGGCGTCCTGGACGATGAGCGGGGAGTACGAGCTGAAGAAGGACCGGGACCGCAAGTTCTGGAACGGCGGGTTCCTGTGGTCCGGGCAGGACTACATCGGCGAGCCGACCCCGTACGACGTGTTCCCGGTCAAGGCGTCGTTCTTCGGCGCGATGGACACGGCCGGGTTCGCCAAGGACGCCTACTACCTGTTCGCGAGCCAGTGGACCACCGAGCCGATGGTGCACATCGTGCCGATGGACTGGACCAGCTACGAGCCCGGGCAGCCCGTCTCGGTCTGGGTGTACGCGAACGTGGCCACGGTAGAGCTCTTCCGCAACGGAACCTCGCTGGGGGTCAAATCCTTCGACCAGAAGGTGACGACCTACGGGCGCAAATACCTGGAGACCACCGAGCCCACCCACGACGACTACAACTACCCGTCAGGCAGCTACACCAGCCCCAACGGCAGCATGGGCAAGCTGCACCTGACCTGGACGGTGCCCTTCGCGCCGGGCACCCTGTCGGCCGTCGCGACGGCCGGCGGCCGGGTCGTGGCCCGGGACGAGATCCGCACCGCCGGGGCGCCGCACGCGCTGACCCTGACCCCGGACCGGCGGGTGATCAGCGCCGACGGCACGTCCCTGGCCTTCGTGGCCGTCGAGGTCGTGGACCGGGCCGGCGTCGTGGTGCCGGGCGCCAGCCCGCTCATCCAGTTCGGGCTGTCCGGCCCGGCCGTGCTGGACGGGGTGGACAACGGCCAGCAGGAGAACGCGCAGAGCTACCGGCTGTCCTCGGTTCCCGCCTTCAACGGCCGGGCGCTGGTGATCCTCCGTTCGGCCGGGACCCCGGGCCGGATCACGGTCTCCGCGGCCTCGCCTGGCCTGGCCGGGGCCAAGGCCGGGCTCACCGCGGCGGCGGCGGCCACGTCGTCGGGCCGCGGCGCGGTGCCGTCTGTCCCGGCGGTGCTGCTGGCCGGCTCGGCGGCGGGCGGCGCGGCGGCGGGCGGCGGCGCCCCGACCGCTGACGCGAGCTACTCCGGATCCCCCACCACGATCCCGGCGGCCATGCTCGACGGCGATCCCAGCACCGGGTGGTCGAACTACTACGACAAGGCCAAGACCGCCAACCTGCCCGCGGTAAGCGTCTCCAACGCCAGCGACTGGGTGTCGGTGTCCTGGCCGTCACCGCAGTCCTTCGACTCCGTGCAGGCCTCGTTCACGATCGCCGCGGCGCTCGCGCAGCCCGCCGCGATCACCGTGTCGTACTGGAACGGGTCGAAGTACGTCCCGGTGCGGAACCTGACCGTCAGCCGCGCCACCGCGTCCAACCAGCCGACCACGCTCACCTTCGCCCCGGTCCGCAGCAGCCAGCTGAGGCTGGACATGACGAGCGCGGCCCCCGGCACCGCCGCGGGCTTCCTGCAGATCGTGGAGCTGCAGGTCCTCAGCGGCGGGACCGCCGTCAGCTGAGCCGCCCAGGGCCGGCCGGAAACGCTTACTGGTATCGCGGCGGGCACGGAGTAACGTGAGGTCATGGATGGTGCTCTGGTTGGCCGTGAGTACGCCGAACATCTGACCGACACTGACCTGAAGCTGCTGGCCTCGGCGGCGGGTGCGCCCGCCCCGGGTGCGCCCGCCCCGGGCGGGCCGCCCGGGGCGGTTCCGGTCCTCCCGGCGGACGCCGACGCCGGCTGGCTGCGCCGCGACCCCGCGGCCATCCCGGGCCTGCTCAGCGACCCGCGGGTGTTCGAGGCCGTGTTCGGCCCGGGAGACCCGGGCCGGCCGCTGCGGCCGGGCCAGGCCGTTCCAGTCTCGCCGTTCCTCACGTTCGCGGTCGCGGTGCACCGCTCCGCCATCGAGCTGGCCTCCATGGGGCACGTCGCCGAGCGCACCGGACCCCGGCAGCGGATCCCGCTGTTCGACGCGCCCGCGCTGCGCGACTTCCTCGACGCACCCACGCGGAAGCTGTTCCTGGCCGAGTTGCTGGCCTCGTTCACCCGGGTGGCGAGCGGGCGCTACCGGGTCCGCGGCGGCGGCCGGCCCCGGACCCGGCGGTTCAGCGAGCTGGACCCGGTCCGGCTGGCCGGGCTGCTGGACGGCGTGCCGGACGCCGAGCGGCCCGGGGTCTACCGCAGGCTCGGGGACGTATCACTGTTCGTGGCCGGTGTCTTCCCCGACTACGCCACCCTGTACGGGGTCGGCCCGGCCAGCGTCGCCCGGCTGCTGCGCGCGGCCCAGGTGCCAGCGGCCGAGCAGGAGCGGCTGTCCACGGTGCCCGCCATCGAGCTGCTCGAGCAGCTGGGCGCCCGGTGGTACCGGGCCGCCCACCACCTGGCCCCGGTCCACACCGCCCGGCTGGACGTGGTGGCGGACGTGGCGGGCCGGTTCCAGCAGGCCCGCCGGGTGCTCAACCACATCGCCGACCGGTACCTGTTCACCGCCGACCATCCGTGGTTCGCGCCGCCCGCCGCCTGAGCCGGGGGTAGCCCGCCGGCGGCGGCCAGGTCAGGTGGCCGCGGACGGCACCCGGACCGCCCGGGCCCACTCCGGGCCGTCCGGTGCCTCGTCGCCCAGCAAGGCCACCACCACCCGGACACCCCGCGGCGGCCGGTCCGGCCACGGGGTGAACCCGTCGGTGAGGACGACCGTCACCGCGGGCCGGGGCCGCAGCGCCGCCGCCGCGTCGATCCCCGCACCCATGTCGGTCCCGCCGCCACCGACCAGTTCCACCTGACGGGCGGACGTGACCCGGCGGGCCGCCCCCACCGCGGTGTCACAGGCCAGCACGCGGACCTGCCGGGCCAGGCCCAGCGACCGCAGCAGCCCCTCCACCTCCGCCAGCGCGGCGGCCAGCAGCTCCTCGGTCATGCTGCCCGAGGTGTCGCAGACCACCGCGACCTCGGGCACCGGCCGCCGCAGCGCGGGCAGCACCACCGGGCCGGCCACCGAGGCGCGGCGCGAGGGCCGCCGGTAGGAGTAGTCGACCGCCCCGGCCGTGTCGGCCACGGCCCGGCGCAGTTCCGCGGCCAGCACCCGCCGCCAGTCCACCGCGGGCTGCAGAGTCTGCTCCGCCCAGCGCAGCAGCCCCGCGGGCACGTGGCCGGCTTCGCGCGCGTGCCGGACGCATTCCTGGGCCACCTGGCGGCAGAGCAGCTGGGCCTGCCAGGGGGAGAGCGCGGGCTGCCCGGAGGCGTCCCAGTCCCGCGGCCAGCCGTCCGCGCCGCTGCCGCAGTCCAGGTCCCAGTCGCCAGTCGCAGGGTCGCCGGCCACGGGGTCGCCGGCCGCGGGGTCGCCGGCGCGGGTCGCCGGCCCAGGAGCGCGGGCGGCTGAACCCCCGCCGTCCGGCCCGGACGGGCCTTCCCCGCCGATCCGGGCCGCCACGAAGTACTGCTCAGCGAGCAGGCCCTCGCCGGCGCCCAGGTGCCCGGGCAGCACCGGCAGGCCGGGCAGTTCCAGCCCGGCCGGGACCAGGTCATCGTTGATCTCCGCGTCGGCGCCGCGGATCCAGGCGCGGGCGTCGTCCGGGACGATCCCGGCGGCCACGGCCCGCTCCCCGTGTGCCCGCAGCAGGTGAGACACGTGATGCACGAGCACGCTGCCCAGCTGCGCCGGGGTCCAGGCCGCGGTGAGTTCCGGGTCCGCGTGCAGCCGCCACCCTTCGTCCACGGCGACCGTGGCGATCCCCGGCTTGGCGAGTACCTGCGCGCCGAACAGCCCGCTGGCCAGGTAGGGGAAGTGAGACGCGGCCCAGAGCCGGCCAGCGGCCAGGCCCGGCACCTCACCCCCGGCGTGGCTGCTCATCCGCGCAGCAGCCCCGCGTCCCGCAGCACCGGCGCGAACAGCTGGAGTTCGGCGGGCGGCGGCGCTCCCTCGGGGCGGCACCGGGCCAGCGTGCGGGCGGCGACCGCCGCGACGTCCGGGGCGGTTTCGGCGGCCCGGCCCAGCACCTGCCAGCCCGCGGCCCAGCGCTGCGGGGTGGGGTTGGCGGCCACCACGGCGGCGACCGCCGCCACCGCCGCGTAGGCGCGGTCACCGCGGGCGGGCAGCAGGAACCCGGCCGGGTCGGCGAGCACGGCCTCCGGGTCAGGCAGGTCCATCTCGGCCACCCAGGCCAGGAACTCCACCCCGGCCCCTTCACCCACCGCGCCGCGGACCAGGGCGGCCCGCGACTCCTCGGACGACCCGGCGGCGCCACTGGCGGCCCAGAGCCGGGCGGCCATCTCCCAGGTCCGGGGACTGGGCCAGCCGCGCCCGGCCGCGGCTGCGTCGTGCGGCGGAGCGCAGGCCAGGGCCGGGCGGACGTGCAGGAACGCGGCCACCAGGGCGAGGGCCAGGCCGAGCTCGGCCGCCCAGTCCTCCGGCAGCTGCGGGACCGGGGGCGGCGTCCACCCGCCGGCCAGGCCGTCCGCCACCGCCCGCGGGTCGATGTCCCAGGACAGATGGCAAAGCCGGTTGGCCAGCGGCGCGGACAGGTCCCAGCCGTCCGCCGCCTGCTCGGGCGGGTTGGCCGCCGCCACCACGGCCACCTCGGCCGGCAGTTCGAGGTCGCCGACCACGCGCTCCAGCACCACCCGGAGCAGGGCCGCCTGCACCGCCGGGGGCGCGGTGGACAACTCGTCGAGGAACAGGAGGCCGCGCCCGGCCTCAGCCAGGCGCCGGGCCCACGCTGGCGGCGCGAAACGAACCCCGTCCCCGACGACGACGGGCAGCCCGGCGAAGTCCGAGGGCTCGCGGATGGAGGCGATCACCGTCTCGCACGGCCATCCCAGGGCGCCGGCCAGGGCCCGGACGACTGACGTCTTGCCGGTTCCCGGGGCGCCCCACAGCAGTACCGGGACGCGCGCGGCGACCGCCACGCCCAGCGCCTCGACCGACGCGGCCTGGCGCTCGCTGCCCGTCCCGGCAAACCGCCGGTCATCGTTAGCCATCTGCGCTCCCAGCGGTCGAGTCAGCTTTCCCCGCGTGCCAGTGACCAGTGTTCCCCGTCGGCCTGGATGCTCAGGACGGCAGGCTCCGCTCCCGGCGCCGGCAGCCCGAGCACCTGCACCCGCGGCCAGCTGCCCGCCAGCACGTCCACGATCAGGTGACCGCCGACCACCGGGAAGCCCGGTGCCCACACCCGGGCCAGCCAGCTGAGCGGGAGCGTGGCCCGGAGCCCCGGCCCGTCCCGCTCGGCGCTGCCCCACCCCGGACCGTCGTGCAGGGCGGCCCGGACCGCGTCCGGATCGAGTCCGGCCCAGGGCCCGGCGGCGGGGGCGAGCCGCCCGGTCAGCGCGGCGACCAGGGCGGGCCGGGCGGGGCCCAGCTCCCGGCGATCGGCCGGGGGCCCGGAGCCGGACCAGGCCCAGGCCACCTGGGCGGACAGCCGCGGCTGGAAGTCCCGGCCCAGGGCGAACAGGGACAGCAGTTCCGCCCGCCGGGCCTGGGCGCGCTCCTGCTCCGGGGTGACCCGGCGCGTCGGCATGCCCCGCACTACCCGCGCGGCCGGCCGCGTCCTGCGGGACGGCGCCGGGTAGCTCGAGGCCGGGACGGCGCCAGCCCCGCCGCCAGGCGCGGGGCCTGGCCGCATCGGCGCCGATCCCGGGCGCCGGCTGAACGCGGCGCGCAGCTGGTCCACGAGCTCCCAGGTCACCGCGAGCTCGTCCGCCGGGGAGCGGGGGCCGAGGGCGAGCACATCGAGGTCGTCGGCGTGGGCCCCCCAGGCTTCCACCATGGCCACGCACTCGGCCTTGTCGCCGCCCAGCGCGGCGAGCACCAGCTCACCCTCAGCGTCGGGGTGGTCGGCGGCGTGCAGTCGCCCCTGCGACCAGCGCAGCACGTGCTCCGCGGTGCCGCAGCGGATCCGGGTCTCGACCGCGGGCAGCGCGGCCCACCAGGGCGGCCTCACCGGGCTGGTTCCCAGTCGAGCGGCACTGTCGCCTGGACCCGGCACCCGGGGCCGCTGAGGATCACGTCGAGAGACGTCGCCTCGGGGTGCAGCGGGGGAGTCAGGTACATCTTGATCATCCCCCTGGCCTGGGTAGCCACGCCCCAGCTCATGCCGCTGACCAGGTGCCAGCGCCCGGTCGAGTCACGGGCCCGCCACGAGAGGGAAGGGTCGAGTGGTTCATCGTCCTGGCCCGAGCCGTGCACCAGCCAGCCCTGGCCCTGAGGCTCCCAGCCGGCCGCCATGACGTGCAGTGTCGCGCCGCCGCGGGCGGATCGCAATCCGGCCAGCGCGAACCTGCTCCCGCCGATCCCGGGCAGGTCGGCCGCGAACGACGCGACCGCCTCAGGCCCGTCATGGGCGTGGGCGTCGGCGAGCATGCTGATCCACGCGGGCGGCATCGCGCTGGCCGGGACCGGGCCGCCGAAGCCCAGGTCGAGGCCGAGTCGCCAGCAAAGGCCGGCCAGCCGCAGCACCGCCGGGTCGTCGGCCCGCAGGGCACCTGATCCGATCAGATCCGTGACGACCTGCGCGATCCTGGCCTCCAGCTGGTCACTGGCCTGCTCGGACGCTTCGAGGCTGAGCAGGTCGTCGCCTATCTGGTCCAGCAGCCGGACCGCCGTGCTGACCGGCGGGACCGGCTCGGTCATGATCTGCGCCGCCCCGGGCGGCGCGGCCAGGTCGATCCGGACCCGCTGGCCCTGGGCGCCCGGTCCGACCTCCAGCCAGCGGGTGCCGGGCGCCGGGGCCGGGTCCAGGCCGAGATGGCAGTCCCACCAGTCGCGCTCGCCCTCGGCGCCCATGTCCCACAACGACGCCCGGTAGCTGATCCCGCGGTCGTCAACGGCGCCCACCTGGTAGTAGGGGGCGTGCCGCGGGGGCGGCCCGGCGGCGCGCCGGGTCTGCCCGGCCCATCGGGCGGCCACCGCCAGCGCGGCCTGCGTCTCGGTGCGGGCCAGGCTGAGCAGGCAGAACTCGCCGTACCAGCCTTCCCGCTCGGCGGGCAGCGGCAGCGTGGCACCGACCGGCACCGCGGTCGGGACGTCCGGCCCGCCCGTGGTGCGCCGCCCGCCGCCGGGGCTGGCCCCGTGCTGGCTGGCCCCGTGCTGGCTGCCCCAGTGCAGGCTAGTCCCGTGCTGGCTAGCCCAGTGCTGCCGGTGCAAGCTGCTGATCACCGGCCGGACGTTCCCGCTGCGCAGCCCGGCGGATATCTCGAACTCGCTCACTACCTGCCCGGCCACGCCGGGGTCGAGGGCGCCCGCCGCGACCAGGGTGGTCGCGGTCACCCAGACCCGGTGCGGGTGCGGCCCGGGCCCGGAGATCACCGGCCGCTGGCGCAGTTCGGCCTCGGCGACCAGCCGCAGGTAGGTCTCGGCCGTGGCCGGATCGCTCTGTCCCGGGACCGGGAGGCGATCGCTCATGTGGACGCCAGCCAGCGCAACGGCACGGTCACCGCCGCCTGGCTCGACGGGCCCCGCACGATGATCTCCAGTGCGCGGGCGTCCGGAGCCAGCGCCGGGCCGAACTCGACGAGCAGGTCCGTCGGGCCGCGTCCGTGATTCCTGCCGTTCCGGCGGGCCACATGCCATCGACCCTGATCATCCCGGGCCCACCAGGAGTAGCGCTGGCCGGCCGGGGAAGGGCAGCGGGCGTGGCTCGCGACCCCAGCCCACCGTCCGGAGGGTGGCTGAGACGGCCACCGAATCCAGGCCCGCGAGGGCGAAGCGGGCGCCATCGACCTCCGGCAGCACGGCCGCCACCGCCGCGACGCGGTCCGAGCCCGTCAGTCGCCCCTCGGTGATCCAGCACGCTCACCCATGCTTCCGGCAGTTCCACCGGCCGGACCAGGGGGCGCAGGCCAGCCGGGAACTCGATGCCGAGCCGCCCGGCCAGGATGGCCAGGCGGCTGAGTGCGGCCGAGTCCGGGGTCAGGCCGGCCGCGGCCTGGAGTGCCTGCACCATCTCGGTCAGGCCGGACAGGCGTGACGTCGCCCGGCCGTGCGCCCGTGGGCAGCCTCGGCTAGCAGGCGCTCCGCCAGGCCATCGAGGGGCCGCTCCGCCGGGCTCAGCCCGGCGGGCAGGGCCGGCGCGGGATCCGGCCGGGATCCCAGGCCTGCGTGGCTGGGGAGCGGGGGCGCGGAACAGCTCGATCCGGACCGGGTTCGTGCTGGCCGGGCTGGTGATGTCCAGCCAGGTGGTGGCGGGTGGCGGCACCGGGGCCAGGTCGAGTGTGACCGACCAGCGGCCGTGCGCCAGCCGGGCGGTGTCGTCAGCCTGGTACTGGGCACCGTGCTCGTCGGTGGCGGTGATCGCCTCAAACGGCCGGGGCGATCCGGGCCCGCCGCCCCGGCCGGGCGGGACCGGCTCGGTCAGCCACGCCGCAGCGGTGATCACCACGCGGCCGGGCCCGGTGACCAGGGCAAGCAGGCAGGCTTCGCCCTGATCACCGCGGGCTCCGAGGGGCAGCCGGGTCTCGATGGGCACCGCCCGCACCGGGCCCGCCGGAAGCGGCGGCGGGGTGCCCGCCGGGCGCGGGCGCGACTGGCCCGCCGCCCCGTAGCCGGGCGGCCGTACTCCGGTCCGCGCGGAGCTTCCCGCGGACGGCGAGCGCGTCCATCAGGCTCTCGAGTACCTCCTGGGCCCTGGCTTCGCCTGATCGCGCCGGCTGAGACCAGCGCGTCGGCGACGCGGCGAACCCGGTCCAGGGCCGCCTCCGCGGGCGGTTCCGTGAACCGGCCGCCGCCGGTCAGGAGCGGCTGGACGGTCTGGCGAACCCGCAGCACCCGCCACAGCACCGGTTCTGCGGCCCGGCCCGCTGGTGACCGCCGGGCCGCGGACACGGTGGTGCGCGCCGCCGGCCACAGCGATGCGAGCAGCGGCCCGGACATCCGGGCCGCCGTCCGCACCGAGGGCAGCAAAGGGGCGAGCGCCGGCCGGGACAAGCGGACCGCGGAGCTGAGCGGCGGGCGGCAGCCCCGGCCGCCGGGGCGGCGCGTACTGCGGATAGGCCCCTGCGCGGCGCAGTTCGGTTTCGGCCATGAGCCGCAGATAGGCTTCCGCCCGCTCCGCTGCTGCCGTCATCGCCGACCCTCCGCCGGGCGCCCACGCGTGAGCTGGTCAATACGATATATCTTGATCTTGGGGTTCGGCCAGGCGCCCCGGCCAGGCCAGCGGCAGCGGCAGGTGGCCGTGATCCGTCCGTCCCGGCCGGTCAGGATGATGTCCAGCGACCTCGCGGCCGGATGCAGCGGCGGGGTGAGCTCCAGCTGGAAAGTGCCCGTCGCTGGGTCGTGAACGCCCATCCGGGCCACGTGCCAGCGGTCCGCGTCGTCCCGGGCCCACCAGGAGAACGGCTGCCAGGGCCGGAACTCCCGCGGCTGGTGCGACCAGCCCCAGGCGAAGACGAGCAGGGTGGCGTGGCGTTCCCAGGACGACAAGCCGGCCAGTACGAACCGGGCTCCGTCGATCTCCGGCAGGACTGCGGCGGCGCTCGACACACCCTGCGGGCCGTCGCCCCGGCGGCTGCCGCTGAGCACACTGACCCAGGGCTCGGGGAGCCTGGCGGCCCGGCCGCGGCTGGCCCACGGGCCGCGGACCTCGATGGCCCGTCGAGCGCAGAGTGCGGCCAGCTGGCTGGCGGCCGGGCTGGGCTGCGGCAGCAGTCCGACCGCCGTCAGGGCCTCAGCCACCTCGGCCAGACTGCTGGCCAGGAGCGTGGCGTTCATCCCGGCGAGCTGGCCGCCGCCGAGCATCGTGTCGGCCACCGCAGCCAGCAGAAGCTCGCCGGCGGGCCGGGAAGGGCGGTGCTCGCGGCGGACCGGGACAGCAGATCCCCCGGTCAGGTCGATGCGGATGCTCCGGCCGGGGCTGACCGGCATATCGAGCCACCGGGTGCCCGGCGGCGGCACCGCGGAGAGGCCGAGCACGCCCGCCTCGTGCCAGCCGCCCTCGACGAGCTCCAGGGTGAGCCCGTAGCGCCGGCCCTGGTCGTCGGTCACCCCGGAGCCGCCGAACGGCGGGAAGCTGAGCTGTGGCGTGGCGGTCGTCGCCGGCGAGTGCGGGGCGCGGCCCGCCAGGTGCTGACGAAGCTGGTGGTGATGGCGGCTCGGTCCGGCGCGAGCACGAGCGCCTGAACGTGGATCTCGCCCCGGTGGCCGTCCCACTCGCGCTGGCAGCACCATGCCGATCGGGACGGCCTGATACCGGCCGCCGGGCGCACTGCCGCCCGGCTCCGCCCCGGCTGCGGCGTGTTCACCCAGCCCGCTCCGGGCCGGGCTGGCCAGTACCGCGAGGGTTATGCAGGCCGCGGGCGGCCAGTGCGGAGGCGAACTCCGCGGCCAGGTGGGCCGCCGTGGCCCGGCTGAGCATGCCCACCTGGCGCAAAGCACTCACTACCGCGCTGACCCGGTGCAGGCCGACTTCCTCAGGTGGCTGGCCACCCGCCTGGAAGTCCTCGTCCAGCCACCGGTACCGCGGTGACGTCAGCGCGCGGCGCAGCTGGTCCTCGGCCAGCAGGCGGACGTGGGTCTCGGCGCGGGCGTTATCCAGGGCGGCCGCCGCCCCGGGCCCACGGGTCGTAGTCGACCTCGAGTTCCTCCTGGGCCGGCCGCTCCGCCTCGGGCACGTGGCGCAGGTTCAGCCGGATCCGGGTCCAGGTAGAACTGCGCCCGCGCATCGAGTCCACCAGCACGTCAGCCGGCTCCAGGTAGGGCCAGACCGCGGCGTGCCGCTCCTTCCAGCGGTCCAGCCCGGCCTGGGCCTCGTCTTTGCTGGCGGCGCGGGCCACCTCGATGAGGGGCATGGTGGACCGGCGGCGGCCGGTCGGCTGGATGCCCTGGGCCTTGGCGGCCGGCTGGATGTCCTGGGCCGGCTCGGCGGCCGGCTCCGCCGCGCGCCCGGCGGTCCGGCGCTTGGACGGCTGGACCCGCGGCGCCTCGCCCGCCTGCTTGTCGTAGTGCGGCGGCCACGGGGCGTCGGGCATCCCGGCCGCCTCGTCCTGGTCGGCCAGGGTGAGCAGCGGCTCCAGGGAGCCAGCCGCCTCGTCCATGCCCCGCCACGGGTCGCCGAGCCGGGCGAAGCGCTCCGGCACGGTGTCGATGGTGAACGCCTCCGGCTGGCAGCCGGCGACCTCGTCCCAGGCCAGCGGCGTGGAGACCCGGGCGTCCCGGGTGGGCCGCACCGAGTACGCCGAGGCCACCGTCCGGTCCTTGGCGTTCTGGTTGTAGTCCACGAACACGCCGTGCCGTTCTTCCTTCCACCACTTCGCGGTGGCCAGGTCTGGTGCCCGGCGTTCCACTTCCCGGGCCAGGGCCACCGCGGCCCGGCGGACCTGGGCGAAGTCCCAGCGGCGCTCGATCCTGGCGTAGACGTGGAACCCGCGCGACCCGGATGTCTTGGGCCACCCGGTCAGCCCGAAGTCGGCCAGCACTCCCTGGGCGACCAGCGCCACCTGGACGATCTGCGGCCATTCCACCCCTGGCACCGGGTCCAGGTCGACCCGGAGCTCGTCGGGATGGTCAAGGTCGTCGGCCCGGACCGGGTGCGGGTTCAGGTCGATGCAGCCCAGGTTGACCGCCCAGACCAGGGTGGCGGCGTCCCGGGGGACGACCTCGACCGCGCTGCGCCCGGACGGGAAGCGCAGCTCCACCGTGTCGATCCACGGCGGGCGCGACTCCGGTGCCCGCTTCTGGAAGAACGCCTCGCGCTCCGCGCCGTTCACGAAGCGCTTGAGCACCATCGGCCGGCCCGCGATGCCGGCCATCGCCCCGTCCGCCACGCTGAGGTAGTACCGGACCAGGTCAAGCTTGCTGTGCCCGGTACGCGGGAAAAAGACCTTGCCGGGGTTGGAGATGGCCACCTCGTGGCCGGCCACCTCCAGGATCTCCTTGCGATCGGCCATGGCGCCACCATAACCGCAGCCCCCGGCCGGGGCGCGGCGCGCGCCGGCCACCCCGCCCGGTCAGCTCCGGATGTCCCGACCACCGGCAGGAGTCGCGCCGTGCGGCCGTGCGTACCGGCTGCCGCCGGCGCAGGCCGCAGCGGGCAGGATGGGCCCGTGAAGGTGATCGTGCTGTCCGACACGCACGCGCCGCGCCGCTGGCGGTCCTGCCCGCCCGCGGTCGCGGAGCAGCTGCGCGGCGCGGACCTCATCCTGCACGCGGGCGACGTGTGCACCGCGCACGTCCTGGACGAGCTGGCCGCCTACGCCCCGGTCCGGGCGGTCCGGGGTAACAACGACGGCCCGGACGTCGCGGCCTGGGGCGCGCCGGACACGCTGGAGCTGGACCTGGACGGGCTCCGTGCGGCCATGATCCACGACTCCGGCCCGGCGGCGGGCCGCCCGGCCCGGATGCGCCGCCGGTTCCCCGGCGCGCAGCTCGTCGTCTTCGGTCACTCGCACATCCCGCTCGACTCGGGGTCCGGGCCCCGGCGGGCCGGCGACGGGCAGCGGATCTTCAACCCCGGCTCGCCCACCGACCGCCGCCGCCAGCCGCAGGGCACCATCGGGGTCCTGGACGTCCAGGACGGCGAACTGGTCTCCGCCCGCATCGTCGCGGTCACTCCGCCGCCCTGAGCGGCGGGGCGTTGGTGCGCCGGTCTCGCAGCGGGGCCTGGTTCAGGCCCGGCGGCCGAGTTCGGCGACCCCGTCGCCGCTGAGGTCGGGCAGCACCGGCTTGCGTCCGGTCATGGCCAGGATCAGCGAGAGCAGCGGACCGGAAACCTCCGGGCCGTCGCCGTGCGCCCACCCGGTGTCGGTGGCCCGCAGCCGCAGGCCGGTGATCCGCCGTTTCGCCCCGATCAGCAGGTTGGAGTTCTTCCAGCTCTCGGCGACCGCGGTCAGGGCGGCCTCCGGCGGCCGGTGCTTGAGGCCCAGCGGCCGGCGGATGTCCTGGCCGTGCACGACGATCTCGCCCAGCATGGCCATGACCGGCGCGGGCGGGTGGTTCGTGGTCGAGGTCCGGGCCCGCAGGCGGCGGACCAGCTCATCCGGGCCGATGGCGGCCAGCCGCCTGGCCCCCCGGTCGGTGAAGACGTTGAACCGGAGGCCCGCCGAGATCAGCTCCTGGTAAAAGTGCGGCGGAGTCTGCTCGGCGGCGGCCAGGATGTGGCCCGCGGTGTCCTGGACTGACCAGCCCTGGCACCAGGACTGGGCCGCCCACTGAGCGGGGGACAGCGTGGTCCAGGTGTCGGCCATCTCGGCCCGCTCAGCATGGATGTGCTTCCAGATTTCGCCGGACTTCATTCCGATGCCCCCTCTATCGTGCTGCGTTCCCGGCAATCTGGCCGGCCGGGGTGGCGGCTTGGCCTGCACCTGATACGACGAACAGGAAGCTCCCGAATCGACACCGCGCCCACCAGAGGCGACCCCGGCCCGCTCGCCGCGGACGCTGACCTCGGCGGCAGCAGCGGCAACCGGTCAGCCCCGGATCGGCGGCCTTGACACGGCCAGGGCCCTGAGTGGACTGTTTGCAGCAGTTCAGCCCAGCGCCGTAATGGAGAGATGCATGAGCGAGATGACTCGTCCGGTGGTCCGCCTCAAGGACGGAACCGTCCGGGGCAAGGCCGAATCTGGTGTCTCAGCGTTTCTCGGCATCCCCTACGCGGCAGCTCCGTTCGGCCCGAACCGGATGCGGCCGCCGCAGCCCGTGCAGGCATGGGACGGTGAACGCGACGCGACCGGATTCGGCCCGACCGTGCCTAAGGGCGACTACCCGCCGCAGTACGCCACGCTGTTCCCGGAGGTGGTGATCCCCGGTGCGGAATGCCTGAACCTCAACGTCTGGACCCCCGACACCGGCGCCGCCGGGCTCCCGGTACTCGTGTGGATCCATGGCGGCTCGTTCATGAACGGGTCCGGGTCGGTGGGGGCGTACGACGGCGCGGCGTTCGCCCGCGACGGCGTCGTATGCGTGACCATCAACTACCGGCTGTCCGCGGAGGGCTTCCTGTTCCTCGGCGACGGCATCGCCAACCTCGGCCTGCTCGACCAGCTGGCCGCCCTGGCCTGGGTGCAGAGCAACATCTCCGCGTTCGGGGGAGATCCGGCCCGGGTCACCGTCGCTGGCGAGTCGGCCGGCGCCATGAGCGTCACGACGCTGCTGGGGATGCCGCTCGCCGAGGGCTTGTTCGCCCAGGCCATCACCCAGAGCGGTGCTGCGGCCCACACCCTGACCCCGGACGTGGCCCGCATGGTGGGCGGCTACCTCGCCGACGCGCTCGGTGTGCCGGCTGACCGGGAGCAGATCAAGGCGGTTCCGCTGGAGAAGTTCGTCCGGGCCGCGTCAGACCTGGTGGTGGAGGTGCAGACCGTTCCCGACCCGGCCAGGTGGGGACAGCTGGCGCTGAGCGTGCTGCCGTTCGCGCCCGTCGTGGACGGCGCGGTCCTGCCGGAAGCGCCGGTCACCGCCATCGCCGCGGGACAAGGACGCGGCGTGCGCCTGCTGGCCGGTTCCAATCGCGACGAGGCGCGGCTGTTCCTGGTCGCTCCGGCCACCATCGACCTGATCGACGATCCGGCGCTTGACGCCGCCGCAGGCGCGTACGGGCTGTCACCGGAGGATCTGGCTGTCTACCGGGCCAACCGGCCTGGGGCCAGCGCAGGCGACATCCTGGCCGCCGTGGTCACCGACTGGTTCTTCCGCATCCCGGCCATCCGGGTCGCCGAAGCCCGGGCCGCGTCGGGGGCCGGCAGCACCTGGCTCTACCGTTTCGACCACCTCGCGCCCGCGGACAACCACCAGCTCGGGGCGTGCCACGCCGCGGAGCTTCCCTTCGTGTTCGACACCATCAGCCGCGACGAGGTCCGTCCCCTGATCGGCGACACGCCCGCCCAGGCCGTCGCGGACCAGGCCCACCGGGTCTGGGTGGACTTCGTCACCAGCGGGGACCCCGGCTGGCCCGCGTACGACACCGCCCGCCGCGCCACCGGCCTGCTCTCGGAGAGCCTGCACGTCGCCGACGACCCCGCCGCCGACGAGCGGGTGCGCTGGGACAGCATCCGCTAGCCAGCGGCCCCGCTGGCGTCGCGGTCCAGCGGGCGGAGCAGCGGGAAGATCTGGCACTCCCGGACGCTCTTGTCCATGAAGAACGCGAACACCCGCTCGCTCAGCCCGAAGCCGCAGGCCGGCGGCATGCCGTACTCGAGCGCCTCGACGAACTCGGGGTCGGGCATCTGCGCTTCCGCGTCCCCGGCCTCACGCATCTGCCGCTGTTCTTCGAAACGCCGCGCCTGCTCCAGCGGGTCGTTCAGCTCGCTGTAGCCGTTGCCCAGCTCGCTGCCGGCCACGATGACGTGGAACCGCTCCACGATGCCGGGCCGGTCCGGCCGTCCCTTGGCCAGCGGGGACACCTCCAGCGGCTCGTTGACCAGGAAGCCCGGCCCGGGCAGGCTGCGGCGGCAGTGCTTCCACAGCGCGTCCATGGCCCGCGCGCGGCCCAGGCCCTGACGGTCCACCACGACGCCCAGCTCGTCGATGAGGCTGACCAGCTTCTCCAGGGTGGCCGACTCGACGTCCAGGCCGAGGATCTGGCTGATCGTCTCGTAGTAGTCGTAGCGGGCCCAGTCCCCGCCCAGGTCGACCTGGTACTCCCGGCCGTTGCGGTGCAGGGTGAAGGACAGCGTGCCGAAGGTCTCGCTGACGACGTGCCGGAACAGCTCCTCGACCAGCTGCATCCCGGTCTCGTAGTTGGCGTACGCCCAGTAGAACTCCATCTGGTCGTAGTCGTTGAGGTGCTCGCGGCTCTGGTTCTCGTTGCGGAACTGGCGGCCGATCTCGAACGTGCGCTCCAGCCCGCCGACCAGCAGCCGCTTCTGCCACAGCTCACCCATGGAAATGCGCAGGCAGACGTCGGTGTCCAGGTAGTTGTGGTGCGCGACGAAGGGACGGGCGTCGGCCCCGCCGGTGGTCAGCTCCAGGGCCGGGGTCTGCACCTCGGTGAACCCGTGGTCTTCGAGGAACCGGCGCATGGACCGCCAGAACCGGGCCTTCGCGTAGATCATGTCCTGGATCTCGCGGTGCAGCAGGATGTCCAGGTAGCGCTTGCGGAGCAGGACTTCCTCGTTGGTCAGCCCGGAGTGCTTGTCGGGCAGCGGCCGCAGCGACTTGGTGAGGATCGTCACCTTCCGCGCCCCGACCGACAGCTCGCCGGTCTTGGTCTGCAGCCGGTAGCCCTCGATGGCCACGAAGTCGCCGATGTCCAGGAGCCTGGTCAGGGGCTTGTAACCCGGGACGTGATCTTCGGGCAGGTCGCGGCGGGAGATCATGAACTGCATCTCGCCGGTCTCGTCGTGCAGCTGGCCGAAGGTGAGGTTGCCCATCGGGCGCAGCAGCATGATCCGCCCGGCGATGGTGGCGGGCTCGCCGTCGGCGATCTCGCGGGCGCGCGCGATGCTGACCCGGTCCACCGCGTCCGGCGGGTAGGGGTCGACGCCCTGCTCACGGAGCTGGTGAACCTTGCCGATCCGCTGCCGCCGGATCTCGCCCAGCACGTCGGCCCGGCTGGCCGGGGCGCCCGGTTCGGGAGACTCAGGGTCCGCCGCCGGGCTGCTGGTCGCGCTGCTCGTGCTGTCCTCGCCTGACACTGTTCTGCTGGCCCTTCACACGTGATGGATCTACCGGTGCCCCCGCGGGCGTGCGCCCGACGGCCCAGTATCCCGTACCGGGAGAGTGGCTGGCCGCGGACGGAGCGCGGCCCGGGCAAGATGGGGGGATGAGGCTGGACGCCGGAGCCGCCCGGCAGCGGTTCGCCCGGGCCCGCGTGGCCCGGCTGGCCACGGCCGGCCTGGACGGGCAGCCGCACCTCGTGCCCTTCACGTTCGCGCTGGACCGTCGCCCTGGCCGGAAGACCGCATCTACAGCGCGGTGGACGCCAAGCCGAAGAGCACCACCGACCTGCGGCGGCTGCGGAACATCCGGGCCAACCCCCGGGTGGCCGTGCTGGCCGACCACTACGAGGACGACTGGGGCGCCTTGTGGTGGGTGCGGGCCGACGGGCGGGCCACCGTCCTGGACGAGGACGCCGCGATGGCCCCGGCCCTCGCCCTGCTGGCCGGGCGCTACCCCCAGTACCGCGAGCAGCTCCCCGGCGGCCCGGTGATCTGCGTCCAGGTCACCCGCTGGTCCGGCTGGGCCGCCGCACCCGGGTGACGCTGCGATTCGCCTCGGCTCTGTACGTCCGAAACTGTCTGTGGGTTGCGACAGCATTCGTCTATGCCTCGAATATCGACTTTCTATGGCATTGTCATCGCGATCTACTACGGCGATCACGCACCCCCCCACTTCCACGCCATCCACTCTGGAGAAGAGGCCGTGATCAGCATTGACAATCTGGAACTGCTGGCTGGCGGCTTATCTCGTCGGGCGCGGGCGCTTGTCCTGGAGTGGGGGACAGTCCACCAGAAAGACTTACGAGGCGCGTGGGAGCGGGCAGCACGTCATGAGCCCCTGGGTACGATTGACCCACCGGAGCGAGCTGGAGGCCAGCATGAGTAGGCGACCTGCACGGGTGCGCTCTGTCGAGGTTCTCGGCGATCGGCGGGTGCGGCTGACCTTTACCGATGATGTCGTGCGTGAGATCGATCTTGCCCCGCTGCTCTGGGGGCCGGTCTTCGACGAGATCCGCCTGGACGATGATGCGTTCCGCGCAGTCACCGTCAACCTCGAACTCGGCACTATCGTCTGGCCAAACGGCGCCGATATCGATCCGGATGTTCTGCATGGTGATGCATCACCTCTGCGTCAACCGACATCGGCGGCGTAATTAACACCTGACCCGCCTGACGACGGCTGGACGGCGTCCGCACCTCTTTTGACGGCGGCGGGAGGGTGCTGAGGACGCCCTGGAGTGACTGGTCCGGGCCGGCGGCGGCCGCCGCACCCGGCGCTGGCTCCCGGCTCAGGTAATCCGCTGGACATAAGGGGCCAATTTTCTGGTCCGGACTCGTGCGCCCGGCCGCCACGGAGGAACTCCCTTCGTCGTCGTCCCCGTTGGCCAGGCGAGACGGCAGTGACCGTCGCGGAGGTCGGAGTGCTGGAGCCGCAGAGCAACGTCCTTTTCTTCTTGCTATTGGTGCTGTTCGTAGCGCTCGCCTGGTGGATGGTGCGCACCAGGCTGCTGGCTGTGCGCCTGCTGGCCGGGTTGCTGGCCTTCCTGCCCGCGATGGCATTCGGGGTGATGGCCGTCAACAGGTACTACGGCTACTACTCCACCTGGAGTTCGGCGATGGCTGACCTCACCAACCAGGGGGTCAAGGCGCCGTCCCAGCTGCCGAAGACGAACCTGGACCCGGGCCGGGGTTCCGCCACCCTGGACGGCAGCCGCGCCTACCTTGAGCAGGCGCAGCGGTGGGGGTACACGCTCCGGCTCAACGTGACCGGCCCGCGCACTCACATCACCCGCGTGGTGTACGTGTACCTGCCGCCGCAGTACTTCCAGCCGGCCTACAGCCGGTACCGGTTCCCGGCGATCGAGCTCATCCATGGCCAGCCTGGTGAACCGCAGGACTGGATCAACGTGGTGGGCGTGACCACGACGTTCGACCAGCTGATGGCCAGGAAGCAGGCCCAGCCCGCCGTGCTGGTGATGCCGGACGCCAACGGCGGGGAGCGGATCTCCCTGCAGTGCCTCAACCAGGTCCGCGGCCCGCAGGACCTGACCTACCTGGGCGTGGAGGTGCCGAACAGGATCGCGCACCTGCTGCGGGTCGAGCCGCCCGGCCCGGCCTGGGGCGTCGCTGGTTACTCGGAGGGCGGGTTCTGCGCCGCGAACATGGGCCTGCGGCTCCGCCACCGCTACGGGTTCGCCGGGGTGCTCAGCGGCTACTTCCGGCCGTCACGCAACCAGCTGGGCCACCCGCCCCGGCAGGTCAGCCCGTTCGGGCGGTCCACCGCGCTGCGGGAGGAGAACACCCCGCTGGACGCGCTGCTGACGCTGCCGGCGGACGCGGTCATCCCGAGGTTCTGGCTGGGCGCGGGAGCCGACGACGCGCAGGATGTGGCCAGCGCCGAGACCTTCTGGCGCGAGCTGGTGAACCGGCAGCCGCAGGTACCGCTCGTCATCACCCCGGGCGGCGGGCACAACATGGTTACCTGGCGGGCGGAGGTTCCGCTGATGCTCAGGTGGATGACTCCGCAGCTGGCCCGGGCCGCCCGTCAGCAGGAGGCAGCGGCGCGACCCGCGGCTCCGGCGCTGGCGGCGAAACGGGCGCACGGGCATTCGCGGCTGAGCCGGCATCAGGCGGCCAGCGCACCACGGTCGCGCAACAAGCCGGCCTGATCAGCCAGCAGGCTCCCGCACGTGTCCAGCAGGCTCCCGCATGTGCGGCGCAGTCACCGTACGCCGCCACGCCGGATACTTTCCGTCACCTAACCGTGACTGGGTTCTCCCTTGACCCGCCCTGGACTCGTGGTCACAGTGAGGGCGAATCCGCAGGTCAACAAGGGGTAAGGGTCGGGAGAAACCAGAATGACACGGATAATGCGGGACAGTACGACGGCCACGGACATTCCGGTCCGCGGGACAGATCTTGTCGCCGGGTACATCAACGGCACGTTCGAGTGGACGCAGGCCGACTACGGCCGGTTTCCCGGGATACCGCACGTCTTCATAGACATCAGCGGCTCGCACCCGAACGCCGGGGTGCTCGACGTCGAGCCAGGTTGCGCGCCCGTGGCGGACGTGCCGGCCTGGGTCAAGGCCCGCAAGGCGGCGCTGCCCCACGCGTACGTGCCCATCATCTACTGCAACCGGTCCTTCCTGACGCCCATATTCAACGTCCTGGAAGCCGAGGACCTGCATGTCGTGAGCGATTTCCGGCTGTGGATCGCGACCCTGGACGGTACCAGGCACGTGCCCGACATGACCGGGGTGACGGCCGTTCAGTACAAGCGCGGCCGGGCGCAGCATCCAGACGGCTCATGGGCGGAACCGCCCGGGCCGGCGGTGACCGAGGGCCACTTCGACGAGTCGCTCGTGTACGACGACGAATGGCACCACAACGCCTAGCCGCACGCCGGGCCCGCCGTCAGGCGGGGGCCGTTTCCCGCCTGACGGCGGGGCCCAGCGGGAGCGGCCCCCGCCTTCCGGCGGAGTCAGACGCCAGCCGGGAGGCTGGCCAGCGCGTCCTGCAGTGACTGGTCGGGCAGCTCGAAGTCGGTGACCTGGCCGGCCAGGAAGCTCTCGTAGGCGCTCAGGTCGAGCAGCCCGTGCCCGCACAGCGCGGTCAGGATGACCTTCTCCTCGCCGGTCTCCTTGCAGCGCAGCGCCTCCTCGATGCACGAGGCGAGCGCGTGGGTGGGCTCGGGGGCCGGCACGATGCCCTCGGCCCGGGCGAAGCGCAGCCCGGCCGCGAAGCACTCCGACTGCGGCTTGGCCACGGCCTCGAACAGTCCCAGCTCGTACATGTGCGACAGCAGCGGGGACATGCCGTGGTAGCGCAGCCCGCCCGCGTGGATGGGGTCCGGGATGAAGTCGTGGCCCAGCGTGTGCATCTTGAGCAGCGGGGTGAAGCCCGCCGTGTCCCCGAAGTCGTAGGCGTACACGCCCCGGGTGAACGAGGGGCACGCGGCGGGCTCGACCGCGCGCAGCACCGGGTTCATCCGGCCGGCCAGCTTCTCCCGCAGGAACGGGAACACCAGCCCGGAGAAGTTCGAGCCGCCGCCGGTGCAGCCGATGATCAGGTCGGGTACCTCGCCGGCCTGCGCGAGCTGCTTGATGGCCTCCTCACCGATCACGGTCTGGTGCAGCAGCACGTGGTTCAGCACGCTGCCCAGCGCGTACCGCGCGGTCGGGTCGGCGGCGGCGACCTCCACCGCCTCGCTGATCGCGATGCCCAGGCTGCCCGGCGACTGCGGGTCGGCGGCCAGCACCGCCTTGCCCGACTGGGTCAGGTCAGAAGGGCTGGGGTGCACGGTGGCGCCGTAGGTCTCCATCAGCAGCCGGCGGTACGGCTTCTGGTCGTAGGAGGCGCGGACCTGCCAGACCTCGCACTGCAGGCCGAACACGGAGGACGCGAAGGCCAGCGCGCTGCCCCACTGCGCCGGCCCCGGTCTCGGTGACGAGCCGGGTCACCCCTTCCGCGGCGTTGTAGTACGCCTGGGGCACCGCGGTGTTGGGCTTGTGCGAGCCGGCCGGGCTGCCGCCCTCGTACTTGTAGTAGATCCGGGCCGGGGTGCCCAGCTCCTTCTCCAGCCGCCGGGCGCGCAGCAGCGGGGTCGGCCGCCACAGCCGGTACACGTCGCGGACGTCCTCGGGAATCGGGATGTAGCGCTCGGCGGACACCTCCTGGCCGATCAGGGCGGCCGGGAACAGCGGGGCGAGATCGTCCGGCCCGACCGGCTCACGGGTGCCCGGGTGCAGCGGCGGGGGCGGTGGAGAGGGCAGATCGGCGAGCACGTTGTACCACTGCTCGGGCAGTTCGGACTCATCGAGCAGATATTTGACCTGACGGTCCATAGGTCCCTCCGGTGCGGCTGGCGCCGCGTCCCGGCGCGGCCTGGTTCATCGCGCGAATCATCTGGCGGACCGCGCTGACGTGCCTAGTATGTCGGTATCGGGCAAATCTCACAGAAGATCACAAAGCCCCCCTCGCGGATCACGGTCCGCAGAGCCGCGCACTGGAAGGCCCCCGATGAACCGCCCCCACCTGCCTCATCGTCGCATGCCCCGGCTCACCAGGCTGCTGCCTGCCATGGCGCTGGCCGCCGCGGTGGCCGTGGTGCTGCCCCTGGCCCTCGCCGCGTCCGGCCCGCGTGCGGCGAACGCCGCGCAAGCCAGCGGCGCGGCGCCCGCCGCGGACAGCCCGGCCGGTTTCTACTACGGCACGGACAGCTGGCCGATCGCGATCAACAGCAAAGCGCCGTACCGGGAGCCGAACATCCCCGGTAACCCCGTGTACGGCGGCTACATCGGCATGGCCGGGAACTGGGCCCGCTGGTCTGGCTGCGGCGGCAACATCGCCTGGTCCTCGGCGAACAGCGCGGCGGCCAACACCAACTACAACAAGTACGGCAAGGGCATCGGCACCGGCGTCTACTGGTACATGGGCGGCCCGGGCGTCAACCCGCACTACAACGGGACCACCAGCGAGGCGAGCTCCTGGGGGGCCGCGCAGGCGGCCAAGACGCTGAAGGCCATGGGCAGCCTGAAGGTCACCTACAAGATCGTGTGGCTGGACATCGAGCTGCCGGGGATCAAGCCCGCGCTGGACAACGGCTGGAACAACGTCTACACGTCGCCCTGCAGCGGCAGGATCAAGACGGCCGGCGTAGCGGCGGCCGTGGACCGGGCCGAGGTCAACGGGTACGAGTCCTATCTCACCGCGCACTCCTCCTACGTCCCGGGCGTCTACTCGTCCCCGTCGATCTGGGGCTCCATCTTCGGCACCGGGAGCGCCTCGAACATTTCCGGTACCTACGAGTGGACGTACACCAACGCCACCAGCAGGCTCTCCAAGCCCCCGGTCAAGTGGTGCGTCCTGGGCACGACCACCTGCGCCCGGTTCTTCGGCGGGGTGAGCCGCTCGTCCAAGCAGGCCGTGATGTGGCAGTGGTCCGGCGGCGGCGGGGTCACCAACGGCATCGGCGACTTCGACCAGATCAACACCAACACCGTCAAATAACGCCAGCGCCGGCCAGTAGCACCAGCCCGGTGAGATAGGTAACGGCCCGGCCGGCGGACCACCCTGCTTGGGCGGCTACGTCCTGCTGTCCTCGCGGAGAGGTCTCGCCGCACCGCCCGCACCGCCGCCCGGCCTTCCCATAAGGTGGCGCCGTGGGCTCCGCGGAGATGGATCGCCGCGCCGTGCGGCTCGCCCTGGGCCTCACCATCGCCGGGGCGACGATGCTGACCGCCGGGGTGGCCACCTGGGTGATCACCACGCTGGGACGGATCACGTCCGGGACGGCGGCCAGTGACCTGCGGCTGGCGTCGCTGGCCCTGCTGGCCTGCGGTGTGGCGTGCGGGGCAGGGATGGGTTTCGCGGTGGCCAGGGCGGGCCGCGCCCGGCCCGGCGGCCAGCCGCCCCGGGCCCGGGGCGCCGGGCTCACGGCCGGGGTCCCGGAGTCCGCCGCACCGGCCCCGTCCCTGGCCGAGGCACGGTCCCTGATGAACCCGCCGCCGCCAGACCCGCCACCACTGGACCCGCCGCCGGGGGATACCCGCCCCCCGGACCGGGTCTGGTGGCGGGCCGCGCACCGCCCGGCCAGCCGCTGGGACGACACGTCCGAGGAGTGGCTCCGCTCACTGCGCGGCCCGGCCGTGCAGCAGCCGCCCCCGCACAGCGCTGAGTGACCTCCTGGGTGCTCGTCGCGGTGGCGCACCGGCGCCAGCCCGGCAGGCCGGCTGCTGCCCCTGACCGGTGCGGGTCAAAGATGAGAGCCACAAACCTCCGCAACGAAAACCACCGAGGGGACGACGACATGAGCTCTTCCGGAGCGGCCGGGGCGGCCGGGACACGGCCGCGGGTGGCGGTGCTGGGCGCCGGGACGATGGGCTCGGGGATGGCGCACAGCCTGCTCCGGGCGGGCTTCACGGTGGACGTGTGGAACCGGACCCCGGAACCCGCCGCCCAGCTCGCCGCCGACGGCGCGACCGCCCACGAGGACCCCGGGGACGCGGTGCGGCACGCGGACGTGGTGATCACCATGGTCGCGGACGCGGCGGCGGTGAACCAGGTGGCTTTCGGGTCCGGGATGCTGGCGGCGATGCGGCCGGACGCGGCCTGGTCGCAGATGAGCACGATCGGCGTGGGCGCCACCGGGGAGCTGGCCGCCCGGGTGGCCAAGGAGCGGCCCGACGTGTACTTCGCGGACGCCCCGGTGTCCGGGACCCGCGGCCCGGCCGAGAACGGCCAGCTGCTGATCCTGGCGTCCGGCCCGGACGCGGCGAAGCCCGCGCTCGAGCCGGTGTACGCCGCGCTGGGCCGGGAGACCAAGTGGCTCGGCCCGGCCGGGGCGGGCAGCCGGCTCAAGCTGGTCATGAACTCCTGGCTGGTCATCCTGGTCGAAGGGGCGGCCGAGATCATGGCCCTGGCCGACTCGCTCGGCGTGGACCATCAGCAGGTGGCGGACTTCCTCAGCGCCGGGAACCTGGCCAACCCGGTCGCGGCGGTCAAATTCGCCAAGATGGGCGCGGGTGATGACACCCCGGACTTCTCGCTGCAGTGGGCGCTCAAAGACATCCGCCTGGCCATCGAGGACTCCGGCCGCCGGCTGCCGGCGCTGGACACGGTCCGCGACCGGTGGGCCGCCCTGGTGGACCAGGGCCTGGGCGACCGCGACGTGGCCGCGGCCCGGCACGGCCTCGGCTAGACGTCCAGGCCCGGATGAGCTGATCCGCACCCCCCGAAGGCCCTCGCCACGCAATCGCCTTACTTTCCGTGAGCTTATGAGTACGTTAAGTAATCGGCGAGGAGTTCACGGGTCCGGAGTGGCCAAGAGCGGCAGAGCAGGGGGAAGCGGCAGAGCAGGGGGAAAGGGTTATGCGCGCGGGGGCAGGCACTCGCATCGTCCACATCGCCGGTCACCGGCGAGGAATCACCGCCTGGTGGCGCCGCGCGGTCGCGGGGGCCGCGGCCCTGGCCCTGCCGCTGACGGCTGTCACGCTCACCGCGGCGCCTGCCTCGGCGTCCGTCCGGTACATGGTGACCCGCACCATCCCGGTGGGCGGCACCCTGTGGGGGGTGGCGGTGGACTCCGCCACCCACACCGCCTACGTAGCCAATGGGCAGACCAGAGCGGTGTCGGTGATCGACGAGGCCACCAACACCGTCACCCACACCATCCCCGTCAGCGGCGACCCATACGCCGTGGCGGTGGACCCCACCGCCCGCACCGTCTACGTGACCAACGACGGCGGTGACACGGTGTGGGTGATCAGCATGGCCACTAACACCGTGACCCACACCATCCCCGTGGGCGTCAATCCATACGGTGTGGCGGTGGATCCCGCATCCCACACTGTCTACGTGGGCCATTTCTCGGCTGATCACTCGGTGTCGGTGATCGACGAGACCAGCGACACGGTGACCCGCACCATTCCCGTAGGCACGTCCACGTACGGCCTGGCGCTGGATCCCGCAGCCCGTGTCGCGTACCTGACGGACTACTTCTCCGGCGAGGTGTCGGTCCTCGACCTGGTCACCGACACGGTGACGGCCAGGGTCCACGCGGCTGGCGCGGCCGGCGTGGCGGTGGATCCCGCCCGCCATGCCGCCTACGTGACCAGCGGGGGCCGCGAGTTCCTGGGAGACTTCTACGTAATCCAGCCCTGCCGGTAGCCAGCGCAGGGTCCTTTCGCCGGCCCGCATCTTCTGAGGCCTGCGTGGCCAGTGTTATCCGTGGGACCCCGGCCGGGACTCTGTCAACGTGATCAACCGAATGGTGCGGCTAACAGCACCATTCAGTTGATCACGAGGCAGCGGTAGGTGAGCATGATGTGGTCTACGGGTCGGTGGGGGTCAAGACCCCGCCGAGCTGGTGGTCGCGGGCCCGGGGTTGCCGCGGGCGGGTGGGTCAGGGGCTGCGAGGGCGGGCCGGGTTAGAGTGCTGGTCGTGGACAGCCGGCGGCGGATACCGCGTACGGACACGCTGCTCGCGCAGCCCCCGTTCACCGAGGCGGTCGGCCGGCTGGGCGCGGCCACGGTCAAGCAGGTGATCACCGCGGCCCAGGACCGGGCCCGCCGGGGTGAGATCGCGCCGGAGGACGTGCCGGACCTGGCCGCCAGGCTGCTGCCGGCCAGCGCCACGACGCTGCTCCCGGTCATCAACGCCACCGGGGTGCTGCTGCACACCAACCTGGGCCGCGCGCCGCTGTCCGCGGCGGCCCGGGCCGCGCTCGAAACCAGCGCCGGGTGCACCGACGTGGAGTACGACCTGGCCACCGGGCAGCGGGCCCGGCGCGGCCGGGGCGCCCTGGCCGCGCTGCGCGCGGCCTGCCCGCAGGCGGAAGACGTGCACATCGTCAACAACAACGCGGCCGCGCTGGTGCTGGCGGCGACCGCGCTGGCCCGCGGCGGCGAGATCATCATCAGCCGCGGCGAGATGGTGGAGATCGGTGACGGGTTCCGCCTGCCCGACCTGCTGGCCTCGACGGGGGCCCGGCTGCGGGAGGTCGGCACCACGAACCGGACCACGGTCGCCGACTACGCCGCGGCGATCGGGCCGGACACCGGCTTCATCCTCAAGGTGCACCCGTCGAACTTCCGCGTCCTGGGCTTCACCGGCGAGGCCTCGATCGCCGAACTGGCCCGGATAGAGCCAGCCCGGACAAGACCAGCCCGGATAGAGCCAGCAGGGACGACCGCCCGGCCGGGAGCGCCCGGGCGCGACCCGGGCCCGGTCCCGGTGGTGGCGGACATCGGCTCGGGGCTGCTGGCCCCGGAGCCGGTGCTGCCGGACGAGCCGGACGCCGCCACCGCGCTGGCCAGCGGGGCGGCCCTGGTCACCGCCAGCGGCGACAAGCTGCTCGGTGGCCCGCAGGCTGGGCTGCTGCTCGGCCGGGGCGACCTGATCGCGGCGCTGCGGCGGCACCCGCTGGCCCGTGCGCTGCGGGTGGACAAGCTGACCCTGGCCGCGCTGGAGGCCACGCTGCGCGGGCCGGCCACGCCGACCGCGACGGCCCTGCACGAGCCCGTGCAGCGGCTCCGGGACCGGGCCGGGCGGCTCGCGGCCCGGCTGGCCGGCGCCGGCCTGGACGCCCGGGTGAGCGAGAGCGACGCGGTGGTCGGCGGCGGTGGCGCCCCCGGCGTCCGGCTGCCCAGCGCGGCGGTGAGTCTCCCGGCCACGCTCGGGTCCTCGTTGCGGAAAAACAGGCCCCCGGTGGCCGGGCGGATCGAAGACGGCCGGCTGCTGCTGGACCTGCGGACCGTCGACCCCGCCGACGACGACCTGCTGCGGGAGGCGGTGCTCGCCGCCGCGGCCGGACTCCCGGCCGGGCTAACTGACCCGGCTAACCGGCCCGGCTAACTGACCCGGCCGTAGTCGTCTTCCAGCCGGACGATGTCGTCCTCGCCGAAGTAGTCGCCGTGCTGTACCTCCACGAACACCAGCGGGCCGGCGCCGGTGTTGCGGATCCGGTGCGCGGCGCCCAGCGCGACGTCAACCGTGTCGCCCCGGGCGACCTGGATGTCGGTGCCGTCCAGGGTGACCACGCCCTCGCCGCGGACCACGAACCAGTGCTCGGCCCGGCGGGAGTGCCGCTGGTAGGACAGCCGCTGGCCGGGGTGCACCTCGATGGTCTTGACCTTGTGGTCCGCGGCCTCGGCCAGGACCGTGTAACCGCCCCAGGGGCGCTCGCTGTGCTCTGTCACCTCTCCATAGTCGCGGATTCGGGGCGGTGACCGCGGCGCATCGCCGTCCCCGGTGGTGAAGTGGTGGCAATGTTGCCGGATAGGCGGCCCTGTCTCGGGCAGGGAAATCGCGTCGGCGCGTGAATCGGCCCGGTTCCCGGGGCGGCACCCGCGCGCGGGCGATACCTTGACGTCGAGATAAAATCGTCCTAGCGTGAAAACGCCGTATTAACTTGATATCGAGATACTTCACTGGCGCAGGAGGCGGACCCTGATGACCGCGAACAGCTTCGGCAGCACGAGCACGTTGCGGGTCGGCGAGGCCGGGTACCAGATACACCGGCTCGACGCGGTCGACGGGTCCGCCGACCTGCCGTTCAGCCTCAAGATCCTGCTCGAGAACCTGCTGCGCACCGAGGACGGCCGCAACATCACCGCCGAGCACGTCAGCGCGCTCGCGCAGTGGGACCCGGCGGCCGGCCCCTCGATCGAGATCCAGTTCACCCCGTCCCGGGTGCTCCTGCAGGACCTGACCGGCGTGCCCGCCGTCGTGGACCTGGCCACCATGCGCGAGGCCATGCGCGACCTGGGCGGTGACCCGGGGAAGATCAACCCGCTGGTCCCGGCCGAGCTGGTCATCGACCACTCGGTGGTGGCCGACATCTTCGGCCGCCCGGACGCCTTCGACCGGAACGTCGAGCTGGAGTTCGGCCGCAACCGCGAGCGGTTCCAGTTCCTGCGCTGGGGCCAGGACGGGTTCAGCCAGTTCAAGGTGGTGCCGCCGGGTACCGGGATCGTGCACCAGGTCAACATCGAGCACCTGGCCCGGGTGGTGATGTCCCGGGACGGGGCCGCCTACCCGGACACCTGCGTCGGCACCGACTCGCACACCACCATGCAGAACGGGCTGGGCGTGCTCGGCTGGGGGGTCGGCGGCATCGAGGCCGAGGCGGCCATGCTCGGCCAGCCGATCAGCATGCTGATCCCGCGGGTGGTCGGCTTCCGGCTCACCGGGGAACTGCCGGCCGGCACGACCGCCACCGACCTGGTCCTGACCATCACCGAGCTGCTCCGGCGGCACGGCGTGGTCGGCAAGTTCGTGGAGTTCTACGGCGACGGGGTGGGTGCCGTGCCGCTGGCCAACCGGGCCACGATCGGCAACATGAGCCCCGAGTTCGGCTCCACCTGCGCGATCTTCCCGATCGACCAGCAGACGCTCAGCTACCTGGAGCTCACCGGCCGCCCGGCCGAGCAGGTGGCGCTGGTCGAGGCGTACGCCAAGGAGCAGGGCCTGTGGCACGACCCGGCCGCGGAGCCCCGCTACTCCGAGCAGCTCACCCTGGACCTGTCCACCATCGTGCCGTCGCTGGCCGGCCCGAAGCGGCCGCAGGACCGGGTCGCCCTGTCCGACGCCAAGGAGTCGTTCCGCGAGGCGCTCGGCAACTACGTCCAGCTCGACCGGCTGGACGAGGACCTGGACGACACCTTCCCGGCGTCTGACCCGTTCACCGCGGACCGGGAGAACGGCGACGCCGACCAGCCCGCCGGAAGGC
Organism: uncultured Actinomycetes bacterium; assembly: GCA_963844695.1. Classification (GTDB taxonomy): domain Bacteria; phylum Actinomycetota; class Actinomycetes; order Streptosporangiales; family Streptosporangiaceae; genus RYN-230. Next base: position 634,593 of record CAWJPL010000028.1, read on the forward strand.
CAGTGGCCTCCGGCACCGGCCGCCCGTCCCACCCGGCCCAGGTGACGCTGGAGGACGGCAGGCAGACCTCGGTGGACCACGGCTCGGTGGTGATCGCGGCCATCACGTCGTGCACCAACACCTCCAACCCGACGGTCATGGTCGGCGCCGCGCTGCTGGCCAAGAAGGCGGTCGAGGCCGGGCTGGCCACCAAGCCCTGGGTGAAGACCACGCTGGCGCCCGGCTCCAAGGTGGTCATGGACTACTACGAGCGGGCCGGCCTGGTGCCCTACCTGGACAAGCTCGGCTTCAACCTGGTCGGCTACGGCTGCACCACCTGCATCGGCAACTCCGGGCCGCTGCCCGAGGCGATCAGCGCCGGGGTGGCCGAGAACGACCTGGCCGTGGTGTCGGTGCTGTCCGGGAACCGGAACTTCGAGGGCCGGATCAACCCCGACGTGAAGATGAACTACCTGGCCTCGCCGCCGCTGGTGGTCGCGTACGCGCTCGCCGGGACCATGGACTTCGACATGGACAGTGAGCCGCTGGGCAGCCGCGGCGACGGCACCCCGGTGTACCTGCGCGACATCTGGCCCTCGGCGGCCGAGATCGACGACGTGGTGCAGCACGCGGTGGCGGCGGAGATGTTCACCCGGGACTACGCGGACGTGTTCGAGGGCGACGACCGCTGGCGGGAACTGGACGTGCCCGCCGGGGACACGTTCGCCTGGGACCCCGGCTCCACCTACGTGCGCAAGCCCCCGTACTTCGACGGCATGCCGGACAAGCCCGCGCCGGTCAGCGACATCCACGGCGCCCGGGTACTGGCCCGGCTGGGCGACTCGGTGACCACCGACCACATCTCGCCGGCCGGGGCGATCAAGACCGACAGCCCGGCCGGGAAGTACCTGACCGAGCACGGGGTGGAACGGAAGGACTTCAACTCCTACGGCTCGCGGCGCGGCAATCACGAGGTGATGATCCGCGGCACGTTCGCCAACATCCGGCTGCGCAACCAGCTCGCCCCCGGCACCGAGGGCGGCGTCACCGTGCACCTGCCCGACGGCGAGCAGATGTCCATCTACGAAGCCTCCCGGAAGTACGCGGAGGAGGGCACCCCGCTGGTCGTGCTGGGCGGCAAGGAGTACGGCTCCGGGTCCTCCCGGGACTGGGCGGCCAAGGGCACCCTGCTGCTCGGGGTGCGGGCCGTGCTGGTCGAGTCGTTCGAGCGGATCCACCGCTCCAACCTGATCGGCATGGGCGTGCTGCCGCTGGAGTTCCAGCCGGGGGAGTCGGCCGAGTCGCTCGGGCTTACCGGGCAGGAGGTCTTCGAGATCACCGGCATCGAGGAGATGAACTCCGGCACGGTCCCGCGCGAGGTGACCGTCCGCGCGGACGGCACGCAGTTCCGGGCCGTGGTGCGGATCGACACGCCGGGGGAGGCGGAGTACTTCCGGCACGGCGGGATCATGCAGTACGTGCTGCGCTCGCTGCTCAGCTGAGCGGGCGCAGGCCCGGGCGGCGCGCGCGGTAGCGTGGCGGGGAAATGCCCGACCCTGACGCTCCCCCCGCGCCGTCGCCGCCGCGGACCCGCCGCTACGCCCGGACCGGGGTCCTGCTCGTCGCGGGCGTCCTCGCGATCGCGTTCAACCTGCGGGCCGCGATCACCAGCCTGCCGCCGCTGTTCCCGGAGCTGTCCACCCGGCTGGACCTGTCACCGGCCGCGGTGTCCGCGCTGGCGGCGCTCCCGGTGCTGGCCTTCGGCGTGTTCTCCGGGGTGGCCGCCCCGCTCAGCCGCCGGTTCGGCGAGGAACGGGTGCTCGGCGGGGCCGTGGGCCTGCTGGCCGCCGGGCTGATCCTGCGCGGGGTGGCGCCGGGAGTGCTGCTGTTCCCCGGGACGGCGCTGGCCGGGGCGGCCATCGCGCTGCTGAACGTGCTGCTGCCCAGCCTGGTCAAGCGGCGCGCGCCGGAGCGGGCCGGGGCGCTGATCGGGATCTACCTGCTGTGCCTGAACGCCGGGTCGATCCTGGCCTCGCTGATCGCGATCCCGGTGTACAACCTGTCCGGCGGCTCGGTCCCGCTGTCCCTGTCGGTATGGGCGCTGCCCGCGCTGGCCGCCGGGGTGGCCTGGCTGCCGCAGCTGAAGTACCGGACCCTGCCCCATCCCGCGGCGCGGCGGCCAGAGTCGCGCGAGTCAGGAGCCGCGCCGCGCCCGGCCCTCCGGGCCGCCCCGCTGAAGCTCTCCCGGTACGCGCTGACCTGGCAGGTCACCGCGTTCATGGGGTTGCAGAGCCTGACCTTCTACGCGGAGCTGTCCTGGCTGCCGACCATGCTCCGGGACCGGGGGGTGAGCGCCGGCGCCGCCGGCACGCTGCTGGCCCTCACCGGCGTGGGCGGGGCGGTCGGCTCGCTGCTGATCCCGGTCCTCGCGCACCGGGCCCGCAACCAGCAGGCGCTGATCGCAGGCACGGTCGTGGCCAGCGCGGCCGGCCTGGCCGGGGCCTGGTTCGCCCCGCTGGGCGGCGAGGTGGCCTGGGTACTGGTGCTCGGCGTGGGTCAGGGTGCCTCGCTCGGCCTGGCGATCTTCTTCACTCTGGCCCGGGCCCCCAATCCGCGGATCGCCGCGTCGCTCTCAGGATTCGCGCAGAGCGTGGGGTACCTGGTCGCCACCACCGGCCCGCTGGTCGTCGGCTTCCTGCACTCCGCGATCGGCGGCTGGACCGTCCCGGTGGTGGTGCTGCTGGTGATCACCGGGCTGCAGCTCGTGGCCGGCTGGCCGGCCGCCCGGGCCGTCACCCTGCCCGAACCGGGCTGAGCCGGCCAGCCCGCCGGCGCCGGGCGCCGGGCGATAGGTTCAGTCCGTCGGCGCGAAGGGGTGAGCGATGCTCGTGGCTGGGGTGGACTCGTCTACGCAGTCGACCAAGGTGCTGCTCTGCGAGGCCGAAGACGGCACGGTCGTGGCCCGGGGGAGCGCCCCGCACCCGTCTGGCACCGAGGTTGACCCGGCCGCGTGGTGGTCCGCGCTGGAGCAGGCCGGGGCGGGGCTGCTCGACCGGGCCGACGCGATCGCGGTGGCGGCGCAGCAGCACGGCATGGTCGTCGTGGACGAGGCCGGCCAGGTGATCAGGCCCGCCCTGCTCTGGAACGACCTGCGCTCCGCCCCGGCGGCCCGGGAACTGATCGCCGAAATGGGCGGCCCGGGCTGGTGGGCCGAGCACACCGGGAGCGTGCCCAGCGCCTCGTTCACCGTCACCAAGCTGCGCTGGCTCGCCACCCACGAGCCGGAGAACGCGGCCCGGGTGGCCCGGGTCATGCTGCCGCACGACTGGCTGACCTGGCGGCTCGCCTCCCAGGGACCGGGCCGGGCCGGTTCAGGCGGGGCCGGTTCAGGCCGGGCCGGCGCAGCCGGGGCCGAGCCGGTCACCGACCGCGGCGACGCGTCCGGCACCGGCTACTTCTCGCCCGCGACCAGCCGCTGGCTGCCCGAGGTCGCCGCGGCCGCGCTGGGCCACGAGCCCGGCCTGCCCCGGATCGCCAAGCCCCACGAGGTCGTCGGGGAGGCCGCGGGCGGCGCCGTGCTGGCCCCCGGGACCGGCGACAACATGGGCGCCGCCCTCGGGCTCGGCCTGGAGCCGGGCGAGCTGGTCATCTCGATCGGCACGTCGGGCACGGCGTACGCGGTCACCGAGCAGGCCGCGGCGGACGAGTCCGGCATGGTCGCGGGGTTCGCCGACGCCACCGGCCGGTTCCTGCCGCTGATCGCCACGGTCAACGCGGGCCTGGTGCTCTCGGCGGTGGCCACCATGACCGGCACCGACCTGGACGGGCTGTCGTCCCGGGCGCTGGCCGCGGAGCCCGGCGCCGGCGGCGTCGCGCTGCTGCCCTACCTGGACGGGGAACGCTCCCCGAACCGGCCCGACGCGACCGGGGTGCTCCGGGGCCTCACCACGCGGAACGCGACCCCGGCCAACCTGGCCCGGGCCGCGATCGAGGCGGTGCTCGGCACGCTGGCCGAGGCGGCCGACCTGATCGCGGCGCAGGGCGCGTCCGGCGAGCGGGTGCTCCTGATCGGCGGCGGGGCCCGTTCCGAGGCCGCGCGCCGCCTGGCCCCGGGCATCTTCGGGGTCCCGGTCCTGGTGCCGGCGCCGGAGGAGTACGTCGCACTGGGCGCGGCCCGGCAGGCCGCGTGGGCGCTGGCGGGCACGTCGCAGCCGCCCGAGTGGCCGCGGCATCTGCCGGAGGAGTACACCGGGCCGGCGGAGCCCGTGGTCCGCGAGCGGCTGGCCTGGCTCCGCCAGGCCACCACGGACTGGGACACCGCGGGCTGGGACACGCCGGTCTGGGAAAGATGACGGTCTGGGATAGATGACGTCTGGGAAAGATGATCTGTGCCGGGCAATTGTGCAGGGCGATAGAGAGGACTGGCTGGTGACCGCAGACGCTTACGTACCGACCCCGCAGGACAAGTTCTCGTTTGGCATCTGGACCGTCGGGTGGCAGGGAGTGGACGTGTTCGGCGGCCCGGTACGCCCGCCGATGGCGGCGGACCGGGCGGTGCGCAAGCTCGCGGAGCTGGGCGCGTACGGGGTGAACTTCCACGACAACGACGTGTTCCCGTTTGAGGCGTCCGACGCGGAGCGGGACCGGAAGATCGGGGACTTCCGGCGGGCCCTTGACGAGACCGGCGTGGTGGTGACCACCGCCACCACCAACCTGTTCGGCCACCCGATCTTCAAGGACGGCGCGTTCACCGCGGCCGACCGGGACATCCGCCGGTTCGCGCTGGCCAAGACGATGCGCAACCTGGACCTGGCCGCCGAGCTCGGGGCGAAGACGTATGTGTTCTGGGGTGGCCGGGAGGGCGCCGAGTCCGGCGCCGCGAAGGACATCCAGGCGGCGCTGTCGCGGTACAAGGAGGGACTGGACCTGCTGGCGGGCTACGTCCTGGAGCAGGGGTATGACCTGCGGTTCGCGATCGAGCCCAAGCCGAATGAGCCACGCGGGGACATCCTGCTGCCCAGCGCCGGCCACGCGCTGGCCTTCATCAGCGAACTCGAGCACTCCGAGATGGTGGGCATCAACCCGGAGGTCGGGCACGAGGAGATGGCCTCACTGAACTACGCGCACGGCATCAGCCAGGCGATGTGGCACGGCAAGCTGTTCCACATCGACCTGAACGGCCAGAACGGGCCGCGCTTCGACCAGGACCTGCGGTTCGGCGCGGGGAACGTCCGGGGCGCGTTCTGGGTGGTGGACGCGCTGCTGACCGGAGGGTATGACGGGCCGGTGCACTTCGACTACAAGCCGCCGCGGACCGAGGACGACGACGGCGTGTGGGTGTCCGCGGCGGCCTGCATGCGCAACTACCTGATCCTGCGGGACAAGGTCCGCGCGTTCCGCGCCGATCCCGAGGTGAAGGCGGCGCTGGCCGCGTCCGGGGTCGCGGACCTGGCCAGCCCCACCCTCGCCGAGGGCGAGACCTGGCGGGACGTCCAGGGCTTCACCCCCGACATCGACGCCCTGGCGGCCCGCGGCCTGGCCTACGAGCACCTGGACCAGCTCGCCCTCGAACACCTTTACGGCGTCCGGTAGCGAGCCTTCCGTGCCGGGCACGAGCCCGGCGAAATAGACTCGCCACAGATTCCCGCCCCTGCGACGAGGGAGCTGCCCTGGTGACCCTGCTGGAATCCATCTCCGGCCCGCGCGAGCTCAAGGAGCTGGCCCCGGACCAGCTGCCTGTCCTGGCCAGCGAGATTCGCGACCTGCTGATCGAGACGGTCTCACGGACGAGCGGTCACCTGGGACCCAACCTCGGGGTGGTCGAGCTGACCATCGCGATGCACCGGGTGTTCGACTCGCCGGCGGACAAGATCGTCTTCGATACCGGCCATCAGTCCTACGTGCACAAGCTCCTGACCGGGCGGGTGCCCGAGTTCGGCACGCTGCGCCAGCGGGACGGCCTGTCCGGCTACCCGTGCCGCGCCGAGTCCGAGCATGACCTGGTGGAGAACTCGCACGCGTCGACCAGCCTGTCCTACGCCGACGGGCTGGCCAAGGCGTACCGGCTGCGTGGTGAGACCGACCGGACCGTGGTGGCGGTCATCGGCGACGGCGCGCTGACCGGCGGCATGGCCTGGGAGGCGCTGAACAACATCGCGGTGGCCAGGGACAGCAGGCTGGTCATCGTCGTGAACGACAACGGCCGGTCCTACCAGCCGACCATCGGCGGGCTGGCCCATCACCTGGCCACGGTCCGGATCAACCAGCGCTACGAGAACGTGCTGGACTACATCAAGACCACGCTGACCCGGACACCGCTGGTCGGGCCGCCGCTGTATGGCACCCTGCACGGCGTGAAGAAGGGCCTCAAGGACGTCCTGCAGCCGCAGGTCCTGTTCGAGGACCTCGGCCTGAAGTACCTGGGCCCCATCGACGGCCACGACGAGCAGGCCATGGAGATGGCGATGCGCCGGGCCCGCGACTTCGGCGGCCCGGTGATCGTGCACGCGATCACCCGGAAGGGCTTCGGGTACCAGCTCGCCGAGGACAACGAGGAGGACCGGCTGCACCAGGTGCCCGCCGGCGCCCCGGTCGGCCGGCTGCCCGGTGCGCCCAAGCGCACCTGGTCCCACGTGTTCGGCGACGCGCTCGTCTCGGTCGGCGCGCGGCGTCCCGACGTGGTGGCGATCACGGCCGCGATGCTCCACCCGACCGGCCTGGGACCGTTCGCGGAGGCCTACCCCGACCGGGTCTTCGACGTCGGCATCGCCGAGCAGCACGCCGTCACCAGTGCGGCCGGGCTGGCCATGGGCGGATTGCACCCGGTGGTCGCGATCTACGCGACGTTCCTCAACCGGGCCTTCGACCAGGTGCTGATGGACGTGGCCCTGCACCGGCTGCCGGTCACCTTCGTGCTGGACCGGGCCGGGGTGACCGGACCGGACGGGGCCAGCCACAACGGGATGTGGGACGGCTCGATCCTGCAGGTCGTGCCCGGCCTGCGGATCGCGGCCCCGCGGGACGCGTCCCGCCTCGCCGAACTGCTGGACGAGGCGGTGGCGGTCAGCGACGGGCCTACCGTGCTGCGCTTCCCCAAGGCCAACGTGGGCGGTGACGTCGAGGCGGTCGGGCAGCTCGGCGGGATGGACGTGCTGCGCCGGCCCGACGGCGGCGCCGGGCCCGACGTGCTCCTGGTCGGTGCCGGGCCGATGGCGATGACCTGCCTGGTCGCCGCGGACCGGCTGGCTGATCAGGGTATCGGGGTGACCGTGGTCAACCCGCGCTGGGTGAAGCCGGTCGATCCGGCCCTGGCCGGCGAGGCCCGCCGGGCCCGCCTCGTGGTGACGGTCGAGGACAACGGCGTAGCCGGCGGGTTCGGTGACGCCGTGTGCCGGCTGCTCCGGGACGCCGGGGTGCCCACCCCCGCCCGGACCTTCGGCATCCCCCAGCGGTTCCTGGCGCACGGCTCCCGCGACGAGGTCCTCAGCGAGATCGGCCTGGTCCCGCAGCACCTGGCCCGGCAGATCACCGAGGCCGTGGCCCAGCTGGACCCGGTGCTGGCCGACAACCCCCAGGGATGACTCCGTGACGACACTCGAGGTCGCCGTGGTGGGCTCCGGCCCGGCGGGCATCTACACGGCTGAAGCACTCATCAAGCAGGTCGCGGCGCTGGCCCCGGCGGGAACCGTTCGCGTCGATGTTCTGGACCGGCTGCCCACCCCCTACGGCCTGGTCCGCTACGGCGTCGCGCCGGACCACCCGTCCATCCGGTCCATCGCCGACTACCTTCGCGGCGTGCTGGAGCACCCGGACGTCCGGTTCCTCGGCGGCGTGCACCTGGGCGACGACGTCACCCGGGACGACCTGCTGGCCAGCTACGACGCGGTGGTCTACGCGACCGGGGCGATGCGGGACCGGCGGATGGGCATCCCCGGCGAGGACCTGCCCGGCAGCTACGCGGCGACCGACTTCGTCAACTGGTACTGCGGCCATCCTGACTCCTCGGCCGAGGAGTTCACCCTGGACGCCGAGTCCGTGGCGGTGGTCGGGGTGGGCAACGTGGCCGTGGACGTGGCCCGCATCCTGGCCCGGGACCCGGCCACGCTGCGTTCCACCGACATCCCCCAGCCGGTGCTGGACGCCCTCATGGCCAGCAAGGTCCGTGAGGTGCACATGATCGGCCGCCGCGGGCCCGCGCAGGCCAAGTTCACCACCAAGGAACTGCGGGAGCTGGGCGAACTGGCCGACGTGGACATCGAGGTGCGGCCGGACGAAGTCGATCTCGACGCGTTCGACCCGACCGGGCAGAGCGCCGAGCTGGCCAGCAGCGACCGCCGGGTCCGCGGCAACCTCGCGGTGCTGAGGGACTGGGCCGCGCGCCCGGCCGGGACTGGCGGCCGGAGGCTCACGATCCGGTTCTGGCTTCGCCCGACCGCGGTCGAGGGCGCGGGCCGGGTGTCCGGGCTGACGGTGGAGCGCACCCGGCTCGACGAGCAGGGCCGGTTCACCGGGACCGGGCAGTACGAGACGATCCCGGCGCAGATGGTGTTCCGCAGCGTGGGCTACCAGAGCGTGCCGCTGGCCGGGGTGCCGTTCGACGAGAACACCGCCACGGTGCCCAACGCCGAGGGCCGGGTCCTCGGCCCGGACGGTGCGCCGCTGCCGGGGGAGTACGTCGCGGGCTGGCTCAAGCGCGGCCCCACCGGGGTGGTGGGCACGAACAAGTCCGACGCGGCCGGGACCGTCCGCTCCCTGCTGGCCGACCTGTCCGCCGCCGCGCCCGGCGACCGGGCCGCCCGCAGGCCGTTCGCCGAGGTCCTGGCCGCGCGCGGGGTGCGTCCGGTGAGCTACGTGGACTGGCTCCGGGTCGAGGCCGCCGAGGCCGACCTGGCCGCCGCGCTCGACCGTGGTGAGCGGGTGAAGATCGGTGACCGGGAGGCCATCGAGGCACTGTGCCGGCCCGCGGCCGGCTGACCCGGACCTGGAGCGGGCTTTGCGGCCTGATTGCCGGCGCGAGGGCGCGCGCCGTCGCGCGGCCGGCGCTGCCGTCGGCGCTACGCTGCGTGGAGGTGGCGCTTGATACCGCTTTGCGGGTAAACGGCGCCCTGTTGAACTGGACGAACGCGACCCTTAGCGATATTGAAAACAGGAGGGCCGGAGGTCTTGGCGCGACGGGCACGGGGGACAATGACGACATGAGTGTCGGAGAGGCGAGCCCCCAGCGGACTGCGGACGAGTACGGCGTGGACGGGGCGCCGGGTCCAGAAGCGGCGGGTGTGGCCGACGATCTGCCGCCTGACCGCTACATCGAACGCGAGGGAAGCTGGCTCCGGTTCAACCAGCGGGTGCTCGAACTCGCCCAGGACGAGACCATCCCGCTGCTGGAGCGGGTGCGTTTCATGGCCATCTTCGCCAGCAACCTGGACGAGTTCTTCATGGTCCGGGTGGCGGGCCGGATGCGCCGGATGGCCACCGGGCTCCCGGTGGAGGGCGTGACCACCGGGATGCCTGCGGACCAGGTGCTGGAGCAGACCCTCGAGACGGCTCGTGAGCTCAGCCTGGAGCACGCGGAGTACTTCAACAACGCCATCCGGCCGGCCCTGGCCCAGGAGGGCATCGAGATCCTGCGCTGGAAGGAGCTCTCCCCCGACGAGCAGGAGAGTCTGCACCAGCTGTTCCGCGACCGGATCTACCCGGTGCTCACCCCGCTGGTGGTCGACCCGGCGCACCCGTTCCCGTACATCTCTGGGCTCTCACTCAGCCTGGCGGTCATGATCACGGAGCCGGACACCGGGCTGACCATGTTCGCCCGGGTGAAGGTGCCCCCCCTGCTGCCACGCTTCCTCACCGTCAGCAAGTACCGGTTCGTGCCGCTGGAAGACGTGATCGCCGCGCACCTCCCCGAGCTGTTCACCGGGCTGGAGATCCTGGAGCACCACGTGTTCCGGGTCACCCGGGCCCGGGAGCTGGAGGTGGACGAGGACGTCACCGAGGACCTCATGCAGTCGCTGGAGCGCGAACTGCTCCGGCGCCGCACGGAGCCGCCGGTCCGCCTGGAGGTGGAGGAGTCCATCTCGGCCGAGGTGCTCAACCGGCTGGTCACCGAGCTGGGTGTCGATCGCCGGGCCGTCTACCACCTGCCCGGGCCGCTGGACCTCACCGGGCTGAACGCCATCGCCGACCTGGACATCCGGCGGATGAAGTACCCCGCCTTCGTTCCCTCGGAGGCGGCGTTCCCGCACGACGGCGACGTCTTCAGCACCCTGGACAAGCAGGACGTCCTGGTCCACCATCCGTACGACTCGTTCACCGCGACCGTGGAGCGGCTGACGGTGGAGGCGGCCGCCGACCCCCGGGTCCTGGCCATCAAGCAGACGCTGTACCGGACCAGTGACTCCTCGCCCATCGTGGACGCGCTGATCGACGCGGCCGAGGCGGGCAAGCAGGTCGTGGTGGTGGTGGAGCTGAAGGCGCGCTTCGACGAGCGGGCCAACATCCTCTGGGCGCGCAAGCTGGAGCAAGCCGGGTGCCACGTGGTCTACGGGTTCGTGGACCTCAAGACGCACTGCAAGATGGCGCTGGTGGTCAGGGAGGAGCCGGACGGCTCGCTGCGCCGCTACTGCCACATCGGTACCGGTAACTACAACTCGTCCACGGCCCGGCTGTATGAGGACTACGGCCTGCTCACCTCGGATCCGGACGTGGGTGGCGACGCCACCGACCTGTTCAACGTGCTCACTGGTTACAGCCGGAAGACCTCCTACGACCGGTTCCTGGTCGCGCCGTACGCGCTCCGGGCTGGCCTGCTGGAGCAGATCGAGAGGCAGACCGCCCGGCAGCGCGACGGCCAGTCGGCGCGGATCCAGCTGAAGTGCAACGCGATCGTCAACGAGGCCGTGGTCAACGCCCTGTACCGGGCCTCGAACGCCGGGGTGCCGGTCGACCTGTGGGTCCGCGGCATCTGCTCGCTGCGGCCGGGCCTGCCCGGGCTGTCGGAGAACATCCGGGTGCGCAGCATCCTGGGCCGCTTCCTCGAGCACTCGCGGATCTACGCGTTCGGGACCCGGGACGACCCCGAGGGGAAAGTCTGGATCGGCAGCGCCGACCTCATGCACCGGAACCTGGATCGCCGGGTCGAGCTGCTCTGCTCGGTGAAGGAGCCGGATCAGCAGCGGGAGCTCAGGGCCCTGATCGACGCGGCCATGGACGACGTCACCAGTTCCTGGTGGCTGGCCGGCGACGGTACCTGGACCAGGCATCATCTGGACGGCGACGGGAAGCCCCTGCGCGACCTGCAGGAATACCTGCTGGCGCGGCGCGGGCATCTCACTGACGGCTGACGGCGTGGACCCCGAACCACAGGACACAGAGATCCGGGCCGCAGGCGCCGTGGTCTGGCGCCCCGGGACCGGCGGTCCCGAGGTAGCGCTGGTCCACCGCAACCGCTACGACGACTGGAGCCTGCCCAAGGGCAAGGCCCTGGCCGGGGAGCACGTCCTGCTGACCGCGGTCCGCGAGGTGGAGGAGGAGACCGGGATCCGCGTGGTCCTGGGCCGGCGCCTGCCGTCCACCCACTACCAGATGCACGGCAACCGGCCGAAGACCGTCAACTACTGGGCGGCGAAGCCGGCCGCCGGGTCCCAGCCCGGTTTCGTCCCCAACGACGAGGTCGACCAGGTGGCCTGGCTGGACGTACCGGCCGCCCTGGACCGGCTGAGCTATCCGCACGACGCGGGCGTGCTCGAGGAGTTCGCGGCCGGCCCGCCGGACACGATCCCCTTCATCCTGGTCCGTCACGCGTCAGCGGGAAACAAGGACGAGTGGCGGGCGGCGGGGCACGGCGACGACCTGAAACGGCCGCTGGACGAGGAGGGGCTACGGCAGCGGCGGACGCTGGCCTCGCTGCTGCGGTGCTACGCGACCGGGCAGGTATTCAGCTCGCTGGCCGAGCGCTGTATCGCCACCGTCCAGTCCTACGCCGAGGCCACCGGGCAGGACGTGCGTCCTGATCCGTCGCTCACCGTGGGACTGGCGGCGGCCGGGGACGCCCGGCGCCAGGTGGACGAGATCCTCGGCAGCGCGCTGCCCGCGGTGCTCTGCGGGCACCGGGAGAACCTCTCGCTGATCCTGGAAGAGGCCTGCGCGGTGCTCGGGGCGAAGGCGGCCGAAGGCGGGCCGCTGCCGCTGGCCGGTTTCTGGGTCCTGCACGTCGGGTGGAACATCCTGGCCTCCCAGGAAGAGCATCACCTGGTCGGCGGCTGAGCGTCGACGGCCTGCACCGACCCAGTCGTGGTGCCCGGGAGGTCCCCTGATGCTGCTCATCGTCGGTGAGGCGCTCGTGGCCTTCATGCGCCAGCTCGGCGCTGACGCCGATCAGGACCTGCCCTTTTCCGGTCCGTGGGCGAGCGGGGCTCCTGCTATCGCCGCGTACTCCGCCTCGATGCTCGGCGCCCCCACCCACCTGGTCGCCGGGATCGGCCAGGACGCCGCCGGGGACACCATCCGGAGCCGCCTGTCCGCCGCTGGCGTGACCTGCCACGAGAGCGAGGGGGGCCACCTCAGGCCGACCGCGGCCGCCTACGTCACCTACTACCCCGGCGGTCACCGCGAATTCGGGTTCGCCGTCAGCGGCACCGCGGCCACGGCCGTGCTGGAGGCGGATCTGGCCAGCCTGCCGGAGTCGGCGTCATGGCTGCACCTGTCCGGGTCGGCGCTGCTCTTCGGTGAGCCACTGGCCGCCTCGGCGATGAGCGCGCTGCGCCGGGCGCGCGCGGCGGGGGCCACCGTGTCAGTGGACCCGAACGTGCGGACCGAGGCGCTGACTCCCGCCGCAGGCGCACTGCTCGCCGAGGCGCTGGCCCTGGCTCAGGTGATCTTCCCGAGTACCGGGGAGATCGAGGCGCTCGGCCTGTCCAGGGCGGAACTGCCCGGCGAGGGGTCACGGTGTGCAGCACCGACGGCCCGCACGGCGCCCGCCTGGAGACGCGCGAGGGAACGTGGGTGATCCCGGCAGAGTCGTCCCGTCCCGTTGATACCGACGGGGCCGGGGACAACTTCGCCGGCGGCTACATCGCGGCCAGCATGGCTGGCGCGACGCCGCAGGAAGCCGCCCGGGCCGGGTCCCGCGCCGCCGCGGAATCGATCGCGGTCCCCGGCCCGATGGAGGCTGAGCTCACCCGGGGCCCGCTTCGGTGACCACCTGACCGCCCTCAGACTCCGGCTACGTCCCAGTCCATCGTGGCGGGCAGCGCCCCCTCGAAGATCAGCAGCCAGCGCTTGATCTCGATGCCGGTGCCGCCGCTGTAGCCACCCAGCCCGTTGCCCGCCACCACCCGGTGGCACGGGACGATCAGCGGAAGCGGGTTCGAGCCCATGATCCGCCCGATGGCGCGGGCCGGGAGCGAGATCCCGTCCGGCCCGGCCACCGCGCGCTGCGCCAGGTCCCCGTAGGTGAGCGTCTTCCCGTAGCCGACCGAGTCATAGAGCACCGACAGCACCTGGTGCTGGGCCCGCGAGCAGGCGGACCAGTCCAGCGGCAGATCGAACACCTGGCGCTGCCCGGCGAAGTACTCGGCCAGCTGGTCCCGGGCCGCCCCCAGCAGGCCCGCCGCGACCTGGCCCACCCCGGGCTGACGTCCGGGCCGGGCCGGGCCACCAGACGTCCTGAAGTCCACCCGGGCCACGCCTTCGGGGCTGCAGCCCACTGCCAGCGGCCCGACCGGCGAACTCAGCGTCGCCCAGCTCAGTTCGGTCATGGTTCCCCATCCGCCTTCTGTCGGCCCAGGGTTGAGACTACGCATCCGCACCGACATTTTCGGCCGCCCGCCCGGCCTTCCGGCCCGCCCGCCTGGACCCGCGGCCGCCCGCCTGGACCCGCGGCCCTTTGTCGGTGCCGCCACCTACGCTCGGTCCCAGTTCACGCGCACACGCTGGGAGGCACCATGGACCAGGCACCAGTACTGACCCTCTCCGGGGTGGTTCTCGACTCGCCGGACGCGAGGGAGCTAGCGGCCTTCTACCGCCGGCTGCTGGGCTGGGCGGTGCAGGAGGACGAGCCGGACTGGGTCCGGCTGCGTTCCCCGGCGGGCGGGTCCGGGCTGTCGTTCCAGACTGAGTCCCGCTACGTGCGGCCGGTGTGGCCCGCCGGGCCCGGTGACCAGCAGATGTCTGTCCACCTGGACATCGTGGTCGAGGACCTGGCGACAGCGGGCGAGCACGCCATCGCGGCCGGTGCGGTGCTGGCTGACTACCAGCCTCAGGACGACGTGCGCGTCTATCTGGACCCGGCCGGCCACCCGTTCTGCCTCGCCCTGCCCGGCTAGCCCGGATGACCTGGTGAGGCCGGCGGACCCGGCTCGTCCCGCCCCGGGCCCAGCCGGTCGTCGACGATCGCGTCGATCCGGGCGGTCTCATCCGCGATCCGGCCCAGCAAGCGGTCGAACTCGCCCGGGGTGAGCTGGTCACGATGCCGGTAGTACTCGGCCAGGCCGCCCAGGACGCTGACCGGCTTGCGCAGCTCACGGCCGGCCGCCACGACGGCCTGGCGTTTCTGCTCGGCGACCCGGCGGGCCGCCGGCTGAGGCTGGCCGGCCGGGACACGGAGCTGGCCGAGCTGGGTCGCCGCGGCGCTGAGTGCCGGTGCCGCCCGGTCCGGGCGGAGCAGCGCGCGGATCACCCAGGCGGCCAGGCATCCGGTGGCCAGCACCAGGAGGCCGCTCGTGGCCAGCAGGATGACAGCGAGGTGGCCGGTGACCTGGCCGATGCGGGCCAGGCTCACGCTCACCACGAGGGTGCCCGGGGAGCCGGTCCCCGCCGGGCCGGTGACGTGGAGGGCGAAGTCCTCGGCGCCGTAGGCGTAAGGGATGCGGTGCGCCCGGTAGCGGACCGGCTCGGTGATGGCCAGGTAGCCGCCGTGCCGGGCAGGCTGCACCGCGGCCGGCCCGCCCCGGCTCGCCAGGACCCGGGCCGCCGCCGCGTGCAGGCCCGGGCTGGCCGGATGGTCCGGACCGGCCCGCAGGACCACCTGGCCACCAGACCCGCGCACCTCGATACTCACCGGGCTCGTCCCGGCGGCGAGGTCGCTGAGCTCCGGGGCACCGGGTGCGGGCCGGGAGAACGGCGTGAGCAGGAACGGGCGGCTGGTGAGCTGCCCCGCGTAGGCGCGCAGCTGCTGCTCGGCCTGCCGGGTCAGCTGGCCCCGGGTGGCCGAGACGCCGGCCACCACGATGACCCCGGCTCCGGCGGCCAGCAGGCACACGGCCGCGGCGACCAGCCGCACCCTGAGCGAGGGCCGCGCCGGGCGCCGGGTGAGGGTCGCCCGCCGGGGCGAGCCGTCCTGCCGCACCCCACCAGTGTGCCCCCTGCGGCCCGCGATCCGTCGGGGGCCAACGCCACCCGCTTATGTACCTAGACAGTTACGTAACTAGTTTGGTACATTCGCGCTATGGAAGCTGTTCTGCGGGCCCTGGCCGACGAGAGCCGGCGGACGCTGCTGGACAGTCTTGACCGCTGGTCCGGCGACCGCAGTCTTCGCCCCGAGCCGCTCGCCGAGGTCGATGAATGGCTGGGCCGGTACCGGGCCTTGCTGGAGCAGCGGCTCGACGCCCTGCACACCGAGGTGGCCCGGGGGAAACGCGAACGAAGGAGCGCCAGATGACCAGCAACGCACGTGAAAGCGGCCGCATCCTGGGCACCCTGCGAGCAGTGGACGGCCGGGGTGCCGTGCGCATGGAGGACCGTTTCGACACCAGCATCGACGACCTGTGGTCGGCGCTCACCGAGCCCCGCCGCCTGGCCCGGTGGCTCGGCGAGGTCGAGGGCGACCTGCGCCTGGGCGGTGAGTTCCGGGCCCGCTTTTTCGCCAGCGGATGGGAAGGTACCGGGCGCGTGGAAGCGTGCGAGGCCCCGCGGCATCTGCTGGTCCTGACGGAGCAACCGGGCCAGCCGGGCGAGCATGTCATCGAGATCACGCTGGCCGCCGACGGCGACCACACCATCCTGGTCTGGGAGGAACGGGGCATGCCCCTGGACCAGATCGCCGCCTACGGGTCGGGGATCCAGGTCCACGTCGAGGATCTCGTCGCCCACATCGCCGGGCGTGAGCGCGTCGACGCCGAGGCGCGGTGGGGCGAGCTTATGCCTGCCTATCAGGACCTGGCCGCCAGCGTTGGCTAGTGCTGGAGCAGGCTGGCCCGGCCCGCGGGGGGAGTTACTCGTCGCCCTTTTCGGCTAGCCGGAGCAGCGCGCCCGCGATAGGCCCCGAGGTGAGCTGTACCTGCCAGGGCCGCGCCCCGTAGCCGGCCAGATGAGCCGCGACCGCCTCGCCAGTCACCGGGTCCGGGGGCTGCCAGGCCAGCCTGCGCACCGAATCGGGCTGCAGCATGTTCTCGGCGGGCAGCGAGTGCTCGTCCGACAGGGCCGCGATGACCGTCCGCACGGCGGCCAGCCGCCGGGCCGCCTCAGGGTCCCGCTCGTGCCAGCGGTGCGCTGGTGGCGGACCGTCCGACACCTGGGCGGAGGGCCGGGGGAGCGCCTGGTCGGCCTCGGTATGCGCGCGGCGGATGGCGGCGAACCACTCCTGGGCGTGCCGCTTGGCCCCGCGGCCCTTGAATCCGGACACCCCGAGCAGGGCGGTGGCCGAGGTCGGCGCCGCGCGCGCCGCCTCGACGATGGCAGAGTCCGGCAGCACCCGGCCGGGAGACAGGTCGCGCCGCTGGGCGATCCGGTCGCGTTCCAGCCAGAGTTCCCGGACGATGGCCAGGCCGCGGCGGGTGCGCACCCGGTGGATGCCGGACGTGCGGCGCCAGGGCTCAGCCCGCGGCGGGGGCGGCCCGGCGTGGAGCACGGCCGTGAACTCCTGCCGGGCCCACTCGTCCTTGCCCTGGGTCACGAGTTCCGCCGCCAGCGCGTCCCGGAGGTCCACCAGGACCTCGACGTCCAGCGCGGCGTAGCGGAGCCAGTCCTCAGGCAGCGGGCGGGTGGACCAGTCCGCGGCTGCGTAACCCTTCTCCAGGGCCAGGCCGAGGACGTTCTCGACGAGCGGGCCGAGTCCCACCCGCGGATAACCGAGCAGCCGCCCGGCGAGCTCGGTGTCAAACAGCCGCTGCGGCCGGTATCCGAGGTCCGCCAGGCAGGGCAGGTCCTGGGAGGCCGCGTGCAGCACCGCTTCGGTGTCGCTGAGCGCCGCGTCCAGCTCCGACAGGTCCGGGCAGGCCACCGGGTCGATCAGCACAGTCCCGGTGCCCCGGCGGCGCAACTGGACCAGGAAGGCCCGGTGACCGTAACGGAAACCGGACGCCCGTTCAGCGTCCACCGCCACCGGTCCCTCACCCCCACCCAGCGCGAGGACTGCTTCGCGGAGCGCGTCGGGCGACGTCACCAGCGGTGGCAGGCCGTCACGCGGTTCCAGCAGCGGGATGGCCGGCGGGCGTTCGGGTGGCTGCTCCGCGGCGGACGTCTCCGGCTCCAGCGGCTCGCTGTCCTGCCCGGTCACCGCGGCCGCCGGCTGCCCGGCGGCAGCGCCGTCACGCCCTCGGCCAGCGGCGGCAGGCCGGCCGCCGTGCAGAGCGCAGCGCACCACGCAGCCAGGTGCCCGTCCAGGACCTGCGGTCCGGGGGTGCTGTCCGGATCAGCCGGGGGACAGCCGGCTGGCGACCAGGACGCCCGCAGCTCGAACCCGGTCACCGCAGGCTCGGACTCCTTGGCCCCGAAACCCTCGGTGACGACGGTGGTCACCGTGCCGCTTGGCTCGGCGTAGCCGCTGGTGTGCTGGCCCAGTGCCTCGGTCAGCCAGGTCCAGCCCACCTGCCCGATGAGCGGGTCCTCGGCGATGTCCGGGTCCAGGTCGGCGTGGATGTAGGCGATGACCCGCAACGTCCCCGCCCAGCCGGTCTGCCCCGCCGGGTCGTAGAGCAGGATGAGCCTGCCGCTGGCGATTTCCTCGTCGCCTGCCAGCACGGTGGCCGCCATCGCGCTGGCGTACGGGGCCAGGGTCCGGGGAGCCGGAACGTCCTCGAAGACCAGTTCCGGGCGCAGGGTGCCTAGCTGATCACGCTGGGCCTGCAGGCCGGCCACGATGACGCCGAAACCGGCCGCGGCGTCGTCACCGGGCGGCATCGAAGGCTGAGCTGTGTCGCCCGCTGCCGCTGGCCCGCCGACCTGCCTCATAAGGTGAGCGTACGTCGTCCCCATGGACTGTCACGCGGCGCGCCCGGTCAACTCCGCCGGGCCGGGGGACCGTCCGGGGGCCGGGAGGGTGCTGAGGAGGATGGCGGCGCCGCAGGCCACGCAGTACCATTCCGGGCAAATACCCTCGGATCCCTCAGAACAGCTTTCCGGACCGGGATGGACTTGAGTGAATGCCCTTATGTCCCGGCAATCCGCGCAATAGCTGCTGATCTGGTCCACGGTCTCGTGACCTCCTCACCTATAGGTGCCGCAGGCGTCCTCATCTGGGGGTTTTGGGCTACGGCGCCAGGCAGGTGTCGATCGTGGCACGCGGAGCGCGCGGATCGGTGGATCTCGGACGGCGTGTCCCGATGTCACCTGGGCGGATGCTGCGGGTCAGCCCGCGTCCTGTGAGACCATCACAGTTGTGAATGCGCCGCCCAAGACCCTCGATGAGTCTCCGTTCCTGCTGGCCTGCCGCCGCCAGCCGGTGCCGTACACGCCGGTCTGGTTCATGCGTCAGGCTGGCCGCTCGCTGCCCGAATACCGCCGGGCGCGGGGCGGAATGCCGATGCTCAAAGCGTGCTCCCGGCCGGATGTGATTACCGAGATCACCCTGCAGCCGATGCGCAGGTACCCGGTGGACGCGGCCATCCTGTTCAGCGACATCGTGGTCCCGCTGCGGGCGGTGGGGCTGGATATCGACATCAAGCCCGGGGTCGGCCCGGTGATCGGGGAGCCGATCCGCGGCGCGCGGGACCTGGAGCGGCTGCGCCCGCTCGAGCCGGGGGACGTGGGCTTCATCACCGAGGCCGTCACCGCGCTGGTGGCCGAGCTGGGACCCAAACCACTGATCGGCTTTGCGGGCGGCCCGTTCACGCTGGCCTCCTACCTGGTCGAGGGCGGGCCGTCCAAGAGCCACGACCTGACCAAGTCACTCATGTACGGCGACCCGGACCTGTGGAACGCGCTGCTCGGCAGGCTGGCCGACATCACGATCAGCTTCCTGCGGGTACAGGTGGCCGCGGGGGCCTCCGCGATCCAGTTGTTCGACTCGTGGGCCGGCGCGGTCAGCCCGGAGGACTACCGGACCGGCGTGCTGCCGCACAGCCGGCGGATCCTCGGGGCCCTGGCCGACACCGGCGTGCCACGGATCCACTTCGGGGTGGCCACCGGGGAACTGCTCGGCATGATGGGCGAGGCGGGCGCGGACGTGGTCGGGGTGGACTGGCGGGTGCCGCTGGACGAGGCGGTCCGCCGGGTCGAGCCCGGCAAGGCGCTGCAGGGCAACCTGGACCCGGCCATCCTGCTCGCCCCGTGGGACGAGATCGAGCGGCGGGCCAAGGACGTCATCGGGCGCGGGCGGACGGCCGAGGGGCACATCTTCAATCTGGGGCACGGGGTGCTGCCGGCTACCAATCCGGACGTGCTGGCCCGGCTTGACCGATCTGGTCCATGAGGCGTCGGCCCGGGAACCTGCTGGTTCGTAGGCTCGGCGCCCCGCTCAGGGCTGGGCGGCGGGATCGGGCGGCCCTGCCCCGCCCGACCCTTTGCCACTGAACAGGGCACGGCGGCGTAGCCAGTGGCGGGCGCGATAGGCGATGACCCCGATCACCGCGAGGATCACGGCGAAGGGGAGGGCGGCGCCAGCTGCGGTGAGGAGCGCGGTGACCACGCGGACCAGGCCGTGCCAGCCAGCCTTGAGGCCGCCGACGAAACCGGCCGCCGCGTGGTGCTTTTTCTGCTGGGTGGTGGCGGAGGGGGCGACGAGCAAGAGGCTGATGGTGCCGAAGCTGGTCTCGTGGCTGAGGGCGCGCTGGCGGGCCAGCAGGGATTCGAGGCCGGACTCCTCGGCGTTGATCTGGTTCTGCACGGTGAGCAGGCTGCCGACCGAGCCTGCGTGGCGCAGCAGGCTGCGCAGCTGGCTGATCGCTACCTCGGCTGACGTCACCCGGCTGGTCACGTCGGCGACGGTCTGCGTGACGTCCTGGGCGTGCTGGGACAGGGCCAGCCTGGCACCGAGCTGGGTGGACAGGGCACCGAGCGTGGCCTGGTAGGCGCTGACCGGGATCTTCAGCTGGAGACTGACGGTGGACCGGTCCGGGTGGGCCCGGTCGAGCGCGGTGTTCTCGCTGGACACGTAGCCGCCCACGGCGCGGGCCAGCTGGGTGGCCCGGGCCGCGGCCTGGGTGAGATGCGTGGTGCGCACGGTCACGCTGGCCGTATAGATGATCGATTGGGTGGCGGGCAGCGCGGTGAGCGAGGTACCTGCCGAGGCCGTCCCCATCTGGGCGGCAGCGCTGCCCGCGGCGGCCCGCGCCGCGGCGTGCGGTGCGGCGGCCATACCGGCCGACGATGATGTGGAGGAGCTACCCGCCGAGCATCCGGCGGCGAGCAGGCAGGCTCCGCCGAGCAACGCGCTGGATGCGACGGCCCGGGCCAGCAACGACGATGTCATGCCGCTCGGACGCGCCAGCCCACCGGGCCGGTTCCGGCTCCGGGGTCACAGCTTCGCAACGTGCTCGTCTGGCTCCGGCTCCGGGTCGGGGGCCCTGGTCCACGGCCGGAGCGACAGCGCGGCCGCCGGGAACAGCAGCACGGACAGCAGGGACGCGCCGATCAGGGCGGCCGCGCTCGCCGGGTTGATCAGGCCCAGGTCGCTGCCCAGGGCCGCCACGACCACCGGGAAGGTCAGCGTGGTGGCCTGGAGCAGCCCGGCCGCCGCGGCGGGCTTGTTGCCGAGCTTGCGCCGGTACAGCAGGGCGGGGCCGCCGCGCACCACCCCGATCGCGAGCACCAGCAGCGGGACCAGGATCAGCGACGAGGCGTGCGAGAAGAGGGCCCGCACGTCGAACTGCACCCCGGTCATCACGAAGAACACCGGCACCAGGAAGCCGTAGCCGATCGCGCGGAGCTTGCCCCAGTACCGCTCCTGATTCGGCCGCTCGTCCCCGTCGGAGATGCCCACCACCATGCCGGCGATGAACGCCCCCAGCAGCGCGTCCACGCCGAACTGGTGCGCCAGCGCGGTGAACAGCAGCAGGACCACGAACGCGCCGCGGACCCGCAGCTGGGTGGTGTCGTCATCGGAGTCGGCGAAGACCCGGGCCATCGCCGGGGTGCGCCACAGCCACTTCAGGATCAGGGCCAGCAGCAGCGCGGCGACGCCCATGACCAGGACGTAGATCACCTGGACCAGGGTGGACTCGGGCTGCGCGGAGAACAGGACGGTCAGCAGCAGCAGGGAACCGAACTCGCCGACCGAGCCGGCCACCACCAGAAGCTGGCCGAACTCGGTGGTGATCTCCTCGGCGTCCCGCAGCACCGGGACCAGAACTCCCAGCGTGCTGGCCACCAGGCAGAGCGCCAGCAGCCGCACGTCTGCGCCCGGCGCGATCACGTGCAACCCGAACGCGACCGGGACGGCCAGCACCGCGGATATCACGAAGGCGGTGCCGGCCAGCCGGAAGGTCGGCCCGCGGAACCGTTCCGGCCGCACGTCCTGCCCGGCCAGGAAGAGCAGGAAGCCCAGGCCCAGCAGGTACAGCACCTCGGCCGCGCCCTCGGCCCGGACCAGGCCCAGAACCTGCGGGCCGACCACGATCCCCACCAGCACTTCGAGCACGACCGGCGGGACCAGCCGCCGCGGCACCAGGCGGGCGATCAGCGGGGCCACGAAAGCCGCCAGCGCCACTACGAGCAGCCCGCCGTACTGGATCGTCACCTGATCCGCCCCCCGTGATGGTTTACCGCGCGGTCCAGCCCCACCCTTAGGGTGAACGAGTGGAGCAGCCTGAGCAAGATCTCCCGGTGATTGCGATCATCGGAGCCGGGATCGCCGGGCTCGCGGCGGCGTTCTTCCTGCGCGACGAGCCGGTCCGGGCGGTCGTGCTGGAGGGGTCCCGGCAGACCGGCGGGAAGCTGTCCGTGGCCGAGGTCGCGGGGTGCCGGGTCGACGTGGGCGCTGAGGCCCTGCTGGCCCGCAGGCCCGAGGGCACCGGGCTGGTCCGGGCGGCCGGCCTGGGTGACGACCTGAGGTCGCCGGGGACCACCGCGGCCCGGATCTGGAGCCGGGGGGCGATGTACCGGCTGCCTGCCCGCCAGTACATGGGCGTGCCCGCGGACGTCGGGGAGCTGGGCCCGGCCGGCCTCCTCTCGGCCGAGGGACTGGAGCGGGCCGCCCGTGAGCCCGGGCTGGCCCCCACCCACCGGGACGGCGACGTGTCGGTGCAGGGCTACGTGGCGGCCCGGTTCGGCCAGGAGGTCGTGGACCGGCTCGTCGACCCGCTGCTCGGCGGGGTGTACGCCGGGCGGTCTGAGGAACTGTCCTTCGAGGCGACGCTGCCCGGCCTGGCCCAGGCCTCCCGCACGCATGCCTCGCTGGCCGGGGCGGCGGCCTCGCTGCTGCCACCCGCGCCGGCCGATCGTCCCCCAGCCGCCGTGTTCACTACCCTGGCCGGCGGCCTGGGCACGCTGCCGCCGGCCCTGGCCGCGGCCTCCGGTGCTGAGGTGCGGACCGGGGCCATGGTCCGCGAACTGGTCCGCCGGCCGCGTGGCTGGCGGCTGACTATCGGCTCGGCGCACGATCCCCAGTACCTGGACGCCGACGCGGTCATCCTGGCCCTGCCCGGCCGGCCGGCCAGCAGGCTGCTCGGCGGGGTGCCGGGCGCGGCCGCGGCCGCCGCGGCGCTGGGCGAGATCAGCTACGCCAGTATGGCCATCGTCACCCTGGCCTACCCGGACACGGCATTCCCCCAGCTCCCCGGCGGCAGCGGATACCTGGTCCCGGCGGTGGACGGGCGGCCGGTGAAGGCGGTCACGTTCTCCTCGGTCAAGTGGCCGCACCTGCGGGAGCGCGCGGACGGGCTGGTCTTCGTGCGCTGCTCGGTCGGCCGGATCGGCGAGGAAGCCATCCTGCAGCGCGACGACGGCGAGCTCGCTGCCCTGGCCGCCGCCGACCTGGCCGCCGCGACGGGAGTGCGGGGGGCCCCGGCCGACGTCCTGGTCACCCGGTGGGGCGGCGGCCTGCCGCAGTACACGGTCGGGCACCTGGACCGGGTCGCCCGGATCCAGGCCGGCCTCGCGGCCCAGCCCGGCCTGGCGGCCTGCGGCGCCGCCTACGCAGGGGTCGGCATTCCCGCGTGCGTCGGCACCGCGCGGGCCGCGGTGGATCAGGCCATGGCCGGGCTCCGGGTCGGCAGCACGCACGGTCAGGACGGAGAATAGGGGTCATGGGAACGACTGAAGGTGTGGCCGAAGGCGGCGTCCCAGAAGAGACCGGCGCGCAGATCCCGGTGGAGAGCCCGGGCGGGGCAGCCGGGACCAGCGTGCTGCCCGCCGACCCGGCACCGGACCCGGAGCCGCAGCGGCCCCGCGCCCGGGATCTGAACGAGCTCATCCGGTACACGATGTGGTCGGTGTTCCGGATCACCGGGTCCGGTGCGCTGGAGGCGTCCGGGTCGCTCGAGGGTGTCGGCCGGGACGGGCTGGCCGACGAGGTGGCCGAGCTGTCCCAGCAGGCAGCGGGCAAGGGCGTGGTCACCCGCGGCTGCTATGACCTGCAGGGCCTGCGGGCCGACGCCGACTACATGTTCTGGTGGCACGCGCCGTCCTCCGACGACCTGCAGGAGATGTTCGCCCGGTTCCGCCGGACCGGCCTGGGGCGGGCCAGCGAGCCGGTCTGGTCGGCGATGGCGCTGCACCGGCCCGCGGAGTTCAACAAGAGCCACGTGCCCGCGTTCCTGGCCGAGGAGGAGCCGCGGGCCTACGTGTCCGTATACCCGTTCGTCCGGTCCTACGAGTGGTACCTGATGGACCCGTCGCAGCGCCGTGAGCTGCTCGCCGAGCACGGGAAGATGGCCCGCGAATATCCCGACGTGCGGGCCAACACCGTGGCCTGCTTCTCCCTGAACGACTACGAGTGGCTGCTGGCGTTCGAGGCGGACGAACTGCACCGGATCGTGGACCTGATGCGGCACCTGCGCGGGGCGCGGGCGCGGCTGCACACCCGGGTCGAGATTCCCTTCTACACCGGCCGGCGTAAGCCGGTCCACGAGCTGGTCCACGCGCTTCCCTAACGGCAGGCGCGCAGCCGCCGGCCCCGAAGGCGGCGCCCCGGGTGCTCAGCTCTTGACCGCCGCCGGCCGCTGGCCACCAGCTTCGGCGGCCGCCTCGGCGCTGCGCCGGGCCAGGTGCGACGGCCACCAGTTGTAACGCCGGCAGAGCACCACGATGGCGGGCACCATCAGGGTGCGGACCAGGAAGGTGTCGATCAGCACGCCGAGCGCGATGGCCGCGCCGAGCTCCTTGATCTGGCTGGTCGCGCCGGTGATCCCGGCCACGCCGAAGGTCGCGGCCAGGATCAGCCCGGCAGACGTCACCGTGGTCCCGGTGTGGTGCGCCGCGGTCCGGACCGCGGCGCGCAGCGGGGCGTGCTGCGCCTCCTCCCGGATCCGGCTCATGACCAGGATGTTGTAGTCCTCACCCAGCGCCATCAGGAAGATGAACAGCAAGAACGGCAGCACGAAGTTCAGCCCGGACTCGCCCGCCCCGATCTGGAAGAGCAGCACCGCGATCCCCAGCGCGGCGAAGTAGCTGAGCAGCACGGTCGCGACCAGGTACAGCGGGGCCACGACGCTGCGCAGCAGCAGGCCCAGCAGCAGCGCCAGCAGGACGATCACGATCGGGACGATCTCCTTCAGGTCGCTCTGGGACACGCTGCTCACGTCGTAGGAGGACGGTGCGAGCCCCGCCACGCCGCTGTCGGTGGCGCCCACCGCGTGCTGGACACTCGTGGTGGCGCTGCGCATGGACGGCGTGGCGTTCAGCGCGGCGGTGGTCGAGGGCGCTCCCGCCGACAGCGACGTGTAGAACTGCACGGTCTTGCCGTCAGAGCTGATGAACTGGGCCAGCGACCGGTACAGGTCGTACTGGTCCGCGGGGACCGGAGTGCCAGCCGGCTCGGTGGCCGGCAGCTTCCCGGGCGGTCCCAGCTGCTGGTACAGGCTGTTCAGCTGGGCTGTGGTCAGTTTCGTGCCGTTGGGATCGAACGGGCCGGTCACCGAGGCGAAGACCGGCTTGCCGCCCAGGTCGTTCTCAGCCTTCTGCACTTGGTCCAGGTTCTTCCACACCGAGGATTTCCAGACCATCAGCACCCCGGTCGGGTTGGCCACCGCGGCCGGGTAGTGGTTGTTGATCACGTTCGTGCCGTTGGCCGACTGGCTCCCGGCCGGGCCGGTGGTCTGGCCGCCGAACCCGCTGGAGGTGTATGCGGCCGCGAACACGCCCAGTACGCCCAGGAACACCACGCCGGCGACCAGCGTGACCACCGGGTGCGCGATGACGTGGTCGGCCAGCCGGGCGTAGACGCCCTCCTTCTTGGCCGCCCGGACCGGGCGCGGCCAGAACACCTTCGTGCCGAACACCCCGAGCAGCGCGGGCAGCAGGGTGAGCGCGGCCAGCAACATCAGCGCGACGCCCAGCGCGAGGGCCGGGCCCAGCCCCGAGTACAGGCCGAACGAGGCCAGCACCAGGGTGAGCAGGGCCACGATCACCGTGCCCGCCGAGAACGTGATCGACTCGCCCACGTACCGGCCCGCACGCTCGATGGCCGTGTGGGCCGACGCGCCCCCGGCGATTTCCTCGCGGACCCGCATGATGAGGAACAAGCCGTAGTCGGTCCCCGCGCCGAGCAGCAGCACGGTGAGCATGGTCTCGGTGATGGTCGACACCTGGAGCCCGGCCTTGGACGCCTCGGCGATGATCGCGCCGGACATGAGCAGCACCCAGACCGCGGGCAGCAGCGTGACCAGCGGTGCGCCCACCGCCCGGAACACGGCGATCAGCATGACCAGGATGATCAGGACCGACAGGTCCTCGGTGAGCTTCTGCGCGTGGGCCTGCGAGTTCTGGTTGTCTACCGCACTGGGCAGCTGGCCGGTGAGGTAGGAGGACAGGCCGGCCGGCAGCGCGAAGCTGCTCATCGTCGAGCGGATGGCCGCGACGGTGGGGGACGCATTGGTGCTGGAGGTCTGCACGCCGATAACCACCTGGGCCTTATCGACCTTGCCGTCCTTGGACAGGCCCTGGTCGGAGACCGACACGACGTGGTCGTCTTTGGCGATCTTGTTCTGGAGCTTGGTGATGGACTGCAGGTCGCTGGAACTGAGCTTGGACTTACCCAGCACGACCAGGGTCCCGGTGGTGTCGTTCGTCGGCTGGAACGGCGCGGCCAGGTTCATCGCGTGCACGCTCGGCGAGCTGGGCGGGAGGAACGAGCTGTTGTCGGTGTTGACCGCGCTGCCCAGCGAGGGGAACAGGGCGATGCACAAGGCCCCCGCGACCAGCCAGAAGGCGATGATGGCGTACCGGAACCGGATGGCAAAACGAGCCAGCCCAGCCATGAAGTTTCCCACAGCGCCCCCCGTCGCGCCCCCGCGCGCTACCGGGGACAGTACCCAGACGGGAATTACTTAAATGCAGGGAGACCTGCCGCTCGGGATCAGCTCTCGGTGGGTTCCAGGTTCAGGGAGACGGAGTTGATGCACCAGCGCTGGTCCGTGGGCACCTCGTAACCCTCACCTTCGAACACGTGACCGAGGTGGGACTCGCAGTTGGCGCAGCGGACCTCGACCCGCCGCATGCCGAGCGAGTCGTCCTCGATCAGGATGACCGCGTCGTCCTCGGTCGGCTGGTAGAAGCTCGGCCACCCGCAGTGCGACTCGAACTTCGAGTCCGACCGGAACAGCTCGGCGCCGCAGGCCCGGCAGCGGTAGACACCCTCGGTCTTGGTGTCGGTGTATTCCCCGGTGAACGGCGCTTCAGTACCCGCCTCGCGGAGAACGCGGTACTCCTCAGGGCTGAGCGCATCCCGCCATTCGGTCTCTGTTCGGCGCACCTTGTCCATGCCCGTGAGACTACCCGGCCCCGGTACCGCTACCCTCGTGTCGGCGAGATCACGGAGGCGTTGACTCATGGAGTGGCTGAATGAGCCAGCTAGCTGGCAGCGGACCGACGACGTATTGCAGGTGAACGTCAACCCCGGCACCGATTTCTGGCGGGTAACCGGTTACGGCTACGTCCGTGACAGCGGCCACGTCTACGGTGAAGTGCTGGCGGGCGACCTGGATGTGGCGGTACGGATCCGCGGGAACTGGTCGGCCCAGTACGACCAGGCCGGCGTCATGCTCCGGGCGGACGAGCGGACCTGGCTGAAGACCGGGATCGAGTTCTTCGAGGGCCGCCCCCGGCTGAGCACCGTGCTGACCCTGGGCATGTCCAGCTGGACGGTGGCGAACCTGCCCGGCGACACGAACGACGTGGCGCTGCGGCTGTCCCGGCGCGGGGACGCGGTGGAGATCCGTTACAGCGCCGGGGAGAGCGCGCCAGACCTGGCCGCCCTGGTCTACCTGCCGCCCGACGCTGAGTTGCTGGCCGGCGTGATGTGCGCGGCGCCGGAAGGGTCCGGGTTCAGCGTGTCCTTCCACGAGCTGCGGATCGCCAAGCGCGAGCAGCCGAATGGGCAGGGTTAGCGGCGCCGCCACTGCGGGCCGCCTGAGCTGGCCGGGGCTTACAGCGTGACGTGGTGCACCGGGTCGGGGCACGCTGAGGGCTTGAGTAGCACCTGGTCGATCTTGCCGGCCGCCTGGACGTCTGCGAGGACTGGGCGGATCCGGGCCAGGTCCTCGTCGCTGGCTGAGATCACTAGCTGGCGGACGGGGGCTCGCATGGATAGGCGGGCGGCTGATTTGGCGCCGCGCACCGCCGCGATGGCGGCGGAGGCGGCGTCGAGGACGTCCCGGGTCCGCGTCTCCTGGCCTGCGGACCTCAGTTCCTCTGGGGTGGGCCAGGGGGAGCGGTGGACGGAGCCTTCTTGGCACCAGGACCAGGACTCTTCGGTGACGAAGGGGAGGAACGGGGCGAACAGCCGCAGCAGTACCGACAAGGCCGCTCTCAGGGCGGCTGTGGCCGAGGCGGCGGGGTCGGGGCCGTGCTCCCCGTAGGCCCGGGACTTGACCAGCTCCAGGTAGTCGTCGCAGAAGAACCAGAAGAACGACTCGGTCTCGTGCAGGGCCCGGGCGTGGTCGTAGGACTCGAACGCCGTGGTGCATTCGGCCACCACGTCCGCCAGCCGGGCCAGCATGGCCCGGTCCAGCGGCTCGCTGAGCCCAGCTGCCTCGCAGGCGTCACCCCCGCCTTCCCCCGGAGGACCAGGCGCCTGGGCGAGGGACAGCACGAACCGTGAGGCGTTGAGTAGCTTGATGGCCAGCCGGCGGCCGACCCGCAGCTGGGCCGGATCGAAGACCATGTCGGTGCCGAGCCGGCCGCTGGCCGCCCAGTACCGCATCGCGTCCGAGCCGTGCTTGCGCAGCGAGTCCATCGGGGTCACCACGTTCCCCCGGGACTTGGACATCTTCTTCCGGTCCGGGTCCAGGATCCAGCCGGAGATCGCAGCGTGCCGCCAGGGAGCCACGCCGTACTCCTCGTGGGCGCGGAGCACCGTGTAGAACAGCCAGGTCCGGATGATCTCGTGCGCCTGCGGCCGCAGATCCATCGGGAAGATCCGGTCCAGGTCCGGCCCGCTGGCCGCGCGCGCCGCGATCTGCGGGCTGAGCGAGGACGTGGCCCACGTGTCCAGCACGTCCGGATCGGCCGCGAACCCGCCGGGGCGCCCGCGCTGCTCCTCGGCGTACCCCGGGGGCGGCTCGGCGGCCGGGTCCACCGGCAGCCGGGTCTCGTCCGGGACGATCGGCGTGCCGTAGCCGGCCACGCCGTCACCGTCCAGCGGGTACCAGACCGGGATGGGCACGCCCGAGAACCGCTGCCGGCTGACCGGCCAGTCACCGGACAGCCCGTTCACCCAGTTCTCGTAGCGGGCCCGCATGTGCGCCGGGTGCCAGCTGATCTCCCGGCCCCGGGCCAGCAGCGCCGCCCGCAGCTCCGGGTCCCGGCCGCCGCTGCGCAGGTACCACTGCCGGGTGGTGATGATCTCCAGCGGCGTGTCGCCCTTCTCGTAGAACTTCACCGGGTGCAGCACCGGCTCCGGCTCGCCGAGCAGGTCGCCGGCCGCGCGGGCCAGGGCGGTGACCCGGCTCCGCGCCTCGGCCAGGGTGGTGCCGGCCAGGTCCTGGTAGGCGGCCCGGCCGGCCCGGCTGGTGATCCCCGGCGGCGGCGAGGCCAGCAGGCGGCCGTCCGGGCCGAGCAGCGGCCGGGTGTCCAGGTCAAGGTCACGCCACCAGGTCACGTCGGCGGTGTCGCCGAACGTGCAGACCATGGCGATGCCGGTGCCCTTGCCCGGCTCGGCCAGCGGATGTGTCCGCACCGGCACCGGCACGCCGAACAGCGGCGTGGTCACCGTCGTGCCGGCCAGCGCCGCGTAACGCTCGTCGTCCGGATGCGCGACCAGCGCCACGCACGCGGGCAGCAGCTCAGGCCGGGTGGTGGCCACGGCCACCGCGCCGCCGTCCGGGCGCCGGAACGCGAGCCGGACGTAGCTGCCGGCCACCTCCCGGTCTTCCAGTTCGGCCTGGGCCACCGCGGTCTGGAAGGTCACGTCCCACAGGGTCGGGCCCTCGGCCAGGTACGCCTCACCGCGGGCCAGGTTGCGCAGGAACGCGCGCTGCGAGGTGGCCCGTGCGTTCTCGTCGATGGTCTGGTACTGGGTGGACCAGTCCACCGACAGCCCCAGCCGCCGCCAGACCTGCTCGAACGACTGCTCGTCCAGGCTGGTCAGCCGCTGGCACAGGGCCACGAAGTTGCGCCGGGAGACGCGCACCGGCTCGCCTGCCGGCCGGTCCGGTGGCACGAACGCCGGGTCGTAGCGGAGCGTCGGGTCACACCGCACGTGGAAGTAGTTCTGCACCCGGCGCTCGGTGGGCAGGCCGTTGTCGTCCCAGCCGATCGGGTAGAACACGGCCTTGCCGCGCATCCGCTGGAACCGCGCGATCGTGTCGGTGTGGGTGAACGAGCAGACGTGCCCGATGTGCAGCGCCCCGCTGACGGTCAGCGGGGGAGTGTCGATGGAGAAGACCGCGTCACGCGGGTTGGCGCCGCCGGGTTCTGTGCCGCTGAGCGCGGCGGGGTCAAACTTGTACTACCCCGGACTCTTCCCACCGGCGCGACCACTTCTCCTCGATGCCCTCAAGCGACGGCTTGAGCGGCATCGGGCTGGCCTGGCTCACGCGGGCGCGCCGTAGCGCGGCCGCGGGACGGGAATCGGTACTCATGGCGGCCAGGGTAGCCCATCCCGGGCCGCGGGCGCGATGCGGATTTCGCACGGCTCAGCCCGGACTCGGCGCGAGGGAGCATAGTGAGATTCACCAAGCGTGAGTATGGCTGGCGTAACGTAGTCGTCTTGAGCAGCGCGAATGCCGTGCAGCTCGGCCCGCCCGGGGCCGGTGGCACACAGATCCACGTGGGTGGTGGGACCTCCCTGCGCCCGGCTCCGCGCTACCCCCGAGCGACGGCGCAAAAAACCATAAAAGGGCAGCAAGTGCGTATCAGTCCGAGCTGTAGCTCGCGGATGCTGGGATACTTAGGACATGCTGCGGGCGTCGGGTGGACGGCTGGTCGGCAGGGACGGTGAACTCACGCGCCTGCTCGGCCTGCTTGACGACGCCAGCAACGGCCGCCCGTCCCACGCCCTGATCAGCGGCGACGCAGGCGTGGGGAAGACGCGGCTGGTCGCCGAGCTGGCCAGCCGGGCCTCGGACCGGGGCTTCCTGGTCCTCTCCGGCCGGTGCGCTGAACTGGGCGACAGCATTCCGTACCTGCCGCTCGCCGACGCGCTGCGGGAAGGCACAACTACTCCAGGCGCCGCAACGGAACCGCTCGTGGCGGCCCTCGCCGCCCGCCCGGTCCTGGGCCGTCTGCTGCCGGACCGGGACGCCGTGGCGCAGCCGGGCGGGGAAGTCTCCGGACTCGCCCAGCAGCAGCTGTTCGGCGCCGTACTCGGGCTGCTCGCCGAGCTGGCCGAGGGGCACCCGGTGCTGCTGATCCTCGAGGACCTGCACTGGGCCGACCGTTCTACCCGCGACCTGATCACCTTCCTGAGCCGGGTGCTGCACCGGGAGCGGGTGGCCGTGGTGGCGACGTACCGCACCGACGACCTGCACCGCCGCCATCCGCTCCGGCCGGTGGTGGCGGAGTTGCTGCGGCTGCCCAGCGTGGCCTCCATCGAACTCGGGCCGCTGGGCTACGCGGACATGGCTGACCACCTGACCGCGCTGGCGGGCCGCCCGCTGGACCCGGCCGCCCTGCACCGGATGGTGGCCCGGGCCGAGGGCAACCCCTACTACGCGGAGGAACTGCTGGCCACGCTCGGCCCGGCCCGGTCCGGCGGGGCGGGCGGTGCGCTGGGCGGCGGGGGGCTGGGCGGCGACGTGCTGCCCAGCGGGCTGGCCGCGCTGCTGCTGGCCCGGGTGGAGCAGTTGCCCAGCCCCGCCCAGCAGGTGCTCCGGGCCGCGGCGGTCGGCGGGCGCCGGGTCGACGACGACATCGTCCGGGCCGCGTCCGGGCTGGCCGGGCCCGAGTACGAGGACGCGATCCGGGACTGCGTGGCCCAGCAGTTGCTGGTGCCGGGCGGCGCGGACGGCTACATGTTCCGGCACGCCCTGATCCGCGAGGCGCTCTACACCGACCTGCTCCCCGGCGAGCGGACCAGGCTGCACGCCCGGTTCGCCGAGCTGCTGGCCGACCCGGGCCGCCTCGCCGCCGTGCCGGGGTCCGCCGCCGAGCTGGCCCATCACTGCCTGGCCAGCCACGACATCCCGGGAGCCTTCGCCGCGTCGGTCCGGGCCGGGCAGGAGTCCGAGCGGCTGGCCGCCCCGGCCGAGGCGCACCGGCACTACGACGCCGCGCTGGCGCTGTGGGAGCGGGTCAGCGAGCCGGAGAAGCTCGCTGGGCAGGACCGGGACCACCTGGCCTTCTGCTCCGCGAACTGTGCCGCGTCCAGCGGCGAGATCGCCCGGGCCGTGCAGCAACTGCACCGCATCCGCGGCTTCCTCCGTGAGGACAGCGACCCGGTGCTGGCCAGCCGGGTACACGAGCGGCTGGCCTACTACCTGCTCGAACTCGACGCGGCGTCCGACGCGGAGGCGGCCGCGCAGACCGCGGTGGAGCTGCTCCCGGCCGACCCGCCGCGCAAGGAACGGGCCCGGGCCCTGGCCACCCACGCGCAGACGCTGATGCACGCGGGTGACGAGGCCGCCGCCTCGAGACGGGCCCAGCAGGCCCGGGTGGCCGCCCGGGCTGCGGACGCCCCCTGGGTGGAAGCGGACGCCATGGTGACCCTGGGCATGCTGGCCGAGCGCCAGGGCGAGCCGGTGCAGGCCCTGGACCTGTTCACCCAGGCCTACCGGGAAGCCCAGGCCCTCAACATGCTCGGCGTCGAGCTGCGGGCGGCCTTCCAGGTGGCCCGGGCCCAGCTGGAGAGCGGGGACCTCGTCGCGGCGGCCGCGACCGCCCACGAAGGCGGCAAGCGCGCGGACGCGGCCGGCCTGGGCCTGGCCCCCTACGGCCTCGACCTGCAGTACCTGCACTACCTGGCGCACTACTCGGACGGTTGCTGGAGCCATGCCCAGGAACTGGCCGACGGCTTCGGGGTCCGGGTGACCACGGAGGCGGAGGCCAGGCTGTCGGCCATGGCCCTGTTCCTGGACGTGGCCCGGGGCAGTCCGGCGGTCGGGGAGCGCCGGGCCTGGCTGGAGCCGTTCTGGCCAGGTGACAGTTTCGGTGCGTACATCGCGCGCGGCCTGCTGGCCGAGCACGCGCTGTGGCGCGGAGACACCGCGACCGCGCTGGCCGAGGTGGCGGCCACCCTGGCCGAGCTGGACGTCGAGGGCGGCTACGGGCCGCCCGCCATCCGGGTCGCGGCGGTGGGCCTGGCCGCGCGCGGCGATCAGGCCCGGCGGGCCCGGGCCGCCGGGGACGACGAGGCCGCCGCGGCCGAGGTGGCCGCGGCCCAGGTCCTGATCGACGCCGCACGGGAGGGCGCTGAGTTCCCTCGCCGGCCCAAGTTCGTCCTGGGCGTGGACGGCCGCGGCTGGCTGGCCCGGGCCGAGGCGGAGTGGGCCCGGGCGCAGGGCCGCAACGATCCGCAGGCCTGGCAGGTCGTGGTGGAGACGTTCGGGCCGGCGTTCATCTACGAGACGGCCCGGTCTCGCTGGCGGCTCGCCGAGGCGCTGGCCGAGGCGGGACAGCGGGCCGAGGCCGAGCGGGAGTGGTCACTGGCGCTGGCCGCCGCGGACGACCTGGGCGCGGCGCCGCTGGCGGCCGCGCTGCGCGATCTTGGCCGCCGGGCCCGGCTCGGACGGCAGCCGGGCGGCGCCGGTGGCAGCCACGACGGCGGCCCGGGCAGCAACCCGGCCGACGTCCTGGCCGGGCTGACCGGCCGGGAGCTCGAAGTGCTGCGCCTGCTGGTCGCGGGACGCAGTAACCGGGAGATCGCGGCGGCGCTGTTCATCGCGCCCAAGACGGCCAGCGTGCACGTGTCGAACATCCTGGCCAAGCTGAACGCGGCCAGCCGGGGGGAGGCGGCGGCCATCGCCGCCGCGGCCGGGCTGGCGCCGGCGGACGGTTAGCCGCGGCTCTGCCGGCCGGCCGGACGGTTAGCCCCGGCTCTGCTGGCTGGCCGGACGGAATCAGCTCCCGGGCTGGCCACCAGGAGCGAGCTCGGTGAGGATCTCCTCGGCCCGGGCGACCGCGCCGACCGGGTCTGCGTCCGGCGCCCCGACCAGCGGATCCCAGTTCAGGTCGTAGAAGACCTCGGTCACCCCGCGCTCCGCGAGCCACTCCACGTCGCCGCGGATGTCGGCGTAGCTCCCGGACAGCAGCACCCGTCCGCCGCCCTCGGGGACGGTCACCGGCGCCCCCGCCCGGACCACGCCCCGGCAGATGATCCGGATCGAGTCGGGGTCGCGGCCGGCCTCCGCCGCCGCCGACCGGACCACGCTGATCCCCTCGCTGATCCGGGACAGGTCGGTCCGGCTGGAGGTGACCCAGCCGTCCGCCAGCCGCAGGCCCGCTCCAGGGCCGGCCGCGCGATCCCGCCGAGCAGGATCGGCGGCCCCGGCCGCTGCACCGGGTCGGGCGCGAACCAGCCCGCGGGCACCTCGTAGTCCTGACCGTGGAACTCGGCCAGCCCTTCGGCCCAGACTCGCCGCATGACCTCGATGTATTCGCCGGTACGCGCGCCCCGGCGGGCCATGGTCCCGCCCGCCAGGGTGAATTCCTCCGGTAGCCAGCCGATGCCCAGCCCCAGCTCGAGCCGGCCGCGGGACAGCACGTCCGCGGTGGCGGCCATCTTGGCCAGGTACCCCGGGGCGAGATACGGCATGTTCACCACCGCGACGCCGAGCCGGATCCGCTGGGTCACCGCGGCCAGGTAGCCGAGCGCCACCATGGGGTCGAGCACGCTGTGGTAAACGGGCTCCATGGCCGAGCCTTCGGGCACCATGAGCCGCTGGAAGGTCCAGAGCGAGGCGTAGCCGGCGGCTTCCGCGCTGGCCGCGATCGAGGCGAGGGTGTCCGGGGTCGCCCACACACCCGAGACCGGGGCACCAAAACCAATCTTCATTCCGCTCAGCCTAGAGGCGCAGGTCGGCGGCGAGCGGCCGGGCGAGCCACAGCTGGGCGTGGCAGGCGATGATCAGCCAGGTCCAGCGGTCCGCGGCGGCCGGGTCGCGGAGGTTCGGGGCGGTCCAGCCGAGGACCTGCTTGAACAGGCGGAAGGTGTGTTCCAGGTCGAACCGGCGCAAGAACGCCTGCCAGCAGCGGTCTACTTCAGCGGGCGGGACGCTGGCGGCTGAGCACCACAGCCAGACGGGCTTAGGGTGGCGGTCGCCGGGCAGGTGATCCACCTGCAGCCGGATCAGGGTGCCTTCGATCACCGGCAGCGGGCCGTCGTGGTCCAGCCAGGCGGAACGGTGCGTGAGCCGGGGGTGCAGCCGGTCCCAGGCATGGGCGGCCGCGGTGCCGTAGCGGGTGGTTTCCGTGGTGGTGGTCACGGCCGGGTCCGGCCAGGTGGCCGGGTCGGCGAGGGCGAACTCCTGGCCGTGCCGGGGTGCCGGCCGTTGGTGCCGGGCTGGCGGGCCGGCCCGGGAAGTGCAGCACCCGGTCGCTGCGCAGCTGGCCCAGGACTTCCACGGGCAGGTCAGCGAGCTGGTAAGCCAGCCGCATGGGGTCATACCCGGCATCGAAGATCACCAGGACAGGGGGGTCACCTTCCCGCCAGTGCCCGGCATCGATGACGCGGGTGATGACGTCGCGGATCTGGCCGGCGGTGATCTCGGCCTCGTCGTCATCAGGTCCCAGGCGGATGGCGTCCAGCACCGCGGTCCAGGAGGTCCGGCCCGGCTCCAGCGCCGCGACCACCGAATACGGCCAGCCCGGGATCATCTGCGCCTGCCCCTTGCCACGGCCATAGACATGGCAGAACAACCGGTCCGGGCTGGTCGCCGCGCCGGGCCGCAGCCAGTTACTCACGTCCACGGCCAGCATCAGCCGCCCATCCGCGGCCCGCGGTAACGGCAACCCGGCCAGCGACCGCCGCAGCCGCGCGATATCGATCCGGCCCTGGTTCACCGCGTCATACAGGGCGCCGTGGCCACGGCGGTGCCCCGGCGCTAGCGACAAGCCCGGCCAGGTGCCTGACCGGCCCGTCCGCGCACAGCACTGCGTCGGCCAGCTCGCAGAGCTCGTCCCCGCGGGCGGTCAGGCAGGCATGGAAATCCAGGCGGAACCGTGACAGCACGGCGAGTGGCCCGGCACCGGCATTCTCTGGCAAGCTGTCCATCACGGCCTTCGCTGGTGATCATGGTCCTTTGGCGAGAACACATGATCATGCGGAGGCCGTACTCACGCACCGCGACACGCCGGCCACACCGATTCAAGATCGGCAAAACACCCAAGCCTCAGCCGGGCAGGTTAAACGACAAGCTAAGTGAGTGTTTGATAATTCGGGTTATCGATCTTGGGCGAGGCGCTGGGTCATGAGGGCGATCATGGCCCAGAGCACCATGGCTTCGTGGCTGGCGGGCAGGCGTTCGTAGTCGCGGACGCAGCGGCGTTGCGCAGAGATCCAGGCGAAGGTGCGCTCGACGACCCATCGGCGGGGCAGGACTTTGAAGGTATGCAGGTCATCGGGCCGGCGGACGATTTCGAGGGTCATCCGCAGGGCGGTGGCGGCCCAGGTGATGAGTTTGCCGGCGTAGCCGCCGTCGGCCCAGGTGAGCTTCACGCCGGGCACCGCGCGCCGCAGGTTCCACAGCAGCGGCTTCGCGGCGTCGCGGTCCTGGGTGCTGGCGGCGGTGACCACGACCGCCAGCAGCAGCCCGGCGGTGTCCACCGCGATATGGCGCTTGCGGCCGTTGACCTTCTTGGCCTGGTCCCAGCCCCGGCTGGCCTTTAGGCACGGTGTCCGCGGCCCGCACCGACTGCGAGTCGATGACCGCGGCCGTGGGCGTGGTGTTCCGCCCGGCGGCGGTCCGGGCGGCCTCACGTAACTGGTCATGGACCTGCTGCAAGGTGCCGTCGTCGCGCCAGGCGGCGAAGTAGCCGTAGACCGTTCGCCAGGGCGGGAAGTCTTTGGGCAGGTAGCGCCAGGCACACCCGGCCCGGTCCAGGTACAAGATCGCGTTCACGACGGCCCGCCGTGAGTGCACCGGCGGACGGCCCCGCCCTCTTGCGCGCTGCGGCGGCAGCAGCGGCTCCAGCACCGCCCACTCCTCATCGTCCAGGTCAGACGGATAACGCCGGCCAGGCCGCCGCACCCGCGTAGGCTGGCCACGCGCGGGCCCCATGTTTTTCTTGATCGTCACAAATCAGGGATCATGGTGCCCGCGCTTCATGTCTGCACCCCGCCACGCCCCCGGTCAGCCACCGCAGCGTCAAGCCCACCGACTTATCAAACACTCACTAAGCTTGTCGTTTAACCTGCCCGGCTGAGGCTTGGGTGTTTTGCCGATCTTGAATCGGTGTGGCCGGCGTGTCGCGGTGCGTGAGTACGGCCTCCGCATGATCATGTGTTCTCGCCAAAGGACCATGATCACCAGCGAAGGCCGTGATGGACAGCTTGCCAGAGAATGCCGGTGCCGGGCCACTCGCCGTGCTGTCACGGTTCCGCCTGGATTTCCATGCCTGCCTGACCGCCCGCGGGGACGAGCTCTGCGAGCTGGCCGACGCAGTGCTGTGCGCGGACGGGCCGGTCAGGGCACCTGGCCGGCTTGTCGCTAGCGCCGGGGCACCGCCGTGGCCACGGCGCCCTGTATGACGCGGTGAACCAAGGGCCGGATCGATATCGCGCGGCTGCGGCGGTCGCTGGCCGGGTTGCCGTTACCGCGGGCCGCGGATGGGCGGCTGATGCTGGCCGTGGACGTGAGTAACTGGCTGCGGCCCGGCGCGGCGACCAGCCCGGACCGGTTGTTCTGCCATGTCTATGGCCGTGGCAAGGGGCAGGCGCAGATGATCCCGGGCTGGCCGTATTCGGTGGTCGCGGCGCTGGAGCCGGGCCGGACCTCCTGGACCGCGGTGCTGGACGCCATCCGCCTGGGACCTGATGACGACGAGGCCGAGATCACCGCCGGCCAGATCCGCGACGTCATCACCCGCGTCATCGATGCCGGGCACTGGCGGGAAGGTGACCCCCCTGTCCTGGTGATCTTCGATGCCGGGTATGACCCCATGCGGCTGGCTTACCAGCTCGCTGACCTGCCCGTGGAAGTCCTGGGCCGGCTGCGCAGCGACCGGGTGCTGCACTTCCCGGTGCCGGCCGCCAGCCCGGCACCAACGGCCGGCCACCCCGGCACGGCCAGGAGTTCGCCCTCGCCGACCCGGCCACCTGGCCGGACCCGGCCGTGACCACCACCACGGAAACCACCCGCTACGGCACCGCGGCCGCCCATGCCTGGGACCGGCTGCACCCCCGGCTCACGCACCGTTCCGCCTGGCTGGACCACGACGGCCCGCTGCCGGTGATCGAAGGCACCCTGATCCGGCTGCAGGTGGATCACCTGCCCGGCGACCGCCACCCTAAGCCCGTCTGGCTGTGGTGCTCAGCCGCCAGCGTCCCGCCCGCTGAAGTAGACCGGCTGCTGGCAGGCGTTCTTGCGCCGGTTCGACCTGGAACACACCTTCCGCCTGTTCAAGCAGGTCCTCGGCTGGACCGCCCCGAACCTCCGCGACCCGGCCGCCGCGGACCGCTGGACCTGGCTGATCATCGCCTGCCACGCCCAGCTGTGGCTCGCCCGGCCGCTCGCCGCCGACCTGCGCCTGGGTGTCCTGCCCTCGCTGGCCGCAGGACGTCCCGGTAAGCTGTGCCGTCCGGTCCGGCCATCTCCAGGGAGCCAGCCTTGCCCACTGATCCTCGTGCGCTGATCGGCGTGCTGCGCAACTCGCACGACCGGCTGGCCGGCCTGGTGCGGCCGCTGACCCCGGAACAGCTGCGCGCCCAGTCCTACGACACGGACTGGACTGTCGCCCAGGTCCTCTCGCACCTCGGCAGCGGCGCGGAGATCGGCACCCTCAGCTTGGTCGCAGCGCTGGGCGGGGAAGGCCAGCTGGACCAGGGCGCGTTCCCGGCCATCTGGGAAGCCTGGAACAACCGCACCCCCGAGATGCAGGCTGCCGACTCCCTGACCTGGGACAACGAGCACGTCAGTCGGCTGGAGCAGCTGACCGGCGAGGAACTGGACTCGATCGGTCTTGACTTCTTCGGCCGCCGGCTGGACGCGGCCGGGCTGGTCCGGCTGCGCCTCGGCGAGCATGCCATCCACGTCTGGGACGTGGCGGTCAGCGCCGACCCTGCGGCGTCAGTGGCGGAGGATGCGATCCTCCCGGTCATGGAGCAGATCACCCAGCTGTTCCAGTTCGTCGCGAAGCCTGAGGGGGACGCCTTCCGGGTGCGGCTGCGCACCACCGCTCCCGAGGGTGACTACCTGCTCGACGTGGGGGAGTCGGTGACCCTGTCGGACTGGGCCGAGGCCGGCGCTCCGGCGGTCGACGGGGAGATCCAGCTGCCCGCCGAGGCGCTGCTCCGGCTGTTCTACGGGCGGCTCGACCCGGACCACACCCCGGCCTACACCGCCGAGGGGATCGAGCTGGACCGGCTCCGCGCGGTGTTCCCCGGCTTCTAGGCGACGGCTTCCAGGTACCAGTGGTCAGCAGTGCCGCTGGTCAGATGGTGCCGCTGGTCAGATGGTGACCCGGCGTACGGTGGTGAGCCCGCCGAACCCCATGGCCAGCGCGATCACGGCCAGCACACCGGTCAGGGCCAGGGCGGTCACCGTGGTGAAGAAGTGCCCGACCCCGGACCAGCTGTGGGTCGCCGACACGGCCACCACGGCCAGCAGCGCCACGACTATCTGGGCGGCGATGAAGGCGACCAGCCCGGGTAGGCTCCACCGCCGGAAAACCAGCCCGTACCACATGCCGTACAGGACGAACGCGACCAGCAGCACGAACGATGTCAGCCACGTCTCATACCACGGGCCGTCCAGGATCCACGGAATCCGGAAGTAGTGCAGCTTCAGACCCCATCCGTCCGTGGCCCGCTCCACGACCTGCAGCAGGGTCAGCCCGAGGCCGTAGACCACCGCCAGGGTCAGCACGAGCAGGGCGGTGCCGGCGTAGTAGGTCCGGCGGCTGATCCCCATCATCAGCCCGAACGGGAGTGCCCTGGTCATGCTCAGCGCCCCGCAGAGAAGCATGAAGACGTAGAGCGACACCAGCCCTCCGGTGTAGATCCCGCGGGGACCGGTCGGGACGGCCAGGGCGACGCCAATGTTCACCAGGAAGCTGAAGGCCATGATTCCCCACGGCAACGCCAGCCAGGTGAAACGGTCCACCAGATGGTAACGGCCTACGTTCACCAGCGTGTTCATGCGCTCACCTTCTCGTCGGCCGGGACGCCGGCCGCGTGGACCAGCAGCTGCTGCAAAGACAGAGGTTCCAGGCTCAGGTGCAGCGCGCGGGCCTGGTCGTGCGCCGCCAGGTCGAGCGGGTCGGCGATCGTGACCGAAGCCCGCGAGCCGAGCCGCTGGCGGCGCAAGACTGTACGGCCGGCCACGAACTCCTCCACGGCCGTGGCCGGCCCGTTCACGGTCATGCCGGTACCGCGGACGTCGTCGGCGGGTGCGTCCAGCACCACCCGCCCGTGGTCGAGCATCACGACGTGCTCAAGCAGGTCCGCGACCTCGTCGATGAGGTGGGTGGACAGCAGGATGGTCCGCGGGTGCTCGGCGAACTCCGCCAGCAGCCGGTCGTAGAACAGCTGGCGTGCGACCGCGTCCAGGCCGGCGTAGGGCTCGTCGAACAGGGTCAGCTCGGCGCGGGCCGCCAGCCCGATGACGATCCCGACAGCGGACCGCATCCCGCGCGACAGCCGCTTGATCCGGCGCCGCGGCGGGAGCTCGAAGTCGCGGAGCAGCTGCTGGGCCAGGTCCTCGTCCCAGTTCGGGTAGAACCACGAGGCCACCCGGATCGCATGCCGCACCTGGAAGTCCGGGTAGGGCTGCTCTTCCCGCACGAACACCATGCGCCGCAGCACCGGGTCGTTCTCCGCCGGAGCCTCACCGAACACCCGTAGGTCGCCTGAACTGGGGAACTCCAGCCCGGTGATGATGCGCATCAACGTGGTCTTGCCGGCGCCGTTGCGGCCCAGCAGGCCGGTCACGGTGCCAGGCTCGACTGTGAGGGAGACGTCGTCGAGCGCGACCTGATCGCGGTAGCGACGGCCCAGCGCGGTCGCGGAGATGGTCGGGGTCATGGCGTGCTGCCTCCGTTGTGCCAGCCGGGTCCCTGGATGAGGGACACCAGCGTGTTGGTGTCGATGCCCAGCCGATTGGCCTCGGCCAGCATCGGGTCTACGTACTGCTCGGCAAACCTCTTGCGGCGGCTGGCCCGGAGCTGTTCGCGGGCCCCCGTGGCCACGAACATCCCGATGCCGCGCCGCTTCTCCAGCACCGCCTCGTCCACCAGCAGGTTGATCCCTTTCGCCGCGGTGGCCGGGTTGATGCGGTAGAAGGCGGCCAGTTCGTTGGTGGACGGCACTCGCGCACCCTCGGCCAGCACGCCGTCGACGATGTCGTCAGCCAGCTGCTCGGCGATCTGCACGAACAGCGGCGTCCCCTCGTCCAGCGCCGGCACCGCACCTCCCGGTTAGGGGGTTCATTACTTGAGTAATGTACCCATGAGGCGAGACGGAGTCAAACGAGTAGATCCGGTGGCGCGTGTACCCGGTGGCCTGGGGGCTTTGTCCGGTGGCCGGTGGCGCGTTTGCGGGGTGGCCTGGGGGCTTTATCCGGTAGCCCGGGCGGCGGCGGGCGTGGCAGCCTGAGTCTGTGCTCAGCGACGACGACATCAGCACGTTCCTGGCCGACGGGTACGTCGCACTCCGCGGTGCGGTGCCAGGTCCCGTGATCGCGGCGATCCAGGACGTCGTCTGGGCTGAACTGGGCCACCAGGGTGTCCAGCGCGACGACTCCTCGACCTGGACCGCCCCGGTAGTGCGGATCCCGTGCCCCGAGGGCGGCCCGTTCGCCCAGGCGGCCACCATGCCGGTGCTGCAGGAGGCCTGCGACCAGCTGATCGGGGCCGGCCGGTGGTGGCGGCGGGCCGGGATAGGCGGCAGCATCCCGGTGCGGTTCCCGAGCGAGGCCGACCCGGGCGACGCGGGCTGGCACATCGAGGCCAGCTACGAGGACGGCGGGCAGTGGCGGGTCAACGCCGGCTCCCGGGCGCGCGGGCTGCTCGCCCTCTACCTGCTCACCGACGTGGATCCGGATGGCGCGCCGACCCGGCTGCGCCCGGGCTCGCACCGGGATGTCCCGCCGATCCTGGCCTCGGCGGGGGACGCCGGGATGGAGTGGCTGCCCGCGGCCCAGCAGGCCGCGCGGGCCAGTGCGCACCGCCCGACGGCGCTGGCGACCGGCGGGGCCGGCGACGTGTTCCTGTGCCACCCATTCCTGGTCCACGCGGCGTCCTGGCCGCACCGGGGACACCGGCCGCGGATGATCGCCCAGCCCGCGGTGACGCTGCACGGGCAGTACGCATTGCATGCTGCGCCGGGGGAGACGACGCCCCCGGTGCAGCAGGTGATTCTGGACAGCCTGGCCGCCGTGGCCTCGTGACGGCCGGTTAGCGTGAGGACTCCACGAGGCGGGCCACCTCGCGCGCGCATCCCCAGGACAGGGTCACACCCCCGCCCCCGTGACCGTAGTTGTGGACCACCAGCCGTCTGGCCCCGCGGCGTTCACCGTCGCGGCCAGCCGCCTCGGCCTCCAGCCGTACCGTGCGCCGGACCGGGCGCAGGCCGACCCGGTGCTCCAGGATCCGGGCGTTGGCGAGCCGCGGATCGAAGGCCACGCAGTCGGCCAGGATCCGCTGTGCGGTCTCGGGCCGGGGGTCCAGTGACCAGTCGCCCGGGTTCTCGGTCCCGCCCAGCACCACCCGGTGCTGGTGCGGGAACACGTAGCTGAGCTCGTGGGTCTCGTCCGGGGCCCCGATGAAGAACTCTGTGAGGCCCGGGTTCTCGGCCACGACGACCTGGCCGCGGATGGCGGTCACCGACGGGTCGGGGACGAAGTCGCGGGCCTCGGCCCCGGTGCAGTTCACGATCACCGGCGCCGCGCTCTGCTCGACGGCTTGGGCCAGCGACGCCAGCGGTGCGACGGTGAGTTGCCCGCCCGCGCGACGCAGGCGGCCAGCCAGGTAGTCCAGGTACACGGGCATGGACACCACCGGTGCGGTGTATCGCCAGCCCGCCGTGAACCCGTCAGGCAAGGCCGCCGGGTCGCAGGGACCCAGGTCGTTCAATGGCGCAGCCCAGCCGGGACGTGGGTACGCACCCCGCGCCACGTCGATGCCGCCGACCAGCCGGACTCCGGCGCCGGGGTCGGTGGCCAGTTCGGTGAACACCTCGAGGGTCTCGGCACACCACCGGGTCACCCGGCTGGTGTCCTCGACCAGGTGCCGTCCCCAGATGGCCCCGGCCACGGCCGACGTGGTCTGCTCCGGCAACTGTCTGGCCTGGACGGTCACGGCGAGCCCGGATTCCGCCAGGCATACCGCCGTGGTGAGCCCCGCGACACCCGCGCCGATCACCAGTACCTCACCCGCACGATCTGTCACCCCCCGACCGTAGCGCCCGGCGGGAAAGCGTGCCGCAGCCGGCGAACGTCGGGGGAGCGGCGGGCCGAGCGGGCACCACGGCCTCGCTCTAGCTCAGCAGGGATAGGAGGCCGGTCTGGTGGAGTACTGGCGGCCCGAGGGTGTGGTCCAGAGGAAGTCTCCGGGCGTGTCCTGGCTGAGGTCCCAGCCGTCGGCTTGTTTGCAGCGGTGGTGCCTGCGGCATAGCGGTCCCAGGTTGCACAGGCAGGTGAGGCCGCCGTGGTCGTAGGCGAGGGTGTGATCGATGTCGCATCG
Source organism: uncultured Actinomycetes bacterium (assembly GCA_963844695.1). GTDB lineage: Bacteria > Actinomycetota > Actinomycetes > Streptosporangiales > Streptosporangiaceae > RYN-230. The sequence continues at coordinate 678,153 of CAWJPL010000028.1, forward strand.
TCTGGCGGGTTGTCGGCAGCCGGGGAAGGTGCAGGTGGGACGGCGGATGCGGACCAGGTGCTGGAGTTTGGGGGAGGGGCGGTACCCGGCCTTGAGCCCGGCATGATCGCACGGGCCGGTCAGCGAGACCAGCCGGAGCCGCGCCAGCCACCGCGCGAGGGCGGCATCATGCTGGCCCGGGCGGCCTGCCCGGTCCCGGCCAGCCGCGGCAGGCGGCTTCGGATGGCCAGGTTGACCGGGGTCAGGCAGATCTGGGTCGTCCGGCTGACCTGGGTGGCCAGGCGGCTTCCGGTGACCAGGCGGATCTGGGCGGACGCCCGGGTCTGCGCGGCCTGGCGGATCTGGGCGGCCTGCCGGTGGAGGCCATTTCCGGCCGGCGCAGCCGTGGGCGGCGGGACGGCCGTCGGCGTCTAGGAGGGTCAGGCACCACGCGGTGGCGGGGTGGCCGGCGAGAGTGTCTGCCAGGTCCCGTGAGTCGGCGGCGTCCAGCGGCCCGAACCCGGGGACGTCACCGGGTGTCTGGGACCAGCCCAGCCAGGTGGCCAGGGGCAGCGTGAGGTTGACCGAACCGGTCAGCGCCGGCCACTTCGTCTCTGGCCAGCCCGCCAGGCCGCCAGCGGCCAGGCCACCGCCGCCCGCCAGGCCGGCACTTGGCTGGCCGGCACTCGGCTGGCCCTCAGCCGGCTGGCCGGCACTGGGCTGGGTTGTGTTGTGGTTGTAGCGACTGGCGGGTATCAGGGAGTCGGGGCGCAGGCCGCACAACAGCCCCAGGTAGGCCCGGGCCCGCAACTGGCCCAGCGTGCCCTCAGCTCCCCGGGACCGCAGATATTCCGCGGCGGCGGTCAGGTGCTTGTCCGCGGCCAGGGCCAGACCCGTAGGCAGGTCACGGCCGCTGAGCGCGCAGGTGCCGGCGTCCTCACGCCAGAACTCCACCCGGGCATGTTTTTCAGCGGCCTCCTTGCGGCGCTGCGCGGCGGCCGGGTCCATGAAGATCACCAGCCGCCGCAACTCCGCCCGCAACTGGCCCGTCGTCATCGACGACGCGGCCCCGATGACCACGGTGGCCACCGCCGCCGCAGCCGCGTCACCCAGCGCGCTGGTCTCGGCGACGATCACGGCCGCTTTCGCCTGGTCGATACGGCCGGTGGCGAGGGCTTTGCCGGCACTGGGCAGCCGGGCCAGGCCCAGTGCCAGGTCGTGCATCCGGGCCGCAGCGCTCGTGGTCAGGGTTAACGCCGCGGCGACCTCCGCGTCGACGTGTTCCCCAGGGTCTGGCCCGTCACGGTCCGGGCTGGCCCGCCGCCGCCCGGCCAGGTCAGCGACCACCGCCAGCTCCAGCGCCGCGGCCCGGGAGGCCAGCCGCCGCGCCGCCCGTAGCAACCCGGTCAGCTCATCGTCGCCGAGCCCGCCCAGCCCGCCTTGCCAGGCCTCGTCAGCCAGAGCGGCCAGCCGCGGCCCGGGCGCAAGCAAGTCACCCTGCGCACCAGACGCGAACCCCGCCTGCCCGGCAGCCGCACCACCCTCACCCGAACAGCCACCCGCACGCGAGTAGCCGCCCTCACGGGAGTAGTCGTGGGACTCAGGATTGCCAGGCAGTGTGACCGCCTCCCCTCTTGCGCCAGCCAGCCGTTCCGTACATATTCGACACTACAAGCGACCACTGACAGAAATGGGTCCAGATTTCGAACACAGATATGAATTTTCAAGAAGTTTCCGGAATGATCTTGAGAGCTGGGTAGGCCATGCCGCTCCGGTCGGCGATCGCGGCGCGGAAGGTGACGGCGGGGCGGAAGGTGACGGCGGGGCGGACGGTGACGGCGGGTGGACGGCGGCGGGGTGGACGGCGGCGGCGGGGCGGACGGCGGCGGCAGGGCGGACAGTAGCAGCGCACGGGGAACGGGAGCGCGGCGGCCGGCGGCAGGACCGTGGCCGCGGCGCGGGCGGGCGCCCAGGGAACACATGCGGGCCAGAACTAGGGCTGCCCGAAACACGGCAGGGCGCCGTGTCGTATCTCAACTACCGAGACGCCTGTAAGAAAAGACTCACCGGATCGTCCGGAGCGCCAGCGACCCTGGTTGCAGGCAGCCGGCGCCAGCTGTGGCTGAACTGCCACGCCCCGGCAAAGCGCGCTGGTCATGTACGGGGGGCCGGGCGCGACCGGGGCGGCCAGGGAACCGGCTGGGAGCCGAGCAGCTGGGGCCTGCGGACGGCCCGTGGACTCCGCTCCGGGGCAGCGGCAGGCCCGCGATCTGCGACGAAGTGTTGCGAGCGGACTTGCTGCAGGGGGTGTCGCGCATAAGCTCGGTCGGGTCGGGAAGTACGTCCGCAGCCCCCCAGCCATGATTTCCGCGCTGGCTGAGCGGGGGACTCACAAGGCAAGGGAGGACGGTTAATGAGCGGGAGGCGCGGACTCAATCTGAGCGCCGCCCAAGTCATCGCCAGCGTCCTGGCCACCCTGAGTGCCGCTGTCGCCGCCTCCTTCCTGGGGGTGGCTGGCACCCTGCTCGGTGCGGCCTTGGGCAGCGTGGTCAGCACCATGGGCACCGAGATCTACAAGCACTACCTCCAGCGTTCCGAGGAACGTCTCCGGACCGCGGGGCAGGTGCTGTACCACTCAGCCGGCAAGACCAAGACCGGCGACACCCAGGCCCAAGCAGGAGCGGCTTCCGGGGGCCGGCACGCCGCGTACCAGGGTTCGGCGGGTCAGCACGGCGCGACCCGGCAGCTGGGGAATAGCGATGCGGCCGGCCAAGATCCGGCGAACCAGGAAACGGCCGTCTGGGACCGCCGGCAATACGGCATCCCGCGGGATCCGCACCAAACCGAGACGCTCCCGGGCTCCGGTACCCAGTGGCGCGGTGCCGCGTACGGCGGGGGCACCAACGGAGGCTCACCGAACGGCGGGGCGACGAACGGCGGGTCCCGAACGGCTGGAACAGCTCCGCTGACAGCGCCGGCCAGCATGCGAACGGGAGCATCACCCCGGAAGGGGCGGACGGCGACGCAGCAGGCCGCGGCGGCGTGTGGTCTGCGATCACCAGCTTCTTCAGCAGCCTGACCCGTCGGCAGTGGCTGACCTACGGAGGCATCGCCGCGGGGCTCTTCGTCATCGTCATCGCGGGCATCGTCGTGTTCCAGCTCGCCGTGGGCAGGCCGCCGCTGAGCAGCCCGGTCGGCCACACCGCGCGGCAGCAGCAGCGGACCACGCACCCGTCCAGCACGCCATCGGCCACGCCAACCGGGTCCACGTCGGCCAGCCCGACGTCCTCGGCGTCGCCGAGCTCAGGGACGCCGACGCCGACCTCGGGGACGCCGAGCCCGGGTTCTTCCGGCGCGTCGTCCTCACCCTCGACCGTGCCGTCGCCCACCCCGAGCACGGGCAGCAGCGGCGCGGCCAGGACCCCCGCAGTGAGCACCCCCGCTCCCTGACCGCAAGCCCGCCATCGTGATCATGACCTGGGGCGTCGTTTCACCGACGGCCCAGGTCATGATCACGAACGTGATCGGCCGCTCAGGACCGCTCTGCCAGGGGGCACGGGACGCGTGAAATCCTGGCCTCATGACGAAGCGAATCTGCGTAACCGGCGCCAGCGGGCGGGCGGGACGGGTCACCGTACGGGAACTGCTGGCCCACGGGTACCAGGTGGTGGCGACCGACCGGGTCATGCCCGCCGAGGACCTGGGGGTCCGGCCGCTGATGGCGGACCTGACCGACTACGGCCAGGCCACCGAGGTGCTCCAGGGCGTAGACGCGGTGGTGCACCTGGCCAACATCCCGGCCCCGGAGATCCACACTCCGGCCACCACGTTCAACCAGAACATGACCATGAACTTCAACGTGTTCACGGCTGCGGCCCAGGCCAAGCTGGAGCGGGTGGTCTGGGCGTCCAGCGAGACCACACTGGGCCTGCCGTTCGACGAGCCGCCCCGGTACGCCCCGGTGGACGAGGACCACTACCCCGTCCCGACGAGCACCTACGCGCTGTCCAAGGTGGCCAGCGAGACCGTGGCCGGGCACATCGCCGAGTGGTCCCAGATTCCGTTCATCGGCCTGCGTTTCTCCAACATCCTCGGCCCTGATGACTACCAGCAGTTCCCGGGGCACTGGCCAGACCCGGCCGCCCGCCGGTGGAACCTCTGGGGCTACATCGATGAGCGTGACGCGGCCCTGGCCTGCCGGCTGGCGCTTGAGGCGCCGGCCAAGGGTTCGGCCAGCTACATCATCGCCGCCGCGGACACCGTGATGGACCGGCCGTCCGCAGAGCTGCTGGCCGAGGTCTACCCGGGGGTCACGCTGACCCGCGACGTGGGGGAGTTCGGCACCCTGCTGGCCATCGACCGGGCCCGTGCCGCGCTGGGTTTCACCCCGCAGCACTCGTGGCGCGATCACGTGGACCCCAGGTCATCCTGACCGTGCCCGAGCCCGGGACGGTGCCAAGCCGGACCATCCCGCAGGTCCTGACCGACGCGGCGGCCCGCGACCCGGACGGGGTCTGGGTCCGCAGCGACGAGGGGACACTCAGTTTCGCCGGGGCGCTGGGCCAGGTGGCGGCGGCCGCGCAGCGGCTGCGTGACGCTGGGGTCGGCCACGGGGACCTGGTCATGGTCACTGCCCGGACCACGCCGGAGTACCTGATCTGCTGGCTGGCCCTGACCGCGCTGGGCGCGGTGGTGGTGTCGGTCAACCCGCGCAGCGCTCCGGCCGAACTGGCCGGCCTAGCCCAGCAGACCCGGCCCCGCGCACTGATCACGGACGCGGGGCTCGCCGCGCTGGTCAGCCGGGCAGGCGTGGCCGGGCTGCTCCCGCTGGGCGTGCTGGACACCGGGGAACTGGCCGGAGACTGGGCCCAGGCCAGCTCCCAGCGCCTGGCCACCGGCCGGCGAACCAGCGATGAGCTGGCCGGTGGCAACCTGGGCAGTGATCTGCTGGGCAGCGCGGTGAGCCCCGGCGACCTCGCGGTGCTCATCCCGACGTCCGGCACGACCGGCCGGTCCAAGCTGGTCATGCAGACTCACCGGGCCTACGTGCTGGCGGGCGAGGGATTCCCGTACTGGATGGAACTGACCGCCCGGGACCGGCTGATGACCTCGCTGCCCTTGTTCCACATCAACGCCCCGGCCTACTCGGTGATGGGCTCGCTGGCCTGCGGGGCGGGGCTGATCCTGCTGCCGCGCTTCTCCGCCAGCGGCTTCCTGGACGCCGCGCGGCGGCACGGCGCGACCGAGTTCAACGCGATCGGGGCGATGCTGGAGATCCTGATGCGCCAGCCACCGCGGCCTCGTGACGCCGACACGCCGCTCCGACTGTGCTACACCGGCCCGGCGCCGGCCCGGGAACGGCAGGAGGAGATGGAGCGGCGGCTCGGCTTGCGCATCGTGGTCGGGTACGCGATGTCGGAGAGCCCGTACGGGCTGATCTGGCCGCATGGCACCCGGCCGTTCGGCACCCTGGGCGCGGTCCGCCAGCACCCGGTGCTCGGCGTGATCAACCACGCCCGGGTGGTCGACGACGCGGGCCGGGAGGTCGGCCCGGGCGGCCAGGGCGAGCTGCTGCTCCGCAACCCGGTGCTGACCCGCGGCTACTACGGCATGCCCGCCGAGACGGCTCAGGCGTTCACCGAGGACGGCTGGCTGCACACCGGCGACCTGGTCACCGTGGATCCTGGTGGGCTGTACACGTTCGTGGCGCGCAAGAAAGAGGTGCTCCGCCGGCGTGGCGAGAACCTGTCGCCTGCCGAGGTCGAGGAGGTCCTCGAGGCCCACCCTGACGTGCTCGAATGCGCGGTGGTCGGGGTGGCGTCGGAGCTGTCCGAGGAGGAGGTGAAGGCGTTCGTGGTGCCGGCGCCAGGCCGCCGGCCTGACTTCGCCGACCTGATTGCGTACACCGCCGCCCGGCTGGCCGCCTTCAAGGTGCCCCGCTACTGGCAGCTCATCGACGAACTGCCGCGCACGCCCACGGCACGGGTGGCCAAGCACCGGCTCCCCACGGGACACCCACCTGGTGAATACGACGCGGATAAAACCGGGTAGCTGCCCGCGTCTCTTTACCTTCTTAGGAGGTCGCGTCCCAGGCATTCATGTGCTTCTCATTCTTCAATCCCCAGCGGCTAATGGGACGGTTTAGCTATTGAGACGCACATCACCGGATGTCAGGTCGGATGTGTGATTCGCTCCCAGGCGGGCAGAGTGAAGGCCGTGCGCTCCCCGCGCAACGAGGCCGGGGAGCGTCTGGCCAGGTGACCGGGACTAGTCGGCACGGTTGGGTAGCGTCGGCGAAACTGGCATTGACCGGAAACCGCGCGTCCCATACTCTACTAAAGTTGATCGGGAAAATTCTCCCGTTGCTCTGGCCGCCCGCGGATGTGCGCAGGAGCTCTTTATGTGTAAGGAGGCCCAGACCATGCCTCTACCGGACTTCCTGATCATCGGTGCCCCGAAAGCCGGCACCACGGCCCTGCACGCGGCCCTGGCCACGCACCCCGTGCTCTACATGTCGCCGGTCAAGGAGCCCAAGTTCTTCCTGACCGACGGGCGGCCGCCTCCCGACCGTGGCGGCGGCCCCGGCGACATCCCGACCTGGCGTGAGCAGGTCTGGCGGCAGGAGGACTACGAGGCCCTCTTCGCCCCGGCCCCCGCGGGGCAGCTGCGGGCCGAGTCCACCCCGTTCTACCTCTACGACGCCGCGGCGCAACGCCGGATCCGGGACCAGATCCCGGACGTCAAGATGATCGCGATGCTGCGTGACCCGGTGGAGCGGGCCCACTCCAACTGGGCCCACCTCTGGTCGGCCGGCCTCGACCCGATCGGGGACTTCGTCCGGGCCTGCGCGGACGAGGACCGCCGGGTCGCGGCGGGCTGGGCACAGTTCTGGCACTACACCAGGCTGGGCCGGTACGGCGAGCAGCTCGAGCACCTGTACCAGGTGTTCCCGAAGGAGCAGGTGCTCGTCCTGCGCTACCGTGACCTGGTCGACGCGCCGGTCGGGACGCTGGACCAGATCTGCGGGTTCCTGGGGGTCGAGCAGGGCGTCGTCACGGAGGTGCCCCGGGAGAACGTGACCGCGCACCCGGACGAGTCGCTGGGCCACCGGGCCGTTTCCTCGGTGATCCGGGTGGCCGCGGCGGCGAGCAGGCACCTGCCCGGTACCACCGGCACGGCACTGACCAGCCCGCTGGAACGCATGCTGCAGCGCGGCGCCCGGCCCCGCCAGCCGCTGACCTGGGAGCAGCGCCAGGCGGTGCTGCCGTACTTCGAGTCCGACATCCGGCTGCTGGAGAAGGTCACCGAGTCGGACTTCAGCGACTGGCTGCAGCCGCGGGAGAGGTCCGGCGGGCTGGTCGGCGACCGCCCGGCCGGGCAGCGCCAGGCCCGCAACGGCCAGCCCCGCAACGACCAGCCTGACAGCGGCCAGCCCGGCAGCGGCTAGAGGTCCAGCCCGGACCGGAGTTCGGTGCGCAGCTCGTGTGAGCCGTCGGGCCGGGTCATCTCGTAGTACAGCCGGTAGCTGCCGTTGCCGAGCGGCAGGATGTCCAGGTAGCGCAGGCCTCCGCCGCCGTAGGGGGACTCCGCGGACGGCGCGTCCCCGATGGGGGTCAGCGCCGTCGGCTCGATCCCGGTGGCGATGCCGGTGCGCTCCTCGTAGTTCTCGGCGGCGCTGGCCCGGCCGTCGTAGTACGCGACAATCTCGGACCCGGTGTGCATCACCGCGGTCACCCGGGCACCGCGCGAGTCCCAGTGGCCTGGCCGGCCGTTCAGCGCCGTCCCGTGCCAGGTCCACGCCTTGCCGTCAACGCTGGTGGCGTAGTCCGTGACCATCTGGTCGGCCTCGTCGGGGTCGGCCAGCGGGTGGCACGAGGCCCACAGCTGCCACAGACCCTCGTGCTGCAGGATCACTGGGTCCTTCACGCCGGTCTTGGTGTCCCCGGGCAGCACGACCTGGCTGGTCAGGGCGTCAAACTCGGCCGGGTGGGCGGCCTCGACCAGTTCCACCCGCCAGTGCTTGGTGCCCGGCGTGGCGCAACTGAGGTAAAGCCGCCAGGCGCCCGTCTCGGTGCGCACCAGGGAGGGCCGCTCCAGCGACTCGGTGCCGATCATCTCGCGGCCAATGGTGAGCAGCGGCTCGAAATGAACGCCGTCCTCGGAGCGGGCCACGCTCGTGCCGTAGCCGCGGCCGCGCCCCACCGGGCGGCGCAGCCGGTAGGCGAGGTAGATCCCATCGTCGCCCACTACCGCGCTGGAGGCACCGGCCCAGTATCCGGGACCGGCACCGGGCGGGCCGATGGCAAGCTCTGACTCTTCCGGGCGCGGCAGCAGCATAGGCAAGCGAGATTCCCCTATATTCATGTAGGAATTATAGACATGATCGACTCCGGGTGCTAGCCGGAGAGCGAGATACAGGTAACTTCTTGGTTACACCGACAGTCACGAAAGCGACAAAGCACTGAATTTGATGTCACCCCTGGCGGGCGCTGCCCGAAGCACCTATTCCGAGCGAAGCATACTCCGGTACACGGTGATCAGGGCGTTCTTCTGCTCATCGGTGAGGCGCTGATCAGCGAGGATAGCCGCTTCGGCGTCAGCCGCCGGCGCGGCGGCGGCCTGGTCGGCGGCGGCCGCGGCCCGGGCCCGGTCGCCATCCAGCAGCCCGGCCTGCGCGAGCAGGGTTTCCGCCGACACGTTCAGCGCGTCGGAGATGAGCTTGAGCACCCGGACCGACGGCTGGTGCAGGCCACGCTCCACCTGGCTCAGGTAGGGGTTGGAGAGGCTGGTCATCTCCGCGAGCTGGCGCAGGGACAGATTGGCCAGCTTCCGCTGAGTGCGGATGAAGGCGCCGAGGGCTTCCCGCTGGGTGTCCCAGGGTTCTGGCATCAGGACCTCCAGTGCCTGAGACGGCCGGGCCGGCTGGCTGGCCGGTGCGGCAACCGTGGCCGCTGGTTACTGCTGCAAACTATAGTACGCAAACGTCCGCGCGGTGGCCCCGGGTATCCAGGTCCACCGCGCGGGTCGGGTGATCATGTTACTTGGCTGAGGTGCTGGCCTTCGGGGGCGTCGTGCCGTTCTTGCCGGAGGTCAGCGGCCTGGTGGCCTGGAGCACGCTCTCGGCGAAGGTGCGCTGGCTGGCGAGCAGCTTCTCGGCGAAGTCGTACGCGCTGGCCACCAGCTCCTCGGGCTTGGGCAGCTTGTCGGTGTAGGGCAGGTTGGGGACGGGGATGGACGGGGTGATCGACTGGACGGTGTCGGCCCAGCGCTTGATCGCGTCCACCACGGCGTCCTGGCTCTTGCGGACGGTGTCCAGGATTTCGGTCTGGACTTCCTGGCTGGTGGTACGGATGTCGGCCATAGCGTTCTCCTAAGTCTGAGTGGCGGTGAAGCCCGGGGCGGGGCTTCCCTCGTACGTGCTTACTATACCGCGCATCTGCGCGGTTTACCAAGCAAGCTCATGTTAGGTAGCTCACACAGGCCTGGTTCGCAGCCGGGCTGGCTTACGCCCGGGCCGGTTCGGCTTCGGCACGGTCAGCCGTAGACGTACTGGCCCGGCGCGTCACCGAGGACCGGGTAACGGCGGCTGCCCAGCTGAGGCGGGGCGACCAGGCCGCCCGCCCGCGGTCCGGCCCAGTCGGCCCAGTCCTGCCACCACGAGCCGTCGCGGGTCTCCGCCGCGGCCCGCCACTGCTCCGCCCCGCCGGCCCCGCCAGGATAGGGCGCCGGGCCGGGACTGACCGTGTACCAGGCCTTGGGCCCGGGCGGATTGACGATCCCGGCGACGTGCCCCCCGTTGGACAGCACGTAGCGGACCGTGCCTCCGAGCAGCCGGGTCGCCTGATAGGAGGTCGTCCACGGCACGATGTGGTCGTTGACGGCCCCGACCACGTAGCTGTCGCTCTTGACGGCACCGAGCGAAAGCTGCTGGCCGGCGAGTTCCAGTTCGCCGCGAGCGAGTTCGTTGCGGATATACAGGGAGCGCAGGTAGAAGGAGTGCATCGCCGCGGGCATCCGGGTGCTGTCCGCGTTCCAGGCCAGGATGTCGAAGGCCGGCGGGCGCTTGCCCATCAGCCAGTTGGACACCACGTAGCTGAAGATCAGGTCGTTGGCCCGGAGCAGGTCGAAGGCGCCGGCCATCTGGCTGCCTTCCAGGAAACCCTGCTTGGCCATCTGGCGCTCGAGCCGGGCCACCGTGGGCTCGTCGGTGAAGACCCCGAGCACGCCCGGCTCGCTGTAGTCGAGCATGGTGTTCAGCAGGGTGACCGAGCCGATCCGCTGGTCCCCGGTGGTGGCCAGGTAGGCGGCGAGCATCGCGGTGAGCGCGCCGCCCAGGCACAGGCCGGTAATGTCGATCTTGTCCGCGCCGGTGATGTCGGAGATCACGTCCAGCGCGGTCTTGGGCCCGGCGACGAGGTAGTCGTCCAGCGTGACCCCGCGCATGCTCTCGTCGGGGTTGCGGTAGGAGATCGCGAACATGGTGTGCCCGCGGCGGATCGCCCACTCGATGAAGCTGCGATCGGGGGCCAGGTCCATGATGTAGTACTTGTTGATCCAGGGCGGGCTGGCCAGCATCGGGATCGCGTGCACCTCAGGGGTCTGCGGCGCGTACTGGATCAGCTCCATCAGGTCGTTGGAGAACACGACCTTCCCGGGGGTGGCGGCCATGTTCTCGCCCAGCACGAAGGGCCGGGTGTCGACCTGCTGGGGCCGGCCGTGGTTGTGCACCAGGTCGTCGAGGAAGTTACGGGCCCCCGCGATGAGGCTGGTGCCGCCGGTGTCGAACGCCCGCTTCAGGGCCGCGGGGTTGGTGGCCAGGAAATTCGTCGGGCTGAACGCGTCGAGCAGGAAGCTCGCCGCGAGTCCGGCTTTCCCGTCGCTCACCTGGTCACCCTGGCCCGCCGCGAGCAGGTCCGCGGAGAACTGCCGGGCCGCCAGGTAGGCCTGGCGCAGCGCGGCGAACGCCGGGTTGTCGTCCCAGGCGGGGTCGGCGAAGCGCTTGTCCCGGCCCGGTGGCAGGGGTGGCGGCGTATCCGCCCCGGCCGCCCGGGCCAGCGCGAACGGGCCGATCCGGGCCAGGTTCGCCCAGAGCTGCAGGTTCGCCTCCGCGAGCCGGGCCGGGTGCTCCATGGCCCGGTTGAGCACGGCGATCAGCGATCCGCCGAAACTGGCCATGTCGAGATCGGCGACCAGTTCGATCTCGGGGGCCAGGACGTCGGCGGCGTCCTGGGCCACCTGCCACGCGGAGTCACGCTCGGACGCGGAGTCACGCTCGGACATGGAAGCACCTCCTGGGCTTGCTCAGCCGGCCTTGACTTGCTTACCCGGCCTTATTGGGTCATGCCCGGACAGTTCGGCGGGAATCTGCTGGAAGACCATGGCGATCTGCGGGCCGCCCCCTGTGCGTCGTGGTGCGGAGCAGCTCACGGGGAGAAGAAGTGTTATTAATCAGGCACTATGCCGTATTAATGGGGCCGGGACACGTGGCCGCACCGTCGCGCGCCGCTGGCGCACTCTGGGGAAGTGATGCTGTGCCGATCTACGCACTCGACTACGCCGCACCCGCTATCGACCCGCAGGCCTACGTTCACCCGGACGCCGTGGTGATCGGTGCCGTGGAGCTCGCCGCCGGGTCCTCGGTGTGGCCGGGAGCGGTGCTGCGCGGGGACCACGGGCTGATCAAGGTGGGGGAGCGCACGTCAGTCCAGGACGGCACCATCGTGCACACGACCGAGGAGCATCCGACGGTGATCGGCGCGGACTGCGTCGTGGGGCACCGCGCGCACCTGGAGGGGTGCGTGGTGGAGGACGGGTGCCTGATCGGCTCCGGTTCCCTGATCCTTGACCGGGCCCGGGTCGGCAAAGGCGCGGTCGTCGCGGCGGCCGCGCTCGTGCTCGAGGACATGACGGTCCCCGCGGGCGCCCTGGCCATCGGGGTGCCGGCTGCCATCAGGGAAGAGGCGGGCCTGCGCCAGCAGCCGTGGATCAAGTACGCGGTACAGGCCTACCTGGACCTGGCCGAACGGCACCGCAGCGGGCTGCGCCGGCTGGACTCGCCAGCCGCGGCCGCGCCGGGCCCAGGCCCGGCCCCGGGCCCGGGCACGCCAGAGTAACCGGGTCGGCCAGGGCAATCCCCCGGGGCGAGGCGGCCAGAACGACGTCGCCCGCACGACCCGGCAACTGTGCGCTGCTAACCGGGTCGTGCGGGCGACCATTCACCATGCGCCCCAGGTGGGAAGAGGCAGTCCTTAGACGTGCCGCGTGTCCAGGCCGGTTCCGCTGGTTCCGCAAAATTTTCAGCCGCCCAGGGAGGGCGGGATCTGCTCGTCGGGCGTGCCCCAGGACGGGGCCACCCCGGAGGCGGGCCGGAACGCGGTCGCGGCCGGGTTGAGCTGGCGGTGGATGACCTCGGCGACCCGCTGGATCGTGGTGATCCCGTACGCCATCGTCGGGTTGTCCTCGGTGAGGGCGACGATGAGGTAGCCGCGGTGGTGGCCGGTGAAGCAGCCGATGCTGTGGATCCGCCAGCCGTGGCTGGCCAGCGGCAGCCAGCCGTTCTTCACGTGCACGGTCAGGCCGGCCGGCGCGCCCGCCGGGACTCCCCAGCGCTGGGCCGCGATGACGTGCGCCATCAGGTTGAGCGCGACGTTCCGCGAGGCGCTGTCCAGCACCCGGTTCGGGTACATGATCAGGTCCAGCAGGAGCCGCTCGTCGCGGGCGGTGATCTGGGTCAGGCCCCAGTAGCCGCCCGGCCCGAGCCGGGTCTGGGTCATCGCGGCCCGGCCCAGGAAGTAGCGCAGCCGGGCGCGTCCCACGTGGGCCCACAGGGCCGAGGCGGCGTCGTTGTCGGACTGGGTGATCATCAGCCGGGCCAGCCGGGTCTCGGACGCGGTGAGGTGCCGGTGCTGGGTCTGGGCCTCGCGCAGCAGGGTGGCGAGGATTTCCACCTTGACCACGCTGGCCGAATCGAAGTGCGCGGTGGTGTTGAGGAAACAGCCCAGGTCCTCGCTCCGGTCCTCCACCCGCAGCGCGACCGTGGACACCCGCCCCGCCAGCGCCGCGTGGATGCCCCGGGCCAGCCGGGCGGCCAGCCTGGGATGCGCGGCGGAGCGGCAGCTCACCGCGATCGAGGCGGCCTCAGCGCGACGGCCGGCCGGGGACGCGGGCCGGGCCAGGAACACCACCCGGGCCGGGGACATCGCCGGGGCCGGGACCCCGGTGACCCCGGCGCAGAGCACGGCCGCGGTGCCGGCCCCGGCGGCCAGGCTGACCCGGCACCGCCGCAGGGATCGGCACCATCTCATGTCCCACCATCCCTCTGATCCGCGGATCCGACGCCGGTAACTCACCAGACGTCCGGCGAGGGCCGGAGGTTGCCTGCGGACGGGGGGTGGTCAGACGCGGCCCCGGAACCGGTCGCGCAGGGCCCGCCCGTCCGGGTCGTACACCAGGTGGTAGAGGGGCCTCGACCAGTACCGCTGGGCGGTCGTGGGCCGGTAGGTCTGATGCGGCAGCAACCGCCCCGGCGGCCGTTCGCCCGCCCCGCCACCCGCATGCCAGGCGGCGAGCTGCTGCGCCTGGCGCCGGAACGCCGCGAACGCGTCCCGGGGGGCCAGCAGGTCGGCCACGTCGCCGGGATCGCGGTCCAGATGCTCCCGGCTGAGCCGCAGCCGCAGGTCCCGGGCGAACACCCGGGCCCCGTCGCCCAGCCCGGCGGGGTCGCGGGGCTCCCGGGGGTCCGGCTCGGCGTCCAGCACGCCGACGGACAGCTCGCTGTCGTGGCTCCAGGACCGCCGGTTCAGGTTGTCCGACCCGACCATCGCCCAGACGTCGTCCACCACCACGATCTTGGCGTGCACGTAGACGGGGGTTCCCTGGTGGTTCTCCAGGTCGTAGACGGCGAAGCGGTCACCACCCGCGGCGGCGCAGGCGCGCACCACGTCGTGCCGGGCGATCAGGCCGGGCATCCGGGTCACCGGGCCGTCGTTGTCGGGGTAGCGGGGGACGACCGCGATGACGTGCAGGCCGGGATGGGCTCGCAGCGCCGAGGAGATGAGGGCGGCCACCGGCCGCGACCAGAAGTACTGGTCCTCCAGGTAGACCAGGGCGCGGGCGCGCGCGAACGCCTTGCGGTAGGCGTGCGCGATGCTCCGCTCACCGTGCGGCGCGAACGGGTAGCGGCGCAGCCGGGCCGGGTAGGTCCGCAGCACCTGCACGGCGTGCGGGCCGCGCGGCAGGCTCTCGTCCGGCACCGGCTCGGGCAGCGGGCGGCTGGTCGTCGCGCCCATGTGGTACGCGCGGTCATAGAGCTGGCGGACCACGCTGGGCAGGTCCAGGACGCTGCTGCCGTACCAGCGCTCGCGGAAGGTGTGCTCCAGGTCGTGCACGGCCGCCCCGCGTACCTCGGCCTGGATGTCATGCCACGGCGGCCGCGGGCCGTAGCTGTCCGGAAAGTCCATCACCTGCGGGTCGCCCTCGTGGCGCGAGTCGTCGCCCCGGCTGTAGCCCAGGTCGATCCCGCCCACGAACGCGACGTCGCGGCCGGGGGCGCCCGGGTGCCGGATCACCACCAGCTTCTGGTGATGGCTGCCGGCCCGGCGGGTCCGCGCGTCGAGCAGCACCTGGCCGCCGTCCTCGTCGATCTGCCGGACGAACTCGGCGTTGGCTTCCTCGGACTGCCGCAGCGCCTTGGGCTGGGAGCGCCAGAGCAGGCCGAAGACCTTCACCCCCCGGCGCGCGGCGCGGCCGAGCACGTCACCGACGGCCGAGCCGGGACCGTCGAGCAGTTCGTCCAGGTCACCGCGGAAGTCCAGGAAGTAGACCTGGTCGCCGGGCTCGGTCGCGTTCAGCTCGGCGTGCAGCCGGGCGAAGTAGCTGCTCCCGTCCACCAGCGGCTCGACCAGGTTCCCGATCGTGAAGGTGCGCAGGTCGGTGGCGGGGTTGGCCCGGTCGCCGTCGCCCAGGAACCAGCACCCGATGGCCGGGTCGTCCATCGGGTGGTCGGGGGCGTCCTGTTCGAGGGGGTCGTCAGCCGAATCGGTAGCACCTGGAAGCATGTCCGGATTGTGGCATCCCGGGGCGCCTGCGCAGGACGCAATCGCGGCACCGGGTCCGGCGTGCGGAGCCGCGGGCGGCATTCCTGCCTGGTATGGGAATGGTCAAGAAAAGTCATCCGGCTGATCCGTATCGGCCCCGCTATCGGCGTGGCCGCCTGGGCGGGTTCATGATGGATCGCATGGGGCTGCCCTCTGGGTACCGCGCACTTTTCGCGGCGGGCGTTCTTCGGTATCGCCGCCGCGGCCACGGCCGTGGCCGCGGCCGCGTGCGACACGGCCGTCAAGGCCGTCGGCCGGGGCGGGGGCCAGCGCCAGCAGCAGGGGCCGTCGGCGCGGACCATCGCGAAGGGCCCGGTCAGCGAGAACGACCGGCCGGGCGACCCGCACTGGAACGTCAGGCACCTGGGCGCCCCGGACGCCATCGTCGGCTACGCCGGGCAGTCCAGCGTGCTGCCGGGTGAGCCGATCACGCTGTACGTGTCCACCACGGCCCGCTCGTTCCGGGTCAGTGCCTTCCGGATGGGCTGGTACCAGGGCGACGAGGCGCGGCTGCTGTGGAAGTCGGCCACGGTGAAGGGGCACCGGCAGCGCCAGCCGGAGCTGGTCAGGCCCACCAACACGGTGGACGCCAGATGGGGCCCATCGCTGACCGTGCCCACCCACGACTGGCCGGAGGGGTCCTACCTGCTCCGGCTGGACGCGGAGCACGGCGCCCAGCGCTTCGTCCCGGTCACCGTCCGGTCGGCCAGCACGGCCGGCAAGATCGTGATCAAGAACGGCGTGGAGACCTGGCAGGCCTACAACACCTGGGGCGGCTACGACCTGTACAACGGGCCCGGCGGGATAGGCGACTACGACAACCGCTCGCTCGCCGTCAGCCTGGACCGGCCCTACGACGCCAACGGCGCCTACATGTTCCTGTACCACGAGCGGAAGCTGATCGAGCTGGCCGAGCGGTCCGGGCGGCCGCTGGCCTACGTCACCAGCATGGACATCGACGCCGACCCGCACCTGCTGGACGGGGCGCACGCGCTGTTCACCGGGGGCCACGACGAGTACTGGACCCCGCAGGAGCGGGCGCACGTCACGGCGGCCCGGAACGCGGGCACGAACATCGCCTTCATGGGCGCGAACACCATGTTCCGGCGGACCCGGATGGCCAGCACCAGGCTGGGGGCGCGGCGGCTGGTCATCTGCTACAAGACGAGCTACCTGCAGGACCCGATGTACGGCAAGAACAACGCCCTGGTGACCAGCGACTGGCGGGAGCCGCCGGTGCCGGATCCGGAGTCGTCGCTGACCGGCACGCTGTACGAGTCGAACCCGGTGACCGCCGACTTCGTCGTCGCGTCGCCGGACAGCTGGGTCCTGGCCAGGACCGGGGTGCGCAAGGGCAGCAGGCTCACCGGCCTGGTCGGCATCGAGTACGACCGGGTCAACCCGGTCTACCCCGTGCCGCGGCCGATGCAGGTGCTCTCCCACTCGCCGCTGAACTGCCGCGGCGTGAACAGCTACTCGGACTCGGCCTACTACACCCACCGCGGCGGCGCGGGCGTGTTCAACACCGGCACCATGCGCTGGGTGGCGTGCAGCAACGGGCTGCGCCTGTTCGGGCTGAACAAGCAGGCGGCCCGGTTCACCCGCCAGGTCACCACCAACCTGCTGCACGGGTTCGCCGACGGCCCGGCCGCGGCGAAGTACCCGGCGCACGACAACCTGGACTCCATGCACGAGTGGGCCGGGGACCCCATCGCCGGCCAGCACAACCTGTGGCCGCCGGTGCATCTGTGACTGGCGGGTGACCCCCTGCCACTCTTACGGCCCGGCGCCAGGCAGCTGCCCGGGCTGATCGCCGCGGGCGGTAGTCTATCTGGCGGCCCCGGCCGTGCTCCGCAGTGGTGGGAGGAGAGTCCTTCCCGCCGCCGGGGGTGGCGGCACCGCATCTGCCAGGGGGCAATGCACATGCCTAACTTCAACGACGCCAAGATCACCAGCCTCTACGTGAACGCCGGAGGCGCGGTCGTCAGACATCCAGGACGACGCGCCGAACGCGCCCAACGGGGGCAAGTTCGACGTGACCCTCGAGATGGTGGCCGGGGAACGGCGTGCTCACCGGGGACTACACCGTGACCACCACCTGCACCGACCTCACGACCAGCGCAGGCCGCGCCGGCGGCCTCAAGCCCGGGGGCTCCGCTCAACACTGGGACTGAGCACGTTCAGGGCGAGGACTGGAAGCAGGTCTGGAAGTCGGTTCCGCCCGCGTACCTGGACGTTCAACCAGTCAGTGAAGGTGAGCTGGCCGGCATCGCCGGCCACGTCTACCGCTACACGGCCGTCCTGTACAACACCAACGGCCAGATCGTCTCGGTCATCGAGAGCGAGCCGTTCATCCTGCTGTAAGCACTCCGCTTCAGCACTGAGCGGGGCCCCGGGCGCTGAGCGCCCGGGGCCCCGGTTTTCGTTGCGGCGAATTTTGACGGGCCGGGCCACGCCAGAACCCCGGCCAGGCCGGGGGAGTGGCGGCTACAGCGTGATCCAGGTGGTCAGCACGCTGCCGCCCGCAGCCAGGTGGCAGTGCAGCCGGAACGGCGACGGCGGCAGCGGCCGGATGACGAAGCAGCCGATCTCGTCGATCTCCGGCGGTCATGGCCGGGCCGCT
The DNA here is from genome assembly GCA_963844695.1 of uncultured Actinomycetes bacterium. Taxonomy (GTDB): domain Bacteria; phylum Actinomycetota; class Actinomycetes; order Streptosporangiales; family Streptosporangiaceae; genus RYN-230. The sequence goes on from CAWJPL010000028.1 coordinate 695,850, forward strand.
GGCCGGGCAGGCGTCCACGTGCCCGGACCCGGCCGGGACGACCTGGCCGACGATCGAGTCCGAGCCGATCTCCAGCTCGATGGTGAGGTCCGATCCGGCGAAGGTGAGAAACCGGGGGCTGGCTTCCTCGGCCCGCACGGCCGCCACCGCCGGTTCCGCGGTGGCCGAGTCGAAGGTGAGCGCGGCCAGTTCGGCGTCGATCGTCCGCCAGGTGAAGGCGGCCTGGCCCGCCGCGGTGAACTCGGGCGGCACAGCCTTCGCGGCCCGGACGGCCTCGCCCAGCGCCGCCAGGAGGGCGTCGTCGTCAGCCCACTGCTGGTTCGTCACTGGGATCACCTCCGGCCGGGATTTCGTTGCTGATCAGGGCGGCGACCGCCGGATGCCGGCGCAGCCGGTCCAGGCAGCGGGCCCGGTTCGGCCCGATGCTGCCGACCGGGATGCCGAGCTTGGCGCTGATCTCAGCGTACGGGACCGGCGGGTCGGTGATGAGCAGGCCAACCAGTTCCTGGCAGCGCGGCGGCAGCTGGGCGAACGCCTCCCGGAGTGCGGCGTGGCGCTCGGCGGCGAGTACTTCTTCCTCGGCCGCCGCCGGGCCCTGGTCCGGGATGTCCGCCGGGTCCACCGCGGCGCCCAGCGCCTCGCGCCTGCGGGACCCGGTCAGCAGCCGCCCGCACTCGCGGCGGGTCGTGGTGGCCAGCCAGCCGGGCAGCGCCTCGGGCTCGCGCAGCTGGGGCAGCTGATCCACCAGCCGCAGCCAGACGCTCTGGCCCACGTCGTCGGTGTCGGCCCGGTCCAGCCGGTAGCGGCGGCAGATCGACCAGATCAGCGGCGCGTACCGGTCCACGATCGCGTCCCAGGCGTCCTTGTCCCCATCCCGGGCCCGGCTGACCAGCGCGGCGACCGGCGAGTCATCGCGCATCGCGGGCCCGTCCTCTCGCCGCACGGGCCGCCGTGCCCTCGGCGGCCCGTAGCTGCCGTGAATTGCGAAGGCACGGCCTAGTCCGGAGGTTATCTCCATTCCACCTGACCCTCCGGTGTCGGCGGCAGAGCGATTCCTGGCCGCGGGCCGCGCCTGGCTTGACCGCACGTTCACCTCAACAGAGGCCGATACCGCAGGCGTGATACAGCCCGCGGGCAGAAGTTTCCGGCCCGGCCTGTATCAGGCCGGGGCCGGCGCGCTCCGCCTGAGTAGAAGCTCCCACGCCGGAGCGCGAGACCAGAGCGGGGGAACCGGCGCGGGGGCGGGGGAACGGTCCGGCCCGGCTGCGTCCGCGTGAGCGAGGTGCGGCCGGTCCGGGCCGGCGCCCGCGGCGTGGTGCCAGCCCGCGCCCAGGGCCATGAGTGACCAGGCCGCGCCGAGGAAGGCTGGATCATCACTGACCTGGCACCTGATCGTGCACAAGCTCCCGGCGAGCGTCTGGCCGTCGCGCAGGTGCTGATGCAGGCTCAGCATTGGTTTCCGCCCCGAAGCCCTGCCCGCGGCAGCCGACGACCCGGCCACAGGAGACAGCACCCAGAGTCCGGATGAAGGCGACCGAGACACAGCGCACGGCCGCCGCTATTCAGGCCCGCCGCGGTCTACGGCCCGCGATGCTGCTGTCGTCGCGTTCACCTGGCACAGCATCGACGCGAGCTGGCCGCGCTCACCTTCGACTCGGCCGCACCGGCCGCGGTCGCGGCCGTGCGGGCCGGAGAGGCGAGCCCGCGGTTCCTCACCTTCACCTCGGCCGACCTCACGATCGAGCTGGAGATCGGCCCCGACGCCATCATCGGCCAGATCGTGCCGCCGCAGGCCGGTCACGCGGACGCGTGCCCGGCCCGGGGAGCCGTGGTCACCGCGCCCATCGACGACATCGGCTGCTTCATCATCCGGCCCCGGCCGACGTCCCCGTTCCGGCTGCACTGCCCCGCTGACAGCGGGGTCAGCGCGCAGACCACCTGGATCACGCTGTAGCCGCCGGCTAGAACTCGTCACCGGGGAACAAGGCGGGACCAACACCGTTGATCACCTGGCTATCAGCCATGGCGATCGCCTCCTGCGCGGCAGCCCAGCCGGAGTCGCCAGTACGCGAGATCCTGGCCGCGATGAGCCCGGCGACCAGCGGCGAGGAGAACGAGGTGCCACTCCACTCCGCCATCCGGTCAAAGATCTGCTGGGCCGGCCGTCTTGGCGGCTCCTGGTAGGTATAGACGCCTTTGGCGTAGGCGTTGACAAGGCCTTCGCCCAGTGCATAGACCTTCACCCAATCCCCGTAATTGCTGAACCACGCCCGGTTTGCCTGGTCGGTTCCGAGGGCACCGACGGAAACGGCCCATGGGAACGCGGCGGGCCAGAATTTCCGGTCCGTGCTGTCGTTGCCAGCCGCTGCCACCAGAGCGATGTCGGGGTGCCGGTCGTGGAAGTTGCTGAAGCCGAGTGAGTTCCAGTTGTTGCGGGTGTACGTCCCGGCCGAGAGATTGATCACCTGAGGTGAGAATTCGTTGATCAGCTCCTCGAGCTTCTCGATGATCACATATTCCCGCTCCCCGCCCGACAGCAGGAAGTGGTTGTTGACATACACGCTCGCGTCGGGCGCCATGCACCTGGCCACGCCGGCCACGAATGTCCCGTGCCCGGCATATTCCGGGATCAGCGGCTCGCCGTTGGGCTGGACCGGCCCCAGTGGGTCGTCCTCCCCGCTCACGCCGGTCAGCCACGAGTGCTGGACGGCGGCGCCGTCTAGCAGGCCAGTGTCGGAGACTCCGATCCGTACGTCATACTGCTTCCCGCCACCGCCACTTGAGGGCGGCCACGGCTGAGTCGGGTAGCCGCTCGGCACCTCGGGTTCGTCGGCTGGGCAGATCCGGGTGATGTGGTAGATGTGGGCCGGCGTCATCAGCGGGTTCTCGCCGCGGCGGGCAGGGTTGTCAGCACCAAGTCTCTCGTCGAGGAGGTCCATGACCTGCGGCACGGTCAGGTTGCCAGCGCCGACGCGGTCGGTTCCCAGCACCACGAGCCCGTCGCTCCTGCGCTCGAAGTCGCGTTCAACTGGGTACAGCCCGGGCAGGAGTTCCTGGAGTCGCGGGAGGGCACCGGGAAAGTTTACCGTGAGTGCGCGGTCGACTTCGTAGATGTAGTCGACGTCGCCAGCTGGCGTATAGGAGACGGCGATTTCGATGTTTTGGCTGGCGAATGAGTTTTTCAGGTTCAGGAACTGCGCGTCGAACACCGTGTCCATGTGACGTCCCTCCAGCTAATCGTGTCGGTCAATCAGTCAGATCTTCCGTCACCGGGCTTGATACATCCAGAGACCGAAAAAATGGGCACGGCAGGTACTGGCCTTGCCCGGTTACCCGTTTTGGCGAAGTATCTAGCACATGGCCGCGCCTTTCGAGCTGGCCGGTGACGGGCCTGTGGAGCTTCTTCCACTGGCGCTGTCCCGCCCCCAGGAGGCGTTGGAGCGCGCCCACGCGGTGCTGGCCGCAGACCCCTCTGTGCTGGATGCCTCGGTGGCGCGGCAGGTCATCGGCACCGTGCTGCGGGAGACTGGGGACATCGACGCCGCAGTCCGTGAGCTGCGAACCGCTCGGGCGCTGGCGCGGCGCACGGGCTCGGCGGACCGCGAGGCAGATGTACTCGGCACGCTCGGGGTCGCACTGATCTTCGCCGGCCGGACTACGTCGGGCCGCAACGCCCTGAACGCAGCCGTCCGGCAGTCCACCGGGCACCTGCACGACAGGATGGTGTTCCGCCGGGGCGCCGCTCTGCTGATCCTTGGCCGCCATGACGAAGCCCTGGCCGACCTGAACAGCGCGATCGGGGCCATGCGAGCGGCGGGCGACCAGATCTGGGAAGCCCGGGCACTGACTGAGCGGGCGGTCAGCAACCTGTCTTTTGGTTCCATGCGGCCTGCTGTCGCTGACCTCCGGCGCGCCGAACGCCTGTTCGCTGCGAATGGCCAGGAACTGGAGTCCGCGGACGCGACTGTGCACCGGGGGGTGCTGGCGCTCCGGATCGGCGATCTGCCCGAGGCACTGACCTGCTTCGACGAGGCGGCGGAGCGGTTCCAGCGGCTCGGCACCTCAGACCCCGCCCTGAGCATCTACCGTTGCACCGCACTGGCCGCGGCTGGCCTGGCGTGGGATGCGATGCGCGAGGCCGATACGGCGATCCGCGAGCTGGAACGGATCCACGGCCGGCCGACCAAGCACGCCGAGCTGCTGCTCACCGCAGCCAGCTGCGCACTCGCCGCCGGTCAGGCCAGCACGGCGCTGGCCCGGGCCACTGAGGCGCGCCAGCTGTTCCATCGGCAGGGCCGGCGCTGGTGGCAGGCACATGCGCAGCTGGCTCAGGTGACGGCGGCGGTCGCCGCCGGACCGGCAACCTCCGCTTTGCTCCAGGATGCCCAGCGGTGCGTCCGGGAACTGGCCGCTCTCTCCTCTCCCGACCAGCCGGCTGCGCGGCTCGCCGCTGGCCGGGTCGCTCTCGCACTGGGCCGGACAACTGTGGCCGATGGCTACTTGATGGCCGTCGCGGCCGGGCGCCGGCGGGGGCCAGCCCTGCCCCGGGCGACCGCGTGGCTGGCCGAGGCGCTGCGCGCGCAAGCGGCTGGCGACGCGCGCTGTCTCATGCGAGCTTGCCGGCGGGGGCTGGACCTTATCGACGGGTATCGCGACATGCTCGGGTCTTCCGAGCTGCGTGCGCAGAGCACGGCGCACGGCGCTGAGCTGGCGAATCTCGGCCAGCGGCACGCCCTGCGGCTCGGGCGGCCCTCGTTGATGCTGGCCTGGAGCGAGCGGTGGCGGGCCGTCACGCTGGCTGTGCCGCGGGTTCGCCCGCCCGCCGATGAACAGTTGCAGGCTGACCTCGCCGCATTGCGGGAAGTGAGTAGCAGGCTCTCCCGGGCGCACAGCCTGGCGCTGCCCACTGACCTGCTCCATCGCGAGCAGCAGCGACTGGAACGCGCGGTGCGCGCCCGGGCGCTCCGCACTCTGGGCACCAGCCAAGGCGGCACCTCGCGCAGCAGAGCGCCGGCCTTCAGCGTTTCCGCCCTGCTCGATGAACTGAGCGCTGACCGGCTGCTTGAGCTGGTTGAGATCGGGGGTGAACTGCACGTTCTGGTATGCGGGCAAGGCAAGATCCGGCGGTTTGCGGCCGGCCGCATTGAGCAAGCCTCCCAGGAGGTCTCATTTGCCCGGTTCGCACTCAGACGCCTGGCCTGGGGCAGATCGGTGCTGTCCCCCGCAGAGAGCTGCGATCAATTGGCCCGGCTGGGCCAGAAACTTGAGCAGACGCTCTTCGGCGAAGCCAGTGGACATCTGGGCGACGGCAATATCGTTGTCGTGCCGCCCGGTCAGCTGCACGCCGTGCCATGGGGGCTGCTGCCCAGCCTGCGCTCCCGGGCGGTGAGCGTGGCCCCCTCGGCCACGTCCTGGCTTCGCGCCCGGCAGGCTGTTGCGGGCGACGGCCAGAGCGCCGCGGCTGGCCCGGTTGTCTTCGTGCGCGGGCCCGGGCTCGCTTCCCACGGAGCCGAAGTGGCCCAGCTGGCGGCGGACTACGCCGGCGAGGTCAAACCTCTCGTGCTGGGCGACGGTACCGCGAAGGCGGCACGGGTCCTCGCGGCGATCGACGGAGCCCAGCTGGTACACATCGCGGCGCACGGCATTTTCCGCTCCGACAGCCCGCTCTTCTCTGCGCTGCGGCTCGACGACGGGCCGCTCACTGTGTACGACCTAGAGCGGCTGCGCCAAGGACCGCGTCATCTGGTGCTGTCAAGCTGTGACTCCGGCATTCTGGCACCAGCCGGGGCCGACGAAGTGCTCGGGCTCGCCAGCTCGCTGATCCCACTGGGTACCGCCGGGATTGTGGCGAGCGTGGTGCCCGTGAATGACCTTGCCGTGGTGCCGCTGATGATGGCGCTTCACCGGAACTTGCGCCGAGGCGCGGGCCTGGCCGCGGCGCTGCGTGACGCCCGCCGCGAATCCCGGGACGACCCGGTGGCTGCCGCCACTGGCTGGTCGTTTGTCTGCCTCGGCGCCGGCTGAGAAGCAGCTTCGCCCGCGTTAGAGCCCGCTTGAAACTAGGTAGCGGTCGGCTGGCGGGCGAGGCGGCGGGTCATCACGATGATCATTGCCCAGTGGACGTAGGTCTCGTGGCGGGCGGGCAGCCGCTCATAGTCGCGGACGGTTCTGCGGTGGCGGGTGATCCACGACAGTGTCCGTTCGACGACCCACCGGCGGGGCAGCACTGTGAAGGCATGCAGGTCATCGGGCTGCTTGACGATCTCCAGGGTCAAATTGATGGCAGCCTTGGCCCAGGTGACCAGCCTGCCGGTGTAGTCGCCGTCTGCCCAGGCCAGCGTGATCGGAGGGAAACGCGCGGCGCAGGTTCCAGAGCAGCGGCTTCGCGGCGTCGCGGTCCTGGACGGACGCGGCGGTGACCAGCACCGTCAGGAGCAGGCCGCCGGTGTCCACGGCGATGTGCCGCTTGGCCGTTGATCTTCTTCCCGGCGTCATAGCCGCGGTCGGTGCGCGCCACCGTCTCCGAGCCTTTCACCGACAGCGAATCGATGATCGCCGCGGTCGGCGCCGTTCCGCCCGGCCGCTGCGCGGACCCGGCCGCGCAGGTCATCGTGCATCCGCTCCGCCGAGCCGTCTGCCTGCCATTTGTCCGCCCAGTAGTACACGGTCCAGGCGGGCGGGAAGTCCGCCGGCGGCGCCCGCCACACCGGCCCGTTATGGGTGAGGTAGCGGATCGCGTCGACAATCTCGCGCATGCAGTACCGGGAAGGGCGGCCACCCCGCCCGGCCAGCCACGCCGGGGCCGGCAGCAACGGGTCGCACACCGCCCACTCCGCGCCGGTCATGTCCGAGGGATACCGGCGGGCCCGGGTGCTGCGGGAGATCCCGCCCGGGCAGCACCGGCACGCCACCCCCGCCCGGGCTTCGGCTGGCTGGACATCACATGCCGGGGCACGGTACAACGGCACGCAAGGCTCCTGGTATCGCGCTGGACTTCGACACCCATGCGATTACCAGGGGCCTCTCACGTCAGAGCGGCGCCACGCCGCGCGGCGTCCAGGAAGATCCAGATCAGGTCTGGCCTGCAGCACTGTCAGTTTTCAAGCGGGCTCTTAACAAAGTCGCCCGGTTAGGTATCAGGGGCCCTCCAGGATTCTCTGTCCAAGTGCAAAGGAATCCGGATGCGGTCCGGGGCAACCAGGGAGAACCCCATGTTCAACCCGGGAGTGCATCCAAGCGGAACTCACAATTGATCGGGGGAAAAAATCGTGAATAGCATCCATCACATCCGGCGCTACGCCAGCGTCGTGGCGGCTTTTACTGTCACCGTAATCTCGGTACTAGCGGCTCCGGCTGCTTTTGCCACCCGGGTTCCTCCGCCAGGCACTGGAGACATTCACCCGCATAGCTCACTGCCGGTTCACGCCATCACCGTCGGCGGTATGCCCGGCTGGCAGATCAGCCTGATCGCTATCGGGGCCGGGCTGATCGGCGCTGCGGGGGCTTTCATCCTCGCCTGGAGGCTGGCGTCCCAGCGGGCCGACACTCCCGCGCGGGTCGCAGAGCTTTCTCGCAGCTAAACCGCCACGTACGGTTGAGCACACTGCCGTGGCACCCGCTCTCCGAGGTGGGTGCCACGGCAGTGCGGGCGGAGGCCGCTGGCCGCGGCGTGTATCAACCGCGGGCTATGCGGCTCCATTTCGGTGCACCGTCCGTTCGGTGCACCTGGTATCAGCGCGGAGGCTGTCCCGGCGGACAACGATGGAGGCGCAGTTCATGGAGCAAGTGCCCGGCCTAGGCAGGGCCCGCAGAATTTGGGCCACACCGGGGCCAGCCGTGCGGCCGTGACCCATGCCTTGAGGGGGGTCGGCTCCGCCAGTACCCGGCGGTGGCCGCTCTCGTCGGCGGCGGCACCACAACCGCAGGAGGTGACGTAAGTGGCCAGCCAGCAATGGGCAGATGACGACCAGCTCATGGCCGCGCTGGCCGAGGTGCTTCAGACCGAGCGCAACGTGCCCCGCGACTTCATCGAAGCCGGCCAGGCCGCTTTCACCTGGCACAGCATCGACGCTGAGCTGGCCGCTCTGACGTTCGACTCAGAAACCGAGACCATGGCCGCGGCGGTGCGGTCGGCTGAACCGACCCCACGCTTCCTGACGTGCACCGCGGCCCACCTCACGATCGGGCTAGAGATCGGCCAGGACGAGGTCATCGGGCAGATCGTGCCCCCGCAGCCCGGCCACGTGGACGCCTACCCGGTCCAGGGCCCGGCGCTGACCGCCACCGTCGACGAGATTGGCTTCTTCCTCATCCGGTCGCTGCCCGCGTCCCCGTTCCGGCTGCACTGCCAGGCCGAGAACGGGGTCAGCGTGCTGACCATCTGGATCACGCTCTAGCCGTCAAGCCCGCTGGTAGCGCGGCCGCGCCAAACACCCACGGCGTGTTGTCCTGGATGAACGTGGCCGGGAAGCGGAGGCCGATCCTGGCCGCCGCATCGAGCCGCGCCACTATCTCCGGCGGCAGGCCGAGCTGGGCGGCGCCGAGGTTGTCCTGCAGCTGGGCCAGCCGCAGGGCGCCGAGGATCGGGATCCACGATCCGGCGGCACTCCTCGGGCGGTGCGCCCACGCCGCCCTGCTCGCCGAACTCGGAGGCCTTGGGATTGCGGCCGAAGTCCGGGTCGTCCAGCCCTGCCGGATGAGGACTGCCGGCAGGACTGCCTGGCCCGGGGACTGCCGGTGACCAGGGCGGCCCGGCTAAGGACTGCTGCTAGGACTCGGTGAGGACCAGGTCGAGGTCGCCGGCCGCGACCTGGTGCCCTGCGGCGCAGCGGAGTTCGGTGTGGACGGCCTCGCCGCAGTCCCGGTGCCGGAACTCCAATGGCGCCGGGCGGACCCAGCGCTTGCCCCATTCCATCAGCGCGGCCAGGACCGGGAAGAACTCCGCGCCCTTCTCGGTCAGCCGGTACTGCATCCGGGTGCGCTGGCCCGGCTCCTGGTACGGCTCCCGGGCCAGCAGCCCGTCCGCGACCAGTTCGCGGAGCCGGGCCGCCGCGACCGGCTGGCTGATCCCTGCCCGCTCGGCGAAGTCGTCGAACCGGGAGGTTCCGTAGAAAGCCTCGCGCAGCAGCAGGAAGGCCGACCTCGCCCCGACCACGTCGATGGCCCCCGCGATCGGGCAGTAGGCGTTGTCCCGGTTCTCCGGCGAGTCCAGCGGGCCGGTCAGCCGGATGGTCGCAGACTCCATGTCAGCCACCTGGTTCAGGGAAGGCTCGGGTACAGGGCGGTGACCCCGCCGGCCAGGCCGGCCTGGATCTTCTCGCTGGTCTCGTCGGCCAGGATCTCGTAGGCGCCCGCGGCGATCCCGTCCACCGCGGTCACCGCGACGTCCCGGACGTCCAGCTTGGGCGCGGTGACCAGCGCGGTCAGGTCAGTGTCCATGTAACCGACGTGCAGCCCGCTGACCCGGATGCCCTGCGGGGCGAGTTCCTGGCGCAGCGCGTTGGTCAGTGACCACTCGGCGGACTTGGCCGCGCAGTACCCGCCGACGCCCGGGAGACTGACCCAGGACAGGGCGGACAGGACGTTCAGGATGGAGCCGCCGCCGTTCGCGGCGATCTTGGGTGCGAAGGCCCGGGTCACCATGAGCGTGCCAAAGAAATGGGTGTCCATTTCCAGCCGGATCTTCGCCAGGTCGCCGTCCAGCAGCGCCGCCCCGGTGCCAATGCCCGCGTTGTTGACCAGGAGGGTGACGTCGGCCGCGGCCGACGCGGCCTCGGCCACCGACGCCGGGTCGGTGATGTCCAGCGCGACGGGGATCGCGCCCGGCAGGCTGACCGAGCCAGGGTCGCGGGCACCGGCGTACACCCGGGCGCCGCGGCTGATCAGTTCCGCGGCCAGGGCCTTCCCGAAGCCGCGGTTGGCCCCGGTGACCAGGGCGGTGCTGGCGGGGATGTCCATGTCAGGCTCCAGAGGGGAGAGGCTGGCTAAGTGAGTGCATAGTCAGGACCATAGACCTCTGGCTTAGCCTTTTACAAGTCAGCGTCAGCTGGGGGGCGGGACCAGGCGCAGACCGTGCCGGGGCGGGGTCGTCACGGCCTGGCCGTCGCCGGGTACCGCGGTCAGGGTGAGCCCGAACACGTGCGACTGGAGTTCGCTGGTGCTGATCCCGATCGAGGACGCGATCGTGGCCGGGGTCTCGCCGGCGTCCCGGATCGCGCGGAAGACCTTGGCCAGCAGCTGCGAGGACTCGCGTTCGATGCCGCGCGGCTCGCCGTAGCGGTAGCCGAGCCGGGAGAGCTGCACGCACGCGGTCCGGTAGCCCCACTCGGTCAGCAGGTCCAGCTCGTGCAGCCGGTGGGTCAGGGCCATGGCCGACACCTTCCAGATCCGCTTGGCCTCCAGGATCCGGGCCGGGGTGGCGTCGGGCAGGCCCTGGGCCAGGACGCCGGCCCGGGGCATCAGGAACGCGGCGGCGAAGCGGTTGGCCTCGGCCTCGGCGGCTGGGCGGCTGGGCACCTGGTGCTCGCCGTGCAGGACGAGATGGCCCAGCTCGTGCGCGGCGTCGAAGCGGCCGCGCTCGCCGGTCTTGCCGGTGGCCAGGAAGATGAAGGGCCGCCCCTGCCAGTACAGCGAGAACGCGTCGAGCTCGGTGTTCTCGGCGGTCAGCGAGTAGATCCGGGCCCCGCGGGATTCGAGCAGATGCAGCACGTTGCTGACCGGGCGCTCGCCCAGCCCCCAGTGGGCCCGGACCACCTGCGCGGCGGACTCAGGCTCATGGCCGGGCAGCCGCGGGATGTCGGTGTCCGGCAGCCGGAACCGCGCGTCGATCCAGTCGCTGATCAGCAACGCGACCCGGCCCGCACTCAGCGCCCGGTCCCGCTGCCGGGCGGTCATCTTGCTCAGCGCCCGGAAGCTCACCGCGTCCTCGGGGATCTCCTCCACGTCCGGCTGCGCCGAGGAAGGCGGGGGACACGTCCAGCGCCTCGGCCAGCTGCCGGAGCGTGTCCGCGGACGGTTCCTGGTGGCCGTTCTCGTACAGGGAGATGCTCCGCGTGCTCAGGCTGGTCAGCCCGGCCAGCTGGGTCAGGGTGAGGCCGCGCCGCTTGCGCGCGATCACCAGCCGGGACGGGGTCAGGGCCGTCGCTGGTCCGCCCGGCGTCACAGCCGGCTGACCTCGACGACGATGCCCCGGTCTCCGGCCGAGTCGGGTGAGGCCAGCGCGTCCGCGAGGCGGATCTCGTCCCGGGGGAAGACGGGCAGGATGATCCGCTCCGCCCAGCTCGTGATGCGGCCGTCGTCGATCCGGTCCGGAAGCGAGAGCTCGACGTGGAACCCGTCGTCGGCGCTGTGGAACAGCAGCAGCCAGGTCAGCAGGTGGTCCCGGGCCGGCAGGCCGGCCAGGTCGAAGTCCCCGAAGTCCAGGGTGAGCTGCTCGTTCACCTCGACCGCACGGGTGGTGGCGTATCCCTTCGCGTACTTGGGTGCGGGCAGCAGGTCTGCCAGGCCGGTGACGTCGTCTCCGGTGATGGCCACGATCGCGAACTGGCCGCCGGGATGGATCGTACGCGGCAGGTTCCTGGGGTTGTCGAACCCCCAGCCGAGCGGGATGAGCTCCTCGCGCAGGAAGCGGTTGGTCCGGGCCCAGCGGGTCAGCCCCTCCATGATCGGCGGGTCGAGCGGGGTGCAGAAGCTGGCCTCGGCGTCGGCCTGGCGTACCACCCGCTCGACGAGGTCGATGCTCAGGCCGAGCTCGGCCAGCCGGCCGACCGCCTCGCCGGCCATGAGGACCCGTGGCGTCATCGCATCCTCCTGCCCTCGGCGGAAAGCCTTCACTTCACGAAATCATACCTCGGATGAGGGAGGAAAACGTGAAGTCTGGCCCGGACGCCGGCCCGGGGAGGCCGCAGTCAGCGGCCGTGGGCGCCGCGGGGCAGGGCGCCCGCCCGGCCAGTGTCCTGGCCACCCGGCGACCCGGGACGCAGCCGGCCATCACTGGTCACGCATGAGCGCAGAACGCACTTTAAGGTGACACGTCAGGGAACCGGTTATGGCGGGACGCCTGATCCGGAAGGGACGTGCGGTCGGCCCGGCCGGCTGGCGGCCTCTTTCTGCTGGCGGCCTCTTATAGGCTGCCCAGGTATTGCGTGGGTGTGTCCCCAATGCGATAAAACTCCCCGGCGGCATTACCTAGTTAATCCTTGCGCTCCGTTACTATGCGTGATCAACTTGGAACCTAGCACGGGGCGCTGACCTGCATGTTTGCGGGCGCTCACGGTCGCTACTGCTACACGCTCCATTTAGGTTGGGGCGCGTCCAGGCACCAGCAGCGTTGCAGCGTTTGAGCGGAGGAGAGACGCGTGCTAATGAAGATAATAGGCTGGATAGTAGGCATCCTGATCGTGGTGTGGGTTGTATCCACACCAGGCGGGGCCGGTAATGACGTGCATTCGTGGATTTCCGGTATCCTGTCCTTTTTCCAGCATCTTGCCCGGGGCTGAGCAAAGGGCTCAGGTCTACCCGTTACGGGTCAGGCTTCCCGGCTGCCGGCCGGGGCGTGCCGGACGGTGCGCAGCGCCACCACGAGGGCCACGCCCAGCAGCACCGCGAACGGTGCGCAGGTCACCGTGACCCGCAGCGGGCCCTCCCACCCCGACATGGACTCGTAGGGACCGCCGGTCATCGAGGGCGGCACGAGGAACGTCGCGATGAGGTAGTAGACCGGGAGGGCCAGGCAGGCCGCCACACGCCTGGCCAGGGGCGAGGCCAGCGTCATTGCGGCCAGAGTCACGACACAGCCCGTAACCACGATCGCGTTGGAGACCGCGGGGTGGTCCAGCCAGACCCAGTTGAACACGGACGCCAGTCCCAGCGGGATGGCCAGAGCGAGCGTGTAGTGCCTCCAGTTGATGATCTGCCTCGCCCGGCCCGGGCCAGGCGACGCCAGCAGGGCGGCTATCTCCAGCCCGGCGGCGGAGAACCTGACCATGGACGGGGCATCGATGTACGACCAGGTGGGGACGTCAGCGGCGGAGTACACCAGCCAGATCAGCAGGGCGGTGGCGGCCAGGGCGGCGGTGCGCCGCAGTCGCAGCAGGGCCAGGGCAGCCACGATCGCCCAGCCGCCGAGGAACTTGGCGTCAGAGCCCGCCAGCGCATTGAAGATCGGGCTTCCCACCCGCAACGTCGCCAGCGTGGCCACGCTCAGCAGGCCCGAGTAGGCGAGCACCATCAGTGGCAGCAGGACGCTGACCACGGCCAGCGCGTCACGCCAGAGCGGCCACGCGGTGCCCGGGCGGGCGGGCCGGAGCCTGATCAGCAGGGCACCCCAGATCAGGTTCGCGGTGTCCGCGAGTCCCGGCCGGTGCTGCCCGGCGCGCGCCCCTGTCATCAGCACGCCGAGCATCTCGTCCTGGTGCTTGCGCCGGTGCTCCGTCGGATACATGGCCAGCAGCCGGCGGTAGCGGCCCTCCAGGGCCGGGGCCACGCTCACGTCAGGCCCCCGAGCAGGTCGAGCCGCTGGGCTGCCACGGCGCTGTGCGCCCGGATCCGCTCCACCTCGGCCGCCAGCCGCTGCGCGCCCGGCGGGGTGAGCCGGTAGTAGCGGCGCAGCCGGGCGTCCACGATCTCCTCCCGGTCCACCTCGACCAGTTTCTCGTCGGTCAGCCGGTCCAGGGCGGCGTACAGCGTCCCGGCCCGCAGCTTCACCCGGCCGCCGGAGATGCCGGCGACGTCGGTCATGATCCCGTAGCCGTGCTGGGTGCCGGCCGCGAGCGCGGTGAGGATCAGGAAGGTGGGTTCCTGGAGCGGACGTTGGCTCATGCTGTCTTTATATACCGGCTGTCGGACTATAACAAGAGCCTGGATCGCCGCCCCGCGACGGGCTGTCCGTCAGGCGACGGCCGGGAGATCGGTGACGGCGTCCGCACCGGAGTGGCCGTGCTGCCCCAGGTCCGTTCCCGCTCAGTAGTGGATGGCGCCCGGCGCGCCGCCACCGGCGGCGATGGCGTCGCCGTTGATGGCCACGCTGCGGGGCGACGCGAGGAAGGCGACCACGTCAGCGACCTCCGCCGCGGTGATGATGCGGCCGACGCTGATGCCTGCGGCCAGGCTCGCCTCGGCCTCGGCCTCGGTACTGCCGCGGGCGGCGGCGTATCCGGCGATCATGGCCGGGGTGCGCTCGGTCGCGGTCAGGCCCGGGTGCACGACCGTGACGTTGACGCCTGCCGGACCCAGTTCGTCGGCCAGGGTCTTGGTCAGTGCGGCGACGGCGACGTTCCGGATCGAGCCCGACGGCGTGCTCACGCTGCGGGCGGCCAGGCCGCTGATGTTGATGATCCGGCCCCACCCCTGGGCGGTCATGTACGGCGCGGCGGCCCGGGCGCAGCGCAGGTAGCCGAGGACCTTGGCGTCGATCGCCGCGAGCAGGTCGCCGTCCACCAGGTCAGCCAGGGCCCGGGGCGAACCCTGGGCGGCGGGTACCGCAGCGTTGTTGACCAGGATGTCCACGCCACCCAGCTCGTCGGCGGTGCGGGCGATCGCGGCCCGTACCGCCGGGTCGTCGGTGGTGTCAGCGGGCAGCGTGATCACCCGCCGCCCGTGGTCCGCGGCCAGCTGTTTGGCCGCTGCCCCGAGCCGTTCCGGGTCGCGGGCCAGCAGGGCGAGGTCTGCCCCCTCGCCCGCGAGCGCCGCAGCGATAGCGAACCCGATACCGCGGCTGCCGCCGGTGACGACGGCACGCTTGCCGGTCAACTGCAGATCCATGCTGACTCCGTTCCGGCGCCGGCGCGCGCCTGCATGCCGCTGGCCCCCGGCACGGCGGAGCCGGGAGCCAGCGGGGTCTTACCGGGGCGGGCGGGTCTACAGGTCGGCGTACTGCGGTTCGTCGGCGATGAGGATCCGCTCCAGCAGGCGGGGGAAGTCGCCGTAGTTGCGCACGGCGTAGTGCACGGCGGCGCGGTTGTCCCAGAACGCGACCGAGCCGGGCCGCCAGCTGAAGCGCACCTGGAACTCCGGCTTGCGGTACTGGTCGTGCACGATGGACAGCAGGGCCCGGCTCTCGTCCCGGTCCAGCCCGACGATCCAGGGGTGCTGCGAGAAGTTCACCCAGAGGATCTTCCGGCCCGTCTCGCGATGGGTGCGCACGACCGGGTGGGCCACGATCGGGTAGTCGTGACCGGAGCTGAGCAGCGCCGCCCGGTAGTCATGGGTCACGTACCGGCCTTCGAGGCGCTGCTTGGCCTCGTCGGGCAGCGCGTCGAAGGCCAGCCCGGCGTCCACCCAGATCGTGTCGCCGCCGACCTCCGGCAGCGTGACCGCACGGAGCACCGCGCCCCAGGTGGGGACGAGCCGCCAGCTCGTGTCGCTGTGATAGGGGTCCCAGCTCTCAGCCTGGGGTTCGGTGGCGGCCTGATCCTGCGCGGATTTCTCGTGAGTCTTCGCGTCCACCGCGGAGATCTGGTGGATGGCCGGCACCTTGTCGGCGTAGGACTTGCTGACACTCGGATGGGTGTACAGCGGGCCGAACTGCCGCGCGAACGCGCCGTGCTGGTCGCGGTCCAGTTCCTGGTCGCGGAAGAACACGACCTTGTACTGCAGGATGGCGGCCTTGATCTGGTCCCGGGTGGCGTCGCCGAGTGGGTACCGGAGATCCACGCCCTCGATCTCGGCGCCGATCGTGGGCTGAAGCGGGCGGATGGCGAGGGTGCCCTGCTGGAGGTCTGACTCGATGACTGCGGACATCGCGGGGGTCCTTCCTGCGCGGCACCGGCTCGGTGCCGTAACCTATAAAATCGATCGACAAAATATAGATTAGGCCTGCCGGGCCGGATGTCAATGGGGCTGGGGCTTCCAGCCCAGCATGGGCGCGACCCGGGTGGCCAGCAGCTCCAGGGCGGTGATGGCCTCGTCGAGCGCGGGGGCGGCCGGGCTGAACTGGACGATGAGATCGGTCGCCAGCGGCAGCACCCGGTCGGTGGCCAGCCGCTCGGCTACCTCGTCGGGGCTGCCGTAGGAGATGTGCATCCGCTCGAAGTACTCCTCGGCGCTCAGGCCCGCCGGAAACCGGCCGGCCTTGATCATCCGTTCGGCCATCCGCAGCACGGGCGCCTCGATCGCCGCCCTGGCCGCCCGTTTGCTGGCGGCCGGGTACACGCCGCGGGAAAGCCCGATCCGGGCCTCGTCGGCCGGCTGGGGGCTGGCCGCGAGGTAGGCCTCGGCCCACGGAGCCTGCACCTCGTCGGTGCGCCCCTCGCTGCCGAAGGTGGCGCGGTTCAGCAGCAGCCGGGAGCCGGCCGCGCCCACGTACCGCGCGCCCTCCAGGCTGAACGCGGCCTGCCAGAGCCGCTCACCCAGGCCGGGCGCCTCGGGCAGCAGCCGGAAGTCCGTGCCCCCGACCGGCTCGCCCGCGAACGCCGCGGCCAGCGCGGCCACGCCCGCTGAGTTGTCCTCGCGGCGGCGGCCCAGGTCCTTGCCGAACGCGGTGAAGACGGCCGGGTCCGCGCCGCTGCCCACGCCGAGTTCCACCCGGCCTCCGCTCAGGGCGTCCAGCACGGCCGCATCCTCAGCCACCCGGACCGGGTCTTCCAGGGGGAGAGTCACCACCGCCGTGCCCAGGTGAATTCGCCGGGTCCGCTCCGCCACGGCGGCCAGGAAGGTGAACGGGGACGGGAGCCGTCCCGAGGCCGCGTCGAAGTGGTGCTGGGCGACCCAGGCGGAGTCGAAGCCCAGTTCCTCGGCCGCGACGAAGAGCTCGACGTAGTCGCGGTAGAGCTGGCGGGGCGGCAAGGTCCCGTGCAGGTGGGAGAGGAATCCGAGACGAAATGGCGCGGGCACGAGGGCCCCCTTCCCGGCCGGTGATGCCGATAGAGCTGACGGACACATGACTCCGCCCGGGGGTCAGGCCGGCCCGGCGGCCAGGTCCCCGTCCGGGGCCAGGCCGGTGGGCGGCCAGACTCCCGCCTGGCGGTCAGGCCGGGACGGCGACCAGCGGGCGCACTGCCTCGATGACGGCTTCCGCTTCGGTCCGCACCAGCCAGTCGGGGTGGACGTCCGCGAACCGGACCACCCGGTCCTGGCCGATCACCACGATGGTGGGCATGGGCAGCTCCCACTGGCCGGTGCCCAGAACCTCGCCCAGGTCGCTGCCGTGGGCCCGCGCCTGGGCCTGGGACGCCGGGCTGGCGGTGAACGTGATGCCGAAGCGGCGGGCCAGCCCGTTGCCGGTGTCCGACACCACCGGGAAGCCGAACCCGAACCGGTTCTTGATCGCGGCCAGCCGGTGCGGCACCTGCGGGCTGAGCGCGACCAGCGTGACCCCCAGCGCGGTGAGCGCGGGGTAGAGCTCGGTCTGGTAGTAGCGCAGCGCGATGTTGCAGGCCGGGCAGCCCTCGTAGCGGAAGAACAGCAGGACCACCGGCCCGGCCGCCAGCAGCCGGTCCAGCTCGATGGTCTCCCCGTGGACCTCGGGCCGGGCGAACGGCTCGACGACGTCGCCGGCCTTCACGAACGCGGCCCGGTCGGCGGTGTCCTCCAGGAGCTGCCGCTGGTCGATGTTGACCTGAAGGTCAGCGGGCGGCATCGTCCGTACCCGGTAGGCGTGCAGATCGGCGAGCAGCTGGCAGACGGATGGTCCGGGTCGGTCGGTCATGGGGACTCCTGATCCGCGGCGCGGTGATCATTACCTAGTTTGCCTATCGAAAAAATAGACTATGACCTCCGCGACGGTTCCGGCAAGAGCTGCCGGCCCAGGTCCGGCCGGCTCCCAGGGCCGGCACCGCTGTCCTCGAAGCTCACCGCAGCACCCTGAAGCCGTGGGTGCCGTCCCGTTCCAGCTGTCCCACCAGCCCGTACTCCCAGTCCAGGTAGGCCTGCATGGCGTCCGGGTGCACGCCGGTTCCCTCGTAGGGCCGCCGGTACACGTCGATGACCGGCGACAGCATCGTGGCCGGGCCGCTCGCCAGGGGCCGGCCCGATCGGGCCCAGCCCGTGGTTCCGCCCGCCAGGACCAGCACCTCGGTCCCGGCGGGCGCGTCGGCGGCGGCGAAGCGGGCCAGCATCCCGTCCGCACTGGTCAAGACCAGCCGGCCCGGGCGGCCCAGGCGATCGGCCAGCCCGGGCTGGCCGAGGTCGGTCCGCAGGGCCCAGGCCGCGCCGGGCACGTGCCCGGCTTCGAACCGGCGGCTGGAGTCGACGTCGACGACCGCCGTCCCGCCCTCCCGCAGCCAGCTTTCCACCTGGGCCGGATCTGCCTGCGGCGGCTCCGGCGCGGGCGGCCACGCCGGAGCCCACGGCCCCGTCTCGACGCGGGCCCGGCGGCGGCTGCCCCAGGCCGCCCGGGCCTGCTCCCAGCCCGGCTGCCCCCAGCCCGTCCGGGCCTGCTCCCAGCCCGGCCGCCCCCAGGACCGCGACCTCCCAGCCCATCTGGGCCAGCCAGGACGCGGTCATCGCGGCCCGGCCGCCACCGTCGCCGGCCAGCACCACGAGGGCTCCCCGGACCGGGGCGAACCGGTCGGTCTCCTGCACCAGCTGGCCCCCGGGAGCAGACCGGAACCCGGCCAGGTGGCCTGCGACGTAGTCCTCGGGGGAGCGGACGTCGAACCGGTAGACGGTCCGCGTCCCGCGGTCCAGCAACGACGCCAGCGCGGCGGCACCGATCCGGCCTGCCCCGGCCTTCCGGGCGACGGCCCAGGCCGCCGCCTCCGCTCGCCGGGCCATGGCCGGCGGCACCTCGGGGGCCCGGCGCTGCTGGCCGTGTTCCAGCTCGAGCCCGGCCAGGCTCCAGCCGATGGTCCCGTTGCGCAGCGCCACGACCCGGTTCGGCAGCCCCGCGTTGATCAGTGACTGCGTCCCGATGATGCTCCGGGTGCGCCCGGCGCAGTTCACCACGACCAGGGTGGACGGGTCCGGGGCGAGCGCGCCGGCCCGCGTGACCAGCTCGGCGCCGGGCACGCTGGTCGCGGTCGGGATGCTCATCGTGTGGTACTCCTCGAACCGCCGGGCGTCGAGGACCACCACGTCGGCGCCGGTGCGGAGCAGGGCGCGGAGTTGGCTGGCGGCCAGGGCCGGGGTGCCCGCGGTGGCCTCGACCAGTTCCCCGAAGGCCTTGCTGGGTGCGTTGACGTCGCGGAAGAGCTCCCCGCCCCCGGCCGCCCAGCCGGCCAGCCCGCCCTCCAGCAGTGACACGTCGCGGTACCCCAGGCTCCGGAGCCGGCCCGCCGCGGCCGCGGCGTCCTCGGCGCCCTCCCCGTAGACCACCAGCGGGACCGAACGCCGCGGCAGCCGGTCGAAGACCTCGGCCTCCAGGCGGCCAAGTGGGAACGACGCCGCGAACAGGGGATGCCCCTCGGCGAAGGGCCCCTCCGGGCGCACGTCGAGCAGCCCGATCTCGGTCCGCTGACGCAGCGCGAGGCGGACCTCCGCGCCTGATGTCAGTGTCGCCACGGGTGCCTCCAAAGGGGGTCTGACCATGCGAGATGCACCTGCCCACCGGGTCTTCTGATCAATTACCTACTTGACCAATCGATTTTATCTGATTTACAGTGACGCCGCTGGATGCACCGAGCCACGAGGGCGTGGCTGGGCCCGTCACCTCGACAGGAGTACTCGATGCCATTCCTCCGGCGCGCGGTTCGCCGCGCCCCCCGGCATACGGTCCGCCGCGGTGCCCTCGCGGGCGCGGCGGTTCTCGCTCTCACGCTGCTCGCGGCCGCCTGCGGCAGCAGCAGCAGCAGTTCGTCCGCAGGCTCGGGCGCCTCCGCTTCCGCCGGGGCCGAGCGGCACCGTGAACTGGGAGTGGGAGCTTCCCACGTCCTGGGACCCGGTCACCTCGAGCGCCGGGTGGGACGTGCACGCGCTCGGCCTCGTCTACGCCTCGATCACGGTGCTCGACCCGCACGGCACGGCCGAGCCCGGCCTCGCGACGGCCTGGAAGTACGCCGCCAACGGCAAGAGCGTCACGTTCACGCTGCGGCCCGGCCTCAAGTTCACCGATGGCACGCCGCTCAACGCGCAGGCGGTCAAGGAGAACATCGAACGCGGCCTGAAGCAGTCCAACTCCAACATCGCCTCGGAGCTCGCGGTCATCTCCAAGGTCGTGGTGAACACCCCGACCAGCTTCACGCTCCACCTGACCGGGGTCAACTACCAGATACCTGACCTGCTGGCCGGCAAGGACGGGATGATGGTGAGCCCGGCCGCGTTCACCAAGAACCCGGGCAGCCTGCCGACCCACCCGGTCGGCGCCGGGCCGTTCAAGCTGACCAGCTACGTGCCGGACTCCCACGCGGACCTGGTCCGCAACCCCGGCTACTGGGACGCCAGCCAGATCCACCTGGCCAACTTCACGGTGCAGTCCATCACCCAGCCGGAGCAGATCCTGGCCGCGCTGGAGTCCGGCCAGGTCAACGTGGCCTACATCGCCGGCAACCAGGTCGCGGCGGCCAAGGCCGCCGGGTTCAAGATCGCCGTGATCCCCTCCGAGGTGGTCAACGAGCTCGACATCCAGACCACCACCGCGCCGTTCAACAAGGCGGCCGTGGTCAAGGCCATCAACTACGCGATCAACCGCGAGGCCATCCTGAAGGTCCAGGCCTCGGGCTACGGCGCGACGTCCTACCAGCCGTTCCCCAAGGGCTTCGTGGGCTACAACCCCACGCTGGCCAACCTGTACCCCTACAACCCGGCCAAGGCGAAGCAGCTGCTGGCGCAGGCCGGGTACCCGCACGGGCTGAAGATCACGCTGAGCACGGTCAGCACCAGTGACTCGCTGGCCGAGCAGCTGCAGAGCCAGCTCAAGCAGGTCGGCATCACGGTCACCATCAAGGACATCCCGGCCGACACCGAGACCCAGTACCTCTACCTGGACAAGACGATCCCGCTGGCCATCGACGGCACCGCGGGACGTAACTCCCCGGTGGAGATGCTGGACGTGCTCTACAGCCAGCAGGGCCTGATGAACGTCGATGGCAAGGCCTCGACCACCTCACCGACCGTGACCCAGGCGCTGAACAAGGCGCTCGCCGTCCCGCTCGGCTCGTCCCAGTACCCGAGCACCCTGCAGAACGCGGTGAGCACCGCGGTCACGAACGACCCGATCCACATCTGGCTCTACACCAACCCGCGCATCTTCGCCTACAGCCCGAAGGTCACCGGCATCCCGTGGGACCTGGTGCAGCAGCGCTGGGAAGGCGTCCGGGTAGGGAGCTGACCCGATGACCGTCATCGGCTTGCCCCATACCGCCAGCCAGGCCGACGCCGTCGGGGCCCCGCCGCCCCGGCGGCGCCGGAGCCGGATCGTCCTGGCCCGGCTCGGCGCCGGCCTCGCCGTCCTGGTGCCGATCGTGCTCCTCAGCTCGTTCATCACCTACAGCCTGGGGGCGCTGTCCAACAGCGACCCGGCGGCCACGATCCTGGGCCAGGACGCGGCCACCCCGGCCGCGGTCGCCCGGCTGAACGCCAGCCTCGGCCTGAACCACCCGCTGATCGTGCAGTACTGGAACTGGCTGTTCCAGGCCGCCCACGGCAACCTCGGCCGGTCCTACTTCACCCAGATCCCGGTCTCCCAGAGCATCGCCCAGCGGCTGCCGGTCGACTTGTCGATCGCGGTGCTCGCCGTCATCCTGGCCGTCATCATCGGCGGTGGCGCGGGGACGATCGCGGCCGTCCGGCGCGGCGGCTGGTTCGACCGCGCCGTCACCGCGGCGTGCTCGGCGGCGTCCACGCTCCCGGCGTTCGTGGTCGGCATCATCCTGGTGGTCCTGTTCGCGGTCACCGTCCACCTGCTGCCCGCCAACGGCTACGTCGGCCCGAGCACCAGCGTTCCGCAGTGGCTGGAGCACATCATCCTGCCCGCCCTGGCGCTCAGCCTGGCGGTCTCGGCCGACATCGCGCGCCAGCTGCGCACCTCCCTGGTCGAGGTGCTCGAGCAGAACTACATCGTCGGCGCCCGGGTCCGCGGCCTGCCCTACCGGCGCATCCTGTTCCGGCACGCGCTCCGCAACGCGTCGGGACCGGCCCTCACCATCCTCGGCAACGACTTCCCGCTCATGCTGGCCGGGGCGGTGGCCGCCGAGGCGGTGTTCTCCCTGCCGGGCTGGGCCAGCTGCTCCTGGAGAGCGCGCAGACCCGGGACATCCCGGTGGTCCAGGGCCTGCTGCTGGTGGTCAGCTGCTTCGTGATCGTGGTCAACCTGATCGTGAACGTCACCCTCAACTGGCTGTACCGGACGGACGACGGGATCGGGCATGAGCGGGACGGAGCTCAGGAGACCACCCAGGAAGCTGCAGCCCCGGAGCAAGACTCGGAGCGCAAGGCCGGAGGCGCAAGGCCAGGACCCTCCTGCGGCTGCCTCGGCGCGGATCGCGATCGTCGTGCTGCTCGGCATCGCCGATCCTGACCGTGTTCGGGTCCATGCTGGCCCCGCAGAACCCGCTCACGGTCAACGCCAACTCGCTGTTCCAGGGGCCGAGCGCGCAGCACTGGCTGGGCACCGACTACCTGGGCCGGGACGTGCTGAGCCGGCTGATGGTCGGCACCCGGCTGTCGGTGCTCACCGCGCTCGAGGCGGTGGGGATCGGCCTGTTCCTGGGCGTCGGCCCGGGCATCGCCACCGTGTTCCTGGGCCGCGGGTTCGACTTCGCCGCGAACCGGCTCACCGACGCGCTGATGACCCTGCCGTACGTCTTCTTCGCGGTCGCGGTGACCGCCGCGCTCGGTAACGGCCTGGTCCAGGCCATGGTCCCGGTGGGGATCCTGCTCGCCCCGTTCTTCTTCCGGATCACCCGGGCCGCCACCCTGGAGCACTCCCGGGCCCAGTACGTGGAGGCCGCCGAGCTGATGGGCGCCTCGAAGCTGCACGTGGTCCGGGTGCACGTGCTGCGCAAGGTGCTGCCCACGATCGCGGTGACCACGGCGTCGATGACGGCCGCGGCGCTGCTGGCGGTGTCGTTCCTGACCTTCCTCGGCATCGGCGTGCAGCCGCCCGCGCCCACCTGGGGCGGCGTGCTCTCCTCCGACCTCGACTACCTGAACCAGGCGCCGTGGGCGCCGTTCATCCCGGCCGCGCTCATCGCCGTCACCATCGGCGCGCTGAACGCCCTGGCCGATGCCTTCCGTGACCGCCGCGGCGCGGGCGCGCTGGCCGCCCAGCCGGATCCGATCATCCGAACCCACTCGACTCTGGAGCCTGCCGATGACGATCGACAATCTCAAGTCGCCTGATCTCGCCGCGCCAGGCCTGAGCCGCGGCGCCAGGCCCGCCGCGGTGTCCAGCCCGGACGCAGCCGACCTGCTGAGCCTGGACGACCTGCATATCAGCGTGCACGACGGGGCGGCCACCGCGATCCGCGGCGTCTCGCTGGGCATCCGGGCCGGGGAGATCGTCGGGCTGGTGGGGGAGTCCGGCAGCGGCAAGACGCTGACCTGCCGGGCCGCGCTCGGCGTGCTGCCCGCCGGCGTCACCATCGACCACGGGTCGATGACGTTCGCCGGGCACGACCTGACCGCCTTGTCCCGGCGCGGCTGGGAGGACGTGCACGGCAATCACATGGGTGCCGTGTTCCAGGACCCGGCCTCCTACCTGAACCCGTCGATCACCGTGGGCAACCAGCTGGCGGAGGTGCTGCGGGTGAAGCTGGGCCTGTCCCGGCGGGCCGCTCACCAGCGCTCTGTCGAGCTGTTCACCGCGGTCGGCCTGCACCAGCCGGGGCACGTGTTCCACCAGATCCCGGCCGAGCTGTCCGGCGGCATGCTGCAGCGGGTCATGATCGCCATCGCGATCTCCTGTGACCCCGAGCTCCTGGTGGCCGACGAGGCGACCACCGCCCTGGACGTCACGATCCAGGCCGAGATCATCGACCTGCTGCGGCAGCTGCGCGACGAGCGCGGCCTGGCGGTCCTGTTCGTGTCGCACGACCTGGCCGTCGTCGCCGAGCTGTGCGACCGCGTCGTGGTGTTCTACGCCGGGGAGGTGGTGGAGTCCGGCCCGGCCGAGGAGATCATCGAGCGTCCGCGGCACCCTTACACCCAGGCGCTGCTCCGGGTGGCCTCGGTCGGCGACTTCCGCCGCCGCGAGCTGCGGGTCATCGAGGGCCAGCCGCCGCCGGTGGGAGCGGACATCACCGGCTGCCGGTTCGCCGAGCGCTGCCCGGTCGCGGCCGACGTGTGCCGCGGTGGCCCCATCGCGCCGGTCACGCGTCGGCGACCAGCACGAGGTGCGCTGCGTCCGGGCCCAGGAGGCCTGGTCCGCCAGCGAACTGGCGGCCCGGTGACCGCCGCGCCGGCCGAGCCTCCCGGACACCGCGCCGCTGCTCGCGGTGAACTCGCTCGACGTGGTCCTGGGCCGCGGCTGGCGGGCCAACCAGGTCCTGCGGGGAGTCGACCTGGCCATCGGCCCCGGCGAGATCGTCGGCCTGGTCGGCGAGACCGGCTCGGGCAAGACGACCCTGGCCCGGACCGTGGCCGGCCTGGTCAACCCGGCGGCCGGCCAGGTCGTGTTCGAGGGCACCACGATCTCCGCCCTGCGCGCGCGGCGCCCGGCGGGCCGAGCGCCGCCGCGGTCATCTGCAGCTGGTCTTCCAGGACCCGCTCCGCTCGCTCGACCCCGAGATGACCGTGCACGACATCGTGGCCGAGGGGGTCAGGCTGCAGGGCGAGACCGACCGGGCCGAGATCCGGCGGCGGGTCGTCACGGCGCTGGGCCAGGTCGGCCTGGACGACTCCGTGCTGCCGCGCACCCCGGGCCAGATCTCCGGCGGCCAGCGCCAGCGCGTGTCGATCGCCCGGGCCCTGGCCACCGAGCCCCGGCTGCTCATCTGCGACGAGCCGGTCAGCGCCCTGGACGCCAGCAACCGCAACTACATCCTGCGCCTGCTGGAGCAGCTCCGGACCTCCCTCGGGCTGTCCATCGTGATCATCTCGCACGACCTCAGCTCGCTGGCGGGCATCGCCGACCGCGTCGTGGTGCTCTACCGGGGCCGGATCGTCGAGGACGGCCCGGTGGACCAGGTGTTCGCCGCCCCTGAGCACCCGTACACGGCCCTGCTGATGGCGTCCGCCCCGAGCGTCCGGCATGACCGGGAACTGTCCCCGCGCCAGCTCACCCGCACCGTCGCCGAGGCGGGCGCGCTGTCGGAGGACCTGCTGGCCGGCCTCGGCGGCCCGGACGCCTGCGTGTTCGCCTCACGCTGCGCCTTCGCGGCCGCCGCCTGCACGGTCCAGCCCCCGCTCGTCGCGGCCGGTGACCATCGGCGCGTCGCCTGCCACCGCCACAGCGAATGGCTGACCCTGGCCCGCAGCCGCGCGGCGGGCGGCCGGCACCACGGAAGGACAGTTGATTGAGCAACCACCTGACCAGCCGGCAGATCAAGCTCGGCGCGGTGACCATGGGGGCCGGCGGCCCGGGCCAGCACTTCCAGTGGCTGGACCCGGAGATCCCCGGCGACGCCAGCGTGAACATCGGCTGGTACATGGAACAGGTCCAGCAGGCCGAGGCGGCCAAGTTCGACCTGGTCTTCATCGTGGACAGCCAGTTCATCACCCCCGACTCCCCGCCGCACTACCTCAACCGGCTGGAGCCGATGACGCTGCTGGCCGCGCTCGCCGTGGTGACCAGGAACATCGGCCTGGTCGCCACCATGACCACGTCCTACAACGACCCGTTCAACCTGGCCCGGCGGCTCGCCTCGCTGGAGCTGATCAGCGGCGGCCGGTCCGGCTGGAACGTGGTGACCAGCGGCGACGCGGGCGCGGCGGGCAACTTCAGCCGGGACGAGCACTACGACTACGACACCCGCTACGCCCGCGGCCTGGAGTTCGTCCAGGTCGCCCAGGGCCTGTGGGACTCCTACGAGGCGGACGCGTTCCCGCGCGACCGCCAGGCCCGGCGGTTCCTGGACCCGTCCCGCCAGCACGCGCTGAACCACAAGGGGGAGCACTTCCAGGTCGTCGGCCCGCTCAACATCTCCCGCTCGCCGCAGGGGCAGCCGGTCATCTTCCAGGCCGGCGACTCCGAGCAGGGCCGCGACCTGGGGGCCACGATCGGCGAGGGCATCTTCACCCACGCGGCGTCGATCGAGCAGGGCCAGGCGTTCTACACCGACATCAAGGCCCGCGCCGCCGCCAAGGGCCGCAACCCCGATCACGTCATCGTGATGCCCGGCGTCCGGGTGTTCGTCGGCGACACCGACACCGAAGCCCGCGAGATCGAGCACGACCTGCAGCTTGCCGACCAGGACTTCGACAAGGCGCTCGGCGAGCTCGGCCGCCCGTTCGCCTGGCACGACTTCCGCCAGTACGACCTGGACGCCCCGTTCCCGGACGTGCTGCACGTGGCCGAGCGGGGCTTCCGGACCCAGGCTGAGAAGATCGTGAAGCTGGCCCAGGACAACGACTACACGCTGCGGGAGACCGTCCAGGCGATCTCCGCTCCCAGGCCGACCCCGTTCGCGGGCTCACCGGAGACGGTGGCGGACGAGATGCAGCGCTGGTTCGAGGGCCGGGCGCTGGACGGCTACAACATCCACATCGGGCACCCGGCCCAGTTCCGCCGGTTCACCAGCGAGGTCGTGCCCATCCTGCGTGAGCGGGGGCTGGTCCGCGCCGAGTACGAGTCCAGCACGCTGCGCGGGAACCTGGGCCTCCCGATCCCGGAGAACCGCTACACCGCGGCCCGCCAGGCCGGCTCCGCTGCCCCGGCGGCGGCCGTTAGAGAGGATGTTCCGGCCATCGCGCGCTGACCGGGAGCCGGGCCAGGAACGAGGTCATCGCGGGCGAGACCTCGTCCAGCCCGATGGCCACGGACAGCGGGGTCACCGAGATGAGGCCACGGCGCAGCGCCGCCAGGTCGGTGTCCGGCTGGCCGTCGGCCTCCGGGATGACCTCGTCCGGCTCACCGAACGGGTAGAGCGACTGCGGGCCGGGATCGGTGTCCCAGTCCTTCACCGGGGCGCGGGGGTACACCCGCTGGCCCGGCCGGGTGAGCACCGCGGCCGGGGCCGGGCCGGCTGATCTGTGCTGGCTGATCCGGGGCCGGCTGGCGGGTAGTTGACGCTCAGCACGAACAGCTCCTGCGGCCCGGCCTGCGCGATGGCCGCCGCCAGCCCGGCCCCGTACCGGGCGGCCAGGCTGAAGTCGAAGTACTCCGGGGAGACGCTCTCTGGCGACAGGCTCTGCGGGGCCAGGCTCTGCTGGGACAGGCACAGCGCGGACGTGCCGAGCACCGCCGCCTCCAGGGCGGCGCCGACCGTGCCCGAGTAGACCACGTCGTCGGCCACGTTCGCCCCGTGGTTGATCCCGCTGACCACGAGGTCCGTCCCGGCGGCCAGCCCGCCGAGCAGCCCGGCCCGGACGCAGTCGGTCGGGGTGCCGTCACACTCGTACACCGGATGCGGCCCGCCCTCCAGCCGCTGGACGACCACGGGCCGGTCGAACGTGCCCTTGCGCGCGAACCCGCTGCAGTCGGCGGCCGGCGCGACGGTGACCACCGAGGTGCACACGCTGGTGAGGGCCGCCCGGATGGCGCTGATCCCCGCGGAGCGGACGCCGTCGTCGTTGGTCAGCAGGACACGCACGCTGTCTCCTCCCGGCGGAGCCGCCAGCCCGGCGGTCTATGGTTACCTTATGGGCGCCCATCTGGATGAGCCGGACCGCGTCACCCTCCTGGACCGCGGCAAGAGCACGCGCAGCCTGGTCGAAGAGCGGCTCCGCGCGCTGCTCTCCTCCGACACGCTCGACAGTGACGGCCGCCTGCCCACCGAGCGCGAGCTGGCCGAGATGTACGGGGTCAGCCGGACCACGGTCCGGCAGGTGCTGGACGGGCTGGAGCACGCCGGCCTGGTCCGCCGCCGGCGGGGCCGGACCGGCGGCACCTTCGCCACCCGGGGCCGGGTGGACATCGACTTCGGCTACCTGGCCGGTATCCCTTCCTACCTGCGCGCCCAGGGGTTCCGGGCCGGCGCCCACGTGGTGTCCGCGCGGATGGTGCCGGCCGACGCGGCGACGGCGGACGCGCTGCGGGTTCCGCTGGGGGCCCTGGTGCACGACGTGATCCGGGTCCGGCTGGCCGACGAGGTCCGGATCTCCCTGGAGCACGCCCGGTTCCCGGTCGCCCTGTTCCCCGACCTGCTGGGCGAGCGGCTCGACGACAGCATCTACGAGCTGATGGCGCAGCGGTACGGCCTGCGGGCGGTCAAGGCCGTCGAGCGCCTGGTCGCCGTGCTGGCCGACGCCGACCAGGCCGCCCTGCTCGGCGTCGAGGTCGGCGACCCGCTGATGGCGATCGAGCGGATCGCCTACGACGCCGCGGACCAGCCGCTGGAGTACTCCACCGACCTGTTCTGCGGCGACCGGACCCGGGTCATCGCCTGGGCGTACGGCGCCGACGCGGGCACCGGCGCCGGCCAGGCGAGCCTGCTCACCCCGGCTGGGTGCTGACCCCGCTCCGCGAGCCGTTCGTGGCCGGCCTCGACGCCGACGCGCTGGGCCCGATCAGCCCGCTGCGCCGGGTCGGCGAGGCCGCAGAGGTGGCCGGCGCGGTCTGGTTCCTCTGCGGCCCCGACGCCACGTACGTCACCGGGATCACGCTCAGCGTGGACGGCGGCCTGACCGCCATGCACCCCGCCGTCTAAGCGCCCGCCAGCGGCTGCTTGGGCGGGGCGAGCACGGCCGCGACGACCCCGGCGGCCGCCACCGCGGCCGCGGTCCACTCGGCGGGCCGGAACCCCTGGATGAACGTGACCGGGGAGGCGTAGCTGCCGTGAGCGGCGAAGACCGCGGCCAGGATCGCGACCCCGAACACGCCTCCCAGCGCGTTCAGTGCGTTGTTGGTGCCGGCCGCCACGCCGACGTCAGCGGGCGGGACCGAGCTGGTGACCGCGTTGGCCACGGTGGGGAAGCACATCGAGACGCCCACCCCGGCGACGATCAGCGGCGCGACCAGGGTGGCGTAACCCACCCCCGGTGTGACGACCGCCGCCAGCCAGCCCAGTCCGGCGGCCTGCATGACCAGGCCGGCGACCATGAACGGCCGGTTGCCGAGCTTGTCGGCGAGCGCGCCGGCGACCGGCGCGACCAGCATGGGCGTGGCCATCCAGACCAGGATCCGCAGGCGGCCTGCAACGGCGAGTAGCCGAGCCCGATCTGGAACAGCTGGGTGATGAAGAACAGGGACCCGATCAGCGAGACGAACTGGAAGAAGATCACCGCGTTCGCGGTGGCGAAGCCGCGGCGCCGGAAGTAGGCCAGCGGCAGCATCGGGTACACCGCGCGCCGCTCCCAGGCCAGGAACCCGGCCAGGAACACCGCGCCCGCCGCGAACGAGCCGATCACCTCGGCGCTGCCCCAGCCCGCCGAGGGCGCCCGCACCGGCGCCCAGGTCAGCGCGAACAGCGCGATCCCGGCCAGGGCCATGCCGGCGAAGTCCAGCTGCGGCCGGGGGCCGCGGCTCTCGCGCAGCCGCAGCGCGGACAGCGCCGCGACGGCCAGGCCGACGGGGACGTTGAGCCAGAAGATCCACTGCCAGGAGATGCCCTGCACGATGGCACCGCCGACGACCGGGCCGGCGGCCACGCCCAGGCCGGTGATACCACCCCAGATCCCGATGGCGGCCCCCCGCTTCTCGGCCGGGAACGCGTCGCTGATCAGGGTCAGGGTCAGCGGCACGAGCAGGGCCGCCCCGGCGCCCTGCACCACCCGGGCCGTGATGAGCGTCCCGGTACCGGGGGACAGCGCCGCCATCGCCGAGCCGGCGACGAACACGAGCAGGCCGAGGACGTAGATCCGGCGGCGGCCGAACCGGTCGCCCAGGGCCGCGCCGGTCAGCATCAGGCCGCCGAAGACCAGGTTGTAGGCGTTGATCGTCCACTCCAGGTCGGCCAGGCTGGCCCCCAGCTGCGTCTGCAGGGTCGGCAGCGCCGTCGCGACCACCACCACGTCCAGGGCGGCCATGAACGCTCCGAGTCCGGCCAGCACGAGTGTCCAGCCGTTGCGGGGTCGTCCCGGCGCGGCGCCCCTGGTCCCGCTGGGTGAGCCGCCCCCGATGCGGCCACTGGCGCGGCCGGCTGGCCGGGCGGCAGAGAGCTCCGACATGTCAGTTACTCCGTTCTGGTTCTCTGGTTGGCGGGCCGCCCAGGCGGTCAGGTGGCCCATAGGGGTAGACCAGGTGCGCCCGGCGGAATCGCCGCGGGGCCGGCCAGCGGCGCGGACCAGGCTGTGGTGAGACCCGGCCTGCGCCGGGATCCGGGTGGACCGGTGCTGGGTCAGGAGCGCCCGGGCGCGTCCGGGCAGTGCGGCTGGCGGCCGAGGAAGGCGACCAGCTGATCGCCGGGACAGGCCCGCCCCGGCACCGGGACCGGGTCGGCGAACAATCCCGCCCGGGCGCCCGGAGTGATGAACAGCGGGGCGATCGGCAGCAAGAGAGCCGCCAGGTCCGGCGGGACCGGCCGGCGACTGCCGCACGCGACCGAGATGTCCCAGCCGTGGACGGTGATCTCGATGGCCCCGGCGGCCACGGCCATCTTCGTCGGCAGCTCCTGGTCACCGATGGCGACCAGGTGCCCGGCCGGGTCGGCCGGGGCGCAGGCGGCCAGCAGCGGCCGGCCCGGCGGTACAGGACGCTGACCACGTCAGGATCGGGTCCGTCGTCCTCTGCCGGCGGCCCGGAGCCGACACGTCCGGTGGTGATCGCCTCGTGCAGCACATCGACCGAGTCACTGACATGGTGCAGCAGCAGTCCCAGGTCCCAGCCTGCGCACGGGGTGGGGCACGGGAGACACTGCGGGGTGGCCAGCCTGGCACTGGCCAGCGCATAGCTGATCGCCCAGCCGAGCAGCTCGAATCCCCTGGTCAGCGGGGCCATGACGGGACCGCCAGGTCGTGCGCGGCGGCGGGCCGGGACGTGGCGGCGGGTTCCGGCGCGGCCGCGGGGCGGACCGCGCCCCGGCCGTACTCCTGCGGCAGGCCGAACGACCCGAGCAGGCCCGGGCTGAGGAAGATGACGATCCGGGCGATCCCGGTCGCGGTGACCGTCAGCACCAGCGCCGCATGAGCGCGGTAGACCCCGTCGTGCGCCCGCTCGTAGGCCGCGAAGGCCGGCTGCCCGTTGGCCATGGTCGGGACCAGCCGGAACTGCCCGGGCGTGCCGAACAGCTTCGAGGTCAGGAAGCGCCGCACGTCTTCCCGGCCGGCGAACCAGGTCAGCATGGGCGGCATCTCCAGCGCCACGTCCTCGCGCAGCAGCGCCGTCAGCGCGGTCACGTCCCCGTTCTCGAAGGCCACCGCGAAACGGTCAAGCAGCGCGCGGAGTTCGGGTTCGGCGGGCTCGGCGACGTCTTCTTCCTCCGGCAGGGCCCGCGCGAGCTGGGCCCGGGCGCGCCGCAGGCCACTGTTGACCGCGGTGGTCGTGGTGTCCAGCATGGCGGCCACCTCGGCGGCCGGCCAGTCCAGCACGTCCCGCAGGATCAGCATCGCCCGCTGCCGGGCCGACAGGTACTGCAACGCCGCGACCATCGCCAGCCGGATGCCCGCCCGTGACGCGGCGACCTCGGCCGGGTCGTCATAGGGCGCGGCCAGCAGGGCGTCGGGAATGGGCTGCAGCCACGGCACCTCGGGCGCCGCGACGACCGGAGCAGCCGGGTCGTCGCCCGGCCCGCCCAGCCCGGAAGGCAGCGGCCGGCGGCTGCGGCGCTCGATCGCGGTCAGGCACGCGTTCGTGGCGATCCGGTACAGCCAGGTGCGGACCGACGACCGCCCCTCGAACCCCTGGTAGGCACGCCACGCGCGCAGGTATGTCTCCTGCACCAGGTCCTCGGCCTCATCGGCCGAGCCCAGCATCCGGTAGCAGTGGGCCAGCAGCTCACGCCGGAACTGGCCGGTGAGGCTGGCGAAGTCCTCGCTGGCGGTCATATAGGTACTGACCCGCGGCCCCGCCGAAAGTCACCGCCCGGTGGCAGCCGGCCTTTCTGCCGGGGCCGGTATGCCGGCACGGCGGGCCCGGGGGTGGCGGGCATCGGGTAGTAGGTCTCGTACACCGCCCGGGCCTGGCGCTCCGCGTCCTCCCAGGTCCAGGTGCGGGGCAGGTAGCGATCCGGGCTGAGCGACTGGACGTACGGCGAGGGATCCGGGCCCAGGCTCTCCACCAGGTACATGGCCAGGCCCGCCGAGCCGGACACCCCGTGTGCGTTGCACCCGGCCGCGAAGGCCAGGCCCCGGACCGCACTGACCGGGCCGACCAGGAACCGGCCGTCGGGGGTGAACGTCGGCCAGCCGCGGAACGTGGTGCTCACCCCCGCCTCGGACAGCCCCGGCACGAACCGGCCCAGGCTCTCCGCGAAGCCGCCCAGGACGTCCCAGTCGGGAGACGCGGGCAGCGGGTCGTCCACGGCCACCCCGCGCGGGTCCAGGCTGGTCCCCTGGTTCTCGAACCCGCCGCACAGCACCCGCTCGCCCTCGCCGCGCGCGTAGACCTGGATTTCCGGGATGCGCAGGCACGGCAGGGCCGCGTGCCAGCCCGGGACCGGCTCAGTCACGAAGTACTCGTGCAGCACCGGGACGATCGGCAGCTCCACCCCGGCCAGCGCGGCCAGCGCGACCGACCAGGGCCCGGCCGCGATGATCACCTGCTCGGTGGCGAACTCGCCGTCCCAGGTGGACACCGAGCAGACCTGGCCGCGCCTGGTCCCGATCCCGGTCACGGCCGCGTGCGGGGCGATCGTGACGCCCAGGTCCCGGGCCGCACTGGCGTACGCGGCGACCAGGCTGTTCGGCTGGACGTATCCGCAGGTCGGGGACCACAGAGCGGCCCGGATGCCGTCCGTGCGCTGGAGCGGGGGGAAGATCTCCCGCAGCTGCGCGCCGGACAGGAACTCGACCGGCAGGCCGGTCACCGCGGCGGTCGCGGCGATCTGCTCCAGCTCCGCGACGGACGTGTCCGACAGCGCGATCCGGACCGCCCCCGACTCGCGGTAGTCCATCGAGTAGCCGGTCTCCTGCTCGAAGCTGCGGTACAGCCCGGCGGCCGCCATGGTCAGCCGGGCCCGGTCCACCGTGGGCCGGGCCTGGCCCACCATGCCCGCGGCCTGGCTGCTGGTGGCCTCGCACAGGCCCTGCTTGTCCAGCAGCTGGATGTCCCGGTGTCCGGCCCGGGCCAGGAAGTAGGCGGCCGCGGCGCCGACCGCGCCACCGCCGATGACAGTGATCTGGGCATCACGGGGGTGTGCCACGGCCCGGTCGCCTCCCGCCGGCCGGGCCAGTCACGCCCAGCCTGAGGTTCGTTATTTGGTACAACCAAATGCTAGACCTCGCGGAGGCCGGGCGGAAGGCGGTACCCGGGCCAGTCAGGCCGCGGCCACGGCCGGGAACGCTGGTTCAAGCTGGCCAGCGCCGGCGCGGGTAACCTGGGGTGACACGGGTAGTTGCGCAACCGCCGCAAGGTCAGTGAATTCGCCGGAAGGATTCAGTAAATGTGGCGTGGTGCGTTCGGTCCTCAGCCTACGCTCAGAGTAGACAGGTAAGCAGGGTTAGCCATGCGGGGCCGCCAGGCAGTGTCGAGGGCATGCGGGGCGCCCGGCAGTGCGGCGCTAGCTAGCGGTGCTGACTAATGGCGCGGTGATATCTGCGCCCGTGGTGCTGACCAGAACAGTGCCTTCTGTCAGCACCCCGGCTGGTTGGCACCGTGATGGTGAGCACCGTGATGGTGAGCAGAGCAGCGGCCGCGCAAGACCGCCTACGGAGGTGTGGCGCAGGGTGACTCAGGTGTCCAGTCACTCTGCCGACGCGCCCGGGCTGACCCGGCCGGCCGAGCGGCCGGCTGAGCCTGGTCCCCTGGACGGCGGCAACGGGCCGGTCGAGCGGCTGATGAGCACGCTCATCCGCAAGCTCGCGTGGAGCAGGCTGTCCAACCCCAAGGTCGCCGTCAGCTTGTCGGGCGCCGGGCTGCTGCTGGGCATGCTGCTGGGGGCCACCGCCCCGAACGCCGAGACGCTGCCCGTCCTGCTGCCGCTGTCCCGGCTGCTGCCGTCGCTGGCCTCGCAGCACGTGCTGGCCAGCCTCATGCTCTACACCAGCATCAGCCTGGCCTGCCTCGGGCTGGCCGGCATGCTGTGGGCGCACAGCCAGGGCTGGCGCCCCAACCCGCGGGTGCTGCTGCTGATCAGCAGCGGGATCGTCGCGATCATGGTCTGCCTGACCCCGGTGGGCTCCTCGGACACCGCGAGCTACGCGGCCTACGGCCGGATGTCGGCCCTGGGCGGCAACCCGTACACCAGCAACCCGCTCGCGTTCCTCGGCGCGCACTCGCCCTACACCATGGTCGTGGGGACCATGTGGAAGGCGCAGCCGTCGGTCTACGGCCCGTTCGCCACCATCATCCAGTCGTTCGCGGCCTCGATCGGCCTCGGGAACGTCGCCACCACCATCTGGGTCCTGATGATCCTGAACGGGATCGTCTTCATCGGCGTGGGCCTGCTGCTCCTGCTGACCTCAGACGACCCGGTGCGGGCCACGCTGTTCTGGACCGCCAACCCGGTCCTCATCCTCGAACTGGTCAGCGGCGGTCACCTCGACACGCTGGTGGCGGCCGCGGCGATCGGCGCCATCCAGGTCGCCCGGCGGTTCACCGGGATCTGGGGCGACGTCGTGGTCGGGGTGCTGATCGGCCTGGCCTGCGGGGTGAAGATCTACGCGGTGCTGATCGGCCTGGGCCTGGCCTTCCCGCTGCTCCGTGACCGCGACTGGAAGCGCATCACCCGGATGACCGTGGTCGCCGTGGCCACGCTCGTGCTCAGCTACAGCTACTACGGCCTGGGCGCGATAAGACCGGTGTTCGGCGGGCTCAAGCTCGTCACCCTGCCCTCGCCCTGGCGGGTGTTCGAGCTCACCGGGCAGGCGCTCGGGGTCCCGCAGAACACCATGGCCACGATCATCAGCTGCCTGTGGCCGTTCGCGCTGTTCATCGTGGCCTGGCTCATCTACCGGCGGATCTCCTCCGACCAGCCGGCCGAGGTGGTCGCGCCGTTCGCGCTGACGTTCGCCTGGATCCTCGTCGCCCCGTGGGTCTTCGCCTGGTACACCGCGGTGGCCTGGGCGGCGCTGACCCAGGTGCCGCGCAACCGGATGACCCGGTGGCTGACCATCGTCACGGTCCTGCTCGCCCTCTGCCTCTCCAGCGGTGGCCACGCGGTCCCGACGACGTGACGGCGCTTCTGTCCCGCACACCGGCCGAGGAGCACCGCCTGGCCGGGTGGCGCGCCTCGTGGGCCGGCCTCGCCCGGCGGCACTGGCTGGCCATGATCCTGCTGGCCGCCGGCCTGGTGCTCCGGGTGCTGGCCCAGGTCAGCTACCGGCCCGCGCTGTTCTATATCGACACCGCCCGGTACCTGTACAACGCCGAGGGGATGGACCCGGTCGGCTACAAGGGACCGCTGCGGGCGATCCTGTTCCTGGCCAACTTCGGCGCGGTCGCCGCCGTCCAGCACCTGCTCGGACTGGCGATGGCGGTGGTCATCTACGTGCTGCTGCTGCGCCGCGGGGTGTCCCGGTGGCTCGCCGCGCTGGCCATCGCGCCGGTCCTGCTGGACGCCTACCAGATCCAGAACGAGCAGGCGATCATGCCGGGCACCTGGTTCGAGGCCCTGATCGTGGCCGGCCTGGCCATCCTGCTCTGGCGGCCCAGGGCTGGGTGGCGGGCGGTCCTGGCGGCCGGCCTGGTGCTGGGCACCTCGGCCACGTTCGCCCAGGTCGGCGAGGCCCTGATCCTGCCCGGGGTGATCTACCTGCTGGCTGCGGGCGGCGGCTGGCGGCGGGCCGTCGGCCAGGCCGCCGCGTTCTGTGCGGCCTTCGCCCTGCCGATCGCGGCCTACTGCACGGTGTCCTACCTGGTGGCGGGGGACTTCTTCTTGTCCCACACCGGCGTCACCTCCTTCTACGGGAGGGCCGCGGCCGCCGTGGACTGCGCCACGATCAGGCTCCCGGCGGCCGAGCGGGCGATGTGCCCCACCCCCGCCCAGCAGGCCAGGGGGCCGGACTGGCTGGAGTACCAGCCGGGCTCGCCGATCCGGCCCTACTACGCCAACCTGCCCCGGGCCGAGACCGACAGCCTGATCTCCGACTTCAACCACCGGGTGCTGACCCAGCAGCCGCAGCGGCTGCTCGGCGCGTACGCCCGTGACGTGGTGAAGCTGTTCGCGCTGACCCGGGACACCAGCCCGGGGGACACGCCGATCACCCGCTGGCAGTTCCAGACGACGTACCCGTACTTCTCCTCGCACTCGACCAGGCCGGAGGTACATGGCCGAGATCGCCCAGTACGGCGGGGGCGCCCCGGCGGTCTGGCGGCCCGGGGCCGTGTTCCTGCGCTCCTACCAACTCGACGGCGGGTTCACCCCCGGCCCGTTGCTGGCCCTGTGCGTGGTCACCGGGCTGGCCGGGTCGCTGGTGGGTGTCCGCAGGCGCTGGCGCTCCGACCCGGCTACCCGGTCACTCGGCCTGGCCTGCCTGCTCTGCTTCGTCTCGGCTGCGGCCGTGCTGCTGGTGTCCGACCTGTTCGAGTTCTCCTGGCGGTATCAGCTGCCCGCGCTGGTCACGCTGGTGCCGGCCGGTGCGCTGGGCGTCGCCGTCGTCCTCCGGGTGGCCCGCGCGGTAACCTGCGTCAGCACTAGATTGCTAGTATGCTAGCATCGGGCTGTGGGTGATGATGAGGTCAAGCAGTTCAACGTGTATCTGCCGGTCGGGTTGATCAAGCAGGTCAAGCACCACTCCATCGAGTCGGGCCTGTCCCTGTCGGCGCTGGTCGCTGACGCGCTGCGCGCCTACCTCGACGACGCCCGCGGGCCACGACAGCAATCGACCGGAAAGGAAACCTGACATGGCGACCGAAGGAATCGAGGCTGTGTTCGTGGAGACCCGCAACTGGGGGAAGGCAGCCAAGTTCTTCCAGGCCCTGGGCTTCGACCTGGAGTTCTCGACCGACCACAGCTCGGGCCAGCTCCGCAACGGCGACGGTCCGTACGTGTTCATCGCCGAGGTGCCCGAGGACCGGGAGCCCCAGGTCCAGGTGGTGCTGAAGGTGGCCGACGCAGACGCGTTCCGTCCCGACCCGGCCATCGAGGTGGTCACCCCGTTCGAGGACACCCACTACGGGACCAGGGAGATGACCGTCCGAGACCCTGACGGGCGCCTGTGGAGCCTCCAGGCCCCGGCCAGGAAGTGACCGGCACGAAGGGATCAGGAACCACCGCGGCGGGAGGAGACAACGCCATGGCCGGCGAGCAAGCCGCGGCGCCGGACGGCACCGCGGTGCGGGTCGCCCTCTGGCGGGCGATGCACGTCCTGGTTGACCCGCCACCGCACGTGCTCGAGGACGAGGTCAGCCTGCAGCTCGCCGCCCCCCACGATGGCTGGCGCGAGCGCCCGGACATGGACCCGATCGGTACCAGCGGGTTCCGGGCGGCCATCGTGGCCCGGGCGCGTTTCATCGAGGACCTGGTGGCCGAGCAGGCCGGCCACGGCGTCGCCCAGTACGTCATCCTGGGGGCCGGCCTGGACACCTTCGCCCAGCGCAGGCCGGAGGTCGCCGCCAGGCCTGAGGGTGTTCGAGGTCGATCAGCCCGGCCCCCAGGCCTGGAAGCGCCAGCGCCTGATCGACCTCGGCTACGGCGTCCCCGGCTGGCTGCGGCTCGTGCCGGTCAACTTCGAGGCCAGCGGGGACTGGTGGGAGCAGGTGTCCGCGGCCGGTTTCGACCCCGGCCAGCCCGCGGTCGTCGTCTCCACGGGCGTGACCATGTACCTCACCAAAGAGGCCACCGCGGCCACCCTGCGCCAGCTCGCCGGGCTCGCCCGCGGTTCGACGCTGGCCATGACGTTCCTGCTGCCGCCCGAGCTTCTCGGTGACGCCGATCGCTCCGGACTCCAGACGGCCGAGAGAGGCGCGCGCACCTCCGGAACGCCGTTCATCAGCTTCTACACCCCGGCGGAGATGCTGGCCCTGGCCCGCGAAGCCGGCTTCGACGACGCCCGGCACGTGCCAGGGACCCTGCTCGCCGAGCGCTACTTCGCCGATCGGGCCGACGGCCTCCGCCCGTCGAGCGGAGAAGACCTGCTGGTGGCCACGACCTGAGGCACCTTCGCTCAACGGCGAGAAGGCAGACTGGCGAGGTGCGTATTACCGTCTGGGTCCGGCCCGGGGCCGCCCACCCTGGCGTGGGCGGAGAGCACGCGGGTGCGCTGGTCGTCCGGGTCAGCGCGCGGGCCACCGGAGGCCAGGCCACGGCCGCGGCGCTGGCCGCGGTGGCCGCGGCTTTCGGCGTTCCCCGCGGCGCCGTCACCCTCGTCGCGGGCGCCGCCAGCCGGACCAAGATCCTGGACGTAGCCGGCGCCGACCGGGCCGTTATGGAGCGATTGCTGACCTTGTGACGGCGAAGGTCGGCCTCAGCTGGGGCCTTTCAGCGCCGAGTCCCAGAATTCCTGGACGGCCGGGTAGATCAGCTCCTGGTCGCGGGACAGTTCGGCTTTGACGGTCCGGGTCCGCTCGTCGGCGAGGACCTCCACCTGGCCGGCCTCGACAGCGGCGAAGACCTGCTCCGCGACTGACTCCGGGCTGAGCTTAGGCACGTCGACCAGGGCGGCCATGTCGGTGTCGATAAACCCGGCGTGCACCGCGACGACGAGGGTGCCCTGGTGGTGCAGTTCGAGGCGGACGCCGTTGGTCAGCGACCAGCCCGCGGCCTTCGAGGCGCCGTAGGACGCGTTGAACGGGTTGGTGTAGAAGCTGGTCACCGACAGCATGTTGACGATCGCCCCGCCGCCGTTGGCCGCCAGGACCGGCGCGAACGCCCGGCACATGCTCAGCGTGCCGAAGTAGTTGGTCTCCATCTCCTGCCGGGCGCCGTCCAGGCTGGGCGCGCCGATGAACGTGCTGTACCTCAGCACTCCCGCGTTGTTGACCAGCAGGCTGACGTCCGCGCACTCCTTCGCGACCTGGGCCACCCGGTCCGGGTCGGTGATGTCGAGGGCGACGGGCGTCACGCCCGGCTCGGTGACCTGGGCTGGGTTCCGCGCGGCCCCGTACACCTTGGCCGCGCCCGCCTTGACCAGCCCCCGGGCGTACGCCTGGCCGAGTCCGCGGTTGGCGCCGGTGACCAGGGCCACCGATCCGGCGATCTTCATGGATGTCCTCCTGGCTGGGACCCGCGACCTGGCGGAGGGTCCGGTGATGATCTAGTGTCCCCGAAGACCGGGTACATCGGTCAACGCCAGGGGTCTTCGGCTCCAGTTACCAGCCAGATGATGCGGGAGGGGAGGCCAGGGCATGGGTTTCGAGGTCGAGGTCAGGAACGTTGACGGTGCCGTGACGGCGCTGGGCGCGGCCGGGCCGCACACCCTGGTGGTGGACAGCCCGGCCGCCGCGGGGGGTGGCGGCCGCGGCTTCAACGGCGGGCAGCTGCTGCACCTGGCCGTGGCGGGCTGCGTGTCCAACGACCTGTTCCGGGAGGCGGCGAAGCGCGGCCTGGAGCTGACCCGGGTCGTGGTCACCGCCGACGGCGGGTACGGCGGCGAGCCTGCGGTATCGACCGGTATCTCCTACTCGGTCGAGATCGAGGGCCTGGCCACCGAAGAGGAGCTGGGGGCGCTGGTCCGGCACGTCGACGAGATCGCGGAGATTCCCAACTCTCTGCGCGTCGGCACCCAGGTGCGGCTGGGAGACGCGATCGTGCGCTCCCGCGGCGAGGCCAGGGGCGGGACCTGACCGTCGCCTGCTGCGGCCGCAGGCCGGTGTCAACATGGCCGGCGTCCGCGCAGCCGTCCACGCCCCGGCCCTAGGTGCGACGTCACGCCTGCCGATGATCGTCAGGCCCGCTGCATGACGGCGGGTTCAGCACCCCGGACGACGGTGACCCCGTAGCCAGCTGGCCGACGGCGGGCACCCGGCGGCGCAGCGCGCCCGGTCGGCGGCGACCAGGCCCCCCCACACGCCGTGCTGGCCGATGTCCCAGTGCAGCAGGGACAGCTCAGGCAGTGGCCGCGTACTGGGCAGGTCGTACAGATGGCGATCGCCGCGGCTGCTTCCTGGCGGGCCTGGCCGGGGTCGGCGCTGACCGGAAACCACTGATCGGGATCGAGACTGCTATCAGAGCACTGGGCGTGCCTGGTCACCAGGGCCCACAGCCCGGCCCGGCCGGTGAGCGCACTGTGTGTGGTGGGGCCATCGGGGGTTCTCCTTCGCTGGTCAGGAAGGGGGCCGGCTGGTGCCCGGTGGGGTGACTTGGTAGCGGTTGGTTACCGGGAGGCGGGTACTTCGTGCCAGAGGCCGCCGTTGAGGTTGAGGTTGTTGCCGCGGGCCTGGCCGGGGGCGGTGTCGCCGACGTAGGTGTACAGCGGGTGCCCGTTGTAGGTGAGCTGGCGGGCGCCGCCGGTGCGGGTGATCGTGGCGACCTGGCCCGGCAGGCCGTGGCCGGCCGCGGTGGTGCCGGTGACCGGGGGCCAGTACGCGGCGCAGCTGCCGTAGCATTTCGAGCTGGCCGGGGTGTCGGGGGCGAAGGAGTAGAGCGTGAAGCCCTTGGCGTTGGTCAGTACCGTCGTCCCGCCGATGGTGGTGGTCTTCAGGGCCGTCCCGGTGGCCGCTGGCGGCGTCGGGCTGGCTCCGGCCACCGCGACGCCGAGCAGCACCAGCGCCGCGACCGCCAGGGCGGCGGTGAGTATGGCGGCGGCCCGGGTGGCCGCCGGGGGGATCCGGGCCGGGAATCCGGCCCCCGCTGCGCCGCCCGCCGGGGTGTCCGGCCGTGGCGGGGGCGAGCGCGAGCGCGGCCAGGACTGCGAAGGCGGCCACCTCCACGACGCCGGCGACGATGCCGGCGGTCGTGCGGACCTCGGTGAACCCGAACAGCCCGATCCAGACCGACAGGAGGTACCCGCCGAGGGTGGCGAGGGCGAAGCCGGCTCCCGCGGCGGCGGCCAGCCGGCCCGCGAGGACGTATCGGCCGGGGATGGCCAGCACCGCCAGCCCCAGGGCGAAGGCGGCGATCACCTGGAGCAGGAACAGCCAGCCGATCACGGGGATCGTCTGGTAGCCGGTCAGGTACAGGTCGAGATGGATCGCCGCGGTGGCGATCAGCAGACCCGAACCTGCCACCCGCAAGACGACTCTGGCCCAGCCGCGCGGCGGCGGTTCAGCGTGCCCGGG
The DNA here is from genome assembly GCA_963844695.1 of uncultured Actinomycetes bacterium. Lineage (GTDB taxonomy): Bacteria > Actinomycetota > Actinomycetes > Streptosporangiales > Streptosporangiaceae > RYN-230. The sequence goes on from CAWJPL010000028.1 coordinate 737,014, forward strand.
CGCCGCTGGCCCCGCCGCCTGTGTCGTTCCCGGCCTGATCATGTGTTCCCGTTCTGTCATCTGTCAGTCCTCCATGTCGCTTCGGCGGGGTCCGGGTCAGTAGCCTCCGCCGCCGCCGGAGCCCGATGAGGAACCGCCGGCCGGTGCGTTCCCGGACGTGGTGACCTCGTGCCACACGCCGCCGGAGAGGTTCAGGCCGTTGCCCTTGGCCTGCCCGGGGGCGGTGTCACCGACGTAGGTGTACAGCGGGTGCCCGTCGAAGGTGGCCTGGGTTGAGCCGTTGGATCGCTTGATCGTGGCGAACGTGCCCGTGACCCCGGATGCTGTCGCCGGCCCCTTGACCGGTGGCCAGTACTTCGCGCACGCCCCGTTGCAGTTGGACTTGGTCGAGGTGTCGGGGGCGAACGAGTAGAGCGTGAACCCCTTGCCGTTGGTCAGCACCGTCGCGCCGCCGATGCTGGCGGTCTTGAGGGTGCTCGAGGACGCCGCCACCGGACTGCTAGAGCCCGACGAAGCCGCCCGACGAGCCGCACGCCGCCAGCACCGCCACGGCAGCGGCGCCGGCCGCCAGCGCCAGAATTATCCGGAGGCGGGCTGGGCGCCTGCTGATCCGCTGCCTGCTATCCCCGTTGCCCCGGCCGAGAATCTTTGGTGTTGTCATGGCTCCCTGTCCTTATTTGTTCTTTCTTCTCTTCGTTTCTCCTCGGTTATTGACGCCAAGGACAAACACATATACTTTGCTAATGCGCAGACATGGTCGCGGCTTATTCTTCGTCACATGCCTGGCACGGCCATATATGGACGTTTGAGCTATGACATTCACGCTATGTTTGGTGCGCACCGGCGCGCATCCGCCAGGGTGGATAGTCGTAAACTAGCAGTTGATAGTGCCTGGATAGCCGGCCACGCCGGGACTGCCGGCGCGGGGTGCGGATCCGCCGGGAGTCAGCCCGGGGGCGTGACCGGCGGTGCTGCGCCTGGCCGTGCGGGAAGCGCCGCAGGAAGCTGGCTGCGCGAGCTGACGCCGAGCTTGGTGAAGACCTTCCGCAGGTGATAGGCGACGGTGGCCCGGCTGATGAACAGCTGGGCGGCGATCTCCGGATTGGAGGCGCCTTCGCCGGCCAGGCGGGCGATCAGCCCTTCTTGCTCGGTCAGGGTCTCTGGCGTCTTGACGGCGGGCTGCCGGGCCTGCCCGCCAGTCGCGCGAAGCTCGATGCGTGCCCGTTCGGCAAACGCTGCGGCGCCGGCCGAGTCGAAGATCTCGTAGGCGCGGCCGAGCTGGTCGCGGGCGTCGCGTCGGCGCCGCTGCCGGCGCAGCCACTCGCCATAGACCAGATGGGCGCGGGCCAGGTCCACCCGCAGGCGAGTACGGCCGAAGCGGTCGATCGCCTCGCGGTAGAGGTTCTCGGCGGCTGCGCCGTCGCTGAGCAGCGCCCGCGAGCGGGCCTCGGCACCAAGCACCCAATCCGTCCCGCAGGCCCGGGCGATGCCGGAGAGCCGCTGCAGGGCGCCGGCCGCACGTTCGGGGACACCGCTGCGCACCGCCGCCTCAATCAGCTCGACGAGTGCCCAGCTGGCGAATTGCACGGCAGGGGAGTCCTCGCTCGCCCGCTGCGCTGCGGCGAGGGCCTCCTCATAACGGCCCAGGCTGTTGCCCAGCACCGCGTCCCCCCAATGCACGAGACTGAGCGCTCGACCCTCACCCCGGCGCTCCGCGTCGTCGGTGACGGTCTGGATCAGCTGAGCGGCTGGTGCTTCCCGGCCGCGGAAGACGGCCAGGGCCAGGGGGCCGTACGGGGCGATGACTGCTCCCGGTCACCTCGGTTACCGACTCGGCCTGCGCCACTGTTGAGGCGGCCTCGGTGAACTCCCCAGCGAACAGGTACACGCTCGAGCGCATGTTAAAAGCGATGGGGAGCGCGATAAGCGCACCAGCGTTACGGGCCAGCGTGATCTGCCGCTCGGACAACACGTCCCAGCTGGCGTAGTCCCAGACAATCAGCGCGGCATGGCAGGCCAGCAAGAGCCAGCGCAGCTCCTCTTCGGTCGAGACATCCGTGCCGCGGAAGGTGCTCACCGCCTGGCGGAGTACCGGCGCTCCCGCCGGGTAGCCCTCGCAGATCATCAGGGCCAGGCCATCCAGCAGCAGGTCGGGCCCGCGTGCGGGCCCCGGAGGCGGCGGCGCCATACGCGCCGCCTCGGCGACCTCGCGCATCCCGCCGCCGAGCGCCAGGCGGCCGGCGAATATCGCCGCGGCCAGTGCCTCCAGGTAGGTCTCGCGGGCCAGCCGCGGGTCGAGCGGCTCGAATTCCCGGGCCGCCTTGAGCAGCAGCGGGGGTGCGTCACTGCCGCGGCTGGAGGCGAACGCGATCTGGCCGCGCAGCAGGTCCGTGCAGGCCCGCCGGAGTTCATCCGGCGGCCCGGCCTCTGCGGTAGCCAGCAGCCGCAGAGTGGCATCGAACGCGCCAGCCTGGCACTTGGCCTGCGCCGCGGCCAGCGCCCGCTCCGCCCGCCGCGCCGGGTCCACGGTCAGGGCGGCCGAGCGTTCCAGGAACGCGGCCGCCGCGGCCAGCCCACCGCGCGCCTGGGCCCGGCTCGCCGAGCGCTCCAGCTCGCACGCGACGTCCTCATCGGGCCCGAGCGTCGCCTGGGCGCGGTGCCAGGCCCAGCGATCGGGGTCGGCCTGCGGATCCGTCGCGCCGGCCAGCGCCTGGTGCGCGACCCGCCGTTCCGGCGGCGACGCGGTCCGGTACACCGCCGACCGCACCAGCGGATGACGGAACGTCACCCGCTCGCCGATGACCAGCAACCCGGCGTCCGCCGCGGGCGCGACCGCCTCGGCCCCGACCCCGACCCGTTCTGCCGCCCTCCAGACCAGCGCCGGCTCGCCGGCCGGCTCCAGCGCGGCGACCAGCATCAGCCGCTGGGTAGCGCCCGGCAGAACCTCCACGCGCCGCCGGAAAGCGTCCTCAATCCGCCCCGGCACACCCGATACATTGAACACACCAGGAACACCATGCGGCAGCTCCAGCAAGGCCAGTGGGTTGCCCCGTGTCTCCGCGACGATACGGTCACGCACCCGCTCATCCAGTGGCCCTTTGATTACCGAGCTGAGCAGTTCCTGCGCATCGCCATCATGCAGCCCCCCGACCAGCAGTTCGGGCAATCCCCGGAACTCCTCGACTGGCTCACGTGTGGCGAACACCAGGGCGACCGGCTCGGCCAGCAGCCGGCGCGCCACAAACGTCAGCGCCTGCGCGGAGGCGTGGTCCAGCCACTGCGCGTCATCTATCACGCACAGCAGCGGCTGCTGCTCAGCCACCTCTGACAGCAGGCCGAGCGCCGCCAGCCCGACCAGGAACCGGTCCGGCGCCGTCCCGGTGTTCAGGCCGAACGCGACGCCCAGCGCGTCACGCTGCGGATCCGGCAGGCCCGCCAGCTTGTCCAGCATCGGCGCGCACAACTGCTGCAGGGCCGCGAACGCCAGCTCCATCTCCGACTGGACTCCGGCCACCCGCGCCACGCGCAGGCCAGCCGCCGACTCGATTGTCCAGTCCAGCAGTGCGGTCTTGCCGACCCCCGGCTCCCCGCGCATGATGAGCACGCCGCTCCGCCCCGCCCGTGCCGCGTCGAGCAGCTGGCTGAGCGCCGCGCGTTCCGGCAGACGATCTAGCAGCATCACAGGGCCCCACGTGCACCGGCCGGCGCTGCGCCGGGCCGAAGGAACTGCCGCTGGAGCTGGCTGCGTGACTGACGCCGAGTTTGGTGAAGACCCTGCGCAGGTGGTGGGCTACGCTGGCCCGGCTGATGAACCGCGCACTGCGAGCCGAGCTGGAGGCGCCTGCGCGGGCCAAGCGAGCGATCACGCTTTTGCGCGGTCAGGGTCTCCGGCGTCTCGACGGCAGGCTGCGGGGTGTGCCCGCCGGTCGCCCGCAGCTCGAGCGCGCCCGTTCAGCGAACGCTGCGGCCCAGCCGAGTCGAAGATCTCGTATGCGCGGCCGAGCTGATCGCGGGCGTCACGCCGGCGCCGCTGGCGGCGCAGCCACTCGCCGTAGAGCAGATGGGCGCTGGCCGCTGCATCGGCAGCCGGGTACGGCCGAACGGTCGATCGCCTCGCGGTACAGGTTCTCGGCAGCTGCGCCGTCGCTGAGCAGCGCCCGCGAGCGGGCCTCGGCACCGAGCACCCAGTCGGTCCCGCACGGCGCGGGCGATACCGGAGAGCCGCTGGAGGGCGCTGGCCGCGCGCTCGGGGACGGCGGCTGCGCGCCGCCGCCTCAACCAGATCGACCAGCGCCAGTCGGCGACTGGGCCGCTGGGGAGTCCTCGCTCGCCCGCTGCGCTACTGCCAGCGCCTCTCATAGCGGCCCAGGCTGTTATACAGCACCGCCTCCGCCCACCCGATGTAGCTGGCGCCCGCCCCTCACCCGGCGCTCCGCGTCGTCGGTGGCGGTCTGGAGCAGCTGAGCGGCGTGCGCTTCCCGGCCGCGGAAGGCAGCGAGGGCCACGGCGCCGTACGGCGCGATGCTGCTCCCGGTCGCCTCGGTTACCGACTCGGCCTGCGCCACCAGCGAGGCGGCCGGGGTGAAGTCCCCAGCGTACAGGTGCGCTGTCGAGCGCATATTGAAAGCGATGGGGAGCATCGATAAGCGCTCCAGCGTCACGGGCTAGCGTGATCTGGCAGTCGGCAGCTGGTAAAGCTGGCGTCGTCCACACGTTCAGAGCGGCGCGGCAGGCCAGCCAGAGCCAGTGCAGCTCCTCTTCGCTGGAGACATCCGTGCCGCGGAAGGCGCTCACCGCCCGGCGGAGTACCGGCGTCGCCGCCGGGTACCTCGCTGATCACAGGGCCAGGCCATCCAGCAGCAGATCGGGCCGCGCGGAGGCCCCGGGGGAGGCGGCGCCATACGAGCCGCCTCGGCGATCTCGCGCATCCCGCCGCCAGGAGCCAGGCCGCCGGCGAGGTCGCGGCGGCAGCGCGTCAGGAGGGTCTCGCGGGCCAGCCGCGGGTCGAGCGGCTCGAATGGCAGGGCCGCCTTCAGCAGCAGCGGGGGTGCGTGACTGACGCGGCTGGAGGCGAACGCGTTCTGGCCGCGCAGCCGGTCCGCCCGGGCGCGCCGGAGCTCATCCGGCGGCCCAGCCTCCGCGGTGGCCAGCGGTCCCAGGATCGCATCGAACGCGCCAGCCTGGAACTTGGCCTGCGCCGCGGCCAGCGCCCGCTCCGCCCGGCGCGCCGGGTCGAGGGTCAGCGCGGCCGCGCGCTCCAGGAAGGCGGCCGCCGCGGCCAGCCCGCCGCGCGCCTGGGCCCGGCTCGCGACCGCTCCAGCTCGACGCGACGTCCTCATCGGGCCCCAGCGTCGCCTGGGCGCGGTGCCAGGCCCGGCGGTCGGGGTCGGCCTGCGGATCGTCGCGCCGGCCAGCGCCTGGTGCGCGGCCCGCCGGTCCGGCGGCGACGCGGCCCGATAGACCGCCGAGCGCAGCAGCGGATGACGGAACGTCACCCGCTCGCTGATCGACCAGCAACCCGGCGTCCGCCGCGGGCGCGACGAGCCTCGGCCCCGATCCCGAGCCGCTCGGCCGCCCTCCACACCAGCGCCGGCTCGCCGGCCGGCTCCGCCGCGGCGATCAGCATCAGCCGCTGGGTGGTGGCCGGCAGAACCTCCAGCCGCCGCCGGAAACTGTCCTCAATCCGCCCCGGCACACCCGGCGCACCCGCCACACCAGACACACTGAATACACCGGCGCACACCATGCGGCAGCTCCAGCAAGGCCAGCGGATTGCCCCGGGTCTCCGCCACGATGCGGTCCCGCACCCGCTCGTCCAGTGGCCCCTTGATCACCGAGCTGAGCAGCTCCTGCGCATCGCCATCACGCAGACCCCCGACCAGCAGCTCCGGCAGTCCCCGGAACTCCTCGCCGGGCTCACGCGTGGCGAACACCAGCGCGACCGGCTCGGCCAGCAGCCGGCGCGCCGCAAACGCCAGCGCCTGCGCCGAGGCCCGGTCCAGCCACTGCGCGTCATCGATCACGCACAACAGCGGCTGCTGCTCAGCCACCTCCGACAGCAGGCCGAGCACGGCCAGCCCGACCAGAAACCGGTCCGGCGCCGCGCCGGCGCTCAGGCCGAACGCGACGCCCAGCGCATCGCGCTGCGGATCGGGCAGGCCCTCCAGATTGTCCGAGCATCGGCGCGCACAACTGCTGCAGGGCCGCGAACGCCAGCTCCATCTCCGACTGGACTCCGGCCACCCGCGCCACGCGCAGGCCAGCCGCCGACTCGATCGCACCAGTCCAGTAGCGCGGTCTTGCCGACCCCCGGCTCCCCGCGCATCACGAGCACACCGCTGCGCCCCGCCCGCGCCGCGTCGAGCAGCTGGCTGAGCGCCGCGCGTTCCGGGAGACGATCTAGCAGCATCACAGGGCCCCACGTGGAACCGCCGGCGTGGACAATGCCACACGAAAAGGCTCACGCTACAGGCCGCCTGCGCCCGGCGCTAGCACCGGCGGCCGGCACCCGCAAGCAATCCGGAAGTAAAGAACTGCTGGTCACGACGGATGCCAGCGTATCCAGCCGCGCCGCCGTCCGGGATGATCTTCCCTCGTCCTTTCCGCCGCGGGCCGCCGACCTGGCGGCGGGAGATGCCAAAGCTTTCTGCCGAATGGTTGGCGCGGGACGCGGCCCGCGCGGACCGGCGGCGGCCGGGACCAGCGCCAGCGGGCGGGGTCGGGCCGGGCTGTGTTCTGCGGGTGTTGGTGGTGTTCTTTCCTGGTCGGCCTGCGGGCTGCTGGGGCGGACGGTGCGTGGTGTGCGTGTGGTGACGATGTGCACGTCGGTTCCGGTGGAGCCGCGGATGACCCGGGAGATGATCCGGCCCTTGGGCCGCGCTGCTGACCGCCAGGAACGGTGGCCCGGGCCGAGGACCAGCTGGGTGGCGTGGTCGGCGCGAACGAAGGTCAGAAGTGCGGCGGCGATGTCGTCGACGTCGTCGCTGCTCAGCTGGTGGTAGGTACCGGGCCATCCGGTCCTGCAGTGCTTCGGGCGCGACGTCCACCAGCTCGATCTCATCGGCGTCGAGCAGGACGGGTCCGGCACAGTCAGCAGGGCCGGGATCGCCGGTGATCTTCTCCACCAGGTCGGCGACGGAATCGAGCTGCCCGATGCTGACCGTGGAGATCACGTCGATCCCGGCCGCCAGCAGCTCGGCGGCCTCCTGCCATCGGGTGGCACGACCCGGGCCCGGCGGGTTCGGTGCGCCAGCTGATCCACCAGCGCGACCTGGGGCTTGCGAGCCAGCACCGCGTCCAGGTCGAGCCGCTCAGCGAGCGTGTCCCCGTCGCCACCGCAGCGGGGGGTACGACCTCAAGGCCCGCCAGCAGTCTGGCGGTTCCCGGCCGGCCGTGGGTCGCCACGCTGGCCACCACGACGTCGGCGCCACAGGCAGCGCGCCCGTGCCCCTCCCGCAGCAGCGTGCAGGTCGCGCCGGCCCCCGGAGCGACGCCGAGATAGACCCGCAACCGTCCCCGCACTCCGGGCCCCGGCTGCCTGGCGCCGACCGCCAGCCTCTGGCCGGTGCAGGCGATGGTATCGGGTGAGGCCATGGATCGTTCTCCGCAACTGGCCAGGACGAGAGTCTGGCAGGTATCCGATATGGCTCCGCGAAGCCGCCGGCGGGTCTGTGACGTGCGCCGATAGCGTCCTTCGACGGTGGGACAGGAACGTCGCGGCCACGCTATGTTCGCTGCGCGCGGCGGCGCATCCGCCACGGTCGATAGTCACGGCCTGCTCGTTGATAGCGCCTTGATAGTGCGCCGTCCTCCTGGCCGTCCGGGCTGCCGGATCCCTTGGCGGAGGCCTGGGTGGCCGGGACCCTGGTCCGGCGGGGACGGGAAAACCGATAGACACCGCGGGCGTGCGCCCTGAAGATCACCCACATGCCCTTGCGTATCCAGTGCGTGTGCGTCGATACGGCCGACCGGCCCGGCTGGCGTCTTTCTGGCAGTCGGCGCTGGGCTGGCGCCGGACGTTCGAGCGGGACGGCCAGGTAGTGCTGGAGCCCCCGGAGGGCAGCCCGGAAGATGGCGTCGCTCCGGACTTGCTGTTCTTGCGGGTCCCCGAGGGGAAGGCGGGCAAGAACCGCCTGCATCTCGACCTCCGGCCCCAGGACCAGGCCGCAGAGGTCGCGCGGCTGGAGGGACTCGGCGCGCGCCTGGCTGATGACGGGCAGGGCGCAGACGCCAGCTGGTCGGGTGGCTGACCCGGACGGCAACGAGTTCTGCGTGCTCAAGCCGCTGGCGTCGGCAGCGTGGCAAGGCGTGACGTGCCCCCTTGACCTGCGAGGTAATTGCGGGTGCGTTCGAGACCGCCCATCGTGGTAGCGGTACTTAGCCCGCCGAACACACTGCCTCCCAAACAGAGGCTGGAGAACCATGCCTGCCTATGCCGTTGCCCACATGCGCCAGGTCACGATGGGCCAGCCGATCGTGGAGTACCTGGAACGAATCGACGCCACGCTGGCCCCGTTCGGTGGCCGGTTCATCGTGCACGGCGGCGACGTCGAGGTCCTGGAAGGCAGCTGGCCCGGCGCCCTGATCGTCATCGAGTTCCCCGACCGCGGCCAGGTACGGGCCTGGTACGACTCGCCGGCCTACCGGGAGATCGTGGGCCTGCGCACCGGCAACTCCCAGAGCGACGTCATCGTGGCCGAGGGAGTCGGCGCCGGGCACCGGGCCACAGACGTGCTCACCGCCAGCCCGTGAGGGCCGTCCGGCGGAGCCGAAAACCAGGATGTGCCAGCAAGCGTGATCCCCTAACCTCTGGGTGTGGCGCACGATGAACGCGGAGTAACTCCGCAGAGCGAGGACTTCTCCGCCTGGTACAACGAGGTCGTCTTCAAGGCCGAGCTGGTAGAACGTGGCCCGGTCCGGGGCACGATGGTGATCCGCCCCTACGGATACCGGATGTGGGAGCTGCTGCAGGCCGACATCGACCGGCGGATCAAGGAGACCGGCCACCTCAACGCCTACTTCCCGCTGCTGATCCCGGAGAGCTACCTGCAGCGCGAGGCCGAGCACGTCGAGGGTTTCGCGCCGGAGCTGGCGGTCGTCACCCACGCCGGCGGCAAGGAGCTCGAGGAGCCGCTGATCGTCCGGCCGACCTCAGAGACGATCATCGGCGAGATGATGGCCAAGTGGATCAGCTCGTACCGGGACCTGCCGCTGCTGCTCAACCAGTGGGCGAACGTGGTCCGCTGGGAGCTGCGGCCGCGGATGTTCCTGCGCACCACCGAGTTCCTGTGGCAGGAGGGTCACACCGCGCACGCCGATGAGGCGGACGCCATGCGGGAGACCCTGCTCGCTCTCGACCTGTACGAGCAGGTGTCCAGGAACGTGGCCGCCATGCCGGTGATCGCGGGCGAGAAGACGGCAGGCGAGCGGTTCCCCGGCGCCAGGCGGACCTACACGGTCGAGGCGATGATGCGCGACGGGCGAGCGCTGCAGTCCGGCACGTCGCACTACATGGGCACGAACTTCGCCAGGGCTTTCAGCATCCAGTACGCCGCGGAGAGCGGCGAGCTGGAACTGTGCCACACCACCTCGTGGGGCATGAGCGCCCGCATGATCGGCGGAGTGATCATGACGCACGGGGACGACAAGGGCCTCATCCTGCCGCCGCTGCTCGCCCCTCATCAGGTGGTGATCGTGCCGATCGGCCGCGGCGAGCAGGCCGGCCAGGTGCTGGCGCCTGCCCGCGAGCTGGCGGCCCGGCTGCATGACGCCGGCGTCCGCGCGCACGTGGACGACCGGCAGCACCTGTCCCCAGGGTTCAAGTTCAACGACTGGGAGATGCGCGGCGTCCCGATCCGGCTGGAGCTCGGGCCGCGGGACCTGGCGGCGGGCAGCGCGCTGATGGCCACCCGGCTCGGCACCGAGAAGACGCCGGTCCCGCTGGACTCCGCCCCGGCCCGGCTCAGCTCCGAGCTGACCGCCTTCCAGGACCTGCTGCTGCGCCGGGCGACCGAGTTCCGCGATCAGCGGACCTTCACGGTGGACACCTGGGACGAGTTCGTGGCGGCGGTCGCGACCGGCTGGGCCCGGGCGTTCCACTGCGGCCAGCCCGAGTGCGAGGACGACATCAAGGCCGCCACGTCCGCCACGCCGCGGGTCATCCCCGCAGACGGCGAGCCGGAGCAGGGGACATGCATCCGGTGCGGCCGGCCCTCCGCCTACGGCAAACGCCTCATCTTCGGCCGGGCCTACTAGAGCCGGTCCGCAGCGGTGAATGCGGCGGCCCGCGGAACGATGGGTGCACCCCGGCCGCGGAAGAGTGTCGTAGGCCTGGCATAACGTGGTCGGGACCACGGATCCGCACGTGACGGGAGGCACCATGACCACGCTCGTGAACCGGCCCAACACCGCTCTGCTCGTCATCGACGTGCAGAACGGCGTCGTGGGGGAGGCCTACGACCGGGACAACGTCATCGCGAACGTCGCCACCCTGATCGACAAGGCGCGCGCCGCCGGCGTCGATGTCGTGTGGATCCAGCACAACAGCGACGAGCTGCCTACCGGCAGCGAAAGCTGGCAGTTCGTGCCCGAGCTGGTCCGGCGCGAGTCTGAGCCGCTGGTGCAGAAGGCGTACGGCGACGCCTTCGAGGAGACCGAGCTGGAACCGGTGCTGGCCGAGCGGGGCATTGGCACGCTGATCATCTCGGGCGCGCAGACCGACGAGTGCATTCGTTCGACCCTGCACGGCGCGATCGCCCGCGGCTACGACGCGACGCTGGTCGGCGACGCGCACACGACGGAGGACCTGACGGCGTACGGCGCCCCGCCGCCCGACAAGGTCATCGCTCACACGAACCTGTACTGGCAGTTCCACCGGGCTCCCGGCCGGACCGCGGGCACGGTCAGCACCGCCGAGGTCGACTTCGCGGTGAAATCCCGCGCCTGAGGTAAGGCCGCCTGGCGGCGTCTGCTCACCTGCCAGCCTGAGGACGTTTCGCGGGCCATGCCGACAGGGCCGATGCGCTGGCCAGCGCGAGGCACAACGGGGAGTACACCCGGCGGTCGAGCCGTGAGAACCGCTGCGAGAGCGAGGCGGGCGACACAAGCCGGGTCTGGCCAGAAAGCCCCAGGGCACCCCGCCCGGCGAGCACGCCGACGACACCGGCCACGCCCATCTGGCGCAGCACCGGCCGGCTGCCCGGCCAGCCCGCGACCAAAGCCCCGGCGGCCGCCAGGGCGCCGCTCACCGCGAAGCATGCGGCCGGGGCAGGTACTTCGGACGTCCCGATCACTGCGTCGGCCAGCTCACGCCGGCTGGGGAACGGCCACGCGGAACCAGCGCCCCATGCGGCATGCAACCCAGCGAGCGTGAACAGCACACCGCTGGCGGTAACCCCGCTGACCCGGCGGACAAGCACCTACCGACCGTACCCGCCGCCGGCGTGCCCGCGCCGTGCGGCAGCCGCCCGGGACCTGGCCAGCCCGCCAGCCGCGATAATGGGCGGGTGGAAAGTTCGCGGCCGGCGCTAGCGCAGTACTTCGACGACTGGTACGCCGGGATGCCGGCGTCGCCGGTCAAGGACGAGATCCAGCAGCGGCATCTGGGCTTGCCCGCGTACCTGCTGTCCACCAGCCTGCTGACCTGGGCGGGGATCGCCGAGGTCACCGAGGCTCTCCGGTTGTCTCCCGGCGGCACCTTGGTGGACCTGGCGTGCGGCCGCGGCGGCTACGGCCTGGAGATCGCCGCCCGCACCGGGGCCCGGCTGGTCGGGGCGGACTTCTCCGCCGAGGCGGTGCGCCAGGCCCGCCAGCAGGCGGGACGGCTGGACCGGACGGCCGGCTTCGCCGTCGCTGACCTGGCCGCGACGGGGCTGGGCACAGGCGCGGCCGACGCGGTGCTGTGCGTGGATGCCATCCAGTTCGCCCCGGAGCCCGAGGCCGCCTACCGCGAACTGCGCCGCGTCCTGGCCCCCGGCGGGCAGGTGGTCCTGACCTGCTGGGAAGCCCTGGATCCTGGCGATGACCGGGTGCCTGCCCGGCTGCGGCGGGTCAGCCTCGGCAGCGGCCTGGCTGCGGCCGGCTTCAGCGGCGTCGAGGTCAGCGAGCGTCCCGGCTGGCGCGCCGCCGAGCGGTCGATGTGGACCGAAGCCGCTGCCCTGGACCCCGGTGACGATCCCGCACTGCAGTCCTTCCACGCCGAGGGCCTCCGGTCTCTGGAGACCTTCACCCTGCTCCGCCGGGTCATGGCCACCGCCTCGGCCTGACCGTCCCGCGCCGGTGACCACGCCGGCCGCGCCGGCACCGGGCTGTTCTGTCGGGCCCAGGCGGTACCGTGCGGGTGGCACGATCCGGGGAGGGAGCTCGATGGCAGACGCTGAGGACGTGCGGCGCCTGGCGCTGGCCCTGCCGCACGTGGAGGAGATCGACAGCGACGGCTTCGACTTCCGGGTGGCCGGGAAGGGCTTCGTCTGGTCCTATCCCGAGCGCAGGCCCGGCCAGCCGCGGGTGATCCGGACCGACGTCGCGGTGCTGTTCGTCGGCGACGAGGCCGAGAAGCAGGCGCTGCTGCTCGGCGAGCCTGAGGTCTTCTTCACCACGTCCTCCTACGACGGCTGGCCGCTGGTGATGCTCCGGCTCACCGAGGTGGACGCGGGGCGCCTCGCCGAACTGGTGACCGACGCGTGGCGGATGCGGGCCCCGGACGGGCTGGCCGCTGACCTCGGCGAGGCCGGTGACCCCGGCGAGGCCCGCGGCCGGCGAGCCCTGGACTGGTGACCCGGGGCCGCCTAGGGCCGGGCCGACCCGTTCCCCCTCCTCGTCCTCCTCCTGCGCCGCAGGTCGCCGAGCGGGTCGACGCGGGTCCAGCGGCGGAACGGGATGACGTAGAACAACGCGATGGCCAGGTAGCCGGCCACGGCGATGACCGGGACGAACAGCCCGAGGACGATGAGCAGGACGTAGCCGCCCAGGCCGGGGGTGAGGCGCTGGGTCAGCAGCTCGACCTCCTCGTCCGCCATGTCCGGCCGGACCAGGTGGGCGTGCACCGCATAGCGCCAGAGCACCCACAGCAGCGTCGAGGCCACCAGCAGGCTGACGCCGTAGATCGTGGCCGCGACCCGTTCGGCCTGCTCGTCGTTGAGGTAGTCCGCGAACAGCCGGGTGGGGAACGGCAGCAGCGCCACCAGGAACAGCAGCAGGAGGTTCAGCCGGACGAACGCGGCGTCGGCGCGGTCGAGGTACTCAGTGATCACGTTGTGCCCGAGCCACAACGCCCCGATGGTCGAGAAGCTGACCGCGTAGGCCAGATACGCCGGCCACTGCTGGGCCACCGCGCCCAGCAGGTCTTCCTCGCGTGCGCGGGGACCGCGATGTCGAGGACCAGCAGCGTGATGGCGATCGCGAACACCCCGTCGCTGAGCGCCTCCAGGCGTCCGGTCGAGAGCCCGCGCCGTGGCGGCTGGGCCGGCGGTTCCCCGGTGGTCATCGCCCGACTGTAGCGTCAGGCCCGGCGGGAGGCCGGGCCTGACCCGGCGGCCGTTTCGTACTGCGGTGGCAGCGGGTGCAGGTGGCCCCCGGGCAAAGTCTTCATGAATCGCAAGGGCGCATGGACCGCTGGCGGGACGCCGGGGCCGTGATCTCTTACGCTTAACCCGTGCTTGGTCTCCCAGAAGGTATCCGCGGCTGTCTCTTCGACCTCGACGGTGTGCTCACCCAGACCGCGAAGGTTCACGACGCCGCGTGGAAGCAGATGTTCGACGAGTTCCTGCGCGAGCGGGCTGACCAGTCCGGCCAGCCGTTCACGCCCTTCGACCCGGGTAAGGACTACGACGAGTACGTGGACGGGAAGCCGCGGGCCGACGGCACCCGGTCGTTCCTGGCCTCCCGGGGCATCACGCTGCCCGAGGGCGACCCGGACGATCCCCCCGACGCCCAGACCGTCAACGGCCTGGGCAACCGCAAGAACGTGCTGCTGCTGGAGATGATCCGCACCCAGGGGGTGGAGCCCTACGAGGGCTCGGTCCGCTACGTCAAGGCCGCCCGGGACGCCGGGCTGCGCCGGGCCGTCGTCTCGTCCAGCGCCAACTGCCACGACGTCCTGGTCGCGGCGGGCATCGACGACCTGTTCGAGGCCCGGATCGACGGCGTCGTCGCGCGGCGCGAGCACCTGCGCGGCAAGCCCGCCCCGGACACCTTCCTGGCCGGGGCCAAGGCCCTGGGCCTGGCCGCCGCGGAGGCGGTGGTGTACGAGGACGCCCTGGCCGGCGTGGAGGCCGGCCGGGCGGGCCGGTTCGGCTACGTCGTGGGGGTGGACCGCGTGGGGCAGGCGGAGGCGCTGAAGGCGCACGGCGCGGACGTCGTCGTCGAGGACCTCGCTGAGCTCCTGGACCGTTCATGATCCGGCAGTCGACCTTCACGGTCGAGCCGTGGTCCCTGCGGGAGAGCAAGCTGGACCCGGACCTGCTCGCCCAGACGGAGTCAGTGTTCGCGCTGTCGAACGGGCACCTGGGCTGGCGCGGCAACCTGGACGAGGGGGAGCCGCACGGCCTGCCGGGGACCTACCTCAACGGGGTCTTCGCGCTGCGCCCGCTGCCTTACGCCGAGGCGGGCTACGGGTTCCCGGAGTCCGGGCAGACCGTCATCAACGTGACGAACGGCAAGCTGATCCGGCTGTACGTCAACGACGAGCCCTTCGACATCCGCTACGGGCAGCTGCGCTCCCACGAACGCGTGCTCGACTTCCGCAAGGGCGTGCTGACCCGCACCGCCGAATGGGTCTCGCCGGCCGGGCGATCGGTCCGGATCACCTCGACCCGGCTGGTGTCGCTCACCCAGCGGGCGATCGGGGCGATCAGCTACATGGTGGAGCCGCTCGACGGCCCGGCGCGGATCTCGGTCCAGTCCGAACTTCTCGCTAACGAGCAGTTGCCGGCGTCCGGCGGCGATCCCCGGGTGGCCGCGATGCTGGACAACCCCCTGCATTGCGAGTTTCACGCCGACCACGGCGCGCGGGTCGTGGTGGTGCACACGACGGGCGCGAGCGGGCTGCGGGTCGGCGCGGCGATGGATCATGAGATCGACGGCTCGTCCGACGTCAAGGTGCAGGTGGACTCCCAGGCCTACACCGACGGCGGAGTGGTCACCGCCACGGCGCTGCTCAAGCCGGGCCAGCAGCTGCACATGGTCAAGTACGTGGCCTACGGCTGGTCGGGCTCGCGGACGCTGCCTGCCGTCCGCGACCAGGTGTGGGCGGCGCTGAGCGCGGCCAAGCAGAGCGGCTGGGACGGCCTGCTCGCCGAGCAGCGTGAGTACCTGGACGACTTCTGGGACCGCGCCGACGTGGAGGTGGACGGGGACACCGAGGTCCAGCAGGCGGTGCGCTTCGCGCTGTTCCACGTGCTGCAGGCGGGCGCCCGGGCGGAGACCCGGGCCATTCCGGCGAAGGGCCTGACCGGGCCCGGGTACGACGGGCACGCCTTCTGGGACACCGAGACGTTCGTGCTGCCGGTGCTGACCCTGACCAGCCCGGCCGCGGCGGCCAACGCCCTGCGGTGGCGGCACAGCACCCTTCCGCTGGCTATCGAGCGGGCGTCCCAGCTCGGGCTGAAGGGCGCGGCCTTCCCCTGGCGGACCATCGCCGGCGAGGAGTGCTCGGCCTACTGGCCCGCCGGAATGGCCGCCTTCCACGTCAACGCGGACATCGCCGACGCGGTGGTCCGCTACGTCAACCTGAGCGGGGACGAGGAGTTCGCCAAGGGACCAGGGATGGACCTGCTGACCCATACCGCCCGGCTGTGGCGCTCCCTCGGCCACCACGACGACCACGGGCGGTTCCACATCGACGGGGTCACCGGCCCCGACGAGTACAGCGCCCTGGCCGACAACAACATCTACACCAACCTGATGGCCAAGGAGAACCTGATCGCGGCCGCGGACGCGGCCAAACGCTATCCCGACCGGGCCCGCGAACTCGGGGTCGACCCCGAGGAGTCGGCCGGCTGGCGGGACGCGGCCCAGGCGATGTTCATCCCCTACGACGAGGCACGCGGGGTCCACCCCCAGGCCGAGGGGTTCACCCGCCACCAGGTCTGGGACTTCGCCCACACCACCCCGGAGCAGTATCCGCTGCTGCTGCACTTCACCTACTTCGATCTGTACCGCAAGCAGGTCGTCAAGCAGGCCGACCTGGTACTGGCCATGCACCTGTGCGGGGACGCCTTCACCGCCGAGCAGAAGGCCCGTAACTTCGACTACTACGAGCCGCTGACGGTGCGGGACTCCTCGCTGTCCGCGTGCACGCAGGCGGTCATGGCCGCCGAGGTGGGGCATCTCGACCTGGCCTTCGACTACCTCGGCGAGGCCGCCCTGATGGACCTGCGGGACCTGGAGAACAACACCCGCGACGGGGTGCACATCGCGTCGCTGGCCGGAGCCTGGGTGGCCCTGGTCTCCGGCTTCGGCGGCCTGCGTCATAAAGACAGCCGGGTCAGCTTCACGCCCCGGCTCCCCGAGGGCATCGCCAGCCTCAAGTTCAGCGTCCTCATCCGGGGCCGGCGGCTGCACGTCGAGGTGACCCACCCCCAGGTCCGGTACGAACTGGACGACGGCGAGCCGCTCACGATCATCCACTACGGCCAGGAACTGAACCTCCTGCCGGACAAGGCGCAGACCCGCCCCATCCCGTCGCTGCCGGCCCGGCCCCGGCCCAGCCAGCCGCCGGGCCGCGAACCCGCGCACCGGCTGGGCGGTGAGCAACCGAAGTAAGCGGGGCCGCCGCGGCTAGCCGTGCGGCGCGGCTACGTCTTCGGCGCGGCTGGTCTTCGGCGGCTACGCCCGGGCTCCGCGCCCCTCGGGGCATTCGCGGATGAGAGCTCCCGCGGACGGCAGGCGGCTGGTCTCGTCGGCGGTCAGGGCGGGGTCGGAGCGGCGCATGGCCATGGCGCGGTCCAGCATCCGCAGCGGGCCCCCGCCGGCGAACCGCAGGAAGGCCGTCAGCACGACGCTCGCGAGCGCGGCCATGTCGTGCGCCTCACCGGCCGCCCCGTCCGCCTGGCCGGCCGCGACCTGGGCCAGGATCAGCGCCGAGACAGCCAGGTCCAGGTCCGGCGGCCCTTCGTCGCTGTGCCGCCAGTCGATGACCACGGGCCCGCCGGGACTGAGGATGACGTTGCCCGGGTGGAGGTCTAAGTGCAGGACCCGGGTGGCGGGATCGCCGCTCAGCCGCGGTGGCAGCCCGTGCAGCTGGCGATGCAGGCTGAGCAGCAGCGCGGCGCCGATCTCGGGCCGGATGCGGCGGGACAGCAGCGCCTGCAGCATCGTGGGGGCGGCGAAGCGTTCCATCACCAGATCGGTGCCCCCGGCCTCGTAGATCTTCGGCACCGGGAAGCCGAGCGACGCCACATAGGTCATGACGGGAACCTCGGCGGACACCTCGTTACCGTCGCGGTACCGGCGGAGGACTCGCTGCTCGTCAAGGGCGAACACGTCCGCGCTGCGTCCCGAGCTGATGAGGACCGGAGGTGGCACGCTCCGACCGTAGCGGACCGTGTCAAGTTCCGCGAGATCGTGCCGGGGTTCCCGGCTGCGGCCCGGTGGTAGGGATGCACTGACGAGGGGGGACCTCATGAAGTCCAAGATTGTCGAGGACGCGGACGTCGTCACCTATGTGGTGGTGTGCGACCCGGGCGACGAGGCGATGGCCTCGCTGAAGCGGTTCGCGCGCTCCGAGCGCCTGGAGGCGGCGCAGATCACCGGGGTCGGGGGTTTCGAGCGGGCCACGGTCGGCTGGTTCGACCGTACGGCCAGGCAGTTCCGGCACATCCCGGTGGACGAGCCCAGCGAGGTGCTCTCGCTGATCGGGGACGTGGCCGAAGGCCAGGACGGCCCGGGCCTGAACATCCACGTGGTCCTCGGCTTGTCGGACGGGACGACCCGCGGCGGGCACCTCATCGAGGGCCAGGTGTTCCCGGCGCTGGAGCTGGTCGTGACCGAGAACCCGGCGGAGCTGCGCAGGGTGATGCACCCCGACCTGGGGGTCGCGCTCATCGATCTCGACCGGTCGCAGACGTGACCTGGCGGCTGGGCCTCCCGGCCCGGCGGGCAGCGGGGATACTGAGCTTATGGTTGACGACAACGCACGGGACCGGGCCATCTACCACGCGCTGAAGGCCGCCGACGAAGTCGCTGCGGCGCTGCAGACTCATCTCATCGAGGAGCATGGGGCCGATCCCGACCGGGCGGTCGCGCAGAACTCGTTCACCAACTCCTTCAAGCTGCTGCGGCAGGCCCGCGAACGGCTGGGTGAGGGGCTGCAGGGCCGTCGGGGCCGACGACATCGCCGGATCGGACAGGATTTCGCTGCGCAACTCCTGACCGCGACTCCCGACGGGTGTTAACACTGGCTGATGGCGCACGAGCAGGACGACGAGCAGGCTCCCGGTCCCGCCGCGGCCGAGGGCGCGGCCAGCGGGCATCACGACTTGCTCAGCTCAGTGCCGCAGCCGAAGGATTCGGGCGGGTCGGAGAGCCTGATCACGGTCCTGGTCGCGTTCGCGGTCAACGTGCTCATCGCCGTGGCGAAGTCGGCTGCCGCCGCGCTGACCGGGTCGGCGTCGCTGCTGGCTGAGGCCGCGCACTCCTGGGCCGACACGGGCAACGAGATCTTCCTGCTGATCGCCGACCGGCGGTCCCGCCGCCCGCCGGACGTCGCCCACCCGTTCGGTCACGGCCGGGAAGCCTACGTCTGGTCGCTGTTCGCCGCGATCGGGCTGTTCGTGGCCGGCGCCGCGGTCTCCGTCACCCGCGGCATCCAGGAGCTCATCACCCCGGAGGCGGCCGGGTACTTCCTGGTCGGGTACGTGGTCCTGGCCATCTCGTTCGTCCTCGAGGCCGTCTCGTTCCTGCGCTCGATCCATCAGGCCCGGGGCGAGGCCGAGTCGCTGCAACCGGGACCTCCTCGAGCACGTCCTGGCCACCTCCGATCCCACCCTGCGGGCGGTGTTCGCGGAAGACGCCGCCGCGCTGGTGGGCCTGGTGATCGCGGGCGCCGGCCTGGGCGCCCACCAGCTGACCGGTTCCCCGGTGCCGGACGCCGCCGGATCGATCCTGGTCGGCGTGCTGCTCGCGGTGGTCGCGATCCTCCTGATCAACCGCAACCTGCGGTTCCTGGTCGGGCAGGAAGTCGACCCCCGGGTCCGGGCGGCCACCATCACGGCCCTGCTGGCCGCGCCGGAGGTCGCCCGGGTCACCTATCTGCGGCTGGAGATCGTCGGGCCGCGGATGGTCTCGGTGATCGGCGACGTCGATCTCACCGGCGACGACACCGAGTCGCACGTGGCCGTCCGGCTGCGGGCGCTGGAGGCGAAGATCAGCGCCTCACCCGCGGTGGCCGGCACCGTGCTGAGCCTGTCCGCACCCGACGAGCCGTCGCTGGTGGTCTAGGCGGCGCGCGCTGGCCCTCCCCGCCCGGGACCGCCCGGGACCGCCCGGGCCGGGAGACGCTCGCCGCCGCCGGGCGATGATGCGCGGCTGGGCTCCATCTTTTCCTGAAATTTCATTGCCATCTCATGGGTGTTACGGGAGCATCTGCTTTTAGTACTCCTATAGTGGCCGGTTATGTCTGTCAGTGTTTGTCTGATTTGCCAGATGTACCGTCGGGGTCAGCTTGTCGTGGCACACGCTCCGTGACGAGTAGCCATGGGAAGGGGTTCGGAGGGGGCGTCGCCCGGCCGTGGGCTGAGACCAATGCGGAGACAGGCTCCGAAAGGACTGGCCGCACTGCGGGTAATACCCGCGCTCCAGGTCCCGCTTATGGACGAAAGGACAGACGGTGAAGCGATACGTCATGGCTGCGATCAGTCTTCTGAGCTTCCTCGTCCTCGCGGCCGCCTCGCTTCCGGCGAGCGCCGCGAGCCACGCTGACACACAGGCCCGGGTCATGAGGGCCACCGCCAAGACCAAGACCTACTTCGAGCATCCGCTGTGCCAGAGTTACAACTCGCTCTGCGTGGACACGTCGAGTCACCCCCCGGGCGGATACGTCGGCCATGACGAGCCGTCGGTCCTGTTCAAGTCCGGCCGGCCCGGCTCAGGCAATGACATGACCTACACGGTCACGTTGCCGAGGGATCCGAAGAAACAACCCAACAAGACCGGCGTCGGGCGGGACGACCTGGAATTTCCAGCTGCGGCCCACGTTCTGGTTCGGCCTCACCCTGTGCGACACCCAGTCCGCGCCCGAGTTCACTCACAAGTGCAGGCCCGACACCGACGCCAACAACCTGGTGGGCACCAATCCCAAGGCGCGGGACTACATCGGGAAGCACCCCGGTAACGCGTTCATGGAGCTTCAGTTCTACGGCCCGGGATATGTTCCGCAGTTCGAGGGATTCGGCTGTGCCAAGACGCAGTACTGCGCGGCGATGACCATCGACAGTTTCGTGCAGAACCAGAACACCGGCGTCGCGAACACCAGTGCCTGCAACAACTACGTCCTCGGCGGCCCCGAGCCGACCAACTGGGCGTACATCACCAAGAGCGGGAAGTCCCAGGCGCCGGCGAACCCGTTGTTCACCGGGACGCTGACCGACCCGAACTTCGCCGCGGTCAACCCCGACTTCCGCAAGGACCTGCTCATGAGCCCCGGCGACGTCGTCCGGTTCCGCATCCATGACACCCGGGCCGGGCTCCGGATCGACATGGCCGACCTGACCACCGGCCGGCACGGCTCGATGACCGCGTCCGTGGCCAACGGCTTCGGCCACATCCTGTACACGCCGAAGTCCAAGACATGCCAGGAGAAGCCGTACGCGTTCCACCCGGAGTACTCGACGGCCAACCCGCGCGGCAACACCTGGTCGGCGCACACGTACAACGTGGCCATGTCCGACGAGATCGGGCACTTCGAGAACTGCCTGGCCATCGACGCGGAGGGCAACTGCACCAAGGCCGGCGGCCAGGACCCCGTCATCGACTCCGACGACGTCGGCTGCGTGCCGGGAACCGACTCGCTACTGGTGAAGATCGACGGCTGCTTCGCCCCTGACGAAGACTTTGACGGGCAGTCATACCGGCTGGACTGGCCGGGCACGAACCCGAACGTCGCCCTGGACCGGGCCCTGCACCCCTCGCCGGTCCTGTTCACGAGCCCGCTCAGCCACGGCAGGAACTACCCGACGATCGCCTTCGAGGCTGACCTGCCGCGGATCGAGGCGTCGGACTCGCAGGCCAACCCGCCGTTCTGCGACCGGACGACCGGCGCGAACTGCGTGAACCCGCCGCTCGGTGCGCAGTTCTACCCGTTCTACTCGACCACCGTGCAGGTACGGGTCGTGCACCTGGCAGGAGGGCGGCAAGTACCTCCCCGGGACCACGAACGACTTCGGCGGCAGCTCCACCACTGAATACGGCCCGCTGCTGAAGACCGTCTACCCCACGACCGGATTCACCACGGAGGAGCTCTTCAACAACTTCAACAGCGGGAACATGCGCAACCCCTGCCCGGCCCGCGCTAGGAGGCAGGCTGGTCATCCATCAGTAAGCGGCACGGACCGCGGCGGGAGAAGGGTACGCCGTCGCGGTCCGTGCCTGCCCGCGGGCTGCCGCGGGCTGTCGGCCGGCGACCGGGTTACGGCGTGGGCACGCTGCCCTGATGCGTCCTGGCCACCAGCCGGCCGTAGCCGCCGGCCGCCTCGCTCAGCAGCCGTCCGGGCCGCGACGACCAGGCCCACTGCCGGACCGGACCCACCCCGGTGACGCTGGCACAGCCGGAGTCCCGGATGAGAACCGGCTGGTAGCTGCGGCCCCCGGCGGTGAACTCCAGCCGGAGCGCCCCGCCCAGGGCGGCCGGGCAGCGCATCCCGCCCGGCATCCGGGGGAGCGCGCAGAGCGCGGCGGCCAGGGCCGCGGCCCGGGGCACGAGCGGTGATGGTCATCGCCCGCGGGAGGATCTCGACGGGCTGGGGAGTCGGTGAGCCGCAGCACGACCTGATCGACCTTCGCAGGGCCAGCGCACAGTGGCGCACCTGCCGGTCGTGGCCGCGGCCGTTGCCTGGGGAGAACCCGTCCCGGCTGTGGCCTGAGGCGCGGCACCGCCGCTGGTCGCGCTGCCGCAGGCGGCCAGCCCCAGCACGGCGACTGACGCGCCCAGCCGCGGCCAGCCGCCGCGTCGTGATCTTCCCGTACATTCCGCCGTCCCCCTTTACGCCAGTTGGACGGGCCGCGACTGGCGGCGGTTCCATTTCCGTTTCGCCGCCAGTTGGGCCCCGGCTTCGACGTAGGTTTCCGGCTGTACGCGGGTAGCTCCAAGGAGCGGGGCTGGCGGAAGGGGCAGGAATGACGGAACTGGTGCTGCTGGGGACGGCGGGTGCGCCCCTGCCCGTCGCCGGACGCGGCGGGATCTCGTCGGCGCTCGTCGTGGGCGACCGGGTCTTCGTCATCGACTGTGGCCGGGGGTCGCCGTCCGCGTTCGCGGACGCGGGCCTGCGCTTCTCCCGCCTGGAGGCGGTGTTCCTTACTCACCTGCACGCCGACCACGTCGGTGACCTGCCCGGCATGCTCCTGTACGGGTGGGGTGTCCGCGAGGGCCGCGACGGCCCGCTGCCGCCGATCCGGGTCTACGGGCCGTCGCGGCCCGACATGGTGCCCGAGGGCGACGCCGCCTTCCACCGCGAGACGACGATCCACCCCGAACGGCCGGCTCCCGGCACGGCAGACCTGGTCGACAGCCTTCTCGCGGGCTACGCCTACCACCTGAACGTCATGCCGCTGGACGCCCGGATGCCCGACCCGGGAGCCCTCGTCCGGGCCTTCGACATCGCGGTCCCGGCCCGGACGCCGGGCCACCCTCCGGCTCCGGTCACCGTCGTCGAGGACGACGCGGTCCGCGTCACCGCCGTCCCCGTGACGCACGGCCATGCGATCCCGGCGCTCGCCTACCGGTTCGACACCGCGGACGGCTCCGTCGTGTTCTCCGGCGACACCACCGCGAACGACGGCCTGATCGCCCTCGCGCAGGGGGCCGACGTCCTGGTCCACCAGGTCGCCGACCTGGGCTACCTGGAGCGGCACGGCGTCACCGGTGAGGCGCTCCGGCGGATGGCCGGGCTGCACACCGACGTCTCCGAGGTCGGGAGCGTCGCCGAACGCGCCGGGGTCGGCGAGCTCGTCCTCAGCCACTACCTCCCGGCCGACCTGGACGCGATCTCCGAGGAGGAATGGGCCGAGCGCGCGGGGCGGGGCTTCACCGGGACGACCACGGCGGGCCGGGATGGGCTGCGCCGGACCATCCAACGCATTACTCCGCCATTACCTTAATTTTACCTTAATATCTCAATAACGCCCTCTGGCCGGCGCATGCTGCCCGCCCAGTGGAGCTTCCGGCAAAGGGACGGAACAGGGCCCCGGCGGGCTTCATATTCTTTTCTGCCGTTGTTAGCCTGACTTTTGTAGATCATCCCTCCCGGCCTGCGTGATCAGTTCCCAGCTGTCGCGCCGGGCCGGACCTGAGAGGAGCGGCAGTGGCTTCCAGCGTGGCTGACGCAATGGTGGCGTTGTTGAAAAGCTCGGGAGTGCGCCGGGTCTACGGGGTTCCCGGTGACTCCCTCAACGGGTTCACCGATGCGATGCGCCGCGATGGCGGTATCACCTGGGAGCACGTGCGGCACGAGGAGGCGGCCGCGTTCGCGGCCGGCGCGGAGGCGGCGCTGACCGGCGAGCTGGCGGTGTGCGCGGGCAGCTGCGGGCCGGGCAACCTGCACCTGATCAACGGCCTGTACGACGCCAACCGGAGCCGGGTACCGGTGCTGGCGATCGCGGCGCACATCCCGGAGGTCGAGATCGGCCTGCAGTACTTCCAGGAGACGCATCCGCAGGAGGTGTTCCGCGAGTGCAGCGTGTACTGCGAGCTGGTCAGCATCCCCGAGCAGATCCCGCACGTCATGGAGAGCGCGATGCGCGCGGCGCTGGAGCGCGGCGGGGTCGCCGTCGTCGTCATCCCGGGCGGGGTGTTCTTCGCCGACGCCCCGTCCGGCGCCATGACGACCCCGGTGCGCAAGGCGGCCTCGGTGATCCGGCCGGCCGACGCTTCGCTCGCGGCCGCGGCGCGAGGTGCTGAACGGCGCGAGCCGGGTGAGCATCCTGGCCGGGGCCGGATGCGCGGGCGCGCACGACCAGCTCATGGAGTTCGCGGGCGTCCTGCAGGCCCCGATCGTGCACGCCATGCGCGGCAAGGAATGGGTGGAGTACGACAACCGCTTTGACGTCGGGATGACCGGGCTGATCGGGTTCGGCTCGGGCTACCGGGCCATGGAGCACTGCGACGCGCTGGTCATGCTCGGCACCGACTTCCCGTACCGGCAGTTCCTTCCCGAGGGTGTCCCCGTCATCCAGGTCAACGTGCGGGGGGAGAACATCGGCCGCCGGGTGCCGGTGGCCTACCCGCTCGTGGGCACGGTCAAGGACACCATCGAGGCGCTGCTGCCGCTGCTGGAGGCCAAGTCCGACAGCAAGCACCTGGACCGGATGACCGCCCACTACCGGCGCGCCCGGGCCAAGCTGGACAAGCTCGCCGAAGCGCGGCCGGGCAACTCGCCGGTGCATCCGCAGTACGTGGCGGCCACGATCAACCGGCTCGCCGCGGCCGACGCGGTCTTCACCGCGGACGTGGGGACGTCGTGCATCTGGATGGCCCGGTACGTGCGGATGAACGGTGCGCGCCGCCTGGTCGGCTCGTTCAACCACGGGTCGATGGCCAACGCGCTCCCGCAGGCCATCGGGGCGCAGGCCGCCCAGCCGGGCCGCCAGGTGATCTCGATGTCCGGCGACGGCGGGCTGGCCATGCTGCTCGGCGAGCTCATCACGCTGCGCCAGCAGCACCTTCCGGTGAAGGTCGTGGTGTTCAACAACGGCGCGCTGTCCTTCGTCGAGCTGGAGATGAAGGCGGCCGGGATCGTCACCTACGGCACCGACCTGGACAACCCGGACTTCGCCGGGATCGCCCAGGCCACCGGGCTGTTCGGGGTGCGGGTGGAGAAGGCCGGCGAACTGGAGGACGCGCTGCGCGCGGCGTTCAGCCACGACGGCCCGGCCCTGGTCGAAGTCCGCACCGACCGCTACGAGCTCTCGCTGCCGCCCAAGCTCACCTACGGCGAGGTCAAGGGCTTCACGCTGTACGCGACCAGGACCGTCTTGTCCGGCGAGGGCAAGGAACTGGTCGAGCTGGCCAAGACGAACCTGCGGGAACTGGACATCGAGTGAGCGGGACCTGGAATCAGGTAAGGAGTCGGCGGTAATGGGCAGTCTCGAGGAGATCCTGGCCGGCTACGACGGCCTGCAGGCCGGCCAGGAAGCGTTCTACAAGGATCTGCATCGCCATCCCGAGTTGTCGCACCAGGAGCACCGCACGGCCGAGCGCGTCGCCGGGAAGCTGCAGGAGTACGGCTGCACGGTCCAGACGGGCATCGGCGGGACGGGAGTCGTCGGCGCCTGGCCAACGGCGCCGGGCCCACGGTGCTGCTGCGGGCCGAACTGGACGCGCTGCCGGTCAAGGAGGACACCGGCGCGGACTACGCCAGCACCGCGACCGCGAAGGACGCCCAGGGCCATGAGGTCCCGGTCGCCCACGCCTGCGGCCATGACATGCACATGTCCTGCCTGCTCGGCATGGTCAAGCTCATGTCCGATCACCGTGACCAGTGGAGCGGGACCCTGCTGCCGCTGTTCCAGCCGGCCGAGGAGACCGGCGACGGGGCGCAGGCCATGGTCGACGACGGCCTGTGGAAGCGCGTTCCCGTGCCCGACGTGGCCCTGGCCCAGCATCTGCTGGCCGGCGTGGCCGGGACGGTCCTGACCCGCTCCGGCCCGTTCATGGCCACCGAAGACAGCATCAACGTCACCGTGTACGGGAAGGGCGGCCACGGCGCCAAACCGCAGAACACCATCGACCCGGTGGTGCTGGCGGCCATGGCTGTCGTCCGGCTGCAGACCATCGTGTCCCGCGAGGTCGCGCCCGGGCGAGATCGCGGTGGTGACGGTCGGCAGCGTCCAGGCCGGGACCAGGAGCAACCTCATTCCCGATCACGCCCTGCTGGAGCTGAACCTGCGCAGCTACTCGGAGGAGACCCACCAGCGGATGCTCGCGTCGGTCCAGCGGATCGTGCGGGCCGAGAGCCAGGCCTCCGGCTCACCCAAGGACCCGGACTTCGACACCATCGGCAGCTTCCCGCTCACCGTCAACGATCCGGCCACCACGGACCAGGCCGCGGCTGCCTTCGCCGCCTACTTCGGCGACCGCGCCGGTGAGATCGACCGGCAGACCGTCAGCGAGGACTTCAGCAACATTCCCAACGCCGCCGGGGTGCCCTACACCTACTGGGCGCTCGGGTACACCGACGAGAAGACCTACCGCGCCGCGGAGAAGGCCGGGCACCTGCAGGATCTGACCAGCAACCACTCACCAAAGTTCCTGCCGCCGCTGCAGCCCTGCCTGCGGACCGGCACCGAGGCCCTGACCACCGCCGCGCTAGCCTGGCTGGCGCGCAAATAAGGCACCGAGACGGCGATTGGACCCGGAATGGGCACTGGAAAGCACGGCATGACCCCGCTCGCCGCCGTGGTGAGCGGCCTCCTGGCCGGGGCCGTGGGGACGGTCTGCCTGGACGCGGTGAACTACCTGAAGTACCGGAGCACCGGCGGTAAGGACAGCCCGCTCGCGTGGGAATTCCCCAAGGTCGACACCTGGGACCAGGCGCCTGCCCCCGGGCAGGTCGGCAAGCGCCTGATCGAGGGTTTCACGCAGCGCGAGCTTCCGGATCGGTGGGCGAATCCGGTCAGCACCGTCATGCACTGGTCCTACGGGTCGGGCTGGGGGGCGCTCTATGGGGTCCTGGCCGGGTCCTCTGCGCAGGCCGAATCCCCTCTATGGCCTGCCGCTCGGCGCGGTGGTCTGGGTCTCGGGTTACGTCCTCCTCCCGGAGGCCGGGCTCTACAAGCCGATCTGGGAGTACGACGCCAAGACGCTGGCTGGTGACCTGAGTGCCCATCTCGCGTACGGCACGGGCACGGGCGTCACCTTCTGGCTGATCACCAAGCTGTCGGGATAGTCGCCTGCTGCCTGGCCAGGGAACCGCAGACCGGGGTCTGCGCGGGGGGGCCGCACGGTGGGCAACGGCCCCGGGACCCTTGGTCATACGTGGGCGATTAGCTGCTGGATCTTGGCGACGGTATCGGCTAGCGCATCTATTCCGGCTACCGTCCCCCCGATCCAGCTGAGTCTTTCCCTTACCCGGTCGAAGTTTGGCCTTTTGCTCCTCAGCTCTTTCTGCGCTTTGATGGCTGACGAACGCACCTCCTGCGCTTCGGGTACTGTCTGCTGGCTGGCTCGTACGAGCTCAATGAGTTTTTGCAGCTCAGCGACGGCCTGCCCGAGCGCTGACCCGTCAAGCTGCGATTCTTGGCTGGCATTAGCCTTCTTGCCGATCGCAATCGCCGAGCGGTTCACTTCTCCGGTGCGAACAGTGTACTTGGCCATCAGTTCTGCCTTTCCGCGAACAAAGCTGTGTCATGAACCAGACTTGGATTTTGATTTGGATTTGTCGCCGACAGTGACCGCCGAGTCCTTCATGTCTCCTACGTGAACGCTATAATGAGTGGTGGTCAACTCAAGAATGACCTGAACTTGCGAATCAAACTCACCCAGCTTTACGTCATGCTTCTTTAGAAAGTCCCGGAGACCTCTGAGCAAGGTCTGCTGAGACATGATTACGTACATTATCTCATCCCGGGCAAGAAAATGGTGCTCGCGGCTAAAGCCGCACGCCAGCTCGCGGATGCTTCGCGCTGCTCCGTAGTCAAAGTCGCGCCCGCGCCGGATTGCGTTGACCTGATTGAATAGCCTTTTCTGTTCCGTACGGTAACGTTTGACATCTGAGATGAGCAACATTGGGGCCTTCGCCAGTGCGGGTAGGAACCTCCTGGAGCTCCATCGGCATGATTTCCACAGCTGCTGGCGGTGTGACCGGCTGTAGCGCCGGTCGATGCCGCGGAACTCGCGGCGGATGGGAGGGAGGACGCGGTACTCCCACTCGATATACAGATAGCCCCCCGTATGGACGGCCCGTACGAAGAGGGTTACCACCAGTTGACCCTGCCAGGCAGGCATCTCCACGCAGACATAAACGCGGGCGTCCGGGGTTGGGTGCAGGGCCGCTTGCTGAAGCAATGACGAACTCACCGAGGTTGCGGGAGGGGCGGCCGCACCGGCAGGAAGAAACGCAGGATGCTCCCGGATGTGCCGCCCGTTTACGAACATCCTCTCTTCTACCCGCATGTCGTTGAAGCCTAGCTTGTTCATTGTTTTCATCAGCGCCGCGTGAACGTCAGCGTTACTGAACTTGCGAGGCTTCTGCGTTTTCCCGTTCTTTACTCTCTTTCCCTGGCTTACGTCAATCACCACGTGCTCTCTGCTGAGCCTCTGGCCGCTGCCGACGAAGGCGGATTCGCCGTGAAAGATGACCAGGTTTCCTCGGCGCCGGGCTGAGACCATGTTGATTCGATCACGCACCCATTGATGACGTGGCTCGGGTGCTGTGTGGATATCAAACTTTCCCCGGAGCATCGTGCCAACTACAATTCGGTACACACGCGTCCAGTACTCCAGCGTGACGATCGTCCAGGCGGCAACGAGCCCGGCGGCGATTACGATAATCGCCGCAGGAAGCCAGATCAGAGTCAGCGCCAAGAGTGCGATCGTAGCGAGCATCGTCACGGCGAGGTATATGTCCCGGCGAGCGCGGCGCATCACTGAGTCCACGGCCCACCGGGCAACTGCTGAAATTTCGACTCCGTAGGCGGGGGCTACGGCCCTGAGCGGTTCGCTAACGACGCTACGGACCACGTCCTGTGCGTAGTCCAGGTCAATTTGCGTGGCGGCAGACAGGTAACGCGTTGTTTCGCGGTCGAAATCATGCCGGGCGTAGTGCCATACATCGTGACTGGCTTCATGGCGTTCTTTCCCAGAAGGGTGTCCAGCACTTCTGCTCGAGTGCCCATTTGTTGATGGCGGTACCGCCGAGGTCGGATCGAATGGTTGGCCAGCATCCATGGAGCCCCCGTTGCCGAACCAATTCAGCGGGTGAATGGTTACAGATCTGCTCTACCACGATGTTGTTGGCGCGGCAAGACCCTCGTTAGGGGCCAGACATATCTCGGGCGTGCCCGTGTGGGCACAACGTCACAGCAGCATCAAAGGTTGCAGTTAGTCAGGCGACGTCCAGACGGGATCTTCGGGTGACCGATGAAGCAGTCGCGGCGGTCCCGGGGATCGCTGCCGCCCGGACGGGCGCCGCTGGCTGCCATCGGTCCGCCTTGGCTTACGAGGAGGCCATCTTTCCCAGGTTGGCCAGGGACTCCGCGATGTCACGGCGCATTTTGGGGACGAGCAGCCGGATCACCGCGCTGAGCGCGCCCTGGACGTCGACTTTCTTGACCACCCGGACCCGTCCCCCGGCGACCGGGTCGACCACATGGTCGAAGACCAGCTTTCCGATGGGCGTCGGGCATTCGGTGACATAGCGGTGGCCGGCGTCCACGACGGTGATGGTGAAGGCGCCGCCGAGGTTGCCGCGCTGCTTGGCCCAGCCGGACACGCCTGGCTCGAACGGGCCGTCCAGCCGGGCGATCTCCTTGCTGACGTCCCATTCTGGCCAGCGGTCTACGTCGGTCCACACCTTCCAGACCGTGGCTGGGTCGGCTTCGAACGTTGCTTCAGCTTCGAACAGGTACATGCCTTGCCCCTCAGGGAGGCGGCGCAGAGATTAAAAGCTAGCCGGCCGGCACGCCGGGCAGGGTAACTAAGTGCCTTCGTGAGGCATTTGATACCGGGCCGGGCATCCCAGCCCGGCGCCGCCTGTTTTGGTGCCGGGCCAGGATGAACCTTTGGCCGCACCCAGGTAGTCATATTGACTGTTGGGTCGAGCTGGCCGGAGGTGCGGTGGACGCCGAGGTCGAAGGATTCGTGCAGTTCGTTGCGGCGCGTCAGCGTTCGCTGCAGCGAACGGCGTGGCTGCTGACCGGTGACTGGGCGCTGGCCGAGGACCTGGTGCAGACCGCGCTGGTGCGGTCGTGGCCGCGGTGGGAGCGGATCAGGCGGCGCGACGACCCGGAGATCTACGTGCGCCGGGCCATGGTGAACACCTGGTCGAGCTGGCGCCGCCGTAAATGGCGGTCCGAGCACCCCTCGGGGGCGGTGCCCGACGGCCCGGCGGCCGGGGACCTGGCCGCCGAGGCCGCGGTGCGGGTGGCGGTGCGCGGCGCCCTGGGCAGGCTGACCGACCGGCAGCGCGCGGTGCTGGTGCTGCGCGTGTTCGACGACCTCTCGGAGGCGCAGGTCGCGCAGGTGCTGAACTGCGCGATCGGGACGGTCAAGAGCACCATGGCCCGGGCCGTGGCCCGGCTGCGCGAGGACCCCCAGATGGCGGAGTTCATGGAGCGGGAGGCCCGGTGACCGGGACAGACAGGCGGCTGCGGGACCTCCTGGAGGCCGCCACGGGGGAGCCGCCGCACCAGGTGAGCGCCGAGGCGGTGCGCCGCCGGGTTTCCCGGCGGCGGGCCCGGGAGTACCTGGCCGGGGCCGCGGCCGCCGCCGTGATCGCCGCCGGAGTCCCCCTGGGCATCGGCGCAGCCGCCCGCGCCCCCGGGCCGGCCGGACAGCACGGGTCACCGGCCGGCCGGTCCGTCTACGTGGCCTACGGCATCGCCCAGGGGACGAGCAGGGACACCCCCGTGGTCATCCCCATCAGCACAGCCGCCAGCCAGGCCGGGAACCCGATCAAGGTCGGGGATGGGGCGAATGCCATCCCCACGGGCCAGATCGCGATCACGCCGGACGGGAAGACCGCCTACGTGCCCACCAACGCCTCCGGCACGGTCATCCCCATCAGCACAGCCACCAACCAGGCGGGCCAGCCGATCAACCTCGGCCACAACCGCAGGTATGGCCCTGACTTCGTCGCGATCACGCCGGACGGGAGAACCGCCTACGTCGCCAACCTGGCCTTTAGCACGGTCACCCCCATCACTACGGCCACCAAGACCGCCGGCCAGCCGATCCGCGTCGGGCCGAGCCCGATCTGGATCGCGATTACCCCGGACGGGAAGACGGCCTACGTCGCCAACCAGAGCCAGCTGGGCACTGTCACCCCGATAGACACGGCGACCAACACCGCTGGCCCGCCGATCCAGGTGACCCACGACCCGTTCGATATCGCTATCACCCCGGACGGGAGGACCGCCTATGTCCTCAGCACTTCGACAAACAAGCACACCGGGATCGTGGTGACCCCGGTCAGCACGGCCACCAACACCCCGGGCCAGCCGATCTACCTCCCTGGCGTGAGCAACAACGCGTTCATCGCGATTACCCCGGACGGGAAGAGCGTCTACGTCACCACCTCCTACCCGCGCGCGGTCATCCCCATCAGCACGGCCACCAACCGGCCCGGGAAGCCGATCCAGATCGGCCACAACGCAGGCAGCGGCAGCCAGATGGCGATCACCCCGGACGGGAAGACCGCCTACGTCGTGTCAGGCCCCCGCGCGGTCGTCCCGATCAGCACAGCCACCAACACCGCGGGCCAGCCGATCGAGCTGGGATCCGGCTGCCGCACCCAGCTGGTCGAGCCGCAGCTCAGTATCGCGATCGCCCCGGACGGGAAGACCGCCTACGTCGCCTGCGAGGGCGCGGTCATCCCGATCAGCACGGAGACCAACACTCCCGGTCAGCCAATCCGCCTCCCCCTCGGGTACCCCATGGGGATCGCGATCACCGGGCCGTGACCTGCACGGTGGCCAGGTCACGGCCCGGTGAAACGCGGGACCGCGCGCTCACGCCCCGGAAGTGGCCAGCAAACCCGGTTCGATAACCTGGCCCTAACGGCTCGGCAGCGCGGCCTTGCTGGTTACCCAGGCTTCAGATGGGCAGCGGCGGGGCGATCCATGACGAGTTTCCCCACGTCCCGGTCAGCCAGCAGGAAGGGCCTGACATGAGCAGCCAAACTCAGCCGCTTACCGGAATCGACCTCGCGGTCGCCGGTGACCTCGCCGCACAGCTCCGGGTGGACTCCATCCGGTCCAGCACCAGCGCCGGATCCGGGCATCCCACCTCCAGCATGTCCGCCGCGGACCTGCTGGCCGTGCTGGTCGGCCGTCACCTGCACTACGACTGGGACAACCCGCGCGCCGACCACAACGACCACCTGATCTTCTCGAAGGGGCACGCGTCCCCGCTGCTGTACTCCGTCTACAAGGCGGTGGGGGTGGTGTCCGACGAGGAGCTGATGACCGGGTACCGGCGGTTCGGGTCCCGCCTGGAAGGCCATCCCACCCCGATACTGCCCTGGGTCAACGTCGCGACCGGATCGCTCGGCCAGGGACTGCCGGACGGGGTGGGGGTAGCGCTGGCCGGCCGGTACCTCGACCGGCTCCCGTACCGGGTCTGGGTGCTGTGCGGGGACAGCGAGATGGCTGAGGGCTCCATCTGGGAGGCCCTGGACAAGGCCGGGTACTACCAGCTGTCCAACCTGACCGCGATCGTGGACGTCAACCGCCTGGGACAGCGCGGCCCCACCGAGATCCAGTGGGACCTCGCCCGCTACCAGCAGCGCGCCGAGGCGTTCGGCGCGCGGGTGCTGACCATCGACGGTCACGACCTCAGCGAGATCGACGAGGCCTTCCGCTCCGCCGCGGAGGACAGCTCCGGCCAGCCGACGGTGATACTGGCCCGCACCATCAAGGGGAAGGGGTTCTCCGAGGTCGAGGACCATGAGGGCTGGCACGGCAAGCCCTTCCCGCCCGACATGGCCGCCCGGGCCATCGAGGAACTGGGCGGCGAGCGCAACCTGCTGGTCCGCGGCCCGCTGCCCGGCGACGCTGCCCCCGGTCCCGCGCCGGCCATGCCCAGCGCGGCGGACCAGGCCCATGGGAGCCCCGACGACTCCGGCACCACAGGCGCCGGCCTACTCAGTCGGCGAGAAGGTCGCCACCCGCAAGGCGTACGGCGACGCCCTGGCCGCGCTCGGCACCGACCGGCCTGAGGTGGTGGCACTGGACGGTGAGGTGAGCAACTCCACCCACGCCGACGAGTTCGCCAAGGCCTACCCCGGGCGCTACTTCGAGATGTTCATCGCCGAGCAGCAGATGGTCGCGGCCGCCGTGGGGCTCAGCGCCCGCCACTACGTCCCGTTCGCCTCGACGTTCGCGGCCTTCTTCAGCCGCGCGTACGACTTCATCCGGATGGCCGCCATCTCGCAGGCCAACATCCGGCTGTCCGGATCGCACGCCGGCGTGGAGATCGGCGCGGACGGGCCATCCCAGATGGCTCTCGAAGACATCGCGATGATGCGCGCGGTGCACGGATCGACGGTGCTGTACCCGAGCGACGCCACCAGCACGGCCGCGCTCGTGCGCGAGATGGCGGACCGCCCTGGCATCAGCTACCTGCGGACCACCCGCGGCGCCTATCCGGTCCTGTACGACAGCGCGGAGACCTTCCCGGTCGGCGGCTCGAAGGTCGTGCGGTCGGGCCCGGACGACGCCGTGACCCTCATCGGCGCCGGGGTCACCCTGCATGCCTGCCTGGCCGCCGCGGATCTCCTGGCGCAGGACGGCATCCAGGCCCGGGTGATCGACCTGTACTCCGTCGCGCCCATCGACACCGAAACGCTCGTGGCCGCCGTCAACGCCACGAGCGGACGGCTGGTGGTGGCCGAGGACCACTACCCGGCGGGAGGGCTCGGCAGCGCGGTATCGGATGCCCTGCTCGCCGCGGGACCACAGCCACTGCACCTGGCCCATCTGTGTGTCCGGGAGCTGCCTGGTTCCGGGAGCAGCACCGAACTGCTGGCCGCGGCCGGCATCGACGCCGAGCACATCGCGGCCGCCGCCCGCGAGCTGGTGAAGGCTTAACGCGTACGCGTCGCGGGCGAAACAGGACTGCGGGTGGAACAGGACTGAGTGACGTGGACCTGGCCGGCCGTGCGTTCGACTGGATCGCGTCGGTGGCGGTCGCGGCCGACGGCGGCCTGGCGTGGCTCGAGGACGGGGTGCTGTTCGACGACCTCTACTCCGGCACGGCGGGGGTGCTGCTGGGCTGCGCCGAAGCCGAGGCGGCCGGCCTCGGCACGTCGCACGTCGCGGCCGGCGCCCGGGGCCGGCTGCTGTCCCTGGCCCGGCAGGGCCCGGGCGTGGCCACGATGCCCGACGACGGCGTGTTCTCCGGGTGGGCGGGCGCCGCGGTGGCGCTGCGCGCCTGGTCGGACGCGACCGGGGACCCCGCCGCCGCGGAAACCGCCGCCCAGGTGACGCGGCAGATCGCCGGGCGCGTCAGGCAGGTGCCGGGCCCAGGCCAGTACACCGACATCATCGCCGGCGACGCTGGCCTCCTGCTGGTCCTGATCGCCGACGACTCGGACACGTCGGTCCAGGCCGCGCAGATCGTGGCCGGCCGGCTGGCCGACGCGGCTGAACCGGCCCCCGGCGGGCTCCACTGGCGGATGGAAGCGACCACGAAGTCCATCATGCCGGGGTTCTCCCACGGCACCGCCGGGGCCGCCTACGCCCTGGCCGCCGCCGGTTGCGCCCTGCGCCGCCCCGACCTGGTGGATGTCGCCACCCGGGGCGCCGAGGCGATCCTCGCCGCCGGGGACCATCCCGGCGGCTGGGCGGTGCCGCTCCAGATACCACCGCGGCCGGACCGCCCTGACGTCATGTACGGCTGGTGCCACGGTGCTGCGGGCACGGCGCGGCTATTCGTGATCTTGAACGAGATCGACCCGCAACCGCGCTGGCAGCACGCCATCGACGCCTGCCTGGGGGCGCTGCGCGACAGCCGGCTGCCCGCCCGGCTGTATCCGGGCTACTGGGACAACCTCGCCCGGTGCTGCGGCACCGCGGGAGTCGGGCAGTTCCTGCTCGACCGCTACCAGGCCACCGGCGACACCGCGCTGCTCGACTGGACCGCCGTCCTGGCCGCGGACGTCGCCGCCCGGGCCCTGACCACCGCGCCGGGTGTCAGCTGGTCCAACACCGAGCACACCAGGACCCCGCCCGAGCTCGCGCCGGAACCGGGGTTCATGCAGGGCGCGGCCGGAATCGCCGGCTGGCTGGCCCGGCTGCACGCGCTCCGCACCGGTCCTGGCTCCCCCGTAGCCCGGCCCGGCCCGGCCTGGCTGTGACCGCTTCCAGCCTCCATGGAGAGCGACCCGCGACGAGCCTGACTGCCAGGCTGGCCAGGGAACCTGCGCTTCGACTGGAATATTCATGCAGAGCACGGCATACTTTTGCGTATGTCGAAGGTCATAACCTCCCTGCCCATCGGTGAGCGCGTCGGGATCGCCTTCTCGGGCGGGCTCGACACGTCGGTCGCGGTCGCGTGGATGCGCAACAAGGGCGCCGTGCCGTGCACGTACACCGCTGACCTCGGGCAGTACGACGAGCCCGACATCGCCTCGGTCCCCGGCCGGGCCAGGTCCTACGGCGCCGAGATCGCCCGGCTGGTCGACTGCCGTGCGGCGCTCGCCGAAGAAGGGCTGGCCGCGCTGACCTGCGGGGCGTTCCACATCCGCTCGGGTGGGCGGTCCTACTTCAACACCACCCCGCTGGGCCGGGCCGTAGCGGGCACGCTGCTGGTCCGGGCGATGCTCGAGGACGACGTCCAGATCTGGGGCGACGGCTCGACCTTCAAGGGCAACGACATCGAGCGCTTCTACCGCTACGGGCTGCTGGCCAACCCGAGCCTGCGGGTCTACAAGCCCTGGCTCGACGCGGCCTTCGTCAGTGAGCTCGGCGGCCGCCACGAGATGAGTGTCTGGCTGAGCGACCACGGCCTGCCCTATCGCGACAGCGCCGAGAAGGCCTACTCCACCGACGCGAACCTCTGGGGCGCCACCCACGAGGCCAAGACCCTCGAGCACCTCCGCAACGGGATCGAGACGGTCCAGCCGATCATGGGCGCGCGGTTCTGGGACCCGGCGGTCGAGATCACGCCGGAGGACGTCACGATCGGCTTCGAGCGGGGCCGGCCGGTGACGATCGACGGATCGAAGTTCGCCGCACCGGCCGACCTGGTCATGGCGGCCAACACGATCGCGGGCCGGCACGGCATGGGCATGTCCGACCAGATCGAGAACCGGATCATCGAGGCCAAGAGCAGGGGGATCTACGAGGCGCCGGGCATGGCGCTGCTGCACGCCGCCTACGAGCGGCTGGTCAACGCGATCCACAACGAGGACACGATCGCGAACTACCACACGGAGGGGCGCCGGCTCGGGCGGCTGATGTACGAGGGCCGCTGGCTCGACCCGCAGGCGCTGATGCTGCGCGAATCGCTGCAGCGCTGGGTGGGCGCCGCGGTCACCGGCGAGGTCACCCTGCGGCTGCGCCGCGGTGAGGACTACTCCATCCTCGACACCACCGGCCCGGCGTTCAGCTACCACCCCGACAAGCTGTCGATGGAACGCACCGAGGACTCCGCGTTCGGCCCGCTGGACCGGATCGGCCAGCTCACCATGCGCAACCTCGACATCGCCGACTCGCGCGCCAAGCTCGAGCAGTACGTCGGCCTGGGCATGGTCGGCACCGCGCACGCCGAGCTGATCGGCGCGGCCGCGCACACCGAGCTGGTGGGCGACATGGTTCAGGGGGGAGCCGAGGCCATCGCCTCGCGCGGCGAAGTTGACCAGGACGAGGAACTCCTCGACCGCGCCGCGATGGAGGTCGGCACGGACTGACGTCAGGCGGCCGCTGCCGCGCCTGCAGCCGAACTACGGCACCAAGATCGGATCAGGCGTCATCCAGACTTCACGGTCTCCTGGGCCCATCCTGTCGCTCCAGGACCTTGCGCAGCGGCGGCCGTGATGACAGTTGACCCCGTCGGCGTGTGAATGGTGGCCCGGAAGTGGCCATGGGCGTCCGCGACCGTGCGGGTGACCGATGTCGTGCTGGAACGCCCCGGCCGCCCGGCCGAGATCACGACGGTCGCTCCCGGCGCCGTGGTGCCGGTGACCGCGGTGTGCGCAGTGGTAACGGTCGTCCCGGCCCGGGGAGAGGTGATCGAGACATGAAGGGCAGCCGGGGCAGAGTGGCGGACGTAGCGGTCCGCGGTAATGGCCGGCTGGTCAGCCAGCGTTCCAGCCTGAAGGTCGGTGACGAGCCGGAGGTACTGGGCCTGAGCCCAGATGAGCGGCCCGGCGGAGCCGGCTGGCTTACCGTTGGCGAAGCCGATGGACGCGGTCTTGGGCGCGGAGCCGTAGGGGGATGCGG
This sequence comes from uncultured Actinomycetes bacterium, assembly GCA_963844695.1. Classification (GTDB taxonomy): domain Bacteria; phylum Actinomycetota; class Actinomycetes; order Streptosporangiales; family Streptosporangiaceae; genus RYN-230. The sequence goes on from CAWJPL010000028.1 coordinate 774,322, forward strand.
GCACGTCAGGGTCTTCCCAGGCCTGCTCGGGGACGAGTCCCAGCCCGGAGGTCATGTTCTCCATCGTCTGCAGGAGCTGGACCGCGCTGGCGGTCTGCCCGGTCTGGAGGTCCTGCTCGGCCCGCTCACCGTCGAGCAGCGGCCAGGGATGCCCGGACCCGGCGGCGGTCGGGAACCAGGGCGCTCCGGCGGGGGAGCAGGTGGTCGGGTCCGGGACGTAGCAGTCACCGTAGCCATCGGTGCTGCCCTTGGCCTGCACGCCGTAGCGGTGCCAGCCGGGTCCAGAGGCGGTCTGGGTCCCGATGACGGAGTCGACGACCTTCAGCGACGCCTGGACGTCGGGATCGGTGGCCGGGAGCTCGCCCAGGCGGGTCAGCTCGAGGAATCCGGCGTCGATGACGGAGCGCTGGTCTGCCTTGGGCAGGCTCCCGTTGCCGAGGGCGTAGCTCTCGGCTGCGTTTGGGTGCCCCTTCGGGGACAGCCGGATGAAGTAGCGGCCGTCGCCGTAAGGCCCGGTGCTGGTCACCGTCCATTTCTTGACGTTGCGCTGGTAGTGGTCGGCGGTGGCCAGGTACAGGGCGGCCCGCGCCCGGTCGCCCGCCGCCTCGGCCAGGTGCGAGGCGGCGACCAGGCCGGCGATCTCAGCCGCGATGGTCGACGGTGAGTAGCCCGGATGCTCCTCCCACCGCTCCACCCCGTACGCAGGTCCGTGGTCGACGATGAAATCGGCGGCGGGCCGGACGTGGTTGCGGTAGAACCGCACGTCCCCGGCGAAGCCGCCCTCCCAGGCCATGAGGACCGGGTAGGCGTCCTCGTCGATTTCGAACAACCCGAAGGTGTCCGGGGCGACCGCCCCGTTGATCAGGGAGTTGCGGGGGAAGCTGCCGTCGGGCTGCTGAGTCCGGTCGAAGAGGAACCGCACCATCGCCCGGGCGCTTCCGGTGTCCCCGTCGGCGAGCAGCCCGGTGAAGGTCTCATAGCTGTCGCGGGCGAACACCTCGCGGTAGGTCCACCCAGGATGGGTCGTCGTGGCCGGAACTGACTGGCCCCACGGGTCGGTGGGCGAGGCGACGAACGCGCCTGAGTAGGTCTTGTCCTCATCGGCCTTCAGCACGTTCGCGGACAGCCAGTACATGGCCCGCATCCGGGCGCCGGCGCCGGGCGGCAGTCCGGGCAGCGAGGCCGGCGGGGGGCGGAGCGTGCGGTCGTACCGGCGCCAGCCGTCTACGTACCCGGCCAGGGTGCGGCGGAACGGGGCCTGGCGCTGGCGAGCGCCGCTCTGCTCGCCGCCCGCGCGCCGGGGCCGAAGCCAAGAGCGAGCGAGAACGGCCGGCCGGGGGTCGTGCTGATCTCGGCGGTCTGCACGACGTTGCCGTCGGTAGCGGCGCGGTACTCCCTGACCAGCCGATAGTGGGCGTCGAGCTGCTTAAGCCCGTCACTGGGCGTGCCCGCGAATCCGCTGGACTCAGCGGGGAACGGCTTGCTGGCGACCAGCGCCCCGGTGACCCGGGCCGCGAACGGGCCAGTCGGCGCGTGGGTGTCAGAGGAGATCAGCGCGGTCGTGGGCCGGGCGATCGTGGCGTTGTTAGCGCCCGCGTTGGAAGAGCCCCCACCTCCGGTGTTGTCGATGGTCGCGTCCCACCGGGCGTAGACCTTAAGCCCGGCCAGCGAGGCCCAGTTCCCGTTCAGCGGCAGCAGCCGGGTCTGCATGACGACGCTGTCCCGGGCCGGGTCGGTGATGTAGTCGGTGACCAGCTGAAAACTGTGGCGGGTGTCGGTGCTGGTCACCTGGCAGACCATGCCACTGGGATCAGGGGAGCTCACCGAGTAGGTCATGTCCCGTTGCTGCAGGTCGGCGAAGGTCGAGCCGTTGGTGACGATGTACTGCAGCGTGCCGTTGTCGCTGTTCTCGATCGTCGGGCTGTACACGTCGGAGAGCACGCCGTCCGCCACCGTGAACCACACCTTCGACCCGGTGCCCTGGGCGGTGCCGAAGCAGTCCTTACGGGAGCTATCCAGGTACGCCTGGGTACCTGGCCGTCCAGGCGCGCTGCCGCTGGGTACTGAGGCCGGAGAACTGCCAGCGGCGGAACTGGCCGGCGCGGCCGCGGCGATCGGTCCGGGCAAGAGCACCGTCGACGCGAGGAGGCCGGTGGCTGAGAGTCCGAGCGCGGTCCAGATCGAAGGCCTCATTGTTCCCCCCGACGCTCACTGCACTGTGAGCGGAGCGTAGTAAGAGCCTAGGAAGTGCCCGCCACACGAAGCTCGACACATACTGCAGGCCGGAATATTGCCGGGCACCGCCCAGCCCGGCATGCGCTGTCGCCATAACCCCGCCAGGTTCTGGGCTGGCCGCGCTCATGTCACAGACGGCCGGGCTGTCTCGTCTGAGATCTCGAGAGGCAGAATCCGGAGTCAGGGCGGTGAGGGTCATGCGGGTGTTCGTGGCGGGCGGGACCGGGGTCTTGGGGCGGCGGCTGGTGCCCCAGCTCGTGGCCCGGGGCCATCAGGTGACGGCGACCACGACCAGCGCGGCCAAGCTGGACCTGCTGGCCCAGCTGGGCGCGGCGGGCGTCGTGATGGACGGGCTGGACGCGGCGTCGGTCGGTGAGGCGGTGGCGGCGGCCCAGCCGGACACGATCGTGCACGAGATGACCGCCATCAGCCCCGCTCACGCGGGCAAGCCCGACATCAAGCACATCGACCGGTGGTTCGCCGGCACCAACCGGCTGCGCACCGAGGGCACGGATCACCTGCTGGCCGCGGCCGAGGCGACGGGCGTACCCCATTTCGCCGCGCAGAGCTACGCCAGCTGGAACGGGATCCGCACCGGCGGATGGGTGAAGACCGAGGAGGATCCGCTGGACCCGGGGGAGGGGACGATCATGCACGCGGGGGCGATGGCGATCCGCCACGTCGAGGACGCGGTGCTCGGGGCGGGTGGCGCCGTCCTGCGATACGGCGGGTTCTACGGGCCGGGCGCCACCGACGACCAGGTCGAGCTGATCCGCAAGCGGCAGTTCCCGCTCGTCGGCCGCGGCACCGGCTACAGCTCGTGGGTGCATCTCGACGACGCGGCGAGCGCTACCGTCCTAGCTGTGGAGCAGAAGGCGACTGGCGTGTTCGACATCGTCGACGACGAGCCGGCCCCGGCCAGCGAGTGGCTGCCTTATCTGGCCGCGTGCGCGGGGGCGAAGCCGCCGATGCGGGTCCCGGTGTGGCTGGCCCGGCTGCTGGCCGGGGAGGCGGCGGTGACGATGATGACCGAGGGGCGCGGCTTCTCCAACGCCAAGGCCAAGCGGGGGCTCGGCTGGCAGCTGCGCTATCCGTCGTGGCGGCAGGGCTTCCGGGAGGGCCTCGGGTGACCCGGACCACGGAGTTCGAGGAGCTGCGGCCGCTGCTGTTCGCGATCGCCTACCGGATCCTCGGCAGCGTGAGCGAGGCCGAGGACGCGGTCCAGGAGACCTGGCTGCGCTACGAGGCCACCCCCGCCGAGCCCAGGTCGGCCAAGGCGTTCCTCTCGGCGGTGGTGACCCGGGTCTCGATCGACGTGCTGCGCTCGGCCCGCGTCCGGCGGGAGGCGTACGTCGGGCCGTGGTTCCCCGAGCCGCTGCTGACCGACCCCTACGCGGACCCGCAGCGGTCGGCGGAGCTGGCCGACTCGGTGTCGATGGCGGCGCTGCTCCTGCTGGAGCGGCTGACCCCGCTCGAGCGCGCGGTCTTCGTGCTGCGGGACGTGTTCGGGTTCAGCTTCCCGGAGATCGCCTCGGCCGTCGGGCGGTCGGAGGCGGCGTGCCGCCAGCTCGCGGTGCGGGCCCGGGGTCATATGGACGCCGGGCGGCCCCGGTTCGAGGCCGACCGCAAGGAGCGCGACGAACTGGCCGGGCGTTTCTTCGGCGCCTTCCGGGACGGGGACGTCGAAGGGCTGCGCGAGCTCCTCGCCGCCGACGTGCAGATGGTCGGGGACGGGGGCGGCAAGGCCCCGCAATGGGCCAGGCCCATCAGCGGCGCCGAGAAGGTGGCCCGGGTGCTCGCCGCGATCGTCTCGCCGCTCGTCCTGGTCGGCGGCGTGATGGAGCCGCACGAGGTGAACGGCCAGCCGGGCGCGATCTTCCGCGACCGGGACGGCAAGGTGGTCAACACCATGGCGCTGGACATACTCGGCGGGCGGGTCCAGATGATCCGCTCGGTGATCAACCCCGACAAGCTGCGGCACGTGGGCCCGGTGGCGGACGCCTGGGCTGTCCTGCGCGAGGCGAGCCAGGCCCGCCGGTCCGCGGACTGAGACGAGGACGCGGGCGCCGTCACCCGGCCGGCGCGTCACCCGGCTGGCCTGCGTCGTCCGGCTGGCCTGCGTCGTCCGGCTGCGCGCTGGCCGTCCCGGCTCGTGAGCGGTAGGCGGACACGATCAGGCCGGCGACCGCGTCCAGCGGCAGGGCCGTGCTGTCGATGTGCAGGTGGAACAGGTCCGGGTCGTCGATGTCGGCCTTGTAGAGCCGGCGGACGTAGTGCGCGCGGGCCCGGTCCACCTCAGGCAGCCGCTGCCGCGCGGTCGCCTCGTCGGTGTTCTCGATCCGGGCGGCCTGGGCGATGCGCGCCCCGGGCGGGCCGAACAGCCGGACCCGCAGGACGCCTGGCTCGCTGCGGAACGCGGCCGCGCCCGCGCGCCCGAGGATGACCGCGCCGGAGACGAGGGCGGCGCGCATGATGGCGTCGGCCTGCTCACGGAACAGGGCCCCGTCACCAGGCGGGGCGATCAGGTCACGCGGCAGCGTGTCGGTGTGCGTGGCGATGACCCCGGCGGCCAGCGGGACCAGCGCGCTGATGAAGCGGTCGGGCAGGGAGCGGCGGGCCGCACCGCCTTCAGCCTCCTTGGCCGACACCTGCAGCTGCGCCGCGACGCGTGAGCTGATCGCCCGGTCCAGCAGGGGCAGGCCCAGCAGCTTGGCCACGTGCGGGGCGACGACGCTGCCGCCTGCGCCGTAGCCGGCCGAGATGGTGACACCAGGCATCGCAGGCTGCCTCCTTAGCGGGCGAAAGGCACGCGCAGCGCAACCTTACGGCGGAGGCCGGGAATTAGTCAGTCCGCCTGGCAACCACGCTGGTCAACGGAAGGGGCGCGGCGGCCGTCATTGCTTCAGGCCGTGCTCGATCGCCTCGATGATGCGCGGCCGCAGCTCGGCCGGGCTGATGATCGAGTCCACCGAGCCGACCTCGACGGCGCGCTGGATGCTGTGCACGCGGTCGAACTCCGCCGCCGTCTCGCCCAGCTTCTCGGCCCGCACCGACGCCTGCGTCTCGGCCAGTTCGGCCGTCAGCGCCGCCCGCTCGGCGCCGCTGACCTCGCCCAGGCGGGCCTGCAGCGACGTCACCCGCGGGTCGTTCGCGGTGCGGGTGTTGACCTCGCCGGCGAACACGACCGCCGCGGCGGGGGCGCCGCCGAGAACCGAGGCGAACGAGCCCTCCAGGGCGAGCACGGTCATGCTCGGGTTCAGCGCCTTGGAGAAGACCACGAACGCGCCGCCGTGGTACCGGGAGATCACGGTGAACACGATCGGGCCGTCGAAGTTGACGATGGCCCGGCCGATCTCCGCGCCGTACTCCAGCTGCAGCGCGCGCATCGACTCTGGCGAGCCGTCGAAGCCCGACAGGTTGGCCAGCACCACCAGCGGGCGGTTCCCGCTGGCCGCGTTGATCGCGCGCGCCGCCTTCTTCGACGAGCGCGGGAACAGCGTGCCGGCCGTGTAGGTGTCCGGGCCGTCGGTGGGCGGGAAGCCGCGGCGCGGCACCGAGCGGGACTCGATACCGAGCAGGCACACCGGGCGGCCGCCGATATGCACGTCCTGCACGACCGCCGTGTCGGCGTCCGCCATCCCCGCCCAGCGTTCCAGCACCGGATGGTCCTGGTCGGACAGCGCGCGCATCACCGTGCGGATGTCGAACGCCTTCTTCCGGTCCGGGTTGTGCTCGGCCGAGAAGATCTGCCCCACCGTGGTGAAGTCGCTGCCGGCCACGTCGTGCGGGTAGCCGGACACGTCGCGGCCGGCCGGGTCGGTGGTGGCCGCCTGCCGTGGCCCGGACTCACCCGGTACCACGTAGCTGTGGTCGTAGTGCGCCATCAGGATGTCGCGCGCCCCGGCCAGGTTCGGCGCCCAGTACTGGGCCTGCCCGTTCGGGCCCATCACCCGGTCGTAGCCGCCGATCCCGAAGTTGTCCTCGGCCGACACGCCGCCGGAGAAGTCCAGCGACTGCTTGCCGGTGAGCACCATCGCCGACTCCGGCGTCATGACCAGGATGCCCCGGGTGTGCATGAGCATCGTGGCCTCGGCGTTCCAGTACGGCTGCGCGCCCACGTTGATACCGGCGACGACGATGTTGATCTCGCCGCCCGCCTGGGTGAACCCGACGATCCGCTTGAGCGCGGCCGCCACCCAGTCCATGTTCTCGGTACCAGACCCCATCGAGATCCGCGCGCCCGCCGAGAGCGCGAACCACTCGAGCGGCACGCCCTTGCGCTCGGCCAGGTCGAGCGCGGCGATCACCCGGGCGCATTCGGGCTCCGACAGCGCACCCAGCGCCTTCGTCGGGTCGCCCAGCAGCACCACCCGCTCGACGCCCTCGGGCACCAGCCTGGTCGGGGTGCTCACCACCCCGGCCACGATCGCCGCCGTGTTCCTGCCCCGGGGCCGGTCCACCGGCACCAGCACGCCCGCGTCGTCGAGGTCGTGCTCGACGAAGCTGCCCTCGCCGGCCAGCATCGCGGTGAGCTCGTAGGGGTACACGGTGCCGCGGCGCGCGGCGCGCAGCACCTTCTGCCGGTAGTCGTCCAGCGGCTGCACCGGCTCGGCCGACGGCAGGCCCACCGAGAGGTGGACACCCGCGCCGACGTCGTCGCGGATCGTCACGGCCAGGTCCGTCAGCTCACCCGTCTCCGGGTTGGGCCGCCGGGCCAGGAACAGGACCTCCTCCAGGCCCGCGCCTGCCGTGGTCGGCAGCACGCGCTGGGCGATCAGGTCCAGCTCGTCCATGGTCAGCTCGTCCGTGGTCAGGTCGCTCGGCGGCCAGACGTAGATGACGATCCGGTTGGTGTCGAAGCGCTTGTGGGCCGGCCGCTGGGCCTGGACGATGCGGATCGCGTCCAGGCACGTGGCGAGCGCGTCCTCGACCGCGGGCAGCGCGGCGAGCCGCCCGTCGGCCTCGCGCAGCGGAGTGAGGTCACGGACCTGTGCCATCGCGACCAGCCGCTCGTCGGCCGGGTTGGCCTGCGCGACGCACTGGAACAGGTATACCTCTTCGTCGGCCGACGGCAGCCGGGTGAGGTCGAACTCCCGCAGCCGTTCCAGCTGCATGCGCTCGGCGATCCGCGGGTGCAGGCCGCGGATCAGCCGGTCCTCGCTGAATCCAGCCGGCCCGGCTCCGATCGGCACGGCCCCGGCCGGCCGCGCCCCGGCCGCGCCGCGGCGGAAGGTGAAGTGGTGGTGCATGAGGGCGCGGCCGACCCCGGCCACGGTGGTGGTGATCCGGTCAACGCACCCGGGCAGCGGCTGCTCCCTGATCACCTCACCGAGACGGGCGGCCATCGCGTCCGCGTCGGGCTGGCCGGCCCACCGCACGTAGATGTCGGCGACGACGTGCGCGCCGGCCGGGGCGTCCGCGGCCAGCTGGCCGACGGCCCGCACGGCGTCGGCCAGCTGCGCGAAGTCAACGGCGGTGGTGACCACCCGGGCCGGCTCCACGTGCTCCGCGACGACGAACAGGCAGCCCGCGACGTCGCGCGAGCGGATGCCCCACAGGTCCTTGTTGCCGTAGTAGCGGCGGGTCATGACCTCCAGCAGCGGCGCCGGGTCGGCGCCGGGGCGGCCGATGCGCTGGCCGAGCAGCCGCACGAGCGGCTCGGAGACGGCTACCATCGCGGCGATCCGCTCGGCGCGGTCCGGCGAGTCCGGGTTCCGGTCGAGGTGACGCAGGTTCTGGCGCACCTGGGCGTAGGCCTCGGCGCGGGCCCGGCGCAGCAGCGGCTGCGCGAACCAGCGGAACACCACGCCGCGGGCCAGGTCACTCACCGACGGGTAACGCACCTGGGTGGCGGCCACCAGGTGCTCCAGGGCCAGGCCGGCTTCCTCGCGCAGCGGCCCCGCGGGCGGCGCCTCGGTGAGCCACTGGCCGAGCAGCGCCGAGACGATGGCGACGTCGGCCGGGGCGCGCTGCTGGGCCAGGAAGATGCGGAAGACCGCCTCCTCCAGCTCGGGCGTGCGCTCCAGGCCGGTGACACCGTAGTGGCCCAGCACCCGCCGCAGCCGGCCCTGGAACGTCTCCGGCAGCCCGGCCCGCTCCACGTCGAGGCTCTGCAGGTAGGTGTGGAAGTACTCCCGGGCGCTGTGCACCGTGCTCTCACTGCTGACGTCCTCTCCGGCCGGCTTGTTGCGGCTCAGCTCGGACAGGTCCGCGAACATCTGCAGCAGCTCGACCTCCGCGCTCAGCGGACGGCCGGCCTCGCCCAGCTCGGCGCGGGCGGCGAGGTAGCCAGCCAGCGTGCGGCGCTGGTCGTGCGGGTCGACGTCGAAGCCGAGCAGCAGGCTGCGCAGGTCCTGCATCCCGCGCTCGGCGCGGCTGGCGGCCGACGCGGCGGCGGGCTCGGCCGGCAGCTCGATCAGCTCGGCCTCGGCGGTCCCGCCCGGGCCCGCGGCCTCCGCCTCCTCGCCCTCGTCGGCGAGCGGCTCCAGCCGCAGCAGCCCCGCGCCGGTCTCCACCTGGCTGCCGACCGAGACCGGCAGCTCCCGCACCCGGGCCCGGAACGGCGCGCGGAGCACCGTCTCCATCTTCATGCTCTCCAGCACGAGGATCGGCGCGTTCGCCTCGACCTCGTCGCCCACGGACACCGGCGTCGCGACCACCAGCGCGGGCGCGGGGGAGCGGACGACGCCGCCCTCGTCGCGGCTGACGCGGTGCGTGACGCCGTCGACCTCCACCAGGTGGGTCGGGCCGTAGGTACTGGTGACCAGGCGGTGGCGCTGGCCGTTCACCGTAATCTGGGCGCTGTAGGAGTCGAAACGCTCGATGTCCACGTCGGCCGGGTGCACGTCACCGCCGCCGCTGATGCCGACGCGGAAGCGCAGGTGCCCGATGCGGGCCACGCTCACCCGGTAGCCTGCGCCGCGGAGCTTGAGGTCCAGCGGGCGGCTGGTCTCGTGCTGGACCTGCGGGCGGCCGCCGTGCGCGGTGGCCAGCAGCCGCTGCCGGGCGACCTCCTCCTCGTCCTCGTAGGCCTCGATGGCCGCCGCGGCGAGCGCGATGGCCGAGTGCCTGCTGCTCACCAGCCTGCCCTCGGCGCGGACCCGGTCGATCCAGCCGGTGTCCGCGCTGGCGTCGACGACTTCGGGCTGGTCGAGCAGGTCGAGCACGAAGCTCTTGTTGGTGACGCCGCCCTCGATGATCACGGTGGTCTCACCCAGGGCCCGGCGCAGCCGGGCGAGCGCCTGGTCGCGGTCGCTGCCGTAGGCGATGATCTTGGCGATCATCGAGTCGAAGTCGGCCGGGATGGTGTCGCCTTCGCTCACCCCGGTGTCAACGCGGACGCCCGGGCCCGCGGGCAGCATCAGGCGCGCGATACGGCCGGGGGAGGGGGCGAAGTCGCGGTCCGGGTCCTCGGCGTTGAGCCGCGCCTCGACGGCGTGCCCGGACTCGGGCGGCGGCGGCCCGTCCAGCCTGCCGCCCGCGGCGACGTGCAGCTGCAGCCGCACCAGGTCGGTGCCGGTGGTGATCTCGGTGATCGGGTGCTCGACCTGGAGCCGCGTGTTCACCTCGAGGAAGGCGAACAGCTTCTCCCCAGGGTGGTAGAGGAACTCGACGGTGCACGCACCGCGGTAGCCCACCGCCAGCGCGAGCCGCTCGGCCGACGCCTTCAGCTCGGCGGCCTGCCCGGGGGAGAGCACCGGCGAGGAGGACTCCTCGATGATCTTCTGGTTGCGCCGCTGCACCGAGCAGTCCCGGACGCCGAGCGCCCAGGCCGTGCCGTGGCCGTCGGCGATCACCTGGACCTCGACGTGACGCGCGCCGGTGATCAGGCGTTCCAGGAAGACGACCCCGCTGCCGAACGCGCGCAGCGCCTCCTGGCTGGTGCGCTCGTAGGCGTCGGTAAGGTCGCCGGCCGAGGCGACCATGCGGATGCCGCGCCCGCCGCCGCCCGCGGTGGCCTTGAGCATCAGCGGGTAGCCGATCTCGTCACCCGCGCGCAGCGCGTCGTCCAGGCTGGCGACCTCGCCATGGCTCCACGGCGCGACCGGGACGCCCGGCCTCCTCGGCGATCAGCTTGGCGCCGATCTTGTCGCCGAGCTTGCGCATCGCCTCCGCGCCCGGCCCGACGAACGTGACGCCCAGCTTCTCGCACAGTTCGGCGAACGCCGGGTCCTCGGCCACGAAGCCCCAGCCGACCCAGGCGGCGTCGGCCTTCGTCTCGAGCAGGGCCTGCTCCAGCACGGCGAGGTCGAGGTAGGGGCGGGCCGAGGCCGGGCCCAGCGGGTAGGCCAGGTCGGCCTCCCGGACGAACGTCGCCGCGCGGTCCGCGTCGGTGTAGAGGGCGACGGTCTCGACCTGGGTCCCGGTCTCCGCGGACAGGTCCCGGACGGCGTGGATCAGCCGCATCGCGGCCTCTCCGCGGTTCACGATGGCGACACGACTGAACAAGGACTGAGCCTCCCATGTACCTACGGGCGCACCAGGGCGACGTCTGACCCCGGAGTGTCGCCTACACCCTGCCCTCTTTCTGCCGGGTACACCAATGTCGCGGATGTCCCACGCCGGAGCCGCTGCGTTGTGGGAACCGGCCAAAAGCGGCCCGGGCCGGGCGCCCGGCTGCCCCGCAGGCGCGGCCAGCGGGCGGTCCGGGGCCTCGCCTCCCGGGCGGGACCTTGACTCTGCGGTTCCGTTAGGGAAAACTAACCGTTAGTGGATGCTAACCGAGCAGGTAACGGCTGGAGCGCGCTGGCGGACGGCACCCGGCGCGCCATCGTCAGCCGCCTGGCCGACGGGCCGCAGGCGGTGGGGCAACTGGCCGCGGGGCTGCCGGTCAGCCGGTCGGCGGTCTCCCAGCACCTGAAGGTCCTCAAGGACGCCGGGCTGGTCAGCGAGCGCGCGGCCGGCACCAGGCGCCTCTACCGGCTCAATCCGGCGGCGGTGGCCGCGTTGCGCGATCAGCTCGACACGTTCTGGCAGCGGGCCCTGGCCAGCTACGCAGACGTGGCCGAACAAGCGGTTGCGGAACAAGCGGGTGCCGGACAAGCGGGTGCCGGACAAGCGGGTGCCGGACAAGCGACAGAGGAGAGCCCATGACCCGAACCGAGGTCCCCGTGGTCCGCAAGCAGGTGGTGGTCAACGTGCCGGCCGCGCAGGCCTTCACGGCGTTCACCGAACGGTTCGGCGACTTCAAGCCGCCCGAGCACAACCTGCTCGGGGCCGCGATCAGCGAGACGGTCTTCGAGCCCCGCGTCGGCGGGCACATCTACGACCGCGCCGTGGACGGCAGCGAATGCCGGTGGGCGCGGATCCTGGCCTACGAGCCACCATCCCGCGTGGTGTTCAGCTGGGACATCGGCCCGCAATGGCAGGTCGAGACCGACCCGGAGCTGACCAGCGAAGTCGAGGTCCGGTTCGTGGCCGAGGGACCGGACCGCACCCGGGTCGAACTGGAGCACCGGCACCTCGACCGGCACGGCCCCGGGTGGCCGTCGGTCAGCGAGGGCGTCGACAGCGACCAGGGATGGCCGCTCTACCTGGCCCGGTACGCCGCCCTGCTCGAGAGCCGCTGAGATGGCACCGACCGTCGCCAGTACCGTGGTGGACCGGCCCGCCGCGCAGGTGTTCGCCTACACCACCGACCCGGCCCGCTTCCCAGAATGGCAGCAGGGTGTCGTCGAGGGTCATCTGGAGCAGCCCGGCCCCGCGCAGGTGGGCTCGAAGTGCCTGACCACCCGGCGCATTGGCGGAGCCAGCCGGGTCGTCACCTCCGAGCTGACCCACGTCGACCCACCCAGGACGTGGGGCGTGCGGGGCGTGGACGGACCCGTCCGCGCCACCGTGGACGTCACCGTGGAAGCCCTGACCGAGACCAGTTCCCGGCTGACCATCGCGGTCGACTTCGACGGGCACGGCATCGGCCGGCTGCTCGTCCCGCTCGTCGTCCGCCGCCAGGCCGAAAAGGAGATGCCAGCCAACGTGCAAGCCCTGAAGCGGCGCGTCGAGGGCCAGCCGCCCGAGCGTCGGGCGTGAAAGCCCGGAGCTAGAACCTAAGGGTCCGCAGGCCTACGTGCAGGAGACGGGCGCCGAGCGCGCCGGCCGCGCCGGTAACCACGCCTTTGGTGATGGTGGAGCCGTGCTCCGCACCGAAATTCTTGCCCGCCCTGATGATGGGGGTAGCGGCCCCAGTGAACCCTTCGATGAAAGCCCCGTGGTCAGTCGAAGCGTCGTAGGTACCCTTGGCCAGCCCGGCAGCGATCGCCACGGGGGTTACGGCAACGGCACTGACGTTCTCCCAGAACTCACTTTTATTCTCCATCTACCGTTCGCTCTCCCGATAAAAATTGCGAATTTCTATTGTGTACCACCAATTGTAGGGCCCGCCCAGTAAACCGGCGTCAGACTGCGGGTGGAACTATAGCTTCCTGGCATCATCCTGCCCGGCGGCGCGGGGGCGCGCCAGGGGGCTGGCACCCGCATCCGGGGTGGATCTAGGTCTACCCCGGGATGCACGCGCCGCCGCACCAGTGCGGCGCGTGAGGGTCAGGCCGGGACCAGGAAGGTGCTGATCTCGCTGGCGACGCGGCCGGCTCGTCGAGCGGGAGGAAGGTATGGCCGCCTTCGACCTCGACCAGGCGGGCGTCGGGGAAGGCCGCCGCCAGCCGGCGGGCGAGCGGCAGCGGGAAGAACCGGTCGCCGGTACCCCACAGCAGCAGCACCGGCCGGGTGAAGCGGCCCAGCCGCGCCGACACGTCCAGCAGGCCGGCCGGGCGGACCCCGCGCATGAACCGGGCCGTGTCCGCGGCGCACGCCGGCGTCGGTGAGCAGCGGGGTGACCCAGCGCTGGGTGAGCGCGGCGTCCAGTGGCCGCGTGACGAACGGGCCGTAGCCGGCCCGCGAGTGCCGGACCGCCGCCCAGCGCAGCGGACGCGAGATCAGCCACAGCCGGGCCGGGCCGCTGATCAGCTTCAGCATCAGGCCGCCGGGCGGGGGCGGGAACTGGTCGAAGGCGTCGCAGTTGGTCAGGACCAGCCGCCCGATCCGCGAGGAGTCGGTGTCGACGGACGAACTGGCACAGTGCGCCGCCGGTGTCGTTGCCGGCCAGGGTCACGTCGGTCAGGCCGAGGGCCTCCAGGAAAGACAGCACCAGCCGGGCCACGCCGCGCGGGCTGACGTCGGTGCCTGGTTTCAGGGCCGTCGGGTGGGCGCCCAGCGGCAGGTCGGGCGCGTAAGAGCGGATACCGCGCTCGGCCAGGGCGGCGGCGACGCCGGCCCATATCTCGCCGTTGACCAGGATGCCGTGGACGAAGACCACGGGCGGGAGCGGGCTGTCGGCCGGGCCGGCCACCCGGTAGTTGACGCGGCCTTGGGGAAGGTTGACCGTCGGCATGTCGGAACTCCTCTGCGGTACGGTATGACCATGTCCCTAGTAACATACAAACAGTCTGTATGAATAGCAACAGGCGAACCCAGGCCGAGCGGTCGGCCGCCACCCGTGACGCCCTGGTCACGGCCGGACGCGAGTTGTTCGGGGCGCGCGGCTACGCCGACGTCGGAACCGAGGAAGTCGTCCGCGCGGCCGGGGTCAGCCGTGGTGCGCTGTACCACCAGTTCGCCGACAAGGCCGAGCTGTTCGCCGCGGTCCTGCGGTCCGTGGAGGAGACGACCAACGCGCGCGTCGTGGCGGCGGTCGCCGCGGCCGGCCCGGACGACCCGATCGCCGCCATGCGCCTGGCCACGGCGGTCTTCCTGGACGTCTGCACCGAACCCGGGATGGCGCGGATCATGCTCATCGACGCTCCGGCCGTCCTCGGCGCACAGGCCGAGGGTGAGGCCAGCGAAACTGATATAGGTCTTGTCGTGCAGTTCCTCAGCCGCGGCGTCGGGCTCGGCCAGATCGTCCCGCAGCCCGTGATGCCCCTGGCCCGCATTCTGTTCGGCGCGCTCCGCGAAGCGCGGTGTTCCTCGCCCGCGCGCGACCCGGCGGCCGCCCGCGACCAGGTGGGCGCGTCCTGGACCGCATCATCGGGTCGGTCGCGGCCCGGGAGCAGGCAGAGGCGGGTGGCCGGGGATGAGCCAGACCGCGTCGCGCCAGCCGCCGTGGGCGGAGTTCGAGCCGTACCGGGGTGAGCTGGTGGCGTACTGCTACCGGATGCTGGGCTCCTTCCACGAGGCCGAGGACCTGGTGCAGGAGACGATGCTGCGGGCGTGGAGGGCCCGCGACCGCTACGACCGCACCCGGGCGTCGGTCCGGACCTGGCTGTACCGGATCGCGGCCAACGTCTGCCTGACCGCGCTGCAGGGGCGGGCGCGGCGGCCGTTGCCGTCCGGGCTGGGTGCGCCGGGCGACGATCCCGGGGTGCCGCTGACGCCGGCCTTCGACGTCCCCTGGCTGCAGCCGTTTCCCGACGCGCGATACGACCTGGAGCTGCGGGCGGACATGCGGCTCGCGCTGGTGGCGGCGATGCAGGTGCTGCCGCCGCGGCAGCGGGCCGTGCTGGTGCTCCGCGAGGTACTGGAGTTCAGCGCCGCCGAGGTCGCCGCGCAGCTCGGGACCACGGTCGCCGCCGTCAACAGCGCCCTGCAGCGGGCCCGCGCCGCCCTCGCGGACGCGGGCGACGTGGGCGAGGTCACCGAGCCGGACGATCCCGAGGTGCGCGCGGTGATCGGACGGTACGTGCGGGCGTTCGAGGCAGCCGACGTCCCCGCGCTCGTCCGGCTGCTCACCGACGAGGCGGTCCTGGAGATGCCGCCGGTGCCGCTGTGGTTCCGGGGCCGCCGCGACTACGGCCTGTTCATCCGCCGCGTGTTCGAGACGCGCGGGACGGGCTGGAGGGTCAGCCAGCTCACCGCCAGCGGGCAGCCCGCGCTCGCCGCGTACGCGCCGGAGCCCGGCGGCGGGCACCGGCTGCACACGCTGCAGGTCTTCACGGTCACCGGCGGCCGGGTCGCGCGGAACGTGGTGTTCGCCGACCCGCGCGTGTTCGAGGCGTTTGACCTGCCCGCGCAGATTTTCCCCGGACAGCCCGCCCGCCGCGATGAGCCGGGCCGGTGCCGCCGGTATGTACCGGTGAGCATCGACCGAAGGGATCCATCGTGAGCGTCATCGTCATTCACTTCATCACCCTGGACGGGATCGTGTCCGACCCCGACGGGTCCGACGGCACGCCGGCCGGCGGCTGGGCGTTCCGGCACGGCCCCGAGACCGTCGCCGGCGACAAGTTCCGGCTCGGCAGCGTCCTGGACGACGGGGTCATGCTGCTGGGGCGCCGGACCTGGCAGCTGTTCTCGCGGCTGTGGCCCGGACGCGACGACCCGTTCTCCGCGCGGATGAACGCCTCGGCGAAGCTGGTCGCCACCCGCACGCTGGCGGACGCGTCGGCGTGGGGGAACTCCCGGATCATCGACGGCGACGTCGTCGACGCCGTCAAGCGCGAGCAGCGCGACGTGATCATCACCGGCAGCCTGAGCGTCGTGCACGCGCTGATGGCCCGGGACCTGATCGACGAGTACCGGCTGCTGACCTTCCCCACGGTCCTCGGCGCCGGTGAGCGGCTGTTCCCGGCCGGCGGCCCGCCGGTGTACCTGGAGTGCCTGTCAGCCGAGCGGGCCGGCGCCGCCGTCCTCACGCAGTACCGGAGGGCGGCACGATGACGCCTACAGCAAGCGCGGCGCGATGACGCTTACATCAGCGGCATGAGCCCGGGGACCGACGCGGGCGCGAGGACGATCAGGACTCCGAGTCCGGCGATCGCCAGGGCGACCGGCACGTCGACGGCGGCCTTCGCGGGCAGGAGCTTCTGGCCGAGCGCGAGGACGGTGATCACCGCCATCCAGCCGACGCTCATGACGCTCAGCGCCACCAGGATCACCATCAGCCCGGCGCTGGACCCGAGGCAGCACAGCCCGTAGCCGAGCCCCGGGCCGGTGCTCTCCTGGCAGCGGCGCCGGAAGTGCCGCTTGAGCGGCGTGAGCTCGTAGCCGCCGGCCGCGATCACCGCCGCGCCGGCCACGGCGAACCCGTGCGGCCGGTCCAGCGCGTACACCGCGACGCCTGCCAGAGCCCAGACGGCCAGGTAGGACCCGAGGAAGAGCGGCACGCCGCGGACCTGGCCGCGGGCCTGAACATGCCGCACGACGGCCGGGGCCGCGCCCGGCAGCATCATCGCCGCCATCATCGTCACCCACACGACGGCGAAGAACGCGAACGAGCCGAGCCGGGTCGCCACCCCCATGTCCATCCCGCTCATCTGCCGGACCGCGGCCACCCAGGACACCGCGGCCAGCCCGAGAGTCAGGGCCAGCGCGGCCGCCGTCGCGGCGGTCCCGGCGCTGACCCGGCCGGCCCGCCCGACGCGATCAGGAAACTCCATGACGGCCTCCCAGTAATAGCAATCGGTCGGTTGCAATACTATGGCAACCGACTGGTTGCGTCAAAGGCCCGGGCAGGCCGGCCGGGCTCAGCCGATGGTCTTGACGAGCTCGATGGCGCGGGCGAGGGTCGCGAGGCGGCGGTCCAGAGTGTCGCCGGCCGGGTAGAGCCGGACAGTGTCGACGCCGGTGTCGCGCCAGACCCGGAGGCGTTCGCGCACCATCTGCTCGGTGCCGATCAGCGTGGTGCCCAGGACCATCTCGTCGGTGACCAGGCCGGCGGCGCCGTCGTGGTCGCCGGCCTGCCAGCGCGCCTGAATCTGAGCTGCGACCTCGGCCCAGCCCTGCCGGCTGTAGGCCTGGTTGTAGAAGTTCGTGCTGGCCGATCCCATCCCGCCGAGGCTGAACGCCAGTTCTTTCTTGCGTCCGGCGAGGTGCGCCGTGACCGCCTCTTCGTCGTCCAGGAACGCGACCTCAGCCCCCTGGCACACGTCCAGGTCGTCGCGGGCGCGCCCCGACGCGGCGAGCCCGCGGTCGAGGTGCTCGAAGTAGGCCGCCGAGCCTTCCGGCACGAAGCTGGTTCCCAGCCAGCCGTCGGCCACGGCACCGGTGAGTTCGAGCATCTTCGGTGACATCGAGGCGACGTAGATGGGGATGCCGGGGTTCGCGCCCAGCGACAGCCGCATAGGCCGCGCCTCCCCGGCGGCCGGGATGCTGGAACTGGGTTCCGGAGTAGGTGATCTTTTCCCCGGAGAAGGCCTGACGGAGCACCTCGATGGTCTCCCGCATCCGGGCCAGCGGCCGGGCGAACGGCACCCCATGCAGGCCTTCGATCACTTGCGGTCCGGACGGTCCGAGACCGAGCAGGAACCGGCCGCCCGACAGCTGGGCCAGGGTCATGGCGGTCATCGCGATCAGCGGGGGAGTCCGGGTGCCGAGCTGGATGACGCCCGAGCCGAGCAGCAGCCGGTCGGTGCGCGCGGCGAGGTATCCCAGCGGTGAGGGCGCGTCTGACCCCCAGGCCTCGGCGACCCAGCAGATGTCCAGGCCGAGCTTCTCGGCCTCCAGGACGAAGTCGAGGGTCTCGCTCCAGGTGCCTTGCTGGCTGGCTTCGATCGTGGTCGCGGTGCGCATCAGGCCTGCTCGGCGAGGGCCTTGATGGCGGCGAGGCCGCGGGTCATCGACTCCTCGAACTCCCGCATCCGGACGAAGACGATCTTCTGTTCCTTGTCCGGCATCCGGTCGATGGCGATGCTGAGCCCGGAGCGGCCTGGCCCGAGCCGCACCCACTGGCCCAGCGTCGTTCCGCCCGGCCCGGGACGCAGGGTGAACCGCCACGTCGCGCTCGGCCGCTCCGGATCCTGCACGGCCCACGCGAACACCCGGCACGGCTCGTACTGCACGACGTGCGACGTGGTGGACCACTCTCCCAGCGCGTCGTGCTTGCTGTGCCCGAGGAATCGTGCGCCCACGGCGGGCTGGGAGATCCCGTCGAGCCATTCGACGGACTGGAGTTCGCGGCTCAGGGCCGGCATCAGCGCGATGTCGGACACCAGCCGCCAGACGTGTTCCGGTGGCGCCTCGATCCAGGTTGACACCTCGACCGTCGGCATGTCGGCGTAGCGTGCCCCGGTCCACTCCACACCCAGAACCTACGCTTCCGCCGGGCCGGGCGTGCGGGCCACCGTCACCGGGCTCGCGGTGGCGGGGCAGCGGTGCTGCCCGGGAGTCAGCGGTGCGACCGGCCTGGATCACCAGGGGCAAGCGTCCGATGCGTCCCCTGGCTGGGGTCGTACTCTTCCCGTTCGAAGTGGTACATGTTGTCGCCGAGGAGGATCAGTGAGTAGGGGCTGGGACCGGTGCCGAGGACATGGCCATGATTGTGGATGTCGCCGGGCGGGGTCAGCGTCGCGACGTCACCGCGGTGCATGGCGCGGTCATCGGCCAGGCGCAGAGCAGGTTTCCCGTCCTCGTCGCGAATTGCCTCCCATCGTTGGTGGGTCTCCACTCCGCGGACGGGGGCGACCGCGACCCAGCAATGGTGGGAGTGGGTGTAGGCCATCACTCCGTCTGGCCGGTGGAACAACACCAGGCGGGGACCCCGTTCGGGCTGAACCAGCCACTTCCCTCCCGCCGTCTCAGGCGGCATCTCCGCGATCAGCGGACCGAGATACTCCTCGTCAGCGGCCAGCCCCACCAAGAGCCGGCCCACCTGATCCATATCGAGGACGTCGCGCGAACGCAGTTCGTCGAGCTGAGCCAGGAAGTGGCGCAGCGGGCCCGGGAAAGCGTCGGTGCTCACCCTTCCCACCCCCTCACACAGGTCGGCTCTCCGGAACTCGGGTGGTGCGTGTTCCGCCCGCGGCTGACGCGTCCGCCTCGGCGATGGCGCAGCCTCAGGGGTGTGCTGAGCACGCGGGCGGCAGTCTGCTCTGCCGACTCAACCGCCGGGCCCAGGCGCGGGCGTCGCCCTTCGGCCTGAACGCCCGGGCCTACGATGCCGACCATGGACAGCGCGGCGCCCCGGCCCCTCCGACTCGGTTGTTTCGACGTCCGGAACGGCGGGTCTTCGCGGCGGACGACTCGCTGCCTATCGCGGCCGAAATCGACGCCGCCACGGGGGAGACCGTGCGGGTGTTCAGCTGGCCCTTGTCCGGGGATCACCGGGGCCGTCCCGCCGCGCTCGACATCCTGGCCCGCGACGACTCGGTACTGATCGCGTCACCCGCCGCGGGCGGAATCGTCGAGATCGACCGCAGGTCAGGGGCGGGTCACGACCATACCGCTCGACGCCGACGCCGGCACCTTGCTCGCCACGGGGGACGCGATCTGGGCCGTGGGCCGGCCCGACTGGGACGAGCCGCCGGCCGGGCGCCCGGGCGGGAAGCGCCCGGTCGTCTGGGAAGAGCCGACGGACGAAGAGATAGCCCGCCATCAGGACATGATGCGGCACCTGCGCTTCCCTGGGACTGACCCGCTCGATGACGAGGAGGGCAGGCGCACGACCGTCGCCGACTGGCGGGACGCGGAGGGCGACTTCGAGGCTCTGATGCCCCCGACGCCGATCTGGCGGGTGTCCGCGGGTACGGTCCGCCGGATCGGGGTCGATCTGGAGCAGCCGATCCTCGCGGCGGCCGGCGGCAAGCTCGCCGGGGTCTGCCGGCTCCCCAGCGACCCGATTGTCAAGCACCTGAGCCCCGGTGCCGGTTCGGTCTCCTGGCGTTATCCCGGCACGGTCGTGGTGATCGACGACACGGGGACGCTGGATGTCCTGGGCCCGGTGCCCGGGAGCGGCGGCGCTGTCTGCGCGGATGACGGGGGCGTGTGGCTGCTCGGGTTCGAGGAGGAGGCTGACGATAGCCGGCCCCGCAGGTACACGAGGTCCAGGTCGCCGAAGGCCGGGTCAGGGAGGTTCCTGGCCTGCGGCCACACCGGCCCGTGGCCGTCGTCAGCCGGTTCGTCGTCGACCTGGCGGAGCCGGACGACGGACGACGCGGAGGCAGATCCAGGCCACGGGTCTGCGGTCATCCGGTTCCTGCCGGCTGACGGCGGGCAGCCCTGGACGGCGGGCCCAGCGGTGCTCGGCCGTAACGTGCTAGCCCGGGCCCGGGGTCGGGGAGATCTGGCTCGCTGATCCCGGGGCCAGCGCGCTCGTCGCTGCGGCTCCCGGCCGCTCCGGGGTGCGCGAGCTGCCGATCAGCCTCGACTGCCGGCCCTGGATGCCGCGGCCGGAGCTCCCGGCCGGCTTGGACTCACAGCAGTTCGAGCACGACCAGCTGGACTGTCTCCGCGGAGCGTTCCTGGGCGGATGGCAGACCTCGGAGGGGGACACGGAGCCGTTCATCGAGGGCGTCATCTTCGACTCGATCGAGCTGCGGGGCCAGTTCCCCGAGGCGGTCATCGTGGCCCTGTTCCACGCCGCGGATCGCCCGGGAGTCCAGTTCGGCCGCCGGTGGCGGCTCTACGACGAGCTGGGGAACCAAGTCGATCACGAATACGCCGACATCCACCTCATGGAAGACGTGAAGTCCGCCGGCAGCGGCTTGCCACCGGTAGACAGCTGTGTCACTGATGAGGCTGGGGTGGCCTGGTACTAGCGGAGCGTCTGGCCCTATCCAGGAGCCGTGGGTCCGCGTCACGCCTGTTGGCAGGCGCACTCCCTCAGGAGAAGCCGCCGCCTCCGCCGAAGTCGCCGCCCCCGCCGAAGTCGCCGCCCGCCGAAGTCGCGGCCCCGCCAAAGTCCCCGCCGCCGAAGTCCCCGGCGTTGCCAGAATCCCCGTCTCCGAAGTTCCCGCCACCGAAGTCCCCGCCGTTGCCGGAACCCCCGTCCCCGAAGTTCCCGTCGTAGCCACCATTGCTGTAGTCGCCGAAATAGCCGGGGTACCCGAAGCCGGAGGAGAGCGCCTCGCCGAGCAGGAACCCGGTGAACATGCCGGGGAGGAACCCGAAGCCGCCCCAGTACGCTGGGGCGAAGCCCGCGTTCACGTAGTTGACCGGTGCCCCGCGGACCTCCACCGTCCTGATCGTGGGCTCGATTCCCTGCTCCACCTTGCGCGCGTCGTCAGCGCAGGCAGGCACTAGCCGCGGCGGGCCCCCGCCGGGGGGCGTCCACAGCACGTCGCGCACGGACAGGCCATGTCGGGGATCGAAGAAGCACAGGGGACGCGGGTCGGGCTTCGGCTCCCCGGCGGCCACGGCCTGGGCGCTGGCCAGGTGGTACTGGCCCTCGGCGATGGCCTGGCTGACTGCGCCCATGTCCTTCACGCTGCGGGCCGCGTCGAGGGCCGCAGTGCCCCGCTCGTACGCGTTCAGCGCCGCGGCCTGCTCGGCGGCCGCCTCGGGGGTGGTGCGGATCGAGACGTCGGCGTCGTGGTCGGTCAGGCTGGTGCTCAGCGCGATCAGATCATCCTGCGCGGCCGCCTTGGCGTCCTTCAGTTCCTGCTGACGGCGCCTGCGGATGGGCCGCCAGATCAGGAGACCACCCAGCACGGCCAATGCGGCGATGACCCCCACGACGATCAGGGCGGTGGTCAGCACGTGTGACGAACCGCTGGCCGTGCTGCCCGCCGAGCCGGAGCCCGAGCCCGAAGCCGCCTGCTGCTGCACGTCCTTCACGAACCCCGTCAGGGCCGCGGCAATGTTCCCGTCCGCCTGGTGCTGCCTGACCACCTCGGTCGCGATAGCAGCGGCGCCGTGATCGGCCAGCATGCCCTTGTTGTAGGCGCCGAAGTGCCGGAGCCTGCTATCCAGGAACCCCACCGTGAACTGGGCGTTCCCGTTCAGGTCGCTGATGATCTGCCGCATCGCGCTGTCGTAGCCGGACGTCCCGGACGGGGCGGCGACCACCCAGATGTCGTCCGCGCCGATCTGGCGTTCCAGCTGCGCCTCCTGGCCCGCGGAGATCAGCGACCGGGCGCTGCCGCTCACGCAGACATGCTGCTGGGCGAGGCACTGCGCGAGCGTGCTGGCGCTGGCCGGGGCGGCGAACAACCCGGTCCCGGTGAACACCAGCGCAGCGGCCATGAGCAGTTTTTTCATACCCTTGACCTCCTGCAGGGCGAGCCTTGAGCAAAGAGTAGGCGGTCCCGGTGATCCGGCGGGCAACACGCTGGGCAAACGAGACGCCGCAGTGCAGACCAGGCCGGTGACGCGAGGAAACGCGTCGTCTTGTCTGCTGGGGCAATGAGCGGTGTGGCGACGTCCTTCAGGCGGACTCTGCTTCTGAGGCGTATTCGGCGGGTGAGAGCCCGACGACGAGACGGAAGTCGCGGGTGAAGTGGGCGTGGTCGTAGTAGCCGAGCTCGAGGGCGAGGCTGGTCCAGGGCACGGGGCGTGCCCCGGCGATGCGCTCGACCGCCTGGTGGATGCGCAGCCGCTTGAGTACCCATTTCGGGTTCACGCCGACATACCGTCGGAAGAGTCGCTGCAGTGTCCGCGGAGCGACGTGGTGCCTGGCCGCGATCTGCCGACGCGGGCGTTCGGGTCCAGGTCCTGCATGCTGCGGATCACGTCGCCGACAAGATCGAGCGCGGGGTCCCGCACGTCAGCGCTCGGGGCCAGTCGTCCCTCTATCTCGGTGACCGCTGCGTCTAGGCGGTGCTCGTCAGTGCTGTCGATAGCACTGGGGTCCAGCATGCCGCCGGGCAGGCGGGTACCGGTGTGAGCGGTCGGTGATCGTGGCGGCGCTGATGCCGGTGATGGCGGTGAAGGCCCCCGGCTTGAACTTTGTGCCCACCGCCCATCCCGGCCGTGCAGCGCCGGACGTCGCGGCAGGTCGGGCCTGCCCACACGCTGGCGCCCTGGGGTTCGACGACGAGGTTGACCGAGGGATACGGGAGGATCTCCTGCCGGAAGGGCGGCCGCCCGCGAAGGTCCCACTGCACGATCCAGTGCCGGTTGACAAGTCGCTCAAGCGACGGCGAGGGCGGGCGGCTTTCGAGGATGAAGGAGCGGTCGCGCTCCCAGGGGCGCACGAGACCGTGGTTGCCGGCGGGCGGGGTTGCGGGCATAGGCGGATTATTCCAAGACGGGCCGCGTCGGCAAGCTTACGGTCGATCTCATGGCTCAGGCTTCACCTGTGATCCGCACTGCGACCTTCCGGGCCCGCGCCGGCACGTCCGGCGCTGGCTGGCGGCTGCTGCATGCCGCTGCGCTCGTCACGGAGGTACCCGGTTGCGAGGTGTGGCTCGTGCACCGCGATCAAGACGATGCGGACATCATCCGCTGTGAGCGAGATGTGGGCAGGCCGGAAGCAGTGCGCCGACGCGCTCGGTCTTCTGGGGGCGGGTGAGAACGCCGCCGAAGTCATGCGGCTGGTCGCTGAGCCCCCGAGGTTGTGGAGGGGCATCCGCTGGGGGGCGCCCGCATGGCCCGCGGCGAAACCGGCGCGACCGTGTTCTCGATCCCGGACGCGCCCGACCTGTCGCCGGGCACCGAGCTGCCCGGCCGCTACGGGCTCGGCCAGGTCGGGGAGGCGCGCTACGTCCGCGAGCGGCCCGGCGCGGACGCTGGCCGGCCGGGACGAGCTCGAAGTGCTCGCCTTCGGGTCGCATGTCCCAGGCGATGGCGAGATGGTCAGCGATTGGCCTGCGTCATGAGTGACGCGCGGCGCCGCGCGGGGGAGGTTCTCTGGTTCGCGACGCAGGCGGATCTTGAAGCGTGGCTCAGCGGAAACCACGGGCGAAGCCCCGGCGTCTGGCTCGCGATCGCCAAGAAGGGGGCGTCCCGCCGGACCGTCAGCTGCGCCCGCCAGGGCTGGCCGAGGTCGAGCGCGCCCGAGCCGACGGCCGCTGGGACAACGCCTACGAGGGGCGCGCACCGCGGCCATTCCCGGCGACCTCCAGCGCGAGCTGGACCCCGACCCGACAGCCGCTGCTGCATTCGCCGGCTTGGACTCCCGCAACCGCTACGCAATTATCTGGCGTCTCAACGCCGCCAAACGGCCAGAGACCCGGGCCCGGCGGCTGGCGGACTACCTCGGCATGCTCCGCCGTGGTGAACGCCTCCACGAATAAGCGCGCCTGCAGTTCCGGTTACCGGGATATCTGCCTCGGCGGCGGTAGGGCCGGCGTTGAAATTCGGCTGCTCCTGTGCGATGCGCGCACGTGCGGGTGATCTCCTTGACACCGGCAAGGTAGAGCAGGCTGATGGCGGCGATTATCACTTTCGAAAACCCTGTTCCAGAGCCAGAAGGCCCTGGCAGAAGAGTCTTTAGGCATGGGTCTTGCAGCCCGCATGAATAAGGATATCGCCTCTGGAGTGGGCCTGCGGATATTCCATAGGCTGGTCATACGAATCGTTCTCGGGGACATCCGGATCACCGGAATCCGTCCGGATAACGGTGGCTCAGTGCAGAACTGGCACTGGTCCTGGCACGCACACAACTGGGTGCCGTGATCAGGAGGTCGACGATGAATATCAGGATTAACAAGGTGGCGGCGGTGATCGTCGGTGTCGTCGTGCTGCTGGCCCTGAGTGCCGGGGTCACCCTGCTGGTGACCAACCACGTCAACGCGCACAACCTCGCCGCCCAGCGCGCGGCGGCCACGGCCAGCCATAACCGCGCCGTGGCCAGCGCCAGCGCCCGGGCGCAGGACAAGGCCATCGCTGCCGCCAGCCGTAAGGCTGAGAATGCGATCAGGGCCGCTCGGCGTGCCGCGAGCAAGCCTCGCCGGCGCCCGTGGTGGTCCAGCCCGCACCCGCCGCCGCTGGCAACTCCCAGTACGTCAACGACATCCTGGCCGCTGGCATCGTGGCTCCGGCCGCGTGGATCACCACGACCGGCAACACGCTGTGCCAGGACTGGAACACCGATGGCGTTCCGGTGGCTGTGACGGACCAGACGGTCCTGGAAGCAGGCGGCATCCTGCCGCAGCACGTGGCCACGTTCGACGCCATTACCGCAGCCGACGTGTGCTGACAGTAATTCCAAAGTGAGGGCGAACCCTCTAAGAGTCCGTGGCGCAAGGGCGCACCCTGGATGATGGCTAGGCGCTGTGGAAGCTGGCCGTGGCCAGGACGGTGCCGCCTGGCCCGACCAGCCGCGCGCCGGTGAGCGGCCCCTGGTTCGCAGGGACCGGATTGCCCCAGTAGCCGCGGCCGTCGGTCAGCCGGAACGAGCCGACGGTGGTGACGTGGCCGTCCCCGCTTTCCACCTGGCAGATCACGGTGCCGTTCCCGGCGGGTATGTACACGGACATGTACAGCCACGGTGAGCTGCCCTCGTAGAGAAAGACCTTTCCCGCGGCCTGGTGGCTGGCGGAGAGCAGGGTGGCGGAGCTCAGCGGGGCCCCGGCTGGAGCCGGGGTGCCGGGCCGCAGGCCCCACCCGCCCAGGCCCGCCGCGACGACCGCCAGGGTGACGGCCGCCAGGGCGAGCGCCCGCCGGGTTCGCCCGGCCGGCCTGGCCTGGCCGGCCGGGGCCGGGTGAGCAGGCTTGCGGCCCAGGAAGGCCAGCCGCCAGTCCAGCCAGTCCGGCTGGCCGGACTCGGGGCCGGCGCGGCGAGGCCGAGCCGGTCCATCACCCGCGCCTCGAATCCCGCGGGAGGCTCCACGTTGGGCAGCAGCCCCAGCAGCCCCTCGCCGGTCGCCGTCAGCTGGCGAACTTCCTCACGGCACGAGGCACAGTGGTCCAGGTGCGCGAGCGCTTGGGCGCGCTCGCGCCCGGTCAGGACACCGAGCGCCAGTTCGGCGGCGACGTCTGAGAACTCGTGGCATCCCATCTCGTTCAGCTCATTCATTACCGGCCTCCTCCGGGAGGTAGGCGGCCCGCAGTTTCTGCATCCCGTCCCTGATCCGGGTCTTCGCGGTACCCAGGGGGATGTGCTCGCTGTCAGCGATCTGCTGCGCCGTCATGCCGTAGATACCGGCCATGGCCACGGCCCGGGCCTGCGGCTCTGGCAGCCTGGCCAGCGTGCGGCGCAGTTCCGCGGCGTTGTCGTGGGCTTCGGCGACCCGCTCCGGTGTGTCGGTCACCGCGGTGAGGATAGCGGGAAGGTCGTCCGGGTCCATGGGGGTCGAGGTCCGCGCGCGCACCACGTCGACGGCGAGGTTGTGGGTGATGGTCCTCAGCCAGGCCCGGACGGAGCCGCGGCGCGAGTCAAACACCTGAGCGTGCCGCCAGGCCTGCTCGAAGGCCTGCTGGGCCACGTCCTCCGCCGTCTTGGTGTCCCCGACCACGGTCATCGCTGCGCCGTAGACGAGTGCCTGGAAGCGGCGCACGAACGCGAGCGACAGCTCAGCGTCGCCGGCGCCCAGGCCTGCGAGCAGCGTCTCGTCTGGTAGCTGGTCGGTCGAGGTTCCCACTATGCGCACACACTACATACGGGTGACGGCCGGAAAGAGATTGGATCTCAGCGCATGAACTGGGCGAATTCTCCGGCCGCGATCCCGGGCAGCCGTCCAGGCCAGCGGGACAGGGTCCCGCTGGCCTGGAGGGGCCTGCAGGACGCTAGCGCCGTACTGGCCGGGGTCCGGGGCGGGCGGCCAGGACGAGAGCGGCGGCGGCAGCCAGCACGGCCGCACCGGCGAACTCCACCACCAGTGAGCTCATGGCGTAGGGGACGGCCAGGCTTTCCCGGAAGCCGAACAGGCTGACGTTGACACTGAGCAGCAGCCCGGCGGCCGTGGCGGCCATCGTGACCGCGCCGGCAGCCAGCAGGACCACGCGGCGGAAGACGGCCAGCACCACGGCCAGCACGATGCTCACGACGCCCTGGATCAGGAACAGCGGCCCGATCACGGAGATGCTCCGGTAGCCGTCAGACCACAGCTGAAGATGGATCACGCCGGACCACACCATCAGGGCGGCCCCGGCGACGGCCAGGACGTTGACCGCCCAGCGCGCGCCGGGTGACTTCATCCTGGCTGGCCCCCGGGCCAGCAGCCGGCCAGCCCGGCCCGGGACACTGTCCCTGCGGCCGGAGTCGTGCTCCCGGAGCATGGTGCTCGTGTGACTGGAATTCATCGGTCTGTCTCCTTATGGGTAGTGGTTCCGGCTGGTGAGGTGTCACGGCCGGCTGTTCTGGGGTCAGGTCACCGAATGCTGGATGGTGACCCAGAGGCCGTAGAGGGCGAACGCGGTGGCGACCACGGCCAGCGCCCAGGCGGGCAGGCGGCGGTCGTGCTGCCGCGCGGCGAACCGGGGGTAGACCGCGAAGACGATCAGCTGGCTGAGCCACAGCGCGACCAGCGACGGCTTGATCAGGAAGCTGTAGATCCGGTCCGGGTCGATGAGCGTGACCGGCGCGGACAGGACCAGGGCGGCGCCGAGGCGATGATGACCGGACGCAGGCGCCAGGAGGTGACGGTGGTGATGAGCCGGCTCAGGGCGAAGTACTCGGCGAGCATGACCCCGGCGACGCTGATGGCTACCCCGAGCCCGACTGCGACGGCGAACCCGTGCCCGGCGAAGCGCGCAGCCACGGCCATCCCCGGGATGGGGGCCCGGGTGAGCGCCGGTGCGGCGGCCAGCGGCGCGACGGCGCCGATAACGAGGACGGCGGTCACCAGCCAGGCGGCGGTCAGGCCGCGCCGGATGGTGCGGGCCGGGCGGGCCAGCTCGCCGCCGAGGAACAACGGCAGGCTGCCGCAGACGTACAGCAGCGACGTCTGCGCCGCTGCGGTGGCCAGGGAACCGGCAGGCGCCGAGGCCGCGAAGCTGCTGGCCGGGACGGGCACGTGGATCAGGGTCACCCCGTCCAGGGCGGCGGCGACGACGATCTGGCCGGCCGCCAGCACGCCGGTGACCAGCAGCGCGGCGCGCCGCCCGGCGATCATCACCCCCGCCAGCGCCACCGGGATGGCGATCTCCAGAACCGGCTGGTAGCGCCGCTCGGCGGGCAGCACCGCGGGCAGCGTGTCGTAGACGATCTGCGCCGTGGTGTACAGCAGGTACAGCAGGTAGCTGACGACCCACAGTCCGGCCTGGACCAGGGCGACCCGTCGCCCGGCCGCCGCCTCGACAAAGGAATACAGCCCGCCCGCCCCGTTGACCCGCCGTGCGTAGCGGAGCCAGATGACCAGCGGGACAGCGAACAAGGCCACCGCGCCGGCCATGGCCAGCCCCGCCCCGGCGCTGGCCCCGGCCACTGCGGCCGGCGCGTACAGCGCGGCCAGGGCCAGTGGGCCGCCGAAAGCCGTCACCGCGAAGCCGGTGAAGGCCCACCCGCTGACCGGCCGCCCCGGGGAGCGGGGTGGCCGGCCAGCGTCAGGGCCCGCGAGGCGGGTCAGGAACGTGGTCACCGGAGGGGTCAGCCCCAGCTGCCACCGGCGCTGGAGCCGCTGGACGCGGCCGGCGCCGTCGAGGAGGAGCTGCCCGTGCTGGCCGCCGTGTCGGCGGCCGTGATCTTCGCGCCGGCCGGGGTGACCAGCCACCACTTCGCGCCGAAGCTGTCGCTGCCCTGGCCGTTGGTCTGGCCCGGGCCGGAGTCGCCGGCGAAGTAGTACAGCGGGTGACCGAGGTAGGTCACCTGCTTGGTTCCGTCCGACCGGGTGATCGTGCCCAGGTCAGCGGCCTTCGCGCCGTGGGCTGCGGTCACCTGGCCCATGCTCGTCACCGGAGGCCACGCCTGGGCGCACGCGCCCGAGCACATGGACTTGTTCATGCTGTCCGCGGCCCACAGGTACACGGCCCGTCCGGACGAATTGGTCAGGAACGGTGCCGCCGAACCAGCGTGGGACTCGATCACCGTCGCCGCCGTTGACCCGCTGCTTGCCGGCGTCCCGGCGGCCGTTGACCCGGTCGTTGACCCGGCCGCGGTGCCGCACGCCGCGGCCAGCAGTCCTGCGGCCACCGGAACGCCCAGCTTGACCGCCATCGGCAGCCGTTTCATCAGGGGCATGCTCATCTTGCTCGTCTCCTCTTCCGGGCGGTGGACGCTCGCGCGTCAAGCGCCGCCCCTTCGTCACTTGCTTGCCGGAACCGAGTACGGGCGGGACGCCTGGAGAGATTGGACCGCCGGGGTGACCTCCGTCACTCACGGTTCGCGTGGCCGGGCTGCGCGGGCGGAACTTCGCGCGGAACGGGCGCCGCGCGACGGCGTGCTGGTGGCTGACGCCCAGGTCCGGGGCGGCCTTGGGGACCGGGACGGTCGCGCACGGGAACGACGGGGGCCGGCGAGGCCACGAACATGGATGATCCCAGAAGTGACGACCAGTTCAGACTCAGCGCACCGGCCCGGCCGCAGGTCAGACGGGGAGATGGTGCCCAGGGGCGCAAAAGGAAGATCGCGGCTACCGGAGAAGAGGGAAAAATGACACGCAGCCGCCGGGGCGCCAGGCACCGTGGCGGCCGGACCGGGTTACGCCGCCTGCTCCGCGCCAGCCGGGCCTGCCGCGCAGCCTGGCCATTATCGTGCGCCGGCCGTGCACGAGCGGCCTGGTACCGCTCGCCGGCCTGAAGACCCGCAGGGCGACAGCCCAGCAGCAGCGGTGTGGTGGCAGTCATCGATGTCGACCCGCTATGAAGGCATCGCGAGGGAGATCGGCGGGCGTACACCGGCGACGGAGTGGCGTTGCTGGTCCTCACCGCCGCCATGCTGGCGCTGGCGGTGCGCCCGCTGCGATCCCGCCGCTGGCCGCGCTCGCGGCGATCAGCCTGCTGACCAGCGGCGCCATTCTGGCCACCTACTCGAATATCCCGGTGCACAGCATCGGCCGCCATGACCAGAATACCTGAAGGTCGAGCTCCGGCGGGCCTGCCACTGGCTGACCGTGGGCTCAGCCGCCGTGCTCGCCGCCCGGCGGGTACCGGCCGGGCCCGCGCGCTGGCCGCGCTGCGCCGACCACGCGCGGCGGCGGGGGCGGACCGAAGCGCGCTGGGGCGTCCGATCGCCGTTTCGCGTGGCCACCCTGATCGGGCTGGGCGCATGGCTGGCGGTGGCCCAGCAGGCCGGGGCGTCGGCGACGCGACCGCGGCCCGGGAAGTGAGCGCCACCCGCTTCGCCGAACAAGACATCGAGCGGATGCTGCCTCCCCAGCGGCTGGAGCGAGAGTCTGCGGGACGGAGTGTATGAGCAGGATACCACTCGCGGCGGCCGTGGGCGCTGCACGCCGGCGGAATGAGCCCGCGGTTAACCACCGGGCCGCACGGTACCGGAGGCCGCGGTATCCGTCGCCGGGCGGCCGATGCACAGCGGCGCGACCGTGCTCACCGGCGCACGCTGTCCTCGGCCGCCTCACGCCACGGCGATGTGACCGCGCTGCCTTAGGCCCTGTCCGGTTACGACTGCCCGGCTGACGACACGGCGGAGCCGTCCGTCAGGCGTTTGCGTAGGACAGGGTGACCACGCCGTTGCGGCGCTCAGTGACCGAGACCAGGCGCAGGTTCGTGCGCTGGCCGGGGCGCAGCAGCGTGGTCCCGCTGCCCACCACGACCGGGTTGACGACGAAGTTCAGCCTGTCGACGAGGCCGTGCTCGAGCAGCGTCTGGGCGAGCTGGCCGTAGCCGTAGATCATGAGATGCCTGTCCCCCTGCTCCTTGAGCTCCCGCACAGCGGCGACTGGGTCGCCAGGGATGATCCTCGTGTTGTTCCAGTCCGCCGCCGTCAAGGTGGAGGAGAAGACGTACTTGCGCATCTCGTTGATCCGCTCCAGGTACGGCCCGGAAGGCGACGACCAGGCGGGGGCGAAGTAGTCGTAGGTGTTCCTGCCCATCAGCATCGCGTCGCTGTCGAGCAGCGCCGCGAGCGACTCCTCGGCGGCCTGCTGGTCGAAGTAGTCCCCGGCCCACGACTGCGGGTCACCATGGACACCGTCGAGTGAGACCAGGCTGCTCACGATCAGGTCGCGCATGTCGCCTCCCATAGCTGCTGCCGGGCTGGCTCCCGGGTCTGCGGTCGACATGAAGACCTGCGCGGCCGTCCGAAGTAATCGCGGCCAGGACCGTCTGCCCGCCGGACCGGTGTGCCGTCGTCGTGGGGTGGGCGCCGTGGGACGCCCTAGCCTGGTCCGGCCGTCCAGGTGATGGCTGGAGGCCGGATCCGGGCGCAGACCGGGTTTCCCCGGGCGTCTGTCAGCCGGACCCGGGCGACCAGCGCGCACCCGGGGCGCATGGCGTCCTCGATCATTGCGGGCTCTACCTCGGCGAACCGGAGCTTGGCGCCGCGGAACATCCGCAGCGTCCCGTCACCGGGCAGGTCGCCCCAGGCCAGGCCGAGGTGACGGTCGGTGCGGTCGCCTCGCACGAAGGGGCCGCTGAAGTCGAAGCCGTCCTCGCCGCGCCGCACGGTGACCGGTACTTCCCAGCGGGCCGACGGGGCGTCTCCTGGCACGGGCTCGGTCGCTAGCCAGGGATTGCCGGGCATGACGAGCGTCGGCCGCTCTGTCTTCCGGGTGTACAGCGCGACGTGAACGTTCCGGTGATCTGGCCCGTCAGGTTCCGGCTGGCAGGTGAGCCCGGGCAGGTCGAAGCCCTCGATGACTACGGTGAGCGGGCCGAGCTCAGCCGCCGGGCGGCGGGCCGGGCGCCGGGCCGGCGGCGGGCGCTGAGTTCTCGTCGTAGGCGCGCCGGAGCCAGCTCAGCACCTCAGCGTCGACGTCTTCCGCGGTGGCCAGGGGGATCCGCATGGTGGCCGCGCCGACACCGCCATTGGCGGCCAGCAGGCGGCCGCCGGGCCGCGCGTGGTCCAGTCGCAGGCCGAGGTCGACCCGCCGCTTGGTCGTCGCCTGCACCACGGCGAAGGTGCGGCGGGGGGTGACCAGGCTGACGAAGGTCTTGCGGGCCTGCACCGTCACCGGGCCCAGCGCCGGCACCGCCGCCAGCAGCGTGTCGAGAATGGCCCGCAGGCCGGGACGGTCCGCGTACTGGCCCGCGATCAGGCCGCCGGCCTCGGCGGGCAGGCGGGCCGGCGGCTCGCGCATCTCTTCCCGCGAAGCCGGCGGCGGGGGAGCAGCGCGCTCGCGGGCGGCCTGCCCGGCCTGATCCTGCGCAGCCGGCCCAGGCGGGCTGGCTTCGGCGCGCCGCCGTT
Source organism: uncultured Actinomycetes bacterium (assembly GCA_963844695.1). GTDB lineage: Bacteria > Actinomycetota > Actinomycetes > Streptosporangiales > Streptosporangiaceae > RYN-230. The sequence goes on from CAWJPL010000028.1 coordinate 806,390, forward strand.
CCGCCTCAGCCATGAGCCGGGGCCAGCTGGCGAAGCCGTACTCCCGGGCGACGGCCAGCTGGGCGGCCGACAGGGTGGCTGTTCCGGAGACCTGCTGGAGCCTCCGGGTTGCGCGGGCGTTGCCGCCCCGGGCGGCACGGTGCAGCTCGCGGGCCTGGCGGCGGAGCTGATCCCGGTCGGGACGGGCGGGAAGCTGGGACATGGCGCGTCTCCTCGCAGAGCCTGAGGTCCGCGTTTCCGGCTGGCCTCAAGACGACCCGGTGCTGTCCACGACACGTGCCTTGACCTGCGGAGGCGGACTCAGTCCTTCCCGCGGACCCGGCGGCGTCCTCCCGCGCCGCTCCCAAATTACCTCACGACCCTGGGGGGATCTGGTCAGGCACCGGGCGCCTGGCAGATCAGGCGGCGGGCGACCCGGACGCCGGGTCCGAGCCGGGCCAGGTGGGCGGCCAGGTCGTCGGCGGCGGCGTGGAGTGCCTCGTCGGTCAGGGGGCTGAGCGCGTCGAGGATGAACAGCGCGGTGGTGGTGTCGTCGCGCAGCTGGGTGCGGCGGGCCTGGCGCCAGTTCCAGCGCCGGCAGGTCACGCCGGCGTCGTCGCACCACACCACCTCGCCGGGGTCGGGACGCTCGGTCACGGGAACGCCGTCGGCCACGGTGTCGAAGGGCTCCTCGCCGGTGGCCCGGACCAGCCGCGGCGCACCGGCGTAGCGCAGCAGGTCCTCCCCGCCGAGCGGGAGCTGGTGCAGCACCGAGACCGCGTTGTAGAGGTCGGTGAGCCGGTTCACCCGGGGCAGCCCGGAGGCCGCCCGGCGCAGCAGCGCCTCCAGGCTGTTGCGGGTGCGCTGCGGCTTGGCGCCGAACGCCCGGTACGCCTCGCGCCACGCCGCCACGTGCGGGAGCTGCTCCGGCGGCTGGTCGCGGAGCGCCTCAGCGGCGGCGGCCTCCGCCGCCTTGAGCAGCGCGTCGCTCGCCTGGTCGCCCGGACCCGGGACGATCCCGTCGGGCGGCCAGCAGCATGGCCCGGTAGTCGGGCCGCAGCGCGAACACCGCCGCGCCGACCTGGCCGCCGGCCAGGAACTCCTCAAGCATGGCCAGGTCAGGCACCGCCAGCCTCCGATCGTGATCCCGGGCCTGTGCCCGGCTCGAAGACGGCCGGGGGAGACTCACTCTAAGTGCATCTCCCGCTGCCGACGCCGCCGGCCGGCGGCCTGGCCGCCAGTTCCGCGCGGCACCGATGAGTCCGCCGGCCCGGCAGCGTCTCTACTGGGGAACCGCAGCCGGACGCACCTTGGAGGAAACTGTGACCACCAGCGCACTGCCGCCTGTCGTCAACGCCGGCACCTGGCAGCGCCAGCTCGACGCACTGCGCGCCCGGGAGAAGACCGCGACCCGGGAACTCGACGCGATCGCCGCGGAGCGGCGCCGGATGCCGATGGTCGAGATGCCCGACTACACCCTGGACGGCGAAGAGGGGCCGGTCCGGCTAGCGGACATCTTCGACGGCAAGTCCCAGCTGATCGTCTACAACCACATGTGGTTTCCCGGCGAGGAGTGGCAGTGCCCGGGCTGCACCGGGTTCACCTCGCACTTCACCAGGCTGGACTTCCTGGACAGCTACGACGCCCGGTTCGTCATCGTCACCCAGGGCCCGATCGACGAGGCGCTGGCCTACAGGCGGCGCGTTGGGAACACAAATGACCTGGTACTCCAGCGGCGAACAGCCCATTCGGTGCCGACGTCGGCGCGCCGCCTGGCGGCGGGTTCGCGGTCAACGTGTTCTTGCGCGACGGCGACACCGTCTATCGCACCTGGCACACCAACGGCCGTGGCACCGAGCAGCTCAGTTACACCTTTGCCCTGATCGACCTGCTGCCCTACGGGCGGCAGGAGGAGTGGCAGGACTCGCCCGAGGGCTGGCCGAAGTCGCCCACCTACAGCGGGTGGGGCAGCTCGCAGGACGTCGCCGCGGCCTACGGCCCGGATGCGTGACGCCGCCGGCGACCAGCCGTGACCTGGCCTCGGCTTACGCATGCTGCCCGGTGGCCACCCGCTCGGGCGGCGCGTCCTGGACCGGGCCTGGCCGGGGAGGCAGGGTCAGCCCGGTGAGGGCCGCGGCCAGGGCCAGGCCGGCCGCGGCCGCGATGGCGGGCGCGAACCCGTCGCTGAACGCGGCGGCCGAGGTGTAACCGCCAGCCGTGGCGAACACGGCGGCCAGGATGGCGACGCCGAACGCGCCGCCCAGCTGGCGCATCATGCTGAAGCTGCCCGAGGCCTTGCCGATGTCGCCGCGCGGGACCGAGCCGACCACGGCCCTGGTGACCGCGGGTATGGCCAGGCCGAGCCCGGCGCCGGAGATCACCATCGGCGCGAGCAGCGCCGGGTAGGCCAGCGTGGGGGAGGCGACGACGGCGATCCAGCCGAACCCGGCGGCCTGCAGCAGCGACCCCGGAGACGACCAGCGGCCGCTCGCCGATCCGGTCGGCCAGCTTCCCGGCCTGCGGTGCGATCAGGAACGGCGCCACGCCCCAGGGCAGCAGCCGCAGCCCGGCGCCGAGCGGATCCTGGCCGAGGCCGACCTGCTGGAACTGGGCCATGAAGAAGACCGCCCCGGTGATCGACGCGTTCATCAGGAAGACCACGGCGTTGCCCGCGGAGAAGCCCCGGATGGCGAACAAGCGCATCGGCAGCATCGGCGCGCGGGCCCGCAGTTCCCAGCCGGTGAACGCCACGGCCGCCGCCGCGCCCGCCGCGAGCGCCCCGGCGACCTCGGGGCTGGCCCAGCCGGCCGAGCTGCCGCGCACCAGGCCCCACACCAGCCCCAGCGCCGCGCCGGTGCACAGCGCCACGCCGGGCAGGTCCAGTGGCGCGCGCGGCCCGTAACTCTCCTCCAGGTGGCGCAGCGCCAGCGGGATGGTGATCAGGGCGACCGGCACGTTCAGCCAGAAGATCCACGGCCAGGCGATGCCCTGGGTGATCGCGCCGCCCAGTACCGGCCCCACCACGACCGCCAGGGCGGTCACCGAGCCGAAGATGCCCATCGCCCAGCCGCGCCGCTGCGGCGGGACGGCCGCGTTCAGCAGGGCCAGCGCCAGCGGCATGACCATCGCCGCGCCGACGCCCTGCACTGTGCGCGCCGTGATCAGCGCGCCGACCCCGGGCGCGAGCGCGCACGCCGCCGAGCCCGCGGCGAACACGCCCAGGCCGATAACGAAGACCCGCCGCCTGCCGAACCGGTCGCCCACGGCGGCCGCGGTCATCAGCAGCACCGCGAAGGCCAGGGTGTAGGCGTTGACCGTCCACTCCAGCTGCCCGATCGAGGCGCCCAGGTCGCGGCGGATCGTGTTCAGCGCGGTCGCGACGACCAGCAGGTCCAGCACGACCATGAACGACGCCACCGACGCCAGCGCCAGGGCCCAGCCCTGGGCGCGGGTCATGGCGTCCTGCCTGCTCGCGGTGTTCACGTGTCCTCCAGTTTGGGGTTGTGATGCTTGCTGCTGATTGAGACCCCGCAGGCGCCGCGAAGTGGCCGGTGAGTTTCCGGCCTGGCTGGTGTCGTTCTATTGAGGACCCGGCGGAGGGGAGGATGTGATCGTGACCACGACAGCGCTGGCCCGCGCCCGGGCGGGCGATGGGGAGGCGTTCCGCGAGCTCACCGACCCGCACCGGCGCGAGCTGCAGCTGCACTGTTACCGGATCCTCGGCTCAGTCCAGGACGCCGAGGACGTCATGCAGGAAACGCTGCTGGCCGCGTGGCGCGGGCTGGGCCAGTTCGAGGGACGCGCCTCGCTGCGCACCTGGCTGTACAAGATCGCGACCAACCGGTGCCTGAACGCGCTGCGCGACACCGGCCGCCGCCCGGCTGCCGCGGCCAGGTACCAGTGGCCTGCGCCTCCGCCAGAACCCACCCGCCGGACCGAGCCGCTGTGGCTGCAGCCCTACCCCGATGCGCTGCTCGAAGACCTGCCCGATAACGCCCCCGGTCCCGAAGCACGCTACGAGACCAGGGAAGCGGTGGCGCTGGCGTTCGTGGCCGGGCTGCAGCGCCTGCCGCCCCGCCAGCGCGCCGTCCTGGTGCTGCGCGACGTGCTCGGCTACCCGGCGGCGCAGGCCGCCGGCCTGCTCGAAGTCACCGAGGTGTCGGTGAACAGCGCCCTGCAGCGGGCCCGGGCCACGCTCGCCGCCCAGCTTCCTCCGGCAGGCCGCGACAGCGCGCCCGCGCCGCGGTCGGCCCGGGAGCGCGAGCTCACCAGCCGGTTCGCGGACGCGTTCGAGGCTGCCGACACCGACCGCCTGGTGGCCCTGCTCACCGAGGACGCGTGGCTGACGATGCCGCCCGAGCCGCTGGAATACCAGGGCCACGCCGCGATCGCCGGGTTCTTCCAGACCCGGCCCTTCTGGGGGGCCCGGGTGCCCCGGCTTGTCCCCACCCGCGCCAGCGACCAGCCCGCGTTCTGCTACTACCGCACCGAGCCGCACGCGCCGGTCGCGTACGCCCATAGCCTCGTCGTGCTCACGCTGGCCGGCGACAAGATCTGCGCCATCACCCGGTTCAGCGACAACGGCCTGTTCCGCCACTTCGGGCTGCCCCCGACCCTGCCGGGCTGACCGGAAACACTCAGCGGCTCACCGCGGTCTCCCGCTCGACCCGCGACAGCTTCTCAGGATTGCGCACGACGTAGAGGCCGGTGATCAGGCCGTCGTCGATCTGCATCGCCACGAGGCTTTCGATCTCCCCGCTGAGCCGGATGATCAGGGCCGGACGGCCGTTGATCTGCACCGGTTCGACCGACACCTCGCCGCCGATCCGGGGCACGCCGACAGCCAGGAAGCGAGCCACCCGGCCGGCCCCCACGATGGGACGCACCGCAGCCCGCTTGACTCCGCCGCCGTCAGTCAGCAGGACGATGTCCGGCGCGAGCATGTCGAGCAGGTTCTGCAGATCACCCGTCTCGATCGCCCGCTGGAACGCTTCGAGCGCGCCGCGGGTCTCGGCTGCGGAAACGACCCCGCGCGGCCGCCGCGCCGCGACGTGGGCCCGGGCCCGGTGAGCGATCTGGCGGACCGCAGCGGGGCTCTTGGCCACGGCTTCGCCGATCTCGTCATACTCCAGGCCGAACACGTCGCGCAGCACGAACACCGCCCGCTCGGTCGGCGTGAGCGTCTCCAGCACCAGCAGCATCGCCATCGAGACGCTGTCGGCCAGTTCGACGTCCTCAGCCACGTCGGGCGCGGTCAGCAGCGGCTCGGGCAGCCAGGGGCCGACGTAGGACTCCTTGCGCCGGCGCAGCGTACGCAGCCGGCTCAGCGCCTGGCGGGTGGTGATCCGGACCAGGTAGGCACGCTGATCCCGCACGGTGCCTAGCTCGACGCCCGCCCACCGCAACCAGGTCTCCTGCAGGACGTCCTCGGCGTCGGCGGCCGAGCCGAGCATCTCGTAGGCGACGGTGAACAGCAGGTTGCGGTGGGCGACGAACGCCTCGGTGGCGGAGTCCATCCGGCCGCCCTGGGCAAGTGGCCCGGCTGGGCCCGTGGTTGGCTCGCTGTGCTCGCTCATAGCTGGCTCCTGCCCGTCCGCTCTCGACTGTGCCACACGCACAAGACGCCGGCCCGCACCGCTTTGTGACAGCCACGGCCGGTGCGGCACGTCACATCGCCGCGGTGTCACAGGGACCGGGTCGGCCGGCATCTCCATGTTCGTAAGGGCGCCGCGCGAACGATCCGCGCGGCGCGCGACTCCACGAGTGAGACGACGTCATGGAACCCCGTATCGACCTGATGACCAACGAGATCGGCGCCAAGATCGCCAAGCGGATCTACAACGTCAGCCTGGTGGTCGACCAGTCGCCGCTGCCTAAGGCCACCCAGGAGCTGGTGAGCCTGCGGGCCAGCCAGATCAACGGCTGCGGCTGGTGCGTCGACATCCACACCAAGGAGGCGGCGGCCGCCGGTGAGACCCCGGTCCGGCTCAACCTGGTCGCCGCCTGGCGCGAGTCCACGGTGTTCACCGAAGCCGAGCAGGCTGCGCTGGCCCTCACCGAGGAGGGCACCCGGCTCGCCGACGCCAGCCACGGCGTGTCCGACGAGACCTGGGCCCAGGTGCGCAAGCACTACGACGACGACCAGATCACCGCCCTGGTCGCCCTGGTCGCCCTGATCAACGCGACCAACCGGCTCGCCGTGATCGTGCACCAGAAGGGCGGTTCCTACGAGCCCGGCATGTTCGCCAACTTCACGGGCTGACCGGCAGCCGGATCCTGGCCCGGGTGCCCGGCCGGCGGATCAGCCCGGCCCGGGCACCTGGGCCAGGCCGGGCTGCTCCGGGCCGTGCGGGATGTCGAACGACTCCTCGCCGGTGCGCAGCAGCCGCAGCACCACGCCGGCCACGTAGTCCGGGTGGTGCGCCACCATGCCCGGCCGGGGCGAGGTGCCGAGGGTGAACATGCCGTCGCCGAACTCGGTCGCGGTGATCGAGGGCAGCAGCAGCGATACCGCGATGCCGTCTCCCGCCAGTTCCTGGCGCAGTACCGCGCTGAGCATGTTGACCGCCGACTTGGTCAACGCGTAGGCACCGACGCCGGCCGCGGTCCGCCGGGTGGTGCCGGAGCTGATGTTCACGATCCGCCCGAAACCCTGCTCCCGCATGGCGGGCAGCACCGCCTGGGTCACCGTCAGCAGGCCGACCACGTTCAGCCGCAGGACCTGGCTGAACTCGGCCAGGTCCACCTGGTCCAGCGGCCCGTGCAGGCTGGCGCCGGCGTTGTTCACCAGTCCGTCGATCCGCTGATACCGGTCCAGGGCGGCGTCCGCCAGGCGGCGCACCTGCGCCGGGTCGGTCACGTCGGCAGGCACGGCCAGCGCCCCGCCGAGTTCCTCGCTCAGCGCAGCCAGCCGGTCGGCCCGGCGCGCGGCCAGCACCGGATAGGCCCCGGCGGCGTGCAGCAGACGTGCGGTGGACGCGCCGATACCGGAGGAGGCGCCGGTGACGATCACCGACTTGCCGGCCAGGTCAATGAGATCGGTCATGAGCCAACGTGTACCAGACGTGCTTACCGCCTAAGCTGCGGACGGCGGGCCAACTGTGACTCTGTCTGCCGAGGGAGAGGGCCGAAATGACCGAGAATTACCCGCCCGGATCAACGCCGCCCGAGTCGGGGCCGCCGGTGCCTGGCGAGGAGGAGCCGCTGGCCCCCGAGCCTGCCGAGGATCCGGGGTACCTGACCGAAACGGGCGAGGCGGTGGGGGAGGACGGATCGGTCGTGCCGATCATCGGTGGCCTGCCCGCCGTTGACGGCTCGGCGTGGGATATCGGTGCCGCGGCGGACGAGCGTGGGGCGGCCCTGGCTGAGCACGAGGCCAGCCAGGACACCGGGCCGCTGAGGACGACACGCGCTGAGCTCACTGGTGAGCCTGCTGGGCGGCCCGCCCGCGCAGCCGGTGCGCCTTGCGGGTGGGACGGCGGGTGGCCGCCGCGAGCTTGTCCAGCCTGGCGACCTCGTCTGAGCCGTCCAGCGCGTGAATGAGCACGACGAGGTAGTTCGCGACCGCGCTGACTACCGCGACCGCCAGCGGGATCACCAGGGCAGTCACTCCGGCCTGGTACCCGAGCGCGTCGATGACTTCGCTGTGGATCCGCAGGTACATCAACACCGCGAGCACGGTGATGACCGCGATGGCGGTTCCGAACGCGGCCTTGGTGAATCCGTCCAGTTCGTCGAGGTGCACCGTGCCCGCATGGTTCTTGTACGAGCGCATCCGGTGGCCGGCGAAGGACAGGAAGCCGTAGGCCAGCACGGTGACCATGCCGGCGAGGGTGATGGCGAAGGCCAGGCTCATCGACACCGGGCTCTGCCAGTCCACATTGGTGATCCCGGCGAAGAAGTACAAGAGCAGGGCAAAGTCGAAGGCCAGTACGAACTTGGGGATCCAGCCCTGCCAGCGCGGCAGGCGGCGGTGCTTGCGCGATCCCATGTCAGTCTCGCGGCTGATCTGCTGCCGCTGCTCTTCCTCGTCGGCTCGCGTCTCGGTCACCGTGCGTTCGCCGCCGTCGGGATGCTTCACCCGGGTCAGCATCCAGTGGTCGGCCTGGGCCAGCAGACGGCGCGTCCGCCACTCCCAGCGCCGGTGCTGGTCGTGATAGGCGAGGTTGGGCTGGCCTGAGACATCCGGAGCGGGGACGCGGCTGTCTGCCTCCGGCCGCCTGGGCCTCGGAACCGGACTCGGCTCGGGGGTGGCGGGGAGGTTCGGGACGGAGCTGGCGCTGCCATTGGCTTCGGTAGTCACGGGAGACTCCTTTTCGGGTCGCTGCGGTTGGGATGAGGCGGTCAGCGGCGGTCGCGGGCAGGCCTGGCCGGTCAGGAGGCCGCCGCCCGGGCTGGGCGAAGGGTGATAAGCACGTGGCGCAGCCGCGCGCAGATAGCTTCGTTCAGGTGGCCGTGGCGGTAGCAGGCGGAGCGGGGCTGGCCGGCGGTACCCCGGCCGGCGGCCTTGCCGATCAGGCCGGCCGGAACCCCCAGCGAGATGAGCCGCGCCCGGACCGCCCGGGCCCGCTTGGCTGACAGGGCGAGGTTGTAGCGGCCCGAGCCGCCGTCGGGCGAGGCGTATCCGATGATGGTCACCTCCTGGTGCTGGTCCCGGGCCCTGGTGGCGATCGGCCCGAGGATGATGTCTGCGCCCGGCAGCAGCCGCGCGCTGCTGAACGCGAAGAACGCGTCGGCCGGGACGTTTGTGGTCTGGCCGCCATGCGGCCCGCGGTAGGAGGTCACCCGGGGGAACCGGACGACGGGGACCGGCGTGGTGCTCCGCGAAGGCGGGTCCGGACGGGTGACCGCGTCGTCAGAGCAGGAGACCGCGCCGGCCGCGTGGCACAGCGCCAGCCAGTAGCGGGTGAGTGTGGTGCGCTGGGGAACCGGCGGGGCCGGCTGCCTCCCGCTCGTGTCCGCGAGACCGGAGAACACGACCTTCCAGCCATTCAGCCGGGGTAGCAGTCCCTGGTGGCTGACGGAGACGGCGGCGGTCCGCGGATCGGCGCCCCAGCCGACCTGCCTCAAGTCAAAGCCACCCGCCGTGGACAGGCCCGAGGACAGGACGAGCAGCGTGCCGGGGCGGGTGGTCACCCGGACTGCCTGGGCGATCATGGCCAGCAGGTCGAACGGCTTGCTGGCCGCCAGCGTGTTCAGCAACTGCTGGACCCGGTTCACGTTGGCGCTCAGTTCGCTGTTCCGGTCCGGCCCGTAGTCAACCTGGCCGTCAGGCCGGCGCGGGGTAAGGGACACCTCACGCGCCTGGCCTGTGTTCGGGTTCACCACGTAGGCGGCCGCGCGGGTACTGGTGCTGCCCGCAGTGCGCAGCATCGCGCGGTCGGTGCCTGACAGCACCGGTGCGGGCTCGTTGGCTGTGGCGCTGGCCGCTACGACGAAGATCTTGGGGTCGTCTGGAGGCCGCTGGCAACCCGTGAGCAGGACGGTCCCGGAGATGAGGGCCGCGACGGCGACGCCCGTGACGAGCCGGGCTGCCGGGACCGGTTTGGTGCCCTTCCGCCGGTAAGAGACTGTGGTGGCCATGGAGATCTCCCTCGGTGAGGGGGCCAGGGTGTTCTGCCGCGGGCGTCTCCGGGCGAACGGGGAGTCCCGCACTTAGCCGGCTCACGTGGTGCGCCGGCCCGCTGGAGGAAGACGCAGCCAGACTGCGCTAAGCTACGTGGCAACGCTTCTTCAGACTGAACTTCAGCTCTTCACTTGTACTACAGACTCATCTGCTTATTTCAGAGTGTGCTTCAGTTCCACAGCTCAGCGCAAGTCCTCACGTGTCATCAAAACGTGAACATTTCAGGGTTGTATCTGTAATCATCGCGATGAGCTGGCTCGATGGGGTTGTAGGACTCATACCCAACCGTGGTACGTTTTGCTGAACTACTGAACTTCAGATGAACTGAGGTCTGCGGTGAACGATCAAGACCCGCGCCAGGTCCTCGCGCGTCGCCTACGCGCGCTCAGGGAAGTGCACTGGCCTGGGCAGAAGGTAAATCAAGCCCAGCTCGCTGAGGCACTTGGCGGGGACGGGAACCGGTCTGTCAGCGTGCCGCTCATCTCGTCATGGGAGTCGCAGACCAACCCGAAGGTGCCACCTGCCGCGAGGCTTCAGGACATCGCCACCTTCTTTGCCAGCCCCCGGTCCTTCGACGGGCGGGTCGGCCGCCTGTTGGGCCCGGACGAGATGACTGCGCAGGAGCGGGCGGCCAGGGAGGAACTCCTGCAGGAACTCACCCGCCTGCGCAGCGAAGCGCTGAATGCGCCAGCCCCGTCGCGGCCCCGGAGCACCGTCCCGGCCGTCGGCGTGGTGAGCCCCGCCGCTCGCGCAGGGCCTTACCGCTTCAAGGACCGCGAGACCATCACCATCGTCTGCGCCCAGTTGCCGAACGAGATGCTGGACGAACGAATGCCCTACACCGATCCGCCTGGATCCCGACTTCATCGACTTGTACCGGTACACGGATCTCGACGCGCTCCTGGAATTGTTCGGGCACGTGCGGGCGGCCAACCCCACGAGCCGGGTCCAGTTCCGGGCCGCAGGTCAGCTTGGGTCCGACGAGTATTCGGGTCATCTGTTCCCGCTGGGAGGTGTGGACTGGAATCAGGCGACCAGCTCGGTCCTCGACCGCCTGCAGCTACCTGTAAGGCAGGTCAGCGAGTGGGATAAGGAAGGCGGGACGCTACTTCGAGGTCATGGGTGAAGACGGCCGTAAGGTAGCGCACCGTCCGCGGCTCGAAGAGTCCGGTGGACGGACGATCCTGCGAGAGGATGTGGCCCTGTTTGCGCGGGCCGTGAGTCCGTTCAATCGGAAACGATTTGTGACTATCTGCAATGGGATGTACGGCCGGGGTACCTACGGCGCGGTGCGCGCATTGACTGATGAGCGCTTCCGGGACCGCAACGCGGGGTACATTCAAGATCGGTTCGCGGACGACGAAGCGTTCTGTATCCTCACCCGGGTCACTGTGGAGAACGGTGTGACGCTGACTCCTGACTGGACGGTGCCTGAGACTCGGCTCTTCGAGTGGTCCAGGCCGCAGTGATGGCCGCTCTCGAAACGTCTCATCACCATGGATCGCACCGCCCGCTGATCTGGCCGGTTGATGAGTCAACATCGCAGGTGAAGGTCGATGCGATCATCGTGCCGACCGCCCGCCGGGTGGCTTACCTGAAGGAAGCGGCCGGTGCCGCGCTGTCCCTGGGCTGCCCACTGGTCACCTTGCACAGCGGGCGATGGACCAGTGCCTTCGCGGCCGCCGCCCAACTCGATCGCGCTGTCGACCTGATCGCGATCGACGTGCCCGAGGCAGCCGATCTCCGGCTGCCCGGACTGGCGACCTCTGCCCTCCTAGCTGGCACGATGTTCGAGCGGCGGACCGACGTCAGTACCAAGCGCAACCTGGCCTTGATGCTCAGCCACGCGCTCCGCTGGAAGCGGGTGGTGTTCCTCGACGACGATATCCGGGTGCCCAACCCGGGCGATCTGGGTAAGGCCGCCAGCTTGCTGGACAGCCACAGCGCCGTGGGGCTAGGCATCGGGGGCTTCCCGGACAACTCGATGGTGTGCCACGCCTTTCGTGAAGCGGGCGGCTGGCAGGAAACATTCATCGGCGGCGGGGCGCTGGCCGTCGGGCTCAAGCGAAATCGCTCGTTCTTTCCCAATGTCTACAATGAGGACTGGTTCTTTGTCCTGAATGCGGGAAAACGCCTGCAGCCGGTGGCCACCGTGGGGCACGTTCTCCAGTATCCGTATGACCCCTACCGGGTCGAACGGGCCCGGGGCGAAGAGCTCGGTGATGTCCTCGCAGAAGGCACGTTCTGGCTGCTCGACCAGGGGAAGCCAGCTTCGGACGGTGACCTTTCCCATTGGCGGGACTTCCTGGCTCACCGGCAGCAGTTCATCGCGCAGGTCCAGGACATGGTCGAAAGCAAGACAAGCATCGACGCCACGACACGGGCCCGGATGGGAGAGGCGCTGACGGCGGCGCTCGGCCGGTGCGCGCGGATAAGCCCGCAACTGTGTGCGGACTACATGAAGGCACTGACCACCGACCAGGATCGGTGGCAGCGCCACATCCAGCAGATACGCCGGCAGCCGCGGCTGACCCCAGAAGACGCCCTCAGATCGCTGACCGTCAAGGGCAAGCCACCGTTGACCTGGTACACCTCGGCGAGCGAGCCCCGCGCCACCAGAAGGCGCGGATCGCTCGCCACACCCGTGCACGAGTGGCGCGTGGCCCGGACGGGCGAACTTCAGGCCGCCATCCCGCCGCTTCCCCAGACCCTGGTGCCTCGCGGGTTCACCGCTCCCGGGCAGCCGTCGCCGCTGCTCCCGCCCGCGGGGGTCGCTCGGTCCTATCCAGCGCATGTGGCGGCGACAGCGAAGATCGCTCAGGCTGGCCAGCGTCACCACGCCGACCGCGACGGGGTGGTGGCTGGCCAGCCTTTGTGCCTGCCGTGACGCGGCACGCCCGTACCGCCCCCACCTCGTCATCTACGGGAATGCCATGGCCGCCGGATGGCCCTGCGCGGCGATTGCCGGGCGGCGTGACCTATTCGCTGACGTGGCCGCGAGCGCAGTGACCCACGCCGGGACATGCAACGGCGACACCATCGCCACCGCCGCGGTGCTGGCCTCGATCGACGAACTCGCCAGCGGGGAAGTGCACGAGCAGGTCGAGAAGACCGGAACGGCGCTGATGGAGCTGATTCGGGCCCGGGCCGCGGCCAGCCAGCTGAACCTGCACCTGCAGGGAGTGGCCATGGGGTTTCACGCCAGCTTCGCCGCGCCCAGCGAGCCGATCACGAGGTACCGCCAGCTTCAGGACGCCGACGCGGGCCGGTACGGGGCGCCTCGCGGACACCTTCATCGGCCAGGGGGTCTGGGTCGCCCGCCGCGGAATCTGGTACGTGTCCGCCGCCGCCCACACGGCAGCCGACATCAGTGAGACGGTCGACCGGATCGAGTCCGCGTTCCAGATACTCACAGCAGCCGGGCCAGCGAGCTGAGCGAGGACATGAGGTCGGGATAGGCCGGGATAAGCGCCACCCGGTCAGCGCCTGAACTGCCGAGGGAGCGCAGTTGCGCGCGCGCCGCGTCCGCGGTTCCCACGATCGCCAGGCGATCCACCCAGGCGTCGGGCAGCGCAGCCGCGAAGGCTGCTGCGGACCCGGTACGCTGCCGCAACTCGGCCAGCTCTCCTGCGATATCGAGCACCGCCACGTGAGGTGCCCAATCGGGTTCGCCGACCACGCCCAGCGCACCGCGCACCCGGTCTCTTGCGACCTGCGGATCGTCGTCGACAGACGCGAGGTTGTAAGCCACGATCTGATGGTCCGCAGCACCGATCTCGGCGCGCGCGAAGGCCAGGTACTCGGGGGTGACCGGCTCGGCGAGGACGGTCCCCTGGGCGACTCGGCCGGACAACTGGAGAGACTTGACGCCCCGCACGCCGGCGAGCACCGGCGGCACCACGGACGGCGGGTGCGCCAATTGCACGTCGCGCAACCGGACATAGCGGCCGCCGAACTCTACTTCGTCGCCGGTGAGCAGCCGCCTCAGCACGCGCACATACTCATCCAGCAGCGTGAGCGGGCTTGACGGCCAGGCACCCGCCTGGTCAAGCCAGGCCGGGATCCCATGCCCGATCCCGACGGTCAGCCTCCCCGGATACAACTCCGCCAGGGTGGCTATCTCCATGGCCGCAAACGCCACGTTCCGGGCTGCGGCGGGAACGATGCCGAGTCCCACGCCTAGGGAACTGGTCGTCGCCAGGACGGTGGCCGCCTGAGCGAACGCGCCGCGCAGGAAGCAGTCTTCCACCAGCCACACCTCGTGGAAACCCAGCCGCTCCGCCTCCCGCACGAAGCCGACGAAGTCCCCGGCCGGAACGGTGGGAGGAACGACGACGCCGATCCGCGGCCTTTTCGGGGTGGTTCCGCCGGCCTGCGAGCCTGTCTCTGTCCATGCGTTCGGCAAGGTGTGTCCCGGTGGCTTGGGTGGTTAACGTTGTGCTCGGTCTGATCCATGGGCGCCGGGGCAGCCCGTACGCTGATCAGCCGGGTTCAATGTGACACAGCCCCGGCGTGATCTTCATCCATCCCAGGAAGGTGGCATGATTCACTCCGTGCGCCTGCCACCGACGACGTTGAAGTCCTCATGACACAGACGCCAGTGCCTCCGGTGCTCGTCACCGGAGCGACCGGCCGGGTTGGGCGCGTTGTGGTCGACCAGCTCATCCAAGCCGGCGTGCCGGTTCGCGCCCTCACGCATCGCCCCGAGGCAGCGGCGGCGCTGCCCGCGAGCGTCGAGGTCGTCACCGGTGACCTCACCGCGCCCGAGTCGCTCGACGCGGCGCTGCGGGGTGCCAGTGCCGTCTTCCTGGTCTGGAGCGTCCCGGCGGCGACTGCTGCGGCGGTTGTCGAGCGTCTGGCCACCCACACGCGGCGGGTCGTCTTTCTCTCGTCACCGCACCAGACCCCGCACCCTTTCTTCCAGCAACCGAATCCCATGGCGGTGCTGCACGCCGACATTGAGCGGCTCATCGCGGCCAGCGGGCTCGAGTCGACGATCATCCGGCCAGGGATGTTCGCGTCGAACGCGTTGTTCTGGTGGGCGCCCGCGATCCGCGTCGGCGATGTCGTCCGGTGGCCTTACGGCGCGGCCGAGACAGCACCCGTCGACGAGCGCGACGTGGCAGCCGTCGCGGCTCGGAGCCTGTATCAGGACGGGCATTCTGGCGGCGACTACGTCCTCACCGGCCCTGAGTCCCTGAGTCAGGCCGAGCAGGTGAGCATCATCGGTGACGTCCTGGGGCGGCGGATCAGGTTTGAGGAGCTGTCGCCGGAGGAGTTCCGGAGCGAGACGGCGGGAAGCTGGCCGCGCCCGGTCGTGGACATGCTGCTCGCCGCGTGGGGCGCGACGATGGGAAGGCCGGCGTTCGTCACCTCGACGGTGTTCGACGTCCTCGGTTCGGCGCCGCGATCTTTTCGCCAGTCGGTCGCCGATCACGCCGCCGCGTTTGCGGAAGATCCGGCCCCATCGAGCCGACCTTCGCCACTTCCGTGACAGACCGCGTTCGCGCTCTGCTGGTCACGTCTGGCCATGACCTGCTCGTCATTCAGCGGATCCGCCCCGGGCAAGATCCGTACTGGGTGCTGCCCGGCGGCGGGGTCGAGGCGGGGGAAGATCTGGAAACTGCGCTGGCCCGGGAATTGCGTGAGGAGATCGCTGCCACCGCCCATGTGCACAGCCTGCTGTACGTGCTCGAACGCGGCGGGGAACAGCAGCACTTTTACCTGGCTCGCGTGCACTCCTGGTCCGCTGATCCGGGGGACCGCAACGGCCCGGAGTTCGTCGATCCAGCCCGCGGCGAGTACCACCTCCAGGCCATACCCCTGACGGTCGGAGCGCTGACGGCTATCGACCTCAAGCCAGACGAACTAGCCGAGTTCCTGGCCATGCACCTCGGAGCCGGCATCGATCTGTTCGCTCTGGCCGACCAGCGGGCCGGCCTGGTTTCCCGGCCCTGAGCCAGCGGCCGGCCTGGACCATCCCTAGCTGGACCGGGATCAGTCGTCACCCGGCGACGTGTGGATGAGCTTCTTGTTGACGAACTCGTCGATGCCGAGAGGCCCAAGTTCGCGCCCGACACCAGAACGCTTGGTGCCGCCAAAGGGCAGCTCTGGGCCGCCGCCCTCAGGCTGGTTGATCCACACCATCCCGACGTCGAGGCGGTCAGCCACGTCCAGTGCGAGTGCCTCGTCGCTGCTGAAGACCGCCCCGCCCAGCCCGTAGGTGCTGCTGTTCGCCAGTTCGACTGCCTCGTCGGCGTCGGCCACCCGGTAGACCACCGCCGCCGGCCCGAATAGCTCCTCGGCGTAGGCCCGCATGGCCGGGGTTACCCCGGACAGTACGGTTGCCTCGACGAACGCCCCGGGCCGATCGACGCGATGCCCTCCGGTGTGCACGGTCGCGCCCTTGCTGACGGCGTCGTCGATCTGCTCCATCAGGTTCTGCGCCGCACGCTCGGAGGACAGCGGCCCGTAGGTGGTGGCGGGATCGGTAGGGTCTCCCGTTACCTGGGCGGCCATCTCCTTGGTGAACTCCCGGATGAAGTCGTCGTAGACGCCGTCGGCGACGATCATCCGCTTCGATGCGTTGCAAGCCTGGCCCGCGTTCTCCATCCGGGCCTCAGCGGCTGCCTTCGCCACCCCGGCGAGGTTGGAGCTGTCGAGCACAATGAAGGGGTCCGATCCGCCAAGCTCCAGCACGACCTTCTTCAGGTGCTCGCCGGCCTGGGTCGCCACAGCCGAGCCAGCGCGCTCGCTGCCGGTCACCGACACGCCGGATATCCGCGGATCGGCGATCATGGTGGCGACCTGCTCGTTAGTGGCGAAGACGTTGATGTAGGCGTCGGCCGGCAGCCCGGCGTCGCGGAAGATCTGCTCCATCGCCAGGGCCGACTCAGGGCATTGCGGCGCGTGCTTGAGGACGATCGTGTTCCCGATCATCAGGTTCGGGGCGGCGAACCTGGCCACCTGGTAGTAGGGGTAGTTCCAGGGCATGATGCCCAGCAGCGCCCCGATCGGGGACTTCCGCACCCATGCCGCCCCCGGCGTCCCGGACGGGAGTGGCTCATCCTTGAGCAACTCCGGGCCCTGGTCGGCGTAATACCGGTAGATGGCGGCGGTGAAATCCAGCTCGCCCTTGGCCTCGGCGGTGGTCTTGCCCATCTCCCGGGTGATGATCGCGCCCAGGTCGCTGGTGCGGTCACCGTAGAGCTGGGCGACCCGGCGCAGCACGTCCGCGCGCTCGGCCTTGGACGTGTGCCGCCACGACGAGTAACCGCGTTCGGCCCGAGCCAGCACCTCGTTGATTTCGGCGTCAGTCGCCGTCGGGAACTCCTTTTCGAGCTGGCCTGTGGCCGGATTTACTACCTGGTACTTCATTGAATCTGCCTCCATCAGGCGCATCCCAGCGGCTGAGCTATCCGTCGGGTAACCCCCTCATAATGTCAGGGTCCCGATATGACGCCGGCGGGGCCATCACGGCCTGAACTGATTCTTGCCGTCGGGGTAGTGCTGGAGGTACTCCTGGTCCTCGGCCTCGGCCTCCCAGAAGGGCCGGCCTCGCTGATCTTGGTCACGACCTGGCCAGGCCACAGGCCTGAGGCGTCGGCGTCGGCGATCGTGTCCTCGGCGACTTGGCGCTGCTCCTCGCTCGTATAGAAGATCTCGGAGCGGTAGTCGGAGCCGACCAGGCCTTCGCCAAGGTCGGGCCGGTGTATCTGGAAGAAGTACTCGAGGATGTCCCGGTAGGAGGTCCGCCCGGGATCGAAGATGACTTCGACCGCCTCGGCGTGACCTGGATGGTTGTCGGCGGTCGGGTTGACGTTCTCCCCGCCGGTGTAGCCGACTCGGGTGGAGATGACTCCGCCGCGGTGCCGCAGCAGTTCCTGTGCGGGCCAGAAACAGCCCCCGGCGAGGATCGCGGTCTCGAGGTTGTCGCTCATCACGGTCATGCTTCTAGACGGTATTGAAGATTAACTCCCGCGGCGAAGGCGAGCTGCCTGGCTGACCGTCAGTCTGCTGGTCAGGTCCTCAGCGCCGGCCGCGGTCGAGTGCGGCGACCTCGCGTACGGCCTCGGCGATGGCCGGGAAGTCCTTCTTGAGGATCGCACCGTGGTTGCTGGCGACCTTCGCGCTGATTTCGATGTTCGGGTTGCGGGCGGTCACCGCGTCGAGGCTGGTGCGTATCCGCTCCTGCTCATCACCGCGGCTGCCGAGAGACGTCCCCGAAGCGACCACATACCGCACCGGGACGCTGATGTTGTCCAGCACCGGGCCCAGCTCGCGCTCGCGGGAGAGCCTGCCGAGCTCGATGTTGCTGTCGGCCTGCTGTCCGGCGGTCATCCGCGGGGTCAGGCCCGTCGGGCGCAGCAGCGGCGTGAACCAGCTCATCCGCCGGAACAGCTTCCGGATCCGCTGCTCCATGGCCTCGTCGAGCCAGTCGTACGGGTACGCGCCGTCGACCAGGACCGCGCCCAGGGCACGGGCGGGATTCCGGCTGGCCCAATGCGCCCCGACGACCGCCCCGTAGGACCAGCCCACCAGCAGCGCCCGGTCCACGTCCCTGGCCGCGAGGATGGCATCGACATCCTGGACGGCGGTCACGAAGGAATAGTCCGCCGAACGCTTCGATTTGCCACGGGCCCGCTCGTCGTAGGTGATGTGCCGCCACCCCGTCCCCAGTTCAGCGATGACCCGCCGCCAGTACCCCTGAGTGGCGAACTGGCCATTGAGGTAGATCACAGGGATGCCGGGACCGCCGGTGTCGGTGACGGCCAGGGCCGTGTCGTCAACCGGCACCATGCCGGTCCACTTCGAGTTGGTCGAGGAAGTGTTGTTCTTCGTCATGTGTTCCACCTGGTTCTGCTCCTTCAGAGGCTGCGGGCGGTGATGTCGCCGTCGGAGGTGGTGGCGCGGATGTCGAGTTCGGTGGTGCCATCGTTCTTGAGGGCGTTGCTGATGCGGCCGTGACCGGTGCCGGCGTCCAGGGCGGCCGAGACGCCGGCGGCGGCGCCGACCGTGATGTCGCCGGACTGTGTGCGGAGCACGACCGTGCCGCGCGCGGCCTCGGTGATCCGGATGTCGCCCCTTGCGGTGCTGATCTCCGCGGGGCCGTTGAGCCTGGCCGACCTCGACGTCGCCGTCGATCGCGGTGAGGCGGACGCTCGCGGCCTCGTCGATCTTGATCTGGCGGTAGGCGCCTTCGAAGGCGACGTCGCCGAGGCGCCCGACGCCGCGGAGCTCGGCGCTGGCGGCCTTGGCCTCGATGCGGGAGCCGGCGGGCAGCTGGACGGTGACCTCCAGGGATCCGGAGGGCCCGAAGAGCTGGTTGCCGGGGGTCGAGGCCGTGATCCGCAGGACGCCGTCGGCGTAGGCGACGGTGGTCTGCTCAGCGGTCTTGATATCGCGGCTCTTGGAGGGGTTGGCGGGCCGGACCTCGACGGTGGTGTCGGCGCGGTCTGCGGCGACGAACTGGATGCGTCCGGCGGGGAGGTCCAGGACGGCGGAGATCGGGGTGGGGGTGTCGAACTTCTGCATCATGCTCTCCTGTGCTCAGGTGTTGTTTCTGATATTGGAAACGCTACGTTGCTTTCTAGGATTCAGCAACATATCCGTTGCGTGTAACCGACACTTACGCAGGTAGAAATCCTGAAACTGTTGCAATGGGCTTGGAAATAACGCAACGGAAACCACTCTGATCATTGCAATGAATGAGGAGTGAACGCTATGGTGAGGATGAGGGACCGCCGTGAAGGATCACCAAGGAGATCGCGATGCCGGGAGGCAGGCTCACCCAGCAGGAACGCCAGCAGATCGCGCTGGGGCTGGCCGACAGCCTCCCTTACGCCGAGATCGCCCGGCGCCTCGACCGCCCCACCTCGACGATCACGCGTGAGGTGATGCGCAACGACGGCCCCACCGCCTACCGCGCCGATTTGGCCCACCGCGCCACCGAACGTCGCGCCCACCGGCGCAAGCACACTCCGCCGCGAGGACCGGGGGCGCCGGCGCAGGGCCGCGGGCGCGACGACGAGGCCGTGCGCGAGTACGAGGAGGCGTTCACCACCCTCCTGATGCAACAGGGCCTGCCCAAGATGACGGCCCGGGTGCTGACCTGCCTCTTTGTTGCCGACGCGGGCAGCCTCACCGCGTCCGAACTCGTCCAGCACCTCCAGGTCAGCCCGGCGTCCGTCTCCAAGGCGGTCGCGTTCCTCGAAGGTCTGGGCCTCGTCCGCCGGGAACGCGACGAACGCCGCCGCGAGCGCTACTTCGTCGACGACGACGTCTGGTACCAGTTGACGATCGCCAGTGCCCGTGGTGTTGCCCGGGTTGCCGAGACCGCACGGCAGGGCGTCAGCATCCTCGGCCGCGACAGCCCGGCTGCCGCCCGTCTGGAGAACATCGCCCGCTTCAGCGACTTCATCAGCGAGAGCATCCTCCGCGCCGCGGAGCAGGTCCGCGACGTCCTCTACGCGAAACCCGGAACGACCCCAGGTGACATCACCACGCGAGGTTCGGATCGCGGATAGGCATCCGTCTTGGTGGCCACGCCAAGTGGTGCCAACGCTGGCCCTACAACCTAAGCCGACCCGTCGCGCGCGCCAGGCGGCCGAGTCGGGCGTCCATCTCCAGGCGGGAGGTGCGGTCACTCAGCCAGTTCGGCTGACTTCGAGTAACTATTGCGTGTGAGTATACACTCAGCGTATTCTCGCGAGCATGAGTGTTCCGATGGCCCTCCTCGGGCTCCTCGATCGTGAACCGAGCCACGGCTATGACTTGAAGCGCGACTACGACACCTACTTGGGCCGGGGCAGGCCCCTTCCCTTCGGGCAGGTGTACGCCACCCTCGCCCGTCTCGCGCGGGACGGGAAGGCGGTCGCCGGGGACGCGGAGGCGGGAGCCGGACCGGACCGCAAGCGCTACACCATCACCCAGACGGGGAAGCATGAGGTCGAGGCGTGGCTCGGCGAGCCGATCCCGGCCGAGCCCTACCTCCAGACGGACCTGTTCGTGAAGGTCGTTCTCTCCCTCATGCTCGGTCGCCCGGCGGAGGAGTACCTCGACGCGCAACGGGCCGCGCACCTCCGGCGGATGCGCGAGCTCACCAGCCTCAAACAGCAGGGCAACCTCGTCGACGCGCTGCTCGCCGACCATGGGCTCTTCCACTTGGAGGCCGATCTGCGCTGGATCGACCTCACCGCGGCGCGGCTCGCGGCACTCGCCGAGGAGGTGACGTCATGAACGGTGCGAACAGTTCCTCTGTGGTCGGGGGCGGTGGCGTGATCGTCGAGGCCCGTGACCTCGTGATCTCCTTCGGCGAGACCCCCGCCCTGCGCGGAGCGAGCGTGTCAGTGAAACGAGGCGAGGTCCTCGCCGTGATGGGCCCGAGTGGCTCGGGCAAGTCCACGCTGCTCTACTGCCTTGCGGGCATCCTCGTTCCGGACTCCGGTGAGGTCTCCTTCGACGGTCAGCGCCTCAGAGCGATGCGTGAGGAGCAGCGAAGCCGCCTCCGCCGGGACCGTTTCGGCTTCGTCTTCCAGTCCGGCCAGCTCGTCCCCGAGCTCACCGCGGAGGAGAACGTCGCGCTGCCGCTCCTTCTCGGCGGCACCCACCGCAAGCAGGCCTTGCGCGGCGCGCGGGCCTGGTTCGAACGACTCCAGCTCGATGGCCTGGAACGCCACCGCGCCGGCGAGATGTCCGGCGGACAGGCTCAGCGCGTTGCGCTGGCGCGCGGTCTCGTCGCCCATCCGGACGTGTTGTTTGCGGACGAGCCGACCGGCTCGCTCGACTCGCTGACCGGCGAGCTTGTGATGGGCTTGATGACTGGCGCGGCGCGCGAGGAAGGGACCACCGTCGTCCTCGTCACCCACGAACCTCGCGTCGCCGCCTACGCCGACCGCGAGGTCATCGTGCGCGACGGACGAGTGACCACCACCGCGACGGTGGCCTGATGATCCGGCTCGGCTTGCGCCTGACGCTCGGAAGTGGACGAGAAGCCGCGCTGCGCGTCTTCGTCACCGCGGCCGCCGTCGCCTTCGGCGTCGGCCTGCTGCTGGCTTGCTTGGCCGGAGTCAACGGGCTCCATGCCCAGACCGACCGTGGCGCGTGGCTCGACACCTCGGCGCAGGCGTCACCACCGGCCTCGGCATCCGGCCAGCTGTGGTGGCTGTCGGGACTCGACCAGTTCAGCAACCAGGCGATCGACCGGGTCGACGTCGCCGCTGCCGGGCCAGACGCTCCGGTCCCGCCGGGGATTCCGCACCTACCGGGACCGGGCGAGTACTTCGCCTCGCCCGCCCTCACGGCCCTGCTTGGGTCCGAACCAGCGAACGAGCTTCGTGACCGATACCCGGGGCACCAGATCGGCACCATCGGCGCGGCGGCACTGCCGTCCCCGAACTCGCTGATCATCGTCATCGGTCACACCGCGCGCCAGCTCTCGCGGGCACCCGGTGCGGTCGAGGTCGGAGCCATCCAGCGCACGCCGGCCAGCTGCTATGCCTGCCAGAACAGCGTCGGGAGCGGACCCGTCCTGCAGTTCATCCTGGCCGGAGGCGCCGTCGCGCTCTTGCTGCCAGTGCTGATCTTGATCGCGACCGCGAGCCGGCTGTCAGCCGCGCGGCGCGAGGAGCGCTTCGCCGCGATGCGGCTCGTCGGCGCCACGCCACGTCAGGTTTCCGTGGTCTCCGCAGTGGAGGCAGTGGTCGCGGCGGTCGCGGGCGTCGCACTCGGCTTCGCGCTCTTCTTCGTCTTCCGGCCGCTGCTCTACCACGTGCCGTTCACCGGGGCGCCCCTCGCCGTAGGCGACCTCTCGCTGCACACGATCGACATCGTGCTCGCCGTGATCGGCGTCCCCGTCGCCGCGGTCGTGTCCGCGCGCCTCGCGCTTCGCCGGGTCCAGATATCGCCGCTCGGCGTGCAGCGGCGGGCGTCGTCCCGCCCACCACGGATCGTACGGATCATCCCGCTGCTCGCCGGTATCGCCGTGCTCGCGTATTTCGACGCCGCTGGCAAGCCGGCCGCCATCGGCGGTCAGCTTCTTGAGGTGCTCGCGGGCTTCGCGCTCCTCGTGGTGGGACTCGTGCTCGCTGGGCCGTGGTTCACGACCGCCGGAGCGCGACTCATGGCCAACCGGGCCAGCCGTCCTTCTACCCTGATCGCCGGCCGTCGGCTCCTCGACAATCCCAAGGCAGCCTTCCGGTTCATCGCCGGGCTCGTAGTTGCCCTCTTCGTGGCCAGCGCCGCAATCGGGGCACTCAGCTCCATCGCCGCCGCCAGCAGTTCCAGCGGAGGAAGCGCAGGGAGGGGCACCCTCGCCGAACCGTTCTGCAGCTTCTCGACGTCGAATTGCCCCACTTCCGCGCAGGTTCCTTCCGTCCCAGGCCAGGTGCTCGCCGGGCTCCGCACGACGCCCGGAGTGCGCAGTGTGACGCTGGTTCACCAGAGCCCATCCCAAGCTGGGCAGATGAAGTCGTTCGGGGTCGTCCCATGCAACCAGCTGGCGAAGACACCCGCGATCGGTAAGTGCGCTCCGGGAGAGACGGTGGCGAGCGTCGGCTACTTCTTTTCGCGCCTCCTTGGGCACAACTCGCATGCGTCGTCGACGATCTGGCCGTCCGCGAACATGTCGGTGGCGAGCGCCGCGCGTCTGCCCGTTGACGCAGTCGTCGTCGCCACGGACGGGTCAGCAGGCTCACTCGAGCGGGCACGGACCACCCTCGAACGGGACTTTCCCTTCCAGGGCGCTGCGGTCGCCGTCGATGCCTTCGATCCGTCGACCGCGCGCCTCCTGACCATGATCCAGGACATGACCGACGTGATCATCGTGGCGAGCCTCATCATCGCCTCCTGCAGTCTCGCCGTGAACATCGCCGCCGGGCTGGGCGAGCGGAAGCGCCCGTTCAGTTTGCTCAGGCTCACAGGTGTCCCCACCGGACTCCTGCACCGTGTCGTCGCGCTGGAAAGTGCGCTGCCACTCCTCCTGGTCGCCGCAGTGTTGACCGTGGTCGGCCTCGTGTCGGCGGCCCTCTACCTCCACTCGCAGGTCGGCATCGCGTTCAGCATCCCGGGAATCACGTACTGGGGCACCGTCGCCGCCGGGCTTGTGGCCTCGCTCGCGATCATCGCCTCGACGTTCCCGCTCCTCAACCGGATCACGGGACCCGAGGTCGCCCGAAATGAGTGAGGCACCGTGCCCGGGTGCGGCCACGCACTTCGGCGTGCAACCCTCCGGCCTCACCGGCTGTGGCTGGACGTATCTGGTGAACTGAGACGTCGGCCAGTCGCTCGTCGTCATGCCTCACAGGGCGATGGGCTCCCGGAGCACCCGATCGCGGATCCGGACCTTCAGCCTGCCCGGCATCGCCACGTGAGTCATCACGCCAGAGTTCATGAGATTGAACCAGTGACATCTTCGGTGTCAACGGTCGATCTATTGCCCAAGCTTCCATTGTGACTATAGCCTGCTTATTGGCGTAGTCGCAGGTCAGCATGTCAATCACTGTCGGCCGGTAACGGCTGGTGCCGGTTGCTGGTGGCGCGCCTTGATGGCATCCTGATGTCAAGAAATTGTTTATGGAGGCGATATGGGATTTGCCCGTGAGCGGGTGGGCGCCGACGGGAGGGCGCGTTACACGGCGGTCTACCGGGACCTCAAGGGCCGGCAGCGCTCCGCAGGAACCTTCAGCCAGCGGCGCGAGGCCGACCGCGCCTGGCAGCGGGCCGAGGCGAAGGTCGCCCAGGGCTACTTAGGCGATCCCGGCCGCGGCCGCCAGACCTTCCGCGCCTACGTCGAGAACACCTGGCTGCCCAACCACCAGGTCGAGGCGAGCACCCTGCAGGGCTACACCTACCTGCTGAACAAGCACATCATGGATGAGTTCGGCCCGATGCGGATGATCGACATACTGCCCGAGCACGTACGTGAGTGGATCACCGACCTGAAGCATGGGGGAGTGAGGTCGAGGAAGAGACCGGGTGGCGGCCGCGGTCGGTCGAGTTCCTCCTGACGTTCCAGCCTGCGCTTGGGTCTGCGGACGCGCCGCAGGACGTCTACGTGGCACGCGGCGCGGATCTTGTTGGGGAACCGGAGACGGACGAGGCCGAGGCGGTGCGCTGGGTGCCTGTTGAGGAGGCTCTGGAGATGACCCGGACTGGGGAGATCATCGGGGCGGCGACGGTTATCGGCGTCCTGCATGCCGCTGCGGATCGGACGCCCTAGAACTCACCGCATAACACGGCTTAAGAAGCGGCGAAATTCTGCAATACGAATCTGGTAGCAGTCGTGGGATCCATTGAACCTCCCGACGAGATGCCTGTGATGCACTAGAGCGCAAATTGTACGGTGAGGGCAGCGCAGGATGCGGGCACACTCTCCGGTAGTGAGATACATGTCGTCCCATGACCCGTCCGCGAGAATACGGTGCGCATGTTGATCTGGTATTCGGTAGGTCCGGCCCAGAACG
This sequence comes from uncultured Actinomycetes bacterium, assembly GCA_963844695.1. Lineage (GTDB taxonomy): Bacteria > Actinomycetota > Actinomycetes > Streptosporangiales > Streptosporangiaceae > RYN-230. The sequence goes on from CAWJPL010000028.1 coordinate 831,455, forward strand.
CAAACTGCGCAGTTGGCCGCTGTGAATCTGGCGAAGGACAGACGGTCGAGATTGCGACATCGTTCTGGCTGCCTCGGTCACCGTGAGGAATACTGGGCCGCCAGGAGTCTCTGTGACTAGCTGAGTCATGCGGCGCAGGATCGATTGTCCTGATACCGACTCCCGCCTGCTGCATGTCCGTGCCGAGCAGTTTGTGGGCAATGAGTAGTCGTTGCTCGCCCGTACTGACCTCTTCACCTTTCCCGGGTCGGCGGCCTGGCAGCTTCTAGAGCGACTCGCAGTTCACCAAAGTCATGCGTGATGACGGTGTGGGGGCGTGCTCCGTCGTGCTGGCTGCGCGCGACGTAGCGCACGCGGTCCATCATCGTCTCGGTGTGGATGCGGTGGCCCGGAAAGTCCGCCCGCAGTGGCCGGACCATCTCCTCGTCGCTGTCGGGGGTGCTCATGCTTCACCGCCCGCCGCAGCCAACACCCGCAGGACCCGATCGGCGGCCGCGGGCACATCCGTGGCCGGGCCGATCCTGTCTTGCCAGGGCCACCAGAACCATTCGGCATGGGCGAGCACCGTTTCGGCAAGCATCGGTACCTGGGGGTTGGTGTACGGCTAACCACGGCTCGCCTCCCTCGGGGGTGATCAACTTCGCTTCGTAGCCGCGCCTCCGAAGCTCTGCGGCCAGCGTTTCGAGCGCCTGTGAGCTGGTCCAGGGCATCTGCGTCTTCACCTTCCCTGCATCGGCCGTCATGGCGCCTGTGACGTTAAGCGCCATGCCGTCCGCCGAGAGGCGCAGTGTCGAGCCCGCCGCGGTGAGGTGCGGTGTGCGCCCCGTCGCTACAGGGGCAGGCCGAGGCTGCCTGCCAAGGCGCGCGCCCGGCTCCTGATCAGCGGGCCGCCGTGATCGACGGCTTCCGACGCCATCTGGCGCGCGGAAGGGGAATAGCGGACCGAATCCGTCGAGGTCTGGTAGGCGAACTCCAGCCAATGCAGCATGCCCGGGTAATCCTGCCGCTGACCGTAGGAGCGGGCGATCTCTACGCCCAGCCGCCCGCGGCGTTCCCGGCTGGGGATCTCCTCGGGGTCGATCTGCTCGGCTCGGCTGCGTGCCTCCTGAGACTTCGACAGGTCCGCGCTGATCGACACAGCGTGCAATTCCACGTTCGATGCCCCGAACATCGTCCATGGGTGGTTATAACCATCTGGCAGCCTCCGTGCGATGATGTTCGCCCGGTCCCAGTACCGCCCAGGCGTCCCCTTCGCGGCCTGCTCTCGCGCAAGTCGTAGCGGCATGCAGTTCCAGCG